>JBFNNX010000120.1:0-28707 GCA_040791665.1 Candidatus Thiodiazotropha sp. | reverse complement strand
GCGTGAGCGGTTTAAGGCAAATATCCCGGAGTATGAATAGAACACATGAACATATGTGAGGCCAAACAGTGGCAAATGAAGTTCAGGACGAAAGAAGAAAGATATCGGCGTTTCGTGACAAGGTCTTGCCTACGGTGGTATCTGCCATCGTCCTGGCGATTGCTGGCGGTCTCGTGCTTATCCGGGATACTGTTATCCAGCATGATCGCGATTTAAGGCATGTCTACGTAGACGGGAGCTATCGATCATTGCGTGACGCAATCCAAACACTGGACAGCAAAGACAAAGAGCTTGAAAAGGAACTACAGGCCAGTAATAAACGACTGGATAAGATTACAGGCTATTGAATGATCATCCCCGGTTTTCTCGTCAAAAGAACTGAAGGTTCTGGAGGAGGAAGCAGCTACACGCCTACGCATTATGTGACGACGACCGGAACGGCTTCTTGGGCTAACGCCACGTCGCCCTCAACGCCTTGTTCGTTATCGACGGCCATGTCGAACGCTTCAGCGGGGGATATTGTCCAGGTAGGGCCAGGAGTCTACACAGGATCGAATAACAATGACAGGTGGCAAGTCTCATGGCAGCCAGCTAATTCTGGGTCTTCTGGCAACCCGATCATCTTTTTCGCCGAATACCCAGCAGTACACAATACGCTGAATCGAAGCGAACTCAGAAACGGCACCACTACCATGGGGAGTGGGTGCCCAACATTTGGTACTTCGGGCGAATTTGCGAGCCACGATTACATTATCTGGGACGGCTTTTACACTACTGAAGCCAATTCAGCCACGCATTCAGACACTGGGCCCGTGGTTCTACATGAGACTACGGGTAGTGAAATTCGCAGGTGCCTGATTGAAGGCGTAACGGCGACATGGTCAGACAATCACAACGGTATTCGGTTTGAGCAAGCAACAGGCTGCAAGGCTTTGGACAATAAGCTCACTGGTTTCAGGTGTGATACCACAAATGACTGGAACGAAGCAGCCATACTGCTTTACGCCTCAACCGATTTCACCATTGCCCACAACGAGACGACTGACAACACGACAGGTATGTACTTAAAAGGAGCTGCAGGTATCCCCACGGTATACCTGCGTGCTCCTGGCTCTGTTCACCATAACAAGATCCACAATAACGATGCCGGCGGCATGAGAATCGGCGGTGTCAACCGAAACACAGGTTATGTTGATATCTATCAAAACCTGTTTTATGGCCATGATGACATCAATGATCAGGACGTATCTTGGCAGACCTGGGGAGATCCGGCCCCGCTGGATTGTAGGTTTGTCAATAATACCCTGGCTTCGACAGGCGATGCGAACAGCTACTTTAAGGACGATTCTCCTGGAGCGACTGTTTATAACGGCTGTGTATTCCAGAACAATATTGTCAATGATCGACTGACGGGCGACGAAGCCCTATCAACCCAGTTCGACCAGTTCGGAACAGTTAATTACAACTGCTACACCAACGCCACTATGTTCAATTCAGACTCCTTCACGTCATTTAAAGCTGAGGGCTTGGATACCAATGGGCAGCAAGCCAGTCCTGGTTTTGTCGGGGGTGGCGATTACACCCTGGATACTGGTTCAAATTGCCTGAATGCAGGACAGGACATTCTCGACCTGTTGGGCGGTGGAACATCGGCGTCTATCAACCAGGGTTGTTACATACTCGCCGATCAATCGGATGAGATCGGGCCAAGAACCGAACCGAATTATCCAGAGGCCGCATAATGCCCGATATCGGCAATACCACAGAGTTTGCGAACTATAACTTCCTTTGGGAAGGCAATGGAAACGATACGCTACGTGGTATCCAGATAACCATGACAGAGGACGGCGCGGCCGCCTCAATATCCGCGTATATCACCACTGAAGCGAACTCAGCCAGAACAGCAGTATTTGCTATTCATGATTCTTCAGGGAATCTCCTTGGCTATTCCAATGAATCAGCAGGAAGTCATACAGACGAAGAATTGTTAACACTGACCTTGGCTAATGAGGTTTCCGCAGGCGATCTGGATTTAACCAATGGTAGCAGTTATTACCTGTTAGCTGCTTTTAGTGGAGGGACTGGCGCAGGCGGCATTGCAAATGACGGCAGTACCAATGTTGGATATTCGGGGGACAATTCGTCCACCTATCCTGCACTTGCTTCCACTGCCGGAACAATCAGTCAGAGCCAGCCAGATTATTCAATATACCTAACATACACGACGTCGGGCGGTGGAAGCTCAATCGTTCCGCTCACTCACATCCAACGTCAACAGATGAGTAACTAGCATGCAAGAGTTAAAACAATCCACAGGCGTCGACATACGCATAGGACCCGCTGTTGATGCTACCGACGGTGTGACGCCAGAAACAACGCTTGCGCTTGGTTCAGCAGACCAGGCGGAGCTTTTGAAACACAATGGTGCGGCTACTGTTGATATCTCAGCCCGTACTTTTGCCGCTGTAACCGGTTGTGACGGGTGGTATGACCTGACATTGACCACAGCCGATACAAATACACTGGGTCTGCTTGATATCGTTATTCAGGACGCCAGTCTTTGTGCACCCATTTTTGTGCGTGCCATGGTGGTCGATGCGGATTACTACGATGCCAAGTATGGTACTGCTGGCATGCCTGCTGACGTGGTTTCTTCTGGTGGTCAAGTGTTTGAGACAGGAACCGCGCTATCTGGCACCACGACAACGATAACGCTGGCAGCTGGCGCAAGTTCTAATGATCTCTCGGGTGACTCGATTGTATTCACCGGCGGGACCGGTGCTGGCCAGGGGGCCATGATTGACGCCTATAACACCACCACCAAGGTGGCTACGCTCAGTAAAACCCTGACAACAGCGCCAGACGCTACCACCACTTATCAGATCAGGCCTTATGGCTACAATGTGGTATCGGATGCCAATCCCATTGAGGCGCAGGTGGTCGATATTTCAACGGCTGGTCAAGGGGATATCAGGACTTCGCTTGGTATGGTGGCCGCTGATTTGGATACACAACTCGACGCACTCCCGACCGCAGCCGAAAACAGGACAGAGATGGATCTTAATTCGTCTCAACTCTCCGCAACCATTACCCACCTGACGGATATCAAAGGCGGTACATTCTCAGGCGCTACGGACTCACTCGAAGCGATCAGAGATAGAGGTGATGCGGCTTGGACTACCGGTGCCGGGGGCACGCCCCCTGATTTACTTCAGAGCACCACTATTGCAACCCTTACGAGTCAGACCGTGTTTACGCTAACCGCAGGATCTGCGGACGATGACGCCTACAACGGCCACTATGTTGTGGTTACGGACCAATCCACCAGTACCCAAAAGGCAGTAGGGCAGATCAGTGATTATGTCGGTTCAACCCGTCAAGTAACTCTTTCAGCAGATCCGGCCATCTTCACCATGGCGGTGGGTGATACGGTGGATGTCATTGCTTCGACCGGTTCAGGACTCGATGCGGCCGGCACAAGGGCGGCTTTGGGCATGGCCTCGGCTGATCTAGATACGCAGCTCGACGCATTGCCCACAGCAGCAGAGAACCGGGCAGAAATGGACAGCAACTCTACACAGTTGGCGGCCATCGTTCAGGATACCGGGACGGATATCCCAGCCTCGATAACTGGACTGAATGACCCTACGGCAGCGGCGATCGCTACCCAGGTATGGGCAGAGGTATGTGAGTCACAGGGTAGTTATACGGCACAGCAGGTCATGTCTATTCTGCTGTCAGTATTGGCTGGTCGGACATCCAGTGGCGGAGATATTTTCAGCACACCAAACGGTGGCGCACAGCGTGTTGTCGCGACAACTGACGCCAGCAACAACCGCACGGCGATGACACTCACCCCGAGTTCGTAAATGTCCTATTTCGCTGAGAACTACTGGCATGAAAACTACTGGCATGCCAATTACTGGGCGCTAACACCGACAGTCAACCAACCACCGGTTATCAATAACCAATCGTTTGACTCTACAACAGGGTTGATTGCCGGCACAGAGATAGGGACGGTCGTTGCAACAGACCCAGACGACGACCCGATTCAATACACCATTATTGCAGGCAATACCGGTAACGATATCGCGCTTGATATCAACACCGGTGCTCTGACCTGGGCAAATGTCCCAGATATTGACAGGACGTCAACCTACTCACTCACCGTACAGGCCAGTGACGGCGCATTAACTGATACGGCGACAGTGACAATCAATGTCCTAGAAAGGACGGAAGGAGCGATTCTTTTGGTAGGACCCAACCACATTATCGGACAACAGGACCATACGTCCCTATCAAAGGGTGACGTAGAGCGTATCGAATATGACCTCACGCGACGCCTTAAGGGTGCTGGTGCGTCAATAACATCGGCCACATGGTCATCGACGCCTGAAGGCATCACATTTAGTGATCAGGCCGAAACAACCTACACAGTGGCCGTGGACGCAGACACTTCAAGCACAGTCTCAAACAGAACCTACATCATCAACTGCAAGTACACCGACAGTAACGGCAACATCAAGACAATCAAGGCCAAGCTCAGAGTCTTAGGGACCGGGGAGTTTAAGTAATGGGTATGTCGCGTCAGTACAAGACCCCAGAGGAGATGCAGAGGATTATCGATCTGTACTTCATGGCGTGTAGGGTCCATATGACTGGCGACGAAACTATTTTAGAAGGCCTGCCAGAAGAAGATCTCTTATTAATCAATGATATAGACGACATTTACCCTACAGTCACAGGGCTTGCATACGCACTGGATTTGACTCGGATGGGCCTGATTAACTACGAAGGCCGGGAAGAATTCATTGACACGGTAAAAAAGGCAAAACTCAGGGTAGAGAAACACCTTGAGCAAAGACTCGCGGGTGCGAATGTAGCGGGGACGATCTTCAACCTGAAAAACAATTTTGGCTGGCGTGACATACAACATGTTGAAGAGAAGTCAGAGCGCAAGATTCAGACACAGATAGTATTTCAGCCCGCTGAGCTTGATGAAGCCGATTGAGTACGCGCCAAAGCTGGCAATTCTCGGGAGAAAGCAAAAGCGACTCAAGATCCTGGTAGGTGGTCGAGGATCGACAAAATCCACATTTGTTGCTGATTATGTCCTGGCTTGCATGGCTGCAGGTCAATTGTGGTGTTGTGGCCGTGAGTTTCAGAACACTATCGACGAGTCGGTTCACCGCCTCATGCTTGAGGAAGTTGATCGTCTAGAGTTCGATGGCATCACATCTGATAGTACCCACATTTACCACCAATCAGGTGGCCGTAACTTTTATAGAGGCCTGAGCAGGAATCCAAGTGGCCTAAAGTCGTCACTCACGGGCGTTGATGGACTGTGGATCGAGGAGGGCGAAAAGCTTTCTGATGAGACGCTGCGGCAAATGTCAGCGTCTCTGAGGTTGTCTGCCAAGGATATCGAGCGTTCCTTGCAGGGTGAAGAGGTCAAACTCCCCGAGATCTGGATCACAATGAATCGTGGTAGTTCAAAAGACCCGATCTCAAGGAAGTGGCTCAAACGAGCAGAGTCCCAGCTGGCAAAGACAGGTATATATGAAGACGATTATATGCTCATCGTCCAGATCAATTGGGATGAGATACCAAGACGGTGGTTTGTAGCCTCTGGTTTGGAGAATGAGCGCCTGGACGATCAGATTAACATGACAGCAGCCGCTTATGATCACAAATGGAACGGCGCATATAACGACACGGTAGAGAACGCCATCATCCTACCTGATTGGTTTGATGCCTGCATTGACGCTCATAAACGTCTCGGTTTCGAGCCTCGTGGTATTGAGGTTGTCTCTCATGATCCCTCTGATGGCGGTCCTGACCCTAAGGGCCTGGCTTATCGTCATGGCGTTGTGTTCCTTGATGTCATGGAGAACGAGATTGGCGATGTTAATGAGGGCTGTGATTGGGCGACAACGTACGCCGTAGACAACCATGTTGATTACTTCGTATGGGATGGCGATGGAATGGGAGCCGGCCTCAGGCGACAGGTCAACCAGGCATTTGAAGGCAAACACATTACGGCGCAGGCCTTCCTAGGTGCGTCAACGCCCGATTATCCAGACATGATTTATGAAGATGGCGAGTCTGAGAACAAAAAGACCAACAAGCAGACTTTTAAGAACAAGCGAGCCCAGTATTACTGGTATCTGCGGGATAGGTGCCACAAGACTTATCAGGCTGTAGTCGGTGGTAAGTACATTGATCCAGATGAACTGGTCTCATTCTCAAGCAACATTGAGCAGCTCGATATTCTGAGATCAGAGGTATGCCGAATACCCAAGAAGCTCAATGCGACAGGATTGATTCAGATTATGACTAAAAAAGAGATGCTCGCATTAGAGATTGAATCTCCGAACATGGCTGATTCAGTAATGATGAACCTGTCAGCGATGGTTGTTAGCAAGAAGACGGGGCCGGTCACGATACCAAATGCCTACACCCCATTCTAATGACATGAACACAAACCCCACACAAGCCGCCTCCGGGCGGTTTTTTATTGCCGGTTGAAAATATGGCAGACGAAGAGCTCCTAGAACAGCACAAGAAAGATTTCTCAGAGGACTATAGCGCGACCGAAGAGCAGCGCGACAAGTCTAATGAGGAGTTTCGTTTCTTCACTGTGCCTGGTGGTCAGTGGGAAGGCTTTCTCGAAGATCACTATCAGAACCGTTCTAAGCTCGAACTGGACCAGACGTCCGACTATGTCTATCGCACCTACGGACAGTGGACACAGAACCGCATAGGGATCACATATAGCCCGGATGATGACAAGACCACGGATTCAGACGCCGATATCCTCAATGGGCTTTACCGTAAGGATTTCAGGCGTAACAACGGTGTTGTAGCGATCGATAACGCTGTGCTTGAGGTGATGGGTGCGGGGACTGGTGCGTTTCATATCGCGACAGAGTACGTAGATAAGGAGAGCGTCGACGACGATCGCATGAGGGTTGTGTTCAGGCCTATCCACAATGCCTATTCTATGGTCGCCTGGGACAGTACCGCAAAGCGGATCGATAAGGCGGATGCTAAGCGTTGTACTGTGGTGCATGAGTACAGCAAAGACGCATTCATGCGTGAGTACCCAGATTTACCGCTTTCAAGCGCTGTACGTCCTAATGACCGGCGGTTATTCAACTGGACAACCAAGACCGGTGTTTATGTCGCTGAGCGTTACGAAGTCAAGAAAGAGAAGGCGATTGCCTACATCTTTCAGAACCCATTGACCGGTAAAACGGAGAACCTCACCTCCAAGCACAATGAAGAGCGGGAGACGATTGCCGAGGCAAAACGCCAGGGCATGGAATTATCTCGCAAGAAGGAGATTGAGCGCCAGTATGTTGTGAAGTCCATCTTTTATGGTGATGGCTTCATTAAGAAGAACGTCCGTATCCAGGGTAAATACATCCCGATTATCCCACTCTATGGCTACAGGGCCTATATCGACGGGGCAGAGTTCTTTCACGGCCTTGTGCGTAAGCGTATGGATGCCCAAAGGCTGTTTAACATGGAGGTATCTTTAGTAGCAGAGAACGCCGCTACAGCCAACAAGCGTATTCCCTTGTTTACAGAAGAGCAGATGGAGCGGGTTAAGAACCTGTGGGCCACGGATATTTCAAAGAAGAACTATCTGTTAGCTGACCCTGTTTACGACAAGCAGGGCAATATCCAGCATCTAGGGCCAACGGGGTATCTTGAACCCCCGGTCATGGATGAAAACACCCGGAGCCTGATCGAACTCACATCAAACTTCATTGGCACAGGCACCGGTGGCTCTCCACAAGACACAATCGATCCAGACGCTTCAGGTAAGGCCATCAACGCCATATTGAAGCGTGTTGACCTGAATGTTCAGCCCATCATTGAAAACATTGCCACTGGCTTGAAGTGGGCGGGTGAAGTCTATCGTGCGATAGCTGCAGATATCCACACTGAGCACGGCAAAGCGCGTGTCCTAGCCGAGGACGGTACGGAGAGCATGGTCACGTTGATGGAACTGTCCATGGATACGGAGACTGGCGAACCGACCACGACCAACGACCTTTCAAAGGGACGTTTCGAGGTGGTTGTAGACACCGGTCCGGCTTATGAGACCAAGCGAGAAGAGACGGTCGAGACACTGAAGGACATTCTTTCTTCACTCGATCCGAATCACCCCTATTACTCGGCCGTGCTTGGTCTGCTTATCGAGAATCTTGATGGTCCTGGTATCGATGATCTCAGGGATTATGTGAAGCGTGACCTCTTGATCAAGGGTGTTAAGAAGCCTGAGACAGATGAAGACCAGGCAGTACTCGACAGCCTTAACCAAGAAGACCCGCAAGACGAATTGATTGAAGCTGCTACCCAGCAGCAGTTAGCAGAGGCTGAGTCCTTAATCGCCAAGTCCGAGAAGGATTACGCAACTGCTGAGCTTAATCGCGCCAAGGCCGTAGACACAGTCGAAGATATTGGCAGGAAAAAAATAGAGACACTTTCGAACGTATTAGCGAGGTAAGGCAGTGAGTCGTGATCTTGTGCTTCAGTATTTATCCACTAGCGGTGATGGTACAGGAACTACAAATGCGAACGGTGATTATTCATCCTCAGTGACTGAGTTCTACATCACGCCGTCAGGCAATGATCCATACAATGTTAGTCGCGTCATTATCGGAGTTGAGGATACTAGCGGTTTCCAGGCGCAGGAATACGGGAATTTAGGCAGCGCCCTTACGAATGGAATAGAAGTCAAGTGCATAGACGAACACGACAGGGTTTTTAATGATTTAACAGCCGGGATTCCCATAAAAACTAATGCGCAGTGGGCAGCAGCCTGCTTTGACGCAGAGTTAAAAACCTGGGGGGCTGGGGACGAGTTGCTAGGCGTGAGGTGGACCTTCGCAAAGGCAGGGGTACCAGTACTACTCAAGCCAGGCGAGCGTCTTTCGTTCCTTCTTAATGACGATTTAACTGGAATTGTCGCGCATACATTTTTCGCGCAAGGACATATACCTAGGTAAAACACATTTTCCATAGAACCCGCTTAACGGCGGGTTTTTTGTGCCTGCAATTCGCAGGTTAAAACCGCTTTCGAGCGGTTTTTTTATGCCCGATTGAGCAGCAATCAATCACCGAGCCTGACGGTTTTCAGGTTGTTACTCGTGAACCATACCGAGGTGAAAAAAATGGGTGAAACGGCGGAAAACATTGATGGACTTGAAAAGAATCAGCCAACAGAAGACGAGATTAAAGCCCTTTCAGAGGGTAGTGATAAGTCCAGTGAGGGTGATGCTTTTGATGTCATCGTAGAAGACCCCGACTCTCTGCCGAAGTCGGATTCGGTGCCTTTGGGCACGTTTATCAATCAGAAGCGTAAATGGAAAGAGCAAGCACGCGAAGCGGGTAAAACCGCCGAAGCTTTGGAAGCTGAAAACCAGCTACTTCGCATGCAGCTTGAGCAGGGACCTAAGCAAGAGACGCTTGTAGAGCCAACGCTGGAAAGCTGCGGCCATGATGAAGAGAGGTACCAGAAGGAACGCCTCGATTATATGTACAAGCTTGGAGTTGAAGAATCCAAGAAGTATGTAGACGAGCAACTCTCTTCGCTCAATCAAACGACTCAAGTCAGGCAGCAGGAAGCTACAACGGATAGCGCCTTGGACCGCCACTATACAGAGGCGGGCAAACTCAAGGTTAGCGATTTCAACGACGCTGAAGACAAAGTAATTGACTTGTTCGGCAAAGAGGCAACACAGACCCTGATTGCCAATTCCGAACGATCTCATTTGCTTGTCTATTGGCTGGGCAAGAATCCTGGTAAAGCCGCTTATTACGCCAATCTGATCAAAACGCAACCCCTCAAAGGTGCCATGGCCTTGGGTGAGCTTGAAGCAAAGCTCAAGACCAAACCGAAATCAGATAAATCCCCAGCCGAGCCTGATACCCCTCTTGATGGGGCTTCAACTCCTACAGATACAGCTGCCTGGAAACGCCGTCTCGACAAGATTCGAGATGATGGCGGATCGGGTAGTGTCCGTAAGGCGATTGAACTCAAGAAAGAGGCAGCGAGGGCCGGCATTACCTTGGAGTAATGATCAATGGCTCATAGTTTTTCAAAAACAGAGAGGATCTTCTTTGAAACTGTGATCGAGGGCTTTGACCCGAACAACATCACGGTTAAGAACGTCAATCAGTACAAACCATCGGCACAGGCAGTTGAGCGATCCGGCTTGACTGTCCGTCGTCCGTATCCCTACCAGGTGAACAATGCCACCGGTTTGGATGTTTCGTCCTCCTACAAGGATCTGACGGAACTTACCTGCCCGGTATCGTTGGCAGCCTCCGATATCAAGAACGTGCCTTTCACCCTGTCGGCGTTTGAGCGTAATGACGAGCGTCGCCTTCGTGAAGCTGCGGTTGCTGCGACTCAGGATCTGTCTTCTCAAGTAGATACTGACGTGCAGAATACCATTGCAACACGTGGTTCTATCGTTACGGCTGAGACAGGTAACTTTGATACCTATCTCAAGCTGTCGAAGGGCGATACCGCATTGATGGAACGCGAGGTCCAGCAGTCCACCTCACGCTCTCTTGTGCTGAATCCGCGTGCGGCTAACGCAATGGCGAGTGATATCGCGGGACGTAACAACCTGGATGGTCGTCCGTTGACCACTTACGAGCGTGCAACCTTGCCGCCTGTAGCTGCTTTCAACACCCTGCGTGCGAACGTCATTCAGAACATCAGCGGCTCTGCCTCTTCTGGTGTGACTGTGAATGGTGCAAGCCAGAGTGTTACGCCTGTAGCGTTTGACTCTACCGGCACATTGGCGGCTGGTACGGTCGATGATCCGCGTTATTCGGTGTTGACTGTGAGCGCTGCTCACGGCCTGGTGGCGGGTGATTGCTTCACGCTTGCAGGCGTGAACTCGATTGGTGCTATTTCGAAGAAAGACACCGGTCAGTTGCAGACTTTCCGTGTTATCTCCGTATCCACCAATGATCTTACGATCAGCCCGGCCATTATCCCGGCCGATGGTACGGACGCGCAGGTGCGTTATGCGACGGTAACGACTACTCCGGCCAACGGCGCGGCCGTCACGGTAGTTAACACCGACGACACACAGCCGAGTATTTTCTTCACTCGTCCGTCCGTAGAGGTCTTTGTTGGTGAGCTTGAGACTTCTGAGCTGGCCCAGAGTATGGCGGTCATGAGCGAAACTACTGATTCCGGCATTTCAATCATCTTTGCCCGTCAGGGCAGCATTGATGATCTGTCGGCTAAGTATCGTCTTACCTGCTGGACGAAAGCACATGTTCTGCAACCTCAGCACTGCGGGATTATGCTGCCGAACCAGAACGCGGCAGTCGGCTAAATATCATGGGGGCTTCGGCCCCCTTTTTGGAGTTGAACATGACTGAAAAGACACCTGAAAAGACAATGCTGTATAGCTTGAAAAAGCTTGATGGCGGTGAGCTTATTACTGTCGACAGAAAAAAGATCGAATGTTACTCAATCGTCACATTTGATCCTGAGGGAATGAAAAAGAAGGGCTGGTGCTCTCTTCAAGAGCTGATTGAACAGCATGAATCCGCAAAATGAGCGTAGCTGTAGACCTCGTTAAGCGGTCTTTAGGTCTGATCGGCGCTCATTCAGTTGTAAAGCCCGCTGTGGTTGAACTTCTGAATGAGGGCCGTGAGGTACTCAACGAGATGCTGGCCGAGTGGGAAGAAGAGAAGATCAATATGGGTACGGTGACGGCGGACGATCTTACGACCGATATTGCCGAGCCTGCCGGTGCGACACACGCGATTAAATATAATCTCGCTGTGCGGATGAGTGAGCCTGCACGGGCACCAGTCAGTGACAAGGTTCAGCTAGAGGCGCTGGAGAGTTATGAAAGGCTCAAGAAACGGTATAAGGCCAAGGACGAGCCGAACGTGCCTGACGCGACACTCTCACGACATCTCCCAATGGGGCAGGGCGCATCACGGGGAGCCTTAGCGCGGACTTTCTTTGCAGGCAAGCCTAGCACCGATGAAGCTCCCAATACCTAAGACGATCCGTTCAAGCAAGGTTGTTCCGAAAGAGCGTGAATACTCCGTCAATCTGTTCTTCGCCGACAATAAGCTGCTACCACGACCTGGTGTAGAGCAGCTGGATGTTGAAGTCACCTCGGGTGAATGCCGTGGGCTGTTTGTCTACTCAGAGCGCCTTTATGGTGTTTTCGGCACACACTTGTATCGGTATGTCGATGATAGCCTTGTGAATGTCGGGACGATCGAGGGCACCGACCCAATCAAGGTAGCCAAGGGTTTCAATCACGCGGCGATCTGCTCACCAAATGCGGGTAACTACACCCTGTCGAAAACCAGCGTCCTGGCTGAAATTACCGATCCCGATTTACCGACGTGTATCGATGTCGAGGTGGTGAATGGGTACTTTATTTGGGTCCCGGCTAATGGTGATCCGTTGATTTACAGCGCTGTTGGAGATGCGGGTGATATTGATTCTCAGGATTCTTTTGATGCTGAGATCTTGCCTGACAAAAACGCAGGTGTAGTTAACTTCCGTAATGATTTATTTGTTCTGGGTGAGGACAGTATCGAGCGCTTCCGTCAGGTAGGGCCTGATGATTCACCCTTTTTGCGGGTTGAAGGCGGCAATATTCCTAATGGCTACATCAGTGGCAAGATTCTCAGTGAGCGGGCTTTTCTGTTCCTGGGTCGTAATAAGGAACAAGGCCCCGGATTTTTCTCAATGGAGATTTCAGGGGCTGCCGGCAGAATCTCCACCCCTGCGATCGATGAGATTCTAGAGCGCGAGTATTCACTCACAGAATTACATGACTGCAAATCCCAGCGGTTTCAATGGCGCGGCTTTGATGTCTATGTATTTACGCTACGTAGGCATTCTTTCGTCTTTGTCGATGGTAATTGGTGCTTTTTCTCCAGTGAGCTGGATCAACAGAATCTAACACCGTGGGACTATCAGTATTCCGTTTATTACAACGGTACATTTTACACCGCTAAAAGTGGTGTGTTCGGCACGTATTCCCCAGTAAACACCGATGCCGGTGAGAATATCCAACACTCATTCATGACCTTTGTCGGTTACGTGGAAAAAACGCCTTTCACTATCGATTACCTGACTCTTGACGTAGCGCAAGGGGTAAGCGATGGAGGTTCAATTGCCATATCAATGTCAAGAGACGGAAAGACCTACAGCGATCGATACTTTATACCATTGGGCAATGTCGGTCAGTACGAAAGAGAAGTCGAATTTCGCGTCCCTGGCGGACTGGGCCAATACGACGGCTATGCCGGTATCGAGATATACACTACATCTCCCATCTCGGTTGCGATCGACAACGCGGTGATCGGTATATGACCATCAGAAACAAACCACATTACGGTGAATCGATAGGTGAAGTCACTGACCGGGGCGTGACTTTCACTGATCACCACATGCGATTCATTGACGAGCTGGTATTGAAGGTCGATGCGAAGGCTGGGGCGGTTTCAGATGCTGTTGATTCCGTAGTCTCAATTGATAGCCCGGATGCTACCGACCTTGCAAGTGTTTTGATACTGGCGAATGAACTCAAGGCCGACGTGAACCAGCTGGTAACGGACGTAAACGCGATTAAAACCCAGCTTAACGCCTTGCTTGCTTCAATGCGGGCAGGCGAACAGCTTGAATAGGTGAAATATGGGACTAAGTTCATTGTTTGGCGGTGGTAACGCGAACAAAGCAGCAAAACGTGCAGCCGAGGCGCAAGTTAAATCAACTCGGCTGGGCGTGGATGAGCTACGTCGTCAGTTTGATGCGACACAAGCCAATCTATTGCCGTTCATCGAAGCAGGACAAGGTGTTGTCGGTGATGTTACCAGTGCCGGTACTGTAGGTGGTTTAAACGAACGATTGGCCGCGATTATGGGCGGCAGTCAGTTCGATGCGCTTGTAGATGAACGTGAGCGGGAGGTACAGAACCACTTAGCCAGGTCAGGATTGCGTAGGAGTGGTGCAGGGATAAAGGCTGCAGCCGCTATTCCGACCGACCTGGCCCTGGCCATAGAACAGGTTTTGTTCGGAAGACAAGCCAATCTTATGGGATCAGGTCAGAACGCAGCAGCCGGGCTTGGTGCGATCGGCGCTAATACTTCAGGTGGTGTCGCTGATCTTTTTTCACAGATGGGCCAGGCAAGGGGTAATTCAATCCTGCAGGCGCAGCAAGCAGACGCCAAGGCCGCAGAGAACACGGTTAACACCGCGCTGACAGCGGCGGCTATTTTCTTCTCAGATGAACGCCTTAAGGAGAATCTACAGCCTATCGGTGAGATTTCAGGGCTCACGCTCTATCGGTGGGAGTGGAAACCCCAATTTAAATACCTTATTGGTGCTGAAATGTCGATAGGTTTCTCTGCTCAAGAGGTCGAAGAGCAGTATCCAGAATATGTCCACGAGGTCAACGGGATCAAAGCGATTAACTATCCAGCACTCACGGAGCGATTGCAATGATTGACGGTAGAACACTTGTTGGTGATCTGGATCAATCGATTGGTCTTGCGCTGGGTCTGGATAAGCAGTTCAGGCAAAACCGCGCCGGCCAACTGATCGACCAGGCCATAAATGCCCCGGATGAAGAGGTGATGGGGTTGGTGAGCAAGATCGCCCAAGTTGGTGGAACCGATATGGCGCAGGGCGTGATGCAGATGATCCAGTCAAACGATCAGCGCGAACTGGCACAGGCCCAGGAGCAAGCCAGAGAGATGCAGGTGTTTTCTACCAAGCTTCGGAATATCAAAGACCATAGAGATCGAAGAATCTTCATTTCTAACGAGATCAACCGGCGTGCGAGTGAGGGTTTACCCTATGACAAGTTACTTGAGCCGGCAAACATGGACTTTGAACAACAGAATTTCTGGGCCACGCAGAACATGATCACTGCTGACAATGTCGGCAAGCTTGTTGATAGGTATTTGACGCCGCCCGATCCATTTAAACAGGCTGAACTTGATCTGAAGCGTGACCGATTGGGGCTTGATCGTGAGAAGCTGGATATCGATAAAGGCAAGCTGAAACTTGAGCGGGATAAGCTGAGCACAGGGCCTAAGGTTGACCCGAAGGTGTTCGAGCAAGAGCAGAAGCTCAGAAAGGAGGTCAACGATATTACTAAGGATTACCGAAAGATAAATGATTCCTATGGCCGTATTCGTGCAAGCGTTCAAGATCCATCCGCTGCTGGTGACCTGGCATTGATCTTCAATTATATGAAGATGCTAGATCCTGGATCTGTGGTCAGAGAATCTGAATTTGCGACTGCACAAAACGCTGGCGGCGTACCAGCTCGCGTAAGAGCAACATTCAATAAGTTGATTAAAGGCGAGAGGCTAGACGACACTCAACGGGATGATTTCTTTAATCGGTCAAATATGTTGTATACCGAAGCAACAAAGAACTTCCAGAAACGAATAACGAGCTACAGGGGGATAGCTGAACGTGCAGGCCTCGATTCGCAGAATGTTATTACTAAGCAAAACTTATATTCCACAGATGCGCAGGCTGGTGGGGATTTAAGCCAAGACGAGCAAGCAGAGCTTGAAGCGCTGAGAAAAGAGCAGGGTAATTAAATGGACCCAAGGCAAGAATTAGAGATCCGGCGACAGATAAAACAAGCACAAACGTCAAGTGATCCTAGGGCAGAACTGGAAGCTCGGCGCAGATTATCAGACTCAGTTATGTCGGACTCATTCGACCGGAAAACCGGTGCGCCTGCTTCTGTGAGGGCCTCTGTAGGGCCTTCGTATAGAAATACGGTCGACAGGCTTAATACACTCAGAAAGACGTATCCAGACGCCCAAATTTACGGACCTGATAATTTCGTATACACCGACCCTGAGACAGGACAAGCAACGTTGTATAACCCAGAGGGTATGGATGTTGGTGATCTTGCCGAGTATGGCCGCGTCATTCCTGAAATGGCTGGTGGTGTTGCTGGCGCTTTTGCCGGAGCCCCTGCTGGGCCTGGCGGTAGTGCCATGGGTGCAGGCTTGGGTGCTGGGATAGGCGGTCAGGCTTACGATGCCGGCATGGAACTATTTGGGGGGCGTGTCGATACCCGCTCAATTCCTCAGCGGCTTGTTGATGCTGAAACCGACGTAATTGTGAATGCCGCCGGTCAGCGGGTCGGTGATCTTATTCCTGGCGTGATTTCTCAGGGTGTGGCCGGTGTCAAGAATAGAACCGCCGGTGTCATGGGGCCAGCCATGAATCAGTTGTATAAAAAATACAGCATTCCCCTTGAAGGGGCATTACCCGGCTTGAGTGGCAGCCGAGCGACACAGGGAGCCGTTGATTCTCTCTCGAAACTACCCACGTCTTCAGGCTTGATGCGTGAACAGGTAGGCAAAACGGTTGATGCCGTCACAGAGCTGGGGAAGGGTATTCGTAGCGGGTTTGGTGAGGCAACTACCCCAGAGGAAGGCGGGCGGGCGATTCAGCAGGGTCTGGCCACCTTTACAGAGCAGTTTCAGAACAAAGCGTCATCACTTTACAGTGGCTTGGATAAATTTGTGGGTGCAGATGATGTTGTACCCATGACAAATACCTTCGAAGCCCTAAAGGGAAAGCTCGATACCTTTGCGGGACTTGAATACATCGGCAGAGAGGCTGTGCCTTCAAAGTTCAGGGGATTTCTTACTGATCTGGCAAACAATGACGGCCAAATGACCTGGGGCCAGATGAAAGCCTTTAGGACATTGGTCGGTGAGAAAATCTCTAATCCCGCCATTGTGACGGCGGATGACGTTTCTAAACAGCAGTGGCGCTCACTATATGGAGCACTGTCGCAAGATATGGAGCAATACGCCGTTGAGAAAGGCGGTGGTCAGGCCTTTAAACGCGCTAATAATTATTGGCGTGGTGGGGCAAAGCGTATTGAGCAGCTTGAAAAGCTTATCAAGGCCAAAAAGACAGAGGATGCCTTTCGATTGGCGTTCAATGGTGCCCATAACGGTGGCACAGCCATTAGAGCCCTGAGAAAGTCCATGCCGGACGATATGTGGGGTGATGTGCTGTCCGCAAAGCTCTATCAAATGGGCCTACCTCAAGCGGGCGTGCAGGGCGTAGACGATACGTTCTCGATCGCAACCTTTGCCACCAACTGGGGTGACAGAAAACTATCCCAAAGCGCGAAAAATGCCATGTTTTCCGGTAAGCGATTCAAGGGCCTTGCCGAGGCATTGGACGACTTTGTTGTGATGGCTAAGGGATGGAAAGACCAGGGCGCGATTATCAACAGTTCAAATACTGCGATGGCGAATGTCTATAACTCGTTGTTCACGGGTTCAGCTATGGTGGGTGGCTATAACGCCGGCGGCCCTGAGGGGGCGATTGTTGGCGGTGGCTTGGCGCTCTTGTCGCCATATGTTGCGGCCCGTCTTTTGACCAGTCCAAAGGTTGTGAAATGGCTGACTGAAGGCGGCAGGTCGGTCATGAAGGGCAACACCCCGACAGGGCACCTTATGAGGCTTGGCGGAATCGCAGAAGTCGAGCCAGCTTTGAAAGAAGAGATACAGCAGCTTTTTTCAATGTTTGTGGACTCGCAACAAATACCCACGCAACAACAAACACAGCCATAAATAAAGCCGAGTAAATCACTCCGGCGATAGTACCCACAACCTGATCCATACGCGAATTGTAGCACCTTCACGGGTGAGGATTAACTATGCCTGTTTTCAAGCGACTCCCAGAACAATTTATTTCAGATTCATCAGTACTTTATAACGATGGGTATCTGTATATCGGTGAATATGGACAAGACCCTACTATCCCTGCCAATCAGATTACGATATACGGCGATGAAGACAAGAACGTCATTCTAGACAACCCTCAGCGTCTCGATGCTTATGGACGTCCTGCTAATGATATCTACCTGTTCGAGGATTACGCCTACACCATGGAGGACTCCGAGAACAACCAGGTTGAGAATAAATCGCTCAGACTTTCGGATATCGCCGGTGGTTCGTCCGGTACCAAGAAAATCGCGGTGCTTGGCGCTTCTGAGACAGTTTTCGCATGGTCACAAACCTGGGTTGACCACATGTCGCACGCCTTTCAGTCCGAAGGCATTGACCTGCAGGTATTCCACACCGGTGCCGGTGCGATTAATCACGATCTGGCGCTCAATTCCCCTGATTCACTGACCGGTCAGACAAGGGTTGAGCTGACCAATGCCAGAAGCCCAGATCTGATTATTGTTGAGTTGGGATTGAACGATGCCATTTTGGCGGTCGGTGGGCGCACACAGGCGCAGATGATCGCCGATGCCACAGCGCTCTATGCCAATCTGAGAACCAATAATCCCAATGCGATCATTTGTTACAGTCGTTTGGTTCCTTATGACGAAGACCAACACAGTGCTTTACCGGTCACGTCGATCAAGAAGAAATACTGTGTTCCCTACATGCATGAGTATTCCTCAAAGACGGGTGAAACCGACCTGAGGACCTCTGAGTACGCCGAGCTTGAGCAGATCATCTCATCGACGATGCAAGACAGGCTGACCAACTGGAAAGCCCTTGACACAGCCATACGCGCGCTCTCACAGGTCGACGTGACCATCAGCACCAACTACTTCCGGCCTGCTCGATTGGGTCTTACTTCTCACGACAGGGTTCACCCTAATTCACAGGGCCATTACTTCATCATGTCAGAGGTGTGGAAGGAGTTCCAAACCAACACCATCTTGAGAACAGCTATCCCAGAGCTCACAGAGTTGAGAAATCTGGGTGATTTCACTGACTTTGATCTGACCTGGGACTCAGCGGTTAAACCCGATACCGGTGGTGATGGCTACGATATTGATCCCGATTGGACGGACGGTCAAGAGTACCCGATGTGGGTCAACGTCTACGGTAATACGGGGCTGATTGAACATGCCGGGTCATGGGGTAATGAGCAGCGGCCCTCGATCGATGTGACAGACAGAGTAAATCGGAGCATTGATCAGACCTTTGCCGTGCATATGACAGGTCTATGGCCTGAAGCTGAGATATTCACAAAGATGTGGCTCAGCACAGATCCTGAGCCAACATCATGGAGTGCTGACTCACCGGCCAGGCTGACCTCTAAGACAGGCGCTCATGTAGGTCTTGATAGACCATCTCTGACCAGTGGCGATTACTGGATCAAGTACAAAATAGGTAAAGACGTATTTGGCCCGTTTCCAATTGCTTTATCGGGCGCGTACGCAGCTGGAACGGCGATTGCAACCTTTTCAAGATCATCAGATGAATCGTTAAATCCAGGGTGGGACTTCATTACGCTCAACACAGAAAATGAAAATGAAGTGTCTAGCATAATTAGCCTAAATGCGACAAACGGGCAAGTTTCGATTGCCGCTCCGTCAGGGCATTCATATACGCATTTTAAAGTAAGCGCACACTGCACAATTGACGCGTCTTCAACAGGTAGACATACACTGTGTTTTAGTAGGAATGGTGTAGATCAGCACGATGAATTTAGCGCAGATTCTACTTATGTAACCACGGTAGCAGCATTTCCACCGCTATCAATTTCAACGCTTTGGTTGCCAATAGATGCAGCCGGCGAAGTGCTGGAAATGATCACAAATCTACCTACGACAGCTGCTGTTGTGTTGTCTGTATATGGTATTACTTTCCAGGTAGAGCTCAGGGCATAGAGCGACCATGAAAGCCATTATCTTTTTCGTATTGAGCCTACCCGTAAACCCCAGGCCCAATTATCACCACATCACCAGGGCCAGCATTCTCCATCATCTTTTTCATTGAGCACGGTTTATTAGAGTCTGCAGCCTCATCCCAGGACCAGCAACCACCAAGCGTTACGTGGTATGTATCGGGCTTTCTAACTGCCTCTTTGACAGCTAGGGCCACAGGCGAGACCGCGCATACTGCGGCTGCAGCGAAAGTTTTCAGAAATTCACGTCTATCCATAATCTTCTCCCATCCACGGGTCAGGCATCACCCGTCTGCTCGTTGTGGGGTTATGCTGTCGAATTTGGCAGCCAGTGATTACGAAACCCCTTAAACCACGCCCAAGTGTAAAATACGCACAAGACAAAAATCCCCCATTGCTCTGCTGTCCAGGCTGAGTAGAACCAAAACGGCTGCCCAACAAGGCCGAAAATGCAGGCCCACTTGCGCCATTCTTCTCGCTTATCCTGACTTAGCCAAATAGCTGTAACTCCAGTTAATGCGATCCCTATTTGCTCCAAGGTATTTTCTCCTTGCGTTAATCAGGGGCATCTAAATATCGCTGAATTGCCGGATCGACGGCTTCTGTGAACTCTTCTAAAATCTGGTCTGCCGGGTCTTCATCGCAAAGATCGTTCATACGGTCGATATACTTAAAAAGTATTTCGACAATTTCATCTCGGGCGTCAGCTTTTGAGCCACTCGTCGACTCTCTCTGTTCTGCGTCGATAGTATCAGATACGCCGATGTCATAGGCATCAGAAATAGCTCGTCTTATTTCGTCAGAATCATACCCGCATGTAGGGCATCTTCCATTATGTGCTGCTATAGTCATAGCTGCTTACCTCAATACGTTATGTGCGTAACCTTGCCTCTACGTTTATTTTGGTTTTGTAATCGCCTGTAATCCCCGCATTCCATCCAGCCATAAAGCCATTCCTATAATGGCGGTCGCTTGCTAAATCAATTTTCTGCTGCATTAGAGTAAAACACTTGGCGGCATCAAGTGTGCCCTGGGCAACAGCATACTCAATTTCATCAATAGTCATCTTTCTCTCCTGTGGGGTTAGGCTTCAATCTTTTTTAAAGCCGTAATCGCTATCAGCGTTGTTTGAGTGCTTTAAGGTAAACCCCAGCAATGTGGCAGCACTCTCAACTTCATCCATAATATCTTCGTTGTACTCATTCGGGTATTCAATACGACAAACCTCGACCCCATCACGGACGAACCTGCCAATAGTCCTGATAGGCGATGCAGGGTCTCCATGCTCATATTCTTCATATGTTTCATACACGTCGCTCATCTCTTCTCTCCTATCCGACTGGGCTACGTTTCTACCTGAATACCTTCTTTTTTTAAGGCGTCATCAATAGCATATCCGCCATCAATATTATAGATTGAGTCAGATACATGACTGCCATTCTTAAGACCTAGTAAATTGTTAAGAGCAGTTTCATACTCCACGCATTTGCTTTGGTGCTCATTAGCTAAATACCACAAACCTTTAGCCATTAGGTATTGTTCATTAGTGATTGTGCTCATTTTAATCTCTCATCATCTATCTTGCGGATATTCACAAACTCCGGCTTCATGCCTAGAGTTTCAATAATTTCTCTTGCTGCACCTTCAATAATCCCTGCTAGCCCATACCGCCCAATAGGCGCATCTGCACTTACTTGCTTTTCCAGGTGCAACGAGGTGGCCATTCGAATTGCCGTTCTAATACGGTCTTGAACCCATGCCTCTTGGTCACAGGTTGCAAATCTCTGTTCTACGGGGCCTGCTGTGTTTCTCGCTACTGGTCTTTCAGTTAAGGTTGGTCTTGGTGTTTGCATCGTCTATTTCCTCCTTACGGGGTGGGGCTATGAATGTGAAGACCGAGGGGAAAACTTCATTTCCATGAAATACTGATCAGGTGGATTCATCATGCTGTCAACGCTCTCAACTTCATATCTTGTTTCAGATCCGCCTTCCTGAATCAATAGCACTCTCTGACCTGGCTCAAATCGTCTATGATTATCGTCCCAACCGCTTACGGTTATCTCTTGGCCGCGGTCTTTCACCGAAAAAACGAATGCGTGAACACCGTCAAGATTAAGCGTATGGTCATAGCCATTTACATCTAAGAATTTATTCAATATCGCTCTAACCAGACTCATCTTTTTCTCCCCGTTATTTCAGTTGGTAAAACACCGGGTAGGTTAGGCTTGGTAATCGGTGTAGAATGTGTCTGGGTCATGGTCGTTACCGTCGGCATCCACAAAATTACGCGCGTCACTGACGTGTAAAACATCCAGCTTTCCCATCACATTGATCCGCATCAGCCCTGTCTCCACATCGATATCGTGAAGTTCAAAGGTCCACCCGCCGATGAGGTTCACCAAAAACGGTTGAGGTAAGGAGTTGATGTAATCCATCCTTAATCGGTCACTCATCGTCTATTTCCTCCAGGCAAAACAACCCCAACTATCTGATAAATGGTTGCTGATATCGCTCACATAATGGACAGATAAGGTGTTGTAAGTGGTTGAATTACGGACAGAATCGCCCGTTTCGGAAAAGCTTCTTTTAATCAGGTGGTCATAGGGCTTGCTGGGAGCCCTTTTCGCATGTGGTTTTTTAGCCCGAGTGGTACGCAGTTGGTACGCATTACAGTCAAAACTACGCATTTCAGGCCATTTATGTGACCTGAAAACACTTACAATCAATAAGTTAGGTATTTGTAGCGGACTTAAAATCTCTCGACCTTCGGGTCGTGCCGGTTCGATTCCGGCCCCGGGCACCAGTAATATCAGTAGCTTACGTCTTTCCATTAGCATTCTCTTAATAACCACGGGACGCAGCCAGGGACGCATTTGTTTTGAGCAGCATTTTTGATGGTTCTCATAATGTTCATTACATGCTCTTAAACTTGTCAGCTAGATCCTTCAGGTTATCTTCCACAAGATGCGCGTACCTGTTTGTCATGACTGGCGTGCTATGCCCCATTGCTTTGCCTATCAGCTGCAAGGTAGCACCAGCCTGAGCGAGTAAAGAGGCATAGGTATGTCGTAGGTCATGTATCCTTAGATGCTCCATTCCTAGCGCCACCCTGGCGGCCTCCCACTCTGTTCTAAGCTGGTAGTCATGGCTTTTAGTCAATGGCAAGGGCATGGTGTTGATAATATCCTTAACCTGTTCTGGGATCGGCACCAATCTGGGTTTGCCTGTCTTTGTTTCGCTCGACAACACAATAAAGTCTTTGGTGATCCAGTCTGGCTGTAGCCTGAACAACTCTCCGCGCCTCAATCCCGTGTATGCAAGGACTCTCACCAAATCACCAGACAGGGGCATTGCTTTGGCGAATTGGTCAACTTCCTTTGGTGTTAAATAGTAATGTCGTTCCTCCTCACCCGGGAGGAGCTTGATTCTCCTGCTGATATTCTCTTCTATCCAGCCCCAATCAAAGGCGAGATTGCACAGCCTGCGAAGCAAGGAAAGCCGTCTGTTTATAGTGGCAGGCTTCAGTCCTTGCGCCAGCATCTCGGTCTTAATGTCAGCTGCTACCTGTCCAGCCTCATCAAACCGTTTGCCCTCGATAAAAGGGATAACCGCTCGCCCAATAGACCACAAAGAATCATATCCTTTCAACGACTTAGCCTCTCCGTTCATGTAGACCTTGAGAGCGTGCTCGATACCACGGTTAACTGTCGTTCGCTTTTTAAGCTTTTGTCTGATTTCTGCTTCGAGCGCGAGCGCTGCCTTTTTGTTTGGAACATTTCTCTTAAATCTGAAGTTATGTCGTCGTGACGTAACATCAACTTGATATCTTCCGCTTCCGAGTTTCCTGATTGCCATTGCCGGTGCCCCTCAATAAAGGCCTGTAGATCGTCCCTGTGAATACGCTGCCCACGAGTAGAGCTGGTAAGATTTACCACCCTCAAATCCCCGGCGTCAATAAGGCGCTGTATTGTTCTGACGCTACAGAGTAGCTGATCAGCGGCTTGTTTCTTGGTTAAAAGCATAGGTATATCAACTCTTTAAAACCTTGAGAGCGGCGCTTACTTTCTTCCTGGTGAGTAACCGCTTGACCTCAGTATCAGTGAATTTCTCCTGCAGCATGGAAAGCATGATTGCGATAGTTAAGGCTGCGTAGGCGTATCTGTCGCTCATCGGTTTACCTCTTATCTAAAGGCACTATCATGGCTTACTCGGCATACAGTGATTTAAGTTGTTCAAAGCATTCTTCTATAACTTGAGCAGCTATAAACTCGCCTCTGTCATATACCCCTGATACAGTTACTTGGCAGTGCCTCAGGCATGCGTTCCAAGATTGCTTGGCAACTGCTTTTGCGTGAGATTCTTGATCTTGATCGCGGCTTGGTGTTAATCCGCTCCCTGATTCATGCCACCACTGGTCAAACTCTTGCATTTCGTTCACATCTCACCTCTTAACTATCTGCTGGCTGTTTAAATACTCAATAAGTACAAGCTTGAAAGCCTCATAGCCATCAGCAGATTTGAACTGTTCTTTATCTATGGCGATCCCCAATCCATACAAAGCATCGTCTATCAATGTTCTTATGCTGTAATCTTCATAACCTAACTGCATGTCATAGGTACCCCAATAATCTCTGAGCATACTGACACCATGCTTCATTAAGTTTCTATCGCGAGTATCTAAAAATGCTTCTATCACATCTCACCTCAGTATTCAGGAACTCTGCGGGGGTTCGGGTAACTCGATTTCGCCGCCGGCATTATCTATATGACCACGCCCCATACCATAAAAGTCTCCCATAGCTTGGTGTACGGTTAGGTGTGGAAACAGCATCGGCATGACAATGTCATGAAAATACACATATTCCTCTCTTGTCCCAAATGTAAGCTTTAGAGAAAATGGACGAAACTCAACTAGAGTTTCCCCTCTGGCATCTACTCTTCCTAGCTCATATCTCATCTCATACCTACCTCTTAGCTACCGGATGGGTCTAGTAACCATTCGGGCTTAACCTCAGATTTCTTAATATCATATTGCCCAAGGTCTCTGAATCTGATCATTCTGTGTTTTACACCACAGTTTTGATACTCAACATAGTCATTAGCATCATTATGTAACAACTGGTTACAATGGTGTTCACTGCTACTCCAAGATGGATTGGTTTGCACCTTCCAATGCTGATCAGGATTCATTCTTAAAATGATCACTCGGTTATGTGGATTCATATCTCCCACCTACGGTTGTTTAAACGAACGTCTTACGCATATCAGTCAAATAGTATTTGTTACGCCACTTATGGACAGTGACCTTACAGCCAGAATCAACGCCGGTACTTTTCTTACCGAATAGTCGCGCTAACCAGATTTCCCACCACTTGGCAGAAAGTGTGTTTACTGCTGCTATTGGAAATACGTTCTTGTCCATCTCAATAACCCCTCTCTATCAAAACCCATAACCCTATAAACTGCTTGGGTAGTTATATAGAAATAGTCTCGATAACGTCTGTTAGGCTGCTTGTTGCAGCTCTTCAGTAAACGCGCCTTTGACAGCGTTTAGAATCCGCCCCAGATACTTATATTCTGTGGTATTGCAGGTCGGTAGATTCATGTACCAATCAGGGCCAAAGCACTCGCGCATGTCATCAGCCTGCATTGCCACCTCAACATCAGACGTGGCGCACAAATGCTCAAAACCTTTCTTGTGTGCAATGTCATTGATGGCATCGAAATCGGTTTGCATAGTGTTCTTCAGCATCTTGTTGAGGATATAGTCGTTGTCGCAGGTCACGAAAAACTGTTGCAGGGTGTTATCACCCATGGCACCCCAGTAGGCCGTCCACGCTTCCCCGTAGCACTCAATGACAACCTTCCCCTGGCCTGGTTGGTAGTTGGTTACATACACAGTCACTGGGTCGATCCTGTCCAGTTCAGTGAGTACATATGTTTCTGTTTGTCGCTTATTAACAGTCATTATCTATCTCCAAATTACAGCCTAACCAGTACTTCCACGGGATAAACCCGTGAAGACTGATCGTTATGAAGCATTCTTTCTGTCGATGCGCTCAATCTCGGCAAGTAGCAACGCAGTCGCTCTAACCAAATCCCGGCGTCGGTCTTTTGGTTTCCAGCACCAACAAGCCCATGTAGATGGCCACAGTGAGGGAACAAACCTTTCGACTATACGAGTAATCCCAACTGTGCGCTCATCTTCCTTTGTGTCTTTACGGCGCTCGTACTTAAGTTCACTGTCAGGTAGTGCATAGCACACAGCCGCCCTAACCAAAGAGTCGTCTTGATGCTCATCATCATGCCCTAGGGTCCAGCCCTCTTTTTCAATCTGTCGTTTTCGCTCAGCTACAATATCTTCAATTGCAGTTGTTGTTTTCAACTGATTGCTACACACTTCATAACCAGCCGGTGAAGCAGTCGATGACTGAAGTTCAGATTTAGCACCTTCAGCAAACACCATCTCTAATGCCTTGAGTGCGCCGCCTTCTGCGTCCAGCGCATCAGACCAAGCTTTGTAACCGACATCGCGCCACCATTTATCAAAATTGCTTGTCATCGCTGCTTACCTCAACCGTTCAACGGCTATCTATTTTTGATTCGAGTCGCTGTAGTGCACAGCCTATTGAATACAGTACATCGCGTATATCATCGCCTGTGCTAGTTGCGTCAAGCTGGTTTATTTCACCCCACAATTCTTGGCTAGCAACCCCAGAAAACACTTTCCCCGCCGTTGAACCAGTCGGATCAGAAGGCAATTTCTGTAGCGATCTTGGGCAGCCAGGGTGCGGATCATCATCTTCAAAATTCTGTCCACATGTATCGCAATACCATGTCATCGCTTCTGTCCTATATCGTTATGATGAAAGCACTTCATCTTCTGGTTCGTCTGGTAAATATTCGTCCATGAAAATTTGCACGACCTCGTCTTGTTCACCCGCGTGCCCCATGCTCATGTAGTTGTGTATTGCCTCTTTATGCCTTGACAGCTCGATTGTCAATGCGACTACTCGTTGTTGCAGCTTCTTGACTAAATCATCATAACCAGCCGGATCAGAAGGCGATTCTTCCTTTAGTTTCTGCACTTCTCTCCATAAATCATTTACTAAATATGACGTGCCCATATGCATGCCAAGCGGTTGTCCTGGCAATTCCATGCAGTTGAACTTTCGCACTCTAGTTTCAAGATTGTCATCACTCATCGCTTCTGTCCTCAATACGTTCAATTGCTCATATGCTTCAGGAGTAACGATCTTACTGAAGCCCTGTTTCTACCGCCGAGGTCACGACCTTCGGCGTCCAATAACTGCAGTACTTTTGCCCTGTCGCCAAACCCTGTCTGAAACAGCTCATCTAAAATCAAATTGACAATTGAACCCGACGGTTGAGCGGACGATTGTTTATACAGCGGCGTCCAGTCTCCGGCGTCCTCGCAGCCGATACGCCCTGCCTCAAGCATGGCTTTCCAGTCATCCGCAATCACCATGCGTCCTTGGTAGTGGATGTATGCAATTGGTTCATTCATCGCCGCTCACCTCAATACGTTATGAAGCAAAAAGTTCTTTTGCCAGTTTGCGACCTTTTTCAGTTAACTTAAATTTGATCCAGGCCTCTGGAATACATTTGTTTCTATAGTTGCCTGCATAAATTGTGTAACCGATCCGTTCAGCAAGACCTTTCTTTACCAAGCCGGTTCCAGCTCTACCAATAGCGCCTGAATGTACCGAACCAAACCGCTCATCATTGAACAGCTGTTTTAGTCCGCGTCTTTGCACATCCGTTAACTCTTGCTTCATAACAAACTATTCCAGCGGATAAGCTCCGCTCTGCTGCGCTCACGCACTGAATTCAAACGTTATGGCGCTAGATCCTCACATCAGAATTCATGCGTCGAGAGACTTCGTTGAACTTCGCCTGAATCTCTACGCTCAGATCCAGACCGAGACGTGCTGCAAGAAGATCACAGTAGATAATTGTGTCAGCCAATTCAGCACCAATTGCTTTTAATGCCTCTTCCTCTGTCTGCGGATCTTTGGCAGTGTTGGTTCCATCATCTAGGCGGCGAAGTTTCTTCACTGCGTTGCAGACCTCACCAGCCTCTCCAGCCATTGCACAAGCCCAATCAGTAGCGGTCCACTGATTAAGAGGGTGGAATACCTCTTCACAACGTTTCACGTTTGCAAATCTCAAAACACTCAGCTTCATTTTTAACTCCTTGCGCCATAACCAGGCGCATCAACGGACGCTACGCGCCCTGTGCTAATTCGTTAAAGGTACTCGTACTCGATCCGAGTCACCTCTTGATTAACATCACCGCCCATGTGATCAACGAACATCGAAACGAAATCATCAGGGGTCATTCCTGGAAAGCCTTCGCGCACCACCTCAATCTGTCCGTATTCAGGATCAAAGGTCATATCGCTTAGATCCTCTCTTCTGGTATCGATAATCCGAATACGTCCAAGCCGTTCCAGTTTTTCTCCAGGTTTCAGGCCCATGCACTTCTTGCAACCCATCACCACATCACCGGGCTTCAGGAACTTCCACCCTTTGCGCCTGGTGACTGTCTTTGTCCGGTTTTTAAATTGCTCTGTGGTAAGAGCAAAGCTCATATTTCTTGGCATAGTCCGTACCTTTAACCAGTCAATGCAACACACTCGCGCTGCTCGGTGATGATCTTCACCGTTCAATTCTCTTCAGCTTTCCATGCGGCATGGCAGAGCCGATTCCATAGGTATTTATCGTCTTTACCTTCAGCCGTGATGCACTTGCCGTCTTTTGTCATTGAGACGAATAGGAAACGCTCACCGGCTACGTGGTAGTGATTCATGCCGACAATTGACCACGCGTTTAGCGGACCGTCTTTCCAGGGGTATTTAGGAATTGAACCACCCGGATCAGAAGGCAATTTCTGTAGCGATCTTGGGCAGCCAGGGTGCGGATCATCATCTTCAAAATTCTGTCCACATGTATCGCAATACCAT
>JBFNNX010000119.1:0-1547 GCA_040791665.1 Candidatus Thiodiazotropha sp. | reverse complement strand
AAGGTTGTCAATAGAGACGGAGATGAAATCGGCCTGACGAAAAATGTGAGACTCAATCTTCATGCCTTCTGGTAAAGAGAATTGAATATCCTGAATGACTTCATCCAACCGTTCAGTCAGCTCAAGTGTATTGGCGCCTGGTTGTTTCTGGATGCCTAACACCACAGCTTCTTGCCCATTGTGGGCAGCCGTTCCTCGTGTAGGTGCAGGCCCTAACTTAACTTCAGCTAAATGACGCACTAACACTGGCTCGCTTCCGCGCAGGGCTACGACCGTATTACCAATATCTTCCAGCGAACGCACTCGCCCCAATCCCTGGATCAGGTACTCTTGCCCGCTTTCGGTATAGAAGCCGGCTGAGGAGTTGTTGTTGGTAGCACCCAAGGCATTGGTGACTTCGTTCAGGCTGATTTTATAGGCGGCCAGGCGTTCAGGTTTAATCAATACCTGATATTGCTTGGTCTGCCCTCCATTAGGAATAACCTCGGCTACACCGGGTATAGACAAAAGGCGTCGACGCAATACCCAATCGGCGGTGCTCTTCAGCTCCATGGCATTGTGGCTATCTGATTTGAGGGCAATAAACATAATCTCACCCATCACGGAAGCCACAGGCGCAAGCACAGGTGCCGGGATATCGGGCGGTAGCGCACTACGGACTGCTTGCAATTTCTCTGACACGATTTGACGTGCTTGGTAGATATCGGTACCCCATTCAAACTCGGCATAGACGACTGAAATGCCTACCTGAGTATTGGAGCGTACCCGACGAACACCGGACGCACCGTTAAGTGCAGCCTCGATGGGGATGGAGACCAGCGTCTCTACCTCTTTTGGCGCCATACCATGTGCTTCCGTAACCACGGTAACAGTTGGTGCCGTGAGATCAGGGAAGACATCTATTGGCATACGGATTGTTTCGTAGGCTCCCCAAATCAGCAACAATAAAGCGCCAGCGATGACAAATAGCCGGTTTCTCAGGGACCAATGAATAGTCGGTGCGATCATGACCCTTCCCCCTTAATGCGCGTGACCGTGACCGGCTTCAGCGGGGGAAGCAGATGCTAGACGCACCTGATATGCACCCCGGCTGACTACACGCTCACCTGATTTGACACCGCTTATAACGATGACCTTATCACCCTCGCGGATACCCAGCTGTACCACGCGTCGCTGGAAGGACTCTCCACCCAACATCGTATAGATGACGTTTTGACCACCATCATCAAAAATGGCGGATGCAGGCACCACGACACCTTTATCGGCTTCACCGGTAAAGACACGTACGTTGGCGAACATGCCTGCACGTAGGCGCTGACTAGGATTATCGAATTCAAAGGTCAGGGGTGCAGTGCGACTATCAGGATCGATAACACCACCCGCCGCGGCCAAACGACCACCTAGATCAAAGGTGTTAAAACTGCCCTCGAAGCCTTCGAGCGTGAAGCAGGCGCCGATGGGTTGATGTAAGCGGCCAATATCTGACTCGGAGATGCGTGCCTCAAGCCAGAGTCGGTCAAGATTAACAATATGAAAGAGTTCATCAC
>JBFNNX010000118.1:0-1925 GCA_040791665.1 Candidatus Thiodiazotropha sp. | reverse complement strand
GTATACTATAAAGCCATTATGGGTTTGAGTGCTATTTCTCAATAGCACTAATTTTCATTGAGGAGGTAATTCATGAAAAAACTTGTGCCCAGCATTGTCGTTTTGTTGCTGTTTAGTATTCTTTTCGCAGCCTGTACTGCTCAGGAAGAAGAAGTAGAGAAGACGGATCAGACAGCCGAAACTCAGCGGACTTTCCGGTTCGTCATGATTTCGAAGGTTGTTCATCCCTGGTTTGATCAGGTGGAGAAAGGTGCGATTGCCGCGGCTGAGCGTCTTTCGGAAGAAACGGGTGATATTGTTGAAGTAGAGTATCGTGCTCCGGAAAACGCCGATGTTGTTCAACAAAATGAGATTATCGAGAGAACTATTGCGACCAACCCCGATGGAATCTTCATTGATTTGCTCGATCCGGATGGAAACCGGGTGCTGCTGGAAGAAGCTATTTCGCGGGGCATCCCTGTGGTTATTTTTGACTCTGTTTCCCCTCCGGGCATGAACCTTACAGAAGTGAATAACGACTTCGCGGAGCAGGCGGCCTACGCTTCGGAAAGACTCGCAGAGATGATCAATTACAAGGGGAAAGTGGCTATTATGCAGGGTGTGCCGACAGCACCGAATCACAGAATTCGCACCGAATCACACCGTGCTGTATTTGCGAAATATCCCGATATCGAAGTTGTTGCCGAAGGAATCGCAAATGACAGTATTGAGCAGGCTCAGGAGCAGGCTGCTTCCATTCTGTCCGCCCATCCCGATCTTAACGGCTTTGTTACCAGTGATGCGGCCGGTCCCATCGGTATCGGCTCAGCTATCCGCGAAGCTGGCAAAGCGGGCGAGGTTCTGCTAATCGGTCTGGAAGATCTTCCGCCAATGATTCAATTGATGAATGAAGGCATAATGCAATTTTCAGCCTGTACAAAGCCGCTCATGCAGGGGCAGTATTCCGTTCTCGCATTATGGCAGCAGGCAATAGGCCAGCCCTCACCAAGAGTTATCGATACGGGTATTGGTTTGTTAACAACGGAATTGGCGGCGGATCCCAATTATGTTGGCTTCTAAACCGCAGAGAGTCTCTCAGTATCTTTGAGATCATACCAGAGGACAGAAATTATTGCATAATGGATCAACAATTTGTAATTGAAGTTTTTAATCTTACCAAGAGTTTTCCGGGAGTTATCGCACTGGATGATATAAATCTGAAAGTCCGTGCGGGAAGTGTTCACTGCATCATAGGTGAAAACGGCGCCGGAAAGAGTACGTTGGTAAGAGCTTTAACCGGTCTTTACAAATCTGACGCAGGCAGGATTCTAATTGATGGCCGGGATGTTTCAGTTCACCGAGCGGCCCATGATTTGATTGCCTGCGTCCCTCAGGAGATTGATCTGTTTCCCAATATGACTGTCGCGGAAAACCTTTTCATGCCGTTTAATAAAAGCGGCATGAAAGGGCCTTTTGTCTCAAAGAAAATGATGAATCAGCGGGCAAAGGAACGGCTGGCGGAATTCCACATCAATGTGAATCCACAGGAAATGGTACGGAATATCTCCATCGCGCACCAGCAGCTTTTACAGATTGCCAGAGCCGAAACCCAAACCGGCTACAAAGTTCTCATCATGGATGAGCCAACCACATCGCTCACCAATTTAGAAATAGAGGTGCTGTTTAGAATCGTTAAACGGCTTCAAAGCGAAGGGAAGACAATCATTTTTATATCCCACAAGCTGGAAGAAATGTTCGCCATCGGCACTCATGTGTCCATACTGCGCAATGGCTGCCTGGTAGGGGAACTGCCAATTGAACAGGTGGACAGCAAGTGGATTGTCACGAAGATGTCAGGGGAAGAAATTGATATTGATGAAGTATTTCGTCCGACTGTTCCCGGTGGCGATGTGGTTATGAAAGTTCAGCATCTTGACGGAATCAGG
>JBFNNX010000117.1:0-24542 GCA_040791665.1 Candidatus Thiodiazotropha sp. | reverse complement strand
AATGATGGATTTTCGGTGGTGGCGCCGATGAATACCACGGTGCCATCCTCCACATGGGGCAGGAAGGCATCCTGTTGGGATTTATTAAACCTACTTGTAGCTTTTCTGCTAATATTCTACAGGTGTAGCTTTTATAGATATGGACATAAGCACATTGCAAAGATGATTTGCTATCAAAAGCAACTCAATAGTGGTTCGTATTCAACATTTTTATCTATCGAAAATAGATAAAACGTTTATGTATTGTCTTCGACGTAGATTTATGCACTAAACCGCAATGGAGTCTATATTCCATGAACATGATTGAAGAACTTCTGAATATCAAGGAGTACTGCATACCAGGCGTGATAGGTAGACTAAAATGGCATTTGTCAGAATGTGGCAGACCATGCGTTGGCGGGGTTTATGCGTTTTGGTGGATAGGTTCAAAGAAAAGCTTTCTACAAGAGATACAGAACAATGAACTTCATTATTCTGGACCAAGCAAAAGGAAAATCACGCTCAAACTTAACGATAGCACGGTGAATTCCGCAAAGAATGGTTATGTACCCCTATATATTGGGAAAACATCCACCCCCATTGCTAAACGCGTCGGAAAGCATTTAATGTTAGGAACAGAAAGGACCATATCAAAAGAAGAAGCATACGGAATCGCCAACCGTAAAAATACTTCATGTCAAGTAAGAGATAGATTGGACAGGCTATTTCCAGATATAGAGGATACCAGAGAAATTGCCATCAATAATATTGGTTTAAGCTATCTGAAGCTTGAAGGAGACAACAATTTCTCACAACGATTCTTCCTGGAGGATTTAGCCATAGGCACACTTCAACCCATTTTTAATGTGGATTCAGAGCGGTAGCGTGTAATAGTGTTTTAAAAGATAAAAAATGACTTCAAAAGCCAAAAGTGTTTTGCTCCCTGTTTTCACTTTAACAACCACTTGCAAAAAATCCGATCCAGGTGCCATTCTAATAACCATTCCTGGCTCTTCAAATAGGCCACAATACACATATCACAGTCGCCCCGTAATAAGACCAACCTATCGAACCAATGAACTAGACACCTATAGTTATAACCGGATACCTATAGTCTTAAATGGAGACGGCTCCCCTTGGGCTGAGGCCAATCTCTATATATTGAGCAGGCTTGAATCCAACATAACCCCTAACATGACCACCTATCACGGTATTGGGGATGACTTATCGTCATATCGGCGATATCTTGAAAATGAAGGACTGGATTTCACATATTTTCCAAAGCGGAAGTTACACAGACCAACCTACCGGTATCGCGGATCACTTAAACATCAAATAGAAGCCCAAGAGGTTTCTCCAAGGACTGCTCAGCGTAAAATTGGATCAGTCATTCAATTTTACCGATGGCTAATCGAAGAAGGTCTTTTTATTCCTGAATACCCACCTTGGTCAGAATCCGATATTTTCTTCCAATTCAAGAACACGCAAGGCTTGTCACTTTCGAAACAGATAAAGACAACCAATTTAAGAATCCGTTCGCAAAAACAATCAGACCCATACTCTGAACTGATAGTTGATAGTGGGCAGTTGCGTCCGATGTCCCCTTCCGAGCAAAAGGCTCTAATTGAAGTGCTTATAGATCTTGGAAATTATCAGATGACACTAATCCATCTGATAGCATTGTTTACTGGAGCGAGAATTCAAACAATATTGACTTTGCGAGTTCGTCATGTGCGTTTTGAATTACCCGAAGACCTTACCGAAATCCGCCTTCCCGCAGGACCAGGGACGAGCGTTGACACCAAGAACGATAAACGTTTGTCTATTTTTATACCCCGTTGGCTATATGAAAAATTACGCATCTATTCGTATAGCAAGGTCTCAATTAAGCATCGATTGCGTGCTGGCGATGATTCTGAAGATCAATATCTCTTCTTATCCAATCATGGAACCCCACTGTATACATCAAAGTCTGAACAGCTAATATTTAACGCAAAGAATAAGAGTCGTCACATAAACTCTGGCCAAAACGTGCGCCAATTTATTTCCAGACGTGTTATACCGCAAATGCGTAAGAAGCTTGACACACCCACTTTCAAGTATAAATTCCACGACTTACGCGCCACCTACGGAATGAACCTTACTGATCAGAAATTACATCTTGTACAGGATGAGGTTATTACCTTGCAACAAGCGCGCGAGTTTGTGAAAAGCAGAATGGGTCACCAAAGCCATATGACAACAGACCTCTATTTGAACTACCGACAAAATATTGAGCTAGCACGCCAAGTACAATATCAGTTTGAAGAGCACCTAATTTCCCTTATCGAATTGGGTATGAATGAAGTCCTATGACCTTGTTCAGAGAACGAGAAACATACAGGCTCGATATCTCTGACGCTAGAAGTAGTACAATACTACATCCAGAGAAAGTGATTTTACACTTTGGCGCACGAAATAACCAAGACATCGGTGCTCTCTGCTACCTTCAACGTTCAGCAAAAAGAACAGGCCGTCTTCATCGCCCAGTCGATCTCAGATCATTGAACAAACAGCGTTGCAGAATCATTGCGGATGTTATTAAGTATCTAGCTGAACGCCTAGAACACAGCGGAACAAGTAGAAGCACTTTAAGTGAGTTAGCTACTTCTTTTATCGCTTTTATTGACTGGTGTGACATTTCTGACCATCAAAACGTTCTTGACAGCAATCAAAATGCTAAAGCTGGATTTCGAGAATACGTTTGGTATTTACAAGAACGTATCCGTAGAGGAGAGATAAAACCTACTTACGCATATGGACTTCAGCAAGCAGTTTTACAAGTAATAAGTGATCTTTTAAATATAGTCGATCTTGAAGAAGGTATCAATTTAGTTATTGGTTACAGAAACAATTTAGATTCCACGAACCCTCAAGATAACGCAGACTCTGGCAGGGTTCTCGCTTTATGTGATGCACTATTCGAAGGACTATCCGAATTCGTTTTAAATAATCTTCCTTATCCATTTAGCCTGAAAGTTCCTGCTACACTCAACTGCAATAACAATCAGCTCTGGGTTATGCCAATCCATGTGTGGTGTATGCCGCCTCATTTGAGGTCACAGCAAGCTAAAAATGCTCCACGAAATTTGGCCTGGGACTATCAAAATGGCTGCATTCAAACATTTGATAATATCATTCATCGCTATTCTAGCAAATATGCGGCTGAAAACGGAATCAATCATGCACATAAGACCTTAGCTGATGCCAATTCTAATACACATCATTATTCACGACTGTCACGCGCCACCACAGCAAGCTCATCATTCTTCCAACTTTTCCTAGCGAATACGGGAATGAATTTAGAATCTGCTACCACCTTGGTGTGGCATAGCGATTATGAAATCGTTCAATCGAGGCAGGGTTTTCGTCAAATTAAAGCTCGCGCTGGTTACAAATCCACTTCGTTTGAAATTCAGACAAAATTTGTAAAGAAATTTAAAAAATACCTAAAACTTCGCAGTTATTTACTCAGAGATGATACTTGCGATCTTCTATTCTTTAGCAGAGGAAGAACATTCATAGGTAAACCGACGAGATTACCAGATAGTTTGACAACGAATTTTAGTCGTGTGTTACGAAACATAGATCCCCTGATACCGAATTTTGGCGCACGACAATGGCGTGCAAACAAATCTGACTGGCTTCTTAGAAATCATGATCCAGGTACAACTGCTACTTTGTTGCAAAACAAAGAACAAACCGTTCTAAAACATTACTCTGCAGGTTCTGAATCACGCGCCACCGAGGAAATGGGGAAATATTTTGAGCATCTATCACTATTACGAAATGGTGAATGCGAACCATCTGGAACCATTGATAGCGCAATTGGCAAATGCAGTCGTTTCGGTGAAGCAGAAGCTACTGAAGTTGATCCGCCCGTCCCACCGAACTGCTACCAACCAGAAGGTTGCTTATTTTGTAAGCGGTATCTACTTCATGCTGATGAGATAGACGCAAGGAAACTAGTTAGCTTTCGTTACTGTATCAGCCAAACTGCACATCTATCAGCGTGCTCCGATCATTTTGAATCTATATTTGGACCCGTCAAGTATCGTATCAATGTAATTCTTGATTTAATTAAGAATAGTGGAAAAAAAGAAGCAGATATGATCAACCGTATAATATCTGAAGTCGAAGAGGATGAATTACTGTCACCCTACTGGGCAGATAAATTGTGCATGTTAATTGAACTAGGGGTGATCAACGAATGATAAAGCCTGATATCTATGAACCAAAGATTGATACACATTTCCAAGCAATCGCTCCTGACACTTTTACTGGCATTCCCGGTACATCCCCAAGCGATGACTTTGTAGTTAGCCGCAAGCATAACGGAGAAATAGCATCTTTATTCAAGGATAACACATGGGACTGGAGTGCATATGATCACACAAGCAATTCGTCACTCCTTATTTTTGATAGCTGGATTGATGGAACCCCCAATCAGCAGCAATGCGAAATTATCAAGGAACTCAAATTTATAATGTTCGCGATAATTTGGTTTCGGAGAGAAACCTTAGGAGCCAAATCACTTCAACAACGCGCTCTAATACTTCGTGAAATAGCTAAATTTGTGGATAGCAACAATCTGACTCTTCAATACTTCTTTAGTGAAGCGAATATTTTAGCTGACTTCTTAAAAGATCATTACGCAACTAGAGTAAGTCATCTTCCACCGCTAATGAAAGATCTCATGAAGCTTGGCAACAATGTGGTTGGTATTAAGGTTTTGGGAAGAGCGACTTTAAAACATCTGTCTAATCTAAAATCAAAATATTTATCACAGTGCCAGCAGCACCCCCCAGTGCCCTCAAAAATATATTTACATCTAATTATCGAATTAAATAAGGAGCTCAATGAATTTGAAGTAATCTCTGACAATTTACTTGCTATGGTTAAAGCCTGTTCAGAAAACACATTGACTGGTTTACCATTAGGCAGTCAAAGAAGAAAGGCTGCGAATCTTGGTATTGACTGGACCAGAAATAATCCCTTCCCTACATTTACAGAACTTGTAGACACCTATGAGTTACGCGATTATTTCACAAATGTAAAATCAAAAACTGGTCAAAACATCAACTCGACTCGCCAATTATTTAGCCTAGTGAGACGCATTTTTTTTCTCTGCAAAGAAGTTATTCACCTCTACTCTGGAATGCGGAACTCAGAAACAATGAATCTTCCATTTTACTGTAACGAAACATATAAAATTAATGGAAAATCTCATTTTCGCATTTCAGGATGGACTACAAAGCTTAATCACGGCAATCTCAGGCCCACAAAATGGGTTACTTCTACCGAAGGATCTAGAGCTATAATGATAGCTCAAAAAATTGCATTGGTAGTTTATAAAAAAATAGGAGATCTTCCAAAGAAAACCAGAACACAGATTAGAAAATATCCTCTATTTATTTCTCTTGAATACCTCGAACAAGCTCAAAATAACATCAACTCTGATATTTCAAGGTATCACATAAGCAATTATTCAAAAAGTTTCGTTAAAAGTTTCCCATATTTATGCCGAAAGATCGAGGACTCTGATATAAAAGAATTAGAAGAAATTGATCCACATAGATCATGGCGCACTGAAGAGAAATACAAAATAGGGAGTCTTTGGCCACTTTCTTCGCATCAGTTTCGGCGGTCTCTTGCTATATACGCATCCAACTCAGGCTACGTGAGTCTACCATCCCTCCGGCGTTGTTTACAGCACCTTACAGAAGAAATGGCAATTTATTATGCAAGAGGTAGCACCTTCGCCAAAAATATTTTAAAGGACAATAGAAGTCACTTTGCAAAAGAGTATCAGGACAGCCAACCTGAAGTACAGGCTCTTGCATACATTGCTCATGTACTTCTATCTGATGAAATTCTCTTTGGCACTCATGGTGAATGGATAGAGCGCCACGTCCGAACTTTTGATTTTGCGCTGACAAATAACAGCCGCATTGATACAATCAATAAATTCAAGCGTGGAGAGATTTCATATAGAGAAACTCACCTAGGTGGCTGTACAGAAATACACGAATGCAATAAAAAGGCTATGCGTTCTATTATTGGCTGCCTAGACTGCAATCGATCCGTCATTAAACTCTCTAAACTAGAACGCTTAATTGAGGTTCAGAAATCCTTAGTTAAGAAGTTAAAGCCAGATACCATGGAATGGATGACAGAACATGCCGACCTAGAGGCATTAGAGTCTTACAGAGAGAGAATCTTGTCAAAGGAGTTATCTTTATGACAGATGTACTTTCTGACTACTTTGAAGCCCTTGATCGACTTAAAAATTACAAATCCATTATAGTACCGCCAGGCTCAAGAATATCTAATGATACCGTTGCACTTGAAGCTGGACGAGGGCGAGGGAGCATTAAAAAATCTCGCCCAGCATTTACCCCCCTTATCAAAGCTATTAATGACGCAGCTAAAGCACAGGCTCTGACGAGGGATGACACGAAAATAAAAGCCGAAAAACACCGCAACACCGCCGACAAATATCGCCAATTATGGGAAGAGGCTCTGTCAAGAGAGTTATCACTTATTCTCGAATTGCATGAACTAAAGACTGAGCTGTCAAAGCTCAAATCAAACAAGATTTCATCATATTAAGCCATAGGTGCACTATGCATAATTCACTTTTTAACGATTCCGATGAGTTGGCCGATCTGTCGCCCCTTGCCCACAAACTTCGCCCAAAGAATAGAGAAGACTTTATTGGCATTAGTAATCTTGAATATAAATATCCTTTTTTAAAATCTGAACTACCAAAAAGCATGATCTTGTACGGCCCTCCTGGATCAGGAAAAACAACATTAGCTCATGTGTTGTGTTCAGGAGATAAGATCGAATTCTTACCATTTTCTGCAGTTTTATCAGGAATCGGTGAACTAAAGATACTATTTCAAACCGCAAGCGAAGCTATTTCAATGCATCAACGAACTCCTGTGATTTTCATTGATGAAATTCATAGGTTTAACAAAGCACAGCAAGACGCCCTACTTCCACATGTAGAAAGCGGTAAATTCATTTTAATCGGCGCAACTACAGAAAACCCTAGAAGCAGCATCAATAAAGCACTTCTATCAAGACTACGTACTGTCGAACTAAAAGCAGTTGATTTTCACGACACAATACGCATCTTAACGATTGCAATAGACAACCTTGAGTTTGACTTTAGCGAAGATGAGATAGAACTTATGGCAGAGTTCTCTGGAGGAGATGCCAGAAAGGCAATAGGCAATTTAGAATTAGCTGCAGGTTTAAAAGAAGTAAATCAATTTTCTCTCGAACACTTCAAAAAACTGATTCTTGAAAACTCTAGATCCTATGATCGCAACAAAGATAGACATTATGATGTAGTGTCCGCATTCATTAAAAGTATGAGAGGCTCAGATCCAGACTCAGCACTCCTCTGGCTAGCAGTCATGCTTGACGGAGGCGAAGATCCCGTTTTCATTGCAAGAAGACTAGTCATTTTTGCATCAGAAGATGTTGGAAACGCAGATATTAATGGCTTGACTATTGCGAATAATGCTCTTCACGCCGTAAGCAATATAGGCATGCCGGAAGCACGTATTACACTAGCCCAAGCCACCACTTATCTTGCAAGCACCGTGAAAAGTAATGCTGCGTATACTGCAATAGACGATGCGCTAGAATATGTAAAATCCAATACCACAATAGAAGTACCTGAACATTTAAAAAATTTTCCTGCAAAAAATCATCCCACAAAATATCAGTACCCCCACTCAACCGATGAGGGCTGGGTTGAGCAACAGTACTCACCCAGTGAAACACCCCAGTTCTATAAACCGAAAAATATTGGAGTCGAGAAAAATATAAGAAACAGGCTTAGTCAACTATGGAGAAAGTGTAAAATATACGATTAATTCATCACCTTAACCTTACCTTGCCATTATTAATTAGTGATTTTTTACTAATAAAACATTCGCAATACTTTACGACTGTATCGTTATATTAAAAAATTTCATTTATCGCTTTTACCGATGATTATGGCTTCGTTTTTATACGCTCTACTGTGGAAGCTAAACGTCTTGACAGATCAAATGTTGTTGCTGGATACACCTGATTTCCACTATTTTTAAATTCGATCAGTTCAGTACGCTCCTCCAGCAGATAGGACCAATCCCAGAATGGATGTATCACAGCCATCCATACATCCGGCTTTATTTCGACAAGTTGTAGATCTGCAATATGTTCTTGTCGGCACTGAAAAACTTCTGAGACATTTTTAGCATATCGGAACGCCAGATCTGGCCAATCCTCTAGTCCTGATACATTGAAATTCCCGTCGATTCCGGCTTTGAAATCTGGACTCATAAATAGAGATAATGTTGTAAGCCCTAGTCTCCAATCCAATAGTCCATGCCATGGCTGATTTCCAAATCTGCATAAACACTCATAGCAAGCTTGATCACAGTTTTCTCTATGTTTATCCGAAAGATATGGACTGCTCAAGAGCGACATAATCAATTCCACAACCAAAGGCTGTTTATATTTATGACTGGTTAACACATCGCAAAGACCGGACCCATTCACTAAAGAATCTGCAATCTGTAAAACCGGGCGTGGTTGGCCATCAGGACCAGGTATGACTCGAGGAGCCAATACCTCAAACTCATCTGGATCTACGTCCAAGACCGAAGCAGCTTCGTATACCAACATAAAGCAAGCTGATAGAGCTCCGGAGCGAAAGCCGATTGTAGTTGGTAATGGATTATCCAATAGTGCATCAGTATCATGTAGAAATGCTATACCCTCGGGAACATTTGTAGGATGCATCAACATCGAATCAGTCACACGAGGCGATGATAAGTAAAATCCCTCCTTGAAACCAACATCAGCATCCCCGTGAAAGCCTCTAGTACCTGATGCGATATTTCGATCCATCCACAGACCCTTCACAACGGCGTTTGTTTCTTCATCGTGTGTGCGTGTACTAAGATTTCCGTACTCAGCATCGAAGCCATTCCACCCTTCCTCCGTCCGTTCACCTCTATTCAAACGATACAGAGTAGCCTGTCGATTGAGTCCTAGAGAAGTATTAGTACCGACGACCTCATGCATAACCGGTAGGCTGTCACCTGCAATGGATGTTCTGGTAGCTCGTGTCGAACGAGCATCGTCGTCACCACGATTTTTTGGACTAAAGTCAGTAACAAAGGCACGCGGAACATAACATGTTCTGGTTACATCCGGATCCAAATCTTCCCCACAAACCGAACACTTCATCGTAGACAAGCCACTTTGATTTGCAGACCCGCAGGATAAGCACTCATTGATATTTAGAGGTGCACCCAAGCCATCGGCTAAAGCTTCAACTTTCCATCCCCCACGATGCCGATATTGTGCTGGCGGAAGGTACCCTGTATAGCCCACCGCACGGTGGACTCGTTTGTCCTGTATCAGTTCCTGACCTGGTGCAAACTCTTGTATCGCCACCTCAAGATCACGATCGATTGAGGTTAAGTCGATTCGACCGACGCGATCTCCACCCACAAGTTTAGTATACAGCGCACGAACACGAGTAGGCATACCATACATAGGGAAAAGTCCTGCCTCTGCTAAGGCTTCGGCAAGCCCTTTGCCAGCATACTCATCAAGATCTACAACGCGATCTATATCAGCCATGGTCTCGTTGACACTCAATCCAGAAAGGACACTTTGTTCTGTCAGAGTCGAATCAGAGCAGCACCGAGCACAGAAATAATCCCTGAAATCGGTCGTAGCATTGAGAGCTGCGGCTAATTGCCCAGAAAATGTCGGGTCCAAACGATACTCCATCACCGCTATGAACTCGCCGTGAGTATCTGGTCGTGACATACGATCTGCTGGCCATTCAGTCCTCCATGATTGCCGGAGGTAACGGAATGCTTCAATCATCCACGCTTTACGCACCAAACGTTGTGCTATTAGAGCCAAATCGCTCGAAAGGAACGGTGGGGGTGGTGGATCGCCAGTGATGCGTTCCGGGTGACGAAAATAGTGAAGATCGTGACTTCGGCTTCTACAAACTGTGAGAACCACAGGAAATGCCTGTCCACGGCGTCCCGCTCTACCAACACGTTGTTGGTAGTTGAAACGTTGTGGTGGCATGTTTGCTTGGAAGACGGCACGTAAACTACCTATATCGACCCCAACCTCCATGGTTGTAGTAACAGACAACACATCAATCGTCTTTGCCGCTTGCTCCAAAACCTCAGATACCTCAATATCTTGACCGCAAGGTAGTATGTCATCGTCATCACGTATGAGGATGCCCTTGAAGCGCCTCAAGCGGGCAGATGGATTAGAGGTCATTCCTGTCAACTCCTCCGATCGCAAGCGACATTCCATATAGCCTTTCTGAAGCCTTAGACCAAGGTAATTGGAACGTCGAAGATCGCCAACAGCCCCAGAAGCATGCTCAGCTAGAGGACGAAAGCAACGCGTACAAACACCAGTTCCCCTATGTAAGTGAATACGGCCACAATTTTCACACCGCCAATAGCCATCTGCTTCTGCAGGAACACGCACTCGTACAGCATGCGCATGAATAATTCCCCGCCCATGATGGTCACCATCAAGACGCTTGAGAAAATCATTGAATCGATTTGGAGCCTCTGTATCACCCCACGACTGGACCATGAACTGTCGGATTCGAGCAGATGGAGGAACATCGTTCCATGACGTCCACTCTCTTAGTGCATCTCTATCATACGGCGTTGGCAAATAGCGATATTGATCAGCGAGAACTCGTAATACAGCATCGAACGCAGCGACAGCAGACCTTTTCTCACCTGCACGAAGGGAAAAACAAGGGTAACCTAACCCCGATCCTTCAATCGAAAAATATGTCTTATTGAAGATGGTTCCATTTGCAAGTTCGCCAAGACTATACGTTATTTGACTACGCGCCTGACTCAATTCAGGCGACAAGCGATCAAGGCAATTCCAAGACACACCCTCATCATCAAGTACAAACAATTGCTGCCATGCGAATTTTAGATCACCTCCGATGATTTCCCGAACACCACTCGGGTCGGTGGGATGTATCCCTAACCTAACCATACTTTCCAGCATCGGCTTCACTGCTGAATCTGCGAGATCGACCTCAAGATCCAAGACCTCACGAAGTGGCACGGAATCATCGGAATAATTGTTTGACGTCAGATGCTGACGCTCCAGATAGAGTTCATTAATCAGCTGACCATTGGATATTGGATCGGATGAAGAGAGATTTCGAATCTCCGCCTCAAGAGTTAGGCAACGTTCTTCGGCTTCTTTAGAAGATGGCCGGGATGTCGCATAACGCACGATTTCTGATATAAGTAAACTACGTCGTATGTCTTCGTGATGACGGCCCTCCAAATCAAGTGCGGCCCTAGCAGCATCTTGACGGCTATCAGCAAACGAGACGAGTCGTGCTTCAACATCATCCCGTTTAAGGTCAGCCAGTAATTCACTCGCGAGCAGTTGTGTCGTTTTAGCAAAACCAACACGAAAGTTACGGATCGGTGAATGCCGCATTGGCGCAGGACGCGAAAGATATGATTCGCCACAACAAGGGCACTGATAGGGAACAGCCGTACCTGGGATTGACGGGCGGGCAAATCTCTTATTGGGATAACCGTCCATTGTGGTGCCATCGTAGATATAGCCTCTAACACCTCCTGGTATATCTAGATCTTTCCTACCGGTCGATACCATACCAGTGAAGGGGTCTAGCTTTGCAGGTAACCATCGCCCAGGCCCATCCTCTTGCTGTAATTCCTCACTTCCGAAAGGTGAAAATCGGTCGACAACGGGTAAGAATATTGCAAAATCTTCTGCACTGAGATCCTCGAAAAGGCGTCCTTTGGCATCTTCAGGTAATGATTCAGGATCAGGGTCGTGTGGTAAAAGTTCGATCCTTCCTGTACTCCCCTGACTGCGCATTCCTCCAAAAAATAGATACCCACAGCATTCGCAGTAAAGCAACTCGAAGAATCGTGGTCTGCGCCCCCCGTCTGACGCTGAACCCAGTCGAAGTCCTCGCTCCACAGATAATTCACCAAACAATGCAGAAATCCGTTCTTCCGTGTTGGCTTCCGCTATGTATGGCTGCGGTGCAGCAAACAAACCCTCGATTGCACGTAAAAACCAGTGGACACGGAATGCACTCAAATTGTCGCCTAAACCTCCACCGACCTCCTCGGCGTAGCTTCGAAGGCGAATTAGGCATTCAAGAGCATCGGACGCATTCTGGGAGGACTCAAATAATCTTTGAGCCATCGTATCCACCGAAGTGGCTTGCATCCCTTCTCCCCCATCACATGATGCCTCAAGAAGTGCAGTGGCACGTTTAACCACTGCCCTTTGAATTTCTTCTGAAACTGTTTGGGTTCGATCCACATTCAGCGCATCCGCCAGATCATGCCATAGTGACGACTCTTTCGTAATATCACGCGTGGAATCACTATCCGTTGCAAACAATGCATTAAATGCGTTGCAGAGTCGCGTTGGGTCTGGGAACGGCTTTGATTCGGATTTTTGAATTGCTGTACGCCCTTGCACTACAGCATCAGGCCATCGTTCCCGTCTTGGGTCATGACCTAAGCCTTGTGAACCGAAGAATGCCCACAAATAGTCAAGACTACGCTCCCCCTCATCGCCTTCCATCGGCAAAGAAGCACTGGATGAAAGTATGCGTAATTTGTGTCTGTGCTCCGGCTGATCTAGCCCCAAGCGCTTGAACAGGAGCCGTAACAAGAATGCCACTTCGGTTCCTGAAGTTCCACGCTGTAGGTGAAGTTCATCTACTACTAGAAAGAAATAGGCGTCAGGGTCGCTGATCAACCAACTTTTAGTCTGATCCCAGATGGACTCTTCTACCTCTCGAGCCATCATCGTCGATAACATGCTCGTATTTGTAATCAAAATATCCGGTGGATGCCTCTGCATTTCCCACCGGTCTAACATCTCTGCGCCGGCTATGCGTGGAAAGTTGAATGGTAAATCAGGATCATGATCCCGCAGTGCTTGTGCGTCTGCTTCACGTCGCGTCTCCTCAGTGGCAACAGCCCACCGCTGAAGTTCACTAATGCGACGACTTACTCTGTTTATCTCATCACGTTCAGCTGCACGTCGTGGATGATGTAACCATCCGGTCACAGGTGTCGCGCTAGTATAACGACCGAAAAAAATTCGATTGCCTTTGGCTTCTTCGTCTAAAACACGATGAGCCTCATCTGAATCTAATGCCTTCCGAAGACGCACAAGCTGATCTTCTACTAAAGCATTCATCGGATAGAGAACTAGTGCGCGAACGGCTTTCGGTCGGTCTCTAGACTCCAGATCACGCATGAAGTCTATTGACTCCACACGAGGATTCCTGGAAAGCCACCAAGGTGTCCAGCGTCTGAAGTCAGCGGCGGGCCAACTTCTCGCTTCCTTCGAAATGGTTGCCAAGACTGGCAACAGAAAGGCTTCTGTCTTTCCAGACCCAGTACCAGAGGTAACGATACCCGGCGTACCCTCTGAGACTCCTCGACGAAGCATTTCCAACTGGTGAAGATATAAACCGTAACACGCGCGACGCTGCCCGGAGTTCTTATCAATGTCAGAAGGTATTAAACCTGCCATAGCAATCCTAGTGAATGCCCTTAATTCATCGTGAGAAAAGTTAGGCATCCAAGGGGCTGCGGTTATGGCATCGGCTAACTGATCGACTCTAACTCCTTCATCTGGCCCAAGGTAGCGAGGTACCGGTTCAATCAGCGGCGATGTGCACAGAGTACCTGATTGCTCTAGAAGTTCACGCCTAGCCTCTTGTACTTCATCGTGCCTTATTCGAAAAGCTGTTTCTAAGTAGGTAACGTAAAAACTACGGATTTCTTCAAATGCTTCGAATGGATTTTTCATTCATCGCTTTCCAAGTTGAAGTGACGACTCGCTTCCCGCCATGTCTTCGATATCGAAAGTTTATTCAGTCTCTGAGAAATTTCCTCGGCATCAGTACCGGGAATATCCTTGAGGTCACATCCCGGATCTCTACCCAGCAGAACTCCAGCGATTGCTTCTGCAATTGCGGACTGTTGTCTGTCAATGACGCGCAAATAAGTCGAGAGTATTTTTGTCAGTACGTCCGCTGGGAGAACTACACCGTTAACTCTCAACCAACCAACGAAGGCATCAATGTCCACTCCATCAAAAGGCAAATGCAAATCACTCCACAAGGAATGATCTATTCGAGATGCCAATGGGATAGACTGTGATGGCAGCTGAAAGCCTTCGATTTCTTGATGATCGCTTGGAACGAAGGCCAGCTGTCTACTTAACTCTGAGGGTATTCCGTAAGTAGCATTACCGCTGTGTAGAGTACCAATCACCATCAACCCTGACGGCAAAGCCACACTAGATACTCGTGTTCCATCGTGCAACCACGAAATCGTTCTGACCTCGTCCTCCATTGTCATCAGAAATTCTGGCAACACCACTTCAGGTGGTGCACGATTACACCCCGACAAAATCACTACTGTTGGCTCAGATCGCGTCCGCTCGGCAAGATATTTACCTAGTGTATAGTTTTGTTCTAGATACGTAGAGCCAATTGGGTTTATTGGTGAATTCATCAAGTCACCGATACCAAAAACAGCTGTATTGACCGACACCCGCACGGCAGCTCCCCCTGCCACTGTCGAAGCGAGAGCGACTGCCAGTCGTTCGGAATTCGCGCCTGCAAGCAAAGTAACTCGATATGCCAGGATCGCCGCAAGTGATGCCTGCATAACATAGGGATCTACTCCAGTGTTATAACACCATGCAACTACAGCCTTTTTGAGACTGATTACGTCCTTGATCACTTCTATATCAGCCTTGGGTGGTTTAGTAATCCTCTCTCGAGAGAGTGGAACTAATCCGACTTGAAGAGAGCGTCTTATAGTATCAAGCAAGCCGTGCCTGGTTAGCGCATCAAGAGGAGAGTCGACAATATCTGTCACTGCACCTCTAATACTTGAATGCAATATATCCAATTCTTGAGTTGCCAGCTCAATTTCTTTCCGTTTTTCTGAAAGATGCTTGATTGCGGCCTGATTCTCTTCAGACAGCTCTTGTTCCTTTGCTACTCTAAGATGCTCGAATTCTCGTGCTGAACGGTCTTCTAGCTCCTCTTGGATGGACGGATAACCAACTAGAACCTCGACCACTTTATCGAGATGTGTGACCTCAGCTTCAAAGTGCTCTACAAGAGTTACTACTGCATCACGACGAGCATTTTCCTTCGCAGCGTCTTCACCTCCCAATCCAGCAGATTCGATTTTTTCCAAGTAATTTCGTAGAATGTTTTTTGTAACGCCAAGACCATCCAAAACACTTCGATCAATACTGGAAATGCGTTTCCGCATGTACTCGATCAACTGAGCGTCAGATAATGCACATTGATAATCAACTGACGCGCCAGGATCCAGCAACAACGCATATTGTTTTACCCCTAGATCCACTGAAACAAAATTCGCGTTATCTATCGCATATACTGGGACAACACCCTCTAGCCCAGATACTGAGATCAGAATATGTTCATTATGTTTGGCGGTTCTAAAAGACTCGGGCAATATAACCCAACGCCCCTCCTCACCAGGAATCTTGACCAGGGGTCTCCCTACGATAGGTGTATCCACTAAAAACTGACCGGATGCGAGCGCTCTTCTGAACATCATTCGACTAACGACATCCTTGAGAGTCACAGCTTGGTATGGCCACCATGCGTCGGCCACCGCAAACTTGTCCTTGTGTCGAGAATCGGTGCCATAGCCATGCTGTGGCTGTAATGTTATTACCCAGAGACTACCTTCAGTTACGACCGTCAAAGGATTCCACCAAAAGACCAATCCTTCATCTGAGAATTCGGATTCTCCGTTGTCTATCTGACGCCAGACTTGCTCATTGACTTCATAGATTGGCCGAAGTCGTGCAAACCGGTTTATATGATCTGGCTTGACGAACTCTACACAAGCGAGAAATCGTCCTGCAGGTACCGAATCCTCATTCATATGATAACGCCTTGCCTTTGTAACAAATCATTTTTCATTATTAACTAACCTATGCGTACCTTCATGCGCTCTCGTTCCAGCAACAACTTGTATCTTTCACGGGCGGCACCTCTGAACAGGACCCGACCTATTGAACGAGTGGAGTACTCCTTCCAATAATCACATGCGTCTGCCGGAGACCATGAAATGCCTGCAGGATAGACTCTGGTACCATTAGATTGCCGGAAACATACACCGCCGCCCGCGATGACTGTATACCATGCAAGCGGTATAGGTAAGGCGAGACTTGGATCTTCTAGCATTACTGCACCACCTCTCGAAAAATGGCCAAAACTCCTTCTACTTTCGGCAGCAAAACCCAGCAAAGCCCAGGTTCTGCAATCTGTATTCCACATAGATCCATCCTTCCGAAACAAGACGTATAAATCTTGCTGACGTTCTACTCGCCACCTTTCAAGTCTAGGCAGGACTACCTCGACGCTTTTGCACTCAACAAACCTACCAAGTCGAGCAGACCACGTAACTTTTCCTTCCTCGGTGAAACCATCAAGGTCTTGACGTACTGAACCTGTAAATAGATCCTCAAATCTGGGCAGTTTCAATACAGGCAGTTTGTCGACGTACACCATTTTCCACTCCGTCGAAAACTGCAAGGTTGTCAATCCCGCCACATCATCGAGATGGTATTCCAGTGCACCAGCAATACTTCCATCAGGTGAAGATAATGCAATGCACCGCTGACCAAGTAATTGGTCTACCGTGGAACGCATTGCTGAAGAAAGCAGCCCTCCTATGCGCACTATTACACCATCCTCATTGGGATGCACTACTATGAATGGATGGTTTGCAACCAATACACTGGTGGACCAATGGCGTGTGTGAAGTAATCGTAGTACTCCATTCTGCACGAGATCGTTTAGTCTTACCCAGGCATCTTGCCTTGTCCCCCAGATCAAGCCAAGAAGATCTAGACTTTCACCCAGGGAGAATGCGTACCGACGGGTAAAAATAGCCGAGAGAATCTCTGTGGTGCTCGTCCAGCGGACATCAAGATCTCCCGGCTCCATCTGAATTGGTAGATACGAAGGCAACGTAGACTCAGTGAGCGGACATATATCTCCCTTCTTTGATGATGCGTATTCCTTCACATTCGTTGTCTCAAAAAAAGGAGACGAAGAATATGTACAGAGATTTCCCTGAACATTGCTTTCTAACCAATTGGAAGGATTTCTAACCGATTTGTAACCGAGTGAAGAGCTGGTATCAAAGAACCTGTACCTACCATAGGCTAGCTCCCGCCCCTTTCCATCGATTGTAACTAAGCGCATAGTGAATTCGTGGCCCAAATCGTCATTGGCTATTTCAGGTAACACCAGCCCGTCTTCAAAGAGTTCCAGCTTGTAAGATAGCCTTCGGCCTTCACAATCCACCGTGGCGATACCAGACTGCGCGCCTTGACACCGGAATGTTGGCACCATTGGTGGTAGATATAAGTAGCCGCCATCCTCACGCCTTACAGTTCCAACCACACTGATGATTGGTCGCGTCAGGCGTTTCGCAAAAAAATCAGGAAGAAATAAGCGTGCATCCAGCCAAGCACGCAATTTCTCATTCATCTCAATGGGGCCGAAGAGCATCCAAGAAGAACTACCGGCAAGTGGAGCACAGTAACGTGCAATTGGTTTTCCAAGATTTTTCGGCGCATCGCACAACCAACTACGGTCTCGGTGTAGGATCAGCCATATATATCCCGAACTTGGGGGGCTAAATACATCGAACCAACGCCCCTGATCGTCTCGCGCGAAACCGACACAACCATCATTCAGGGCTCGTCCCAGGCGGTCTCCCAGCCATGAGCGATATCGATTTCTTCTCCATTGGCTTCTTATCACTTCTACGATCTTTCCTGGCTCACCATTCTCGTGACAATTCCAACCCACAAGGCCGTTTTCCAAACGGTCATCGGTACTACGACTCAACTCCGGTACATGATCCATTACGTCTCGACAATATAGCCACAATCCAGGGTCGTATGGATCGTTCGGATCGATTTCTATGCGACATCCGGCGTTAACTCTCTGGACAGATTGTTGAGCTCTAGACCAAGTCGTCTCAACAATCGCATCCCAAAACGGTGTCTCCGCTGCCATGGTGGCATCACCACTTTCGAGTATTCTGGAGAATCTATTGAATTCTTCTCGAAATCGATCTGAGAAATCTTCTAGATTTGACCTTAATATCTTAAGAAGCCGAAACAATGGTGAAGAAGCATCTTCGCCTGTTCGAGTAAACAGTTCCGCAAGGTGGTTCTGATCACGAAAACTAGGGAATGCGAGACGCTTTGAATAGCCAATAATGGTTTCATTTCCTGGGTCTGGAAGTATCAGTTGCCGAGTATCTCCTAGTCTCTTGGCGCGGTTTGCAGACCATTGTTGGGCATACTGCCATAGTGCAGGAAGATGTGTACGGGATACATAGTCCTTGGGCTCGAGTCCCAACATTTGCGCCAACCGCACCCGAAATTCCCCCACGTCCTGTAAAGACTCTTCACCAGAAGCAGCAAGTATTGTGAGATGTAGCTGTGCATAGAAAGGCAAATCGTCGTTAGCAGGTGTCCAATTATCCATTACTGAAGGATCGAATAAGAGCCGTACTCCATGCTCTGTATGAGGCATAGCATCCAAGAATGATTTACGAGCAGCAGTTACATCATCGAAACCGCCAACATGAGCCAAGAAACTGTCAGTTGCATCAATTCTTCGGATTTCGGGGGATGAGGTTACCCGGTCAAAAAATATAGCTTCGACTAATCTGCAATTCCAATCATGTAAGTCATACTTGTCCATTTATTTTTTTTCAAACGTTCCTCTATCGCACCACCTTCGCGATCATTTGTGAAACTTCCTCAGGGTCCTCATGTTCCCAGACACGGATCACCTTCCATCCTTTTTCAACTAGTCTCTTATCGGTGTCGAAATCACGTTTGATGTTGGTCTCGATCTTTTCACGCCAGAATTTGGCGTTGGCCTTAGGCCAAGTCCCGTGTTCGGGACATCCATGCCAAAAACAACCATCTATGAAAACGGCAACACGTACTCGAGTAAAAGCAAGATCTGCTCGTCGTCGCGGTCTTTCCAAGACTGGATAGTCGACTCGATATCGAAATCCCATTGCATGAAGCAATCGCCGAATCCTCATCTCAGCAGAAGTATCTCTCTGACCAGTCATCCTCATGCGGTGACTCGCCGCTTCGGACGACGATTTCGGAATACCCAGTTTTTTAGGAGTCATTGAACAAGTACCGGATACAACACCCCATTTTCTCGACATATCCTGGGAAAGGATACAGTTCATACTCTGTTAGTGGTTTTTACGCTTTCCCTTACCTCTACATCTGGAGGGCTTTATATTCTCCTCTTTCAAATGCCTTATGATACTTACGGCGATTGCACGTCCTAATCCAACTGGTACTGCATTACCTATCATTCTTCCAATTGTTTTGAATTGTATCGGATAATCTGACTCAATAAATTTGTAACTACGAGGAAAACTCTGGAGGATAGCAGCCTCCCTCAATGATATTGCTCTGTCCTGCTCTGGATGTCCGAATCTTCCATTACCATACCCATAACACTGTGTTGTCATCGTAGGGGCCGGCTTATCCCACACCATACGCCCATAGACACTTGGATAGGTACGCCCTGTATCCTCCTTATGGCAGTCAGCTATGAGACGCTTTGGCCAGTCACGCCATGTTCCGCCCGGTTTGGAAGCACGAATGCGGGCTAAATTCTTAGATGACAGAGAAGCTGCTGTGTGTAACCTATCGCGTGGAGCTCGTTCACCCGCGTCAATTGCTCGCAGTCGTCCAATGGCCTTCTTGACTGTTACTGGTTTAGAGTGGGTAGGTTCGATTATCTCTATAGGACCATGCAGAGAGGCCATCAGAACCAACCTTTTCCTGGTTTGAGGAACACCATATTGGGCACATTCGACCACGTCGTACCATAATTGATAATCAAGATCTTTTAGAGTGGTTACAAAGTCTTTGAAGACTTTGTGCCTTGCAAGAGTTGGTACGTTCTCCATTGTTATAATGTCTGGGCGAATCCCTTCTGCCAATCGACCGAATTCTTCTAAGAGACTCCACTTATCGTCCGAGCTAGTATCGTACCTCTGGCTATAAGTAGAGAAAGGCTGGCAGGGTGCACAGCCTGCCAAAACCCTAATCGTACCTGGTGAAAAGAGTGTGGCGACTTCCTCTGAATCCATATTGGCAACATCTTGCTCGATGAATGCAGAATCATTGTTCTCTTCATATGGGTATTTGCAGGCAGGGTCCAAATCGATTCCAGCATTCACTGGCAGGCCTTCAATGATAAAACCGTGGGTCAAACCACCAGCACCACAGAATAGATCTACGCAAGAAACATCTTTAATCATTTGAATCCTATTAATTCAAGCAATCACTAGGCCCGCTTTGTTGTAATAAATCCTGGATTGATATCTCTTCGATGCCAGGTGAAGTAGAAGCTAATTCCCAATGCATGCAATCGCGACACTACAATTTACCAAATACCATGCTTTACACGCATAAATAAATCTATCACATTCTTTTGGTCATCTATGAGAGATTCATAAGGCATTAATCCTTTTAAAGATCGATTTGGCGAGGCCATCCAATAGTGAGCTTCATCTCCTAGTATATCGACAGCTATTGCTGCTATATCTGGATAATTATCTCTAAATTTTTTAAAAATTAGCCTTAACTCATGCTCGTGATTTGCATGAGTTCTTTTAGCTTGATTTGATAATTCAGCAAGTAAGGACAAAATAATTCACAGACAGTAAATAGTTGATAAATGACTATTGGCCACATTCCTTGAATATTGTGATCTTTAATCCTGAATATGTTGATCAATTACTTTGGATCACCCAGTAAACCTCCTGCGGAGCTCATCAACCTCGACAATTGCATTTTCAGAGGAGCCTCCAAAGGGATTTATCAGATCAAACCCATGCTTCAATGCAAAAGCTCGACTCGTTTCGCCAATATTCTCTATGCAAATAAACCGATATCCGTACTTGGGAGCAATAGTTACCAGAAAATCCAACAACCTCGTACCATGGCCCACACGATTTTCCCTAAATTCAATAGCAGCTATAACTAATGTCTCATTTCCCACACAACTCTCAGTAGGATAACGAAAATAGAGCCAAAACGCTTTTCTTTTGGCTTCCAGAGTTTGTCCTAACCCCCGTGCTGATATTCTTCCTTTGTAAGAAAATTCTTCCTTTAGATATGTATCAAGATCCTCACAGAATGACCCAATGTTCATAAAAGTATTATCTCGAGAAATATGGACATTTTAATCGGGGTTATATATTTGACAAACCCAACCATTCTGTGTAGGATTTACTTACAGAAAGGAGATTTGTCATGTGTGATCTTACCGCCCCTTACTTCCTAGACGCAGACAAAGCAAGGGATTATCTAGAGCAGCAGCGTTGGCCTAATGGTCCTGTATGCCCTCACTGTGGCGGAGATACAAAAGTCTACAAGATGAAGAGCAAGGCAGCTCGCCCAGGCCTGTATAAATGCGGTGATTGTCGCAAGCAGTTTACAGTAACAGTAGGCACATTGTTCGAAGGTAGCCGAGTCCCCTTGAATAAGTGGTTAATGGCCGTACATTTAATGTGTGCGAGCAAAAAAGGTATATCTAGCCACCAGTTACACAGAATGCTTGGTGTGACGTACAAAACTGCATGGTTTATGACTCACCGAATTCGAGAGGCCATGCGCCCGGATACCGCAACTAGCAAAATTGGTGGCGGCGGTGCTACAGTTGAAGTTGATGAAACTTTCTGGGGCAACACCAAGCCTAAAGGCCAGAAGAAAGGCAGAGGCTATCATCACAAGGAGAAAATCCTCTCTTTGGTAGAGCGTGGCGGTGATATCCGTTCTTTCCATGTACCGGCTGTCAATGCAGCGACCTTGCGGCCGATAATGAAAGAGCAGATCGAGCATGACTCTAGAATAATGACAGATGAGGCAGGCCAGTATTGCCACACTGCTAAGCCTCTGACTGATGAATTTGAATCCCATGAGTACGTAAAGCACGGCATGGGTGAATATGTGCGCGGTGACGTACACACAAACACGGTAGAGGGCTATTTCAGCATCCTAAAGCGTGGTTTAGTAGGTACTTTTCACCATGTCGGCCCACAGCATTTGAAGCGGTATGTTGGCGAATTTGATTTTCGTTACAACTATCGGGTAAAGAATGGCTATAGTGATGCCGAAAGAAGAGATGTAGTCTTACAGAATATTAGTGGGAAACGCCTAATGTACAGGGACTGATTGGTAGGCTAAAGAAAATGCAATTCAATAGAGCAAAATTCAAAGCCATGGTTCATTACGTTTGCCGAAAAATGGCAACCGATTCAAAGAACCTTGGCGCTACGAAGCTCCACAAGGTGCTTTGGTTCTCCGATGGTTATAACTATACGCGGAGAGGGGTGCCTATGAGTGGAGAAAAGTATATTAAGCATGATTTCGGGCCTTTCTCTACTCATCTAGCTGAAGTTGTTCATGAACTTGAAGACGAACATAAGCTAAGAACGGGCGAATCACTTCTTTACGGTAAAACCAAAAAGGATTTTATTGGGGTTGGTGATGTTGATACTTCGTCATTGACGGAGAGAGAGCTACGTATATTAGACGAAAATATAGATAGTATTTGCTACGGGCATACAGCAAATTCTATTAGCGAAAAGAGCCATGACGAGATTTGGGAAATGGCTTACCAATATGAGCAAATACCATACGAGGCTTTGATAGCAAAATTTATCAAGCCTACGGATGAAGACATAGAGTGGGCGAGATCAGAGATTGCTAGAATAAGTCAGGGATAGTGACGCCATTTGCAAGAACAATAATAGAATCGGAGTTAGTTGCGAAACGGATAGATTCTGCAGCAAAGGAAGCTCCTCGCCTTTACGAATTATACGAAGGTATAAAGTGGAAGCTGTCAAGAAATCCAACCGGGAGTACTAATGTTGTTGATTTGGGTGATGGTTGGTACATGGCAAAAACCTACTCATGGGCACCAGGCGGGCTTCCATCTATCACAGTTCTTTACCGAGTGAATGATCATGAAGTCATTATCGAATCATCAAAAATCCAATGGCCAAGATCAAGAACCAGGTCCTAATCCTGAAGAAGTAATCAGGAGGATGCTAAACACACCTCCATCCAAGAAGAAAAAGAAAAGGAGCAAAGACAAACCGGCCTGATGGCCGGTTTTTTATTGGAGCTAATATGAGTTGGTTATTTAAGAGACTTGAGCCGTATATACAAGCTGCAATTACAAAGAGAATACTCAAATTTCATAATGCGATGATTCGTCGGGGGCAGATCCAATATAGGCCCGAGCAGCGTCCCGCCACAGAGGATTAATCGTTGCATGGTGGGTTATAGGCTTGAATAAGGTCTTGCTCCTTGTCTAGCCGCGAGAATTCGTTGTCATCTGCATGGATACTAATGCAGTTGGCCCCGTGCTGATGAAAGCAATAAGCCTTATGGTGATTCTCAAAGCGTTCTGAGATATCACCGGATTGCCCTATATATACCTCTGTGTGGCTGCCTTTCTGATTTGCCATCGTGCGCCTCGATACATAATAAACAGCCCCTAGAGACTGAAATTCGGTGTCAATTGAATAAACGTTGAAATTGTATTGCTGACCGGATGCGCCAGTCAGGGCCATTGTCGCCAGTTTTGCCATGTCCCTAATCTCCTTGGCTAATTGAGGCTTAATTGTAATAATTAGAGATACAAATAAGAAGAGGCGGTAACCGCCCAAGTCAAGCTATAACAAGCAAGGAGCGCTAGACGGACTTACACTACCTAGTAGCGTCACCTACTAGGATTTTTGATTCTTACCATTTACATGGCTTGAATCTCCTTGTGGGCGGCACGTAGACAATGCCACGTGCAGTCCTTCGGATGTACCCCCGTACCGACACGGGCTTAGCCCATGTCGGTGTGGGCGGACGCGGTATGCATGGTTTTTTCACCATGGTCCTTCTCCTATTTCCCAGGCCCGCAACCAGTAGTGCAGGTTTCTACTTGACGCCCCCTTGACGTCTTGGCAACCGTCTCAGGGGTAAGTAGGAAAAATAGGAAGATGCCGTCTAGCACTCCGACTAAATCATACACCATTCAATATGGGTTTGTTAAGTATATAACTGCGATTTTAATACCCCATACGTCCATACTTCAGGGTGAAATTATGGACATAGTGCCAGACAGGAAGTTAACGCAATAACTTCATGTTTTTCCACGAATTTATTTTCCATTCTTTGTCGTCCATAATTCAAAATGCTACAGGTATATATTGGTGTACCTCATCGATGAAAAGAACGGTCTGTCGTTGCGTCTGTTGTTTATAGAGCTTCGCCTGCTCGACTGAGGCACGAATCTCCTTGAC
>JBFNNX010000116.1:0-2302 GCA_040791665.1 Candidatus Thiodiazotropha sp. | reverse complement strand
TCGTCCTGAACTTCATTTGCCACTGTTTGGCCTCACATATGTTCATGTGTTCTATTCATACTCCGGGATATTTGCCTTAAACCGCTCACGCTTCGTGATTTCTTGTTGTTCTTTGGTTTTGTTCATGTGGCGACTCACTCCCCATGCGGGAAATGCGCCGTCTATGGCTGCGTGTAAGGCTGTGTCTATGGGGATTTGCTTCCAGTGAGCATAGAGACCAAAAGCAGTCATAAGCGCTGTCCCAATCGGCCTGAACAGGGCTACAAGCGCATAGATAATCTTGACTGTGGCGTCTACCCAGGGAATTGTCTGGGTTCTTAAGAGCGATTCCGCAATCTTGAAGTTGAGTTCACGCATTTTGTACGCAAACTCTATCTGTTTGTCCTTATCGAGTATCCACTCTTTACCAAGGCCGATAATGCCGTTTATGGTGGATTCGTAGGGCAATCCCATTAGAACCGATACCCCACACCGCAACCCAGCTGGTTATCTGTGCCGATCTTGTCCACGTCGCCTACGTCTTTGAGATAGAGGCAACCCACGGAGATAGACTTGTAAGCCCTGACATTGAGTCCTATAGCCAAACCTGCGGATAGATCCCTGAAAGTCTCGTGCTCTTCTCTATGAAGCTCTCCGTCCGTATTCAGTACCCAATTGTGTACGTCTACTTCATGGTATGTGACGTGCAGTCCTGCCTTGATATCCACCCGGCTATAAGTAATCCCACCCATAGCCGTAACTCCCACCGCGTCTGTGCGCATGTGGGAAACACCAAATTCTGGATTCTTGAAGACTGTCTCAGCTGCAGGATCGACATAAATACCGCCCTCTACCAGAAATAACCCGTCTGTGTAGCCTTTTCCGATAGTCGCCCCATATCTACGGGCTACCTGATCTTCAAATAGCTCTTTAGACGTGCTGAGACCGCGCTCTGAGAGCTCATCGTCAAAAGCATTATCCTTCTGGGCCTCTGACTTAATCACCGACTGGAAGAACAGTCCGTGAGCAAAGCGGTATTCCTCCGCACAAAGCGTGCTTGCGGATAACAGCAAGGCAAATGCTATAAGCCTCATACGATCACCTCCTTGTTCCACCAGGCCTTAACGTCAATATTCGGACACGTTCTATTCGGGTCAAGGTCGCAGTGACCCATAACTTCAGCATTCGGGTATTTGTGTAGCCACTCTGTCAGCAACTCTCTGAGTGAGGCATATTGTTCATCTGTGTATTGATCTCTACCGATCAGGCAGACACCGAGAGATCCGGGGTTGTATTTACCGACGTGTGCGCCCTTCCAGTAATGTGGACGACCCCGCTCTATCTCACCGCTGCGCCTGATAACAGCGTTATACCCAATGCCGTCCCAGCCTTTTTCCTTATGCCATCTATGGATATCTTCGGCCGATACATCCAGGTCATTCGGGCTATCTGAGCAATGTACGACTAGACGCTTGATATCCATCAAAACCACAGCAGACGGCGCTTATAGCCGTTTATGTAGACGTAGTATTGAGATTTCATTGGGCACAAAAAACCCGCTCTAGGCGGGTTGTGGGGCTTTAATCCTTGACGGTACACGTTGACACCACGTCGTAGTGCCTTCCGTTAACACCAAAGGCAATCTTATTTGCTGGCTCGGTCTCTTCGATATTCCGGCGATCAGAGCCTAAATAATTATTCCCTTCTTCGTCGAAATGACACTCCAGCAGTGAGCCTTTCCCGGAATAAAGCACTGCAAGAGAGCATTGAATGCCGTTTACACAGAATTCAACCTTCTCCTGAGCTGTCACGTCAATGGCCTGCTCGATTGTCTTTACCCCGCTATCGTGGTTGATCACCTTTATCGTGCATTCGGCGATACCCGCCTGACTGACCAGGGGAAGCAGGAGCAAAGCGGCAAATAGCTTCACGTGATTATCTCTACAGCCAGAATGTACAGGTACAGGCCAAGGGCTAGGGCCACACCAGTGGCAATTGAGGCATACGTGAGCGCAGTCAAGATACAATTGATCTTACTGTTACAGGGTTTGAATATCATTTTGTTCCGGGCAATAAAAAACCCGCCGTTAAGCGGGTCTTGGGATACAATCAGCCGGTCATGACTCCGGCTGGCCCTTGCGGGACTTAAGGCGGGTTTTACCCCGCTGCCTAATTGAGAATGCAGACCCGTAAGGACTGCACAACTGTTCCTGCGCTTGGCAGGTCAGCTAGTTAGTGTCATTTACACACCTACTGATTTGATTATATTCCAATCCAGATAGATTTCAAGCACTTATTGATACTCCTGGTATGTCTGCCAGAC
>JBFNNX010000115.1:0-1900 GCA_040791665.1 Candidatus Thiodiazotropha sp. | reverse complement strand
CACGCCTAAAAAGGCCAGACAAGCTGTTTGCGCATTTGCCAACGATCTTCCCAATTATAATGAACCAGGCATTCTATTTATTGGAGCAGGCGATGACGGGACTCCATCGCACGAACCAATTACAGACCAATTGCTGCTATCTCTGTCAGATATTAAAACAGACGGGAATATTTTACCGCTACCTGTACTGTCAGTAGAAAAACGAAATCTAAAAGGAGCAGAGATGGCTGTTGTGACAGTCATGCCGTCTGACATGCCTCCAGTAAAATATGATGGTCGAATATGGATTCGGACTGGCCCTCGTCGAGCAATCGCTAATGAGCAGGAAGAACGAATTCTTAATGAAAAACGCAGGCACAAAAATCTGCCATTTGATATTTATCCATTCCCTTCAGCCAAACTAAGGGATCTCTCTCGCAATATCTTCGAGATTGAGTATTTGCCTGCGGCTTTTGCGAGCGATGTGTTGGAAGCCAATGAACGCTCCTATGAGGAACGTTTAGCATCCTGCAAAATGATTGTGTCTCCGGAAGATACTACACCTACGGTATTGGGATTACTTGCCATAGGCAAAAGTCCTCAGGACTTTCTACCCGGCGCGTATATTCAGTTTTTACGCATTGATGGAACTGAACTCGCCGACCCGGTGATTGATGAAGAAGAGCTCCGAGGTGCTGTAGTCGAAATCTTGCGGCGCACAGAAGAAAAAATAAAAGCACATAACCGAACCGGTGTGGATATCACATCGGCTGCAACGCATCAGAAAGTTCAGCCCTATCCTATAGCCGCCATACAACAGATTCTATATAATGCCGTACTGCACCGCAGCTACGAAGGCACCAATGCGCCCATTCGAGTCTATTGGTTTAAGGACCGGATAGAGATTAGCAGTCCGGGTGGTCCTTATGGCAATGTTACCCCAGAAAACTTTGGCGAACCTGGCATTACAGATTATCGAAACCCTAATATAGCCGATGTTCTCAAAACGTTTGGTTACATTCAGGCCTTTGGACGGGGTATTGCAACCGCACACCGTGAATTGCAGAAAAATGGTAATCCGGAACTGGAGTTTACCGTCAATCAAAGTATCGTTCTTTGTACCCTTAGGGGGAAACAATGAAAACGCCCGTCTTAACTTTCTTCAACAATAAAGGAGGGGTTGGGAAAACATCCCTCATTTATCATCTTGCGTGGATGTATTCGACCATCGGGAAAAAAGTTATAGTTGCCGATCTTGATCCTCAGGCAAATCTCACTGCGGCCTTCTTAAGCGAAGAAAGAATTGAGCAGCTTTGGGAAGGGCAGAAGTTTGGCTCCACCATCTACCATTGCGTAAGACCTCTTACGGGTGTTGGCGATATTGTTAAACCTGTATTGCAAAAGATAAACACCAACCTGTTTTTTATCCCCGGTGATGTTGACCTGTCTGGATTTGAAGATCTCCTTTCCGGCGAATGGCCCAACAGTATGGGCGATAACAACCTTTATCGTCCTATGCGAATGCTTTCCTCGTTCTGGCAAGTCATGCAGATGGGCGCGAAGCAGATTGATGCCGATATCATTCTTGTTGACATTGGTCCCAATCTGGGAGCCATCAACCGCTCTGTCTTGATTGCAACCGACTTTGTTGTCATTCCCCTCGGTGCGGATCTGTTCTCCTTGCAGGGACTAAAAAACCTGGGCCCAACATTGGGTTCCTGGAAAAACCTGTGGAAAAAAAGATTGGATAACTGGCAAAGCAGTCGGGAATGCGGCAACTATACGGATTTCAAACTGCCCAAAGGAAAAATGCAGGTCATTGGATATCTTTGTCAGCAGCATGGGGTTCGCCTGGACCGCCCTGTTAAAGCCTATGAGAAGTGGGTGAATCGCATTCCAAAGGTCTATCGGGAAGCCGTTC
>JBFNNX010000114.1:0-2222 GCA_040791665.1 Candidatus Thiodiazotropha sp. | reverse complement strand
AGATAGGGCCGCAAATGGACGCCAGTCACCGCGAATGCACGCAAATAGTTTCATTGCGATCACTAATGTTTGCGTCTATTAGCGGAGATTCGCGTCCATTGGCGGCCTTTCCTTTTCTTCTCTTTTCTTCAAAGCCTGCCCATAAAAAAGCCGGACGGGTTGATGCCATCTCACCGTCCGGCCAGGGGGTTGCTTTCGGTTTGGTCGTAGCTATCCGGCCGCGGCCTCCACGGCACCGCGCTCGTCACCCTGAGGCTCCATCGCCGGCATCTCCGCCGCCTTCTTCTCACCCGGAATGAAGAAACTCCAGATGTAGACCACCAGACCGCCCAGGAACACCACGCCCGCAAAGAAGCGCAGCCAGTAGAACAGCGCAATCTTGTCCTGCACCACCAGGAACGACAGCGGCGTGTCGCTGAAACGCTGCAGATAGACCTGCAGGATGCCCGCGCCGGTCAGGAACAGCGTGATGAACACGATCGACACCGTCATCAGCCAGAACGCCCACATCTCCACCACCTGCGCCTGCTCGCTGTTCGCCTCGCGGCCCCGCAGGATCGGCACCGCGTAGCTGATGATCGCCAGGTTGATCATGACATAGGCCCCGTAAAAGGCCATGTGACCGTGCGCCGCGGTGATCTGCGTGCCGTGAGTGTAGTAGTTCACCGGCGCCAGGGTGTGCAGAAAACCCCATACGCCCGCGCCCAGGAACGCCATCACCGCCGTACCCAAGGCCCACAGCGTGGCCGCCTTGTTGGGGTGGTTGCGACGCCGCTTGTTCACCATGTTGAAGGCAAACACCGTCATCATGAAGAACGGGATCGGCTCCAGCGCGGAGAAGACCGAGCCCCACCACTGCCAGTACTCCGGCGTACCGATCCAGTAGTAGTGATGGCCCGTGCCCACGATACCCGTGATCAGCGTCATGGCGATGATGATGTAGAGCCATTTCTCGATGATCTCACGGTCCACACCGGTCACCTTGATCAGCACGAAGGCCAGAATCGCGCCCAGGATCAGCTCCCACACACCCTCCACCCACAGATGCACCGTCCACCACCACCAGAACTTGTCCATCACCAGGTTGACCGGGTTGAAAAACGAGAACAGGAAGAACACCGCCAGGCCCACCAGACCCATCAGCAGCACCAGGCTCACCACCGTCTTGCGACCCTTCAGAATCGTCATGCCAATGTTGAACAGAAAGGCCAGCGCCACCACCACGATCCCCAGCTTGGTGATCGTCGGCTGCTCCAGAAACTCACGCCCCATGGTCGGCAGCAGATTGTTACCCGTGATCTCCGCCAGCGTCGCATAGGGCACCAGCAGGTAACCGGCCACCGTCAGCGCCGCCGCCACCAGAAATACCCAGAACATCAGCGTCGCCAGCCAGGGCATGTGCAACTCCGTCTCCGACTCCTCCGGCACCAGGTAGTAGGCCGCCCCCATGAAACCCATCAGCAACCATACGATCAACGCATTGGTGTGCACCATGCGCGCCACGTTGAACGGAATCTCCGGGAACAGAAAGTCACCCCACACATACTGCAGACCAATGATCAGGCCAAACAGAATCTGCGCCACAAACAGGCCAATGGCCGCGATAAAGTAGGGCATCGCCACCGCCTGGGATTGATATTTGAACGTCATTTTCGTCTCCTCAGCTTGTCTCTACTCTGCCAGCACCATTAACCCTGAATGTTCGGCGGCCAGTCCGCCGTGTCGATCTCAGAGCTGTACTGCAGAAACTCCGCTACCGCCTTCAGTTCCTCGTCGCTCAGATTGAACTGCGGCATGCTGCGACGACCCGGTATCCCCTCCTTCGGACGCCCCTTGATGAACGCCATGATCGCCTCCTTGCTGTTACCGTAACGCTGATAAACATTCCCCAGCTCCGGCGCAAAATAGGCCCCCTCGCCCAGCAGCGTGTGACAGCCAATACAGTCGTTCTCCTCCCACACCTGCTTGCCCAGGGCAATCAGCTGACCCCGCTCCGTGGCCGGGTCCAACACCTCCCGCCTGTCCCGGTCCGGCAACGCCAGATGGGTGTCAAAGGTCAGCGCCAAAAACAACAGAAAGAAAAACGCCGTACCCCCGTAAAAGATGTTCCGCGACATCTCCTTCGTGAACGCTTGTGCCATCACTCTCCTCCCAAGCTTTTCGTGATTTGGTCCCGGCTATTAGAATGCAGTCAACCCTCACTACCTTGATATTGGTCAAAT
>JBFNNX010000113.1:0-3623 GCA_040791665.1 Candidatus Thiodiazotropha sp. | reverse complement strand
AAAAGGGTCATCGCGGAAATGGAGAAGATCGAGGAGGAATTCACCATGGCGTATGGAAAAGCAAGGCTGTACATGGACACGCATGAAGAACAAGCAAGTGACACATCAGAAACACTTACTATAGACTTGTTTAACAGAATGAACATTTCACAACCGTCAAACGTTTATGCACAGCAGCAGAATGGATCACAGATGAGTAGTATGGACTGCCACTCTGGGACACCTACACAAGAAACACCAAAACAGGTAGGACATGTTGATTACTCAGTGCAACAAAGAAGAAATCAAATAGCCTACACGAACACTGAAACACAACCAAAGGTTTTGATTGAAGAAACAGAACAAAAGCATGTCTATGACCAAATGGCGGACACTATCAATAGGGACAACTCAGTGTCAAATGCAAACATATCTACTGAGCGCAGTTTTAATTCTGCAACAAATCAAAACAAATTGAGCGCCAAGGCTATTCCTTTCGAGCCAACAGCTGGTTACAATACTCCAACCATCGGGCAAGATTTATGGAGACAATTAAAACGTGTCCAGATACCCGTTTTCAACGGCGAAAAAAGTAAATATCAGAGTTGGAAGGCTGCGTTTCTCGCCTGTATAGATAGTGCACCAGCAACGGGCGAGTATAAGCTTCTGCAGTTACGTCAATACTTGTCTGGGGAAGCCTTGAAAGTGATCGACAGTTTAGGGCATTCGGCCACAGCTTATGAAGCAGCAAAAGATCGACTAGAGCGGAAGTTCGGGGGAAGACGTAGACAGATAGCTATTTACTTAGAAGAGCTGGAGAAGTTTCGCAACATCAGACTGGGCAATGCAAAGGATATTGAGGAGTTTGCCGATCTACTCGATATTGCAATAATCAATCTGCAAGAGGCCGGGCACCATCATGAGCTGGGAGATGGATCACTCTACAACAAGTTGCAGCGTAAGATCCCGGAAGCAATGCTCGCACGTTACCAACGCTGGCTATTCGAGCACAACAAGGAAGAATCTGTAGTATCACTGCACACATGGATCCTTCAAGAAGCTGATTTTCAGATAATAGCATCTGAAAAAGTGCGCGGTGTAACGGGCAAGCTCTCTGATGCACCAACTCGATCAACACCAAGGCGTGACAGTCAACGAACATTCTTTGGTGAAGGAAAAGGCGGCTGGAAGTCCCAAAAATCGCGCGCGTTGTCTGGTGTGCGAGAAGCAGCACGGGGTATGGGTCTGTCCAGAATTCATTCAGAAAAGCATACAAGATCGCTGGAGCACAGCCAAACGACTGCAAATGTGCTACCGATGTTTAGCTCAAGGTCACCTCGGCAAATCATGTCCACGAGGCAGAATATGCGGACAAGATGGGTGTACCGATAATCATCACAAACTGTTGCACAGACCTGGACCTGAAAAGCCACAGCGTTCTTCAGATAATACAGAGGTAAAGTGCATCGCCGATCAGGATGTGACAGAAGATCAAGCCACTGGCACAACGGAAGGGAAGGTGCAAACAGAACAGACGACAATGATGACACAGAGGTATGTAAACACAGACTTTATAGGATTGCGAACTGTTCCCGTAGTGCTGCAGAATGGCAACCGTTCACTCACCATACATGCTTTGTTAGATGATGCAAGTACGAAAACCTATGTAAATGCTGACGTCGCAGCAGAGCTAGGATTACAAGGTCAAACAGAAAGAGTTACAGTAAATGTTTTGAATGGGCAAGCAGAAACCTTTGAAACCAGACCAGTCAATGTCGAAGTAAAGAGTGTATCCGGCAATGTCAGCATGGTTGTCAACGCTTATACGGTCAACAGGGTCACCGGGAATATGCCTGTCGTCGACTGGAACAAGTTTAAGAAACAGTGGCCGCATTTGAAAAACATTGAATTCCCATCTTCGCCAAAAAGACCTATTGTCGACATGTTAATCGGTTTGGATTGTGCAGACCTTCTCTATGCCATTGAAGAGGTGAGGGGCCGACCAGGGGAGCCTATTGCCCGGCTGACGCCTCTTGGTTGGACATGTATAGGCAATCCCGGTTCAGAACACCAGAAGGTAATACACACAAACTTCGCCTATACCTACTTCATGAAAGACCAGTCAGAGATAGAGAAGATCAACAGCACTTTAAAGCAGTTTTGGGAAATTGAGAATGTGACGTCACCAGATGAAACGCCAATGGTTCGTATTGAAGACCAGCTAGCTATGAAACAAGTAGAAATGTCATTGACGTACGACAATCAAATGTACCGTGTCGGCATACCGTGGGTAAAGAACAAACCTGTCTTACCAGACAACTACGAGATGGCGCTAAGCAGACTGGAAAATACAGAAAAACGGCTCAAAAGGTCACCTGAAGTTGCACAATCGTACAGCCAGTGCATTGACCAATACATCGAAAAAGGGTATGTTAAAAGAATTCAAGAGAATGACCTGTCGAGTTCGAAGTGGTACTTACCTCATTTCCCGATTCTGCGACCTGATAAAGATACGACCAAGACGAGGATAGTCTTCGATGCTTCAGCTAAATACGATGGTCGGTCGCTGAATGACATAATCTACCAAGGACCAAAGCTTCAGCAAGATTTATTTGATGTGCTGTTGAGGTTTAGACGACTTCCTGTCGCAGTAGTCTGTGATATTGCGGAGATGTACCTGCGCATAGGCATCACTCCCGAGGATAAGCCGTTTCACCGTATCCTTTGGAGGGGAACAGATGCATGCCGCCAGCCAGATGTCTACGAATTTGACCGGGTTGTATTTGGAGTAAATTCGTCGCCATTCCTCGCGCAGTTCGTGCTCCAGCAACATGCCAAAAGATTCATGGACGAATTTCCAATGGCAGCAGAGACGATCCTGAAGGCTACCTACATGGACGATTCGATGGATTCTGTGCTCGACGAAAACAAAGGTGTCGAACTCCATAGACAACTGTCTTTTTTACTATCGAAAGCTGGTATGCATGCGCGGAAATGGTTGTCTAATTGCTCCAAAGTTCTGAGAGAGATTCCAATACAGGACCGCAAGGCCGAAGTTGATCTGGACAGAGAATACCTGCCATGTGCCAAAACACTAGGAGTGTGGTGGTTTGCTGACCAAGATGTTTTCACCTTTAAAGAGAATGCACCAGGTGATATGAAGTATACCAAGCGAAATTTCCTTAGAAAGATCGCCACCTTGTTCGACCCCATCGGATTTTTGGCACCATTCACCATCAGGGCAAAAGTATTGTTGCAGGAAATGTGGGCGGCTGGACTGGATTGGGATGAAGAAATGGACGAACCCCTAGCTGGTTCAGCTCGAGACTGGTTCAGTGAACTCACAGATTTGACGGCGTTGCGGATACCAAGATGTCTTCTGGTGAAAGGCAAACAAATAGATACAGTATCTCTGCATACATTCGCGGATGCTTCCGAAGTAGCCTATGGTGCTGTGGTATATTCAAGGTACTGTTACCAGGATGGATCTATCTCGACCAACATAGTTGCTGCAAAGACACGGGTTGCACCAAGTAAAGCAACGAGTATACCACGCCTGGAGTTAATGGGCGCAGTCACCGGTGTGCGCCTATCTACAAGAATTATTAAAGTCCTGGAGCTCCAAGCAAGCCAGTCAACCTTCT
>JBFNNX010000112.1:0-2482 GCA_040791665.1 Candidatus Thiodiazotropha sp. | reverse complement strand
CAGTACATTAACGCATATTGTTCAGTATAGTCAACCTCGATGATAAAGATTCTTGTATCGTTTTTAGGTTCAGCCTGGGAACGACTCTCAACCAAATCAGACCATCAATGAAGACAAGAGCTTCAAGCAGGAGTGTTTGAACGTAAGTGTATTTTGGTTTGATATTCGGTTTTTGTTGCAAGCTTAATACAAATGAACTGTTAAACCTCCGCCACGCTTTAAAAGCTATATAGCTTTACTCTAACAAAAGTGCAATGTTGACCTGTTATGTTCATTCTTAAAAAAAAAAAAAAAAAAAAACATATTCAAAACAACGTTCTCTGTATTTCAGGTCTCTGCCAGTCCTGTAGCCGTGTACCAGTGTGACAACTGCGAGAAGTCGTACAAGCACAAGAAACATTTAATGGCACACGCTCAAGCGGTGCACAAAAGGCTGGCCAACCATTCGTGCCCCAAGTGCCACAAAACCTTCACGTATCGCCAAAATCTCACCCAGCACGAGAAAAACTGCGGTAGAGAAACCGTCCATGACTGCCCAAAATGTTCAAAACGCTGCTCTACCGCCCACGGGCTTCGACGTCATCTTCAGTGGCACGAGAAAGCCCCCAAGCCCAAGCCCAAACAGTCAAAGAAGGTGTCTGCTCCACCACCAGCTAGAACAACACCCTCCGTGACAGAGACTCGTCCGAGTCAGTTCAGATGCCGGCGCTGCACCGAGATGTTTGACAACCGCCGAGACTTATACGCGCATGGCTTAAGAGAACATTACAACCAGCACGGCGGGGCCTTGCAGCCTCGACCTTGGGGTCCCAACGAGGCGGCACCTTGGGACGGAGACGATGCTTTGCGCCAAGTTTACGAAAACAACGCGCCTCTCATTTTGGAAAATCATCGACAGGGGCCTATTCGAACGACTTACAACTTCCCCGTGACGAACGATGTCAACGTCGATCAACTCATGGACTTTGCTGATGGCATTTATCGAAGGCAACAGAGAGCGTTTCGTCTGAATCTAGTTTTCGGAGTCATCCTCCAACATAGAGAGACAGGTAGTTACAGGTACTTCGTACCATACTCCAACAACGGGGTGTTTGAAAGACCTATTTATATCTCGAGAAGAGGCGACCTCCAGCTTCTCCGCCGACAACTAGAGACCAAAGACATCCTCACCGAACTCTTGAGACAACGCCCCGACACCAAATGGATACCCGTGCTAGTGACTAACGTTCATTTTTTGGTGACGGAGACCTTTTACCCTCTGGGTCAAGGCCAGCTGCCGGACTACCTTATGAAAAAGGACAGTCTCTACGCCTTAGTCAAGAATCAGCAGAATGGGAAGCCTTATAAGGACCACCTCTGCGCTTTTCGTTGTCTCGCTCTCCATCGTGGTCACGAGATCAGATGCATAGAAGGTCCAGCTAAGCAATTGTACCAAGAGTGGTCCGAAGAACCCATGAAAGACTTCGAAGGGTTGAGTTTTGAGGACTTCCCCGAGTTTGAAACCCGCTTCGACGTAAACCTAGAAGCCTACAACCTGACAGAAGACGGATTCGCATGGTCGGTCTACAAGTCTAGAGGCCAGCATAAGACCACAATGTATGTCAATTTGTATGACAATCACCTATCTTACATTCGGAATTTCGCCGTGTACGCGCAGAAGTATCAATGCAAGACCTGCGAGCGTCATTTTAAACTGGCTGGGCACCTTCACCGACATCAGAAGAGCTGCGCTAATAAAACCAAGTTCGTGTACCCGGGCGGGTTTCATCAAGATCGAGAAAACATTTTCGAAAGGCTAGATCAATATGATATTCATGTCCCCGTAGATGAACGCAATTTTCCCTGGTACATCTGTTACGATTTCGAGGCCCTCCTGCAAAAGGTTCAAGACCAACCGACAGACATGTTGCGGTGGACCCACAAACACGTTCCTGTCAGCGTCTCTCTCTGCAGTAATGTGGAAGGTCAAACTGACCCAGTATGTCTCGTCGACGCCGACCAGGACCAGTTGGTGACACATATGGTTTCCCATATGAACGGCATTGCCAATCGGGTCTACGAACTGGCTGAGGAGAAGTGGGGGTGGGTGTTGGAAGCCATCGACGAAAAACTCAGGGAGAGTGAAGAGGACGAGCTTAATTCTGACGCAGACGTGGTAGAACGTAGCGGAGACGAGGTGGATGATGAGACCTTGGAAGATGAATGTGAAACTAAAAAGCCTTCTCATCCACTTCAGAAAATCTACGGACGCATGGAAACCTATATGCGACAGGTGCCAGTGCTGGGGTTCAATTCGGCCAAGTATGACTTGAACCTCATCAAACGGTGGTTAGCCAAGCACCTGAACATGCACGATGACCCTGGAACGTTCGTGGTCAAGAAAAACAACACTTATACTTGCATTGCCACGGAGTCGTTGAAGTTCCTTGACATGTCCCAGTTCCTGGCTGCTGGTTCGTCTTATGCTGGCTTCCTCAAGGCC
>JBFNNX010000111.1:0-1230 GCA_040791665.1 Candidatus Thiodiazotropha sp. | reverse complement strand
CATTGAAAGATCATCATGTCAACGGATATATCGAGAAGATTACGCCGGAGGGTGTGGTAAGCAGGCTTGCGGAGGGACTCAGATATCCGCGTGGGCTGGCTCTGGATACTGCCGGTAACCTATATACTGCCGAATACCATAACCGCCGTGTCATGCGCATAGCACCTGATGATACTGTAACTGTCGATAGTACGCTGAATTTCAATCCTCGATCGATTACGGTTGATTCTCTGGGTAATCTCTTTGTGACTGATCATTACAGGGTCTATACAAAAAATGAGGATGGAACGTACTCAGAAAAATACCGACTGCCCAGTTCACTTTATTCTGAAATCATTGTGGATGCGCAGGATCAACTGTGGGCCGCAGGCTATACTGGTGTTTACCGCTATCTATCCGACGGAAGCATGACCGCTTATCCCATCCGCTATGGTCGTTCTCTGTCCAGTGATGGCACGGGTGGTGTCTATGTGGGCATGACAGGTGGCGTCAAGCATATCGCTACGGATGGCTCAATCAGTGACCTGATTACTACAATGCCAACTCGCACGCCAGTGCTTGATTTTAACGCTCTGGATGATGGCAGTTACTGGGCGGTCCTGGCCAATGAAATCATCGTCTATGGTCCTGGTTTACAACAGATGTATAGGTTTGTAGGGCTGAAGAATCCCTATGATCTGTTTTATACCGATACCGGCGATCTACTGGTACTGGATGCGAACTACATATTGAAAACAAATGGAACGGGTAAGCTGGCGGAACATGTTGTGGATGGACCTTATCGGGAAGTACTGCCCTTGGGTGGGGGAGAATATCTTCTCGCGACAAAATCTAAAATTGATCGCTTCGATGTAGCCACGAAATCCTTGTCTCTGTTTGCTACAGGCTTTGCAGGCATCAGTTCGATGTCATTGTCCAATAGCATTGTCACGATTGCCGAACAGTCGAGTAATCAACTGATCGAACTGGATCTAAATGGTACCCGACTGGATGCCTACACCAGTCTGAACTCGCCTAAAGGACTGCTTTATGACGGCGAGGGTAAGTTACTGGTTGCTAATGCCGCGCCTAGTAATATAACCGCTTTGTGGCCGGATGGCCGAACTAAACCTTTCTCCAATCTCTCTGCTGCTCGATATATGATTTTGGAATCCGACGGCACCATTCGCGTTAGCAAGAGTACTACGGTCATACACCTGTCAGCGGCTGGTGATCAAATAGGATCCATGA
>JBFNNX010000110.1:0-1210 GCA_040791665.1 Candidatus Thiodiazotropha sp. | reverse complement strand
GTGCCATTGGACGCATGGATCAGATTAATGCATTTCTTCGTCAGGATGTAGATGAAACAGGTGACAGAGCAGAAGCCTATCGGCGATTGCACAAGATTGTCGCTACAGAGGTGGAATAGATGGAGAACAGGAAAAAAAGACGTATCGGTGCACTTGAGGCAATGAATGGATGGATGAGTGTCGAGATGACCGAACTGCGTCTAACACAGCGTCAGGCCAACGAACGACTGCATGTCCTTGAAAAAAAGATGTTGGAGATCGATGGTGAAATCAATGATGCGGAACACTGTTTACGTTCGGCCGTCGATCCGGGAACGAAGCTGGTCCTAGAAGAGTACCAGATGTTATTTGCCTACCTTGATCATAAACAACGCATCCGGGTCAATAATGAAAGACAGCATGGATTTGCCCGTGAGCGGCTTGAGAAGATTGAGAATGAAATGATTCAAAAGGGATTGAAGATCCGTGGCATGAAAAATCTGCTCGAGCGCAGGTTCAGAGAACTGGCACTAGACAAAGAGAATATACAGCTATCACTGCTCGACGAGGCCTGGCTGCAAAAACAAAAGGATGAAGCATGACAAAGATCGCATTCGATCCATCTGCCTATCAGGCTGAGCGACATGCCGGCAGTCCGATGGATCTGGCCCGGCGTCTGGAATGGCGCCTGCAGTGGGAGAAAGCCCAAGTGGAAAATTGGCAGGCATCCCATCATAACGGGGTACAACAGACAGGTATTGCCGAATCACCTGTTGACGCGGTTGAGGGAGGCCTGAGGGATAAACACGAAGTATTCACTCAAAGTCACCTTACTTCAGACAAATTGCCGGTCGTCATAGAACCAGGACACTCCAATCAGTCTGATAGGCAGCAGTCAAAGCTGAGATACGATTCATCCAGCCCCAAAGAAGCAAGATTCACAACTGTGCACGCGGTTATTGCACCTGCTGGTGGCGAGGGGGCAGGGCGCCCCTTCTTCATCACTCAACAAACATCACCAACCGTTCAGGCAACACCCATGCCACTGAGCCGGCAGTCACAACCCGCTGTTGTCCATATATATCAGGCGGATGGCAAGGTGGAAGTTGCCTTACGCAACACCGGATTAAACGGAAAGGATGGGGTAAAGCTGATGACTGGGTTGAAAAGAGATCTCGCTTCGCTTGGTCTGAGGCTGACAAAGTTGATCCTCAACGGCGAGCTGTTGTGG
>JBFNNX010000109.1:0-33476 GCA_040791665.1 Candidatus Thiodiazotropha sp. | reverse complement strand
TGGAGTTGATCGTAAGCGGTGCAGTGCCCTGATTCGTCACCGTTACAGCCTGAGGCTGACTGGATGCATCAACAGTTGCATCAGGAAAAGAGAGTTGTGTTTCAGATGTGACCAGGTTGGCAGTAATGGCATTCACACTGAGGGCCACTGTACTGCTAACAGTGCGACCCGCGTCGGTCGCGGAGATATCGAGTGAGCCCGATACATCGCCTGCAGTAGCGGGCGATGCCATCACCGAGACGGTGCAGCTCTGGTTGGCGGCAAGTGTGGTCGGGCAATCGTTGGATTGGGTGAAGTCGCCGCTACTCGACACCGCCAGGTCCAGGAGCGATGAGTTGCCTGTATTTGTGATAGTGACAGTTTCTGCGCTGCTGGTGGTGTTAACCGGCGTATCGGGAAAGACGATGCTGTCAGAGGATGTGCCCAATACGCCACTTTGGGCGTTTGCCAACAGCGAGATCGTCTGGGTGGTGGTACCCTGTATGGCGGTACCACTTGCTGTCAATGTTCCCGCCAGTGAACCCAGGCCTGTGGCAGTGACGCTGACCATGATGGTGCAGTTAGTGCCGGCGTTAAGGGTTGCCGGACAGTCATTGGTTTGCGAAAAGGGTGCCGTTGCCGAGATTGTAGTGATAGTCACAGCGTCATTGCCCGCGTTGGATAGGGGCACAGCCACTGGTTGGCTGGGTACACCCAATGGTACAGAGCCCAGATCCACGGCATTGCCATCTATTGCCAGATCACCGATCAGTCCCGTTCCACTGAGTGTTACAGACGTTGTAAAAGGCAGGAACCCCATGCCGAGGACAATTGATCGGTCGTGGCCGTCAAAAGTCAATGCGCCGGCCAATGGACCGGAAACAGAAGGATTGAATCTGACATCGACGGTACAGCTCGTCAATTCATCGAGAAGAGCTGGTAATAGAGGACAGTTGTTAGTGACGATAGTGAAATCGCCTGTTGCAGTGATGGAGGTGAAATCGATAGCAGATGTGGAGTTGTCGTTGTTGAATGTCACAGTCATGACGCCGCTGCCGGAGCCGACACCAATGCCGCCAAAGTCCAAGCTTGCGGGTGTTACGCTGAATATTGCGAAAACGTTCATAGAATACAGCAGCAATAGAAGTACTGAGCTGTATTTCAGGGTGGTGACAAAAAGCTTACCTACTGGGGCATTTTTACCACAATCAGTCATTAGATATCCTCCCCGGATTTTTTAAATTCTTTATTGTTGTCAGCCCTTGAGCCGATCAACCCTGCGGTATGAAGAAGAACTCGCCTGCTTCGTGTCCCCCATGTTTGATTGGTGCGTACTCCGGAATCTGGTCGATGCCGAATTTCGATGCTGTCTGTTGTACCTCTTTCGCCAGATTACGGAATAACTTGTAGGCCTCGAGAATAGAGTCATTATCAGCCAAGGTTCTGAGAAAAGATTTGGCGAATACCGAGTGTTGCCCGCCGCCCTGATCGAGTACAGGTTTGAGGCCTCCCGAGGTCAACACCGTACGAGATCGGGTCTTCGCCATGACTTTCAGCCATTTGGTCTTGACCTCATCGGACATTCCCGACTCCAATCGTGCCATGGATGAGCGAGTAAGGGAGCCAGAATAACAGGAGTCGGCAACCACGAGAATATGTTTTGCCGACATTGCGTTGAGAATATCGGTGATAGCGATATTCGAGATCCAGTTCGTTGTACTGTTGGGTTCTGCATCCACTGGCAACCAGTAGCCGCGCAAATTGACTCTGTCCAGTTCGCCATGTCCTGCATAATAGATAAGCAGATTGTCATTTTCAGTCAGGGTTTCACGCAATTTATTGAGTGCCGAGAGCATGTCATATCGAGTGGCGTCGATCAGGGTGGTAGTCTGAAATCCATACTTGGTACGCAGCAGTTCGGCGGTCTCCCTTGCATCGACGCTGGCGCTGAGGAGATTGGGAAAGTCATTATACTGATTGTTGCCGATGATCAGTGCATGATAATTGCCGAAATCCACCTGACCCGCGATTCGCCTGGTGGTGTTACGGGTATCGCTGCTTGTATTCAGCTGCTCCTCTGCACTGGCGGCATAACGCAGCTTGGGAATGAGCAGAAACTCCAGGCTGGTATGTTGTCCCTTCTTATCCACGGCGACCATTTTTACCGGGGTCTGCTCATCTTCCACCCTGACATTGGTTGAAAAGATACCCAGCTGATCGGGTGATTCAGTTTTGTCGTTTACCGTGAAAGAGAGCAGCCCGGCCGGTGCCACAACCCGTCCCGTTATTTGCCGCTGCTTTGCCGCCGAGCGTAAACGGATGCTTGGTATGCCACGGGTAAGGGCAACCGGTGGATCGATGATTTCAATAGTCGGGCCAGATACCAGACTGGCCTGTTCATTGGCTCGCAGATCGGCTAGCTGTGCCCTGTAACGCAATGCTTCAGCCTGATAACGGTCGATCTTGATCTGCTGTTGCTGAATCTGATCGAGATAGTCTTGTTCGGATTTGCGCATACGAATGACTTCCGCTTCCTTACGTGCGGCAGCCGTCTTGGTGGCAATAAGCTCTTTTTGAGTCTTTCGCAGCAGTGCCTGTTGACGAGCGAGGTCAGGGTTTACTTTTGCCAGTTGTGCCTGATCAGCATCGAGCTGCAGCTCTGTCTCCTTAAGTTTTTGGCGCAACTCCGCAATCTGGCGCTCCTGCTTGGCGACGTCACCCTGGAGGGTGGTTTGCTGATTGATCTTTTCCTGTTCAAGCACTTGCAAACGCAGCTGGTATTTATTCAGCTCTTCTCGGAGTTTTGTGACTGCCTGTCCCTGCTGCCCCATACTATTTTCACGATTTTCAAGGTCTTGTTGCAGGCGTACTACCGTTTGCTCAAGGGTGATGCTTTTGCTGGTCGCCTCGTTCAATGTTTTTTGCGCCTGCTCCAGTTGCCGTCGCTGTTCGGCAAGCACCGGTTGATTCTTCTCGATATCCGCAATTGCCACGTCAAGTTCGGTCTGTGTCCGGTCCAGTTTTTGTTTTAGCTGACTGGCCTTGCCGGTCTGAACCTTCAAAGCCTCCTCCAACTGGGCCTTCTCCTGGGCAGAGAGGCGTAGTGTCTCGTTCATTTTTGTCTGCTGAGAGGAGAGAGAAGATTCTAGATCCACGATTTTGCGCTGTTGGAGCGCTACAGCCTTTTCCTGTTCGGTAAGTTGCGCCTGTAGAACGGAGAGTGCTTCGTCCTGGGAAACCTTGGACAGTTTCTCTTTTCGGATCAACTCCGAGCGCAGCATCGCCAGCTCAGACTCGGTTGAGGTAAGTGACGCCTTTTCATTCATCAACTGCTGGTTGGTCTCATCGAGTTTGCGCCGTAGTATCGCGGCCTGTTTTCTCTCTTGTTCGGTTTCCATCTGAGATTGTTTGAGCGCACTGTCCATCTGAGCCCGTTGTTTAGTAAGCGCTTTTTCCAAGACCGCTATCTGGGTTCGCTGTTGCTGTGCCTGTTTTTCACTGATGGCCAGTTCCGATTTCAGCTGTTTGACACCGGAAGCGGCAGCCATTATTGGAGAGGTCGTTAGTGCGGGTTGAATTCCCGCTTCACTCCGCAGTTTTTTCAGGCGCTTTTCGGCCTTTGCCAGCTTTACTCTTTCAGACTTCAACTGTGTGCTGGTGTTCTTGAGCTGTTTGCGCAACCGTTCCGACTCGGATTTTTGTTGCTGTCTCTCCTGCTTCAGAAGACGCAATTCCTTCCGTTCGGCCTTGGAGATCTCCACCGCGGAGGAAAACTGCAGGTTGTCATCCTCCAGACCGGAGGCTTTGCGATACCAGTTGAGCGCCTGCGCCAGATCCTTCTTCACCCCAAAGCCCTTTTCATAAAGAAAGCCAAGGTTGATGCGTGCCCTGGAGTTGCCCTGATCAGCCGCCTTTAGATACCAGGCGGCGGCAGTGGCGTAATCGGGCTCTATTCCGAGTCCCTTCTCATATATCTCGCCTACATAGTTTTGCGCGACAGGATCTCCCTCTTTTGCCTGAGGCAGCCAGACCCGCAGGGAGGTTCGGTAGTCTGCGCGGTCAAACGCTACATATTCGCCACCGCGAATCTCACACTCGGAGGCCGTGGTTTTAACCGGCCGCCTGGGTGAAAGATAGGTCATGTTGGCGCCCAGTTTGCGTACCTGGCCGGGTAGCAGGCAGTCGACAATCAGAAATTTGTCCGGGTTGCCTGTAACCGGTGCTGCGGCGTCAGCACTACTCTGCCGGGTACTCTGCGTTTGACAGCCTGAAAGGGCCAGCAGCGCAGTGAGCAGCGTGCTCATGATCATCGGTACTGGTTTGATGTGGGGTGTTTGCTTGTTTGAACGAAGATGTAACATGGTATATCCAAAACCTAATAATTATGCTTCTCGATAAAGAATAGACAATTCAAATCCCTCTGGAAATGGTTTAATCGGCTATCTATGACATATTCACTAATTTGTTGCATTGCAGCATGCGTGCTGCTGGTTGCCTGTTCCACGCCGAGTCAACGATTTGAGCGGATGACGCAGGAACAGGGATTCCAAAAGACAGAAATAATGGGCAGTGATTTTGTCCACGCCATATTCCATAACGGAAAGTTGGGCACCGCATCCACCCTGCATGTCTACCTGGGGGGAGACGGCACGCCTTGGATCGGTGGATTCATCAAAGCCGGCGATCCCACACCAAGAAAACCTATTGCTCTGAAATTGATGGCAAAGGATGAATCCCCCAGTCTTTTTTTAGGTCGGCCTTGTTACCATGGGTATTCGAATCGGCACCCCTGTACACCGGATTATTGGACCTCTGCACGCTACTCCGAGGAAGTGATAGAGAGCATGTCCAGGGCGCTACGGAAGGTGATGAATGACTATGGACATACAAATCTCCACCTGTTGGGTTTCAGTGGAGGAGGGAGCTTGGCCATGCTTATGGCCGAGAGATTTCCCGAGACTCGGAGCATCGTTACCGTTGCCGGTAACCTGGATATTGAAACCTGGACTGATCTCCACGGCTACGATCCCTTGGACCAGTCCAGCAATCCTAAGTCGATATCGACCTTGCCAACGGGAGTCAGGCAATACCACCTGGCGGGTGGCATGGATAGGAATATACCTCCCAAGATTATTCGTGATGCCTTGGTCAATCAGCCTGAAAGTCAGTTTATCCTATTTGAGGATTTCACCCATGGCTGCTGCTGGGAGGATATATGGAATGCAGTGTTGGCCTGCATCGATGATCGGTGTCTATGGCGTCATGGAAGGCTAAAGTAACAGCATTTTTTTATCGCTGGCCAGCAAGATCCGTTGAAGGGTCTATTGTAGATCTTGCCGCAACTTGAGCAATCCCTGATGATCGGGCAAGGCATCAAGCCCTTTTTCCAGTAGCGACTTCCCCTCTTCAATCTGTTTTGACGCGATCAAGCCCCTGACCTGTTCTTCGAGATAATCGCCAATCTGCTGCAGACCCTGTGTTGCCTGCCTGTTGTGCTGGTGCATAGTCAATATCTGCTGATAGGCGTCATAGGCGCTGCTGCCAGCCGGCTCCAGAAGTCGACCGACAAGCATATGCACCTCTGCGACCTCGAGTATGCTCTCTATCTTCTCTCGTATCACCGGTTCTAATGATGACGTCTCTTCCAGCACGTCTTCCGGTTGAATCGTTCCATTTTGTCCGTTTATGAGCACAGAACCGATAGTGATGGCGATCAGCAGTGCTATTGCTGCAGCGGCCGGTATCGCCCATTTGGGAAGGGTATTGTCCCTCCCCGGGCGGGGGCCTGACATCTCCTTGAGAAACTCTGTCGCATTCTGGGTCCGCTTCTCCCGCTCGAACTCCAAGCCATGGGAAATGGCACTCCAGATCTCCTTCGGCAACTCCTTGGGACGTTTGGGCTTGAGCTCCAGGTCCCGCGCATAGGTCGCCGGTTTCCGGTCAAAGGGATGGCTGCCCGCCAATAACTCGTAGGCGACCACCGAAAGGCCATAGACGTCATCCCGCGGATCGGGCTCGCCATACTCCAGCATTTCACAGCTGGCATAGGTCGGGGTCAGGGCGCCGAGGGATCCGGGATCGAAGACAGTGGCGTCCTCTGCAGGACGGTCGGCGTTTTTTGCGGCCCTGGCGATGCCGAAATCCACCACCTTGACCACGCTTTTAGAGGTGAGAAAGACATTACCCGGTTTGAAATCGGAGTGAACGATGTTCTCGGAGTGGGCGTAGGCAAGCGCGCGGGCCATCTGTTCGATGATGGAGAGGGCCTGTTGGGTCGGAAGGGTAGCCGGACGAAGACGCCTGATCAGCTGATCGAGCGGTTCCCCCTCCAACAATTCCATGGTCATGAAGACATTGGGACCGTCCCGGTCGAAATCGTAGACAGTCACGATATTGGGGTGCGCCAGCTGCTGCGCCTTCTTGCTCTCTCGCTGCAGCGCGATGAATGAGTCCGGATTGGCCTGAAAATCTTTCGACAATACCTTGACCGCGATATAGGGGTCCCGGTCCATCGCCTCGACTTTGCGCAAATCCCTGGCCTTGTAGACAACACCCATGCCGCCCCGCCCCAGCATCTCTTCCAGGACAAAACGGTTTTTCAGCATCGAGCCGACACTGACTACCTGAGATGTTGCATTGGCCAGCTCTTCAGAGATTGCGGTCAGTGCTTCCGTGACATTTTTCCCCGGGTCGGTTGTCGGGTCTGTCGTTTCGGTACGATGCTGGCTGTCCGTGTTATTGGTGGTGGCGAGACGAGTCGCTTCATCGTCAGGGGCGGTACGATCGTCATCATGTGTAGCCACTGACCTTGAATCCTCGCTAGAAATCCAAAAAATGGTTGTTAGCCGCAAATGTGCGCAAATCGCCGCAAACTATCGCAAACGGTAAGACCTTGTGCATAACGATCATAGCCTTTGTAAGATTCCGGAACGCACAGAGTTTGGGTTGCAAGTCATTGATCGGCTGTATCTTCATTGCGAACAATATGCTTTATTATCAGTGAATGGCGTTCATGTGCGTCTTGTTCTTTCACAGTTTTTGCCCCACTCGAATTGGGGAAGAGCCAATAATATTAAAGAATACCGAAAAATGTACAATGATTCACCGTGAATCAACTTCCTGGACCGGAATGCAGCATGCCATTTCCCGACTACAACGGCGGCAGTATTGTCAACCTGATGGCGTCATTGCAGACGGCAATGGGAGGCGCACCCCACAGTCATCCGCCACTCGATCTCCTGGCGTCCGTGCCGCTCGGATCCTACCGCAAGATTCTGCTCTGGGTAGTAGATGGCTTGGGGGTTAACTATCTTCGAGCACATCCGCAAGCCGAGACACTGAATGCCCATCTCAAGGGATCGATAACCTCTGTCTTTCCGCCAACCACTGCCACAGCGGTAACCACTTTTCTCACTGGCGATGCGCCGCAGCAACATGGCCTGACCGGCTGGCATGTCTACTTCAGAGAGTTGGGCGCTGTATTGGCAGTATTGCCCGGACGGCCAAGATATGGCGGCGCCACGCTGGGAGAAGCAGGGATCGACACCGGGATCTTGCTTGGGCACACACCTTTCAGCGAGAAAATCGCCCATGACTCAGTCATGCTGTCACCGGCCTATATCGCCGATTCGGATTTTAATCGGGCTCACCTAGGCAGGGCGCGCCTGGTGAGACACCGGAACCTGCCGGAGCTTACCGGCCAGATGGCTGAACTACTCCACGAAAGCAACGAAAGCTTTGTTTATGCTTACTGGCCCGAACTGGACAGTATTGGTCACCGGTCAGGTATCTGGAGCGAAGAGGCCAAACGCCACCTGTTGGAAATCGATCAAGCGTTCAGCTATCTACTGGAGCAGTGTCGCGGCACCGACAGCCTGATAATTGTCTGCGCCGACCATGGCCAGATAGACACCCAGCCGACTGACAGGATTTCACTTGACGATCATCCGAAATTACTGGAAATGCTCAGTCTGCCATTGTGTGGAGAACCGCGTGCTGCCTATTGTTATTTACGTCCGGGTAGTGAGAATGATTTTGATGATTATGTGAAAAGTGAGTTAGCCGGAAAAGCGGTCGCTTATCAATCGATTGAGTTGATCGAAAGGCATTGGTTTGGTCTGGGGTTACACCAACCTCAACTACCGTGGCGGATTGGTGATCGTCTGCTTCTGATGCAAGACAACTATATAATTAAGGATTGGTTAGTACAAGAAAAACGCTATGAAATGATAGGAGTGCATGGAGGCTCTAGTAGTGATGAACTCAATGTGCCACTGATAATTATTGAGACAAAATAGAAAAATTGCCTGACTTAAGGGTATTACAAAGAATAATTGAATTTGGAATGATTTAATTGATTAATCTTTTTCAGGCAAGGTATCTTCACCACATGTCCTTATGGGTGAAGAATCATAATTGGGATACTAAGGACAGAGATTGTATACGAATCCACGCACAATGATTAGACAAGAGCCCTTTGCTTCAATGATTGTGTGAACATTCATGATTGCATCGACTGGAAGAGGCTCTTCAGGGAAATTTACGGGTTTTCCAGGAATGGCTTTGCCTTCGTTGTTCAGTATTACCAGATTACCTGTTTTGGCATTAATCTGAATTGAGTATTCAAATTTATCCGTTTGCGAAGAATTGCCATTACCCGGCTTTCTGTACATTTCTGCGCAAGCCGTAATTGTCGATGCAAAGAAAATAATCAGAGTAAGTGATATAAAATTTCTAAGTCGCTTCATTTCGATGCTCCTCTTGTTGAAGTTATTTTACTTAAATCAGCGGAATGTGACAGATACTTGTCCGTAGACCAGACGTTCAGGACTGAAAGATGACGGTGAGGCCGTTACTTCAACGCCCAGGCTGTCATAACTGTTTCTGTCTTCAAAATTGGAATCCTCGTCTAAGACATTCTTAACGCCAAATGATATGAGGCCATACTTATCCGGAAGACGGTAAGAAAGTTGAAGGTCAGTTTGCCAAAATTCATCTTCAGCACTTTGGGGCGGATCTAAAATGGAGTTTCCCTGAAAGACGCCTTCCTGATTAATATAAGTCGCAATAGCGCTAAATATTAACCCTGATGGGTGATAATAGTTGAACGAAATTGGAAATCGATGTGTTTCCAGTTTTACCACGCCATCCGGTGCTAAGCCATTGAAGTTGGCTGCATCAACATTAGTAGCAGAATCAAGATCGTTATATTCGTAATCAATACTTACACTCAGATTCTTTTGTGGTGTCCAATTGATCCATGCATTTACACTAGTCTCTTCAAACTCGACATCTACTGTTGATGAGTTGAACGTCATTGTGTCGAGTAGTGTAAAGGGTGTTTCACCATTGCGGTTCAAACCTCTAATGCCTACAGCCAGAGTTGATGTGAAATGATGGTCAAGACTCAATCCAAAATTCCAGCTTTCAGTTTGGCGGAACTCGTCATGGATCTGGTTAAAACCCGCAACATGTGATGGCTCGAGTGTTTGATAAGATGATGCGGTAACTGCACTTGAATTTGTCCTAAATAAGGCAGCACGAAGAACGGATGCACTAGATATAGACCATTGCACTCCCAATTTTGGAAGGATTCGAGTCTCCTTGTCATCAAATATTTCACTTTCGTCACGAACGGCGGATATTGCTGCAGTTAGATGTAATATATTTGAAGGATTGTAGAAATAATAGCCGTATAGTCGTGACTGCTTCTCTGTAAAAGCACTGCGCTGGGCACAATTAGGAAAAGGCAGTGGGCACGGTATAGGTGAGTAATCGAAGGTTGAAATGGTATCTAGCTCATCCCGATTGTAGCTGAGCCCACCGATGAAGTGATGCGATCCGCTATTATGCAATAGCTGAAGGTCATGGATATTTATATTGGTATCCCTTTCACGCACTAGTTCGAAAAAAGGTGATGAAGAAACTAAAGTTGCCTCGTCCTCTATTTTTGAGGATGTAAAGAGAACATTGGTCTTTGGTGAGAATCTATGATTGAAACCAAATCGATAATTCGTTATGTCCGTATCGACACGTAAGGTTTCATCGACCAGTAAACTGGGCAGCAACCTTTGGCTGACATCCCCTTTAGTCACTTCATCCTGGCTGATTTCGATCTGGAAAGAGGTAGTGTCAGATAACGCATATTGAGCAAAAATATTGTAGATATCCTGTTCGTAATCTGCATTCGGCCGAAATCCATCGGTTTCAGTATGATACTGACCTGCACTGAACGCAAAACGATCATGTAATCCGGCTACTATAGCGTCGTTACTCCAGGTGTCCTCTTCGGCAATCGCCGCATCAAGCTGAAATGCCAGGCCGTTGCGGCTAAAGAGCGGATTGTATTCATTATATGAAAGTTCACCAGGACCATTGCCATCTAACAAGCCTAAATTCGAATTGCTCAACTGTGGTTGTAACGGATCGAGATTGAGGGGCTGGGTCAACTTTGATTGCAATAATTCACTCTGTCTTGCAGCATCCAGGTTGGTAAGGCCTGAATAGCTGTCTGCCAATAATCGATGTGCAGAGTGATTGCTCGGATCTTGTGCCAGTGCGTCGGTTGCTTGGAGTCGTGCTTGCTGCTCGAAATTAAGATCGCTGTATATTCTGCCCAGTGCAACACTCCGGGCAGCCTCATCCTTGTCTAAGAGCTGTCTTGAGCGATATACACCTCTGTTTTCATTCAGTTCAATAGCCCTCTTTTGTGCATGCAGGGCCTCAACTGGGCGGTTGCCGGATTGTAGAAGTATCGAGTCATAGAACCAAGCTGTTGGGTCATAAGGGTCGAGGTCCTTCGCCATGGCAAACTGTTGGGATGCCAAACCGTTGCGCTTTTCTTCGTAATAGGCCTTGCCCATATAGCTGCGAAGCAGTGCATTGCTTGGGTCAAGCAGTACGGCGGTTTCGATCTTTTCACGACCAGACTCCAATGCACCTCGCCGTATCTCCTGCAAACCGAGACCCAGGCGCGGCAGGGGGGCTGCTGAATCGAGTGCGATAGCCTTCTCGAGTGCCTTTTTCGCGGCATCCAAATTGATATCCCGCAGTGATGCAAACCCAAGTACGGTATGCGCTAGTGAAAGCTCGGGGTTGATGGAAATTGCTTGATTTGCAGCTTCCCGGGCGGATCCCGTATCACCGGTCATTAACCAGACTTCCGCAAGGCGTGCTTGTGCCAAGGCGCTTTGCGGGGCCAGTTCAGCGGCTTTCCTGCTATTTTTCAGGGCGGCCGGAATGTTGAACTTGGCCTGATTGACATAGGATTGCGCCATATAGGCGGCAGATGAGTTGCTATCCTTTTCCATCGCCTGTTTGACAAGATCAGTAGCCTCTTCCAGGCGATTCTGTACGATAGCCTTAATGGCTTCTTGAGCCAGAGTGTCCGCCTCATTGGGCGTACCGGGCAGCTGAGGATAGTAGAGTGCCCATGCAACAGCCTCGAAAGGTTTGACAACCTCAATCCGAACCGGCTGTCGATCGGCTGATGCGCGGGCAGCCTGATTTGCACTCAATTCGATTGAGCCTGCTTCGTTGGCGGCTACCACAATGCCTTCCAGGACAGTTACTTCGGTAGCCTCGTTTTGTATGCGTACCACAAACTCAGTACCTTCTATGGAAGCGTTCACATAAGGCGTCTTAACTTCCAGGCTCTTCGGTGTGCGACTGATGAAGTGAACGGCGCCGCGCAGCAGGTCCAGGAGAGAGGGAGTTGTTTTCTCAACCTGGGTAAACGTAAGCGCAGAATCACCATCCAGGCGCAGTAGTGTATCGTTTGCCAGGCGAACGGCGACCCTGCTGTCATGTAGTGTTCTAAGGGCATCGCCGGCACAAAACTGATCATCGAGTAACGCTTGTTGCCAGGCTTTCTGGGTGTTTCTTTTCTTTTCAACGCTGCCCTCCAGGGAAACCAGTTGAGCCACATGGCTGCACTCGGCTGAAAAGAGTTGCTGCGAAAAGACCAGAATGGAAATGAAAAATAGAAATTTCGCGAGCATTGTGGTCTGTTTGCAATGCTGCATATTGATCCCCTGCCATCGTTTTATGTATCCAAAAGTTGGCTAAAATCAGTCGCCTAGTCAAGGCAACATCAATTGCCGCTACTTGTTAGGTATATAGTAACGAAAATTTGTAAATATGCGAATTTATTTCATATCTGCCAAGACTATTGGCTCGGTTTTTTAATGTAATTTATATCTTCCCTGACTTAACTCTATCACTCAAAACAACAATATCCTCTTGGAAACGATTAAAAAGGTAGTAAGCCCTGGAATATCAAGGGTTTTAACTGTCGGGATATTTTACGTCTCTATCTATTAAATACATTAAAAATTTACGGTAAATATATAATTTAACAATGTTAATGTAATTATGGCTTGAGTTGTGCATTTATTATTAAAAACATCCGATAACGGCGAAAGGTGATAAGAAAGCTGACATTGTTGGTTCGCTGACATTTGAACAACAGGCCAGTTTTTCATTTACGACAACAATGAAAAACACCACCATTCAGTACAATCCAAAATACCTATATCCATCCAAGGTACTGCTGTTCCTGTTCGCCATTTGCAGTGTTGGCCATGTGATGTCTGATGAGGTCATTGATCCAATGAAATTGGAACATGACCTGCGACACTGGCTCTCGCTGTACCAATCTCCAGAGACACACGATGTCGTTAAAGAAATCGAATGCCTGGCGCGAAATATCTATTTTGAAGCACGCAGTGAATCTGAACAGGGGCAACTGGCAGTGGGTCATGTTGTCATGAACCGGGTTGCGCATAAACGCTATCCAAATTCAGTCTGCGCCGTTGTCAAACAGGGAGGTGAGAGAAGACGCCATCGCTGCCAATTCTCCTGGTGGTGCGATGGACGTTCGGATCAGCCCACGAACAAAAAGGCGTGGCATCGATCACAGGAACTTGCCAAGGCAATCTATAGGGGGCGTTCCGAAGATCCTACAAACGGCGCCCTTTGGTACCATGCGGAATATGTCAATCCTGAATGGAGTACAGCCTTAGTATTGGGCAAAAAGATCGGACAACATCTTTTCTATTTGAGCGAAAAACGGCCTGTGTATGCCATGAACGCGGTTACGACATTGCAGTCCAATAGCGACTCATTCGAAAGTACTGAACAATCGATTGGGTTTCCACACTTTAAAGTATCGCTATCCTACCCTGGTATGGGCACTTCGATAAGCTTTCCCGTCTTACAGTTGTAGATATAACCGTATATCGGTATATCATCAGGCACCAATGGATGATTGCGTATTCTCTGTACATCCTCAACAACACTTTTTGCATTGTCAGAAATTGTCAACCAATTGATGAACTTGCCTTCGATAGAACCATTACCGTCCGCGGAGTCATGCCAACCATCTGCATCGACAGTTGCCGTTTTAAGACTGCTGGCGAGCAGGTCGCCCATGATTTCATTGGTGAATGTCAACATGCCACAATCTGTGTGATGGATAACAAACCACTCTTTTGTTCCAAGCAGCTTATAGGAAATGACAAGGGAACGGATTGCATCGTCGCTTGCTCTTCCTCCCGCATTGCGAATGACATGTGCATCGCCTTCTGATAAACCGGCAAACTTTGCCGGGTCGAGCCGTGCATCCATGCAGGTAAGGATTGCGAAACGGCGCCCCGGTGGCATGGGGAGCTCAGCTTTGTCACCAAAATCTTTTATATAGTCTGCGTTTGCATTTAGAACTTCATCACGAATTTTGCTCATGACTCATCCCCCGTATGCGATTATCCTTAAGTATGCTCACTGTTTGACAGGTATTTCTCTCATATTTTTTATCACAAAATATCGGGTAATTGGGCTGAAAGCAGATGTTTTTCAAGAGATGGAAGTAGTGACGTGGATCGGTGGACAATACTGATCACCGGCTTTGATGATCACACTGTTTATTCTGTTACATCACTCCACTTGAACAGCTGAGTATCTGGATGAAAGGCATACCACGCAAACCAGAAGGCGGTCACTGTGGGTAGGGTTTTGCCCTCAGCATCGATTGCCCTTGCCGCCTGATTCTCAATGTCGTACTCGATTTCTATCGATTCGCCACCCACGCTATCGCCGATCCTACCTGATGTTTTCGCCAGCTCGGCAAAAGGGTAGGCCTTGACGATACCGGCGATATTCACTCCCAAAACACGCTCTTTTGGATGGTAGCCCTTTGCCGCAAATTCAACCGGGAAGTAGATCGAACGGCTTGTTTCGTAATCACCATATGGCGAGCGGCGATAGTTCCGTGTATATCCGGTATCTTCCGATAGCACTTGGGAGTTCGGATATTTCTGATTCCAGTCAGACCAAGTTGTGTGATACAGGGCGACAGGCTGTAGGCGCTCACCTTTATATTTACCGCTGATGGCCTGCATTTTGATTTGCGACCACAAAGACTCGGTATTCCGGTCATACAACAACACGTCACTGTTAAAGAGTAATCCCGACACGCCGAAGCTAAGCGGTCTATTGTTATGTTCAGCCTTGAATGCGATTCCCGTACCGCATAGTGGACAGAAGGTGACGGCAATGGGTTGATTCCCAAAACGGTCGTTGACAATCTCATGCCAGTTCATGATGGCAATGGGGTATGCTCTGACAAAGCCATTGTAGGAAAGACCAAGAACACGATCTTCAGGGTTGAGGAAATCGACCTTGCCGGCTGGTATGAACTTTGGGCTATCTATGGAGGGTATGCCGTCCTTAGGGGGACCACCAGGCATTATTTGCTCGATCGGCACCAATGCATCAGTGACGTCAAACCCGCTTTTATAACTTCTTGCTTCGGCCTGGCCGATATAAGTACCTCCTATAAAAAGGAGTAGGGCGATAAATCTGTTGAATGTCATGCTAATCACACTTTCGATATCACTAGGGCTGCTGCAGATGTGGCAACAAATTCACCGATCAGGTCCATATCCGCCTTAGGTTGCAGGGATTTTGCCGAGCCGGTACGACCAGTAGGGTGGATTGATATGCTGTTTTCGTTCTCTTCTATTATCGCTTCTGCGGCACAATTAGGGCAGTAGGCGTGTTCGCCGCTTTTCTGACTGCGCCTCACCACAATGGTGGGTCCGCATGTGAGACAATTCTGAATAGGAATACCCTGGTCCGTATGCCCGATAATAGTGTTCACCCGGCCGGAATTTGCATGTTCGATAAATATATGCCCGAAGTTGCCATCAAATTGGGTATGCAGGTTCAATTTAATACCTTTCAAGGCCTGATCCAGGGGTAATCTGCGACGATAGGGACGGGTACTGGTCATAGCGTCGAAGGCATCGCAGATACTTACGATTCGGGAATCGATTGACAGATTGCCCTCGTCCAATCCAAACGGATAGCCAGCGCCATCGGGACGTTCATGATGATGAAGAATAGCGTTTTTCACCAATGCGGCCAAAGGGTGCCCGATGAGGATTCTCGCTCCAATTTCGGGATGGTTCATAATGGTTTCATACTCATCGTCATTCAGCCTTCCCGGTTTCTTCAGGATTGAGTCAGGAATGCTTATTTTTCCCAGATCATGGAGAAACCCTCCCAGGGTAATTCTTGCCACTTCGAATTTACTTAAACCCAACGATTCGGCAAGCAGTCGACAGTATTGGGATACCCGCCATAAATGACCACCGGAATAGGGATCGCGGGCTTCCACCATCCAGGCCATGACCAACAGTGACTGTAAAAGCGGTTTCATTTCATGCTGTTGTAATTCGGCGGTGTACTCTGGCTCAAACCAGGATTTTGCAAGAGGTAGAAGACTGATCATTTTCTTTTTCCTCACTATTATGCAAACCAAACCGACATCACGATTAGTACTCGTTACATGATTGAGCACATAAACCACAGTAAGGTATACGTTGTCTGTCATTGTATGGATTCAAAATTATTAATGATCCGAAAAGATATGGATATACGAACTAAATAGTATATTTATTTAATACGCTACTTGGATAGGTGGGGTGAATCAGATTAAACTGCATGGCAGTTGAGTGAGATCTGACAAGCTCGTCGCGCGACTCAGGCCCTAGCTCAGTAATCTGCAGGTAGAGGCAGAGTTGATATGGAACTGCAACCTGGATCGAGTGCTGATTTGTAATAAAAAATAGACCAATTTAGTAAAAACTACTGCTTTCATGATCAATACCGTCGCCATCGCCAACTATCGCTCACTATTACATCTGGTGATTCCCCTTGGGAGTCTCAATGTAGTGACCGGGGCAAACGCAAGCGGTAAATCCAATCTCTATCGATCATTACGATTATTAGCGGAGACGGCGCAAGGAGGCGTGATCAATGCACTGGCGAAGGAGGGTGGTCTCGAGTCGACTTTCTGGGCGGGTCCCGAAAATATCTCACGCAGAATGAAACAGAGGAGTGTGCCTGTTCAAGGTGGGCCGAAGCAGGCTAGAACCCGTCTTAGGCTTGGTTTTTGCACGGATGATTTTGGCTATTCCATTTCACTCGGATTGCCAACACCCTCCGTATCGGCCTTCGCCCTCGATCCCGAAATCAAACGAGAAAGCATCTGGGCAGGCAATGCTTTCAGACCGGCCAGCCAGTTGGTTGATAGAAATGGTGGAGTTATCAAAGTGCGCTCTGGGCGTGAGTGGGACGTGGTCTCTCAGCATGCGAACAGTTTCGATAGCTTGTTCGGTCAGATCGCCGATCCAGTGAGAACGCCCGAGGTGGTAACGCTCAGGGACAACATACGTGGGTGGCGGTTCTATGACCATTTTCGTACTGATGCGGATGCCCCTGCCAGGCAACCCCAATTAGGTACTCGTACACCAGTACTGCATCATGATGGACGCGATCTGGCTGCGGCCCTGCAAACGATCAGGGAGATAGGTGATGCAGTAGCTCTGGATGAGGCGATCAGCGATGCCTTCCCTGGATCAGAACTGGCTATTAACATTCGGGAAGATGGTCGTTTTTCGATCGCACTGAGTCAGTATGGACTGTTGAGGCCCTTATCGGGATTTGAACTGTCGGATGGCACGCTGCGTTATCTGTTATGGATTGCCGCCCTGCTTACCCCGAGACCGCCACCGCTGATGGTTCTGAACGAGCCTGAGACTAGTCTCCATCCCGATCTGTTGCCCGCGCTGGCCAGGTTGATCATCAAGGCGTCACAGCATACCCAGGTATGGGTCGTTTCCCATGCAACCCGACTTATTGCAGCGTTGGAAAAATCAGAGACGTGTCATTCGCTTGGCTTGGAGAAAGAGCTGGGGCAGACGATGGTTACAGACCAGGGGATGTTGGATGAACCCATATGGCGCTGGCCGGATATGAAAAAATGACATTAAGGTTCCATTCATGTTTAGCGTGCTAATGTTCACGATGTAAGTTATTTGCGCGATTTAATTGGAGTTTTTCACTCTCGTTACGGAATCATCAGCTATATTGGTTGGCAAGCATGCTTCTATAAAAGGTAAGAACTGAGAGGCTTCACTGTTTTGAACAGATCACCCTATCGGGAAATTTTAAGTATCACTGCAATTGTTAGCCGTTACCTGTACAGGTCTTTTTTTATTGTGATGTGGATGGTGTGCGCCAGCACACTGTTTTCAGGTTGCGCCTCAGTATCGAAACCACACGCCAATACAACTGAGCATCCCAGGCCCGATAATCAGAAATTATCCTTTACACCTAATATTCACCCCGTGGTAAAGATCGCAGAAAGCCTCAAAGGCGCACCCTATCGCTACGGTGGGGTTACCCCAAAAGGTTTCGACTGCAGCGGTCTAGTACACTATGCCTACCTTAAAGCCGGCATGACGATACCGCGAACAACACAGGATCTATACCGAGTAACCCAGCGACTGCCTATCGAGAAAGCCAAACCCGGTGATTTGCTGTTTTTCAAGATAAACTCGCGCAAATTATCGCACGTGGCTCTATACGCCGGAGATGGACGATTTATCCATGCCTCGATCGGACGGAATCGGGTAACCGACGGTTCGCTCGACGACCCATACTGGAGCGACCGCTTGATTGGGATAGGCCGGCTTCACTGAAAGATTTAACCTGCCATCTGAAAACAACTTATTACAGTGGCAGGTTAAGCGGATGTGAATGAAGTTCCTATCGTTTCATTTTTTTTACATTTGCGCTGGTTTTACGAGAATTGATTCGCATAAATTGGCCTGTCTATATGGTATGTTTTTCCCAAATACAGAGAGGAAAAACGATCATGGCACGATTCACCAAACTTATTACATTGATTTCACTGATGTGCCTCTTGGCTGCCAGCCTGATTTCCTGCGGTGGCGGTGGAGGCAGTAGCGACACAACGACCACGACATCGGCACAACGCACCGGTACGGTCGGTATTCTTTTGACCGACAAGCCCGCCGATCCATCGCTGTTTGTGGCTATGAACGCCACCATAGAACGGATGGGATTGATTGGATCCGACAATGGTGATGAGGTAACGCTCTTTTCCGATGAACCTCAGACGATCGATCTTCTCAGCCTGAAGAATGAGTCGATTCCCTTCACCTTCCGGGATGATGTGCCCGTGGGTACTTACTGCAAGATTCGTTTGATTCTGAGCGATCTTGAATTGGTGCTGGTCGACGATACGCCCGATGATCTGACGGATAATGAAACCTATCATCCAAACCTGCCGGGTAACGGCAAACTTGATCTGCTCGCGCGTGATTGCTTCACGGTCGAGGAGGGTAATGTAATAACCGTACAGGTCGATATGGATGGCGGCAATTCGATTCATATCACCGAAAACAACAACGGATACAATTTCAGGCCAGTGGTCTTTGTCGATGTTCTTGAGGAAGGATTCGAAAGTAAGCTGGTCCGATTGGAGGGTGAAATCACTGAAGTGATGCCTGATGAGAATTCCCTGTTGATATGTGACGCTCTGCCCATGCAGCAAACAGAAAGTATGGAGTGTGTCGAGATTAAACTGGGTGACGATACAGCTTTCTTCGACAACCTGAATTATAATGGTGAACCTCGTTCTCTCGATGAACTGCTGTTGGAGGAGAGCCTGGGTGAACGGGTGGTGGTTGTGGGCTGGCCCGACCATCAGGTGATGCCTCATGTAGATGTCGATGTTGATGTTCCCCGGGGCCACCTGCCACCTCCCGGCGAGTGTCGCCTTTGGATGCTCGATGAACCTCCCGGTCTGCAATCCCCTCCAGGTGACTGCGAATTGTTGGAAGAACAAATAACGGACGATACCGTTCTGGTGGATCACGAGGGTGTGGTGAACGACAGGTATCACCCCCTGATGGAGGTGGATGCCCTGGTCATTGAACTGGGTGATTTCCTTCAGGTGGAGGGTGAAGTCGCCACGGGTGCCGATAGCAGCGGATTCGGTATGAATGTCACTGAAAGCGGTTCGGTTGTGACAGCTGGGCCGCTTGATGTCATGTTTCATCCGGATGAGCCTGGTATCAATGGCACCAGGATCGTCTCCAAGTCGGGAGACATACTGGATTATTTGGAGATTACTGTGCCCCGCATGGTTCAGGTCGACGGCGTACTCGACCTGACTGGTACCGAAGCCATACTCAAAGCAGCGTTGGTGATTGTCGATACCACCACTGAAGAGAACGATCAGCAGATCACCGGTACTATCCTTTCAATTGGTGCAAGCGGCTTTGTCCTGTCTCCCGAAGAAGATACGGTATGTGGTATCGCTACCACTGACTTGGCGGTTACATACGCCGATGGAGTTGATTTTCTCACCGTTGTCATCACCGATACGGTCAGTGAAATCACACCGGACGGTACGCTTGAAGTTGGCCAGGATGTGGGAATAAATGGCAGCTGCAGTGTGGATGGTTATATTGCCGAAAGCGTTGTGATTCTGGATGATCAACGCATTCCGTAGGCATACGCCACTACACATCTTAAGAAGAATCCCCGCACTATATGCGGGGATTCGTTCCCATCAATCCTGATTTATCTCATTGATTGCTGCACAGTTAATGTTGTTTTACTATTGAACCTCCCTCCTGCTCGTATCCTTAATCTTTTAGGATCATCCTGAGTTAATCTACAATTGTAGACAATTGGGCGTCATAAGTGTTGATGACCATAACAGTACTTTGAATATATAATTTAAACCATAATCCGTTAATTCCGCTATGGACGAATGGAAGATACTGATGAAAAAGTGCGCTATAACCTGTCTATTATCCTTGTTCTCTGTATATTCATCCTTAAATGCCGGGGAAGCAGATGTTACCGATGTGGTTGTAAAGAACAGGGGAGCGAACATCTATGATTTTTCAGTGACGGTAATGCATCAAGATACCGGTTGGGACCATTATGCCAATCGCTGGGAGGTATTGGATGAAAAGGGCGCCATCTTAGGCACAAGGACACTTCATCATCCACATGTCAATGAACAGCCGTTTACCCGTCATCTATCGGGGATTCATATTCCATCAGATACAAAAAAAGTCACTATACGATCGCATGACTCGGTCCATAAATACGGTGGTGCGACTGTGACAGTGCAGTTGCCATTGAATTAAACACATCATGGGTTGTTTGAATAGCTGGCTGCATAGGGTAGATCATTTATCAGGTTTTGCTGCTCTTTCTTATTCTCTTATTGTGCGCTTCAGGTTTGCGTAACGAATCGAATAATCCATAGGACCAGGGACGCATTGCGATCACCACGGTGGTTCCGTCCCGATTATCCAGGGGCAGTTTCGCATCATCGTCATTCAGTTCATCGAACTCCCTGGCAAGATGTCCCATTTTACGTTGAAACACACGATTCGAGCTTTCGGCCAACATGCCGTTTATCACGATCAATTTTTCATTCTGGCGGTCAAACCGGGAAGCGAAAAATTCCGCTTCAATCTTTTCCTGGAAGAAACGTTGAATTGGCCCGTTTTCCTGCCACTTGAAGTTGCGGGCAACGAGTAGCTTTACCCTGTTTTTAGGTAAGAGCTCGATCAGTCGTAACCGATCGAGTTTAGCAAGCTGTTGTATGCATCTGGTCTCGGAAATGTGGAAACGCGCTACGATATCATCCAGAGTCCAACGGTTGAGTATGCAGACCGTTACCAGAAGCAGTTCTAAATTTCCCGCAATCTCAGCTTCCTGTTCAACGGTCAATCCGGAGATTGCTGTCGCACCAGCCCACTCACTCATCTCCTGTACCAGATCGGAGATCTCCATCTCCATCATCTGGCAGACTTGGTCAAGACGCTCCAGGGTAAAGCGACGTTTGGCGAAAAGCCGTTTCACATTCGCCTCAGATAAATCCAAATGTCGTGCGACATCCGCATAGGTCAGCCCGTGGGCTTTGAGGCTGCGTTTCAGGGCATCGATAAGTTGAAGCGTTTGGGCCATGATAAAGTGGTAAGGTATTAATTAATTATACCGTTAAAGAAAAGCAAATATCTGATTGTAAGTATAGTAGCTTAATATAAACCATAACACTAAGTGCTAAATTCCCCTGCGGTTGGCGCAAGTGCATGGCTTTCCCTCAGTACACAATATGTACTCAGAGAAAACCACGCCTTGCGCAGGTTCTGCTTAGCCTTACGGCGTTGTGCCTTGTTGGTTTTGTCATGCACACTCCCTTTGCGCAGCAACGGATGGTTATGCAATAGGTTACGCGCTTTGCGTGTTTTGTTTTTCATCTCATTTCCTCAGTATTGAAAAAGTGGGCCGGTGATCCGGCACGCTTATCCCTTGACGCACAATACCTGCTTAAGGGTATGCACCACTTCAACCAGATCGCTCTGGTTTGCCATTACCTGGTCGATATCCTTGTAGGCACCCGGGATTTCGTCGATGACTCCCTTGTCCTTGCGGCATTCAACTCCCTGGGTTTGGGATTCGAGATCCGCCCGGTTGAATTGCCGCTTTGCCTTGGAGCGCGACATACGACGTCCAGCACCATGTGAGCAAGAGCAGAATGACATTTCGCTGCCTTTGCCACGCACAATGTAGGACTTGGCTCCCATGGATCCAGGAATGATCCCCAATTCACCTTCACCGGCACGAATCGCACCTTTGCGGGTGATATAGAGATCAGTACCGAAGTGATGCTCCCGCACCACATAGTTGTGGTGGCAGTTGATTGCTTCCTTGGTGATAGAAAAGGGAGGCAGATTCTTTGCCAGAGCATCCAGGATATGCTGCATCATTTCACGGCGATTGATCATGGCATAGTCCTGCGCCCAGCCGACTGCCTCGATATAGTCATCGAAGTGCTGTGCACCCTCAGTGAAGTAGGCCAGGTCCCTGTCGGGCAGCCTTCCCAGCTGATCGCCCATATCCTTGCGCGCAAGAGCGATGAAGTAGCGCCCAATGACGTTGCCGATGCCGCGTGAACCTGAGTGTAGCATCATCCATACTGCATCGTTTTCATCCAGACAGAGTTCGATGAAATGATTACCGCCGCCAAGGGTCGCCAGTTGGCGAACCCAAACGTCATAGGGACGTCGCCGCTGCATCTTGGTGATTGCAGGATGCTTGCCGAGGATCTGATCCAGTCGCTTAGCCAATGGAACGATGGTTGAGCGCTTCACCGGATCATTGTTATGCATATCGAATCCGACCGGGATAGTCTGCTCAATTCGATTACGCAGCATTCGCAGGCTGCCGGGAAGTTCGGAGGCATTCAGAGAGAGCCGGATGGCGTTCATGCCGCATCCGATATCCACCCCGACCGCTGCCGGCACGATGGCTCCCTTGGTGGGTATCACCGAGCCGACCGTGGCACCTATACCCGTATGAACATCGGGCATCGCTGCAACATGGTGATGAACAAAGGGCATCTGGGATATGTTCACCAACTGGTTCATTGCCGTCGATTCGGTATCCCCGGTCCAGATGTGGACCGGCACCTTGCCTTTGTTGAGTGTTTGTAGAATAGGCATAGTCATATTCCTTATAGTTCAAGTTTATAAAAAAGGGGTTCGATTTTCCCTCGACGTAAACGTTTGATTGTGCGCCTGTCACTGAGCATGCCGGGTAGTTGTTCTGTCCGTTCGAAACAGAACTGTCTAGGCAGAGTGCTGTACAGCGACTTGGGGGGCAGGTAGTGGCCGTTGATGCGTTTCAGGTAGTTTCCGACTTCCCAGGTGTGATACCAGATCTGTTTCAATCCCAACTCTCTGTTGACGAAATCTACAGTTGCAGCGAGCATGGCCTGGCTCCACTCCTTGAGCAGCGGTTCCACGAACTCAAGATAACGACGTGCTGATGCGGCGGTGGTTTTGAAATCGCCACAATCCATTACACTCTCGTCCCTATCACACCTGTTGAGCCATTTATTCAACCAGGTGGCATCTCTGACCCAGTCACTTTGAACCTCTTCGATCAATACCTCATCTCTGTCGAAATCGATATCGAGGCGTGACCAGGCCAGGGTCTCCCGGTAATAAGTGCGATCACCCCTTCCCAACACCGGATGTCCCCAATAGTTGAAGACGCCATCCCGGGTAGGGTGGATCAGTTTCTGCAAAAGGCAGTCATGTTGATGATTGAAATTGAGTCGTAGCACCAGGTTGGCGCCGGGGCGCGATGTTTGCGCATAACGGTCCGATTTACTCCCCCACACACCAGCAGTGACCAGGTATGTAGTACCCGGTTCCTGCCAATAGCTGAATAACAGATCACTATTCAAGCGTCCATTGCCACAGCTGCACAGTAGAGGGGCGATTGAGGATTTGTTCAGCAGTTTCCCAAAGTTGGATCCCTTCAAGGTTTGAATGGATGCATGCCGCTTCACCGCAATCTGCAGCAGCTGCACTGCATAGTAGTCACAGCAGTATGGATAGAGGGTTCTCTCCTTGGGGAGACATGCCAACAGCTCCCGTATGTCGTTCTGGTCCATGTTTGTTCTCCTTCGTTGGCCGGACGCAGATTGGTTGGTGACGAATGGCAAATTGGATTTCATACATAGTCGACTCCTGATCTGTTTGAGTTGAAGAACCCGGCCGTTCGCACTACACGCAGGGTATAGGGAAGCTTCCAGTAGACCTTGTGTTCACCCGGCGCCAACAGTTCGATGAACTTGTTATCCCGATAGACAAGACCGACCTGGTGGTCGTACATGTCTGCCAGCTCCAGGTAAGGAGTCAGCAGATCGCCACCCTTCATCAGGATTTCGGTGTGCTTATTGGCGCATACCGCCTGGCCCAGGTCGTGCAGTTCGATCCGGACACGGCCGAATGGGTCGAAGTGGCGATAGACACCCGGCTCCAGCACCTTGATCAGCTGACTGTCACGAAACAGAAAACCGCGCTCGTGCTGGGCCACAACGATACGCTTGTAACCAAACATTTCTTTTCTCCATATTTTGATATTTATTGATCTTTGCCTTTTCGAAGCACACCAGCTGATGTACTTCGGAAAAGCGCGGCCCCACACCTACAGCGCGGGATCGGATGGAACGAATGGATGACTGAGACCGCGGTCGCCGGCACAACTCACACACTCCCTTGCCGAGTTGATTGGGGGATGGCGGTATCACTGTCCCATGGTGCCATTTCGAGCGCTGGCTCTGTAAGTGCTGCAGTTATTGATCAAAAAAACATCTCTTTGAATCCTGCCGGGGCGTTGCTTGGATATAGAGTCAATGCGGATTCGAACCGCGGGGTATCAATTCCCTTTTCCAGTTACGGATAGGAGGATTCGAACCTCCGTCCAATCGATTAAACGTCGATTGCTCTACCACTGAGCTTATATCCAGTTGGCGTCTTCAAGAATCTTGTGTGCGGTACACAGGTTTGCAATGCGGACTGTGCCGGCGGGTCATGCAGAGGCCCAACCGCTGTCACTCAAGTATTCGATGAGGACCTGGTTCATCCACCAGGTATCGGACCTGAACGGATGACTGATTCATGATCCCTATTTGGATCGAAGTGGGTGTCTCTTACATCCACCCGGATTGGTCCGCTTGCGTATGGCAAGCGGACCGGTGCTTCGGGAATCCGTCTCTACTTCTCCCTTGGCACTGCGCTGCTGTGCTTGCCGAGGCGGCTCGAACAGCAGCACTACCTCTTATCCCTGGTGAGACTGGTTGCACCATTCCCGGCCCGTAACCGAGAACGAGGGGACGAGGCTTGCTTGGTATCTGCCCCAAGCGGCCGCAATCTGACCCTGTTTATAATCTGAACAGGGCTGTATAGGGTTTTCCTAATTGTTAAAGAGCACCTCGACTCCCTACCCGAGTTTACCCGGGTAATAAAAAACCCCCGGGGTTTGCACCAACCGGGGGTCTATTCCGGAAGGTGTCAGAAATTCATGACACCTCTCCGTATTTTGTGGAAAAGGTGTCAGGTCACACCGGTTTCGTCCTCATTTCTGAGTGGAAAGGCGGCCGCTTTATCCTGGATGAACAGATATGCCGAAAACACAGGCGCACAAGCACACCCAGTCCACGGGGATGCAAATGTGTCAGTGTTGAGTAAGCGTATCGTGTTCATGGTAAGTATCCGATTCAGTTGTCGTGGCAAGCCCAGATAAAAAATTAGCGCTTCCCAAAGCTTGGTGCGCAAGTATAATCGGCTTAACTCAATTTGCAAGAGAAAATTTTGCATATGACAAAAATAAATTCTGCCAGTCAGACGAGAAACAAAGATCCGGTGGCGATAAAAATCGGTAAGCGTATAGCACAGGCCCGTAAGATGGCCGGTTTTAAGACAGCGAAGGCATTCAGGGAGAGATTGCCAAAGTGGCCTGAAAACAGGCTCTCATGGTATGAGGCCGGTTACTCAATGCCCCATCCCAGCCATGTTGAAATCATTGCCAAAACTACTGGGACTTCAGCCTGTTGGATCATGTTCGGGCTCGGTCCAATACGTTCCGGTGAACGCGATCTACAAGCTGTGAGGCATCAGAATCTGGTATTTCTATTTCGCGAAACGGAGGAGGGAGCAGCCGATTCCATCAGCGGATTCCTGGTCGGTATCAAGCTTGAGGCAAAACAGTTGGCCAGCTATATCGACAATCCGTTCAAACACATTGGTGAGCGATTCGCTCGAAGAATCGAAAGGGCAAGCGGGAGACCGTGTAAATGGCTTGATGAGCAACACATTGAATCGGATGGATTATGTGGTTCGTTTCCTGACGATTTGCGAGAATTGATGACCATCTATTCAGAGATGGATGACAGAGGCAGGAAGATCTTGATTGAGATGGCGCAGACCATGTCACAACATTTTTAGTTTAGAAACCCGCCGATAGTTCACTCGATAACCAATCCTTCGTGCACTACCTCGATAGTTTCTATGGCAATATTGTTCGAGCTTGCATTTAGGTCACCTATTGAATACTTGGAGACCCAGGCATTGCGCAGCTTCCAGGTGAATGCAGGTTGTTGTTCCTTATTCAATAGATGGATAGTGATATTGCGACGACTGTCTGGGCCAGATTGCGCGCTCTCGGTAATCCATTCATACAAATCGAGTGAACCGACCAAGCCGCGTTTTAAGGTTATCGGCGTATATTTTGTCAATCCGGGGATTTTGACCGGACTTTCATTGCGGTAGTTGCCGGCGCGGTACTCAATTACCTTAACCTCCATTGAGAGACCGCTGACCTCGCTGAATCCCGCCCTGGTATCCTGGGGATCATCGCCATCAATCGAGAGCAGAAAGTTAAAGGCGCCATAAGGTGTTTCTGACTGTATCGCCATGAGGTTTCTCCATTAAGTGTGATGCGAATTGTTTAGCCAGTTTAACGAGCGATAGCAAAGGGTTATTGTTTCATAGGTGATGTCGCTACTCACGGCATCGAAACCGGGTCCCAGCCATGTGTGGATCCAACAGTCGTAAAGCCGCCAGCAATTGACCGGTTTTCCGGTACGTTGATCCAACTGACAGATCGTCAATGTTCGCAGATCCAGCGTCCGGTGTAGATTGGCTCTATGCCAGTCGAAAAAGAAGTGGTCAGTATCCAGTGCCCGGCGCAGCTCAATCTGATTGGTCGTGTAGTTGCGACGCAAAATATCAAACAGCTTCAGCATAAGCGAGGAACGAATTGATGTGCTTCTGGAAGAGCGCATGGCGGAGATACTGGAGAATGCTATATTTCTGCGTGAACAATCGGGTCTGGAGCTGTCGATATTTACCGTGAATCGGTTGTTGAGCAGCGGTAACGGTTCGTCGGGCATGGGTGGGCCAATACTCCCTATTGGAAATCGATGATTGATCAGAACCTTCTTCCTTTGCAAAGAAAGGCTAGCAGTTGTCCATACGATGTCAATTATATCTATTTATTTCGGTATCTGGGCTGTCTCTGAATATTCGGGCCCTATCATCATATAGTCCAGTAGGCAAGTAGAGGAGATTTGCCTGGAATTGAATTGAGAACCGGACAGCCGATAGAGTTCAGGGTTGATCTCTACACCGGCTTTGGCCATTGTTCCTTTCTGAGGTACTGTTTAGATTAACACTACAAGGTAAACAAGACTATGGAATGTGTCACCGATATCCGTAAACTCAACACTGCCCGAATAGGACTTTTGATCGACTGTTGCATTCAGGCCTACAATGCCTTTTCCGGCAGTAATGGGTCGCAGTGCAAACCTGCCAGGGTAACTGCACCTGAGGGTTTTGATCTATTGGATTGCTGGAGTGGTCTCGATGCCGTCTTCGGACGAGATAAGACGGTTGAGACGTATGGCCTGGTGTTTCGCTCAACCAATGCCCCATGGCGCTATGTTTTTGCGTTTCGGGGGACCGACAGCGCCTTGGATATGCTAGATGACTGCGGTGTCGAGCCGCAGCCATTCGTACCATTCGAGTCGAACGTCGGAGTACCTGCCGATGTCCGTGTCGAGTCCGGCTTCAACGATATATACACAAGTGGTGATGGAACTATCGATCCGATGCAACGACAGCTGTTCGCATTGATCGACAAATATCAGGCCTCCACGAAACCTGTCAGTGAAATCTATGTCACGGGTCACAGTCTTGGGGCTGCACTGAGCCAATTGTTTACGCTGGATCTGGCAATCTCCAGGCCAGCCATTCCAACCGTGAATATCAATTTCGCCTCTCCTCGTGTGGGCAACGGGGCATTTGTAAGCTTCTTTGCAGAGAACTCACCTTACCCGATACTGCGGGTACAGAATACTCATGATGCGGTACCCCATCTTCCCCCGGGAGAGCTTGGATTTAAACACACTCCATCGGTCTACCTCATTGCTTTCTACAGTACCGACACACTCGGTAAAATCGACCTCAAGGCGAGCCACTCCAGTATCAATTACAAGGCAGTGATAGCGTGCGCGGGTGAGAATGGAGCGGGGGTGTGTACAAACAAGCATTTGTCGGTTGATGGCAAGAAGTCGATTTGTTCTGAGCGACCTGACATTCAGAATGGACAGGGCAAGTTTGATTAAACTATCCGTATCATTTGCCGTTAAGTGATCATGTACTGGGGGAGGGGCAGGTGATTCCCGGCAGTCAGTGACAGATATCACAGGAGACATGATATGGCTATAATGAAGGATGTGCTGGAAGGTGCGGAAGATCTTGCGGTCAAACTGCACAAAAAGCCTGATGGCTACAACCAGTCCGAGCTGAGTACGCTCGATGAAATCGCAGATTCCATAACTTGCGGATCTGTTTTGCTGTGTAGCGGAACAGCCGCAGAGAGTCGGCTCATTGAAGAGGTCGATCATACGGACTTTAGCCACTCGGCGATGATCGTTCGTTTCCGCAGCGATCCCCGGCTCTATCTCTGGACCGCGGATACGGTCGACAAACTTGAGGACCAGATCCACAAAGAGTTAAATCCGGATCATCCCGGTACACATCTTCTGATTCTTAGGGACTATGTCACCAACCTGGATAAGTATTACCCGTCACCTGACGGGTCGAAATACCGTTTCGCTGTCGCCAGACTCCGTGGTGTCGATATTGATGAAAAGAAGCTTTGGTCTGTGATGTACAAGTATGACGGCACTCCCTTCCCTCCTACCAAGCAGGAGTTTCTACACTGGATAGAAGGGCAGGCTGACATTGACAGCGGGATGCTGAACTCATTCTGTGCCCAGATGGTTGCCAATACATACCAGAAAATGGGTTGGCTCAAGCTGAATCACCCACCCAATCACTATAATCCAGGATCGTATGCCAAGACTCAGGAGATAAACAACGAAATGACGGGGGGTGCCAGTCTGGAGCAACCCCAGTATTTCAAAGTCTGACTCTATGCCGGGCCGGGGTCCGTTTGCCTGGCCCAAAGAGTGTTGTCGAAACAGCTGTAACCGGTTTGTGATTAATCGATCACCGGAAGAATTGTTCATGTGGTTTTACGCCTATCTTTACTGTTCAGGTGCATGCTTTTCATCTATCATGCGATTAGACGAAGAAAGCGCTTCCTTTCTCGAATTACAATTTTATCAATTGCCAATTTAGAGACTCAGATCCGCGCATGACACTCGATATTCCTACCATGTATTTCGTCAGTGTTGTCACTAATATCGCGATGACACTAGCGGTGATGATCGTGGCCCTGCGTCAGTCCATTCCCGGCCTTTCTCAGCTTGCTTGGGGCCTGGTCGCCAATAGCGGCTATTATCTGGTGTTGGGTGCGCGGGGCAAGGTTCCGGATCTGCTGGCCATTGGCACCGGTAATATGTTGGGATCATTGACGCTGACCCTGGTCCTGCTGGCGGTGCTTAGCAGCCGGCGTGCCCGCATAGCGCCAGTTCTCTATATCACGCCGGTCGTCCTGATGTTGCTTGTAAGCCTAGTGCTGCATGATGATCGTGAATCAAGGCTCATCATCGCATCGTTCATTCTGAGTTATCAAATTTCCCTGATACTGTGGGCTCTAATACGGGTGGATAACATTTTCTTTGGACGCGGTCGCATGATTATGGCCCTGACATGCCTGGTAGGGATGTCTGCGATGGTCTATCGAGCCCTGGCACTTTGGTTCGGCTGGCATGAAGTCACTCCTTTCCAGTCTCGGGACTCGTTGAATACCCTGTTCTACATGATTAATTATCTGGGCATGTTCTTTCTTGCCTTTGGCTTTGTATTGAGCACTGTGGAACAAAGCGCGGAGCAGAATCGTCGTATTTCCCTTGAAGATCACCTGACCGGGTTGGCCAACCGGCGCGCCCTCTTCGAGGTCTTGAACAAGCTATTTGCAATAGCCGAGTCAGCAGGACGGCCTTTGAGTTTGATGATCATAGATATTGACCATTTCAAACAGGTCAACGATCGTTTCGGTCACCAGGCGGGTGATGCAGTATTACAGCATGTGGCGACCACGATCAAAAATCGTCTTCGCAGCAATGACATTGTGGGCCGTATCGGTGGTGAAGAGTTTCTGGCGGTGCTGCCCGATTCACCACCCGAAGGGGCGATACAGGTAGCGGAAGAGCTACGTCAAGCTGTGGCCGCAAAGCCGGTGATCACCGTTGGTCAGGAGATAGCGGTGACCATCAGTATCGGCCTCTACAGCTCAGACTGCCTGCCATCTACACAGACGCCCGATACCGTGATCGCCACGGCCGATAAAGCGCTTTATCTGGCAAAGACAAACGGCCGCAACCGGGTTGAACTTGCTGAGATATCGACGGCTATATAGGCTTGTTTTCATGCCGTCGCTTATTTTCCCGTACCTTTAGCCTCGATACCTGACCCATCTAAATCATTGGTTGTTAACCGCTGAATTTAAACGCCAAAAATCCACCCTTTTCAGTATAGTTATGTTCAGGATGATTGTACTGTCGATCATGCCGGGCTGCATGATAGAAAGAAAAGTCCGCTGTGACGTTTTTCAGGAGAGGGAGTGAAACAGACAGAGTCCATTTGTCTTCTGCGCGCTTGTTATCGAATGGTCCGTATCCGCCAACAATTGCTGCATATATCGGGTGAGCTATTGCAGCGTGGGCCGTGTGAATAAATTTTGACTTTTCTACTTTGATGTTCCAGTCGTCTCGCTTGATAGCTATGGAAATCGTTGTCAGATCTTTACGTTCTGTCAGCTTCTCTGTTGCCGGCAGGTAGGGGCGGCTGCCTTTGCCATCATGGCGAATGATGTCAAAATCAATCATAAAACCATTGATTTGACCGCTTAGCCGAACACCTTTCAAACCGGAATTTCCATTCAGAGGATTAAAGGACCCGCGATAGGAACCTTCGCCTAGGATTGGCGCGACTAACGTTAAACCGTTTGCCTCCGGTGTGAAGACCATGCCGAGAGAGATGTCGGTGAAATCATAACGAAAACTGTTTGTCGGAAATAGCGGAGTAGTGTAAACATTATCTTTGTTGCCTGTGATATGTATGGCGTTGACATATAGTCGCCTATATGTACTCGATGCGGTGTAAGTATCTTCAGTCGCATCGATCAGACTGTTGTAGTTTCCGAAAGATGTCTGGTGCCTGAGGGTGTAGTCATGGATTTCCCGTTTCCACTTCAATTTTGCATCGAAGTTTTCACTTTCATAGTTCAATAGTGCACCAGCCCCCTCGATACTGATATCTTTTCCTCCCGGCTCATCGGCTGAGTTTCCCAGATAATCGCGGAAACCGAAACCAACGGTAAATACGCCGTCGGTACTGTTCCGTTTCGCACCGTAGCGGCATTCAAGATCATGGGCGGAGAAACGCATCCATTCGGCCTTCCGGACATCGGATATTCCAACAATATTGTTAAATGAATCGATTCTCGTATCACCCTTAAGAACACCAGGATCACAGCCAAAGAGTCCAATAGGCGTAATCAGAGAAGCGGAGAACCCCATCGTGTTCAGGTTGTAGTCTATGTCCTGCCGTGTCTTTACGAATATACCGAATGACGAACCGTCTTTGGCATGAACGTGAGATGCCGCCAGGAAGGAGAGAAGTGGTAGCAACAAAACAAGTCTTAAGATCTTGAAACGAATGATCGAATCAACCAGTGGCGTTATCAAAACATTACTGTTCAGTGCCAAATTAACAGGCTGTCTCTGCTTGTTTAGAATATTCTTAATCCATGAGCGAGTGCTATAGCAAGAACTGGCTTTCGTTGCCGCCAAATCTATCCGTATTTTTGGAAATGATGTGAGTTGCACTTAACTCTATTTTCTTTCTCGTTGCTTATTTCGATGACGGGGCAAGTCGGGTCAGATATGTAGTGGTCCTTGGATTTCCTTATGTTGTCGGCAGGGGGGGGTATTTCTTCAGTATGTCACTTCGGAAACAGCCTTAAAGCCCAAATGGAGGGTTCTGTCGCTGTATTGCCTGCTACCCCGACAGCGTGTTTCGCATCCCACGGGGTATGCGCATTACAAAAATTACTTATAGATACGGTGCTTGACCGCAATTTCGCGAAACCCGGATCAATTGCACTCTAATTGAGGTCAATAGGTATGCTTTGCCCTTTCAGTGCGCAAGGCTTCTCCGGTTCCAGCCCATAAATAGATTCCAGGTGAGCGAGGGATCTCAGCAGATTTTCGTCCAATACTTGAATTTCATTGCTCTTAGTCCTGAGAATGTCCTTTGTCGACAGATTCTGAAGGATTCTTGAAAACGTCTCTGGTTTCATTGAGAGTCGTGCCGCTAGCACACCTTTGGCGGCAGGCAGTGTGAAGTGGTCCTGGCCGACATCCTCCATTCTGTGCAACAGCATTGCACACAATCTGGTGGTGGCACTCTGCAGTGTCAGGTCATCGATCTCTTTGATGAGTCCACGCAGTCTCTGACTCATTGTGCCCATTATTCGGAAGCAAACGTCAATGGATCCGCTCAATATCTGCAGGAAGCGCCGATTATCAAATGAGATGATTTTTGCCGGTCCAAGTGCTTCGGCGCTTACGGGATAGATCGGGTGCTCCATGAACATGAGCGCTTCCGCGAAGGTATTGCCCGGCTGAATGATATCGATAATTTTCTGATCGCCGTTTGATGAAACACGAAACAGTTTTATCTGTCCGCCAATCACCAGAAAAAAGCGATTCGCCTCATCGCCTGTTTCAAATAGCGACTCACCATCTTTGAAGGTGCCAATATGGCTGCTTTCCATGACCTGTCTGACTTGATCCTCATTCAGGGCGGAGAAAAGATGGGCCATTCGAATATCAATGTTCATCACTTGAAGCCAGTATCTCGTCAGGGTAACCCGCGGTAATCCTTGTCATATTTGCCAGTAGACAGAATAAAGTCAATTACCTAAAAAGTGTTATATCCTAACGGCAAATACCTCGCAAACAGGCAGCGACTGCCGTTGAGTCTGACCGATATTTACTTTTTTCTGTTTGACAAAGATCAAGGCATAACAGTTCTAAAACACCTATCAAGAGCGATTATACTATCATCCGCCCACCTGTTTGGTCTAAATTTTTCGTCTATATAGCTGCAGTTAGCGACCGCCTGTTATTCAGGCTCCCCGCATATCAGTTGATATCCCGTTATAAACCGAATTTAACCGAATTTGACCAATATCAAGGTAGTGAGGGTTGACTGCATTCTAATAGCCGGGACCAAATCACGAAAAGCTTGGGAGGAGAGTGATGGCACAAG
>JBFNNX010000108.1:0-1536 GCA_040791665.1 Candidatus Thiodiazotropha sp. | reverse complement strand
GTTTTCTTCCTCAGCGCACAGCTTTTTTTTTTTTTTTTTTATGAATTAGTATTCATGCTATCTCTACTCCGTTACTGAATGACCAGTTCTGCGTGCAAAGCGCCGGCTCGACGAATCGCCTGCAGGATACTGATCACATCCCGGCTGGTGGCCTTGACCTTGTTGAGCGCCCCGACCAGCTCGGCGACACTGGTATTGGCGCTGAGCGAAATCGACAGCGGCTCAGCCTCGTTGACTTCGATATTCGTGTCGGGCACCACTTGGGTGCGAACACCGGCTCCGGTGCGGCTGACGAAACCGGGCTGGGAGACCAGATAGTCCGTCGTGATGATGACGGTCAGATCGCCGTGGGTAATACTGACGGGTGCAACGGTGACATTACCGCCGGAGACGACAGTGCCGGTACGCTCGTTGACCACGATCTTCGCACGCCGGTCGGGTGAGACCTTCAAGCCCTCGATAGCTGTCAGGAAACGAACGGGATTGCTTCGCGCCTCCAACGGTAGCGTGACCTCGATCCGGCCTGCGTTGACGGCGTGTGCCGTCCCCGGTCCGAATTGCAAGTTGACGCTGTCGACAATACGGCTGGCGGTGGTCAGGTCGGGATCGTATAGTGAATAATTCAAACGACCATCGGCATCGACCATTCGGGTCTCGACACCTTTCTCGACTGTAACTCCACCCGGTACGATCCCCGCGGTAGGATGATTCTTCTGTACCAGGTTGCCATACAGATCATATTGAAAACCGCCGACCGACACCGGCCCCTGCGCCAAGGCATAGACCTTGCCATCGGGACCGGTTAGCGAGGCCATCAATAACGTACCGCCGACCAGACTGTGCGCATCCCCCATCGAGGTTACGTTGACATCCAGTTTGTCACCCGACTGCGCATAGGGAGGCAAGACCGATGTCAAGGAGACTGCTGCCACGTTACGGCTACGCACATCCTTGGTATTGATGTTGATTCCAAACCGTAACAAGGCATTGCGCAACGAGTGAATGGTGCTGCCGCTGCGCATCGAATCGCCGGTACCCGCCAGTCCCGATACCAGGCCATACCCCACCAGATTATTGTCGACCGCACTGCTGATTCGGCACAAATCCTTGATACGCACACCCTCCTCCACCGCGGCATATGCCTGTAAATGCGGAATGGTCAACAACAGCAGGGTAAGCAGTGACTTCATGATCAAAATATCCAGTTGAAAAATTTAGTGACAAGGCCGGGTTCCTGACTGCGTCCCAACAGCCCTTCTCCAACATAACGAATCTTGGCATCGGCAAGACGTGTCGAGAGCACGGTGTTTTCAGCACTGATATCCTCCGGCCGTACCCTGCCCTCCACATGGATGAACTGATTCTCGTTGTTGAACTCGATCGACTGTTCACCCTTCACCACCATCTCTCCGTTATCCAGGATCTTTTCGATGGTCACGGAAACGCTGGCCATCAGCCGACCGGTACGGTTGATGGTTCCACCACCACTTGAATCGTTTCCGATACCCAACGTGGCATCATGTAGAGTGTCGTCAT
>JBFNNX010000107.1:0-2150 GCA_040791665.1 Candidatus Thiodiazotropha sp. | reverse complement strand
TTTGCTAACCATAACAACACAATTAGACACTAGCACAGGTTGATTATTTCAGTCTTAAGTGTCTTTTCCAGTACGAGCAAAGAAAAAAAAATAATAAAAGAACTATTTACATCTTATTAAAACAATTCACTATTTATCTAGGTGCTGTTCGCATAACCTGCTCTACAAGATCATTTTGCTTTGGGATTCAATGCAGTGCTCACATGAGACAAGACCCAGTCTGGGGATTTCATCCAAACGGGTCTTTTGCGGGACCGCTGTGGTCTTTGTCTCTGTGGCGAGTTTGTAGATGAGGACTCGCTTGTAGCTGGCGATGTTGCTGTACGTGGGTTGAGACCTGGCTGTCCTGGTTTCCGTTTCATCGGAATGATGTAACGTGGTACTGGAATAGTCTCAGTCTCATCTCCCTGGCTGCAGCTAGATATGCTAGCATCATATTCAAGATCTGAGTTCTCATCTACAGCACGCGAGTATAGTACTTCCGTCTCCATTTGCGGCAGTTCACCCACTGTGGACTGGAAATCAGTCGCATCGGAAGCTGGACTATAGCTGGCTACAGATGGTATTCTCCGTTTAAGTGGAGAAGGAGGCAGACTCGAAATCGGCAACAGAAGATTTCGGTGAAGTATTCTGGTCTTCCTCGTCTTAGCAGCTTCTAGTTGCACTTCATAAACGGGGATGTCGGGGTTCGGTTGGGCTTTTACAATGTAGGGCTGTCGTTCCCAACGATCTGCAAGTTTGTGTTTACCCCTTAGTCCCACGTTTCTGACGAGGACCCTGTCTCCTGGCTCGAGACCGGAAGGCCTTACATGTAGATCATAATTGGCCTTGTGCTTCGCCGCCATCTTCTGTGCCGTTTTCTGTGCTGTCCGGTATGCGAATGCTAGGCGCTCTCGTAGCTTCCTTGCATACTCTGTTTGATGTTTGGCAGACATCGCGTCCGGCGAAAGACCTAAAAATGCATCTATGGGCAATCGCGGATGCCTACCAAACATAAGGAAGTACGGAGAGTAACCAGTAGAGTCATGGATTGTAGCGTTGTAGGCATGTACCAAAGTTGGCACATGCGCCTTCCAGTCGCTCTTCTGGTATTCTTCGAGCGTTCCTAACATTTGCAATAGTGTCTGGTTGAATCGCTCAACCTGTCCATTACCCATGGCATGATATGGCGTAGTTCTGGACTTCTCTACCTCAGCAATAGAACACAGCTCCTTTATAAGGTTAGATTCGAAAGTTTGACCCTGATCTGTGAATTCTGGCTGGAAAGCCATAATGCACAATGAACTGGTCAAACAGAATCCGTGCCGTTGTCTTTGCTGTCTGATTCTTTGTCGGAAAGGCCTGAGCGTAGCGACTAAAGTGATCAGTGATCACCAGCACGTTTTCAAAGCCGCCTTTGGACCTTTCCAAGGAGAGATAGTCCAGACATACGATTTCCATGGGCATGGTCGAAACAATATTCACCAGCTCAGCACTCTTGTCTGTTTTCGTCTTCCTCCTGATACAGCGGTCGCACTGGCTTACGTTTTCCTTGACAAACGAGTCGATGCCTGGCCAGAAGAATCGCTGTTTGATGAGGGATACAGTCCGATCCCGTCCTTGGTGCCCAAGATCGCTGTGGAGAGCTTTGAATATCTCATCCCGGTAGGAGAGTGGAACTACCAGCTGCTGAAATTCCTGGCTACCTACAGTGCCCCTTCTGTAAAGAATGTCGCCGCACAGATAAAGTTTGTCCCAATCCTTGAGATATCTCCTGTTATAAGTAGTGCTTGCTAGAATCTGCGGAACAGGTTTACTAGCACCTGTTTGGAGACATTTAATTATATACTCAAGGGTAGGGTCCTGCCTCTGTGCCTTACGCCAGTCCCTATCAGAAAGCGCACTTGTCTGAAGAAGTTGTTCTGGCACTTCCAATGGACTGCCAGCACTAAGGACAGTGTCTGAAAGCGCTAAGCTTTCAACCAAAGGACAGTTGTCAGACACAACTTGTGCGGCAAAGGAAATAGCCTTTAGCACATCAGGAAAAACAACATCATGCTGGTCCTCCTCCTCTCGTAACCGGGATAGGCCGTCCGCATCGGCGTTCTTCTTCCCGCTCCTGTACTTGATATCGAAATTGTAGTTCGACAACGCGGCTATCCACCTCTGGC
>JBFNNX010000106.1:400-2944 GCA_040791665.1 Candidatus Thiodiazotropha sp. | reverse complement strand
TTTTCCTTAATCCCCAAATCCGTCAGAGGACAGCCTGCAAATGCCTCCAGAAACAGAGGTGTATAGAACTGGGCATTGGAAACAATTCCCACCAGTATTCCAGCATTGACAAGAGTCCGGACAATATGGGGAAATCCCGGCATTGGCCAAAGGGGATTGATCGCCGCCTCGTAGCGCAGAGCCAGTTCTTCCAGAACGGCTTCATTATATTTCGGCAACTTGGCCAGATATGCGTCTTTCCAGAGTAAGTTCAGAATATCCGACCAGACTTCCCGGATATCCACTTCCGGATAATCTATTCCTTTCTTTTGAAGAATTCTGTGGTGCTGCGCTATAACGATTTTGAATATTTTAGTGAAATTTTTTGATACTTTTTTCCGGCAGGGAAATCCGCAATTCTCCAGTAAGCTATCCACATTGGCGCTGCCGGAGTCCATGAAGGACATGCCAATTTCCCCAACACCGGATACCAAAAGCGTTCCGTACACATCAAACAGAACGGCCTTTATGCCGAAAGGAATCTGTCCCTGTGCCTTTATACCTGTGGGAATCGGGTGGAGAGATTCGAAATTATCAACAATTTCTTTAACGATAGCTTTTATATTTTGCATAATTCCATCCAATATTCATAATATACTGTTTTATTGTAAATATCCATTCTTTTTTAGCAGAACTCAGGCAAATTCCTTAAGGGGGCTTAAGTCAGAACTCGTTTTTGGCCCTTAATACGGCACCAAAAAACCGCTTAAAATGCTCATTTATACGCATCGTCCAACGCTTTTAAGCGGGTTTTCCGTCCCTAAAAAATCCAAGGCGGGATTTTTTAGAGGTCTCCTTAAGATATTTTCCGGCTTCCAATCAGGGCAATCGCATATAAAATCCACGCCGGATTGACGTGTGAATTAATGAAATAGGACATGAAAGCGACCGAAACAAAAGTAGAAACCCTTTTATCATTACATAGTGTCTCGAAGAATGTGGAATTTCCAAAAATCGGCACTAACCCCTATTTCTCACCAATACCTTGATACAAAGCAGGATTCCCATGTTAAAATATTTACATGAAAAAATATACCAAAAAGTGCGAATTCTACGGGTATGGTGAATTGTAACATTAACTGTCCGCAATAAGGAGGGTAAAAAAGCCCCATGAAACTCATGTATACTACTTAAAACAAACAAAACAGGAGTTAACATGGGGCAAGAGTACAATAACACGAGCAGTAGAAGGGGGAAACACTTCAACTGGGAAGAACGGCTTATTCTGGAAAGAATGATTCGCAAAAAAGGGAAGGACAAGATGAGAATCAAACAGCTGGCAAGCATCCTGGATCGCTGTGAAAGAAGCATACGAAGAGAACTCAACCGAGGGGCCGTTAGGCTTCGAAATAGTGACTTATCTGAGTATCAGACCTATAGCGCGGATATTGCCCAGAGGAAGGCTCGTAGGGAGCTTGAAGCAAAGGGGCCCGAATTGAAGCTTGGTGCCGATTACAAACTTGTCAAGGAAATCAGAAAGCTCCTTGCAAAGAAATACAGCCCTGACGCGGTCATCATGCACTATAAGAAGCTCTCATGGCCAACGGACACAAGAATCAGCACAAGAACCCTCTACCGGTATATTTATGAAGGTCTGCTGGGGGACGCCAGGGAGTGCCTGCTCCGGGGCAAAAGAAGGCATAAGAAGGGCTCAAAAGGCTATAAGAGGCACAACAGAGCACAGTCAGCCATGAAGAGTATTTCAACCCGACCGGATTATATTGAAAAACGGGAAGAATTTGGTCATTGGGAAATAGATAGCATTGTCGGAGCTAAAGGCAAGGGCAAACAAACTCTGATGACTCTCCTTGAGCGATCAGGACGGTTTATCGTTATAAAAAAGCTGCCCGACGGGACATCAAATAGCCTGGTAAAAACGTTGGATAAGTTAGAGAGAAAACTGGGCAGTCGGCAGTTTCGGAAGGTGTTTAAGTCAATCACATGCGACAACGGCAGTGAATTTATGGACAGCCAGAAGATGGAACGCTCCTGCCTAACCCGGGGCAAGAGATCAACTATTTACTACGCGCACCCATACTCATCGTGGGAGCGGGGAAGCAATGAAAATGCCAATGGCGTGGTACGGCGATTCATACCCAAAGGTAGTGATATAGGGTGCTACAGCAAGAAGGAGATCAAGGAGATACAGGATTGGGTAAACAACTACCCACGGCGGATATTAGGTGGAAGGTCGGCCAATGAGGCCATAGGGATTCATTTGACAGCTTGAAAGACAAATCATCATGAGTTTCATGAAAAAAGTGGACAGTTAACTTGACAAGTTACCGTTTATAAACCCTGACTGGACTCCCGCCACGGGCAATATCGCTGTCACGAACATTAGCTACAGCATCGCGGCGGCAACAGGAGGAAATAGTCCGTCAAAGAATGGCGTCGGCACTACGGTCAATATTGATTCCTCAACTGGGAAAGTTACCCTGACGGCTCAGGTGGGAGTGGCGAACAGCGGAGATTATGTCGTTATCGCCACAGCGGGCGCTAATT
>JBFNNX010000106.1:0-390 GCA_040791665.1 Candidatus Thiodiazotropha sp. | reverse complement strand
ATGGAACAAGGAGCATGTATGTTCAAGGCCAGAGGTATGTACCATCCGGAACAGGAGCACGACGCCTGCGGTGTCGGTTTTATAGCCAGCATAAACGGTAGCAAATCGCACGATATAGTAGAAAAAGGTGTTGAAATTCTTTGTAATCTTGAACATCGCGGTGCTGTGGGGGGGGATCAGCAAACCGGTGACGGCGTGGGCATGCTTATCCAACTGCCGCATGAGTTTCTTAGAAAAAATGCCGGTGTGAAGCTGCCGGATGCCGGCAGCTACGGGGCCGGTATTATATTTTTGCCCATGGACAAGGCCAAACAGAGCATGTCCATAGAGTTTACCGAGCAGGCCTGTGCCGACGAGTGCTGGGTTTTTCTGGGCTGGCGGGATGTCCCC
>JBFNNX010000105.1:0-1060 GCA_040791665.1 Candidatus Thiodiazotropha sp. | reverse complement strand
TGCTTCCACTGGTGTTGGTTTGTGCTGCTCTGTATTTCGCATATTCTATTCGCTACGACAGGCTTGAACATTCGACTTCTTCCTCGAATCCACCACAATACGTTTGCGCAGTCCGACGAAAATGTAGTCTGGCTCAACGGGAGCTCTAGAGCTTTTGAAAATCGTATGGCAAGTCTTACTCCGATGACAGCAGCCATCAATTCTAACAGCGGAATATTTGTTGATATGTTATATGCAACTGGTGTCTTTGCGGCAACTAGGTTACTCAAAACAGAACCGTCCGTGTATGTGCACCTGGCGTACACAACAGCCCCATAGGCATCCTGCGACGCATCTACGAATGTATGGAGTGACATGGTGTCAGAAGTTCTTTCTGTCTCTCCGAGGCATCTCGGGATCTGCAGCTGTTTCAGGTCTCTCAGCTCGCTGAACCATGAACGTGCCGCATGGGTCAGCGCTTCTGGCAGTTCGTCATCCCATTCCAAACCAGCAGTCCACATCTCCTGTAACAAAATTTTTGCTCTGATTGTATAAGGCGCCAATAGTCCGAGTGGATCAAATAATGTGGCAATCTTCTTTAGAAATTTGCGTTTTGTAAACACCGTGTTTCCATCAGGTGCATTTTCCTTGAAGGTAAATACATCCTCCTGGGCCAACCACCATACACCAAGTGTTTTGGCACTTGGTAGCTCGTTGTGATCCAAATCTACTTCGGCTTTTCTGTCCTGTGTCGGGATCTGTGCTATTACTCTCAATGAATTTGACAGCCATTTGCGCGCATGCATTCCAGCTTTTGATAACAGAAGTGAAAGTTGTTTGTAAAGTTCGATACCTTGGTCCTCGGACAATACAGAGTCCATTGAATCATCCATGTATGTTGATTTTTTAATAGTTTCCGTTCCCAAAGGGTAATCATTCTCGAATTTCTTTGCATGCTGCTGCAAGACGTACTGTGCCTGGAACGGCGACGAGTTAACTCCAAACACGACGCGGTCAAACTCATAGACGTCTGGCTGTCGACTTTGGTCTATTCCCCTCCATAAGAATCGATGATATGACT
>JBFNNX010000104.1:1348-1863 GCA_040791665.1 Candidatus Thiodiazotropha sp. | reverse complement strand
AAAATGTGTCCCCTTGGCATAGTAGCCACCCCCAGTTTGCTGTTTCCCGGCCCGGCGATAGTGGTCCTTGAATGTGCGCCCATTTCGGTGCCGTTGCTGTAACGTATTTATGAACTCCGTGACCATGTTGCCGATGGTTTTTCTGGTTTTATCATCAATGCCTTGCCCCATCTGATCCCATTTTTCAATCTGTGCCCGCCACTCTTTACTAAATGTCAGTGTCAAAAAGGTCCGGTAGCCTTGTCCCAAAATATGTTGGTACTTAGCGCTGTTCTCTATGGTTCTCTTGCCACGATCAGATAGGCGGTCGGTCCAACGGTCACCCCAATGCTCAGGAGGTTTGCATCGCACGAGTGAATCAGTCTCGACCACTCCCTTCCATGTGGCTTTTTCGGGTATTAGTGGTGTAAACAGCAAGCCCTCATCTGTCCGTTCGATTCCTCGCCATGATTCACAGGTAATAATCAATCGTTGCCCATGTTCGTTTAGGTCAAGTTCCAGGTCTGAGTATTGAT
>JBFNNX010000104.1:0-1338 GCA_040791665.1 Candidatus Thiodiazotropha sp. | reverse complement strand
TGGGTGATCGTTGTCATGGATTGAATCATAAGCTTGAAATTCTTTGTCGTCGTCGGATGCTGCTTTAGCCAGGTCATTGATTGCATCGACTTCCCACTCTTCAAACTGGGGTGTTGAACTTTTGGAACCTCCGACAAGACTAGGGACCGGTTTCACCGGTCCTGGGGTGTTTTCAAGCCGATTGGTGTAACATTCACTCATGGTATACCCCCCCGATAAATTGAATTTCATCATCGGTCCCAGTGAGACCAATGACGACGTAGCGATACAAAAGGTGATTGAGCACCTGGAATGGGAGGAAGGCCGTAAGGCTACACCTGATGAGATTGCAACGATCACCACGGATGTTCGGCGCATGATGGCTGCACATACTGATTTTCTGGTATATGGTGATAGGCAGCCTCAGCCTGACTTTTATGCGGCGGATCTGCTGCGAAAATTCATAAAGAAATAATCTTATAAGGATCTGAGTTCTTATAAGAATAGGGTGAGTCGGAAATGCGATTTCCCTTATAAGGGGTTTTTTTCTTATAAGGGAATGATGAAGCCTGATTTTTATGTTTACAGGTGCAGTATCCGCTACCTCTTGATCTGGTAACTGAATCCACGTCATTGCTTTACTACCCATTATTATTTTTATTGTTGGGTTTGTAATAAAGAGTCATGACCTGACTGATGTCAGGCCATTATTTTGCTAACACTGTGTTTGCTGGTTTTTAACTCAGCTCGCTGGTGGTAAGGACAGCAGTTTGCTGCCTCATCCATTCCAGCAATTCAGAATAGCGATAGCGCACAGCTCGGCCGCATTTCACAAAACGGGGTGGTGGAGATGTGTGGTGCCTGCCGGTTACACGCCAGGCGCGAAGTGTGTTTCTTGAGAAGCCGATAATGTCGGCGACTTCCGATTCAGTGAGCAAGCGGTCTACGGATTTAAGGTTGTTAGTTTTCATTATTATTCACCTTGTATGTTTGTTTTTATTGTTATACGCCAGCCTGTGATCGGCTATGCAGTTTCATTAAAGGATATTTTTGATTGAAAGAAAAGGGGGTAGGGGGATGGAAGCTGGTTGAAATAGCGGAATTCCCTTATAAGGGAATTTGCCCAAAACCTGTGAAATAAATTCCTAGAATAATGCCTGAAAAAGGTGTGTTGAATGCTGATTAAGCTTGGCTATGTCAATCGGTCTGCCCCATTTTCTCACTAATCTGCTTGACGCTTGCCTTAATCCCATCCTCTGCCAGGTGGGAGTAACGCTGTGTCATCTGTGAGGATGAATGCCCGAGCAGTGCCTGGATGTGATAGAGATCGATTCCATGGGATACGCTCCATGATGCAAA
>JBFNNX010000103.1:0-6342 GCA_040791665.1 Candidatus Thiodiazotropha sp. | reverse complement strand
CCAGTTACCACGCCGGCCTGGTTGCACGCTATTGGCTGGAAGAGGTCGGCGTTCACTGCAGCGTCGAGGTGGCGAGCGAGTTTCGCTATCGACAGGTGGTGGTGCCCGAGAACACCCTGTTTGTCACGATCTCCCAATCGGGCGAGACCGCGGATACCCTGGCCGCACTGCGTGGCGCCGAGACCCAGGGCTACCTGGGAAGCCTGACCATCTGCAACGTACCCGAGAGCTCGCTGGTGCGTGAATCCAATGTGGCCCTGATGACCCGGGCAGGCCCAGAGATCGGCGTGGCATCCACCAAGGCCTTCAGCACCCAGCTGGTGGCTCTGAGATTGCTGGTCCTTGCCCTGGCCAAGCGCCGCGGCATGAGCACCGAGAGAGAGCGTGAGCTGGTAGAGGAACTGCATGCACTGCCACGCCAGGTTGAAGTGATCCTGGAGCTGAACGATGCCATCAAAGAGATGGCGAATGCCTTTGCGGAAAAGAACCACGCCCTGTTTCTCGGCAGAGGCAGCTTCTACCCGATCGCCATGGAGGGCGCGTTGAAACTTAAGGAGATCTCCTACATCCACGCCGAGGCCTACCCCGCCGGTGAACTCAAGCACGGTCCCCTGGCGTTGGTCGACGCTGAGATGCCGGTGATCTGTGCACTCCCCGACGATCCGCTGTTGGAAAAGGTCATATCGAACCTGCAGGAGGTGCGCGCCCGTGGCGGTGAACTGTTCCTGTTCAGCGATCAGAAGGTAAAGATCGGCCTGGACCGATACCAGAACCTGACCCTATCCGACATCTATCCTTCCACGGCACCGATCGTCTATACCGTTCCATTGCAGTTGCTTTCCTATCATGTTGCGATTTTGAAGGGGACCGATGTGGATCAGCCGCGGAATCTGGCGAAATCGGTGACGGTTGAGTAGGGTGGCTTATCCTAATGTTGTGCGGGAATAAAGTCCGTCACATCTGAATAAAGTCCGTCACAGATAGATGTTTCATGGAATAAAGTCCGTCACGGCAGTGCATGGATAGTATATTGCAGCTAATAGTTTGGCTGGTTCCATGCACTGGACTATCAGAATGCTGGACTTCGACTCAAAGCGTTATCATGAGATAAATAGTGATAGCGTCATTGTATAGTTTGGAACATAAGTTTTCGGGTCACTATCAACTGTTTAGAAGTTTGATATAGTTTAGGTCGAGTTTATTTTCTCAGAGTAAAAGTTATCCCAAGTAAAAACAGACCTAGTGCACTAGTTTTCTTCAATTGCGGGCTTTCCGCTTTGAGATTGTGTACCCAGCGAACATAGTGCTCGCAGTTCCATCTGAGTAAGTTGTATTTTGTGCCAATACGCGAACGGGCACGATCAATGACTTGTATGTAATTGAGTGCACTCTGAAAGCCATGTATCTTAATTTCTTGCCCACCCGCAAAAATATGCGCTGGTTCTTCTGCAACCTGCCCTGCTCGGCTTGAGCAGGAAAATATATATGGGGAACCTGAAACGTATTGATCAGAAATAAGGCCGTAATGTCTGAATGGCCCGAATGGTACGGAAACGATGTGACAAGGTTTCTTATTTATGACTTTATTATAGGCGTTCGGAATTTTGTGATAGAAATGTGGAATTCCGGACAAACAAACGGGATAGGGGGTTACTCCCTATCCCGTTTGTCATTCATGGTAGTAAGCCTATAAATGATTCCTGGTTTGCATGGTGTCGTGTAGCACTCGAACTATATGGATAGTCTTCTTGGTAATGTGATAGAAGATATAGTGTTCGTTGACTTTATACTGGCGATAACCTGCTCTGATATAGTCACAGGAAACGCCAATCAGTGGGTTGTCCTGTATGGTTTCCATAGCAGATTCTAAATCATCAAAGTATTTGTCTGCCTGATCAATGCCAAAATTCTCATAGCTGTAAAGCCAGATATTTTTAAGGTCTCTGCGTGCTTTTATCTGCTGATGAATTTTATGCATAGGCTAAGTTAAGCCTGCTTCTTTCTTTGCTTCCTGCCGGATAGTGCTCATATCCAGCTCACCAGCATCACCACTTTCTTCACCCTCTATCAGGGCTTGGCGCAAGTTTTCCAGTTTAGAATTAGCTTCCTGCTCTTCAAGAAGTCTTAACGAGTCCCGCACCAGCTCGCTAGCTGTAGCGTAACGTCGATTGTTTCCAACATGGCTTTCAATAAAACTGTTCCAATGATCACCAAGACTCAATGTCTGTGTCTTTGCTTGGGCCATTACTGTTCCTCCAGCGTGCATAAGATATATTCATATATATAAGAATATATCATATAGTTGTCAAGGTAGAGGCCTCACTGTGGATACTTTATTGCCTCTTTTTTGCAAGTAAACTTCGATAATAACTGCTTGAATAATATGAGTTAATATCACAATCTTCCGAACGCCTAGGACATTAGCAAGCAATACCTATAATGCTATCCGATGGTCCGCTCTGTGACCATTCCGGACGGTCACCGAAATCGCCTCGCAGCGATTTTTCAAGCAGATTGTTCGACCGCTTTCGCCAAGGAGCTGACACACGCGTGCACTGGTCACGCAAGGTAGGTGTCCAACCGCAGTTGTCACCATACAAGACTCTTGATCAGTTCTCGGAGCCAAACATGGGCGGGGTCGCTGCTGTTGCGGCGGTGCCAAACCATGTAGAGGGGGAGTTTTGGGGTTTTAAACGGTAAATCTGCGTAGTCAAGGCCCTTCAAGCTCGTTTCAGTCATACGTGCCATTTGCACCGTGATCAGATCAGTGCCCGAAATAAACTCCTCTATTGCATCAAAATTCGGTACCGTAATTCTCGGTGTCGGCATTTTCGCAAGATCCAGGCCAGAGAGTACGGCCTGCATGACAGAACCTTGGTCTTCGAACACTACGTCCAAGTGACTGGCGCTGAGAAGTTCCTGTTTGCTCGCTGGGGCCTTGCGGATCTTCCCATCGAAGAAGCACTTCAGATTGTCGGAGAGCAGCCGTACTTGATAAATGTCCGCACCCTCGGGCGGAAAGGGTGTGATGACCAGATCACAATGCGCTCGTCGGAGCATCGCTGCATCCGGGACCCGGGCGGGTAAGAAATGGAAGCGTGCGTTAACCGACTGCTTCCGCAGGGTCTTCGTGAGCAACGGGAAGATCAATGAGCGCTGAAAATCATTGGCAGCAATCTTGAACTCCAGCTCCCCGTCGGAGGGATCAAAGTGCCGCGTATCGGTTAGGCTTTTCATGCCATCCAATACGTCTCGCGCGGGCCCAAGCAACCCGAACGCTTGCTCTGTTGCAGCAATGCCTCTGCCTGACCGGACAAACAGGGGATCGCCAAGGGCGATTCGTAGTTTCTCCAGTGTGTGGCTAATTGCGGATTGAGTGACGCTCAAGCGTTCAGCCGCTTTGGTTACCGACAGCTCTTCCAAGACCGTGACAAAGACCAGCAAGCTGTGTCCGTCGAGTGACAAATAATCGATTTTTTTCATAGATATTATGAATACACCCCCGTATTAATAATCATTAGTCTAACCGATAATTGTGATGAGTGGCCAAATTGATAGTGGTTAGCAGAAATTTTATTACTAAGATCGCGACCTCACACATCGTCGTAATTGAAATGAATTGACGGAATTAATCGAGGTTCCGAGTTGTATCTAACAACCAATGTGAGACGAAAAAATGAGCAAGAAAATCGAAAATGCCAAAGGGCTGTACCTTGAAGGGATTCGAGACGGAAACATGCAGGAGGCGCTCGATAAATACACCGGTGAACGCTACACCCAGCACTCCACCGGCGTTGGTGATGGTAAAGAAGGGTTCATTGCATTCTTTGGTCCTTTTCTGGAACGTAACCCGGTTCGCGACATTCGCGTTGTTCGCGCCATTGAGGATGGCCGCCATGTCTTTATCCATGTCTACCAGAGCCTGAACAATGGCGAGGTGAAATGGGTCACGGCCGACCTGTTCGACACCGACGATGTCGATCGGATGATCGAACACTGGGATGTAATTGCACCTTACGTTGAAGAGACGGCGTCAGGTCGAACCATGGTTGACGGTCCCACCGCGATTGAGGATATCGATAAGACAGAAGAGAACAAAGCGGTTGTCCAAAGTTTTGTCGATGATGTACTCATCGGTGGCAAATTCGATAAGGTGACGGATTATATTTCCGCCGAGCAATACGATCAGCACAACCCCGAAGTCGAGGATGGACTAGCAGGGATTCAGAAGCACTTGCAGGAGGCCAAGAGCAGGGCCGGAAAATACATAAAAGTGCATCACCTGATCGGTCAGGGCAATTTTGTGGTGATCTATAGCCACGCACAAAAGGACGGCGGTGACTGGGCGTTCTTCGATATCTTTCGTTTGAAAAATGGCAAGATCGTTGAACACTGGGATGTGCAAGAGAGGATCCTTCCTAAGGATCAATGGAATAACAGCGGTAAATTTTGACGCATTGAGCACGCACAGCCATGACATTCGAAAACCACGAAATCACTGCAAAATCCATTGTCACCCCCACCAAAGTGCCAAGTGCGGATTTCGTCATCAATCCCTATACCGGCTGCCAGTTTGGTTGCCTGTATTGTTTTGCCAGCTTTATGGGCCGATTTGTGGGTGAAAGCAACGACAACTGGGGCAACTACGTCTACGTGAAGACCAATGCCGTCGCCTTGATGGAAAAGGAAATCCAGCGCCTATTAAAGAAAAACCCGCACCCACGAATAGCGATCAGCACTGTGACGGACCCCTATCAGGGCGTTGAAAAAAAGTACCGTCTGACCAGGGGCATTTTGCAAGTGTTTGCCAAGAGCAATTATCAAGGACGCGTGGGAATTTTAACGAAATCACCCATGGTGCTGGACGATGTAGACCTCCTGAAAACGCTACCCAACGCGGAAGTGGGTCTCACCATAACGACAACAGATGATAAGCTGAGTCGGCTTCTGGAAGTACACGCTCCACTGGCCAGCGCCCGCCTAAAAACACTACGCAAACTCAATGAAGCTGGCATAACAACTTACGCATTCGTCGGACCGTTCCTACCCCACATGAATTTGAAGCGATCACTAATCGACGAATTGTTTGGTGAAATAAAGAGAGCCGGTACCAACGACATCAAAATCGAACACCTCAATCTTCCAAAGTATGTTCGACCGAAAATGGACATATTGTTGGAAAAAGATCAGCCAGACATTCAGGAAGTGTATAGAGCTTCCCAACTTGAGGACTACAGAGATGAATTGGAACCGATTCTAAGAGAGAGCCTGCTCAAACATCATTTGAAATTGAAATATGGCGAGATCGTCCATCACGTTTCAGATCAGGAATTAGTGGAATGAAGAGACAAATACTACTAGTGCTCGTACTTATCTCATGCTCAGCCGCATCGCACGCTCAACAGAGTCTGTCCGACTCGTCAGTAAATATCCCCCGGCAAAGCCGGGGGCTTTAATTGTGAACCGCTCGAAGCGGTCTGTAAAACGGAGCCTATTGGCTCCTTGAGCCCCTCAAAAGGGCTGTCACATCACCTGTAACTGATCAATCCTGCGGTCTTCCGCTTCCTGGTGCCGTATATACTCCCAAATCACCTGCTCGTCCCTGCCTACCTTCGAGATAAAATACCCCCTGGCCCAGAAATGATGGCCAACATAGTTCCTTTTCCGACCCAGGTAGGTACGAGCTATGTGGATCGCACTTTTCCCTTTGATAAACCCAACTACCTGCGATACCGCATATTTTGGTGGGATCGATATCATCATATGGATATGATCAGCCATCACATGCCCTTCCTCTATCAAACTCTCTTTCTGCCTTGCCAACCGATGAAATACCTCTCCAAGCTCCTGCCTGATCTGCCCAAAAAGCGTCTTCCTCCGGTACTTCGGGATAACAAAATATGGTACTTACACTCCCATCTCGTGTGGCTTAAACTTTCTTTTTGTCTCATGGTTTCTCCTTAGCGTGTTGCTTGGCGGCTCACGCTTTGGGGTTACTATGAGACTCCAGTTTCTGTCAAACTGTTAATGCCTCCTCAGCAGAGCTGGGGGGTCTCCATTTTTTTCTAGGTGACCTCGAACGTTCAAAAAGCTCTCTGATCTACCAAGTTAGCGGCATATTCAACTTCCGCTATTGGCCGGCTCATGTCTATTGCATTGCATAATCAGAGGGGCTGCTTTGGAGAAGCCGTTATGAAAAACACCGCCGTGGCGGGGTAATGCTGAGCAGTTCTGATCAGTGCCAGAGCGATAATTGAAGAGTACGTCTATAAGTTCTCGACAAGCTTTCTCATACCCTCCACTGAGTACGCCCGCATTGTTTCCGTCCGGATATTGCCGAGG
>JBFNNX010000102.1:0-2153 GCA_040791665.1 Candidatus Thiodiazotropha sp. | reverse complement strand
GCGAAGGTAATAAAGCTGCTGGACGGCAACGGTATAGACAGGACGGTGGTGGACGAGCTGCCGCAAATCGACAAGCTTCCCTACCGGGTCAACAACATCATCATCAAAAATTTCACCACCATGAGCAACGCCCAGCTGCGGTTTTTTCTGGATAAGGAATACGTGGCCGCCACCGACATCTACCAGTCCACCCTGCGGCGGGCGGCACAGCTTGGCATGGTCAAAATAAAGAGTCTGCTTGACGACAATCTTATCGACAGGAGTGTGGTGGACAAGCTGATTCACTTCGACAAGCTTCCCTACGATATTGATGATCTGATCCATTTCGCCGACAAGAAGGCCATTACCCAGGAATACCTGGAACTGGCTCTGCTGGACGGACGGGTGGAGTTTGATGCGTCTCATCTGCTGGAACTGGGCCGCAATGACTATCTGTCCCGGCAGGTGGCCGAGGCCTTCTACGCCAACGGCATGTCCTTTTCAAGGAATCAGATACAGGAACTGGGCCGCCTGGACATCTTTAGCCTTCCCGAAGTTCTCTACACCTACACCATAGACGATGGAGATTCGGCCACCTCCACCGGCAACGGCGACGGCATGATTCAGATCCGCGAGGGAGTGGACTTCCATTTCATTATCAAAAACGCCTCCCGTTACGATATAGAGGATGTACGGGTTGTGCTGGAACAAAGCGCCTCCGCCATAGACCTGTACAGTCAGCCCAAGAACCTCAGCGTGTTCAAAATGGACGACACCATAAGCATGGATGCCACCATAGGCGTGAAGTCGTCATTCAAGGGCAGTACGCTGCCCACGGGGGGATTGGTCAGCAGTCCCCAGTTTGGCACCATGCTGGATGAAAAAATCGATGTGCCGGTGGGACAGACGGTGGGATCGCCGGTGCTGGCTTTGAACAAGCAGGTTTCGGCCAGGGACAGTATTATTGTGCGCAGCGGCGCATCGGAGAAATCGCCGCGCATCGCTTCTTTGGCCAGGGGGGCGGTGTTCACCGCCGTGGGCGAACTGAACGGCTGGTACAAGGTGGGCGTGTACGGGCGAAGCGGCTGGATTCAAAAGGCCGAAACCCATGACTACAACCAGCCGACGGAATCGACTTTTCTCGTGGAAAATCTGCGGGAAAGCACCCAGGGGCTGGTGGACGACAGCAAGGATGCCGGGGTTTACGGCGAACTGACCTTTGTGAACGCCAAGCCGGTGTTGATTATCGTATCGCCCCGAGGCGGGGAAGATGTGTACAACGCCGCCGAGATGGATATTCAGGCGGTGGACCGCAGTTTCGGTATAAGTAAGATTGATGTGCGGATCAACGGGGCTCCTCTGGCGGATGCCGCGGCGCGGGGGCTGCGCCGTCTGGGGGGCGTGGCCAGCCGGGAACTGCGCAAAACCATTCCTCTCATCTTAAAGAAGGGAAAAAATGAGGTGGAGGTGACCGCCTACAACTCCCGCAATGTGGCCTCGGAGACCCAGGTTCTGCATCTGAACTCGCTGGGGATAAAGAATCCGCCCTCCATGTATGTGCTGTCGGTGGGGGTTAGCCGCTATGCCAGGGAGGATCAAAATCTGCAATACGCCAGAAGCGATGCCGAGAAGATCGCCGCACTCTTCCGAAAGCAGGGCGGGGCCGACATCTATAAAGATGTGAAGATCAAAACCCTCTACGACGAGGAGGCCACCCGCTCCAACATAAAGGACGGCGTGAACTACTTTCTCTCCGAAGCCCGCAAGGACGATGTGGCGGTGTTCTACTTTGCCGGTCATGGTACCACCGATGCCCGGAACGAGTACTATCTGATGGGTCATGACGGCGATATGGAGCGGCCCAGTTCCCTGGGCTACAAGAACCGCGATCTGGAGGAGGATTTGCAGAGTTCCGTGTATGCCGAGAAGGTGCTGGTTATGCTGGATTCCTGCCGCAGCGGTCAGGCCACTGGACGGCGGGGGGCTGCCGACATTGACGCGGTGGTGAACCAGCTGGTTCTGGCCAGCGGCTACAATGTTATCAGCGCGGCGCGGGGGAATGAGGCGGCCTGGGAGCGTTCGGATTGGGGCGGGGGAGCTTTTACCTATGCGATTGTCCGGTCGCTGGAAGGGGGACTGGCCGATGCTAGTCGGGATGGATTTGTCAGTGTCAA
>JBFNNX010000101.1:0-1657 GCA_040791665.1 Candidatus Thiodiazotropha sp. | reverse complement strand
TAGGAACGGCTCACATACACCTTCTAGCTTCCCTTGCTGAGTTAGAGTTGAAACTGCACAAGCTGAAATCAGATAAAAAATAAACATTTTGTTTATTCCAAGTAAACATTTTATCTATTGATATCAATAAGTTATATGATCTATATTCATGGTTACCCAATTTAAGGAGGTAATCATGGACAATGTAATTGCACTCAACACCACATCCAAATCTGAAACTGATGTAAACCTGGACCTGCCTTTCATCGGCAGAGATGAAAATGGCGCCTATTATTGGAACCCGGAGCGGTCCGCAGATCCCGTGAAGAATTATCGGGAGGACTATTCCATAGGCCGGCACTATGGCGAGCTGTTGCTCGATAGACTGCTAAACCGGAAAGACAAGTTAACGATACTGGGGGCCGTCCTGGTGTCGATATACGACCTGGAGGAGTGGGATGGATATGAAGTGGGATTTCTGGAGAATGTTACAAGCTATGCACTGGCTGGGCATGCAGTGAGAACAGCCCTAAGCTAATTTTATTAGATTTTAATAGGAATAACTCACATATGGAAAAATACTACAGAATTATTGATTCAGACGAGAAAGGAAAGTTTGATGCAGACAGATTTCTTAACTACCTAAGAAGGTCGAACGATCGCTGGTGGAATAATGATTCAAGTGATTCACCATGGGCATTCAGGGGAGTTGGAGATGCAAACAACTGGAAACTTATCCCTGCAGCATGGCGAGCTAATGATAAAAATCCGCTTAATCCATTATTTAATGAGGTAAAACAACTTAATCCAGCAAGAAAATTACAGAGATGGGAAGCCAATAAATACGGACTTGAAGCCTTACATTGGATAAATGCTGAATGTGAAGCATTATATCAATTCTCTAAATTAGCAAACGAATTAGGTAACTCGATGCCAGAAGAGCATAGGTCACCCTTAAATAATAATCATTTATATACGCAAGGTCCCCCCATGGCTGTGCCTCACACAGGGATTGCGATACATGCGCAACATCATGGTATACCTACCCGCTTACTTGATTGGACAAAAAACCCACTATTCGCAGCTTATTTTGCAGCACATCCACGCTTTAGAAATGAAGGCTGCTCCGCTATTTGTGTATGGGCAGGTAACATTGAGTTACTGAAAAAAATAATCATGCGTAATGAGCACAAAAGCTCTTTAATTACTCCACTCAATCAACCAGGGTATTTAAATGAATATCTTCATGCCCAACAAGGCCTCTTTACTAAACTCAATTGCGGGGAAGAATATTACTCCTTAAATCGAGAATGGCCCGCTCTGGAGGACCTACTAAATGATAAATACATTGATGATCCTGGAGATACAGTTCTCGATAAAATAATACTTTCTTCGGAGCATATTCCGAGACTATTGACACTATTAGATCGGGAAGGAATTAATCAAGCAGCACTAATGCCGTCTATGGATAAGGTAGCTCAAACAATATTGGATCGTTGGGACATAAAAGCGCAATCCTATAATTAAGTACATATTAAGTACTCAAGCATACATAACGCCATTTACAACTATAACTTATTGTTTTTATTGGCGTCCCCAAGGGGAGTCGAACCCCTGTTACCGGCGTGAAAGGCCAGTGTCCTAGGCCTCTAGACGATGGGGACAGGTCTCTGCCGGG
>JBFNNX010000100.1:0-1948 GCA_040791665.1 Candidatus Thiodiazotropha sp. | reverse complement strand
TAATCGGGATAGGGAGGAGCCTCACGGCTCCTCTCCTCCCACACCACCGGGCATACGGATCACGTACCACGGCGGTTCGGTTGATTGAGTCATCACTTGCCCTCCCGTAAGAGAGGCAATCCCATACCCACAAAGTAAGCTGTGGGCATTCCGTAGTTCAGTGCAGGGCTCTTGCTCAGCCGCCAGGGACCATGTGCCGACTTGGCCGTATTCCAGGCCAGGCGCACATCAATCCCCAGCTTGCGCAACTGCCGATAGCCCGAACGCCCCCACTGCTTCCATGCGTAGCTGCGCAGTCGCCTGCGTATCCATTTGTCCAGCTCTACAAAAGGTCGTTTCACCTCACAGATACCATAGTAGGCTTTCCAGCCCAGCAGGTATTTGCGCAGTTCCGCAATGACTTGTCGCAGGCTGTGGCCTCGGGTGCGTCGAGTCAGTCTACGTATCTTCTCCTTGAGCGCTTTCTCTGCCTTCGTGCTGACCTTGGTGCGTATTCCACCCCGGTAGCTGAAGGTGATTCCGAGAAAGCTTCGGCGCCAGGGCCGGTCTACTGCGCTTTTGCTCTGGTTGACGCTGAGCTTAAGTTTGCGTTCCAGAAAACAGGTTAGGCTCTCCAGCACGCGCTCGCCCGCGCGTCGGCTTCTGACGTAGATATTACAGTCATCGGCGTAGCGAATAAAGCGGTGGCCTCGGCGTTCCAGTTCCTTGTCCAGGTCGTCCAGCAACAGATTTGCCAACAGCGGGGATAGCGGTCCGCCCTGCGGCGTACCTTCTTGCGAAGGCTCCTCCTGGACGCCTATCATTACCCCTGCCTTGAGGTATCCGTTGATGAGTTTCAGCACTCGCCGGTCTTCGATCCGTTGCTTCACTCGGTGCATCAGCTTGTCGTGATTCACCCGGTCGAAGAACTTCTCTATGTCCATGTCCACTACCCAGCGGTTGCCTCCTTTAATGAGGCTTTGCGCTTGGGCAATGGCCTGATGGGCCGATCGGCCCGGCCTGAAACCATAGCTCGAATGGGAGAAGCTTCTGTCCCACTCCGGTTGGATGACTTGCAGCAAGGCTTGTTGGATCAGCCTGTCGAGTACGGTGGGTATGCCGAGATGGCGTTCACCGCCGCCGGGCTTGGGGATGCTTACCCGTTTCACCGGTTGCGGTTTGTAGCGGCCTTCCAGGAGTTCCTGCCGTATGCGTGGCCAATGCGCCTTGAGATACATCGGCAGTTCATCGAGGCGCATGCCATCAATGCCCGCGCTGCCTTTGTTTTGGGTTACCCGCTTCAGGGCCACAAATAGGTTGGCCCTGTCGAGTACACGTTCCATCAATGGAACGTTGATGACCGGAGCGTCTTCTTTCGTTTCCCCAGGCAGGATTTCATCCCCTCTTGCGGGGGGCAGCCTTAACTGCTTTTCTGATGCGCTATCCTGTCTCGTCATGCGAATAACTACTCTCTTCATTTAATCCCTTTCGGGAACCGTTCGGGCCTTCGTGGTTTCACGTTACGGCTCGGCTTATCCGTTGCTCCCGCTTTCGCCTGGAGTGCCTAAATAGTTTTGCCTGATCCCTCACTACTATGCCCTCTGCTGACTTCTGTCCATCGGTCGCCTCGGATTACTCTTCGGCCAGTTCCTCGCGGAACAATAGACAGACCTCCCGGGGTAAGACACGAAACTTTCACTGCATAGACGCCGGATTTATAAAGCACACCCCATGCGCAGATGGAGGACTTCGCTGTCACGTGCCAGCTCGTCCCGGGTGTACCACACCTCAGATCCGGTTCCTGTACGTCGCCCCGCAGCTTTGAATTGGGCTTCCTTCAGACCCCACCTCGCGATGTCGCCCTTGCCCTTCTTCTAACCTTCGGCTCTGCGAATACCTGGTGAGAGAACTTTCACCTCCCTAGCTTCGTGCCATGCCCGGCACACACGATTAGGGTAAGGGGCCGCCG
>JBFNNX010000099.1:0-6695 GCA_040791665.1 Candidatus Thiodiazotropha sp. | reverse complement strand
ATGACCAATCGTGCCCACATTGACATGCGGCTTTGTGCGTTCGAATTTTTCCTTGGACACAGTGCTACCCCTATACCCGTTACTGTTTCTTGACTACGGCGTCGGCTATGCTAGCCGGCACCTCTGCGTATTTGGCGAATTCCATGCTGTAGTTGGCCCGGCCTTGCGTGGCAGAGCGCAAATCGGTGGCATAACCGAACATCTCCGACAGCGGCACTTCAGCCTTGATCTGCCTGCCAGCCGGCGTGTCGTCCATACCCTGCACCAACCCACGGCGACTGTTGAGATCACCCATTACGTCACCCATATACTCTTCCGGAGTAATGACTTCCACCTTCATCATAGGCTCGAGCAGGACAGGCCTCGCCTTGGCCGCGCCCTCCTTGAAGCACATCGAACCGGCAATCTTGAAGGCCATTTCGCTGGAATCGACATCGTGATAGGAACCATCGTAAAGGGTTACCTTGACATCCACGACAGGATAGCCGGCTATAACCCCGTTACCCATCGCCTCCTGGACACCCTTGTCGACCGCCGGAATATATTCGCGCGGGACGGCACCGCCAACGATCTCATTCGCGAACTCATAGCCCGTACCCGCTTCCTGGGGTTCTATGCGCAGGTAGACATGTCCAAATTGACCACGACCGCCCGACTGACGGACAAATTTGCCTTCCTGCTCGATGGAGGTTCGAATGGTTTCGCGGTAGGCCACCTGAGGTGCGCCCACATTGGCCTCGACCTTGAATTCACGCTTCATGCGATCGACGATGATGTCGAGATGCAACTCACCCATACCGGAAATGATGGTCTGTCCCGATTCCTCGTCTGAACTGACGCGGAAGGATGGATCCTCCTGTGCCAGCTTGGAGAGTGCGACACCCATCTTCTCCTGATCACTTTTCGTCTTCGGCTCGACCGCAACCGAGATTACAGGCTCGGGGAACTCCATGCGTTCCAGGGTGATCGGCTGATTCAACGCGCACAGGGTATCACCGGTGGTGACATCCTTGAGGCCCACGGCAGCTGCAATATCGCCGGCTCGCACCTCTTTGATCTCTTCTCGAGAGTTGGAGTGCATCTGCAGGATACGGCCGATTCGCTCCTTTTTACCCTTGACCGGGTTGTAGACCGAATCTCCCGACTTAAGGACGCCGGAATAGACGCGGAAGAAGGTCAACGTACCGACAAAAGGGTCGGTTGCAACCTTGAACGCCAAGGAGGCGAAAGGTGCGTCGTCATCTGACGGGCGCTCCTCTTCAGTACCCTCCGCATCATCGAGGATGCCGGTGATGGCAGGCACGTCGACAGGCGAAGGCATCAGTTCGATGACTTTGTCCAAAACGGCTTGCACACCCTTGTTCTTAAAAGCGGATCCGCAAGTCACCGGGATGATCTCAAGACGCAGGGTGCGCAGACGCAGGCCTTCGAGAATCTCCTCTTCAGATAGATCACCCTCTTCCAGGTATTTTTCCATCAGCTGATCACTTCCCTCGGCCGCCGCCTCGACCATATGCTCGCGCCATTCGTCACAGGCGTCCTGCAGATCGGCGGGGATATCGGCGTACTCGAACTGAGCCCCCATATTCTCCTCGCTCCAGACGATGGATTTCATCTTCACCAGATCGATGACGCCCTTGAATCCCTCTTCGGCACCCACCGGCACCTGAATCGGTACGGCATTGGCGCCCAGGCGCTCCTTCAGCTGCCCAACCACGCGAAAGAAATCCGCGCCCATACGGTCCATCTTGTTGACGAATGCCATACGGGGAACACTGTACTTATTGGCCTGGCGCCATACGGTCTCAGATTGGGGCTCTACACCGCCCACGGCACAGAGCACGAACACCGCACCGTCCAGTACACGCAGGGAACGCTCCACCTCAATCGTGAAGTCCACGTGCCCGGGAGTATCGATAATATTGAAGCGGTGCTCGGGAAATTGCTGAGCCATGCCGCTCCAGAAACAGGTTGTGGCCGCGGAGGTGATGGTGATACCACGCTCCTGCTCCTGCTCCATCCAGTCCATGGTGGCTGCACCGTCATGCACCTCACCAATTTTGTGAGACACACCAGTATAGTAGAGCACACGCTCTGTCGTTGTCGTCTTGCCAGCATCGATGTGCGCCATGATACCGATATTGCGATAGCGCTCGATAGGAGTTTTCCGTGCCACGTTACAAACCTGTTTTTAAAGAGCTAAGTTAGGGTTAAATAAGTTTCGCTTACCAGCGATAGTGTGAAAATGCCTTGTTCGCCTCGGCCATACGATGGGTGTCGTCTTTCTTTTTGACCGCCGCACCCTTGTTCTCCGAGGCATCCATCAGTTCGCCCGCCAGGCGGTAAGCCATCGATTTCTCGCTGCGCTTACGTGATGCCTCGATCAGCCAACGCATCGCGAGGGAGTTTCGGCGATTGGGACGAACCTCAACCGGAACCTGATAGGTTGCGCCACCGACACGGCGGGACTTGACCTCCACCAGCGGGCGCACATTCTCAAGCGCTGTCTCAAGCAGATCAAGCGGTTCACCACCGCGCTTCTCGACCACTGTGTCCAAAGCGCCGTAAAGGATCTTTTCCGCCACCGATTTTTTGCCGTCCTGCATCACCATATTGATGAATTTGGCCAACAGTTCGCTTCCATACTTGGGATCGGGCAGTGTTTCACGCCGCGCTGCAACTCGTCTTCTTGGCATTGCTCTATCTCAAACTCGTTGAATATCGTCTGACCAGCAGACTATTAACTTTTCGGACGCTTCGCGCCGTACTTGGATCGACCTTGACGCCGCTTCTCGACACCGGAAGTATCGAGACTGCCGCGCACCACATGATAGCGAACACCTGGCAAGTCCTTTACACGACCGCCACGAATCAGTACCACAGAGTGCTCCTGCAGATTGTGCCCCTCACCACCGATGTAACTCGAAACTTCGTAACCGTTGGTCAGTCTGACACGAGCGACCTTACGCAACGCAGAGTTGGGCTTTTTCGGTGTTGTGGTATAGACACGGGTGCAGACGCCACGTCGTTGCGGACAGGCATCCAGCGCCGGCACGTTACTCTTTTGGACTTTACGTTTCCTGGGCTTGCGCACCAGTTGGTTAATTGTCGCCATCTATTCCGTCTCCAGGGACGTGATGTTTGTACTTTGCATAAAAAAAACCGGAGAAGCCGAATCCTTTCTGCTGATACCGAGACAACAGAAAGCGAAAGCAATTTCTCTGGTCAGAATAAGCCTTCCTCAACAACGTCTTAGACGAATAATCGAGAGGCAGAAACGAGAGGCCGGCAAAGGCCGGCCTGTCTAAGGAGCGCGCATTCTATGCCCGCTCCACCCCGTTGTCAAGGGACTGTCATGAAATCCCTGTCGAAGCGCTACTCCGACTCTGGGGTATTGAGCGCTTCCTTGAATGCCTGCTCCACCTCTTCCACAACCAGCTCGGGCTTCGCCTCAGACGCCATCAGTTCCTCGTGACGCCTGCGGTGACGCTCGGTGTGGTAGGAGAGCCCTGTTCCAGAGGGTATCAGGCGTCCTACGATGACATTCTCTTTCAATCCATTCAGACGATCCGAAAGACCGCGTACCGCCGCCTCCGTCAGGACCCGTGTTGTCTCCTGGAAGGATGCCGCCGAGATAAACGACTCAGTAGCCAGAGAGGCCTTGGTAATACCGAGCAACAAGGGTTCATAGAGTGCAGGATGCTTGTCTTCCCCACGCAATTTTTCCGACTCATCCAACAAGGCGGATTTCTCCACCTGTTCACCTTTCAGGAAGCGGCTGTCGCCCGGAGTCGTGACTTCGACTTTGCGCAACATCTGGCGAATGATCACCTCGATATGCTTGTCGTTGATCTTCACACCCTGCAACCGGTAAACGTCCTGAATCTCTTTGACCAGGTATTCGGCAAGATCTGTCACGCCTTTCAGGCGCAGGATGTCATGGGGGTTGAGCTCGCCATCCGAGATTGTCTCTCCCTTCTCAACATGCTCACCTTCGAACACATTCACATGCCGCCACTTCGGAATCAGCTCTTCGTGATGCTCACCTTCTGAATCGGTGATGATGAGACGCTGTTTGCCTTTGGTATCCTTGCCGAAACTGACGGTACCCGTAGCCTCCGCCAGAATGGCGGGATCCTTGGGTTTACGCGCTTCGAACAAGTCGGCGACACGAGGCAGACCACCTGTGATATCACGGGTCTTGGACGACTCTTGAGGTATGCGGGCAAGTACGTCACCAACACCTACATCAGCCCCGTCCTGCACGTTGACCACTGCGTTGGCGGGCAGATAATAGTGTGCCGGTATATCGGTCCCTGCAATATTGAGATCCTTGCCTTTGGCGTCCACCAGCTTGACCATCGGCCGAATGTCCTTGCCCGCCGCAGGGCGTTGCTTGGGATCGATGACTTCAAGGGAGCTCAAACCTGTCACCTCGTCGGTCTTCTTCTGTACTGTCACGCCATCGACAAAATCCTCAAACCGCAACACACCTGCCACTTCGGTAATAACCGGGTGAGTATGGGGATCCCAGTTGGCGACGATCTGACCGCCGTCTACTGCGGTACCGTCATCTATCTGCAGAGTCGCACCGTAGGGAACCTTATAGCGCTCTCTCTCGCGGCCCACTTCATCGACTACCGTCAACTCGCCGGAACGCGAGGTCGCCACCAGGTGTCCGCTCGAGTGCTTCACCGTCTTGATATTGTGCAGTCTTACTATACCGGCAGCCTTAACCTGAATATTGTTCACGGAAGCCGCCCGCGATGCGGCACCGCCAATGTGGAAAGTGCGCATGGTCAACTGAGTACCAGGTTCACCGATCGACTGCGCCGCGATGACGCCCACCGACTCACCTCGATTTACCAGATGTCCCCGCGCCAGATCTCGTCCATAGCACTTGGAACAGACGCCTACTTTCGCATCACAGGTGATGGCGGAGCGTACAATAACTTGGTCGACACCCGCCGTCTCGAGTCTTTCTACACCCTCTTCATCCAACATCACCCCGGCATCGCAAACCACTTCATCACTGCTTGGACGATATACGGGCACGGCGGTGACACGGCCGAGAATCCGTTCACGCAAAGGTTCGACGACATCGCCACCCTCGATGATGGGCTGCATCAGCAGGCCCTCTTCGGTACCGCAATCCTCTTCAAGCACCACCATGTCCTGGGCCACATCCACCAGACGCCGGGTCAGATAACCCGAGTTGGCGGTCTTCAACGCCGTATCGGCCAGGCCTTTTCGGGCACCATGGGTTGAGATGAAGTATTGCAATACGTCGAGACCCTCACGGAAATTCGCCGTGATCGGGGTTTCGATGATGGAGCCATCGGGTTTCGCCATCAGACCGCGCATACCCGCCAACTGACGAATCTGAGCGGCAGAGCCACGGGCTCCGGAATCGGCCATCATGTAGACAGAGTTAAAGGAGTCCTGCTCCACGTCATTGCCGTCGCGATCGACCACCTTTTCCTTGCCCAGTTTGGACATCATCGCCTTTGCCACCTGGTCATTGGTATGGGACCAGATATCGACCACCTTGTTGTAGCGTTCGCCGTTTGTGACCAAACCGGAGGTATACTGATTCTCGATCTCTTTAACCTCGGCCTCGGCCTGACTGAGGATTTGACTCTTCTCCTCCGGCACAACCATATCGTTGGAACAGAAAGAGACCGCGGCGCGGGTTGCATAGCGGAATCCCATATACATCAGCTGATCGGCGAAAATCACCGTATCCTTCAAGCCCAATCTGCGATAACAGGCATTGATCAGGTTCGAGATCACCTTTTTACCCATCGACTGGTCGACCAGAGCAAAGGGCAGCCCTTCCGGTACGATATCGAATACCAGGGTACGGCCGATGGTAGTGGAGAAGACCTTGATGTTCTCATCCTTGTTTCCATCTTCATCGACAATTATCTCTTTCAGGCGCACTTTAATCCGTGCCTGCAGATCGACAGCGCCCGACTCATAGGCACGCTTGGCCTCCTTGATGTCACTGAAGACCGATCCTTCGCCTTTGGCATTGATCCTTTCACGAGTCATGAAATAGAGGCCCAACACCACATCCTGAGAGGGAACGATGATGGGATCGCCATTGGCGGGAGATAGAATATTGTTGGTCGACATCATCAGGCTGCGCGCCTCGAGCTGGGCCTCCAGCGAGAGCGGCACATGGACCGCCATCTGATCACCGTCGAAGTCGGCATTGAATGCAGTACAGACCAATGGGTGGAGCTGAATCGCCTTACCTTCGATCAGCACAGGTTCGAAGGCCTGGATGCCGAGTCGGTGCAGGGTCGGTGCACGGTTCAGCATCACCGGGTGCTCGCGTATCACCTCTTCCAGGATATCCCAGACATCGCCGGTGCCACGCTCCACCAGTTTTTTCGCTGCCTTGATTGTCGTGGCCAGGCCGCGCAGTTGCAGCTTACTGAAGATAAAGGGCTTGAACAGTTCCAGCGCCATCCGCTTCGGTAGACCGCACTGATGCAGTTTCAAAGTCGGACCCACCACGATGACCGAACGACCGGAATAGTCGACACGCTTGCCAAGCAGGTTCTGACGGAAGCGGCCCTGCTTGCCCTTGATCATGTCCGCCAAAGATTTCAGCGGGCGCCGGTTGGTACCGGTAATGGCGCGCCCACGGCGTCCGTTATCGAGCAGCGCATCCACCGACTCCTGCA
>JBFNNX010000098.1:0-1799 GCA_040791665.1 Candidatus Thiodiazotropha sp. | reverse complement strand
CATAGCTCAGGATGAGGCTGAGGGGAAAGACTCAAACCAATGAGTCGAGCAATGACGAACACCATAACAGCGCTCCGTCTCTGACAGTGCTACTTAGTTCGCTGCAGAACAAAATGGTCTCTAGGCGGCTGCATGAGACACATGCGGCGTTCGGCGCGTGTGCAACACCCAACGTCTTGAGATCGGCCACCTATGCGATCCAGTTAGGAGTAATATGGCGCATCGGTCGAACGCGACAGATGCGGTTTTCATCACTCCTCTATAAGTAACCTGTAGACGGCCAAAATGCGTTTGTCAGTTGCATTGTCCGCAGCCGATTGTTGGTAACGCTAAGCGTGTTAAAAGCACTGTCAGTTGCCATAAAAAAACACGAAAATTAGCACAGATATTATATGATAAATCAAATACTTGAAGGCATTTCGGGTTCGTTATTTTATGACGCGTAGGTGGCGTTTATTTAGGAGGCAATAGTTATACAAAAAGTGTGGAAATAGGGTAAATCAGCCAAATTTAAGGTCGGGCGCCTGTGCCGGGGGAGGGGGGCTCAGGAGACTGATCGCACCCAAACCTCGTGCACGATGCCCTGCTCAGAGGCCCTCCGCGCGAGAGGATAGGGCAGCGTGGCAAAGCCTTGAGATCGCCTATCGGGGAATATTCCCATCAATGGGACTACTGAGTACGAGGTACTGCCTGGTTAAATCCAGCAGCTACTTTACTAGCCTAGGATCAAAGGTGAATTTTGTTATGGCACTGAACGTTGCTTTAGCTGCGTCCGGATGCAATGGATTAAAGAGGTAATTGTATTCTCCAGACACGGCAGCACTGGGTACCTGAAGGATAAGCGAACTGTTCTCGGCGACCCACTGATCACCGACGTCTTGTACCGATGAGGACATGGTGGGTTCTCGCCAGTCTGTCGGTAAATCATCTAGCTCGATGTGCAGCACCAACTCCTCGGGGAAAGAGACCTCCAATTTATGATAGCCTTTGAGAATGTCTGCTCGACCCAGGTGGATCAATAGCTCCATCGCGGCCTGCGCCAGGCTGCTGCCGAGATAAACAACCCTGACACCTTTGCTGTTCCATCGTCCACCGAATAAGTACGCCCCTTCACCGGATATCATTTCGTTGGGAGATGTTGCGAATTCTGCAGCGGCGATTCGCCAGCCTGACAGCATCAGCTGAAGACCCCATGGCGCAAGCGCCCGATGAGGTCTTCCACATCCCTGGCGCCCAGTTCAGTGCTGGCATGCTCTAAGGGGGATTCTCCGCCCAAAATATCGAGGGGTGTATGCAACCAAGCCACGGCGGCTTCGTCATCTCCCTGCATCATTGCCACCGCAGCATCCTTGAGGCTGGCTAACCGAACCACACGATCCGATTCATCCGTTTGCAGCAGTCCGGCTTTCTTTCGACGCTGTAATGTCGAGGGTGGTATGGACAAAACCTGGGCGATCTCCTTTTGCGAGGTATGCAGTGCCGCCTCGAGTTGGGTTATGGCACTATATTTCAAGCCTTTTTTAATGCGTGTCAATATTTTCACCCGGCTGCCCGAGCGAATCCCTGTGACTCTTTGAACCAGGCGGAGGCCTCCCTTCTGAGTCTTTTTGTGGACCTTAATGTCAGTGAATCGACCTGTTGTCGCAACACGATCAGTACGGTAACCAGCTGCGGCTCCCTTCTTGGGTCTGGCGATCGGCTTCTTTTTTGTGCTCATTTGGCTATCCTAAAATGCTCATCTGGTTATTATATGCTTCAGTTATTGGTCGGTCAAAGTGGGTTTGAAACCATATGGCAAT
>JBFNNX010000097.1:0-1746 GCA_040791665.1 Candidatus Thiodiazotropha sp. | reverse complement strand
TTTCTCTCCGCCCGCTTGCTCCATGGCGGCACTTCTCTTCGCTGTCGCGCCTGATACAATGCTTGTCCTGAGCTTTCGCGAGGACAGGCTGCGGCCAGCTGCGCTTTATGCATGGAAAAAAACTCGTTCAGGTGTGTACTGCAGACTGAGAAACACACTGTCCAAAGGGCCGAGCGGTAGAAAATCGCATAACAAAGCCGCAAGCCCGGACACATCTTTTTTGTGTTTCATTCACTAATGGGGATGAGTCCCAACGAGACCTGTGTATCGAATGCGATTTATCTCTTTGAGCTGGTTGTTCAGAATGTTCTCTAACAAGACATTAGATCTTCGATCCTGTCTTTCGCGGAATGCTTCGGTCGGTGTCAAAAATTCAAATCCCAAGCCAATCAAAAGCTGCAAAGGCTGCAAAATTCACACATAGGCCCCTCCGATGAGTTCTGAGTGCTCAGTACTGGGTTGTTGTTTATTCATTATTCATCATTCATCATTCGCTAAAGTCGTTAGTCCCCATCTTTCTCTATACTTCCCAATGGCCTTCTTTTCTGCCGCCAACCCGACGCAAGAAACCGTCAGCTTGCAGTTTCTGAATATTGCGCTGGACAGATCGTTCTGTGATGCCGATCTTCTCGGCCATCTCAGGGATGGTGATCGATGGGGTTTCCCGACAGGCATCAAGAATCATTCCCGATGTTTTCCCGACGTTTTCCCGACGCTTACCCGACGTTCCATCCGAAATAGTCCCGAAATCATCCCAGCTATTTTTCGAAACAACCTTTTCGAAAGCCGGTGCCTTCAGCAGCTCAACCGAAACTCCGCCTGTATTTTCTTCAATGACCGGTTCAGGCAGTCCAGTCACTTTGCAGGCATCGGTGATCTTTTCAATGCCCCGTCCCCAGGAATCGATATAGCCGACCCGATAACACACCTCAGCGATGAGCGGATTACGGGGAATGGACCTGTGCGTCTGAAACAGTTTTTCAACGCTCAATTCAAGTGGCAAGGTGCCTGCATTCCACAACGAAAGCCGGTCATCCATGACTCGCAGTTGCGTCATGCTGCCCATATAGTTACGATGCACCAGAGCATTGAGCAGCATTTCACGCAGGGCGGGAACGGGATATTCCAGCTCCTCAATACGACGCAGTCCTTCAAAGCGAATCGGCTTAATCAGAAACTTCTTTTCCAACTGTTCCATCACACTGCGAAGGAGCTGAAAGAGGTTACCCTCGCACACCTCCTGAAAGCGCATGTCCACCACACTTATGCCAAAACGCCCTATCTTTACAAACAGATTGGGGTAAAACGCACTTGGGTCTTTGCCGAACAGCACCACTGCCGCATTGGTTAAAGCATCCTCATTCAACAGATGCAGTTTCTTCAGCAATTCTTTGGTGGACAGACCGGAAATATCCGGCAGGCGACCCGCCGTAACCGCTTCTTTTTTGAAAAGTTCAATGGTCACGTCGTCAATGTCATCCAGCGTGGCTTTTTCTTCGATCACCCGATCCCAGGTCATACCCATCTTTTTGAGCAGAAACTCCGTCAGGGTGTGACCTTTCAATTCCTGCTTCACCGATCCAGAACGCCAGTAGTAAGAACCCCGCAGTGATATGGGGACGGTCGACGGTTCGACAATAATTTCAAGATAGGTCTTGTCCCCTTCTTCCAGCAGGTTAATCTGAGGCATCAGGTCCATTTGATCACGAATCATGTTCGGCAGATCTTCCACCAGCTTCGTGGCGT
>JBFNNX010000096.1:902-1846 GCA_040791665.1 Candidatus Thiodiazotropha sp. | reverse complement strand
CAAAAATTCTTTTGCGTTCGTTATCCAGCCGCTCGCGAATCTCTTGTTCGCGGTCAGGATTGATCATGAATTCCTGGAATCCCTGCATACCGATTGATGCCATCTCCGGGTTGGTATCCCGATCATAGAACTGCGCCAATCCTCCTGCCCTTCCAAGAAGCTCTGCTCCAGCCTTCAGGAAGCGATCCGTTGGTGCGGGAGTGTTCTTGTTCGGCGGCAGATTTCCCATGCCGGTCGCCCACAGGTTGCTGATTTCCGGACGTGCCACAAAGGCCAAAAACAGCCTGGCATCTTCCGGATTATTGGCCTTGGTTGGAATGTGTATCGTTTCAGTCGGAGCATCTTCATATTGCCCAACTGCGGGATCGATTGTGGGAAACGGGAAGAATCCAACATCGTCGACCATTCCGGCATCTTCAAAGAAGGAAATAATGAAATTTCCAATAAGGTACATGGCGGCATCGCCGTTGATCATCGGGGCCTGGGCCTCCTGCCATGAAAACTCCGCATGATTCTCGATGAAGTAGTCATTATCCAGCAATTCACGCCATACCTCGAACACTTTGTCCAGCTGTGGATCCAGATAACTGGCCTTCCCGTCGGTCAGCGAAATCTGATAATCGAGGCCATTGACCCGCAGATTCAGGTAATCAAACCATCCGGCCGCTGTCCACAGGTACTTGGTACCGATGGTAACAGGCGTGATTCCCGCTTCCTTGAGCGCGGCGCACACCGATAAGAACTCATCCCAGGTGCCTGGAACAGAAACTCCGGCCTGTTCAAACAAATCCTGCCGGTAGTAGACTCCCCACTGGTAGTACGCATAGGGGACTCCATACTGCTTCCCGCCCACTGTCATCGACGAAAGCGAGGAAGACATGGAATCCTTGAGTCCTCCAGCCTCCCACACATCGCTCACATCGGCGAACACTCCCTGATCAACA
>JBFNNX010000096.1:0-892 GCA_040791665.1 Candidatus Thiodiazotropha sp. | reverse complement strand
CAGAGAGCCACATCCGGGGCTTCGGAAACCAGGAAATTCCGGATATTGGTCTTATATGCCTCATGATCAAAGGTATTTACTTTCACCTCAATCTCGGGATACTCCTCCTGAAAACGAGAAACAACTTTCTCAAGAACCTCTTTGGGTGCAGGATCGGAAGCGTTGGAATTGATTACCAACACCCGTTCTTCCTTTTCGCCATCGCCCCCCGCAAAAACAGGGAGGGAAAACACTACTGCCAATACGGCAATAATCAATGCTAAACGCTTCATGAGCTGAAGCCTCCTTTTGTTCAGAGCCTGACAACATGATACTTTCTGAATCAGACTCTTCAAGATGTACAGTTGGCTAACCGTGGCTTATGATACTGACATTATTTTGGAATGAATACAAGGTTTTTTTATAATTTTCATAGTGTCTCGAAGGCGGAATTTTATTTTTAACCACAGAATACACAGAAAATCGGTCAACCCGTCTTGTATTGTCAATCTCCGTTCGTCTGCATTCTTTGCTGGTTCCACCCATTCACCCAGAACTTCGTTAAGAAATATGTTGCATAGCAATGGCGATACAACTCCTCCCTAAGGTAATTATTCACCAATTTTTTATGCCATGTTTCTCTGCGCAGCTCCGCGCCCTCTGCGGGTTATACTCCCCTTTCCTTATATTCAAAGCCTTATTCATTGTTTTTAACCGCGACGCAGAGAGCGCAGAGTGTTCAATTATTCACCAATCTTTATTTATGCCATATTTCTCTGCGCACCGTAGGGTAGACGAAAGAGCTTACGCTCCTTCATCCCCTGCGAAGGCTCCTCAAACTAAAGTTTCGCCAGGAGTCTGTCGGACTTAGGGCTTACTTCTGAAGAGAAGGGCAGAATCGAGCCGTAAGCCC
>JBFNNX010000095.1:0-6966 GCA_040791665.1 Candidatus Thiodiazotropha sp. | reverse complement strand
AGCGGCGAAACGATGCCGCCCCCCGCCCAGGAGGATTCGCGGCCGGGGTGTCCCTTTTCAACCAACGCGACAGCCATTCCTGCGGTGTGCAGTTCGTTTGCCGTGAGCATGCCGATGATGCCGCCGCCGACGATAAGGCAATCTATCATGATGATTTTTTGTTAAGAAAGCTGAATTCAACAGGGTCGAACATTAGCAGTCGGTAGTAACCCAGAGTCTCTCAGTTGGGATCTGAGCGTATTTATACCACTAAAGTAATGATTCGGCATGTAGGATCGGAAAAATGATTGGCTAGGGAGAAAGCAAACATGGCAATGAAGTCGGTGTCAGATATATGGAGATCGATTTAGTGCTGATCTAGAATCAGCCGAGCCATATAGCTATTAATCAGCTGACGGCCACCATTCCTAGTAACGGAATGGCGCGCATCAGCACAGGGATATTACTCTCTCCAGTTGGTATGCCAAGCCCCATTTTCATACCTTCCTTCCACACCTGACGAGCTGAGGCGAAAGGCTGTTATATCATCATATGCCTGTTGATTCTGGGCTCGGATTTCGAGGACATAACAGCTGACGATAGGGCAATCATCAGTCGGATCAAGCACGGTTAGGTTGCCATAATAACCATCAGGGCTTTCATCATTGAGGTTTGCGAGAGCAATGTCGTCTGGATAAGTTGCAGTGCGAGCACGAAAGACCTCAAAGCTCTGGGCGGCGGCAAGTAGTGTTTCTGTGCCGTCACCACGACGCGCCCTTTTGACATATTCATCGTAGCTGGGGAAGGCTATTGCCGCCAAAATGCCAACAACGAGAATAACCACCATCAATTCCACCAAGGTGAACCCCGCAGTTTTAAGCGAGCTATTCATCAATCACCTCCTCCCAATAAATTGGACGGAAGCGGTCACTCCACTCGTGTTTTTTCTTGAGGTCGGAGAATAGGAAGATTTTCTTGCCGATTATGGTATTTCCCTGATCATCTGTACCACCCGGGAATAAGAGCTGAGGTGATGGCGGGATGCCTTGCAGTTCCAACTGTGAGGTTCGGTCACTGATGGTTAATGCACCTTCGGTCGAACCATCCCAATGAATGGCGCCATTAGCAGTGAGCAAGTTGAGCCCATAGATCCTTCCCGTACCAATCGTACCAACGGCTTCACAGAGGCTATCTGGCTCAACAGTATCTGCGCTGTAGGTTGTGAAAAAGATAGCATAGTCGTAAAGAATCGCTTTGGAGAAGGATTTCTCAGAATTAGAGAAGTCGATATACCAACCCCTGTTTTCTGGATCAAGACCAGCTACGACTGTATCTGAAGCATCTACAAAGTCGCCATCAGCGATTGTATCGTAGGTATCCCAATCAGGTGTATACCAGAGAGCCGTGTCCTTAATCATGTAGAATCGATCCGTTACATCCCCACTGAGAGGGTTCGCGATATCACCGGTACCAATCATTATCGCAAGGAATTGTATACCCGATTTGGAGAAGTAACCGATCTGTGGAGTATTAAAGAATTTGCGGTGAGCAGAAGCGCCATCATTGATGTCTGCAATTACGCCGCCGGTGATCGTATTGCTATTGTCATTTTCATCGTCATCGAGATCGATACGAATGATTCTGCCGCCGACATCAGAGGCGTACAGACGTTCTACAACAGCGTTCCCGTTCAAGTCGACTGTAGCAAGATCACTGGGAATGGCAAAGGTCATTTCGGGGATATTCACATTGGCTCCCGTATCCGAGATAGATCTCAACAGAGTGCCGTCCTCTGCGTTAACGATAAAGATAGCATTACCCTCATCGTCAGAATAACTCGCATCGGGTGGGGTGGCGTCATCCTGATCGGGATCGTAGCCACCACCGAAAACCAGGACTTCACGAACCGTGCCACCGATTTCCATCTTTACGAAAAGCGGCTTCGACCAGGTTTGGCCAAGTTTGCTGAAATGGCTGGAGGCGTCGCTGGATATTTCAGCAACGTACTCGGGGGCAAGCCGCTCGGTGACATTGATAATGTGGTATTTTCTTCCACCGCGGCGCATTCCAAAAATGACCATTTTTTCATTGCCAACCTCATAATAGGTCATGGGGCCGTCCAGACCATAGTAGGGTATGGAGGAAGCGTCATTGTTCTTTATCGTGTTTATACCGGGTAAGAGATCTTGCGGCATAAAGGCCCAGAGTTCTTCACCTAATCTGGCATCGATGGCCTCGAGTACACCTTCACTGGTAGGAATCAATACCACATCTCCATCACTGTAGCTGACCACGATAGGCTGGGTATGAATGGGTGCGCCCATCACGCCTGAATGGGATGGATTATCCTCCGTTGCGACATAAGCGGGATCCCTGGTGACCCAATTCAGCAGTTCAGTGCGTAACTCATCAGTCGCTACCCCTAACATGCCAGTGGTAATAGCGGTGTTTGAATTTCTGACTCGATTCGCGGCACTGGTCAGCGCCGCGTCACTACCGAGGTAGGTATAGAGGTTTCTGACTTCAGTCATGTCCTGTGCAACGCCACCGGCAAGGGGGTATCCTTCATCGGGGTCACACGCGTCATCATCACAAAACAGGTCTCTCGTACTTTGAAATTCCTGAGCATCATCCAGTACGGACTCGTTATTCAATGCTGTCAGCACCACATCCTCATCGGTGACAGTTATCCTGTATTTCTTAAGATTGCCTTTCCAAAAGGTACGATCTTCTGGAAGGAACATGGGTACGAAGATTTCATCGCCACTGACAGCGGCATTGTCCGAGTTAAACGGAATGGTTGGTGCATTGTAGGCGTAGTCGATATTAGTTTGGGCGCTAGTGATGATATTAGTCAGAGTCTCAACCAGAGTATCAACACTATCTGCATTGCTGTAGGTACCAGCACCATTCTCGGGACTTGATATCTCATTAAGGAACCTTTGGGTAAAGCTATGAGTATTGTGAAATCCAATGGTATGAGTAGTTATATTTTGAATACCATCCCATCCAGAGCCTGTCATTAGGTCAGTATCCTGTGCCCAGGCGGCAATCTCATTTGCGCATCGGGCACCAGTATCGGCATTATTGTGAGGCCAATAATCTGGAAAGTAGGTGACTACCTCACAAATGTTTCCTTCATAGCTCGTCATGCTGCTTGAGTTTGGAGAGCCGTCTGTCAATAGGATAATATGATTCGGCGCACACCTTTTGTCTTCAGGTCTACCGCCTTCAAGCGGTGATGTATAACCTTGGAAAGATGCGTCAGTCCTGAACCAGTTAACAGCAGCCTCTAACGCCGGTACAGTGGGCGTGCCACCACTTGCATCGAGATTCGTTATTTGATTAAGAAAAGTGCTTCTATTCTCTTCAATGACCTTGAATTCGCCGGTGTGAGCCGTGAGTATGACACTACTGTCTCTAAAACCAAGTAAAGCTGCATTAACATTACCCATTGCAGGATTATTAATGATGGAATTTAAAGCTGTAATAAGTTCTTCACGACGGCTATCTTCACCAGGTAAGGGATCTTCGTCATCTATAGAACCCCAATCCATACTTCCTGATTCGTCTAAAACAAACAAAATATTCGGAGGTACAGGATCAGGCGGCTCCTGCAGGTAGACCTCAATATCGTCTGAGAATGCAGCAGGTGTGGTAAAAACAAACAACGATGTCAGTGCCAAGGCATATAGGGAATGCCAGTGTTTCGATGTGGGTTTCATGCGTATCATGGTTTGACTCCTTACTGCCGTATCAGCGCGACTTGCATACGGTTATGTGTCCTGGTACCGCTTCCGCCGACCGTTCCAACAGCATCCACCTGGAAGAGGTGAGTGACGATATCGAGTTGATGGCCGGAGAAGAGCATATTGCCCTTGCCTTCCTTGGGATCGATTTTGTCTTCGTAAAGAAGGTCGACATCAACCGACATCGGAGGTTGTTCTGCGAGCGTAGGGTCGATTGGCGTGCCTCCCGGATGAGATTCGAAAAAATCCACATTATGGGCGGTGTTGCCGATGGTGCTTGGAATGTCCAGGTTTGTAGAATCCAATTCGGGACCGGTGACAATCGCAAGGGCGTTCTCAGCAGCTCGAAAGCTCAGTTCCTTGAACTGATGGTTGACTGCGATCTTTGTTTCAAAGTTGGTGTTGCGCATTGCAGTTACACTTAACATCGTGATGATGAGGAGCAGAACCATGCTAATGACCAGTGCCGCACCGCTCTGCTTCTTTCTATGGTTTGAAAATAATCTGGTATAAGTTGTCATAGCTAGCCCTAATTATCGGATGGCTGACGATCCACATGATGAAGATTTCGTAATGAAATCGTGGTACTGGCGGATTTATAAACGTTATTCGTGTCCGGGGCAGTGAATACTTTGCCGAGAAGATCCAATGTTTCAAGGTCGTCAGGGCGGAAGGTATTGGGTAGTTCTATATCGTTCCCGGATTGGACAATCAAGCCGATACGGATGGAGACAACTGCCGGCCAACGCGCCTCACCCACCTCATTTGCCGTAAGGAACTGGTTCGCGACGCCATCAGGATCATCAGTATCGGTATCTATGCCATACAGCACCCGCATCTGCACAATCCCGGAGACTAGGGGTTGAGACGTAAGCTGTGTGGCGCCCCGATAGACTTGGCAAATCAGATTGCCTTCGTCATTGACTAAAAAGCGTACAGTGAGAGTATCCGTAAACTCTGCGTCAGCCACGCCGCAGGGTGCGGGACCGGAAGCATAACGGATGGCTACCACGCTCGAATCTTCGGGATCAGGACTCCAGGGCGAACCTCCAGCTGTAGCACCACTCACTATGCCGTCAGGCACATTGTCGACAGCGGGAAAAGTGCGCAAACCGCTATCGGTTCCTTGATAGGAGTCATTGCCATCGTCCGATGCGGATACGCCTCTACCCGCCATCACCAGTGCACGGCGTATATCCTGGAAAGCGAAGCGGTAGTTTTCCGTCGCTGCGGCGACGGCTGTCCTCGCATTAAAAGTGTTTCTACTGTCGATATAGACCTTGCCGGCGCCTCCAATAATAAAGATGCCGATGGCACTGGCAATCATCAATGAGATGATAGAGAAGCCTGCTTGGTGTTTTTTGGATGTAGTCATTTTAAGGCGCCCCCGGAATGGCCGTCATGATTACCTGCTCGGTTGCATTGTCTTCGCTTTGCAAAGCCCAGGTGATGGTAATCAACAGGGGGGAAAGATCGGAACAGAGATCAGCATCAGAACCATCGTTATCAATGCAGGTGACAGTTAGCTGACCACCGGGCAAAGTGCCCTGGACACCACCATCGCAGCTGATCTGCCACATATCGTAAGTTGCCATCTGGGTTGGATCGCACTCGCTGACCCCTACGGTATTGGTCATGTTGGGATTCATGGCGCAGAGTGCTGCAGGAGGTGCTGCACAGTAATCGACTGCGATTTCCGGTGTATAAGCGTTGTCATGATCGCCCTCAAAGTCAAAAGCGTTGAGATTCGCATGCATTCGATCAGACAGGGCAGAAGCGAAATCGATAGCTTTGGATCGATAATCCGCATTGCTTGCACCTTGCAGGGCTGTGACTTGAAGTACCGCTACGCCTAACAGGCCTATGGCGATAACGACAGTCGCAACCATCACTTCGATAAGTGTCATGCCTTGACACCTTGCCCGGGAAGGAATGATAGGTTTTGATATCCTCATGGGCAGTCTCCATATTCTACCATCTTGATGAATGGGCGACCGCTGAGGCTGAGGCAGATGCGACTCTCTAGTGTTCCTTTGTAGCTGATATCGATTGATCGTTCTGCAGCAAGATTGGCCCTACCTCTTGGGCTGTAGGTAACAGCATCGCCATCGATGGCGATAAAGTCGCTTTTGACGGTATGGTCTAGCAGCGTTACATCACCGGATTCCACCAGCCACCCGTCAGCTTCAGGGGTGAAAGTAGCGGTGGCTTCTTGTCTTACAGCTTCGCTACGGGCGTATAATAGGGCTCCCAGCAATTCATTGCTGGTTGTGGTGACTGTGTTTCTTTGGATAAAGTTAAAATAGCTCGGGATGCCGACAGTTACCAGAATTCCTCCGATAGCAATGGCGACCATTAACTCAGCCAATGTGAAGCCATGGACTCGATACATAATAAAACCTCGCTCATTTTGCTTACTAGCTTAGATCAGTCGCCATCATGGTGGCATACCGTTCATCGGGAGAGATTGCCCATATGTCTGGAAATAAGTGTCAAATCGGGCCCTAAGCACCAATCAGCTGACTATATCGGCAATAAATGACTAAAAATTAGAGAGAATTAACAGTGTACTAAGAATATGTTTGAATGCAGGAATTAAATGCCTTGGGACAATGATTGATATATGTTGAATTGTGATCTTTTAGGTCTGAATTACTCAACAGCTACTTGTTGATGGGGAAGAGCACTCCCTTGGATATTCCGACCTCGAAACTATCTATTTAGATTTCCGATTCTTGAGTTGGTCAATGACGTTAATCATTGTGTGAAGACGATTATCCTTATTTGGTATCAAGCACATGTTGGATTTGTCTTCGAGCTATTGCAAGCAGCTGATATATTTGGATGACTGCGTATTGCTACAGCGATTCGCCCAATAACGATTTCGGCAAGGCAAACACAACCTGTTCCTCTTTTCCCTGGGCTTCTACGACCTTTTCAGCGCCCCATTCCCTCAGCCTCTCGAGAACATTTTCAACCAGGATTTCAGGCGCTGAGGCACCGGCAGTGACACCAATATGGTGCTTGCCATCCAGCCAGCTTGGATCGATATCTTCAGCGCCGTCGATGAGATACGCAGAAGGGCCGAACTTTTCGGCGATCTCTCTCAGGCGGTTGGAGTTGGAGCTGTTGGGGGATCCGACAACCAACACCAGGTCACACTGTTTGGCGAGTTCCTTGACGGCATCCTGACGGTTTTGTGTGGCGTAGCAGATATCGTTCTTTTTGGGACCGATAA
>JBFNNX010000094.1:0-1689 GCA_040791665.1 Candidatus Thiodiazotropha sp. | reverse complement strand
GTCACATCAACTGCGGCTAATATCGAACACTTCACAGGAGTGAAACAGATGGCGAGGCACCATTATAGATGGATCCTAACCCTGCTTACATGGACCCGTCCCGGTTTGCTAATTAAGAATTGACATGGAAAAACGGTCACAACTGCATCCTTACATTCGGCCTCTGAAAGAAGAGCTTTGTTACTCTTCGGGCCCTGATGGAAGCCGCGCGTTTGCGCCTAATCTGTTAGCTGTCGTAACAAATGTTCGACGACTAGATTACCAGGTTCCACAAACGCCGGTCTGACCTATGTTGCCATCATCAAAATCTCAATTAAGCAATCGTGAATGGATGGTCACCCCCTGTGTCGTAATGATTTATTTACTTCTTCAAACTGGCGCACGATACGTATCCTCATGCGCCATCAAAGCCCAAATGATGCGTGCATTTTTGTTTGCCAGTGCGACAGAGGCTCGGTTAAAGCCTCGACGAACTTTAATATCTCGTATCCAACGGCCGAGTGTATCGGTTCTCGAATCACACCGGCTAACAACAGAGCGTGCGCCGTGAATCAGCAAGGTGCGCAAATAGGTATCGCCCCGTTTGCTGATGCCGAGCAATCGAGAGCGTTCACCACTGGAATGTTGCCGGGGAACCAGTCCCAGCCAAGCGGCAAGATGACGACCATTCTTGAAGTAGCGAATATCGCTTATTGCAGCGACCAGGGCAGTAGCCACAATGGGGCCCACGCCGGCAAGGGTAGCCAAGCGCTGACAGGTTTCACTACGCTTGAAACAATCATTGATGCGATGATCATATTGAGCAATACGCTGATCGAGTTCACGCAGGCGCTGTGCTTGATCGGCTATCATTTCACGAGTCAGGGATGTCAGTTCATTCTCGGCATCTTCAAGAACTTGTGGCAGTTGCTCTCGAAAAGGTCGGATGCCTATTGGCAAGAAAACTCCGTATTCACGAAGCAAGCCTCGGGTCTGATTCACCAAGGCGGTACGGTCACGAACCAGGCGCATGCGAATGCGGTGCATGGCTTGGATATCCTGTTGTTCAATCGATTTATCCGGTACAAAAGGCATATCAGGTCTTGTAACAGCCTCACAGATCGCTTGAGCATCGTTATAGTCGTTTTTGTTTGTTTTTACATATGGCTTTACAAATTGTGGACTAATTTGGCGAACATCATGACCCAGGGATTTCAATTGGCGCGCCCAGTAATTCGCACTACTACATACCTCAATCCCAATCAGGCAGGGAGGAATGTTAGCGAAAAAAGGCATAAAATCCTTACGCGACAATCGCTTAACGAATACCTTTTTTCCATGGATATCAGCCGCATGAATTTGGAAGACATTTTTTGCCAAGTCGATACCAATTGTTGTAGCGTCCATTTTGGACCCTCCTTCTTCGTTGATGGATTTCAGCAAACCCATCGTGGCCCATTACGAGGCCGGTTTGAAGAGGGACGGGTCCATTCCATTTGTTATGTTGCAATAAATTACGCATGAAACACTTTGAGCGAAAAATCATTGGTGAATTGTTCGAAATGTCGGAGCTGAAGAATATTCCTCTTTCCGAGGTGGCGGATAATGAAGTAGTGGAATTCAGTGGCGCTGGATACTTTGTAACTATCAAAGACTCTATGTTACCTAAACGTAGGATAGTTCTTGATCGTCCAGATATACGAGGAAAGC
>JBFNNX010000093.1:0-1054 GCA_040791665.1 Candidatus Thiodiazotropha sp. | reverse complement strand
TCCAATACAGGTGGTCATAGGCTAATGTTACATTTATCATCTATTTTTACATATTTCTGTTTCTATTGGTGTCTTTTTGTGCTGTCTGTTTTTCCACGAGATGTCATGGATGAGATCTTGGACTTAATTTAGTCAGTTCCTGAGTGTTTCCCACCTCCTTTTTAAGAAGGCCATGTACAAAGCAAAAGAAGACAGGATAAATACTCAGGGCAAGGAGGATGGTGCATGCCTGAACAATCACAACAGGAATAAAGCGCACCAACTGGTAAAGGATCTGACTTTAAAGAGGCAGGATAGATTCACACCTATTTAAGACAAGTATTGGATATATCTTAGAGAAGAACAAGAGAAAGCGTGTTGCTCCGAACTATACAACTATGTTAATTATGATAATATTACAGTTTTTGACTGCTATCAGGACCAAATGAAGGTCTATAGCCTATTTTATTTGCAGAAGTTGATAGTGCAATAGCTTTATTGAAAAGGGTACGTCTGCATGAGTTGATTATATACCAGCAGAACTTGTTCAAGAAGGCGGTGAGACCAATACTCTCTAAAAAAAGGCAAACAACAGCTCTGCAGGAACTACAAATCCATTAGCCTTATCAGTGGTCCAAGGTTAATGCTGTAAGTCATCTTGAATGAGCTCAAAAATCAAGCTGAAGTTATTATTGCTGAAGAACAGGCACACAAACGATTCTTTAAACTCAAATTCCAGTGTAAAAAGTACCTTCGAAACCAGCAAAATCTGTGTCATGTCTTCATAGATTTCAAAAAAACATTCGACAGGGTATGGCATGCAGCCTTATGAACCATCATACAGAATTTCAATATCAATGAAGTTGGATGGCTGGTTGGGTTAGATATACGGCCCTTTTTGACAGAAATTTAGTGTATATCGGACTGTCTCCCAGACAGGGTTAACAAAACGAGAAAAGATAGACTAGTGAAAAAGTCACAACAACCCCCAACCGCACCTACTGCCATCAGAATAGGCCCTTGCCATACTATTATCCGTATTAGCAGAACGCCCCGGTACTGAAAGATTTCCCAG
>JBFNNX010000092.1:0-1278 GCA_040791665.1 Candidatus Thiodiazotropha sp. | reverse complement strand
CAATAAAGAGTATGTAAAAGCTGCAGCAAGGGACAGGCGTCAAAGTGCTGGTCCAATAGGAAGACAGTATCAAGTGATAGCTGGAAGATCAATACCGCCTTGGAAAAAATTTATGGCTTTACCTGAAAATAAGGCAGCACTCAACCAGTTCCTCTCTCAGTATATCACGGAAAGAGCATGTGAATCACAAGCTCTACAATCCCGCCATGAGAGAAATCTGGTTATAGCTGGTGGTTTTGCGGATGGTAAAACTGTTGTATGTCTATCATCAGAAGGAAGGACCGAGTCAGAATCCCTTGCATCCACACATGAAGAGGCCGATACACGAATGATCTTGCACGCAATGGATGCAGACTCGAAATTTACAGATGATGATGGTAGAATAGTCATCAAAACACCAGACACAGATGTTGTTGTGCTGGCTTTATATTATTTTCCCCGGATGAAACATGTTTCAGAATTTTGGATCGAGACTGGAAGAGTCACAAAGACATCTGATCAGAGACGTTTCATTCCCATTCACAGTATTTCCAAGTCTTTAGGGCCGTTGTTCTGTTTGGTCCTTCCTGCTATACATGCCCTTACAGGCTGTGATTCTACCTCAGCATTGTTTGGGATAGGAAAAAAGTCAGTACTGAAAATGATTCAAGACATAGGAATTGGTGAGTTTGCAGATCTGTCGGAGCTGTATGGCAATGATGAACAAGGAGCTCTCCGTGCTGGACGAAAATTGATCGCAAGTCTATATGACCCAAAACACAAAGCTGGAAAATATCATAGTAGTCTAAATGATCTACGCTTCAGATTAGCTACTACAAAGGAAACAACACTTTCAAAACTACCCCCTTCAGAAGCTAGTTTTGAACAACACCTTCGCAGAGCATCTTGGCAAGCCAAAATGTGGACACATGCCCATCAGTCTGTGCCAAACATTCCCTCTCCAGTGGGTCATGGTTGGAAGGTAGAACATGATACCATTATACCCGTTTTATTTGATGGTCCAGTTAGTGCTGAGGTACTGAGAGAGCTTGTATGCTCTTGTAGAGGTCGTAACATCTGTGCCAACAACTGTGTATGTGGAACCAATAGTTTACCATGTACCGAAATTTGTCCTTGCCAAGGCGATGACAAATGTCAAAATGAACAGAATAAGATATTGGTAGAAGATGTTGAAGAATCTGAAGAAGTTTTTATTGAAGATATTATTTCATCAAGAGAACTCTTTCAGGGTGTCACATGTGAGTGCGCCGGTAATACAATATGTTCTGAAGATTGCAT
>JBFNNX010000091.1:0-2454 GCA_040791665.1 Candidatus Thiodiazotropha sp. | reverse complement strand
CACGAATGTGTACTGAGGATAGCGTCGGAATTCCCGGGTCGCGATAGTCTTGTCGTATTGAAGAACGAATAACAGGCAGGGCTTCTGGTTCCAGGTTTCCACATGGGTGGCAAACTGTTCGACGCTGTTTGTTTGGCCGGACCAGGTGGCCTTGAGAAACTCGATGCCTGAGACGATCAAAACTGGAGCCTTGTCATACCCCTTCAGAAACTCGAAAAGGCGGGGAATCAGAAATTGACTTATTCTCTTGCTTAGCTCCGCGTCCTCAGAGAAAAGCTCCCGCAGGTCGAGGTGCCCGGATTCTGTCTGGCGAGCCAACTCTGCAGCCCATTCTTTTTGGCCCTCATAGTCATGGGTCAGAACGATGCAAGCCCGACCGCGGGGGCGGGAGGGCAGGGACCTCACAAGTTGAACCATGTTGACAGGATCGCTCATTGAAAAATGCCTCCCGGTGATTGCTTGCTGTCTTCACACGGCTCGCGGCCTTCAAAATGGGCGGACAAAAAACTGATCGCCGAAAGGCCCGGCTTGAGACGAATTTGATCGAGGTTGTGGGTGGTTTCGTAGCGCAGCCAGCCATGGTCGTGAAGCCCTTCAATCTGTTGCCGGAACGATGCGGCATCAAGTCCGAAAGCCACCGCCGGCGAACCAGGTGTTGCCGCCATTTCGCCAACCTGGAAAAGGTGGGTCTCTTCTGCGGCGCAAAAGTCATAGATCATAGCGCTGAGCACAAGAGGCGAGAAGCGAGTGTAGCGGCGGCGGTACAGGCGGTCATCCGATGACCGGTGCAGCAGTTCCAACTTGTTGAAATTACGTTTCATGTAAGCATCGATGACAAAGCGCAGCTCCCCGTAAAGGCCTTTGCTGATTGTCCGCCTGCTGTATTTCCCGGCCAGATCGCTTCTGAGACGTTCAGTCCACTCTTCTTGTGTCATCGCCGATGCCTGGGTCAGCAGGTGATTGAATGTTTCAAACCAGATCAGATTGCGGAAAGAGCTGGCACCGACGTAGTGACACCACTCCAGTGAACCTGTTTTTTCAATGAAAATGTCATGTTTTGCAAAGAGTAATCCTGCCGGTGTCAACACCTGGTTTACCGGTTTGATCAATCCCATCGCCGCGCCAATGCTGATCAAACTTTCAACCTGTCGGCCCGCAAGTCCAGTGTCTTCTTGCAGAACCTTGCGGTTAATTCTCTTCGCCTGTCGATTCTCAAGGAGGAAATGAAGAATCCGAGCAAGTTGATCAAACTCCAGGAGGTAGCCGTTGCTGACCTGAAATTTACGCTGAGTGTTTTTTGGAAAGGTAGGGCTCACGCTGCGCTCATTTGTATTTTCAGGAGACACCGTTCTCCGCTCCGCGACAGAGGGACTTCCCGATTCCACCTGTTTCTTTTTTTGGGGATTGGAAGACGAGGGGTTCGATTTTTCTTCGTTTGGCATATTTAGAAACAGATTCTGCTGGGTTGCTCCTGCTGCAATGATATCAACCACTTTGAGCAAGGCAACCGATGATTGTCCTAAACCTTTCACCTTTTCAAGTTCGCCTTGTGAGGCGGACAGAACCTGGGAAAGACTGCCAAAAACCCGTATGAGTTCCTCAGCTATCGGCCTGACATCCTTGCGCCCGATGGCAAAAGTGAGAAGCAGTTCCAGCAGCATTTCGTCAGAACGCGACTCCGTGTCGCCCGACAAAAAGCGATCTCTGAGTCTTTGCCTGTGTCCAGTCTTACTCTTTTCCGTCATGTTGCTGTCCACCACTCCTACCGGTCTTTGTCCTTCTGACGTCTTTTATCGTCGGCTCCTCCACCACGCACCCACTCATCGACTTCCAACTTATTGAATTTCCAGAGTCGACCGATCTTGTGCCCTGGCAGTTGCCGCTCACTAATCCACTTGTAGACCGTGTCCCGTTTGATTCCGAGGTGGTCTGCAATCTCATCAACAGATAGCCATCGATCTTCCATCGCTTAATCTCCAGTCACGCCTTGCATCTAAAGTTGCCTCGCAGCGGCCTTTTCCTGTCAGTCTTATGGATAGGCTTTCCACTGCTTGACCTAAGAAACCTATCGTCCTAACAAACCAGGACAAACAAGGATAAAATATATCAGAAGAAGATCGATTGTCAAGCGGTTTTGTTTGAGTCCTAAATTCCCGAGAAATGTAACTATGTCGGCAATTCTATATCGAAGAGGTCAGTATCCGCCGCTGTGCTGGCGTGGTTTCGGTGAAGCCCTGTCCATAGCGGTTGGAGTACTTGACTCTTACCAAAGTTTCCATCTCCTCCATAACTTTCGCTGCAGTAAAGTTCTTGAGCTTTTCGTTACCTATAATCCGGGTGCGTATAGAGCTGACATATATGAGCGCGAGGAATTGCAGGAACAGCCGACCATCCATTGCTGGGGCGCTGTGGACCCGCAGCCGTTTCATGTCGAGGTGATTTTTAAGGTCATCA
>JBFNNX010000090.1:1557-1801 GCA_040791665.1 Candidatus Thiodiazotropha sp. | reverse complement strand
AATGTGTTTTATGTCTTTGCAAATAGAGCATGCTCGAACTAGTCTGTGAACAATCTATCTAGAACCCTTTTTATCCTGTAGATTCCTAAGGGTCCGCACATTGTGTCTGTGTGCAGCAAAGGCTATGATCAGACTGTGCGGATGTACAGGCTGACCATAAGCTTTGCTGGCCGGACATGCTCGGAAGACATATTTACGCTTGGCGCGGCTGAATAATTGTAGCCTTATCTATCGACTGTGCGCT
>JBFNNX010000090.1:0-1547 GCA_040791665.1 Candidatus Thiodiazotropha sp. | reverse complement strand
TAAAACCTACCAGTATCCCCACGAACGACAGAATATTTATCAACATAAATTGTAGAATCAACCGTTAATGAGAGGAAAATGGCAGAAAATATGGAAAGCGACAACGTCTTTTTGGCAAGACTTCTTGACTGTGATTTGAATCAGTTGCCTTCGATCGATGAACATAGGCTGCAGAATGAAATTACAAGACTTGCAACATCAGCGTCTTCAAGCAACCACAAATATGTTTGCAACAAGTGCAACGCAACATTTTCACACGCAAAACGTTTGAGCAGACACTTAAAGAAAAACTCATGCTCGAACATTCAAAAAAGCTTCATCTGTCAGAACTGTGGGAAGACATACAGAAAGGAAGCTTGTCTCGCAACCCATACAAACCGTGGAAAATGCATGAGGCCAAGAAAAGCCACAGCTGTTGTCAGTAATATCCAGTGTGATAAATGTGGGGCGGGCTTTTCTAAAAAGGCGAACTTGAAAAGGCATTTACTCAGACAAAGCTGTGTACCTGAAAAGAAAGACAGCATATTTGAGTGTAGAATTTGCTCTAAGAAGTTTTCCACTGCCAGAACACTACAACAGCATGCCAGAACTCACGCTAAAGCCACTTCTTCTCGCAATAGAGGCATGATTCGAAATGACATGGGCGATGGTGATGCCGATGGAAACGACGATGATAACAATTTTGATGGTGATGACGATGATGATGATGCTAACAATGCTCAGAGCAGACGCTCCTTATTCCAAGGAACGTTAATAAAATACAAACTGAAAGCGCAGGAAGCCGAGCAGCAGGACCTGATGTACTTTTTTTCCAACAGAAGACATCAGCTTCGGAGAAATGTCATCAGGGAATTACGTCGCTTAAAACAAGTCAAATGGTATGTCGTGGTGAAAATAGAAATGGGTCGTTTCAATACAGAAGGTGACTTGGTCGACGTCGGCACCCCAGTTTTCAGATTTTTCACCAGACAGGTTCTAGTTCCCGTTGTTGCAGACAGCCAGATCGATGAACCTTACTTTAAAATGCTCAACAGCCTAGATTCATTTAGAGCAGATGGCTCCGGCTAGCATATAAGGAAGGTTATCCATATGGAACAAACAGTTGCAAAGTTTAGACCCCTCGGCGGCTCTTGCACACTTTATCAAATACCAGAAAATTTACTGCGTAAACGATGTATCTTAAACATTACTGGACCTCCTGATCTAGACGGACACTGTTTTGAATATGCCGTACTAGCTGGCCTTTACACGGGCGAAGATGTTATAGGACAGTTACCCTGGTCTGAACTACATCAGTACAGAAATGTTTTGAAGTTCGACGGGCTGGCCGGATCTGGACGATATATGCCGGTTACAAACATAGGTGAATTTGAGAAAATGAATTTGCTCTCTGTCAACGTCTACGGTTACGAAGGGGGTGACGTTTTCCCGATCTACGTAACGGAGACCTACAGGAGAGAGAGACACGTAAACCTGCTCCTCATGTCTTCCCATCGTGACGACGACGACGACGACGTCGAGAATTTCGACACAATTATGGATCATCG
>JBFNNX010000089.1:0-2609 GCA_040791665.1 Candidatus Thiodiazotropha sp. | reverse complement strand
CAATACCCGATTGATTGTATACTATTAAGAAATTAGTCTAAGTTTCTGCCCTTAATGGACTGTTTCCTATGGGATTTTGGAGTTTGCCATGCCAGGTTTAGCCCGCTTATTAACCGCCTTGTCTCTGATGCTGATGCTCGCTGCCTGTGGGGGTGGCGATCCTGATGTGCCATGGGATTCATCCACTACGGGTACGGCTGATGGCGACACAATTGACGATGCCGGTACCGGCGGGGCTGATATCTTCATCGGCAGTGGTTCGGGGGCATCTTTCAGTGCGGGTACTCTGGACATCGCAGTGACATCACTTGCGGCGGGTGGTCAGACAACGGTTACGGCAACCCTCGCCGATTCCGCGGGCAACCTTTATCAGGAAGCTGCGAGTGTATCCTTCAACACGGACTGTTTCTCGACCGGGTTAGCGACTATAAGCACACCGGTGGAAGCCAACGGTGGGGTAGTGACCGCCACCTATGTCGCCCAGGGCTGTTCAGGAGCAGATAACGTTCGGGCTACAGTTACAGTCAATGGAGATACTACAACAGCAACTGGTACTGTCAATGTACAGCCCGCCGAGATCGGTTCAATGGAGTTTGTATCTGCTGAGCCTTCACTCATCGGCCTTAGAGGTGTTGGCCTGACCGAGGTCTCCCGAGTATCTTTCCGAGTGCTGGATCAGAACGGAAACCCTGTTACCCAGCAACGGGTCAATTTTAGTTTGAATACCGATGTTGGTGGGGCGAGAATTGCTGAAGGGGCAGAAACCGCAGTCAGTGATGTCAATGGATTGGTGGGAACGGATGTCAAATCCGGAACTATTCCTACGGCGGTACGTGTTACCGCCTCTTTGGATGCCAATCCACTGATCTCCACCCAGTCGGATGGTTTGGTTATCTCCACAGGCGTTTCCGATCAAAACAGTATGTCCCTGAGTACCGAGACGTTTAATCCGGAATCCTGGCGAATTGATGGTGTAGAGGTAGAGCTTACGGTTCATGCCGCTGACCATTTTAACAATCCGGTTCCGGATGGCGCCTCTGTCTACTTCACTACCGAAGGTGGGCAGATCCAATCTCAATGCCAGATTGTCGATGGTAGCTGCAGCGTCACCTGGACGAGTTCAAACCCGCGGCCAACCGATGACTTCCTGCCTGGTGGTATGGGAAGGATTACAATTCTCGCCAGCATGCTGGGTGAAGAGAGCTTTATCGATGCCAACGGCAACGGTGTCCTCGATAGTGGAGATACTGCGTTCTCTACCATACCTGAGGCCTTCAGGGACGATAACGAAGATGATGCCAAGCATACGTCCCTAGAAGAATTTGTCGATTTTAATACCAATGGTATTTACGATGGTGCCAGCAGCGACCCCAACTACAATGGTGCCCTCTGTTGCGATACAGATGCAGTGACTGCGGCAGAAGCGGCAGTGGCTGTGGGTGAGGATCCCGGGGTTTGCTTTGGAGCTACGCCCATCACGTCACCTGTTTGTAGCAGTGAGAAGAATATCAACGTACGTGACGATATCGTCATGGTCATGGCGGAGAGTTTTGCCAGTATTACGCTAGTTAATGGTACAGTGGCTGCGGGTTCCTCGGTAACATTCGAAATAGTAGGCGCACAAACTGGACAGATCATGCCTGCTGGTACAACTGTCACAGCTGATCTCGAAGAAGGTGATATAGACGACTCATATGAGGTGCCAAATTCTTCCTTCAATGCAACCCGATCAGGTGATCAGCTAGGAGCCGATATTTTCACGTTTAATATTCCAGGCGACGCTATAGGTCCTCTGACAATTTTAGTAACAACACCAAATAATAATGCCACTAGACTAGATATCAGTTTTTAATTGAGTTGATGTATTTGATAGGTAGTAAGGATTATCGCTTCATCAACCAGCTACTCCCCACATAGAAATGGGAGCCTGGTTCTCATTTAAGATTATTCTCAGTCATGCCTTCTCAAGTGTGATTGGCATTTTATTTCACATGCCCATTTAGTCTATCTGGAAACTCTCTTTCACTTCGTATCTGTAATCGTTAGTAGGTTTAGGGTTACCAGGACTAATGGGAAATGAGTAGCCAGCGTCCCATCTCTATCAAGGAGAAAAAGAGGATGAAAGGGTAGTAAATAGAAGTCTTAGATTTTCAATATTTATCACACCAACCCTCTTCCGAGGGAGGAGAAGCCAAGTGGGAAACCAATGATCTTACTGATATACAGAGATATTTGACTAAATATAGTATATCTCAAATAGTCACATACTTTAGCTTGACGCCCCTCCATCTCACAGCCACAATGCCCCGATCTTCAACCATCGTCAGGGATCTCCAGTTAGAAGACAACAGTGAACAATAACGAACCACTGGTCAAAATCCGCAATCTCCACTTCTCCCATGGCGACAGGGCCATCTTCAACGGTGTGGATATCGATATCCCACAGGGCAAGGTGACCGCCATCATGGGGCCCAGCGGCACCGGTAAGACCACCCTGTTGAAACTGATCGGTGGGCAGTTGCGCCCCAGCCGGGGGACGATCGAAGTGGATGGTCAGGATGTGCACAAGCTCTCCCGCAGGGAGCTCTATCGGCTGCGCATGCGCATGG
>JBFNNX010000088.1:0-1299 GCA_040791665.1 Candidatus Thiodiazotropha sp. | reverse complement strand
GCTCTGACCGCATAACCGACCTGGACCGTACCAGTTGAGCCATTTGCTATATCGACGGTCGCAACAGCCAGGATGCCGCCGATCGGCACGATGTCACCAGAGGAAACATCACTGCCGGTAGTATTGGTCCAAGAAAAGAGCTTTCCTTCGTGGATGCCATTTTTCATAGTGTTAGTACCCTTTTTAACCAGTGATCAAATTAAGCGCCAGGATTCTGATACAGTCCGACCCAGTCGATGACTTGGCAACCATAATCAAGGCGTGCTTTGATCCGGTACATGTCGGTGGTGAACTCCGTATCTTCCTCAGTGAATACCCCACGCTGGCCGGCAAGATGACAGACCTCGACGGTGTCAACCTGGGTGTGAGATGCAGCGAGATACCACCCAGCTGATGAATGATCATCTAGACGTGGCTCCACGACCAATTCAAGGCTTTTTACCCATGAAATCCCTGATCGCACTGTGTCGTTATTTACGACGCGCTCTAAATGTTCATTGGCAAGTAGAACAAGTGCTTCACTCTCCATAGCTGCAGGTACGATCAAGAACCGCGGTACCGCATTGAGGTAACCACCATTCGGTCCTTTTTGAGTGCGCATTGACATCCGTGCCTCACTGAGTGTCGCAACTGATAGAGCACCTCCGGTTGCAGCAAGGTTATTGTGTGCAGCACTGAAAAGTGCATTTCCATCACTCATATTCTGATTTTCGATCAAGCGTGCATAGACTTTATCTGCCTCGAGTCTTGCTGCTGATTGGCCAAACGCTACAGGCATTCGAGTGATTCCACCCAGGTCATCATTGATAAGGCTCTGTCGTGTCAACCTCAGGATGCGACCATATGTATCGGGCTTGTACGCTTCAGCGCGCTCACTCAGCGAACCATCTTCATAGGAGCCATGCTCAGGTACCTCGAGCAATTCAGGCGTCTCTGAGAGCGCTACTCTTTTTTCTGGTTTGAAGTCCTGAAATTCAACTTCCCGCGTCCATTGGCGGTGTGTAGCTGGCTCAGATTCATAACCAATCATCAGCGATTTTCCAGCTACACCTGACAGTAGTTCGGGAAAATCACTCGTTGTCATTGCAGCTCTCACGATCTCATTTGGGCCAGCGCCACCGAGCAAAGTTGATCCACGGTGACCGATCATTGTTTCAGCAATATTCAGGATCGAACGACCGCGAAGGTCCTGTGCTCCTGGATGGGGATCATTGATCGTGATACCTGCCCTCAGGAGCATCGCGTCAACAGCCGCTTCTTTGAAATCCTTTTGATGAAGATTCTGCCCCCAGCCTGCAG
>JBFNNX010000087.1:0-2662 GCA_040791665.1 Candidatus Thiodiazotropha sp. | reverse complement strand
AGTATCAAAAATCGACAGCCTTCAGACTAATGGCATCGATGATTGCTACCGTATTTCCTGTCAAAGGTAAGTTGAAAATTTCTACCTACAAAGATGGACCATTTGTTAGATATATTGAAATTATGATTGAAGCGGCCGAGCTCGACTATAACTCTCACTATTTGGCTCGTGAAGTCAGTAAAATGATTACCATTACAGAGTAAATAAATCATCTAGTGCGAAGAATAAGCTAGATCCCTTCATTTTTTGCATTACTTTCTGTTACGTCTACTGAGAGACTTCTCCCAGAAACATCGATTTGTCTCTGGGAGTAAAGAAAGTGTCTAAAGAAATCAATCTTCACCCACAGATCACTTACGATATTGATGACATGATTCTTGCGCTGAAAAGTAGCCGAAAAATCATTTATCAACTAATCAACAGTGGCACATTACGTACCTACAAAGTTGGTCGTCGCCGGTACTGTTCACATGCTGCATTACTTGAATGCCAGGCATCTCTGGAAGAGAAAACGAATAACGCAGCCTAACACTATTGAATCAATGTTGTGAGCATTCATGTAAATGATTGGATAAATGTTCCTGCAATTAAATGGGCATTTAGTCAGATAGATATGAATTCTTCAGTAAAATTTACGCTCATTTCCATAGCTAAACACTCAGATGATTGCGGGGTTTGTTACCCGGGCATCAATCGAATCTGTGAAGATACCTGCATGTCACGCAGAACCGTAATCAGAGCAATTCAGTATTTGGAAGCTCATGGATACCTCACTGTAAAAATTAGAGGTGGAGATGGTATAGGAAGAAAGTCAAATTTATATCAATTGAAATGGTCCCAGCGTGACATCAAATCTACCGAAGAATCTAAAAACGCAAAGTGCCAGAATGACACATTGCAGAAGGGGCAAAGTGCCAATCTGTCAAGGCAAGGTGCCAATTTGTCAAGGCAAAGTGCCACTGTGACACCCGAAAAAATAAATAAAAAAACAAAAGAACAAAGTACCAAAAAAGAAATTCCCGTGTTCACTCCACCTCCTGAAGTGAATCCTCAAGCCTGGGCTGATCTCGATCAATATCGATCGACACACAAGACTAAAAAAGTCAGGGATAGCTGGACCAAACTCGCTAAGGCCAAGGTCTGCAATCTTCTCTCACCACTCAGTCAACCAGACCAGCAGCATTGTGTGGACATGACCATCGCCAATGGCTGGCAGGGCATATTCCCAGACAGGCTTAGGAGTAATGGCAATGCAACAAATCAAAGATTTAACAAGCAAGGCACTACGGCAGCCGAACGAAATTCCTTACACAGACAAATCTACCGCGACATCGCGGCCGATGATGGAACAACGGTGGATAGCAGCGATCTTTGAAAAACTTCGTCGACGATATGGAACCCAATGGACTACGAAAGTTAGGGAAGGTCTGAATAATTCACTGTTTTCAGCATGATTCAGCCTGCCTCCGGTTTCAGTCAATAAAATCTGCTTGCTCTTACTGCAAATAATTGGATATTTCAGTCCATTTTCAGATTACAGGCGCAACTTAGCTGTCAAGCAGCCAACAATTTCTTCTTGGCCATGACGAGATTCACCAAGGTACACTTGATAAATACCGCATGGGCATTTTTATCCAGTCCGAGATAGCGAACCTTGTTGTAGCCAAACTGCCGCTTCAGGATGCCAAATACATGTTCGACCTTGGCGCGTACTTTTGATTTATTACGGTTCTTCGATCTTTCCGCATCACTGAGCTTGCAATACCGGGAGCCTTTCTTCTGGGTAAAGTCCTTGGCCTCTGGTGCGACCAATTTCAATACCTCTGTTTGTCCCGTATAAGCTGAGTCGCCCCAGACGCGCGTTTCATCTCCGTGCAGTAAATCCCCCATGACTTGGGAGTCATGCACATTGGCTGGCGTTACCACGATGGAATGAATCAGCTTGGTTTTACTATCCACGCCTATATGCGTTTTCATGCCAAAGTACCACTGGTTACCTTTCCGGGTCTGATGCATATCGGGATCACGCTGTTTGTCTTTGTTCTTTGTGGAGGTTGGGGCGCTGATGATTGACGCATCGACTATCGTACCTCGGCTGACTTTCATTCCGTTCTCTGATAGGTAAACATTCACCAGTCGAAATAACTCATCACCCAGGTTGTGCCGCTCCATTAAGTGGCGAAATTTGCAGATCGTGGTTTCATCCGGCGCTGGCTCCTGTCCCAGGTCTATGCCAACAAAGTGGCGCATGGCACGTGAGTCATACAGGGCTTCTTCAGCAGCAGGATCGGATAACTCAAACCAGTGCTGCAAAAAATGAATTCTCAACATCCGTTCCAGACCAATCGGCTTACGGCCTGCGCCTTCTGGCTCCTTGGGGTAGTACGGAGCAATCGCTTCGATCATTTCAACCCAGGGAATAATCTCGTTCATTTCATCGAGAAATGCTTCCTTACGGGTCTTCTTGCGATAAACTTCGAAGCCGCTGGCTTCTAAACTCTGTTGTTTCACGATTTCTCCAGACTGGCGAGCAATGTGCACATGGTATACGATTTCAGGAATTAATCAGAGTTGCCTTAATAAAGAAAACACTGCTTTCTCGTACACTACAACTGTACTGGATGATATGAAGATCATTAATTCGGTCTTATCTGCAGGAAGA
>JBFNNX010000086.1:0-1813 GCA_040791665.1 Candidatus Thiodiazotropha sp. | reverse complement strand
ATTTTTACGTGATTCTTTTCTCGGATCCGTCGGATATGAACCGGTAGTCGAGTCCACCCGATGGCTGAACTTCGCATTGATGTAGTCGTAGACTGACTCTTTGAGCTGGCGAGCCTGCGGTACCCCGGGTAAACCAAGATTCAAGGTGGCGCCGAAATAATCGCAAAACTGCTTAATGATCGAGCGTGCCTTATGCATCCAGGCATTGTCCATATGAACAAAACCAAAACTCACCGGAAAGCCCTCGGGTAGCCCGCTGGGAAAGCAGGCCCCAGGCGCATAGCTCAGTCCTGGTGTTTGTAGGGTCATGGGTTTCCAGGGGGAGATACACGTATCCAGCAGCGCCAAGAGATCTTGCTGGTTGGGATATTCGGTCGGTGCCAAATGCCCGCCCAACAGACATTCGTTATCCACATCGATGGCGGTCAGCACCGTTGCACGGGCGATCGGCAGGGGAATCAACTCATCGTTGAGCACGAGGTTGATGCGTGATCTAAAGTGCAGTTTGTGCTCATCGATCTGGATTGCGCGTAAGGCACGACGTAGCTTGGTTTGAGCCCTCCGCTGATATGAGCGATGGGTTTTACGTTTCGCCTGTTTCTGTTGAATCAGCTCGTCTTTGCGTTTCAGATAATAACGACGTGCTGCCGCATAACCACCATGGCGGCAGGTATAGGGATACTGATCCTGTGGCCAATGGTGCTCAGCCAAATAGTTTTTGATATGGCCAAGGAACGACAAGGGAGTTAATTTCTCGGCTTCGGGTTTATCGTCTACCTCTGCTTTGATTTTGGCGTCCAGCTCCTTCTTGAGGTCGGGAAGCACGCGCAGCAGGTGTTTGAAGGAACAGGCTGTGCCTCGGGGTTGCTGCAACGTGGGTAAGGCTTGCTGTCGTTGTTTGTCCACAAGCACGGTGTGCGGGATAAGGGCTTGTGTCAGCGCGGGGGACTCGGCGTCATCGCCACCCAGGCAGCGATCCATGATTTGGCTGATACTGCTTGGGCACAAGGCGTAGTCGGCAGCCACATTCTGTGGTGGTTCACCGGCCAGGATCTTGGCCACGATCGCCTTGTTGCGCAAAAACACCGCCTGATGCGTCGATGGTACACTGTCGGTGGGGATGACGGGCCAGTCAGCGAAATTTCGAAGATCCGGGTCTACGATCAGGCGTTCACGCCAGGAAGTCTTCATCGTGCCACCTCCGTGTCATAATCCAGCGGGGCCTCACGGAGCTCAGCGCTGAGATAACCACGGTGGAGGAGACGAAACAACGCAATCTCAAGCTGATAGGTCCGTTCCCGGTCCCCATCGTCAATGATGTCACCCAGCGAGCAGGGGCCTTTTTGGGTCAGCTTCTCCAGGACCTGTTGTTCGGCATCGGTCGTGGTGAAATGACGTGCTTGGTGAAGGATCTGCACGATCTCACGCCAATTGAGCGCCTCCATCTCGCGCTCGAGCACCGACTCATTGCTGATCACCTCAAACACGATGCGGAACTGCTGAAAAAAGGCGATCAAGGCAAGCTTCTCGTGCTCTGCCATCTCACCCCGCGGGCGCAGCTCGACCACCCGTCGTGGTTGGTCCTCGCTAACGATATGGCAATCGGGCGTGTAGCGTTTTTTCTGTATTCGGAGTAGGTAGGGTTGCGGGACATAGCTGATGACCGTCGGATCGCCTTCGAGTAAACAAGCGTGCAACAACTCTGAGTAGCAGTGGAAATCCGAGACGAAGGGGTGTTTGATCATATTCTGGCGATAGAAGTCGCAGGCGGTCATGAGTGCTGCACTGGTCGGACGCTGATGCGGTTCGAGGC
>JBFNNX010000085.1:0-2574 GCA_040791665.1 Candidatus Thiodiazotropha sp. | reverse complement strand
AAAGGCAGTGATCACTTGTTTCTATGCGCACTGGGTCACGTGCTTTTCATAGAGACTAAGATAGGGGTACGAACTTTACAATTTCAGAGAAAGATGATGTAGCCAGGAGAAGCAACCCCAATGGTAGATAACCCAGAGGATATAACAAGAGCCAAACACAAGGGGCGGCCTACCAGTGCATGCCATGTTTTCACAAAGAGGGGATAAGAGATCCAATATAGTTCGGCGTTGCTAAGAGGGTATAAAGAATGCAGGTAGATCTTACGTTAAGAGAGTACGGGAGCTCTTCTGTGTTAGCGAGTTAAGCGCAGTTTTGGGAGTGGAAAGACGTACAGTTCGGTAGTTTCCCGAAAGACTTTGAACAGAAGCGGGAGAAGAAAAGGAAAGAACAGAAGATGTATTGGATCAGATGTCCCTTGAAGGTCGCGATTTGAGGCGCGCAAGAAGGATTTATGTGAATTGAAATTTGTTGTCGTGGAAAACTCTAAGTGAAGCGTTTTAGCGTCATTTGTGGTGGGAGGTGTTTTATAGCCCAAAGTAGTAAGTCAGAAAGGTGAGAGTGAAGAGAGTGAGGTGTGATCACAACCGAACTAGTCAGGCGCCCAGGGGGTGGTATAGGAACTAACCAAGGGGCTCTTGATTTTCTATTATAGGCAAAAATGGACCTGTCCATGTATGACCAGGTGGCGATAGAGAAAGCCAAGAAGCGGGGACGGGCGTACCAATGTTTGGCGTGCCACTTCAAGAAAGGGCAGAGATGGATAGACGAGATCGGGAAGCTGGAGGATCACATCCTGAGGTTGCATATGCCGCCAGAGAGGGTACCCTTTTCTTGCCAGCTCTGCCTGTTTAAGTGTTTAAGACGGGACCAGTTGCTCCGACACGTCTCTCACTATGCCAGACACGTGACGATGGCCGCAGGGAGGAACATCGTGAACCATGAACCCTGGTTGCGCAGTAGTGAGAACCCCTATGTGATAACGGAGTTGGACTACTTCAAGTTATCGCCTGAAGAGAGCCTGAAGTTCTTCCTGGAGAGGTCAGCGGGATCGGGGAGATCGTCATCCATTGACACCTCATTGGCAAAGCTCGTCGATGGGACTTTGGGGAGCGACATAAGCCAGGATACCCTGCAGGCGGGATTTATTATTGCATCTCCAGACTTAGGTGCTCAGCAACCCAGAGTAGCCAGTGCCCGGACGAACAGACAGGCTCAAGTGACAATGACCTTCAGTCCAACCTCTACACAACCCATGGCAGCAGCGTCACATCTGTTTGGGCAACCACTTCCAAATCTAGTCCATCCACGGCAGGCCGTACCCATCACTGAGCCAAGGTCAACAGTTGTTCCAGTGATGCCACAGCCAGCAGTGTTGACCAGAGGGACCGGTTTTACCACCTTTAGCCCAAGGGTACTATTGCAGGATTCAGTACAGCCCATGGTAGCAGCACAAAGGACGATGCAGGGTCAACCGCTCACTGGCCAATTTCCGTCTCAGCAGGCTTTGACCATCTCTGTGCCGACGGCAACAATGGCTTCAACTATGCCACTTTTGGACGAGCTGACTAGCGGTACAAGCTTCACGACCGACAGTTCAATGGCTTCGATCCAGTCCAAATCAGCAGCACAGTGCATGCCATGTCAAGGTCTGACCAGCCTGTTTCAGCCACTGCAGACTCAGCCAATGTCGGTACCAACGTCAACAACCGACCCGATGACACCCCTACTGGACGAGTCAACCAGGGGAGCCAGCGTGGGCTCAACACCAAACTTTCAGGTGCCTGATCAGGACCATGGGTCATACAGTCCATCTTCGCATTTCGGATCTGATGAGAACCCGCTGTTAGTCGACAGCTGCACGAAGAGCAGCGAGCCAGCAGTGTTACATAATGTCTTCCCGACCCAACTACCAGTCACTGTGGCAGACAGCCGGGTAGCAAATCTTCCAGAGCAGGGACTACCAGCAACCACATCTGAGGCGCAACAAGTGGAAGGGCCTGATGGGACTGGGCATAGAGAGGCAGACATGGTATCCGAGGCAGAGGAAAATCTAATGCCACAGCTCTTGCCTAGAGAGGACATGTCTATTACCAGTGGGGACAACATAGAAGGGGGACGAAAGCAGAGGGCTAGACGAGAACGAGAAATCGAGGAAGACCAGGAAGCAAAAAGGAGGCGACTTGAGGACAGGGAAGATGGAGAGTCTATACGTGTAAGTTTGGTTGCCATCAACGGGCTAGTATCAGCTGTTCAAGGACTCACGGAGCAGATGAAAAGGAGGGAGAAGAAAGAAGAGCAGCTCGAGAAAGCCCTAATAGACACCACATGTGCTCTTAGTGGAGTTGCAGACTCATTATCCAGGCTAAGGAATAAAATCGAGGAAAACGCCAAAGAAGAGAGAAAGAGAGAGGAGAGGTGGTTGGAAAGAGAGCGACAGCGAGAGGAGGAAAGGAGGAAGGATCGAGAGGCAGAACAGAGGAGAGAGAACCGAAGACGTGAAGCAGAGAAGAAGGAAAGGGAGGAAATCAGGCGACTATTAACACAACATGCGGGGAAAGAGGAAAGGAAAAGGG
>JBFNNX010000084.1:0-1470 GCA_040791665.1 Candidatus Thiodiazotropha sp. | reverse complement strand
GGCGAAAGGAGACTATGACGGTTCTCTAACCTCCACCATCAAGGTGACGGTGGAATTGCCCCAGATAGGTGGTGATTTCGGCTACACCATACCGGCAATCACCTATGGTGATGGTCCGACAATATCCTTAGGCTCCAACACTGTAACTGGAACAAGCGTCGAATTTGCCCTTGTATCTTCGGTCACAGGCATAACGGTTGCCTCGGGCGGAACGATAACAGTCCCGGCGAATTTGGCGGCTGGCACTCATTCCATAACAGTACAGGCCAGTTCAGCGGATACGAGAGGAATTATCGAGAAAGACTACGACATAGTCGTCGCTAAGAAGTCAATCGCAGGCGCGAGCCTGACATATACTCCCAGCGCACTGATGGTCGAAAAGGATGTCAGCACTGGCAACACCGCTACTCCCGATACAGCGGCCTGGTTGGTGTCACCCGATACATTGCAAGACGCTGTTACATTTGCCATCGCCAAGACTGGGGCAACGGGAGGGGGAACGGAATCGAGTGTCGATATCGATTCTGATTCCGGCATTATCACCGTGGACACCGCAACGGCCTTCACCGAGACCGAATACACCGTAACCGCGACCGCGACGGCGCAAGGAATCTATGACGGTTCTGTAACCCAAACCTTCATGGTAGAGGTAGTACTGGATCTTGAGGTATCCTACGGCACGGGAAACAAGGTAAAAGTGCTTAGGGGGTCTGCGATAAGTCCTACAGCACCCACATGGAATCCAGGCACCCCCACCGGGACAACGTACACGATAGCACCGTCCGGTTCTTTGCCCCCTGGAGTGGCCTTTGATGAGAATTCAGGGGAATTTACAGGTACGCCTGATTCTTCAGAAGCTCTATCTATTGGAACTTATACCATTACCGCTAAAGTCAATAATGCTGTGGTAGACCAGGATCAAGTCACCCTGGTCGTTTATGCCAGGCCGGACAGCAAGAATGCACTTCGTACGCTGATGGAGGAGGAAGTCACCCGGCAAGGATCAGAAGGCGATTTTCAGACTATCGATACCAGCCAGATAAACGGCAGAGAACTCGAATATTTTTTCCACCCGGGCACCAATGCCTGGGCAGCGAACTTCAATGGTGATATTTCGAGCTGGGATGTGTCGCGTGTTACCTCCTTGGATAGTACCTTTTACAAAGCTGAAAAATTCAATCAAGACATAGGGAACTGGGATGTTTCGTATGTTACCGACATGTATGCTGTGTTTTTCGAAGCCAGAGCGTTTAACCAGGACATAAGCGGCTGGGATGTATCAAGAGCTAACAATATGTCCTCTATGTTTAAGAATGCTGATGCGTTTAACCAGTATATAGGCGGCTGGGATGTATCAAGAGTTATGAGTATGAACAATATGTTTTTTAGTGCCTTGAAATTTAACCAGGATATAGGCGGCTGGAATGTATCAAAAGTTACAAATATGAACCAGATGTTTCAAAGTGCTGC
>JBFNNX010000083.1:0-1898 GCA_040791665.1 Candidatus Thiodiazotropha sp. | reverse complement strand
CCACAGCGCCCATTTTGAAGCCGCTCACCTTTTCGTCCGTCGCATTCAGGGCGCTGATGAAAATAATCGGCACTTCACGGGTTTTGGGTTCCGCCTTTATAAGTCGGCAGACCTCGTAGCCGTCCATTTCCGGCATGCAGATATCCAGCAGTACCAGATCGGGCGCACTGGACCGAATAGACTGTAAGGCCAATGCACCACTGAGTGCCGCACGTACTTGGTAGCCGGCTTCTTGTAACATACCTCCTAAAACCCGCAAATTGTCATGGTTGTCATCCACGATCAGGACAGTGACGGTTTTCTGGGGACTATCAAGCATCTGTTGCCTCACCCGTTGAAGGCAGAGCGAGTTCTCGGGAGGTCTTCCCATAGAGAAATAAAATCGCCTTGGTCCGATTCTTCCCCTAAGGCCAATAGTACTTACTTAAGGGTAGCTCGAAAAATAGCTTATATTTTGTAACACTTCATATCGATTAAAATACCCACACAGTTTTTAGGCGAGCCAAACCAGGAGTGGGCATGAAACAATCGGGACTTTTTGACCTTGAAGAACGCCATGAGGCATTGAATGACCAAGGAGACCCCCTGGAAGTGCTGAATGACTCTGTCCACTGGGCTACATTCCGCCCGATATTGAAAAACTGCAGAATAAAAATCGCAAAAGCAGTGCCGGGCGCAGGCCCTATGATCCGATCTTGATGTTCAAGATCCTGTGCTGCAAAGTCTGTACAATCTCAGCGACGAGCAAAACGAATACCAGATAAAATACCGTCAACCATTACAAGTGTTTGGCTTTCAGCACAATTCGATGGGCGGTAAATTCGTCCGCACCGTCGGCCTGCTCAGGGCGCGGTGAAAAATCGGCTTGATGAACCTGGTCTACAATCTAATGCGATACACGCAATTGGAACGATGACACAGGGTCAGTCCGTCCTCTGCATGAGAATAAGGCTAACAATGGCCATGAAAAGGAATGAAAATACGGAAATCGATGCAAGTATTCATCGAAACCTGGTTATTCCTTGGCTCGTGAGTCGGTAAGCAGGATAATTGACCGGAATACGTCTTTGAAAAAGGAAGTTTCGATGTGCCCTTCATCGAACGCTTCAATCGCTGTCTCTAGCTGGAAAACTTCAGCTGTGAACTGTCCAATTGACGGCGAAAATTTCGCAGGAAACAGTGATGACTGATAAGAGAGATCTCTGTCGTTCCACCAAGCAGAGGGCGGTAGGTAGCCCTGGTCTGTTCCCGATTTTCTTACTATCGCTCCTACTTTTCATTCCACAGTTTGTGTTTACCGCCTCCACGCCGACTCAATCCGGTATCATTGATACGGGAAAAGTCGTCCTGAGCGCAGAAGAACGGGCGTTCATCGAAGCCCATCCCAAAATCGTGCTCGGTACCGATAGGGATTGGCGACCTTATGTGATTCCTGATAACGACGGTGGTGTCCGCGGAATCGAACCCGACCTAATCGAACGCATCAACGCCCTCACCGGCGCGAATATCCAACTCGTCACGGGCGAATGGGCGCATCTGGTTGAAAAAGCCAAGGCGCGGGAAATAGACGGCCTCGCGGTGTCCGCCCGCCATGCTGAACGCGCCGACCACTTTCTCTTTAGCGATAGCCCCTATAACGTCTCCAAGTTCATCTTTACCAGCTCGGTCGGGATCCGGCGCATTCAGGACCTCGCCAATAGACGTGTCGGACTACGCCAGGGCAACCTGCTCGAAGAGAAGCTACTACGGGAGATCCCAGGCATCAGCCTGATTCCCGCCGATAGTGACGATGCGTTGCTCTCGCTGTTGACCAGCGGAGAGGCCGATGCAGTGATCGGCAGAGTCCGAACGCACCTGGCCATTCAGGAGCAGATGATCCCCGATATTCGCCTCGCCTT
>JBFNNX010000082.1:0-1947 GCA_040791665.1 Candidatus Thiodiazotropha sp. | reverse complement strand
CGAAGGCGGCTCGGAAGAAGCTAGCAGGAGGCTTGTTTCTGCCGGGAAGGGCAAAAATCGAGCCGTGAGGCGTACGTCCGACAGGCTCCTTGGTTCGCTGACCTTGATGCCCATCGGGCAGCTCGTCCTGCTTAGGATGATCATGATCCGTCGGCAATGACGACCTGGTAGGAATACCCCTGCTCGGTGAGAAAGAGCTTGCGGTGGTGGGCGAACTCTTCCTCCCGGGTGTCGCACGAAACCAGCGTGAAAAAGTGAGCTGTGCGGCCGTCCGCCTTTGGCCGCAGGATGCGGCCAAGTCGCTGTGCCTCCTCCTGCCTCGATCCGAACATCCCGGACACCTGAATGAGCACATCCGCATCCGGCAGGTCGATGGCAAAATTCCCGATCCTGGAGAGCACGATGCAGCGCAGCTCCCCTCGGCGAAATCGATCATAGATTTTTTCGCGTTCGGCTTGTGGAGTCTTCCCGGTGAGCAGGGGGGCGCCGATCTCCCTGGCGATGGCTTCAACCTGCGCGATGTACTCTCCGATGACGAGCACGCGTCCTTCATCGTGCTCTTTGAGCAGCTGGCGCAGCCGGGTCATCTTGGCCGGATTCTCGGCGGCGATGCGAAACTGGGCTCTCCTGTTTGCTAAGGCGTATTCCATGCGCCGCTCCTGGGTCATGGGGATCCGTTCTTCCACACACGAGGCGCTGGCAATCCAGTTCCGGCGCTCGAGATCGCGCCACGGTACGTCAAAGCGCTTTGGCCCGATGAGCGCGAAAACATCCCCCTCGCGCTTGTCTTCCCGGACCAGCGTGGCGGTGAGCCCCAATCGGCGGCGGGCCTGAAGATCGGCGGTTGCGCGAAACACCGGCGCGGGCAGCAGGTGGACCTCGTCGTAGATGATGAGGCCCCAGGAACGCGCGCGAAACAGCTCAAGGCGTGGGAACTCGCTCTCACGATTCGCCCGCCATGTCAGGATTTGATACGTGGTGAGCGTCACGGGGCCGGTACTCTTCTGTTCTCCGGTGTACTCCGCGATATCGTCGGACTGCAGGTTGGTTTTGTCGCCGATCTCACGGCGCCATTGCTTGACCGAGGTCAAGCTCGTCGTGAGCACCAGGGTCGTCTGTCCGACCATCTCCATGGCAGCCAGACCGACGATGGTTTTGCCCGCTCCACAGGGAAGCACGATGACGCCGCTACCGCCGCGAGCGGTGCCCGAGGCGTAGAACGACTCGGCTGCTTGCCTTTGATAGTCGCGAACGGAAAAGGGGTTGTTCGATGCTGTTCGATCCCGGAGCGTCATGGCCAAAGCATCGCCGCTCACGTAACCGGCCAGGTCTTCGGCCGGATAGCCCGCCGACACCAGCGCCTGCTTGAGCATACCCCGGTCTCCTGGCGCTACGCGGAAGCTGGTGCCGTCAATGCGGTCCGTAAGGTAGCTTCCGGTCGTCCGATCGCGGCTCAAAAGCTCGGCAATCACCTCGTCTCCGCAGCTGCAGCACAGCATGCCGTCGTCGCGGGTGATGACGACGCGGCCAAATCGCCCCGCCAGATCGAAGACGGTCTGGTCCACGTTCCCCGGAACCGGGTATCGAGAGTGTTCATGGAGGGCCGCCACCATGTCATCTGCCGCAAGCCCTGCCGCTCTGGCATTCCAGATGGAAAGCGGTGTCAAGCGGTAGGTGTGCACGTGCTCGGGGCTTTTCACCAGCTCAGCGAAGGGGGCGATGGCTTCGCGGGCTTCTTCTGCACGCGGTGAATGAAGCTCGAGCAGCAGGCTGCAATCACTCTGCAGCACCAGGGCATTGTCGGGAGAGACAGCCATGCGGTCAGGTTCCAGTCGTTTTCGATGCTGATTCCCTGGCATTTCGGCGAGACCTGGCTGTTTTGATCTCACCAATGGATAGCAGATAGCCGACCTCTCGCAGTGTGCGCTTGAATGCGGCCTCCGAAGA
>JBFNNX010000081.1:0-3468 GCA_040791665.1 Candidatus Thiodiazotropha sp. | reverse complement strand
CCATGCTCTCCTCCTCTGCGGTGACGGCCTCCTCGAACAGGGAATACATGATGATGGCGGCAGCACCGGCGTCTTCCAAACGGCGGGCGTCATCGATACTGCGGGAGAGGGGGGAAGCGGACGGCACCAGCGGATTTTTAAGCTGCATGCCCAGATATTGGGTGGTCAGATCCATGGCGGTCTCTCAGTTACCGGAAGTATGGGGATGATCTTACATGGTATATAGCACGATACGGGATTTGAATCAGAAACATCTCCCCTGCCTAATGGATGTGGTTGCCGGTTGTTGATTGAATGGGTAATTGATCGCTTTTCAGTTTGAATTCATTTTATCCATCTAATATCAAGCTGCCACTTTGAAGCAGACATGCCTGATCGGATATTCGAATCAATAATGACTACGGGACTACTGGCACTCATAATCGCTGTTGCAATCGTATTGCAAATATTGCTGTCGCTACTGACAGGGATATGGCGTAAGCACAATTCTCTCGGCAACGAGGATGATCCGGCCACTGAAGGGGTCGGAGTGCCAGCTGTTTCTGACCTTGAGCGGCATCAGGCTGCTGCGGGAAAGTGGGAGGGATTCAAACCGTTTCGCGTGGTGCGCCGGGTGGATGAGAATGTCGCCGGCGATATCTGCTCGTTCTATCTGCAGCCCACTGAACCGATGACGTTGCCCGACTTCCACCCGGGCCAATACCTCACCTTGAAACTCGAGTTGCAATCCGAGTGGGATGGCGACAAGCGGAGCGCGGTTCGGTGCTATTCGCTCTCTGACCGACCACGCCCGGACTGTTACCGTATCTCGGTCAAGCGTGTGGGGGCAGCGGCGGATCGATCGACGGCACCGCCCGGCCAGGCCTCCAACCATCTGCATGACCGGGTGGAGGTGGGTGATCTGTTGATGGTCAAGGCGCCTTCGGGAAATTTTCACCTGATGGAAGAACCCCCCTTGCCGCTGGTGCTGATTGCCGGAGGGATCGGTATTACTCCGATGCTCAGCATCATCAATACATTGGTGGAGCAGAAGAGCGAGCGCGAGATCTGGCTTTTCTATGGCGTGCGCAATGGGCGCGAAGTGATTATGCACACCTTGCTGAAACGACTTGACCAGACCCGCCCATATTTTCACCTGCATCTCTGTTACAGTCGTCCTGATGCGGCAGACAGGATCGGGACTGATTACCAACATGCCGGACATGTGGATATGAGGCTGCTGCAGGATGTGCTCAGACTGAGACGTTACCAATTTTACGTCTGTGGGCCAGCCGCCATGATGGAGAGTATCGTCCCCGGGCTACAGGCATTGGCTATACCGGCATCCGATATTCATTATGAAGCCTTCGGTCCCGCATCTCTGGAAAAACCGAAAACGAAAGTCAGCGAGGTGTCGCACAAGCCTGAAGCGTCCTGGCGTGTGACATTCAGCAAAAGCGGTCGGTCAGCACAGTGGACGAAGGGTCATGACTCACTGCTCAGCTTTACCGAAGGTGAAGGTATTGCGGTGGACTCAGCGTGTCGAGCCGGTAGCTGCGGCAGTTGCCAGACAAGGATTGAATCGGGCGAGGTGGAATATAACCATGCGCCCGATGCCGATGTGGAGGCTGGCCACTGCCTGCTCTGCGTCAGCCGTCCCTCGAGCGATCTGAAACTATCGTTATAGGGCGAGGATATGGAAGGATCAATATTGCGCCGAGAGATCTTGCCCTTTATCGCAATCTTTGCCGGGTTGATCCTGGGGGCGTTGGCTGTCGATCTACTGTTGCATCAATTTGATATGGTCTGGTTGGGCCGCTGGCTGGGGATTCCCGGCACCCTGTTGATCCTGACATCCTTCATCTACTCTCTGCGCAAACGGAAGAAGATTGCATTCGGTAAACCGAAGCAATTGCTGGCGATGCACGAAACCCTGACCTGGATAGGCGCATTGATGATTCTGGTGCACGCAGGTGTCCACATTTACACCATCCTGCCGTGGTTGGCACTGATCGCCATGCTGGTGAATGTGATCAGCGGCATGACCGGAAAATATCTGCTCGACAGCGCGAGGAGGCGGCTTGCCGAGAAGGCGAATCACTACCGGGCGGAAGGAATGAGCGGGGAGTCGATCGAACGCAGGCTCTTTTGGGACGCCACCACGGTTGATGCGATGAAGCAGTGGCGGGTGGTCCATCTGCCCATCACGCTAGCCTTCGCCGTGCTTGGACTGGCCCATATCGTGAGTATCTTTCTCTTTTGGCAATGGCAATGAAGCATCGAAAACTGCTGTGGGCGGTAACCCTGAATCTGGTGGTGCTGATCACCTTGACGTTGATGTGGCCTCATTTGATGGTCAGTCCCGGTAAACCGATAAAGGCCCACGAGGAGATTTCAGACGACTGTTTTGCCTGCCATACGCCGTTCATGGGCAGTACGCCTGACAAATGCATCGCCTGCCACAAGGTGGACGATATCGGTATCAAAACCACTCAGGGGCTGCCGATCGGCGGAGAAAAGAAAAATGTGGCGTTTCATCAGCAGCTCACTGAAGAGGATTGCGTCGCCTGCCATAGCGATCACAATGGAGTGATGGCCTTTCGGCCCATCAGTCAGTTTTCCCATGAGCTGGTCGAGACGACTGTGCGCGAGCAGTGCGAAGGATGTCATGCCAACCCGGGGGATGCCTTACATCGGAAGATCGTGGACAGTTGCAAGCAGTGCCATACCGTTGAAGGCTGGAAGCCGGCGACATTCGACCATAATGACTATTTTCGTTTCGACCGCCACCATGAGGCCGAGTGCGAGACCTGTCATGTTGACAGCGATTTCAACAGCTACACCTGTTACGGTTGTCATGAGCACTCGAGGTCGAACATTCGCGGCGAGCATATCGAGGAAGGGATCTACGACTATGAGAATTGCGTCGAGTGCCACCGTAGCGGGGACGAGGATGAGGCAGAGTGGCGCTGGCGTTCCCGCAGGGAAGACGCCTTACGTCGCGGAAGGGAGCGTTTCGACGGTGGGTCTGACGAGGGATACCGGGGTTGGTACGGCAAAGAGCACGAAAAGGGATATGGACGTAGATATGACGATGATTGAACTTTCTGCGCGATTTATATCCATTCCATTTGAGGATTAGCCACTAAGCACTACTTCGACATAAGGGTGAAGCAAACAGGGTGATGGAAGGAATTAACCGGATAATGTCTATCGTGCAGAGCGTAATCCAGGATATGATTGATACAATGTGTCGAGAAGGTGGTCGCACGCATCGTTGTCTCACGCCTGTGCGCGGCACCCGTTGAAGTGATCGCGTCAACTATTCATTTAGTGACGATTCGGTTACAGTCGGCCGGTCATTACATTTCTTCCGGGTGGTCATGACTTACCAACCACTATTTCTGTTCGGCGCAGGGTTTTTGGGGGGTATGCTCAACGCGATCGCAGGTGGCGGTAGTTTTATCACATTTCCCGCATTGCTGTTTG
>JBFNNX010000080.1:0-7362 GCA_040791665.1 Candidatus Thiodiazotropha sp. | reverse complement strand
AAGCTATCTGAACAACATATTATAAAGGGGTCTGTTAAAGCAGACCCCTTTTTAATATGGCGCGCCCGGAAGGATTCGAACCTCCGACCCCTAGTTCGTAGCCAACAACTCCTCTATAAGTCATTGTTTTTATTGACCTACTCGCTGACGCCCATAGCTAATATTGTAGGACAGAGCATAGCTGAACAGTACAATTGTCGGATAAATGTCGGATGAAGTGATAGATATGTTGACGGTAATAATTTCTAGTTTTCTGCTAGAAAACAACTTAGCTTGATTAGATCAAAGCCTGCAAGAATACTGATGATTGTTACGAATATACTATAATGGATTCGCTACTTAACTCTTTCTCGACAATTTTTGAATGAAAAACGAGAGACCAAGAGCTTATCTAATTGATTTCAGATTATTTTTTATTACATGGAGGTCTTGTTATAAACATTTAAAGAGGCAGAGGGATCGTTATTAAAACTGTAAGTCGCAAAGGAACATCAGTGTTTGTTACTAAGAAGAAAAGTAAGAAAAAACAAGAATTTGAATCAATTATTGACTTCGCTAAAAAAGTTTATTTTGAAAACCCCTATGAAATAGATAATTTAATAAGGCTTTTGGGTAAAAAAGTTCAGCTTGAATATCTTATTTACACAATTAGACATGAAAATGATTATCAAATGGGTGAGATTGAGCCAAGAACAGTATGGTTCGACCCATTACAAAAGCTTGGTAATTCTGGCCAATCACTTCGTGATCTAGCGGTTAATATTAATGAGAAGATAGAAGTTTCTCTAGCAAATGACCTTGTTCTGACGAACCCGTGGAATAGACGAAGAATGCTGAATGCCTGCATTCATCATGGAGAAAACCAGAACAGAGGCTCATGGAAGCAAGATAGCAACCATTTTGCAGAACTTTGGCTCCCCATGAAAATTACTTGGGTCGGAAATGGGAACCATTCTATTGCTGCCGGAATAATTCAGAGAGATGGCCTATTAAGCCCTGAAGAGATATATGACATTTCACCAGTTTATGACGCAGTTGTTTGTGATGGTGATCAGTTTATTGATATTGAGCGGGACAAACCTATTAGTACTGTAAATAATGTTGAGTTCTGTGCAATATATGAAATAGGTAGGCTTATAAAAACGGCTAACAAATAAATCAACGTCGATGTGGAAAAGGCATCCGCACCAGTAATTTAGATGTTAGGTAGCAGGCAATCCTAAGTGGCCAAACTCAACCTTCATTACTCGCGATGGCAGAAAATCCCGAGGTGGCTCTTCAAGCCCAAACACTTTTGGCTTTTTGCTTTTGGCTTGCTAGCGGCGAGCCTGCTTGGCGATTGGCTGGGATATGCCTGGGATATATGCACGACCCGCCAAGATAGAATCCGTTACTCGGGTTGGATCCTAGATACGCTAGGTCTAGTATCTATCGCAATAGGCATAAGTAGCAAACTTGACCGATTTGAGGGAAAGAACTTGATGGCGTGTGCGGTCCAGAACGTTCTCACCTGGTTGGGTGAGTTTCCCTTGATTAGCCAGGAAACAATAGTCCGTGCTAAAACCGCAAACTCAAATATGAGATCATTCTCTGCCCGAGTACACGGCACCACCAAGATTGACCCTAATAAACCAATCAGCGAGAAGTTAGATTGGCTGCTCGAAAGTTACTATACCTTGGTCGATATGGTACATACTCTAATAGAAAATACGGAGAAAAAGACAACGGAAATAGAGAAGAAGATCCAAGAGTTAGATGCCAATATGAGTGATAACTTCGAGCGTGTAAAAGAAGAAACTGCGGATGTTCACATCGGAGATGTTGGCAAAGAATTTGTCGGTTTGTTCTGGATCTTCAGTGGGATTACGTTTGCCACTGTTCCCGAGTTTATCGAAGCCTGGTTTGGCTTGCCAATCAGTTATTTCGAGAGCCTCGGCCGATACGTTGGACTGGGTTAAGCTCAGTGGAGACGCTACCTAACCAGTTCATTACTGCTGACATTTAATTCTGCTCCGAAGAACATCAGACAGCCTCAATCGGAACTGAACGTAGGCGTGATAATGCTAAGACGTAACCCTAAAGTTGTTGAGAAGGATAAGTAATGCAAATAAAAGTAAAACAAAATTACAAGTCAATACCCGCTGGCCTTGATTTCGAACTACCACCCTTTACCGTCTTAACTGGCGAAAACGGAAGCGGAAAAACTCATCTTTTTGAGGCCTTAAACAGTGAGAACAATGCGCAGATATTTGTTGATGGCAATCAGCTTAAATCAATAAGATACATTGCTTTTGGTGAATTAAATCCACGGATAGACGAAAATTGTGATTCCATTAAAGCAAACAGGTTTATCCTGAGTATCTGGAGCAATATTCAGCAGGCTCATTCTACTTTAAGTAAACGACATAATACTCCTACAGCAGCAACTCCTGAACAAGATCCTATTCTTAAACATATTAATAATCAGAACATTAAAGAGTTACTGTTAAGTACATCCAAATCATCAGGAGTAATGCCTTCACAAATAACAGAAGACATCTTCACCAAAAATATTGACGTGATGAAGCTTTCTAACAATGACCCTTTCAGCTCTGAGATTGCACTAATATTTAAGTTATATTCTATCCGTCATTTCGATAACATAGTTTACAAATATTATGAAGACGAAGGAACACCATATACTGGTAAGTATTTAAATGATAATGAGTTTGAAGCACAGTTCGGTTCACCTCCTTGGGAGCGTGCAAATTTAATTCTAGAAAAGTTATCTTTACCATATAAATTTAATAATCCAACTGGAACCACACGTGAGGGCAGTTTCATTCTCAAGCTCATTCATAGATCACTCGATTTAGAAATAAACTCAAATGATCTATCTACAGGAGAAAAAACACTGATATCACTAGCGTTAGCTATGTATAACTTTACCGGAAACGGAGACCTCCCTGAAATCATAATACTAGATGAACCTGATGCATCATTACACCCCTCCATGTCAAAAATTATGCTTGAAATCATTGATGAAGAAATAGTAAAAAAACAAGGCATTCCAGTAATCATTTCGACTCATTCTCCAACAACAATTGCATGCGCTCCCGCTAATTCTCTGTACAAGATTAGCTCACACCAGAAGCGTCCAGTACAATGTAACTTACAAGATTCCACAAAAATATTATCTTATGGCATTCCTAATTTAAGGGTATCCACTGAACAAAGAAGACAGATCTTTGTTGAGCACAATAATGATGTTCTTTACTATGAGTATTTGTTTGACATAATCTCCAGAGTAAAAAAATTCCCTACGACACCTCATTTCTTACCTCCTCACAACCTTAATGGCTCTAACTGCGAGGCAGTTTTAGAAATAACAAAAAAACTTCGCGACATGGGTAATACTCAAGTTTATGGATTAATTGATTGGGATAAAAAAAACAAACCTGAAAAGCAAATCATAATACTTGGCATGGGTAAGCGCTACTCAATAGAAAATTACATATTCGAACCACATTTTTTGGGCTTGTATCTTATTCTTAAAAAATTTGTAAAACCCGAAGACTTTGGTTTAGATGGCTGCAATTCCTATGTAGAAGTAGGCGAAACGATTAGAGACAACGATAAAACCCTTCAGAATATTGTTAATAATGTTGAATCGAGGATCAACTGGGAGAGTAATAGCGATTCCGTATCAGAAAGCAGATTAATTGATGGCACTACTATAAACATACGAAGTGAAATCCTTACTATTCAAGGTCACAAGTTTGAAGATTTGTGTAAAAATGCATGGCCAAAACTAAAAAGTATAAGAGAGAACAACAACGGCGACTGCACATTGAAGAAAGATCTTATTAGCACTGTTATAAATGATTATCCTGGCCTTATATCTGTTGATCTAGTCAAGACCTTCGAAGAAATAAAGTAGTTCAACAATAAGCAATATTCAGAAAATTATTCACCTCGCCTCTATTATACGAATAAGAAAGACGCCATACACAGGAGAAATTATATTAAAGATATTCCATCGTAGTATTATGCCTTTGATATGTTTCGAAACCCTGATGCCGGACGGAGGTAGTAAACTGCTTACGTTTACATTATCAAGCCTGATCCATACATTATTAATATACAGCTCGGCGCAATTGTCTAGACCCAAACCACCAGGTAACTGATGTCGTAGATAGCAGTATCACGGCCTGCACAATTTCAAGCCACAACGCCGGCATTTCAGGGATGACCCTATTTTCAGCCTTATACATCAGCCAACCTATGGCGGTTAACAATCCCAATGTATAGAGAGTAATTAACGGGCGCATCATCCCGCGCACGACATCAACAACGGCCAAGGAAAACCCCGCCAAATTTTTCCAAATACCCGTCAGGCGCTTAACCGATTCCAGGCTGTAGGATGCCCGGTCAGCTTCATAACTCGCGGTCATGACCTCACCAGCAACCTGCTCCTCCATAATTGCCAGATCCCCGGCAGCTTGCTCTTTGATCTTCTCAAGATCAATTTCAGCCTGCTGCATGGCAAGCTGGCGTTCCATTTCAAGTTCCCGGATATCCAGCTCACGCAAGGCAATTTGCGTTTTCCGCTCCTCCCTGACCTCAAAATATTTCAACAGGGCTTACAAATAAGGACAGTCACTATTTATTCCCTCATACAAATAAGGACAGTCACTATTTATTCCCTCATAATTATTAACAAGGACAGTCACTATTTATTACCCTCATAATGAGGCTATTGTGGCGGATATAGGGGTACAACAACCGGTTATGAATAAAGCGGCCTGCCTTTTTCTAATGCGGGCACATAGAATTGGTATCTATGACTGTTTAAGGCACAAGAGATCTTGCCAGTTTGTTTCAATCGGCATGAATGATGCGCTATTACTTTGAAATGAGTCAGGCTGAGATTGGTTTGTAAAGCTGCAGAGAAAATCGACTCAAGCAAAACCATTTTTTGCCTGAGGCTTGGCTGAATTTCCTGCTTGCTTCCCGTGCTCCGACTACCGTGTAGTGGTTTTTATCGTAGTTCTGCACACTATCGAGCCAGGCTTCTGACTCGATATTGAGTCGCTCCAGGATAACTACAAATAAGGACAGTCACTATTTATTCCCTCATAATGAAGCTATTGTGGCGGATATAGGGGTACAACAACCGGTTATGAATAAAGCGGCCTGCCTTTTTCTAATGCGGGCACATAGAATTGGGTATCTATGACTGTTTAAGGCACGCGTAAACAAGGACAGTCACTATTTATTACCCTCATAATGAGGCTATTGTGGCGGATATAGGGGTACAACAACCGGTTATGAATAAAGCGGCCTACTTTTTTCTAATGCGGGCACATAGAATTGGGTATCTATGACTGTTTAAGGCACAAGAGATCTTGCCAGTTTGTTTCAATCGGCATGAATGATGCGCTATTACTTTGAAATGAGTCAGGCTGAGATTGGTTTGTAAAGCTGCAGAGAAAATCGACTCAAGCAAAACCATTTTTTGCCTGAGGCTTGGCTGAATTTCCTGCTTGCTTCCCGTGCTCCGACTACCGTGTAGTGGTTTTTATCGTAGTTCTGCACACTATCGAGCCAGGCTTCTGACTCGATATTGAGTCGCTCCAGGATCGGCGCCAACGTTGCAGGTATCGCACCAGATTTATCCTCTCTGATCGCCCGACCTGTCCAGTCGGTCAACTCCAGGTAGTCCGCCAGACTGAAATGCAAACCCTGTACTTTGTCTTTATGCTCACCACCTGTAAACGGGAGCAGGCGCTTTAGCGCTGTTACTTGGGCTTCTGCTTTACTCTCTGTCTGCTCGAGTGTTTTTTGATAGTGCTTGATACGAGCCTGGATCGAAGTGAAATCCGACGCTTCAGGCGTCTCGGCTATCCCGGCACGTATGGGGTTGAGATCGACATAGCTCATACAGGTCAATAGTGCTGGATCATCAAGCAGCGCTTGGCTTTTGTATCTGCCTTCCCAAAACCTTCCGCTGCATCCGTCTTCTTCATTGGCCTTTCTTGCAATTGATTCGTTAAGATTGCGCATGAACCAGCTGATATCGTAGAGCCTGTGACGCCATTTTTCAGTATCCTTTTCAACGACCTGATGTTCTGCTTTTGATAGCTTTAAACTATTCAGATATCGATCAATGATAGGGCTGGGTTTGTAGAGTGCTGTCCATCTCGTGATCACTTCATCTCGGCTCCAGGCCATGGCCTGCTCTCGATCTACCTTTATGACGGTATGTGTGTGGTTATGCATCACAGCATAGGCGCAGATTGAAATAGAGAATACATCAGTGAGCTGATTGAGTTTTTCGACGACCCAATCTCGTCGATGTTCATAGCTGCGCCCCGTTAACTGATCCATTCCACAAAGAAAGGCCCGACGAACGCAACGAGATACGCAGTGGTAATAGGGGGTTTCATCCAGACAGATCTGTCTTTTGCGGGGTATCGTCATCGCCTTCTCCTTGGCTTAAGTACACTCCATGTGTGTTGGGACTTTATCTCATCATTGAGGTGTTTTCAAATGATGACTGTCCCAGTTCCAGTTCGTCATCGCCTTCTCCTTGGCTTAAGTACACTCCATGTGTGTTGGGACTTTATCTCATCATTGAGGTGTTTTCAAATGATGACTGTCCCAGTTCCAGTTGTTCCAGTCCCAGTTCCAGTCCCAGTTCCAGTCCCAGTTCCAGTCCCAGTTCCAGTCCCAGTCCCAGTCCCAGTCCCAGTTCCAGTTCCAGTTCCACACCGGCCTATATCGATGGCGCACAGACCGTGAAAAATGGTGAGGATCGGCTTGTGGTTCTCAACTCCATTGCTTCAAACGTGATCGAATCTCGCAGGGGAAGACATGAAGAATATGTCTTTACCTACATGACCGGGAAGGACGCCAAGGAAAAGCCGGTAGCCAGGATGAACAATACCGCCTGGAGGAAAGCTTGGAGGGATGTCGGGTTGCCCGTATCGAAGGATATTCGCCGGGGCGTGCACAACCTCAAGCACACAGTAGGACGCCGGCTGAGAGCCGTAGGGTGCCCCATGGAGACCCGCAAGGTGTTACTGGGACACAAAGACGGTGACATCACCACCCACTACAGCGCCGCTGAATTGAATGAACTGCTGCACTGGATGGAGAGGTTGACGGAAAGAGGTGCAATCCAAACCCCGACACTGACCGTCTTAAAAAGGCAAAATGTCGGATAATTGTAGGATGAGAAAATTAGGCCGAAAATGCCTGTAACGTAAATGACTGAATATATTGGAGTTTATGGCGCGCCCGGAAGGATTCGAACCTCCGACCCCCTAGTTCGTAGCCAGGTACTCTATCCAGCTGAGCTACGGGCGCTTTTTGTGGAAC
>JBFNNX010000079.1:0-2031 GCA_040791665.1 Candidatus Thiodiazotropha sp. | reverse complement strand
ACAATTAACTAAATCAGTCCTATGCAATTTTGCTTTAATATGAATTTTACCCTTCCTAAACAATCCCAAAGATCTAGATCTGTCTTATAAGACAGATCTAGATTTTTTGGATTGTTTTGGAAGGGAAAAAAACCCATCTTATTACTGAAGGCGACACGATTATCGGGACTTTATATGAAATATAAGGAAAGGAAAAAAGCCAAGAAAGTCTTTTTCGAGATGGATAAATTAGAGGAGGACACCAATTCTGCGTACGACGTAGCAAGACATTATCTTCGTTTGCTTAAAGGCAAACATCAGAAATTCAAGTGAAACATCAGAAATTCTGGCGATCGACTTGCTCAATAAAATGAACATTGACGATAACTCAGGGACATATCAAAAGCAAGAATCAGCTGGTTTACAAGAAACCTCGAAGAAGGTAGGATTTATCGATTCTATAGATAATAATCATGGACTTGAATCAGTGCAAGATACAGGACTGACAACATGCATTGAGACCGAGTCACAGCATATATCAGAAAAACAGCAAAGAAATGCCGGTATCATGAACTGGGTCGCTAATAACATGGCCACGCCTAAGCATCATGAAAAGCCCCAAGAATACACCAGCATGAGTCTGGAAGGAAATCAAACCACAATGAATGCACAGGCTGTGCCATTCGAGCCGGCTGCGAGCTACACAGCCCCTTCCATTGGGCTTGATATGTGGCGACAACTCAAACGGGTGGAGATACCTACATTTTCCGGTGATAAGAAAAATTATCAAAGTTGGAAGGCAGCTTTCTTGTCTTGTATCGACAGCGCCCCCGCCACAGGAGAGTACAAGCTGCTACAACTTCGCAAGTATCTTTCTGGAGATGCTCTCAAGGTTATAGACAGCCTTGGACATTCGGCTACAGCATATGAGGCTGCAAAAGACAGATTAGAGCGAAAATATGGCGGAAGGCGTCGGCAAATCGCGATATATCTGGAAGAATTAGAACAGTTCAGACAGATACGACATGGTAATGCACGAGACATAGAAGAGTTTGCCGATCTTCTTGATATCGCCATGATAAACTTAAAAGAAGCCGGTCAAGATTATGAGTTGAGAGATGGTTCTCTTTATATCAAACTACAGCGCAAGTTACCAGAAACAATGCTCACGCAATACCATCGCTGGATATTTGAAAATCACAAGGATGAATCGGTTCTGACTTTACGGACGTGGGTGCTCCGAGAGGCAGAATTCAGAACAATCGCGTCAGAGACAGTTCACGGCTTTACTGGCAGAATGGCTAATAATGCTCCAGCACGATCTGTACCTAGATATGGAAATCAACGGACATTCTTTGGAGAAATAAAGGCCAAACGGAGCTTGCCTAAACTTATTTGCCTGAAATGTGGAAAACAGCATGGTATCTGGAGCTGTCGGATATTTGCGCAGAGGAGCGTTCGAGACAGGTGGAATATAGCAAAACGACTGCAGCTATGCTATCGGTGCCTCGGCGACGAACATCAGGGCAAATCATGCCCACGAAGTCGAATTTGCGGACTGGATGGTTGTGTCGATATGCACCATAGGTTACTTCATAAGCAAAAGACGGTCGAACAAAGGGCACCTGTAAAAGACAAAACGGAAGTAAAGCGTGCAGAAGATAATGGTACTTCGAGAAATAGGCGCGCAGAGCAGAACAACGTATCAACAGACCGGGCTACTTTCCTCATGGAGGGGAATGATCCAGCACAAGAGACAACAATGTTGGCGCAAAGCGGCATTAGACCAGAATTTATTGGTTTACGCACGGTTCCTGTCATTCTGATAAATGGAGATCGTTCGCTCAGAGTAAATGCATTACTTGATGACGCCAGCACGAAAACATACGTGAATGCAGATGTAGCAGCCGAGCTAGGCCTGCAAGGAAGAACGGAAAGGGTCAAGGTCAATGTGTTGAATGGTCAGATCGAGACCTTTGAAACAAAACCTATCAATGTCACACTACAGAGCGTAGCAGGCAATGTGAGCATGAAGATCAATGCATATACAGT
>JBFNNX010000078.1:0-6261 GCA_040791665.1 Candidatus Thiodiazotropha sp. | reverse complement strand
CGGATGTATTGCCATAAAACCAGACTGCATATGTAGCGCTACTATTTGGTTTCTATTTTTGATATCAACTCTGGAGTTTTGAAAATAATTGCGCCGACAAACCCTTCAATATAGCTGCCTTGCTGTACTGCATATCAATGGATAAGTAATTCAGTTTATTTGTCAGATTCCCAATAAACCTGACACCATTTAATATGACATTCAGCCCTAAAACCTAAGCATCACTTAAATGCATTCGTCCTGCGACTGCCGAAACTTAAGGTTACATCTTCATCCTGAAATACGAAAAAAATACTCAAACTTCTTTTGCTGCCCATGCGGAGGGTTTTACCCGCCATCTTCGCATCTTCGCTTCGCCTGACCTCAGTCAGATCAATCACTTTACGGTAGACCTTATTTTCCAAGGGAGTCCAGGTGCAGCCATGCTTCCTCACATATTGCGGATCTTTAGAGTAAACTCGCACAGATCGACAATCACTCAGCTTCGCCAACTGCCACTCAACCTCCACATGATCAGGAAGTGATTTTGGATAACCCACAAAACGATTCATGACCGCGATGTCATCCCGTACGCCGGGAATCCCAGGATGCAGGCGTGAATATCTCATGGTGGTTTCCATCTGTTTTAGGATGACGCCGTACTCACCATAGTTTGCCGCACGCACCACATATAGAAAGTTACTGCAGCCGCTCTGGGTCAAGGCCATAATTACTAATAGTGTCAGGTACCCTACTCTTTTCATCTATCGCTTTCCTTGTTTATCCGCTAGGGCTGATTAATCCGGGATGGATCGGCTTCTGAAAACTGAATATCAAGTCCATAATGGGCCTGCAGCCACTCCTGATAGCTATCTATTTCCACCGTGGGCGCCAACTCATCTTCAAGACGGATTGCTCCCACCAGGGTTCTGTCTTCATGTGCATCTTCTCCCTTTTCACGGCAGGTACTTAGCCACATGAATCCACAGGGAACATCCTCCATAAACTGATCATCGAAGAACGGCTGGGATTCTACATAATCCATACTGTCATCTCCGGCCGCTCCCGACCATGCCTGTTGGTTGACGATATCACTGCCGTTGGCGTACATGAACTCCCGATCGGGACCAGAGAAGCAGACGGGCCATGCCGGGCAAACATCCACGCTGTCATGGACAATGGGATTTGTTACTTCATGCCATCCTTCATCTTCTATGACATCCCTATCCATCTCCACCCCCGCATTCTCCGCCTGCCGCACCATCCACATGAAGGCCACATCAGACAGGTCACCCTCTGCATAGCCACCGCCGATATCCGAGTGGGCGCCGATGAAGCCGCGCTCGATGCGTGTGGCGCTGTTGGCCGTTGCCGGCGAATCGTGAATGGAGACTCCCGCGAAGTCAGCCCGGTGTTCGTTCGCCGCCACGGCGTGGGCGGCATGATCGGCACTCACCGGTATGCCCAGGCGCAACTGCCGCAGATCGTTGCTCTGCGATGCCCCATAGTGAGGCACGGTGTCGAACAGACCGATGAAGTTGAGGTTGATCATCATGTTGCAATCCCGGTTGAGGTAGTCGAGGGCAGCTCTCAGCCGGTTCATGTCGGCATCGATGGCTGGTCCGGCATTATCGATAAAAGGGTCTTGTTCCCGCCTCAGGTTTTCATAGATATATCTGAGTTCATCGGCAGCAGCAGGATCACTGAAATCGGCACCGGACTGGGCGACCCGAATGATGTCATCGACCACATTGGCGAACATGCGGGCCTCCGCCGCGCCACGGGAGAAACCGACGATGTCGATATCCACCGGGGCAAAGGCGTCCTGCACTTCCATCTGTTCGATATATTGCACCAGATTATCGGCCATCTGGGCGACCCTTTGTTGCAGGCTGACGCCTACTGCTGCATCTAATACCGGTGCATTACCAAAATTCGGATCATCCACACCGGCGCCGGTGATGTAGTAGTAATCCCGATTGGATGCCACGCTGCCGTCCCATTCAATGTAGGGGGTAACGGGCAGTTCGCCAGGGTTGCTGCGATAACTCTCGGTGAACCGCACCACATTGGAGATATCTCCGGGGTTTTCAGGATCGCGTAAATGATTTCGGTTGTTCGTGTTGCCGGTGCCGTCGAAGGCGAAGAGCAGCAGGCCGGTGGGATCGATGTTGTGTACCGGGTCGTTGGCTGCGTAGGCGTAGGTGTTCATGCCCGCATTTAAATCCAATGGATCGCTGCTGAGGTAGCGGCCCGTCTCCGGGTCGTAATAACGATAGTAGTTGTAGTAGAGCCCGGTCTCGGTGTCTTCGTATTGACCGGGGAACCTCAGGTTGAGTTGGAACGCCAATTGGTCACCATCCGGGTCGTCCTCTATTTGGGCGCGACCGAAAGGGGCGTAGTGGGCGCGCCAGACAAGCTGGCCTGTGGAGTCACTCACCGCCACCGGCGCATTCAGGTGGTTGCTGTGGATGGTGTAGATTTCTCCCCGTTCCAGCAGAGCCACCGGTTGCCAGCCCAGGTAGAGGTATTGGCGGACGATCTCTCCCTGGTCATCCATCTCGGCGATCAGGCGTTTGTTTTCGTAGAGGTAGTGGGTAGTGACAGGGCCGGCATCTCCATAGACCGTCTTACTGGTTCGCTCGGCGCGATTGTTGTAGCTGTAGCTGGCGATCAATTTGTCCACCAGCCTGATATGCTCAGGCTGGCCGTTAGCCGTATAGTCTATCTTGGCATCCGCGCTCTGGTGAATGTTGCCCCTTCTATCGTGGCCCAGAGGTATCACATAACTATTTAGCGATGCTTGTTTTATGTGGTTGCTGTCTTCCGCATAACTGTATTGCACATGGTCGCCATTGACTATTTTTTCGGTGAGATTGCCGTTTTCGTCATAGCGGTAGCCATAGAGCGCGAAGGGCATCATGGCAAAGTCGAGGCGGTCTTCGTCATCGTAGCGAAAGCGGGCATAGGCCTGTTCCCCATTATTGATGCCGGTTATGGCGCCACGGCTGTTGTATTGGTAGTGATAGTCATAAATGCCCTCGGCATGGAGAGCGTCTAGTTTCGCGTCTTTGATGCGGTAGGTTGTGGTCACGCCGTTGCCGAAAAATATTATACGCGATCCGTTGCTGTTCTCCTCTAATGTAAGGATGCTTTTATCCTGGAACCAACCGTCAAGGGATAGGCTCAGCCCACCTTCTGTGGGGTCGTGTTGGTATTTGAGCTTTTGCCCCCCCGGCAGGCCGACCTTTTCGAGGCGGCCGGCGTCGTCATACCAGTAGCGGGTAGTGTAGTCATGTTCTGCGTAGTTTCGGGTATAGGCAGTCATGTGGCCGCTAGGGTCATATTGCCACCGTTCACTGCCATTGTGACGGCTAAGGGATTGCAGCCTACCTTGGCTGTATGTCAAGGTTACCTCTTCGTCCGGATAGCGAACGCTCGCCAATTTACCGGCAGTATTGTAGGTAAAATCTACACGCTGCCCAGCTGCGTCGGTTTTGACGACCAGTCTGTCCTTTTCGTCGTATTGATAGGTGATGAGACCCTTGTCAGGGCTTTGCGTGAATGCCACCCGCCCGAAATCGTCGTACCGGTAGTGGGTGGTGTTGCCGCGCGCATTCGTGACGGCACTCAGTTTGCCGTGGCTGTCGCTGGCATAACGCCGGACTACGCCATCCGATGTTTTGAGCTGCTTGAGTTTACCAAAGCCGTCGTATTCGATTGTTGTAAGCTTTCCCTGCGCTTTTATGCTTTTTGGCAGTTTATTCCCTACCTCATACTCAAACTGGCGAACAATCCGACCTGACTGGTTTTTCAGGGCGATCAATCTATTTTGATCGTCATAAAGATAGCTCAGTGTAGAGATGGGAACGCCCGCGACATACCAGGATTTTTGCTCGATTCTATCATCATTGGTCCACTTGTAGCGGGTTTCCAGCCAGTCGTTATAACGCCTGATCATTCGCCCCGCCGGGTCGTATTCCATATGGAGATCGTTTCCGTCCGGGGAATTGTAAAGCAACGGGTTACCCACGGCATCGTATTCATAGCTGAATTTTCCAGCCTGATTTTCTATCGATGCAACGGCAAGATCGGCTGTGTATGAGACCGTTATCGGATGCTCTCCGTCAAACTGTATCTCATCGATCTTTCCATAAGCGTTGTATGAAATCTTCTGGGTAGTACCGTCGTAGTTGGTTATTTTCTTTGTGCGTCCATGCGAATTTTTTTCTATGTGTGTGATGTCCTCTATTTGGCTCAAAACACCATCGACAGCAAGTAGTTGCTCGTTATCATCGTAACTCAACTGCAGTTCCCGAGTAATTGATGTGAACCCTCCATCCGGCAAGGGGGCAAAGCCTCTTTCCTGCACTTTCTCCGGACTGCCCTGTGCGTTGTAGCGTATTTCTCTGACAAAGTCGGCACCGGGTTTCACACTCGGCACGCTGATTTCGATCGGCATATCCCGGTCCGCAAGATATTTAATACTTGCAACCCTCTGCTCTTTTTCGCCGGCTGTTCTGGTCAGTTCCGTCACACGCCCCAATTCGTCACGTATGTAGTGCAGGGCATTACCGTTATTGTTCATCTGCGCGATTACCTGGTACCGCTCGTTATAACGGTAGCTCACATCCCCAGGGCCGCAGCTGGCGCAGCCTGGGCCGTGGATAGCGGTGACCAGGGCGACCCCGTCTCGGATCTCGGTGGTGTAGATGCTGACCTTACCCTGGCTGCCGATGACCCGGGTCTGGCCATCGGTACTGAAGTCGAGGCGTACCTGGCCGACTTGGTCGGCGTGACTGGAAAGAATCGCCCGGCCTTGGGCGTCGTAGGCCCAGGTGGCGTAACGGATGTCCCGCTCGTCGGTAATGCCGGTGAGGTTGTGTTTGTCTTGGGGGTCTTCGTAATGATAGATCCGCGTACCGCCGTCATGCCGGGTGACCTGTTGCAGGTTGCCCACGTCATCGTAGCGGTAACGGGTCGCTTGACCACTAGGGTCGTAGAGGGCTTTGATGCGTCCGTTGGGGTAGTGGTCCAGGCTCAGTTCGCGCCCTTGAGGATCGCGCACCAGAAAGAGTTCATCCTGGGGGTTGTAGTACAGACTGAGCGTCTGTCCTGTGGCTAGGACGATGTGTTGCAGTTGGCCTTGGGAGCTAAACCGCAGTTGGCGCCCGTTGCGCCAGTGCCATGTGCTTTGGATATCATTGATCTGTAGCCAGCCGTCGCTCAGTCTCGGTGCAATGTAGTGCTCTGAGTTGTCGCTGGGCCGGAAGTGGATGACGCGGCCATCGCTCTGCCGCAGGCGGTAGCCGGTGCCTGCGGCGGTAAGGCGGAAATCGTAGCTGTGGCTCCAGCCGTGACCTAACGGACCTGTCTCGTCGCTGTGGCTATTGTAGTGGCGTTTGAAGAGTAGACCCAGGGAACCCGGTAGTGGGCTCAGGTCGAGCTCTTGTTGATATTTGTTGCCAGTGACCACATGGATCGGATTACCGGCGTGGGTGCTGAGAATGCCACTACTCTGGGAGGTGGTTATGGGACTAAACGGGAGATCGTCGACTGACTGCCCGTCTTGACAAGCTTCGGCGCCCAGGTCGTCGCCCGGATTGACGAGGTTATTGAACGGATCATCACCAGAGTTGAGTAGATCATCCAGTGAGGTCCGGCCATCTTCACGCTGGGAAGATTCATCATCTGTGCTTTCTGACGTCTCTTCGTCACTACCGACGTTTTCCGCTTCTTCGGTCTCTTCTTCTGCGGTCTCTTCATCGTTGTCATCACCGCCCTGCCCCTCGTCGTCATCCGGGGTGGCGCCGTCGTTCTGCGGATCGTCCTCGGTCGATGGCGGCGTACCGCCACCCCCCGGCGGTATCATGTGGACATTGTTGTCGTCCCGCCAGGCGTCCGACTGCATGCGGACCGTCGCCACCGAGGTGATCGGCAGTCGGCGGGCGTTGTAGTAGTGGATGTGTTCAGGATCGACCAGGCGCATCACCGCCGGGATCACCCGGTCCATCAGTGGCACCTTGAGTTGGTAGCCGTAGGTGACCTTGACCTTCAGCAGGTTGGCGTCCTGGATGTTGACGCCGCTGCGTCCCACATCGCGCTCGCGCCAGCGCAGGTGGCTGTTGGGGATGCCGAAGTGGACGTCGCCTGTGCGGGGGTTGACGATCTCGCGGCCGAACTCATCGAAGGCCTCGATGGTGGGGTTGATGATCTCGATCTCGGTGAAGCGGCTGTCCTGCACATCCAGGCTGGCGCGGGTGATCGCCGACAGCGCTTTCT
>JBFNNX010000077.1:0-1427 GCA_040791665.1 Candidatus Thiodiazotropha sp. | reverse complement strand
ATTTGAGTTGTTTCTCTTGAGCAATAGGTTGAAACGAGGTGCTGACAGTTGCCAACAAGGCATGCAGGTCAAAATTCTGATATCCGATTTTAATTTTTCCGGCATCGATCTTTGACATATCAAGGATGTCATCAATTATTGTAAGCAGATGTTTTGCGGATGAATCTATGGTTTTTATTTTGTTATCGATTCGATCTCCCAGGTTATCAGTCATCAGCAGTTGTGATATGCCGATGATACCAGTTAACGGGGTACGCATGTCATGACTCATGTTAGCAAAAAATCGTCCTTTTGCCTGATTGGCTTCCTCCGCTGCCGCGTTTGCATCGACAAGCTGGTTGATTATCTTGGATACAAAAATAGGTATCATTATATTGGTTATGATCAATCCGTAACCCACAATGGGGACAGATAGCCAGAAGGGTGTGGTGTTGATCACAAAGTAAAATCCTAATGTAGAAAGGAGTATGCCCAAATAGAGATAACTGGTGCCGAAACGAGCACCGTAACCAACTGTTATCCAGACCAGAACGGTAAATAGTGGGGCGCCAACCTCTCCCGCACTGTACATTGCAAGACATGTCATAGAGTGGTCGCCTAACATGGTGACGATTTTTCGCACTATTGAACCATGTTTGACGTAGATAAAAGATAGCAGAATCAGAATTGAGAAGAGCTCATATGCAAATGCTAATCTTGCGGCTGTTACATGGGAAATCAGCAGATAAATGAACACGATAAAAGTAAAAAAAACGCGAATTAATGCCTGCTCGCATTCCTGACGAGCTTCATCATTCAATCCCTGAGTCAAATAAGAAAAACCGGGTACTTTAAATACTTCTTGTATCATATCTATCGACCTTTTTTCACGCCTAACCCGCTGAATTTATGAGTGTTGAATAGTTAGGCATGTTAGTGATCATGGTTAGTTCAAAGGCTGAGTACAGCTATGAATCTTGAATAATTTTGTGCTTGATATCTTACTATTCAATATCAGGCAAAAGATAATAAGATCATGAAATTTATAATAAAATAACATTCATCCTAACACATTTCACTCGCTTCTTTAACGTATCGATGTGATTAGTCAGAATAATGAAATTTGTCAAATATGAAGAGTACTACATCATCTTAGTAAACATCATTTATTACAAATGGGTGGTCTTACAAAAAAATAGAAATCTATCTAGTTTTTATTGAAAACTAACGGTTATTTTTATGATTTGGTTTCAATGTCTGACAGTATATGTGGTTAGGCCCAGTTTTTTTTCATTGATGATGGTAGAGTAACAGCATGGTATCCTGATAAGTAATTATCCTGCCTATACATAAATATGAGCGCTCGCCGTGATACGGCACTTCTAACATTCACACCAATAGAAATTGCTGAGCATCTATAGCAGGACCTACACAGGTCTGTACCAGGT
>JBFNNX010000076.1:0-12704 GCA_040791665.1 Candidatus Thiodiazotropha sp. | reverse complement strand
CAGCTACGACATTGCCTATAGGCTCCATATTCACGCCTGTTGGGTAGCCTAGATTGGTAATCCCGCCTTGCTCGATATTGGCTCGCCAACTGCTCCAGTCTGCAAAGTCGTTCTGTACCTGCTTAACTGTGACTATCATTTAACTCTCCGTTGCGCTGGACCTTTGGCCAGCGAACTTGGTGTTAATCCTGAAAATCCTCTTCGGTGTATTCCCTAATCCTCGGTGACCACCGCATAGCTTTACCGCCACGCTTGAGCTTGACCTTTCGCCAACCAATCAAAATCAATCGGCCGCCGTTCTTTATCCACAGCAAAGCATTAGGGGCTACGCTCTCGTCTTCTGTTATTTTCCTGTGGTGCTCTGAGAATGCCTGGCCGCAGGATTGAATAGCGATAATGCTTCCCTCGCCCATAGCCACGATATCACCGAAGCCAAACATATCTTTGCGTTGTCCATGCTTTCCGGCGTACTGGTTGAACTGCTCTACCTTGTCAGCTACCCAACCTTGGGACCGAATGTATTCGAGTGACCGGCTTGTGTTGGATATCGCCATTACCGAAATACCCTCTCTATCGTCTCTGCCAGTAAATCCAACTCGGTCTTTTTGTGGATTCTGAGTAAGGTTTGGTCGCCATGAACCCCTGACGGACCCCTATGTGCTTCGGGTGATAAAGGGATAACCAGGAAGTTACTCGCCCTTTGGCTTAAGCCCTGGCCTTCACGGATATGGTGTAGCTCTACCGGGTATTCACCAGTCAAGGCACATGGCAACTGTGCTACCTTGTCCATGTATTCTTTCTCGGCCTTAGTTGCCATGCTTCAGTTCCTCGTTCTGCCTTGCCATGCCCCGAATATTGCTGAATCCTTGCTTGATTACCTGTCTACGCTTCAACCCCCTGGCTCCATTGGCCTTGTGTGGTTTGCATAACAAACAACCAGCCCTGCGATTCTTCGGCCTGCCTCGTTTGTGATTCATTACACGTTGCCCCTGCGCCTATTTGCGTTCTCAGAACGCCACACCTCAACGATTAATTCCTCTGTGTGTCTCTTGTTCCGGTACAGTTCGTAATCAGCCACAGCGTTCTCATAATCACTCTTCCATTGCTCATATGCTTCGCTCTTTCTGGCCCTGGCGTCCCTTTCTGGTACGGTCCCTTGTGTCTTTAGGTACTCAATACCAATAATGGTCTTTTCATTCTTTTCCAGGCCAATCATGTACGCCCTTGCTTTTGCTGCTTCCTCGTCTGTCTCAGCAAGGTAAACGAGAGCTTTTTGTAAGCGGTCCTCATTTATCATCTGCTCACCCACCTTGCTTGTTTAGGATTATTTCGTGACTCATGCCTGCACCGCCATCTAACCGCTCCACCATAGGTTTTATATGACCGAGATTTTTTGCAATGCGGATACCCAAAATCAAAGACGTAGTATGTTGGCTTGATTTCACCCTCATTTTTCCATGCACTCGGCACCATGCTTTCTATTGTCTCTTTCAACCTACCCTCTCCCCGTCACGCCGAAGCTTGTCAACAGTCATGGTGCAACTCGTCCACTCCTGTTCCAGGCAGTTCCAGAAAAATACAATGCCCCTGTCATTAACTTTGTACCAGGTGCTACCAAGTAAATACCGCTCTTCTTCACGTTTCCTAGAAGGGGATATCGTCATCGAAATCACCAGTATCGGAAGTTTGCTGGTTACTCTGTCTCGGTTTTGGCTCAAACATCTGCAACCAACCGTCCCATGGACACTTATTACCGTTCTTGTCCAAGACGGCAGTAGGTACACAGTCCATTTTCATAGCAAACCCACCGTTCTTCTTTGCCAAAACTCGCCCCACTCTTAGCCAGGTCGTCTTGGTTTCGCCGTCTTTCAGATACTTGCCGTTAGGCACCATTAGTTCGTATTTAACTGCCATTCTCTTTCCTCAGGCTGCGTCTTTGCCGTAATACGAAACAGTGAGTCCGCTATCACCCTGAACAGAACATGCTACGTCTAGTCCGCCATGTTTCGGCTCTGCTGCTGTATATGTCACTGTGTCATACCAATACGGCCGTAGTGGATTCCAGCGGTCGCGCTCTATCACTATCGGCGTGGACGGTATGAAGGTCGTTTTCTCGCCGAAAAGGGTGTGAAGCTGGTCATGTAGTTCCTTTGCTTCTTCAAGCGTCAGTTCTACCTGTTTGCCGTCTTTGGTATCCAAGATTATTTTGGATAGTTTCACTTTCTTTGCCTTACTCATTTCTCTTTCCTCTCTGTGTCAGGTCGGGGAGACTCCCGCCTCCCCTTGTTTACTTAAGCCGCTTCGTCTTGGTAATATTCCTTAGGCGGAATAAGACTAAGCGAACCAGTCCAAGAAACCTGGTTTCCATTACCATCAACAGTCCAATTCGGGACTACATCAAGCTGCAGTTCTACAGTTCCGTTGCTATCCTGCCATACACGCCCCACTTTCATCGGATAGGGCTTGTCACCACTGGGTACTGCAACAGTGGGCACGATCACCTCATACATTACGCTGATATCGCCAACCTCTTCTTTCATTTCTTTCTCCTCTACGAGCGGATTGATTGTTAAACATGAACGCTCCGCTCATTGCGTTCAAGATTGTTCTTGCCAACCGTAGCGGGCTTCCAATAATCGTTAATAAACTGCATTCGCTGACCTTCTGGTTCGTAGTTGTAATGACATACATGCCTTCCCTCCCCTGGTTTTGGCATGTAGTTTTCAGCGCCGAATCTCGCGCACTTCTCACAACCCTCAAAACTTCTTCTAACTCGCTCTCTGAGCACGGCATGAGATATCTGTCGCTCGTGACCACAACGGCAACGCACCAAATAAACTCTATCCATTGCCCTCTTGGCTCCGTTCGTCTCAAGAACCATTGAGCCGTTATGCGTGTAGCCCGGTACAAATTCATGATTCATGACTCAGCCTCACTTGATAACGTCTCTCACAAACCGCTTCCCATACTTCCGCTCGATTGCGTCATAACGTCTACCCCATTCCTTACCGCGTGTCTTGGAAAGCCATTGACGCGCTTCCCGTAGCTTCTTCCGTCTCCACCGCTGGTAACACGCCAGCTTGTGTTTCTGCAGTTGCTTCTCTTCCTTCGGGCTGTACTTGCCGTAGGGTTTTTCGAATGTCTTCAATATATTTTTTTACGATTACTGGATTTGCCTTCGGCCTGGGTAGTGCCTTGTAAATCTTGTGCGCCCCCGCTGTTGGCTTCAAACGCTCCAAAACTTTCGGCAGTGTCGGTGGGAACTCTTCCGCCCACGAATCCACTACCATGCGGATTTTGTCTTCGCTGTAACGAGACAATTTCTCCGCCCATTCCGCCTGTGTGATTGCATTCACCCTTGGGTCCGCTATCTGGCTCGTCCAAAGATTCCCATACTTCGCCGTGAGCTTTGCCCATATCCAGGAAATCAATTTCTGTTCCCGCTCCGAAAATGGCGTCTCCGATTTTTTCGGCTTTGGATTTTGGTTTATCACTTCGCTGATGTGTTTCAATCTCGTCCTCCCACCGCTTTTGGTTCAGCCACGTCGCGGGGTGTGGAATGTATTGTTTGTCCGTGTGCTTAAACACTGCCGCCGCTTGAAGTGAAGCCGCTTTGATAATCACGTCGGCAAGGTTGTCCAACTTCGCCTTCTTCCAGGCCTTCTCCGCCGCTTCTTTGGCAACCTTTCTCGGCCATACCGCCCAGAAGTCGTCGAACCGTGAAGGGGGGACTATAGGGGGGTATTGATTATATTCATTGGTTCTGGGTGACACTGGTGTCGGGGGTGGGGTGACACTGGTGTCGGGGGTGACGCCAGCGTCGGGGGTGACACTAGTGTCGGGGGTCTGTTCAGTATCTACAAGGCTATAAAGCAATTTGAATGAATTGGTCTTATTTAGCTTTCCACCCCTTGTTTCGGTGATTGATAAAGCACCTATGTTTTGCAGCACTTTCAGTGATCTTTGGACGGCTCTATCACTCAGATTCGTACCCACCTGAATGGTGGATATTGACGGGTTGCACTGCTGGGTTTTACAGTTATGGTAATCAGCTAAACAAACAGCCACAGCTATCGCTCCTGGTGTTGAATCTTTGTGCGCTACGATCTTCCCTAGCCATTGGATTTTCTGCGCCTGATTTCTCACTTACAGTTTCCACCGTACATCCTATAAATTTCTGACCAGACTTCTTTTCTTGGGACGAAAACACACTCAGAGTGGTAGCCGCCATAGTTAGGTGTGTGTTGTCTTGAACTTTTGTATGTTGCTTTCCAATCTTTCCATTTTTTCTGGAATACACCGCATAACATTTGAAATGGAACCAGTAACCATCTGCCCGTATCCGTCCACAGCCAAAGCACATAGTCTGTCTGCTTTTTTGAATCACGAGTCCAACCCACAATATCGTTTTCAACGACAGACCAGGTTTCCAGCGCCAGGTCGTCATATCCTTTTTTCACGTAGTCTTCGCTCCTTACCTTGCAGTCAACACTCAGGAACTTTCCAGACTCGCACTCAACCCAATAGTCAGTACCATTACGGTCATTTTTGGCATGTGCACTGTTGACATTCAGCGCAGAAGGTATGTTATTCAGCAGAATATTCTTGATATCGCTATTTTCAGACTGACCCTGACTCATTTTCAGCCTGTCTGAGAATTCGTACTCAAGCGGCATTTGAGTTTTCCCCCCAATGGGTCCAGTCATGCCTGTCTGTGCGTGAAAACATCTCTAGGTAAGGCCCTGGACTGCACGACTCGATAATGTCATACAACTCTACGGGTTTACTGCTGTGCCCATTAGGTCCGCGATCGGCGTGGAACACAGTGCCTTGGTCTTTTCTCAGTAATGGAAGACTTCCTTTAACACCAAACAGGATATGCTCTGTTTGCCCACGGAAATAATTGCCCATGCCATAATGTGGCTTAACCCATGTTATCGCCGTGATATAACGAAATCCCCACTCACTAAGTAATTCAAAGCCTTTAGGTAGTGACCGATTGGTTATCCACAGGTAAATGTGTGCGTCATCGTCTGCTAATTCACCTACCGGCAGTTTCTTCAGGTCTTCAAATGACAGGGTGTTGTAGTCTGGTCTTGCCCTGCCTAACTGGTCTTGGTCGCCTTCGTCCCCCCAGTCCCATGGCGGGTCGATTAGTATCGTTGAATAAACGCCTGCTAACTGTTCAGGATTGGGGCTGTTATTTATCTTCTGCCTGTTGCTTTCGCGTTGTTGTTCTTTTTTTTCCTGGGCAATCAGTCTGCGGTAGGTTTTGCGGATATCAGTAGGATTATTATTTGTAATTTGGGGAATCCCCAAAATACAATCCCTATTGTCTAACAACCAGAGAGTGTTAGATCTTTCAGTTGAATCTAAATCCCCAAACCCTTCCCTATCGCACCACTGGCCAAAAGCTTTTTTGTTTAGTCCACCGCTCTTAGTAATGAACTGCTGACGACCTACATCAAGAGCAGCCGCCAAGATAAGCCAGTCTTCCCTAAGCTTTCTGTCATTGTCCTTGATTCTGGCCCAAGCATCCCGGCCTTGTTGAACTGGGTCGGCCGGGTCAACAATTTCACCTGTACCCAAATCTACGGTGGCTATTTCATTCGTCATACAACACTCTTGATATTCTGTAGTGACTGCATATGCTTCATGCGCTTTACGAGTCCTTCTAGCCTGTTGACCGCTTCAATGGATTGTTTCTGCAGTTCGGCTATTTCGTTGTTGGGTTCAATCGGTTCAGGCCGTCTGTAATCACAATCGTCTGCAATAAAGAACATGGCGGCATGGCACCCAACCTTTCGTGCTTCCTTCAGAATGTAGAGAACCTGTTCTATATCCAATTTGTCCCGTTTGGCGGTATTCAAGCAGTCGTTAAGCCAGTTACCGGCCTTGTCTGCGGCCATTTCAGGGCGAAGTAATACGCCAACCTTCTTTGCTCCTCCCAATGCCCCTATGCACGTTCTCAGCGCCTCATAGATATCTTCGTGAAACAGTTCTACTTGAGTCATTCCGTATTGCTCCCTAACGCACGGACAGACACGGACAACGTGTTTTTGCTAAAAAAAAGACGAGACCCGGAAATGAGTCTCGTCGAATCAGGCGCATGCAATTGCGCCTTTCGGGGAGGAATAGAGGCCCCGCTACGTGTGTGTTGAGGCGCAAGAAGGAGACCACGTAGCGAGGCACACCGCCTTGCGGTGATTGGGTAGCCGCCGAGGGTTAGGCACAGAATCACGCAACTTCCTTCGACCCACCACAAATATTTTTATGGAGGTCTACTAAAGCTCTACCAACTCTGTAACTTGTATTTTTTGTCTCACCTGTCTTTATCCGGTGAATCGTGGGCTGCGAGACTTCGCCAATCATCTTCGCAATCGCCCCTTCACTCAGGCCAGATTCAATCAGGTCAGAAACGATTTCCTGTATGTCCATGCGCACAGTATATACGATCTCGTATTGCTGTCAATACGATTATGTATTCTGACATAGGGGAATATAATACGGATATGAATAATAGAGATAAGAAAGCTGTATACAGCCCAGGGAACACGCCAGCCGCCAATCTTTTATCCAAATTAATGTTGGCTGACCCAGAGATTGGCGACAACGAGAAGAAACTATCTGAAATGATCGAGAAAAGGCTTGGAGAAAAAGTCCCCCAGCCGACTATTCACAGAATCCTCTCAGGCGAGAGCAATGAGCCAAGGCGCTCATCTGTTGCACCAATCGCTGAATACTATGGGGTTGAGATCGAGATGTTTTACAAGGAAGGGCTTGATCAAGACGACATTGATTCAGCAATTGCTGATAGCGAATCCAGTAGGCTTCTAATGTTATTTCTTGAGGCTGACCAAAGAGGCAAAGAAACAATCCTAACCACCGCTAAACAGCAAGCTGAATGGAAAGGACCGGCCGAAAGCGAACAGAACGCTGAGGCCCCGGGCGAAGTCCCAGAAAGTTACAAATACAACACAGATGACCCTGACTTGAAGCTAAAAAAGGGAAATGCGCAAGTTATGGAGACAGAAAAGAAAAAACCGGCTGTAAAGAAGGCCGCTAAGAAAAAGGCTGAACCGAAAGTAAAGACGAAGAAATAGTTATATTTCAAGGAGAAAAAATGGGGCTGCAAGTTTACCCTGGCCCATGGCGCATAATGATGTGTGATTTCAATACGGGGTTTAAAATCCCTGAAATGGTTAAGCGCAGACCTGTGATTACTATCTCAAAAAGAAGGGATGACGAAGCGCCATTATGCACTGTAATTCCAATTAGTACTGTTCGCCCAGAGGTCATCAGAGATTATCATTATCTGCTTCCTACTGATGAAATGCCGAGATATCTCCGGAGTGGAAAACATCAGAACTGGGTCAAAGTAGATATGGTTACAACAGTTGCTTTTTTCCGCTTAACTCTCTTATGGTACGGCAGAGACGCATACGGAAACAGGGTTTATCAAACCAGGCCCATCGCTGATAAACATAAAGCAGCAATATCACATAAAATCGCACAACACCTGGCAATAAGGTGATGGGGTTGAAAAAACATCAGAAAGGAATTAGATTATAAGTGTGAGCGGGGTAAAACCCGCCTTCAGTCCGCTACGGCGGCAAGCCCCGAAACGGCGATGCCAAGCTGTTCGGGGCTTTTCTATTTATCCCCTAATATCAGCAAGTTAAATATAGCCGCCCTCCCTGGCGGGTTTTGTTTTAGAAGAGCTTTCTGACTATAGCAACAAGCTTGACAAGGACTTTTATGCAGGAGCACCAGTAAGCGGGGTCACTCCGGTACATCTTCGCCGCTACTTTCAGTAACCCCTCACTATGCGGGATCAATAATTTGCCAATCATTTTGACCGTTAACGGTCTTTTAATAGGCTCAAGATTCTCCATTTCCTGCTGCGTCATTTGCCCCACCTTGCCTTCCGAATCAGCGGGTTTAAGATTTACTACTTGGCTATCTTCTCGGTTTTCTCCTTTGTCTTGCTCGTTGAACAGGTCATACTGCTTGCCCTTATCTTTGCCGTTTAACAAATCATACTGTTTGTCCTTGTCGCACATGCGTCTTCTCCTTGAACAAAAATACGTTGAATATTAGAGATATCTAATACTGCAACAGTATCGCCTTGTTCTGGAGATCCTTTAGTCTTCCTGAGGGCACCAAAGTAAACATCGTAGAGTCCACATTTCTGCCTAGGACAGTCATGGCTAACATCGGTCATATATGTCTCACGCCTCGCCTATTCTTTGATTTCAATGAATATTTAATTCTCTGTTAAATATCTTAGAGGGGCAAAAGACTAACACCTATGTTTACGCAATGACAAGTGATGGTAAACACTTTATATTACAGATACTTATTATTTAGTTTTATTATTTGATACTCCAGTATACTTGCTATAGATTTTGGGGCTTTTCGGCCATATTGCGCCGCTCTCTTGGTATATCCATTAGTAATTTTGAGGTTATTTTGGGAAAGAAGAAAATAGCTGGTCGTATAGCTTTTGACCGGATTGATGTAATGCTGAAAGACAAAAACATTAAATGGTATTCACTGAAAGCCCCTTGCAAAGTATCGAAACAAGTTATTCACAACTGGATACGTCGCGAGTCAGTTCCTGAAAAGCATGTCGACACCATCATTGCCTACATAAATGCTTATCCAGAAGATGGTTCCGCTAAATCTGCATGCTATGGCGTCCCTATTACGTGCCAATTATGCATGGAGTGTAGGGACGTGGAATTCTCGGCAATCAATCTAAGCCCAAAAATAATTAAGTGTATCCTTTACAAGATCCTTTTATACCTGCATGGGAGCAAGGATTGCGCATGCCTCGAAAATAATACGTGCGTATATCTGGATAACAGCTAGTCGCCTGACCACAATATCTTGTGGTTAGCGAGGAAAATTTAGATGGTGGTTAATTTTCCGGCGGAAAATCTGCCATTATTTGCCTAATTTCGTCGACTATATATGCCTGTAAGTCTTGCGTAATAACGCATCTATTAACTTCTTTTTCGTAAAAATCAGTTCCATTGTGCTCTATATCCACAAGTAGCGTAGTAAGGTGTGTCTCAGATATTGCATCGACAGAATGTGAATATGCCCCAAAGTTCCCCTTTCCTCCGCCTCTCGTCCATAGTAAATACATAGCAGAAACACGCGCACCATTAGCCATGTTTTTGTAAAACTGGGCTGTTGCGACGGACTCGACAGCTCCTGCCGCTACCATATAAACAGCATGGCATCGCGCCAACCCTTTTGCTGATTCATAGAGCTCTGCTCGGTGATCCTCTTTTAGTTCAGCTAAAGCGCTTGCTGAGTATATGAATAGAGTAATAAGCAGAACCCTCATTCCTTTCCCCTTTCCCTTTAATGTTTCTAAGCTATTCGCTATAGCGTCATTTATTGTCTTTTGCTCTGGGCTCTTGGCAATTTGACCCAGTTGTCTGCATATCCGGCTGGAAATAATCTATACATCTGATTACCTCCCCTGTTGCCGACCTCCAAAAAGTAACTATTGCCTGCCTGCCGTCTGGCCAACTCAGCCCAGTAACTCCTAAAAGATTTCCGTTAATCCTTGCCATATCCGATGAATCAAAGAAAGGAGAAGGAACCCAATTATCGTGCAACAGAGAAGCATGAGCACTGCAAGAAAAGATAACCAACAATAACAATATATTTTTCACTCCATTGTCCACCTTCCATTTCAATGACTTAAGCAAGAAATCCTACTCTCCTTACAAAGAAATACATAATTGTATTGACATTAATACGCTTTCGTATAAACTGTAATGCATACCCACCACACACCAGGGCAGAGAGATGAAGCGCGGATCAAAAGAGTTTTATGAATTACTGGATTCCTTCGAGTCATGCGCAAGGAATATCAGTGGCACATATATCTATGATTTCGAGCGCTACAAGCCTGAGCCTGGAGAAAAGTGTATGGACGGCCAGTACTACAACAACGGCACCACAAACGCGGCCTTCAATGTGTACATGGCGGGCTATCAGCACGCGAAGTGCAAGGCCAGAGTTGAAGACCTTCCGTTGAACGATTAACCACACACCAGGAGATAGGCCGTGGAGCAATTCATAACAGACGCAGCTTACACACTCCTATTTGTATCGGGGTTTGGCGTGTGTCTGTTGTTGCTAAATCCGTTTGCTGTCTTGGCTGATTGGATTATGAAGAGGAGAGGGAAATGAATCGCTACGAGCAAGCCCAACGACACAAGCAGACAGGTAATCCTGAATTGGAACTTGAGCGCATGTTCGAGGAAAACCTAATAGTGGCCGAGTATGTGATAAAGCACCATACAGAAGAGCTGTCCGTCGTGATTGCTAATTGCTATGACAGCGAAGGCGACGATATGAGGGATTTGTTCAACAAAGCTGAAAAGGAGCTGGAGAATGGAAAAGCGGCCTGAAGATTGTGAAGCCATGGGCGAACTGATAGACAAGCCTGAGTTTGATATCACTAATTTCAGGTATGCAATTCTGCTTAGTGTTGTCCTGTGGGTAATCATTATCAGCCTAATCGCATGGTGGTTGTGATGTTTTATACAAAGCAAGACTTTGCAACAGCGGCGATTGACGCGGTAGAAGCCTTTAACCGGGGTGATATCAAGGAAGCAATGGATGCGCATGACCGTATGGATGAGATGCTCAGGGTTGCTTTCAACAAGCGGATATCAGTGCCTTCATGGAAGGAATTGGACGCGGCGGTAAGCGATCTTGAGAAATTGAATTTAAGACAGGCGGGGTGAAAAATGATTAAAGATTTCGAACACGCGCAAGCAGTCCAAGAACGCAGAGTAAAAGATAACAAACGCGGATATGCAAAAGCAGTCAGACGGTTTCTGCTTAGAGATAGAGGGATTAACTACGAAGCATTCAAGCCACTCTTACCGGTCAGGTGGTAAGTGCTTATCGGCAAGGGCGCTGCGAACAAAGGTAAACGCGTATACCGGCCTTACCGTTGAGGCGAGTGATATACGGCCAGCGCCCTTACCAATGAGTAACAGGAGATAGATATGGACATTAACAGATATCTCGACAAAGAGCCGGAATCAGAGCCGCCGGACGAACTGTATCTGGACCCTGAGAAGGCTCAGGAGATTTTAGACGCTGACCCTGAATACAAGGTTTGGCTTGACATACTTGAATCACAGAGAGAAGAGAATGATAACCGCACTACTGAAGCGCCCGTTTCCAAAAGAGCGAGTTCACTTTAGAGCTGGCGCGACGAATGCTAAGCGAAACAATGGTAAGGCAACTAAGGCCATTGCCCTGGCTTATATCGACGCCAGGGACGTTATGGACCGTTTAGACGAAGTGGCTGGTAGTGAGTATTGGCAGGATAGCTATTCAGAAACTTCAAGTGGGCGCGTGATTTGCACACTCAAAATTAACTTCCCAGGGATAGGCTGGATTGCGAAATCAGACGGCGCTGGTGATACAGGAACAGAGGGCGAGAAAGGTGCGATATCGGACGCCTTTAAGCGTGCGGCAGTGAAGTTTGGTATAGGTCGGTATCTCTATTCATTCCCTAATGAATGGTATGACTACGACGGCTGGAAGTTCGTGGTATCTGAATTCAAATTCCCAAAGGGCGCGACTGAGAAAGAGTGGAAGCTAAGCCAATCCCACAAGATTGATAAAGAAGTCATGCAGCAAAGCCTAATAGCCTTGGTTGAGGCAATCAACGAGGAAGACGAAGCCAGGGCCAAGGAAACAATGAACGAACTGAGCGAAGACGAGCAGGGTTATGTCTGGCGCTTACTTTCTACCAAACAAAAAGAGATTGCCAGGGTATTGGCTAAGAAGGCAGCAGCATGACAACTATTCCCGTGAATTCCACATACCGCATAGCCGCTGATTCTCACTCATGGATGATTCAGAAATCCGGTAATCGCAAGAACAAGGATACCGGAGAAATGGAAACTGTGTGGACTGCAATACGCTGGTACAACACTTTTGACAAGGCTGCGCATGGCTTAATGGAACTCGCTGTAAGGACTTCTGACGCCCAAGGGGCACATGAGGTCATGGAAGTCTACAAAGACGCGCTACTGCAGCTCACCGCAGCGTTAACGCCTGAGTACACGATAGACATTAAGCGGGGATAACGATTGAAGTCACGAGCTATGACAACTGAATATTGTGAAGATTGCGGAATTGATGATGGTCATCTGGATATATGCCCTCAAGTGCAGAGGTCTCGTGAACCGGCTGGTTATGGTCTTTGGCAACCCATCGAAACCCTAAAAGTTGGTGGTGATGCCGTTCTGTTGTTCGCAGAGGAATGGAAAGACCCGGACTTCAACCCAACTGGTGTACGCGAAGGCTTCAGGAACGAAAGTGACGACGGCCCTATCTACAGCGCGAGGTGGAATGATTGCCATGAGTGCTGGGAGACAGTTATCAACCATGAAGCAACACACTGGATGCCGAGACCGGCAGGGCTATAACGAATTAAGGTCAGCAGCGTGAGACATTTAACCGAAGAAGAGGACAGCGCATTGAAACAGGCACTTGTCGATAGCAGCACAATCATCAGTAAAGGTCGATTGTCTGCTGAACCGACTTGTTCAGCGCCATGCCCGCACCATAATGCGTACCCATATTTTGGCCCTGTTCATAAGTGCCCAGATTGCGGGGCAATGCCGGTGTTGGATATTTGTAAATCTGGTAAA
>JBFNNX010000075.1:0-1678 GCA_040791665.1 Candidatus Thiodiazotropha sp. | reverse complement strand
CCAGGATCAGGTCGGCATCAATAATGTTAGTCATTTTCTCCCCACATATTGTTTTAGTTGTTAACAAACAAAGCCTCCACAACAAGACTTTGTTTACCCCACTTTGCTTGTGATACATCTAGCCGTAAAGCAAGATTATGAAAATGTCAATAATTTTTTTGTGGAAATAAATAAAAATCGTTTGTATATTGAAATCCGAACAAGGAAAGTTATTTAAAAATGATAGATGGAATGCAGATACGCGCCGCGCGCGCCATGATTAATTGGTCGCAAACAGAACTCGCAAACCGTTCGAGTAGTTCCCTTTCCACAGTTGCCGACATTGAAGCGGAGCGCAGGCGTGGCGGAACTCAGACATTATCCGCTATACAGCAGGCCTTCGAAAAAGAAGGCGTTTTCTTTACGAAGAGCGGTGTCGAAAAGCGTGATACCACAAGTTACTCGATCACTGGCGATAATTGGTGGCCGCAAGTTCTGGAAGATGTGTATCTCACTCTCCTTGATAAACCAACTGCGGAAGTTCTGTTGCTCTGTGCGGATGACAGGGAATCGAGCCCTGATATTGTGCGTATGTGGAAGAAGATACGCAATGCGGGTATCGCGATGCGCCAGCTTGTCCGAGAAGAAAACACCTATCTGCTAGGTGGGCTCGAAGAATACCGCTGGATACCGAAAGAATATTTCAACAACAATGTCACCATGATTTACGGAGACAAAGTGTGTCTTTGCGCCGATGACAATTCAAAAGCAGTAATCTTTAAAGACAAAAATATGGCGCGAGCGTGGGGTAATGTTTTCGAATTACTATGGAACAAAATGGAGATGCCGCATGAAAGCACTGCCACAGAACGATTCTAGCTACAAAGTATGTATAAACAAGCGTTACGGAAACCTGACAGCGGACACTTGCCGGATACAGGTCAGTATCGGTAATCCCAAGTACGAGGGTGAAAAATTCGCGTCTCTTATGGAATGGGCCGAGCGGCGGTACACATCTGTTCAGATAATTGTTTCCGACACATTACAGCGCCACAATTTTAAAATGCCCAATGACAATGCGTTGGCGGTAAGTCGGCAGGAGGGTGTTAACTGGCTTGAGAGAAACAGAGGCTGCATAGTGAATGCGCAAATTATAAGATGGGACGAGTTATTGAATAACAATTATTACCATGCCGCGAAGCAAAGGATAGACACTCATTTTACAGGCAATCAGGCCGTTAAAGACGAAATACTATGTACGGCTGAGCGGTTTTCCCGGCGCAATGGCTCATCTGTAGAAGGATCGGTCGATTTTCTATTAGAGGAATTGGCGGTCTTCGCTATTCTTTTCCAAAAACCGGCTGTCGATGTTTACGCCGGGTCGTGGATTTCAAATATCTTCGATCCGCTTTCAAAGTCAATGCCCGTGTTTAACAATATTCGCTGTTTGCAGGTCGATTTTGAGCGACGCAAAACAGATTATAAAATGGCTGCCTAAATATTGTTTTGCATAATAACTCAACCGAAGCCATTATTTTATTCGCACAGGACTAAGATTGTTGTTTATTGTTTTACGATCATCCCAATTATTTACTGCCGGTCAGGCTGAGTTGTGAAATAGTTTTCGCATGAAAAAGAAACGGAAATCGCCCCGGTTCGCTGGTATTTCTTTGGAGGCTTCTCAGTCGCAGGCCCCTAA
>JBFNNX010000074.1:0-1464 GCA_040791665.1 Candidatus Thiodiazotropha sp. | reverse complement strand
AACTCTTTGTGGGTGGTCTCTCCCTACCAAGCCGGGCACATGAGTTCTCATAGGTCAAACCAGGATCATTCTTTATCCTGCTCATGTCGCAAATAAATTCCGCAAAAACAGAAAACGGAGGAAAGGCAACATCATTCTGTCGCTTATAGTTGACTGCCTTCGTAGTCCACTTCTCTTGTAACTGGTAGGGGAGTTTACTTACAATAGGTATCACACCCGAAGAGGAGTCGAAGTAAGCCAGAAGAGCTTGATACTTCTTGTTTTCCTTGGCTGCCTCTACTTCAGCCAGGATATCTGAGAACTCATATAATTTTTTGTTATCCTTATTAGTCAGCTTTGGAAAATTTGTCAATTTGTGTATCAAGGCTGACTCCACCATCTCGGGACACCCGTAGCGCTCTTCCATCCGATCCCATATTCTTTTAAGGCCACGGGCTGGATCATTGGGGTTCGATGCCCTGATGCTTAGGGCGTTTCGAGATGACTCTGGTCCTAACCACTTCACAAGAAGATCAAGTTCTTCAAAGGGTGTCACATGTAACTCTTTCATTATGCTCTGAAAGCTTGCTTTCCAGACGGCATATGCCTCAGGCTTATCACTGAAGTTAGATAAACGCGAGAGTAAGAGATCTTTTTTCAAGAGAAAACGAGTGAACTCAGAAGTTACGGCTTCAGGTTGAGAAGCTTGATGTGTGGCACTAGGCTGATCAGCATGGGCCAAAGGAGTAGCCTTGTAGCCTCTTGAATTCTCAGCATTTTGAGTGGGGCAAGGGTAGAATGCAGGTGCACTGACATTCAATGTGCTTGGTTTGGGATCAGGCATTGAGGGCATGGGAGGTACATTCTCTGTTTTCATGTGGGCACGATTGCCTTCCATGGCGAAAGGCTGATCAGGGTCTAGTTTAATATTTTGAAGATAAGTCGCCTGCTGCAGTACATACTTGTTTGTTCGCTCCACGGGGCTTACAGAACCTAGATCGTCAAGAAAGGACATTTTATCTTGCTCCATCAGAACGTTAGCTTCAGCCTCAGCAGAAGCTGCTGCTCGCTGCTTACAAATGAGATTGAGGTCGGCGTCTAGTTCCGCATTTTTACGCTTCGTATACGCGCTCTGCAATGTCTCTTGCTCGTCAAGAGCTGCCTGTTGTTTTCGAATTTCTGCCTCCTTTTCCGCAAAAGGGACTTCAGCGCGCGCGGCTTCAGCTTTGGCTCTTTTAAGCGCAATTACAGAGCTTGTCTTGCTTTGTTTTGAAGAGCCCGAATAATGAGATAAGGTGTCTATAATTTGTTGTTTAAGATTTTGAATTTGAGAAACAGCACTTTCGAAAATTTCAATATTTTCTTGTGTAGTTTGCACATGGCCTTCCATGTCCCTAATACTTTCGGTTGAATTTGTACTTTTGAAAAAGGCAAGCAGATCAATTTGAACTTGCCGATATTTGTCATAATCTCTTCTGAGATCTT
>JBFNNX010000073.1:519-1175 GCA_040791665.1 Candidatus Thiodiazotropha sp. | reverse complement strand
ATCGAGAGCATACTAAAAAACGGCAGGTCATTTTAACAGTTGTGCCAGAGTTATTTCCGCTAACAGATATCGAGCATTTGTACAATGCTGTTCGTATAGAGAAACAAGCTAAAGACAAAGGTGAGATGAATATTAAATTCCGCGCGCCGATGCTACTTCTCCAGGTTCTTTCAAACTTGGCCACAAACGCTATGTTTTGCGATAGAATCTACTGACAGCCTTGGAGGGAGTATGGAGAGCTTGATCACCCGTCACCAGAAAGGATTGCGCTGGATCGTATATGGAGTGGGCGTACTAATCGCCGCCGGATCGGCGTGGGTCGGGGCACTGGCAGGCCGCGTGAGCTGGTACAACATCAAATACTCGCTGCATGAGATTGGCAAGATCCGCAACGGTCCAACAGACGAACTCCCAGGAATCCCAGAGCAGTTCTTGCCTCTGATGTTGGACCTGTCGGTGGTCTCTCCTGCCCTGGTCACCTTCACCACAGCATGTATGTTTGTCGGATCGATCGTCGTTATCAGTCCGGGCCTCTTACCTACAACTAGCCGGTGCTTTCCGTTCCCAGGATCTTACCGTGGCCGCTTTGTGCAGCTCGGTCTACTCGGCACTATCGTTGGCTTTGTCATCGCGTTCTCGTCGATTAAGGCAGGCAG
>JBFNNX010000073.1:0-509 GCA_040791665.1 Candidatus Thiodiazotropha sp. | reverse complement strand
GACGCGCTTGGGACTGCTCTGTGGAGTACGCTGACCGCACTGATTCTCGCCTACGTCTTTGGGCCATTGCTCGAAGCGTTCATGAAACTGCTCATGCGCCTACGCGGCGCCACGATGGGAACTGACTCACCGAGCGCGCTCGAGAGGCTGCGTGAGAGTGGCGTGCAGGCTGCAGCATCACTTGGAGAACTCGCCGACAAGGCCAAAGAGCTCGGTGCGGAGTTAGACCTACAGAAGGTCGGTCTAGTGATGACGGAGGTACAGGGCACGTTACGCGAGCTATCGACGCAGACCACCAAGCTCAAGCTCAAGCTCGAGGAAGCGAACCAGCGGATAGGTGAACTCGAAGAGCAGCGGCATGGGCTCGAGAAACGGGTGCAGGAGCTCGACGACGCAAGGTCTCGCCAACAGGCGATTCTCGACGCTATCGACAAGGCGTTTCGACAATGACAACCGATGCGGAGCTAATAAGGGAGCTGGACGATTCCGACGAGAGTGAGCATTCGATG
>JBFNNX010000072.1:0-21809 GCA_040791665.1 Candidatus Thiodiazotropha sp. | reverse complement strand
GCCTGTTGCGACATCTCGTCTGTTTACCGTTGCGGGGGCAGTGCAGGCGTCTCACCTGCTTCCCGTTTACCCCGGCTTGCGCCGGGCACCTTAGGCAGGCGACAAAACTACAGCGATGATACGGTGGGGTCAAGTAGCCGTATCTTTGGGATAGGATGTCTGAAGCATGCTTGAGACGGGGATCTCCCAGGATAATCCGGGATCGGGAGCCCCGGTTTTTCGCGCCAGGACGGCGATACTCAGATTGATGGGTACCAGGTGTATTCCCGACGTTGTATGGTCGCGGGATAGGGAGAGGATTCTTCCCGGTGTTCCCTCCTCGCACTCCAATATCTCGAAGCCTGTTTTCTCATTCAACAGGGTTTTGAACGTTTCCCGGGAAAAGCGCCAGAAGTCCCAGGGCAATTCGTGCGGCGGTCTGACCGGGTGAGTGGAGATATAGAACAATCCCCCGGTTTTGAGGACCTTGTTGATCTCGATGACCGCCTGCCATGGCATTGCCAGATGTTCGAACACCGAGACCGAAAAGACGGCATCGTAGTACTCGCCGGGAAGAAGCGAGGAGAGTGTATGGACGTCTCCAGCCATATCGACGTTTTCGCCCGGATGAATATCCATGCCCGTATATTTGACGGTTGGACCGAATACCTCTCGCCAAACCACGCCGGTCACGTTTCTGGATCCGATCTCAAGAAGCGTCGCCTGCTCCATATCGTTGACCGATTCAATGAAGTGGTTGAAAACCTGGTAGAAGGAATCTCTATTGATTTTTTTCTTAAAGGGAATCAGCAGCCAGCTTAAGCCCGTAAGCAGTGCGGTTGTCATCAGGTAGATGACAAAGCTTGCAATACCGTTTTCGCGAATATACCGAGGGATCTTTTTAGTCTGATTTAGCAGTTTCACACTGACGCCAATCCCTGAAATAGGCTGTGGTGCGTTTTACTATTTCGCCCGAACGCTGGAGTATGCGGAGTGCTGATTTCAAGAGGGAAAGCGATGTGGTGATGAAATCCCTTCAAGTGGCCGACTCCGTTCAATTCGTTTTATTATACACCTTATCAGGTTCTCGACCCGAATAGCCTTACGACCAGATTCATTCGGAACATTAATATTCCTCAGTATCGTGATTATCTATCTCCATGGACTCAACAGTGCCGGCAGTTCCGGCAAGGCGGCGGTGTTGAGCGCATCGCTCCCCGGCATACAGGTCGTCAGTCCGACCTATCCCGCCCATACTGCGGCGAAAGCTGTCGAAACGCTGACGCAAACCCTGCGGCCTCTGATGGAGGATGAGAATAGTGCAGACGAACCCTCGGTCATGGTGGGGAGCTCCATGGGAGGGTTCTACGGCGCCTGGCTGGCACAGAGGTTGAGACTCCAGCATCTAGTGATGATCAATCCTGCCCTACAGCCCTGGGAGCTGCTGCAACAGGTGATAGGCTGGCAGTACAACCAGGCCCTGGATGAGCGTTACTATCTCTCATCGGAGATGGTGGCCGACACACGGCGATATGCGGTGGAACCAAGCCCCGAAGAGGTGCCGACAACCCTGCTGCTCGACAAGGGGGATGAACTGATCGATTACCGCATCGCCGAGGGGATCTATCAGGGGATCGGTGACATTCACTGTTTCGAGGGGGGGAGCCACACCTTCGACCACATGGAGGAGGCGGTGGCGATCATCGCTGGGATTCATCACTCGTTGGAAGAGACTAAGAAGTCCGCGAATGAACGCGAATAAACGCAAATGTTATGTAGGGTGCGACTTGCCGCACCGTTAAACCATCCTGATACGCCAGTGTCACACTGATGATTGTGTATTGGTGCGGCAAGCCGCACCCTACCTCCAGATTGCTCGTTCCCCATGCTCCCGCGTGGGAACGATATTTAAAACATTTGCGTTTATTCGCGTTCATTCGCGGACTGGAATCAACCCTCTTCGACGGGTTCGCTGAATGAGCAGTCCTTTTGCGGACAGACCTTCTCCGTCCCCTTACGCTTGGTGGTCTTGATGGTCAGCACCGGCCAGCCGCAGTTGGGGCAGGGCTCGGCGACCGGTTCATTCCAGACAGCGTAGTCGCAATCCGGGTAGGTGGAGCAGGAGTAGAAGATCTTGCCGCGTCTGGATTTTCGCTTCAGCAGTGTGCCTTTGTTGCACTTGGGGCAGGTAACGCTAGTATCCTCCGGCTTCTCCAGCGGTTCGATATACCGGCATTTTGGATAGTTGGAACAGCCGATGAATTTGCCGTATCGGCCGCGCTTGATGACCAGCTCGGCGCTGCATTCAGGGCAGCTGCGTCCTTCCACAACCTCCGGCTCTTCCTTTTCACTGGTGTCCGCGTTCAGGTCACGGGTGTAGTCGCAGGTAGGGTAGTTGGTGCAGCCGATGAAGCGGCCGTGCCGGCCCAGGCGAATGGAGAGCGGTGAGCCGCAGCTGGGACAGGCCTCATCCAGGGCCTCATGGGTGACATCGCTGCGTTTCACATTCTCCTGGGTGTGATCTATCTGCTCCTTGAACGGCCCCCAGAATTTGCTCAACAGCGGTATCCAATCCTCTTCACCGCGGGAGACGGCATCGAGTTCATCCTCCAGATTGGCGGTGAAGCCGTAGTCCACGTAGCGGGTAAAGTAGTCGGTGAGGAATCTGTTCACCACACGGCCCACGTCGGTGGGTCTGAAGCGCTTCTTCTCCAGTACCACATACTCCCGATCCTGCAGGGTGGAGATGATGGAGGCGTAGGTCGAGGGGCGGCCGATGCCGTACTCCTCAAGGGCCTTCACCAGGCTCGCCTCGCTGTAGCGGGGCGGCGGCTCGGTAAAGTGTTGCTCGGGGCGGATCGCCTTCAGGGGCAGTGTCTCCCCCTCCTTCAGCGGCGGCAATAGTTTTTCATCGCTGTCGCTCTTGGCACCGTCATCGAGTCCTTCCTGATAGACCGTGATGAAGCCGGGCTTGGCGATCACCGAACCGTTGGCGCGGAAGAGATTGCCCTCGCCGCACTGGAGATCGGCGGCGACCGTGTGGATGGTGGCATGGATCATCTGGCAGGCGACCGATCGCTTCCAGATCAGCTCATACAATTTCGCCTGATCCTTGGTCAGGTGGCCTTTGATTTCCTCGGGTATGCGTAGCGCCGATGTGGGCCTGACCGCTTCATGGGCCTCCTGGGCATTCTTGGATTTGGTCTTGAAGTGGCGTACCGAGGGGGGCAGCTGCTCAGCCCCATAGCGTTTGCTGATCAGTTCACGGATCTCGCTCAAGGCTTCGTCCGCCAGGTGAACGGAGTCGGTACGCATGTAAGTGATCAGGCCGACGGTGCCCTGACCGACATCCACACCCTCATAGAGCTGCTGGGCGGTGCGCATGGTGCGTTGCGTGGTGAACCCCAGCTTGCGTGCCGCCTCCTGTTGCAGGGTGGAGGTGGTAAAGGGGGGTGCGGGATTGCGTTTGCGCTGTTTCTTTTCGACCTTGACCACCAGCAGGCCGCCATTGCCCGCTTCCAACAGCTGTTTTTCAGCGGCTTTGGCACTGGTCTCGTCGGTAATGCTGAACTTCTCCAGCTTTTCGCCCCGGTAGTGGGTAAGGCGTGCGGAGAAACCCTGTTTCTCTTTTTCCGAATCCGCTTCTATGGTCCAGAACTCTTCCGCCTTGAAGGCCTCGATCTCCTGCTCCCGTTCCACGATCATGCGCAGGGCCGGGCTCTGTACGCGGCCTGCCGAGAGGCCTCTGCGAACCTTTTTCCATAACAGGGGGGAGAGGTTGAAACCCACCAGGTAGTCAAGCGCTCTGCGCGCCTGCTGAGCATCGACCAGTTCGTGGGAAAGCTCACGGGGATTTGATATGGCGTCATTCACCGCTTTTTTGGTGATCTCGTTGAACACGACCCGGTAGACCGCCTTATCCTTGAGTTTGCCGCGCTGTTTGAGCAGCTCGGAAAGGTGCCAGGAGATCGCCTCGCCTTCACGGTCGGGATCGGTCGCCAGATAGAGCGCTTCCGATTTCTTCAGCGCCTTGGTTATGGCTTGAACGTGGCGGTCGTTACGCTCGATCACCTGGTATTTCATGGCAAAACCCTTGTCGGGATCGACCGCGCCCTCTTTGGGTATAAGGTCCCTCACGTGGCCGTAGGAGGCCATTACCTCGAAGTTTCCACCGAGGTACTTTTTGATGGTTTTTGCCTTTGCCGGCGATTCAACAATAACCAGATTCATCTCTGTTTGGGTCGTTTCATGGGAAAAACGCGGGACAGTGAACCGTCCCGCGCTGAAGAAATCAAGTGTTTTTATGTCAGCAGCGGTTAATGCAGGAACACAGGGACTTCGTTATAGACCATGTCCTCCATGCGTGCGAAGGCTGCTTCCTGGCCTGGTTGATTCATCAATACCAGTAGAATAATCCATTTCAACTCCTCTTCCGTGATGATGGCGGTATCGAGCGCCAGGGCTCGGTCGATAACAAGCTCACGGGCATTTACCGTCAGTATGTCGTTCTGCTCCAGGAACAGCAGCAACCCACGGGAATCCACGTCCAGCCGGGCGGTCTCTTCCGAGGTAAAAACCCGCAGGGAGTGAGACTGGTTGGTTTCGCCATGCTGAGACTGATCGTTGTTGGCGAGTTCATCCAGCCAATCGAAGGCTTTGTCGATCTCGCTTGCGGGAAAGCCGGCTTGAATCAATTCATCACGAAGCTCATGTTGATCCGAAGGTGGGGCCTGTTCGCCGTCCATGTAGTTTTCGTAGAGGTAGATCAGAATATCGACCACGTTTTCGTTCATATGCTCTCTCACCCGCTGTGGCGGGATGTCAGTCTGTCTGTTCGGCAGTAGTAGCCGCCGGGAGCCGATGATACATGACCTTCGAGCTCGAGCAACAGCAGCATGGACGAAACTGCCTCCGCGGTCAAACCGGTTCGGGCAATTAATTCGTCAACCGACACCGGATCATAGCCCAGGGCCTGGTCCATTAACCGGTAGTCGGCATCGCGTTCCATGATCTCCGAACCCTCTGCGGATGCTTCGGTTTCAAGCGGATTTTCAAGGGTTGCGAAGAGTGAGCCCAACTCCTCAATGATGTCCTGGGCCGACTCCACCAGTTTGGCGCCCTGCCTGATCAGGGCATGGCAGCCACGGGCCTGGGGATTGTGAATGGAGCCCGGGATGGCGAAGACCTCTCGCCCCTGTTCTGATGAAAGTTTCGCGGTAATCAGTGATCCGCTCTGCGGCGTGGCCTCGACCACCAGGGTACCGAGCGCCAGGCCGCTGATGATTCGGTTTCGTCGCGGAAAGTTTTCCGCCCTTGCCTGGGTGCCGGGTGGAAACTCGGTGATCAAGAGCGCCTGATCGGCAATCTGATGGGCGAGGTCTTTATGGCTGCCCGGATAGATTCGGTCTGCCCCGGTACCCATCACGGCAATGGTTGAGCCGCTCTTGAGCGCGCCGCTGTGAGCTGCGCCATCAATGCCTTGGGCCAGACCGCTGGTGATACAGAAGCCCGCTGCGGCTAGGCAGCGGGCAAACTCGTGGGCATTTTCGAGTCCGGTGGCGGTTGGATTGCGACTACCGACTATGGCCAACTGAGGTTGGTGCAGCAGTTGTTTGTCACCGATCAGGAAGAGCAAGGGGGGTGGTGCGTCGATCTGCCGTAAAAAGGTGGGATAGTCCTTATCGTTGAAGGTGAGCAGCTGATGATTCGAATCCGTCAACCACTCCAGGGAGGCTCTGATCCTGTTGCGATTCTGCGCCAATAGGGAATCGATGGCCGGGTTCGGTATGCCGAGCTCGGCAAGTTCTTGGCGTGTGGCGCCGAGGATGGATCGCGGTTCGCCGAAGTGGTTTAACAGTCTCTGAAAGTAGCGGCTGCCGATACCGGAGGCGAGGCCGACGAGCAGCCAGGCCTCCGTATCGGAAGGTGAAGTGCCGGGTGTGCTGTCCATGCTGCGCGGCCTGTTCGGGTCGATTTCAAGAATCCGGTGAGCGTACCCAGTCAAGAACGTGCAGGGGCTTCGTGGCATCCATGACCAGCGCGAAACTGACCTTCTCGAAGGTACGGAAGACCATCAGATGGCCGGCCTCTTCCAACGGCAGTGTGACTGTTTCGCCACGACCCTTGACGATGTCACGAATATCTTCGCCCCCCTGGAGTATGCGCAGTACGTGGCCGGCCTCCAGGCCCACGTTGGCGCCCTTGTTCAATACCACCACGTTGTATTGCCCGATCTGGGTCACGCCGTTGAGCACCGAGATGATACGTCCTTCAATGGGGTTGTCAGGCACCCTGGGCTGAAAATCGATCAGCGGCTCATCCTCCTGCTCCTTGATCAGGCGGTCGCCGATGATCGCTTCCATGTCGGTAGAGGTAAGCAGCAGCTTGGCGGGATCGCCGGTCCTCTTCAGTTCGGAAGTGCCGACATAGAGAGCTTCATAGCCAAGAACCTCGCCCGTATCAGGATCTTTGTAGGGCTTTTCCGGTCTAACCACGGCGTATTGGATGGGCCGTTCCTCCATGATGCTGCGTGCGTAGTAGCTGATGCCCGCGCCGCCCACAATATGGTCATCCAGAAAATGGACGATATAGGGCGCCTTTTCCAGCTCGTTCTCGTCGACCACATAGGGACGGGTCAGGAATGGGGCGATGGCGTCGATCGGGATGGTCGGAATGGCCTGATCCAGGGGAGTGGCCCGGACTCTGGGCGAAAGACTGTTTTTCCGGCTCAGTTGGAGTACCGGCCGACCGTCGCGATAGGTGAGAAAGATCTCGTCTCCGGGATAGATCAGATGCGGGTTTTCGATTTGCGGATTGACATACCAGACTTCTGGCCACAGCCAGGGGTCCCGTAGAAACATCGATGAGATGTCCCACAGTGTATCGCCCTTGACCACGGTGTAGCGTTCCGGGTGTGAGGGATTAAGCGCGACATGCTCGGCCGCAAATGCGGAAAAGGAGAGCAGCAGGCCGCTGATGACTCCGATGAGTTTGTTGTTAAGATATGACATAACTATTCCCTTGGGTACGAAGCGGAAAACCTAGCGATCAACTGCGGATATTCTCCCGTGTGTTGTGTTCTATACTCGATGACGATTTTTCGTGAAAAACAGTCTGTGACACTACACTAGTTTCCAGTATGATCATAATGTTAGCGCAATTTCTTGCATTTGTACTATAGATTTTGGAAAAACAGATGGCGATTCTAGACATACTCCACTTTCCCGATCCACGACTGCGCAACAAGGCCAAACCTGTGGCTCAGGTTGACGACTCTATACGTCGGCTGATTGACGATATGCTTGAGACAATGTATCAGGCTCCGGGAATCGGGCTTGCCGCGACCCAGGTCAACGTCGCCAAACGGGTGGTCGTTATCGACCTGTCCGAAGAGAAAAATCAGCCCCTTTGCCTGGTCAATCCGGAGATTATCGAGAAGGATGGCGAAGAGCAGATGGAAGAGGGTTGTCTCTCGGTCCCCGGCGTCTACGAAATGGTGAAACGGGCCAACCTGATCCGGGTACGGGCCCTCGGTCGTGACGGTGCCGCCTTCGAAATGGAGGCCGAGGGATTGTTGGCGGTCTGCATACAGCATGAACTGGATCACCTGGAAGGTAAATTGTTTGTGGACTATCTCTCCAGCCTCAAGCGTCAGCGGATCCGTAAGAAGCTGGAAAAGGAGAGTCGGCAGCAGGAACCCCCCGGCGCAAAAGCCCACCAGGTTATCTGAACACCCTCTGGAGTCCCATCTTGATCCAATATTCATCCGTCCATTCGGGTTTGTCTGAGACACCGGTCCCAAACCTATCAAATCCAACCCGATATTATGACCAAAGCAGGTCAACCGCTCATGTCTGAGCCACTGAAAATCGTGTTTGCCGGCACGCCGGCGTTTGCCGCCACCGCGCTTGAAGCCCTGCTGACCACTCATCACCAGGTGGCGGCCGTCTATACCCAACCGGATCGACCCGCCGGCAGGGGCAGGAAAGTGCAACTCAGTCCGGTTAAGGAGATGGCCCTGGCAAAGGGTATAGAGGTCAGGCAGCCACAAACATTGAAGGATGAAAACGCACAGCATGAGCTGGCCGGCCTGAACGCGGATTTGATGGTGGTGGTGGCCTATGGATTGTTACTGCCGCAGGCTGTTTTGGATATCCCCAGGCTGGGTTGTATCAACATACACGCATCCCTGCTGCCGCGCTGGCGGGGAGCCGCGCCGATCCAGCGGGCGCTGTTGGCCGGCGACAAGGAGAGCGGCGTCACCATCATGCAGATGGAGGCCGGCCTCGACACCGGGCCGATGCTGTATGCCCTGAAGACGCCGATTCATGACGATGATACCGGTGGTACCCTGCATGACCGCTTGGCGCTGTTGGGCGCGCAGGCGCTGGTGACCAGTCTGCCCGACCTGGCCGATGGCCGAGTGCAAGCCGAAATCCAGGATGAACGTCTGGCCAACTATGCCGGTAAACTGGAAAAACAGGAGGGATTGATCGACTGGTCGCGACCCGCTGCAGAGATTGACCGCAAGGTGCGGGCCTTTAATCCGTGGCCCGTGGCCCAATGCCGCTACGACGACAGGGTAATGCGAATCTGGCAGGCGCAGCCATTGAAAGAGGTGTGTGCCGCCAAGCCGGGGGAGGTATTGCGCAGTGGGAAACCCGGCATCGACGTTGCCACCGGCGATGGGGTTTTGCGAATCACCCAATTGCAGATGCCGGGAAAACGTGCCATGTCCGCCGCCGATTTTCTCAATGCCCACTCGATGGATGGCGTGGTATTGGGGTGATGCCGGCCGGCACGGGGACATTGAAATCCGGAGACCCGCGCCTGGTTTCTGCCTTTGTGATTCAGAAAGTGCTGGCGGGACGTTCCCTATCGGAACTGTTGCCGCAATATCTGGATCAGCTTGAGGACAGTCGTGACAGGGGATTGGTTCAGGCGATCTGTTTCGGGGTGATGCGCAGCTATCTCAAGCTGCATTTTATACAACGCCAATTAATGGCGAAGCCGTTGAAATCGAAGGACCGGGACATCGAAGCCCTGATTTTGATCGGACTTTATCAGCTCCTCTATCTCCGGGTTGGCGACCATGCTGCGGTACATGAAACAGCCGGTGCGGCGAACAAGCTCCGTAAGCGTTGGGCGGTAGGCCTGATTAATGGCGTGCTGCGCAATTTCCAGCGTCAGCGGGAGGGCTTGATCGAAGCCCTTGAGGTTGAGCCGGAGGCACGCTATGCCATGCCGGGCTGGTTGCTGCATGCGCTGCAGACCCAATGGCCTGAGAGCTGGCGGCAGCGTGTAGAGGCGCTCAATTCTCATCCGCCCATGAGTCTCAGGGTCAACCGGCAAGACAGCTCCCGTGATGACTATCTGGATCTGCTGCGGAAGAATGGTATCGGCGCCGAGCCCATACCCCTGGTCGAGAGCGGCATCAACCTGACCAAGGCCATGGATGTGGAGAGCCTGCCCGGCTTTGCCCGGGGCCGTGTTTCAGTACAGGATGGCGCCGCCCAGCTGGCGGCCGGTCTGTTGGGATTGCAGCCCGGACAGCAAGTGCTGGATGCCTGTGCCGCCCCTGGCGGGAAAAGCTGTCATATGCTGGAGATGGAGCCGGAGATCGAATTGACGGCACTGGACAGCGATTCCGAGCGCCTGCGACGTGTCAGTGACAATCTCTCACGCATTGGGCTCCAGGCAAGCCTCCAACTGGGAGATGCCGCCAACCCAAGTGGATCCTGGGCCAGGCAGTGTTATGATCGAATTCTGCTGGATCTACCCTGTTCGGCAACGGGTGTCATACGCCGCCATCCGGATATCAAGTATCTGCGCAGGGAGACGGATATCTTCAATCTGGTGAAGCTTCAGAACAAAATTCTGAATGCGGTTTGGCAGTTGTTGAAACCGGGTGGTGTAATGCTCTATGCGACCTGTTCAATCCTGCCGCAGGAGAATGAAATGCAGCTGCAGCAGTTTCTTGCCCGTCAGGCCGACGCAATGGAGGATGTGATGGATGTGACCTGGGGAGAGGCCAGATGTGTGGGACGCCAGATCGCCCCCGGTTTGGACGGTTTGGACGGTTTTTATTACGCACGTCTGATAAAAAGAGCCACATGAAGAGAGGAAGAGGACCCTACTGGTTGCTGCCGATTTTGCTGATGATGCCGCTGACGCAGGCGGTGGCCTTCACCATCAAAGATGTACAGATCATACTAGTCGACAATGTCTACCAGTTGAATGCCCGGATTGACTATCAATTAAGTGAACAGGCCCACGAAGCGCTGAATAACGGTGTGCCGCTGACCTTGAAAGTGCAACTTCTCGTGGAGAAGGTATGGCGCGGATTCTGGGAACCGAGTCCCTTCGCAACCACCTTGAGTTTTCAGATTCGCTACCATGCCCTGACTGAGCTCTATCGAATCGTTGACGGACAGACAGGAGATGAGCAGAATTTCGTCACCCAGGATGCGGCGCTGTATGCATTGGGTGAAATCGCCAATCTGCCCATGGTCAGTCCGGTAAAACTGGCGCCCGGAGAGGCATATCAGCTACGTTTGCGCGCCGACCTCGATATAGAATCTCTGCCCCTGCCGCTACAGCCGTTGGCCTACCTTGGCAGGGGTTGGAAACTGACGACAGGATGGTCCCAATGGCCCCTTCAACCCTGAGTCGATTACGTCTGGGAGGACTCTCCGTCGGCCTGTTGCTGATATTGCTGCTGGTGAGTCTGCACCTGATGAGCAGTGCGGTGCAGAACTCCGCCGATTTGAGCCGCTACTTTGTCCCGCTGCTCATTTTCAACCTGGCGGGCATGTTCGTACTGATCGTACTGATCACCTACAACTCGATACGCCTGATACGCCAATATCTGAGACATAGCGCAGGTTCCCGGCTGACCCTGCGCATGGTGTTGATCTTTACCTTGATCTCCCTGCTGCCGGTGGGCGTGGTCTATTACTACTCGTTCAGTTTTCTGCAAGGAGGTATCGACAGCTGGTTTGACGTCCAGATCGACCAGGCCATGCAGGATGCGCGGGATCTGGCCCAGGCTTCTTTGTCCCTCAATCAAAGGGTCTGGCTGAAGTATACGGAACAGCAACTGCTCAGTATCGCGGACACCTCTGAATCGGCGCTCTCGCTGACGATTGCGAAACTGCGTCAGCAATCGGGTGCCCTGGAGCTCTCGCTCAGCGATCCTGCCGGGCAGATCATTGCCTACTCCAATGTCGTGGCGGATGAGCTGGTGCCGGCCAAACCGGATGATTACATCATGCAGCGGCTGCGCGAGGGCAACAGCTACGTCGGGTTGGCGAGGGAGAAGGATGAGTTGATGATCCGGGTCGCCGTGGCGGACCCTCTGGGGCGGCCCTTCATCATCCAGGGGCTCTATCCCGCATCGGAAAGGGTGAGCGCTTTGTCGGAGAAGCTGGAGGTGGCCTATAACCGCTACAAGGAACTTTCGTTCTTGCGTCAATCACTGAAACGCAACTTCTCCCTGACCCTGTTTCTGGTGTTGATGTTCGCGATGTTGTCCGCGGTCTGGGCCGCTTTCTTTTCGGCCAGGCGCATGGTGGCGCCGATAGCGAACATCGCGGCCGGCACCAAGGCGGTTGCCGAAGGGGACTACGACCGGCGTCTGCCCGTACCAAGACGGGCGGATGAGCTTGCCTTTCTGGTTGCCTCGTTCAATACCATGACCCGCCGCATCCGTCAGGCCAGGGATCAGGCCGCGGAGAGCCAACGTGAAGTCGAGGGACAGCGCGCCTACCTGGAAACCGTGTTGGCCCGGCTCTCATCCGGGGTGCTGACCTTTGATGCGCAACGTAAAATGCGCACCGCCAACCCGGCCGCCGAAAAGATCCTGGGCATAAACTTGGATAGGATGATCGATCTGCCGGTTCAGGCATTGGCCACTGAATCGCCCATACTCAGACAGTTTGCCGAAGGCCTTGAGGTTCCGCTCCACCAGGTCGACAAGGAGTGGCGCGGCGAATTGACGCTGTTTGGCGGTGAGGGGCGCAAAGTCCTGATCTGCAGGACCACCCCCTTCTCCCAGCCAAATGGAAGGAAGGGACACATTGTGCTGTTCGATGATGTGACGGCGCTGATACGCGCCCAGCGCAATGCGGCCTGGGGCGAGGTGGCGCGGCGTCTTGCCCATGAGATCAAAAACCCGCTCACACCCATTCAGCTTTCAGCCGAGCGTCTGCGTCATAAATACCTGAAGGATATGCCGAAGCAGGATGCCAAAGTGCTCGATCGCGCAACCCACACCATCGTGCAGCAAGTCGAAGCCATGAAGAGCATGGTGAATGACTTTTCCGATTACGCCCGTCCACCCCAGATGGAACTAAAACCGATTAAACCGGATACGCTGATCGGGGAGATTGTGGATCTCTATCGGGCTACCCAGGGTGTAAAATTCGAGATTGACCTGTCTGCCGCAAAAGCCAGGATAGAGGCCGATCCCTTGCGGATACGTCAGGTTGTGCACAATCTTGTCAAAAACGCCGTAGAGGCGCTGGAGGGGATGAAGCAGGGGAAGGTCTCCCTCGTCTCCAGGGTGCTGAGCAGGGATGATCACCCGTTCTATGAGCTGCGCGTACAGGACAACGGTCCGGGCTTTGCCGAGGCAATGATACAACAGCTCTTCGAACCCTATGTCACAAGCAAGCCTAAGGGTACAGGATTGGGTCTGGCAATCGTAAAGAAGATTGTTGAGGAACATGGCGGTATCATTTGGGCGGAAAACTGCGATAAAGGGGCCTGTATGGTGGTGCAACTGCCGATGCTGCTGGATATGGCTCGAGAGAGTGCAACAGAGGAGAGTGAAGTATGAGTCGCGCCTATATCCTGGTTGTGGATGACGAACCTGATATCCGCAATCTGGTAAAAGAGATTCTACAGGATGAATCCTACGAGGTGGCGATGGCTGAGGATGGAAAATCGGCCCGTCAGGCGCTGCGGGATCGTCGCCCGGAACTGATCCTGCTCGATATATGGATGCCCGATGTAGATGGCATCACGCTGTTGAAAGAGTGGGGTGAGAATGAGGGACTGCCCTGTCCGGTGATCATGATGTCGGGTCATGGCACGGTGGAGACCGCCGTGGAGGCCACTCGATTGGGGGCCTATGATTTTCTGGAGAAGCCCCTCTCTCTGGCAAAGTTGTTATTGACGGTCAATCGCGCATTGGAGGCGGAGCAGCTCAAACAGGAAAATGTCGGATTGAAACGCCATGTTCATGCCGTGCATGAACCGACCGGCAGAAGTCCGGTGATGCAGCGTCTGCGTGAACAGGTAAAAAGGATCGCCCAGCACGATACCTGGGTGTTGGTGACCGGAGAACCTGGCAGTGGCCGCGAAACCCTGGCGCGCTATCTCCATTCGCAGAGCGTTCGTTGCGACCGGCCCTTTGTGGAGGTCAATGTCAGCTCGATTGTGAAGGGGAACGCCGCGCAGGAGCTGTTCGGCAGTGAGAATGATGGGCGTATCCACTATGGGCGACTCGAGCAGGCCGTGGGAGGGACCCTGTTCCTCGATGAAGTGGCCGATATGGATCTGGAGGCGCAATCGCAGCTGGTGGGGGCGCTGGATACCGGTCGATTCCTGCGGGTTGGCGGCACAGATCCGGTGAGTATCGATGTAAGGATCATTGCCGCCACGCAACACAATCTGGAAGAAGCGGTGCAGGAGGGTACGTTTCGTGAAGACCTCTTCTACCATCTCAATGTGGTGCCTCTGCATGTGCCGCCGTTACGTGAACATGCGGAGGATGTCCCGGAGCTGCTCAACTTCTATGTGGATTGGTATGTCACCCATGAAAAGCTGCCCTACCGGCACTTTAACGTGGGAGCGCAAAATACCCTGCGCAACCATCCCTGGCACGGCAATGTGCGGGAATTGAAAAACCTGGTGCAACGGTTACTGATCCTGGGCGCCGGCAACGAGATCTCCCAAGAGGAGGTGGAGGCGGCATTGGGGGCGCCCGATGTGGGGAGTTCCCTGGGTGGGCTGGAGTCCCTGGTCACCTTCGATCAACCCCTGCGACAGGCCAGAGAGGAGTTCGAAAAGGTCTATCTGGAGTATCAGTTGCGCCAGCACGAGGGCAACATTTCGCGCATGGCGAAGGAGGTGGGGATGGAGCGCACCCATCTCTACCGTAAATTGAAATCCCTGGAGATCGAGTTCAAGGACAAGCGGTGATTTAAAAGTCCGCAAATGAACGCGAATAAATGCAAATGTTTTTGTAGGGTGCGGCTCACCGCACCGTTAACCCTGATCCGGGAGACCGCTTCGGAACGGTCTTCGAACAGGTTCTGCCAATGGTTGGTCACCCGATCTCTGAGAATGAGTAACCTGCCTGCAGTGCTTTGTCACTCATATGTAATACTGACCGGAGTTTGCCTTGCCACGAGGAGCACGAAAGACATGAAGGCTTCATTCAAAGCTCTTCGTGATCATCGTGGTGCAATCCGTTCTTTGTCTTACTGATCCCTGTGAGCCAGATAGAGGGAAGTTGCCCAAAGACAATCCCGAACCTTGCTGACATAACCTGCTGTCTGTGGGTTACTGCCAGATATATGCCGCGCCAGCATTAGGAACCGAATTGTCAGCCTCCCCACCTCTCGAGCTGCTGTCTTCATAAGAGGCACCCACCACCAGGGTGTCGCCCGAGATAGTCACGCTGGTACCAGACCAGTCACCTGCTTCGGCATTGCTCGCCTTGAGGTAGGCCTGCTGGCGCCAGACCTCGCCGCCGCGGATGAAAACGTAGGCTGCGCCGGCATCTTCAGCCAAATTGTCAGCCTCCCCGCCACTATCGCTGCTGTCTTCAGTAGGAGCACCCACCACCAGCGTGTCACCCGAGATCGCCACGCTGGTACCAAAATAATCATTCACATCGGAATTGCTTGCCTTGAGGAAAGCCTGTCTGCTCCAGACCCCATTGCTGCGGGTGAAGACGTAGGCCGCACCGGCGTCTGTAGTCGAATTGTCATCCGCCCCACCACTCGTGCTGCTGTCTTCAGTAGGGGCACCCACCACCAGGGTGTCGTCCGAGATCGCTACGCTCTCGCCAAACTGGTCTGTGGTGTCGCCAGGGTGAATCCAGATAGAGTCTTCGTCGGGATTTTTTGCCTTGAGCATGGCCTGTTGGCTCCAGATCCCAGCACTGCGGGTGAAGACGTAGGCTGCTCCGGAATCCTCTGCCCAATTGTTATCCTCTCCACCTCTTGGGCTGCTGTCTTCTCCAGGTGCGCCCACCACCAGGGTGTCGCCCGAGATCGCTACGCTGGTACCATACCAGTCTCCTGCTTCGGCATTGCTCGCCTTGAGGTAGGCCTGCTGGCTCCAGATCCCATCACTGCGGGTGAAGACGTAGACCGCACCGGCGTGTGTAGCAGAATTGTCATCCTCCCCACCACTTGCGCTGCTGCCTTCTTGAGGAGCACCCACCACCAGAGTGTCACCTGAGATTGCTACGCTGCGACCAAACAAATCGCCAGGAGGATAGAGCCAATAAAGATTGACACCCTCCCTTTCTGCATTGCTTGCTTCGAGGTCTTCTGCATTGCTCGCCTTGAGGTAGGCCTGCTGGCGCCAGACCCCGCCGCTGCGGGTGAAGACATAGGCTGCGCCGGCATTTTGAGCCGAATAGTCACCATTTCCGCCGCTTGCGTTGCTATCTTCGTAAGGTGCGCCCACTACCATGGTGTCGCCTGAGATCGCCACACTTGTACCAAACCAATCGTACTCATCTGCATTGCTCGCCTTGAGATAGGCCTGTTGGGCAAATAAATCGGCATCTTCGCGCAAGATTTCGATGCTATAGCTCTGAGTGGTCACCCCATCAGCCGCGGTCACAACCAGACTGATCAGGTTTTGCCCTTCGACCAGGGCAGTCGCCGCCGAAGTGGTTCCCGAGGTCACCTCGGTGCCGTTGATCCGGATAGTGGCGCCGGCATCGGCGGCAAATGGTGTCAGGGTTATACTCGCTTGAAGGAAATTCACGCTAGCGCTATAGGCTGTCTGGTTCGGTTGAAAGAGCTGGTCCAGCGTTGCGCCGGCGAGGGTCAGGTGCAAAAGGCTGGCATCTGAACTAGCAGTGGCGTCGTCTTCACTGCTGCTACTGCTTCCGCTACTGCCGCCGCAGCCAGAAAGGCTCAATGACAAGAGGGTAATAACGAAAAGTGCCTGGATAATAGGCCAAAGCCATTTCTGATTGGAGGTGGTTTTCAAATTAACGCCCTCTATCCCAAAAGGCTGATTGCCCCTTCCCTAGACTTGTTAACGCGAGTGAGTCATCCAACGTTGGGGCTCTGTATGAAACCCGTCAAGACGTGGATGGGACCGAGCTACTGTTAGTTATTGATAATAACTTAAGCAATTATTAAGTGAAAGAAGTCATCTAAACTTGGACTTGCAATGCAAATGCTGTTCAGGTCACCAGGCCAGGCGTATATCCCAGTCGTACTGATGCTCGGGTGGTAATACCGGAGCGGTATCGGGATCAACAATCTCATAGACGTTCTTCGCCGGTGTGACATTGGCGTCACGGCCGTGAATGAAATCCTGATCCCGCACAATCGCCATGTAGGCCTTGTTCAGGGTCAGGGCGCGCGCCGGGCTCGGGGTGATCAGTGCATAGACATCTGCGGCCGAGACCTTCGCTTCGTCGACGCAGCCATCCTCGTTGAACCACTTCTCGATGATCTCGTCGTTTTCACGGAACTCATTGCCGCCGCCGGCAATTTTCAGGTAGTTGAGAATCTCGCCCTCGGTCTCGCCGACGTTGGGTGCGTCTGACATGCCCCGCAGGTCGATGTAGCCCCAACCCGCCGCGCCGGTCACCTTGCGGGGAAAGGCGAAGGTCTGGTCGATGGTGCTGCCGATGGAGGTGTGACAACCCATGCAGAAGGTGGTCTCCTCTTCGCTTTGCTTGCGCAGATGGCCGTCGGCGGCTTCGATGAAGCCCAGCACCAGCCAGCCGAAGCCGTTATCCAATCCATTGTCACCCCGGGAGACGAAGTTTGGCAGGATGCCATCGATCTTTTCCTGCTTCTCGTTGCCATACATGGAGAACAGTTCCGGTGGAGTAAAGAAGGTATGCTTGCGCATGTAGCGCACCTCTTTCATACGCGCCGGGATGGCGATCGACATAGCTTCGTCGAGTCCCACATAGCGCACCGTATGCAGGAACTCGGTACCCTCGGGGTAGAGCATCGGGGTGACGCTGACATCCGTAGCGTTACCGACATAGGCATCGGGACGGGTGATCTCGTCGATGACACCAAGTTGCCCATCCCCATTCAGATCGCTACAGAAGCTGTTTTCGTCCACCTGTGGCAGGCTGACCCTTTGCAGGTCCTGTATCGCCGCTTCCAGAATCGCCAGATTGGCGATATAGGTATCCCGGGAGTAGCCGCTGCCGTTGCAACGTTGTTCGCGGAACGCTGCGGGAAGTCGCACCATGACGTCATCGGTAGAGCCGTTGGTTGGCCAGAAGGTACTGGGCAGGGGTTTGTAGTTGAAGGCCACCCAGTGGCTGCCATCGAGGGCGAAGCCCTGTTCGTCAAAGGCGCCGGCACCAAGATGCAGATCTTGAATGGCGGGTATCGGTCCCTCCCAGGATTCGCTCTGCAGCTGTTGAATCAGGGTAGAATAGTTGTCGGTATAGATATAGTCGATGACCGCCTGATCGCTGATCTGGGAGACCGCCTCTGAACGGTCTTCGAACAGGTTCTGCCAATGGTTGCTCACCCCGATTTCCGAAAACGAGTATTCCGCTTGCAACGCCTTGTCACCCATGTAATTAGGGCGGCTGCCAAAGGCATAGCTTTGGTGGCAGATCAAACAGGGATTGTGGGTCGCTTCGTGCTTGGTGTAGCACTGGGGCGGGACTATCGCCTCCGGGTTGTAGACCAGACCGTTCTCTTCGGGTCGCAGGGCTCCGGCAGGCGACTTGTCATAGCTTGAGGGAAAAACCAGTGCCTGGTTTTGAGCGTCGGCGTCGCTGCCTGAACCACCGCATGCGGTGAGGAGTGCAACTGATATCAGTCCCATGATCGAAATGATATGTTTCATGCGATATCTCCGGAAACACAAATAGGGAGTGGCGCAAGCCACCCCCACTTCCCTGAATGGATTACCCTGGTAGATCGTTAAATCGCAGGGTCATCGAATACCCAGACCATATTGTTTTCGTGGTTGCCGGTATCCTCGCCGATGAGCACGCGACCATCGTCCAGGATCAGCAGGTTATCGGGGTTGGAGATGTTGTTGACGTTACACTCGTTGACCGAACGGTCAGCGTAGTAGGGTCCGCCAACAATGGCCGGCACCATGGTCTTCACATCAACCTCGCCCTGATCGTTGCGCATCAGCTGCATGCGGTAGACAACACCACACTTACCGTGGTCGCCATTCAGCTGAATAGCGCCTTCGTCGTCGCTCATGGTCTTGTCGAAGCTGGACATGGCCATGTACATATAGGCTTGGTCACCGTCGGCCGCACCGCCGTTCCACCAGGCTGAGGCCAGGCCGTAGTTGATGTTCACACCTTCCATCTTGCGGAACTCGCCGGTAGCGCCCAGCGCGACGGCCGCTTTGCGGCTCTCAAGGTAAGCCACGCGATCGTCGCTGAAGGGGTTGGCGTCGACAGTGGCGTCTTCGTCACAGCTCAGATCGGCGCCGCTCTTGGATTCGGCCCAGTCACAGACCTGTTCGTCGGTGATGTGGTTGGCATCGGCGAAGCTGCCGTCGAAGGAGGCGATAGCCGCTTCGATATCTGTTTCTCTCATGCTGGCCAGTTCGATCCATTCGATACCCAGCGCAGCCTCCGCGGGGTCGTCAACACCGGCAGCCTGCGTGATTTTCGCGGCATACAGCGTGCCTGCGCTCATATCGCCTGCAACATCGGCAACGAACTTGAAGAAGACAACACCGGTGCCGTCGTCACTCAGGAAGACGGTTCGCCGGTCGGGCATGACAACCGAGTTCTCGTGAGAGTATCGGCCCATGGTCTCCAGCTTGTTGACCGTGACATTGGCGACCGCTGCATCGGCGGCGTTGCCGATCTCGACAATGTAGCCGTAGCGATAGGGATTCGGCCAGGCGCCGCTGCCGTCGGTGGGATAGCCGAAATAGGTGGCCAGTGATTGCGGGTTGCTGAAATACTCGTAGTCCGGGTTGAACCAATCGGCGCTGTCGTCGAAGTAGAGCTCTTCCGATGAGAGCGGGGTGTTCCAGGGGCTGACGGTACCGAAGCAGTTCACCCAGGTGCCGCCGACGCTGGAGAAGTCGATCATGCCTTCCCGGGTTATGGTGGTGTAGCCGCTGTCGGTAAGGCCGCCCACCTGGATACGGCTCATGCTGCCGGGACGGTCTTCCCAATTGCTGTAGACATAGAAGCCGCCGTTACCGTCAGGGATGACACCATTGAAGTCGGGATCGTTGGAGCTTTTGATCAGAGTGGTGCCGTCCAGGGCGATGATATCCCCCATGGCGCTGCCGTCATCGAGTGCGTCACCCTGCTGCGTCAGTACCTGGTAGGAACCGACCGCGGTCATGACCACCTCTTTCTCGGCAGTGGTGACAGGCAGGTCGAGTGCGCCGAAGTTGTCAGGGAGCGCCGAGAAGTCCTGACCAACGATGACGCCTACGGTGCCCTTGTCGAATACTTTACTGGTAGCGTTTGCAGTTATGTTACTGCTGCTGGGGTGCTGGACATTCAGAAACAGGGTGTTGTCGCTGTTCAGGTACATGCCGGTGAACTCTGCGCCCAGCGGGGCAGTCGCAAGTCGCTTCAAACCAAAAGGGATGTAATTGGTGATGCCGTCAGCGCCATCAGTACCGTCAACACCGGCTTGACCGTCAACGCCATCTTCGCCGTCATCACCGTTGCATCCGGTAAGCAGTAGAGATGAACACAAAACAGTTGCCGCCATGGAAGCGGGCAGAGTTAACGGACGAAATGATTTCTTTTGCAACATAGAATATGCTCCCCTTAAAGGCGTAATATTTGTAAGCCGCGAGCATTCTAGGCAGCCACTATTGCCAAACAGTGTCATATCTATGTCGCTTATATGAATGCTATATTTCAAACAGATATAATGGTGATCGCCAGAGCTTATTGGATTAGCATTTAAAGGCCCTAAGGTAGACAGGTCAGTCTGATCTGTGTGCAGGCAGGTCTTAAACAACTACACCCGATGAAACAATGAAAATAATTATTCTCGGTGCCGGTCAGGTGGGTCGCTCGGTAGCCAATGCATTGGTCAGCGAGGCGAACGATATCACCGTGGTCGACCAGGATGAGCAGCTGTTGATGGATATGCAGAACCGCCTCGATCTGGGTACCGTCAGGGGCCATGCGGGACATCCGGATGTGCTGCGCAGGGCGGGCGCCGAGGATGCGGATATGATCCTGGCGGTTACCAATAGCGACGAGACCAATATGGTCGCCTGCCAGGTTGCCTACACGCTGTTTCATACCCCCACCAAGATTGCCCGGGTGCGGGCGCAGGGCTATCTCGATTATCCCCATCTGTTCGAACAGAACGCGGTACCGGTCGATGTGCTGATCAGCCCGGAGCAGTTGGTAACCGACTACATACTCAAACTGATCGAATATCCGGGGGCCCTGCAGGTGCTCGATTTCGCGGATGGCAGGGTCAGGTTGGTGGCGGTAAAGGCCTACCATGACGGCCCCCTGGTGGGGAATGCCCTCAGTACGCTGTATGAACACATGCCCAATGTGGAGGCGCGGGTTGCCGCCATCTACCGCGAGGGTGAGGTGATAATCCCCAGGGGGGATACCGTAATCAAGGTGAAAGACGAGGTGTTCTTTATCGCCGCGGCTGAGAACATTCGTTCGGTGATGAGTGAGCTGCGCAAGATGGAGAAGCCCTATCGACGGCTGCTGCTTGCCGGCGGCGGAAATATCGGCAGACGCCTTGCCTCATCCCTGGAACAGAAATATCGGGTCAAACTCATCGAAAACGATAAGGTACGGGCAAGAGAGATTGCCGAACGGCTCGAATTGACCATCGTTTTGCATGGTGATGCGGCGGATGAGAGTTTGCTGTTGGAGGAGAATATCGAGAATACGGATGTGTTCTGCGCCGTGACCAATGACGATGAAGACAATATTCTCTCCGCCATGCTGGCCAAACGCCTGGGTGCCGCAAGGGTGATGGCATTGATCAATCGTCCCTCATACGTCGACCTGGTACAGAGTGAAACCATCGATATCGCCATCTCACCCCAGCAAGCCACCATCGGTACTTTGCTGACCCATGTGCGGCGCGGTGATGTCGTGCAGGTGCACTCGCTTCGACGCGGTGCCGCTGAAGCGATCGAAGCGGTTGCCCATGGAGACAGGAGTTCGTCGAAGGTGGTCGGACGCGCCATCGAAGAGATTAAACTGCCCAGTGGCACCACCATCGGGGCTGTCGTGCGGGGAGATGAGGTACTGATCGCCCACCACGATACCATGATCGAGAGTGACGACCACGTCATATTGTTCCTGGTGGACAAACGAAAAATCCGCGATGTGGAAAAACTCTTTCAGGTCGGTGTGACCTTCCTGTAATCCAGGAAATCGAATATGCATCTTTTTGTGGTTCAACGAATTCTGGGTGTGTTGCTGATGGTCTTCAGTCTCAGCATGCTTCCGCCCCTCGGGATTTCGATGTTTACCGGTGACGGCGCCCTGGTCGGATTTACAGATGCGTTTATTCTCACCCTGGGGCTCGGTTTGGCGTTCTGGGCTCCGGTACGCAACCGTCGCCAGGATTTGCGGGTGCGCGACGGTTTTCTCGTGGTCGTGA
>JBFNNX010000071.1:1476-1735 GCA_040791665.1 Candidatus Thiodiazotropha sp. | reverse complement strand
GCGCCTGATAGGATCTGTCAAAATTCGCTTCCTGGAGTTGAACTTAAACCTGGGATGAAACCTGGGGGGGGAGGGTACTCTGTTTCACCAAGTAACAACATACGTGTGCCTGAGCGCATGGAGGTCAGTTGGTATGATGTCAATGGTGTAAAACGCCAGCAGGTTGTTGAGTTGGACATACCCAGGCTGGAAGAAGTAATCCGGCGCTATGGGGCGCCGCGAAGCACATGGCATCGGGAGTGGGATATCGTTCTGATAT
>JBFNNX010000071.1:0-1466 GCA_040791665.1 Candidatus Thiodiazotropha sp. | reverse complement strand
TCCGATGCAACTAATATGGGTTACAGAAATCGAAAATTCACACCACCTAAGGCACTTGTTTACGGTGGTAATATAGACATTGTGAAACGTTTTTTAGAACCGGGAGAAGAAGAAACCGTGATTCGCTACGAGCCTGAGGATTGATAGGTTGATTAGTGCCAATAAGCAACAGGGACTTGTTGAACCCATCAGGAATATCCGAAGTTTTCAAGGCTGTTGTAAGCAGTATTAAAAAAGAGGCACAAAGCTTGTTAAGCAAGTAAACAATTCTGGTCAGATCATATATCTCGGAGAGAAACAGGGGTACTGGCGTTTGATAGTGGTTCCGATATCGTGTGATCTACTACAACAAGCAAGAGTGCTCGCCTCTACCCTATTCACCCGTTGACTCTACATTGGTTCAACGTGTACACCAAGGACGGTAAATGAACAAGAAAGGATTTAAATACTCAATAGCAATGCTCCTATTCTGCCTATCCAATGGTGAAATCCTCTATGCAGAGATAACCAGCGAAGCATTATTGGATCTGACAACATGTTATGGCGTGGACTTCCCTGCTGTGAAATTCCATGAGGGTAGTGACAAAGATCCAAGAATACGGAGTATGGAGTGGACTTTACATGATATCCGTAATATGGAGAGTGTGGAGCGTGCTGAGGTTGATGGTTTTTATACGCCAAAAGATGAAACCGAAATTTTAGGTAGTCGTCTTCAATTTATCGGGCTACATGGTTTCGGTCCTTTGAGTGGTGTGAATATCGTCTTGGGAGGTGGATTTGATGAGATTAAAAGAGCATTGGAAAAATATAAGAGTGTTAAATATACTCGTTGTGATGGCAAGACGAGACTACATTTGAAAGTTTGTCATCAAGATGTCACTGCCCGATACAGTCATTTGATAATGACGCACCCGGATAACCCTAAACAGCAAGTTATTATGATCTGTGTTGATAAACAGGCTTTATCTAGTTAAATAAGAAGGTAGATGAAATAGATAATAAGTTTACTAAAAAAACCCTGTAGCAAGCTTCTACGAAGCTTAAATTTCAAGGAACAAAACTGTGCCTAAGCCATGGAAAACCAGGATTTTCTTCAAATCACACAATATAGTAACTGTATTTGTCGATATGGTTATTGATTGAGGTTATGTAGGTAGTAATTGTTATTACGGACATAAAAATCAAGATTTTTAAAAGGATACATCAAATCCATAGTGACAGTCGATGAAAGAACTGTTTTCGTCGGATGCCAGCTAATCCAGGAATATCGGTATGGTCTCAAAATATTTTACTGAGTATCTGGCAAATGAACTGGATTTCGTGACCGTTGAATATGCAGTACAGCAAGGCAGCTATATTGAAGGGTTTGTCGGTACAATTATTTTCAAAACTCCAGAGTTGATATCAAAAATAGAAACCAAATAGTAGCGCTACATATGCAGTCTGGTTTTATGGCAATACATCCG
>JBFNNX010000070.1:0-1671 GCA_040791665.1 Candidatus Thiodiazotropha sp. | reverse complement strand
TGTTACTCCGCCCCGCCTGCTGGAAAAGCAGGATCAGTTTTCCTATGTCATCGCCTTTAGTGAGGACTTGTTCCTGGTTGACGGAATAACGATAGGAGATGTCACGAATGCGATAAGCCTCAGATACAGCTGGGGTGCTGGTCTACCTGTCTCTGATGATTTTGCTGACCCATTGACAATGGAAGATAACAAAATTATTATGGATAGTGATAGTGACCCACTATGGCGACAGAAAACACAGGGCGGGGGTATCCTCTATCTACGTTTCCCCGGCGGTATGCTGCGGGACCAGGCGGGCAATGTAATACAAGAAGATTTCGATATTCCGCCCTATTTCAACGGGGCGGCTTATAGTTTGACTCCGATAGGTTTGCTGCATGGCGGGGGGGAACTCCGGGAACTGGATCCCTTCGTTGAATGGCGCATCAAAGAAAATGACGATACCGGATTAACCCGGCTGGCCGCCTCCGAATATGAGTTGAGTCAGAATATATCGATAAGCATAGACGGCGGAGAGCCCTTCCATCCCATCTATGCCACGGCGGACGGCTTCTTGAAGATCTACCTGCCGCCGGTGTTTGAGGGGCAGAGTGTTGAAATCACCCTGAATCAGGGGCAAGTTGCTCCAACGAATGGAGCTTTCGCGCTGCTACAGGATCCCCTGGAGGAGTCCAACGAGGAGATAACCAAGATATATCAGGTGAAGGGACACGATTCCCGGCAGACGAGAACACTGGCGGGATTCTATCTTGGGGATAACTCTGTAGGTACATACTTTGGTCAAGAGATTGAACCGCAAATGTTTGCCATAAACAACTCCCCCGAAGGATTCTATTTCGATCATCAATTCGGTAGCATCGCCGCATTCAATTTTCCCATGGATCTGGACATAGACGGAGATGGGAACATTTATGTCGCCGATATGAGCAATCACCGCATCAGGAAAATCGACACTCACGGAGCGGTAACCACAACGCATGGGCCATCCTATGGAAGTTCCACACAGCCAGGCAACGGCTACCTGGACGGGGCGGCCTCTTCCTCCTTGTTCTACGCCCCATCCGATTTGGCTATAAGCGGCGACGGGAACATCTATGTTGTCGGTTACTTCAACGGGAAGATCCGTAAGCTGTCCCGGAGCGAGGTAAGCACCTTCTCCATCAAACCGAATATAACAATTGCCGGGCACACTACTTATATGAAATATACTGCGCTAACAGAGGACTCCCAGGGAAATCTCTTGCTGGGAAGCTACGATCAAAGTGACCACAGTTATTTACTCAGCATGGACAAAGATGGCAACATAATAATCGATAACCGCAGTATCGACTTCATAAGCGATATGGAGATGGTAAACGGCACAATCTACGCCACTAATTTTAGTGCCAAAACCCTTGTCGAAATTACGGAGGCGAACGGTGCCTTGAGCGAGAAGGTGCTGGCAACCCTGCCGTATTCCGTGACAGCCCTGGCCGCTGCAGACGATGGCAGCACTTTCTATGTGGCCGAGAATGTAGATACCGAAAAGTACCGTATTTCCAGGGTTTTTATTGATCCTGTAAACGGCAGCGTCTCCACGACCGTGGTGTTGGAGCGATTCGAAACGACTGGAACGAAGCTGTCCCGGGACCAGACTGTGGCTATATATATACAGGGGCAGTATATTATGAA
>JBFNNX010000069.1:0-1529 GCA_040791665.1 Candidatus Thiodiazotropha sp. | reverse complement strand
GTTCTGTCATGCCTTTTGCAGTTATGTTCCTGGAGGGGTGTGATGATATCAATTAGAAACAGGGGTTCTGCTATAGTGCAAAAGGAATGCCAGGTGCCTTCGGCGCACACAATCCGTCGCATAACAGCGGAATGTTATATGCACTCCTGATTTTGAGTAATGTTAACAGCAGTCGATTCAAATAAAAACAAACTCATTGCGTGGGAAACAGAAAAGGATCAAAAACCGTTTTTCTGTCCTGAATGTGGTGGAGAATTAAATCTCAGAAAAGGAAGAATCCGAATTCATCACTTCTCACATATACCGCCATTTGACTGCCAATATGGTCAAGGTGAAACACAACAGCACTATTTAGTTAAGCAACAAATTTACCTGTCACTAAATAAGCGTACAAATACTTCTAAATGCGAGCTTGAACGGCAACTTGAAGAAGTTCGTCCGGACGTTAGCCTTTATATCGGAAGAACGCCTGTTGCTATTGAAGTACAGAAGAGCACAATCGATGTAAGAGAAATTACTCGAAGGATGAAAGTCTATAACAAGCTGAAAATTTTCGTTATTTGGGTACTTCCAGAATCAGTGCCTAGTCTAGAATACCATGAAAACGAAGCAGCTTACGTTCACAGGCTCAAGAAGTGGGAGCTATATCTTCATACATTAGCATTTGGGAGAGTCTATTTCTGGCAGGTAGCAGCAACTGTTCGGGCATATCATTTCAATCCATTTAAAATCTACAAACAGGAATCAACATGGTATAGCCCAGATGGAGAAGAGATGTCAGCTGGAGGTTATGATTATTATGCAAAAACATTAAAGAAACCTCTGAAATTAAGCCGGGACCTAGATATTGCAGATGACTTTAAGTTTTTCCATAAGAAAGAATCGTATTCATATAGTGGATCTGAAATTCCAGAATGTAGAATATGGATCGATAAAGAATCAAAATGGTGGTAGAGAAAATCAGGACTACAACTAACAGCTGTTGATGCACTCCGGCGGTAAGCGAGGCTTACCGCCTCCGGGCCTTCGGCCAAATTTCGCTTTGGCCATGGCTCTTGCTGATGTAGTCGCAGAAGTGATATGATGCCATCAAAGGCGAACATGGTGTTGCTGTAGAAGAGCAAGAGCGCATGCCAACCGGCTACGCCGGACGCGAAACTTCGCATAACAGCGGGCTGTTATACGAAATACCGAGGCAAATTCTTATTTGAATTCAAACATTGAAACAAATCGAAGAATATTAAGAAGCCCAAAAGGAAGAATAATGAATCAATGGACAGCCCTTAGCATAGAATACGCCAATCAAAAATCCTACCTTGACGATCTCTTTCAAGTTTACCCGACCTTACCGGAAGGTATCCGGGAAATCAATGATGAAATATGGGATAATACTCAAAAAGCCTTTAAAAAAAGAGATAATCAGTCTCTTATAATCGAATTATTAAGGCTTGATCTGTTCCCTGTCAAAGACAGTTATATTGCTTATCTGAAAAGAGATAAAAAGGCAATAGCGAGAAATCCCAAAACAA
>JBFNNX010000068.1:0-1225 GCA_040791665.1 Candidatus Thiodiazotropha sp. | reverse complement strand
GAATCTTCAAGTGGATCGTATGTCCAGCTATCATTTCGATGGTCAAGATCTGCTTTAACAAGAAAAATACGTATTCTATTCTTCGGAGAAGAGCAGTATTTCGTTAAAAGATCCACATGATTATTATATCCGAAATCAGATGCAATACTGACATATGCATAAGAATTTTCTTTAACATTGACTATATTTTCAATCTCCATTTCTATCCCAGTTGGTATTAGTTTTTTATTCGTTCTCTTCACCATTGCAGTTATTTGTTGTTCACTAAAACATGTGCCACCAACTCTGAAAAACCAAACGGGCATCATAAGATCAATATCCATAAATTAAAAATATTTATATGCAGGCTTTAACTGATTCATCTATAGGTCCTATCTATTTAGTTTCATTCTGTGCCTCTTTTAATTTCAGTCCTGCTGGAATATTTCCTTTACAAGAGTTTAGATAAGTCGATCAGAGAAGTAATGGACTGCAGAGCAACATTTCCAGTGAGAACACATACAATTTCTCTAGGCTAAGTTAAGAGATGGAGCTCAGCTTAGAGGAACGTTGAACGTTGTGGATTAGTTAATTTCACCATACTTTGGAGTAAATTATAGCCTGTGTGAGATAAAATTCCACAGAAAGACAGCGACGTTGTTCAATTGCTCCCCCATTTACAAAACCATACGGCATTGAATTAGATAACGCATAGTCTAAGATTTTTCGAGATTGCGATACGATGCTTTCTTCAACTTTCCTACCGATAAAGACAGATAGCGGTCCTAATGCAAATATGTCGCGTTGCTTAATTGCGAGGAGTAACGCTAGACGACATAGTTGTCGGTGCTTACTATCAATTTCCGGCGGTACGGTCACATGATCACTCAGCAAAGCGAGAGAAATTAACTGATCAACAGCCAATGTCGAAGTAATTGCACTGGGACTAATACAACTCAAATCATCGATCAGGGCATGTGATACCTGTCTTAAAAGGTCTATGTTCACAGCTCCCCTTTCTCCGCCTAGAAGAAGCGTGCGCAATTTCCGCCACGCATGCTCTGTGATTGACTCTACTATAAGAGTTTCATATTCCGTCTGATTCGAAAACGGTAAGCTTGCCTGGTGTCCGAGAAGACGAGCCCAGTAGTGCCACTCAAGCCATGGCAAGACTCCCTGTGCTTCATCAGCGAGGGTTTCTGGAGGTGATTTAGCTGGCTTTTCTCCAGACACAAGATTATCGAAA
>JBFNNX010000067.1:0-1216 GCA_040791665.1 Candidatus Thiodiazotropha sp. | reverse complement strand
GGTGGTACCGAGTTGAGAAAGCTTACTGTCCGCATTGAATGCCGTGTCAGCCGCCTTGCGGATCGCCTCTTCAGATCGCCTCCATGCATCCGCTGTGCGTCTCAATGCATCGGTGAGTGTCGTATCCTTGCTGGTGGCAGCATCATAGAAAGCCTTGACCGCAATGGTGGCGCCCTTGATCTTCTCAACCAACGTGACAAAGCCAACAGACAAAACCGTAACAGCGGAACCGATGTACTCCATGGTGCCACCGAGCAGATTCATGGCGCCGGACGATTCATTGATAGCCGCAAAAGCGCCCGAGACTGAGTTTTTCAGCCTGTTCCAGGAGGCGCCAAAGGTTTCAATCCTGGTCCCGTCGTCATAGAGCTTGTTAAGCTCACCGGCCAGTTTGGGGAGCAGATCCTCCGCGATGATCTCGCCCGCTTGAAGCATATCGCCCAGTTCGGCTGTCGTGACCCCCATCGCCCTTGCTGCGGCTTGGAAGGCACCCGGGAGACGCTCGCCGAGCTGCCCGCGCAGCTCCTCGGCACTGACCTAACCTTTCGAGATCATCTGCTGAATGGCGAGCAGGGCTCCCTCAGTTTCAGCACTGGTACGACCAAGCCGGCCCATGGCGGTCGATACCGCCTCAAAGATATCCCGGCTGGCCTGCCCCTCTAGGGCGGTACCCTTCGCCGCGGCTGCCAGGGACAGATAGGCCTTCCCCGCTTCGCGGAGTGGCAGACCAAGACGTGAGGCCGTCTGCCGTAGATAATCCATTTCCTTGGCGGCCGTTTCGGTGCTGCCTGATACAACCTCAAAGCCTTTTTGCAGGGTATGTGCCCCGACCGCGGCATCCTTGAACCATTTAACGGCACCCGCCAGGGCCGCTACCGGTAACAGTCGACCGAAGGTAGCAGAGAGCTTGCCTGCTTTACCTACGGAGTCACCGTAGTTCTTTGCCTCTTTAGCTGCTTGGCGGTAATGGTTTCGGGTTTTGCTCAGTTCAGCTGAGACACCGGTGATCTTGCCGCGGATCCCGGACATCGCGTTTGTAAGGCGAACCTGTTCAGCGACGAGGCGTTTTGTGTCAACCCCGGCCGCCTTCATCTTGTTGGAGTACTTCGAGAGCGTCGCGGTCTGAGCCGCCTGCATGTCTTTCAGTCGCCTGACACGCTGGCGTGCTGTCTCGAATTGATTGGCGAGCGCCTTTGTCGGACGCTCCGCCGTGGCC
>JBFNNX010000066.1:0-1648 GCA_040791665.1 Candidatus Thiodiazotropha sp. | reverse complement strand
AGAAGCGGGAGACGAACAGGGTTCCATATCGTTCCGGCTCTTTGACGACGAGTATTTTGGCGCATACAAATATATGCCGAGTTGGGATGTCTATCTTTTGCGCGGGGAAGAACTCAATGAATTCTATTCCGATTCCAGACGTATTTTTCAGCAGATATCCATACTGATATTCCTTGTTACAATTTTCTGCATTCTTGCAGGCGTCTGGCTTATTCACCGCATTCTTCGCTTTGTCGGCGTTATTACAAGATCGATTATGGAAATGCAGGAGGAACAGAGAATTGACAGGATCGATATGTACAAAGCCCCAAACGATGAAGTCACTTTTTTGGGCATTGCATTCAACTCCCTGTCAAGCACCATAGATAATCTATTGACCATATTCAAGAAATTCGTTGCCCGCGATGTTGCAATGAAAGCCTACCAGGAAAGAGAAATACGCCTGGAAGGGGGAAAGAAAGATCTGTCCATACTCTTTACCGATATACGCTCATTCACTTATATGACAGAAACCCTGGGTACGGATATAATTAAACTGTTGAACATGCATTATGATCAGGCTATTCACCACATCCATGAGCATAATGGAGACATAGGCTCGATTATTGGGGATGCGGTGCTGGCCGTTTTTGGAACCATTCCCTCAGCGGATATGAACAAATCATATCTCGCAATCAAGGCTGGATACAAGATACAGGAAGTGGCCCAGCACCTGCGGAAAGAAATGCATGACCGGCGTGAAGTAATTATTCGACAGCGGGGGGCGCTGTCTCATTTTGAAGAAGAGGTGTACAGAGCCGTATTGATGCAGGTTGGCATTGGCATAGACGGCGGAGTGGTATTCTATGGAAACATCGGTTCCGAAGAACGGATGGTTAACACAGTCATTGGGGACAATGTCAATTCTGCATCTCGGCTGGAAGGACTCACGAAAACCTATATGGTGCCAATCATTGTTTCCGAATATATTAAGAACGAGGTTGAATCGGCAACTAATGAATATGAATTTCTTGAAATTGACCAGGTGCAGGTAAAGGGCAAGACTCAGGGCAAAAAAATTTACTGGCCGATTGAAAGAAGTTTAATCGACGATGCAATGTGGCAAGAGCTTGAAGCTTTTTCTTCAGGACTCCAATTGTATTACGCAGGCAGCTGGAAAGAAGCGCAGACATATTTCAGCAAAGTCGATTTTGCGTTGTCGCAAGTGTTTCAAGATCGAATAAAAAACAATGTTTGCCCTAAAGATTGGAACGGTATATGGACAATGGAAACGAAATAAAACCAGAAATGGATTCAAAGTCAACAGCTCTTATCGAGAGGAGTAAGGCTTTATTTCTTCACGATATAATCAGTGAATTTAGAAACAGGCAGCAGCGCTATGATGTAGGTGAGGAATTTGCCAAAACAAAAAAAAATCGCAGCTTGCTAATCTATGCGGTTATACTGGGCATGGTGGCTGTGTTTTCAATCGGCGTATACCTCCTGACCGACTACATTCAGAAAGACAGTAAAAATATTATTGTGGACATTGATGATTTCAAGGACGTCAAACTCCAGGAATTGCTCGATACAGTTAAGCGATATGAGTCGGGACTGCAGCAAGCGCGCCGTGAACGGTATAGCTTAATCAATAATCGGGATATGGAAA
>JBFNNX010000065.1:0-1124 GCA_040791665.1 Candidatus Thiodiazotropha sp. | reverse complement strand
GTTACGCCTTGCTGCTGGAGACTGAAGAGCCTGTGCGGGTTGGTTACTGCCCGCGTTATCTGAGTCAAGACATGTCTATGATTCGGCAGAAGGTACCAATTTGCTTGACGGTGGAGAAAATCAATCCCAAGGCACCGCTTCAGTTTCGATTGCTATGCAAAGCGGTTTTTATCCCGCCTAAGGGATTTGCACTTTATGCAACTGATGAGCACCAGCCGTTAGCGCGGGTTGTCGAGGCTGCGTAAGTCTGGGTCGTAACTAAATAGCGCTACACAAGAGTGTAATCCAGACACTCAATAAATTGACTCATAACGTATCGAATATATAGGGTATCAGGGTGGCTGTCTGGTTAGTCTAGTTTTGCGAGAACTATTTTCTATTTCTTTATTTCTACAATTTTTGCCACCACTGGTGCCAGCAGATTACCGTCAGGTTCTTCACCGATAGCGACACAGATATTAATGTAAAGATGGGTGATAGTTCCCATCAGTGATGCGTGGGCTTGGGGAAATTGTAGGAAGTGCCCACACAATTGTTCGATGCTTTCGGTAAGGAGTGCTTTCGCATTCTGCAGTTGTCCCTCCTCTTCGGATAAGATACGTCCAAGGGTGGCGAGGGACCGGCTGAGATTAGGTTGAAAGACATCAGGTCGTTGTCGTTTGAGTTCTCGATAAAGCTCCACGGCTTTGTGTCCGGCCTCCAATGCCTTATTGCGTTGACCAAGGTTGGAGAGACAGTCCGCCAGGGTGCCGAGGCTCATGGCGAGATCAGGGCGAAAGGTATCGGTCTGCTGTAGGAAGAGTTCTTGGTGATACTCCACAGATTCGCGCGCGGCCACTAATGCCTCATATGGTTGATCAAAGTTGGTGAAATAGTTAGCCAGGTTATTGAGGCTCATAGCGAGATCAGGACGAAAGGCATCAGGATGTTGTTGGTCGAGTACTCGGTATAAATCCACATTCTCGTCTGCGGCCTCTAAAGCCTGTTTATGCTGGCCAAGCTTGGAGAATCGATTTGCTAGTGTGCCGAGGCTTAGGGCGAGATCAGAGCGAAAAGCATCGGGCTGTTGTTGGAAGAGTTCCCGGCGCAACTCCACGGCCTCGCGTGCGGCCATTAGTGCCTCC
>JBFNNX010000064.1:0-1602 GCA_040791665.1 Candidatus Thiodiazotropha sp. | reverse complement strand
CGATGTGAAGGTCTGGCAATCCATGGCCCTGCCTATGATGATTGTTGCGGGCATTCAGATTCTACTCAAACAGACCGATGTCATCATGCTTGGTATAATCACCAGCACAACAGAGTCTGGAATTTATAGCGTGATGGTTCGCATATCAAGCTTTGCGATGTTCGGATTAGCGGCAGTGAATGCGATGGCTGCTCCAATGATTGCCGAATTGCATGCATCAGGGCAGAAAACTGCCTTGCAGCAAGTCGTCACCTTGGCTGTACGCGGCTCTGTGCTGTTCATGCTTGCTGCAAGTGCACTACTGGTTATTTTTGTTGAACCCATAACCGCTTTATATGGACAGGGTTTTAATTTAGGACTGACCGCGTTCTACATACTCATTTTTGGTCAGGCAGTTAACGCTGCGACTGGACCAGTCGGATTTATTGTGAGCATGACTGGCCACCAAATACTGTTGGCCAAGGTGCAGGGAGCTAGCGCGGTAATCAATATCTTGTTGAATATGATATTAATACCTCGTTATGGGATGGTAGGTGCTGCCATATCAACGGCCATATCCATGGCGACATGGAACGTATGGTTGCTAATTTATGTACGCAAGACACTCAAAATACGAATATCGCCATTATAATGTTACAAAAAGAAAATATACCTAAGCCTAATTTATTTATTGTGGGGGCACCGAAATGCGGTACTACCGCGTTGGCAGCTTATCTTGGAGACCATCCACAGGTTTTTATGTCGACACCGAAGGAACCGCATTATTTTGCAGATGATTTTCCTGGTTACCAAGTCACGAACGATCTTGATGAATACCTATCTATTTTTTCGAATGCAAAACCAGGTGCCAGGGTAGTTGGCGAAGCCTCTGTTTATTACCTGTATTCAAGAACCGCCATTGCCAACATAAAAGCCTATGATCCTGAAGCACAACTTGTCGTGATGCTTCGTAACCCTGTAGATATGGTCTGCTCTCTGCATGCGCAGTTGTTGTTCACGCACAATGAAGATGAATCGGTTTTCATGACTGCTTGGAGACTACAGGGTGACCGTTTGGCAGGAATGAACATTCCAAGGTATTGCAAGGATAGTGCTATGCTCCAATATCAGGCCGTAGCGAGCTATTCGCAACAACTCAAAAGGCTTTATAAACATTTCCCAAAGCAACAGGTGAAGATTATTCTCTTTGATGATTTTAAAGGTGATGCACGTATTACCTATGAGGATGTTCTCGATTTTCTCAGTCTTGATAGTGACGGGCGTACTAATTTCGATGTCGTGAATGCCAGCCATGTCCAGCGGAGCAAACTGTTATCTGTCATGCTACGAGCGAAACCAAAACCCATCAGGAAGTTGTGGTCTGTGACGAAAAAGCTAACCGGCGCAACTGCCGAAACCGGACAGAAAATCGGGCGCTGGCTCGAAAAGAGCAACACTAGATATCATGCTCGTAAATCTTTAACCAAGGATGAACGAGCAATCATTGCCGATAGTTTTAATGGAGAAATCAATATGCTAGAAGACTTGCTAGATCGCTCTTTAGAAAGTTGGCGAAAGTAATGTTCAATAAGCGAAATAACTCCACCCCACGACTGCTGTTTT
>JBFNNX010000063.1:0-1395 GCA_040791665.1 Candidatus Thiodiazotropha sp. | reverse complement strand
TGGAGTTGATCGTAAGCGGTGCAGTGCCCTGATTCGTCACCGTTACAGCCTGAGGCTGACTGGATGCATCAACAGTTGCATCAGGAAAAGATAAGGTTGTATCGGAAACCACGAGATCAGGTGCAACACCCTCTACGTTGAGGGGGATGCTTTCTAGGATTGCTCCTTGTGGTCCGGTTGCATCGACTGTCAACGACTCAGAGACTATTCCCGTCGTTGTGGGCGTCGCACTGACCATAATGGTGCAATTGCCGTTTGCACTCAGTTGTGAGGGACAATCGTTGCTTTGTGCAAAAGGAGCTGTCGTGGTGATTGCATTGACACTCACCGATGCGTTACCCGTATTGGTGAGTATCACGGGAACAGAACTGCTGGTACTGTTTACGGTGGTTGATCCAAAATCCAGTGTGCTAGGTGAAAAAGACAGACTGCCAAACTGATTTGCCACTCCAATGCCGGAGAGTGCTACCTGAGCAGTAAAAGCAATTCCTTCATCGCTTCCCACAAAGGTCAATTGACCATTATTGGCGCCACTGGCCTGCGGTGTAAACACTACATTGACTGTACAGGATGCACCAGGACCCAAAGAGAGATCGTTGATTATCATCGGGCAATTATTGGTGATGCTGTAGCTTCCGCTTGCAGATATCGAGCTAAATGAAATAAGGCCCGATGTATTGAAACTGGTGAATGTTACTGTCGATGCTCCACTGCTGCTGCCAACGGTAACAGTGCCGAAATCGATTGAGGTTGGTGATACATCGTAAACAGCAAAGGCACTCATGGAGTTAAGTGCGAGCAGAAGAACAGCTAAATAAAGTAGTGATTTAGATATCAGTGTCGATGGTTGGGTGGTCTTCCTGCAGTTTACCATTGTCTATGCCCCCTGATGTTATGTGCTGTTCTATGTTGCCGCTCAACAGGGCAATCGATTATACACCTGCCTACTCAATACGGTTGCTGACGACTCTGGGTTCTTTTGACAGTGAAGAAGTCGCCAGCTGAGCGATTCAGCCACATTACAGATTGGCGAATAAAACTTTAATTCGCATTGCATTAGGACCCAATCATGCCATGGACAAATCGATAATGAAACATGATTTTGAGGGTATCGCCGATCCACTATGCCAAGCACAGTAAGGATACGGAAAGAAATAGGGTTCTCATTCCTTTAGTGCAGCTACTGGCAGGTGCAGAGTCGATCAAAACCGGACAACCGACCCCTGCACCCGCCATGGATTGGGTGAATCGTTTTCTAGAACGCCTTGGCAGCTAAAATTCCATGCGCAGTCCCGCACTGATGGTGTGGGCACTCCACTCGCTATGGGCGAGAATGGTTCCGAAATCGATGAAGCCGACCACGCCGTTCTGGAATTGCGCCGAGGTGCCAAAACG
>JBFNNX010000062.1:0-2130 GCA_040791665.1 Candidatus Thiodiazotropha sp. | reverse complement strand
GCCGCCCAGCCGGAAAGCAGTGACACTACTCCCCAAAATTTGGGAGATTTTACAACAGGTACGCACCTTGCCGCCGTGTCTTACACGGGAACCGGTTTTGCCGAAGATATATCCACTATGGAAACAACCGGAAACCTGTACATGGCAAAAACACAGTTCATTATACTGCACGGGCTTAAAACGGACGATTTGCCAGATTCATGGAGTGTAACGGGACCTGACGGGTTCACTTGGATTCTCGCTACCGGCGAAACAGCAAACAGAGTACAAAGTCAGAGTGGTAAATTCTCATTTTTCGCGAAACGTCTGACATCTAAACCAGGAAGTTTATCTGTCGGGATAGTGCCGGAAAGTGATTTTCCCGCCAATTCCACCGAGTTTTCATGTGATCTTGCCTCTGGTTTTGAGATCTCAGGGGTATTCACTTTTAAACTGATCGACTGAACCGTGAAGACTTAATTGAGTCACTGGTTTTATTCCAGCGCGATAGAGGCAAGGGGCCGCAAATATCGGCTGGCTAAAACCATACTCTATGGTCCATTATCGTGGATCGGCCGATGGCCGCTCTCTGTAGGGCAAGTCATACAAACCTTCTTCAAACTGGGTACATCTTTTGCTCCTCGGGTTGTCGCCTTTCTTCTCTATACGCTGGAGTGATATCATTCATCACGTAATGACCGATGGGGAATCTCTAACCTGAGTGCTGCCCAACTCGAAATAACCGATGGAACAAAAACCGACGGCACGATGAAACACGCCAGTAATTTCATGGTGTTCGATACCACCAGCGACACGGTCAATTCGGTGATTGCAGTCGAATTCCTACTGGTCAAAAACGGGGATGCCGATCCTTCCACCCAGGAAGAGTTCCGAAAGTCCGTTGCGATCAGCCTGAGAAGTTCCCATGATCTGGTGATGGCCCATAGCAGCGCGATTTTTCCCTCCCAGGCCACATCCCTCTATTTGGCTCACGATTCCGAGGGAAACTATCCCCTGACCCCCGGTACCGACTATGCCCTTTACGCCGTGCAGCCCCTGGCGGTCAGCACTGTTCCAGCGAGCATCGGCACCTTCACGACGGGCACTCATGTCGATCCGTCAGCCTATGGAGATATCCGTAAACACATCGAGGATCCGGGAACCGCCAGCCCGGCTGGCCGGTTTTACATGAAAAACGGGCAGTTTATGGTTTTGACGAGCTTGATTGGAAAAGCTATTGCGGCGACTAATAATTATATACTAACGAAACAAGACTCAGAGTCCACCTCCTACATTGATATCGCAGCCGACCCTTCAGTGACGTATCATACAATTTCAATAAGTGATCACATTGTGTCTTTTTCCAATAACAAACCGACTCTTCTATTTTGGGCAATCTATACGAATCATAGCTGGACATCTCAGTTGGGATCTGAATTCTACTGGAATATCGATTTTGTTCGGTCCGAAAACATAACTTTTTATTCCTTTTAGTCGGCTCTAATCAGCGGCAGTCGTCCGATGGAATGAGTTTGATGGATGCGGATAGTCAGGCCAAGCTGACCCTGGAGCAGCATAATGCTTTTCTTAGGGAGCTTGGGCTGCCGCCTCTACCTGTTCCATAAGTTCACCCCACCCGCGTTCGGGGCTATGCCAAAACGAATATCCGCGGGTGCTTGCTTCAGCGTCTGCAGGAATTCTTCCATGGCCGTACTTGCTATGTGGGCATCCCCTACCGCAGAAAATTTCTCAGCATCCATTGGCAGGTATGTCCCTGCCTGCTCAAACTTGCCCCTTTCCTGATTCAGGAGTCCTTGTTGGAAAAGAGTGAGTGCCGCACCGGGCCGTTATCCTGTTTTTTCTTGATCTCCAGGGTTTTTGTACCAGCTCTCCGCCGAATCAAAATCCTCCTTTTCCTGGGCAATCCTGCCCAAATTATGGTAGGTGTGCGCCGAGCCGTGCGCGTCGTCCGGTTTTTCCTTTCCTCCATTTTGCTTATGTTCATGATGAATGTGCAATTGGTTTTCCATACGGTCTTCCTCCTGATGATTCGACCTGATTTTAATCGGTTTGAAAGTGCATTGCTGCACATATATTCATATTGATGCTGGCTTATTATGTCATGCATGCTATTGAGCGTGAACTAAAAAA
>JBFNNX010000061.1:0-3508 GCA_040791665.1 Candidatus Thiodiazotropha sp. | reverse complement strand
GGATGATGCCCTGGAGATGGCTGAACAAACCGATTGCTGATACACATGCTGAAGGCAGCACTGCAAATGTTGCCTTTGGCCTACCGGCCATAAGCGGACATTTGAGCTACTTAATTAATGAAGTGTCAGATCAGATAGAGATTTCTACAGGTGTCACTTCTACAAATTATCAGGCAATAGCAACATTACATGCTAAAACACCACTAAACGAATAACCAATTTCAAACTTAACACGATCTCCCTCTTGTACAGCCTCCCATAAGTTTTCAAGTACTGATGAGGGTGGACAAAATATCTCTTCCCCGGAACCATCTACCGAAATAAAACCAAAACCTTGTTTCTTTTTAACAATAGCACCGAAGTGACTATTTGGATTAACATGGCCCCCGTTAAAATCCCTCACCTCTATTTTATCTCTGTACGAAATATGTGCATTTCGTAGCTTTTCAAAAGTTGACTTCGCCAAATCAACGTCTTTTTTGTCTGTTGACTCGTAAGCAAATCGTGCAAACCAAAATTGAGCATGATAGTTACTGTCACCTGGAGTAAATGCTCGCCGATAGTAATACATTAATGTACTAACATCTGTTTCGGGTTTATTTCTGATTAGTTCTGCATAATGAAAATTTAATTTATGATCAGACCTTCTTCGCTCTAGAGCCCGTATTAGGATATCTTCCGCCTTTTCATAATTTCCCCTTTCTTTGTATGTAGAAGCCACTCTTATAGCTATGTATGGATCTCTTCCTTTCTCTTTGAAAGATTTTTCTAAAGCATTAAGGGCGGCATCATGATTATCAAGAAGCTGAGAAAACCTTGCCTCCAAAGAGTGTACGTGGCCATCAGCGGGGAATATTTGTTTATTCTTGGAAAGCTCTTGCTGAACAGTTCTTATTGACTCATTTATAGAGTAAGATGTGGAATCTGAGTCATCTAATACATCTTGTAATGCATCTATTGACAACTCTATTTTTGTGGCTGATATATAATTATTAACCCCCCATTTTTCTGAGGCTTTTTCCAGATACGCTCGCGCTTCGCCTCTGTATTTAACACGCATATGACTATCTTTAGTCCTTAACGATCGATCTCTCCAGACAACGGCAATAGTATGAAGAATACTTGAGTCATAAGGCGCTGAGAGATTAGCTCTCTCTAATAACTCAGTAGCGTATTCTAAGTTTCCATTTGGTCTAATCCTCTCGTAATTTGCCATTTGCTGAAGCAGGTAAGGTTCCTCACCAAATGAATCAAGTGCCTGATCATATATACCTTTAACATCATCATACGAAGGGAATAGTTCATGCAAAGATTTTGCCCTAATTAGTGATCTAAATGATGCATGATCGGAACTATATGAGGGATTAAGTTTACTCAACACTCCGATATATTCTCTATAGCGATCCTTAACATCGGTAAGAGCCCTTCTAAATACAATCTCTGCAATTTCTGGATGACGCGCAACATAATGAATATCTGAATCGCTTCCACCCAATGTAAGAACCACTTTTTCTAACGGCTTGTGAAATAATGAACTAAATTTTTCAAAGGATATATCGTGGATACGAGAAATTAATCCCGCACGAACAGGAACTCTCATTCTGTTTAAAACACAAACAGTAAGGTATATAACTTTAGCGCTCTGAGGCATTATATTGTTATATTCGCTGTATACGATATCTTCAAATGGCTCCCCCATAGTCGCTTCGTGCAATGCCACCAGAAGCTGGCGACCATGAATTTCTCTCAATTCATGTTTTCTCTGATCTTTATTCTTTGGAGTTAAATTCGGGCCAAGAGAGTTATGCTCTTCTAGTCTATCTAGCAAATCTTCTATTTCACTTTCTGACAAATAACGTAGAGTAAAATCGTCATTAAGGAGCTTATCTAGTTCTTCACAACGTACATTCCATTCATTATATCTTTCTGCTGTTATAACCGTAACCATTACATTTCTTTTTCTTGCCTTTATTATGAACTTCTCAATCTCTACAGCATTAATGGCGGCATCATCCCATATGATATATACGCGCTCCTTAGTCCTAATTTGGATTTCTTCAATCAGGTCAAAATCTAAATCCTCACCTTGTTTTACCCACAGAAAAATGCCAATTCCTGCTTCTTTAGCTCGCCATGCAATTTGACGAAGAAAAATAGATTTTCCCGATCCTGCTTCTCCCTTAATAACGAATAATTCAGCCTTTGAGGATCGAGATGCTTCTGGCTTTTCGATTATAGATTCAAAGACTTTATCCTCTAGATTTCTTTTAATACTTAGCCCCGTTGCAACAGGAAACCATCCTTGATTTACACCCCGATAAAATTCTTGTGGCTTACCAGTAACAACATCTATTTTATTGGAGATATATTCAACATTATCTGAAAGAAACCTAAGAAGCTCGTCCGAAGGCTTTAAGTTATCGCAAAACCGCCCTTGAATTGAATGTTCGGCAGAGGGTCTTACTAGAGAAAGAACCTTTTCAGCATCTGACAACCCAGAATCAAGACCGGAAAGAAACTCTTCAAACGTTATACCTAACGCTGTAATTTTTTGTTCAGCCCAGTAGTCACGTTCAACATCTTTAATACTTGGTTTAATCAAGTAATGTCTTTGGCCTGATGGCGCCTCTTTGCGTAGCATGAGCATCACAGACCTAATATTATGATCTTGAAGACTGTGACCTACAAAAACAATTGAATTTTCATAGGCAAGGTCATACAAGTGGTCAAACAACCTCTTTCTTTTCACTAAACTTTCGTTGTACTGATCGATTGTTAATATTAAAGGTAAGCTCTCATCATGTGTTCTAGTAATGCAACCATGCAACTTGACCAGCGGAACCTTATCATTCGTTACTCTAGTTTCATCAATCTTGTCGCCATTTGATAGCATCAACACATAATTTTGAACTCTATCTCCATTTTTTTCATAGCACGTCTCAATGAGTCGATCATAATTAGTGGTAAATAATGCTCTCCATTTATAATTTGGAATCTTTAAATGAAAACTGGCAGGCTCAAGAGTGGAAAAATAGTCTTTAATAAAGTCCTGAACTACAAACAAGCTGTTTTGAGAGATTGCTATTGCTGATACATGAGCCAAACTGTCACCTTTAAATGACTCATCTAAAAACTCATCACATAAAATATCCCTTAAGCCATCACCAAAGGGGATATCTTTTCCTGGAATAGTCGCTCCATACAAAGCGCCAGAACCAAGCAATAACACTACCTTACCCTTTTTCATCTGATTTAATAGAGCTACTGGTAAAGTCATCTAGAATTCCTTTTAGATATTTCTTGATATTAAGGCACTGGCAAACGTCCGCTTTGGGTCGGTACCAGAAGTTTGGCCAATTCAGTCCTTAACATCCACTTGGGTTGCAAAGCAGTAGTTATGACCATTCGGTTAGCAAATTTGCACACAGTATGTGGTGCAATATATCTACGTGATTTATACGATCCGAGAATAGGGAATTAAACCGGCTGATCAAAAAATGCTGAATGC
>JBFNNX010000060.1:0-2766 GCA_040791665.1 Candidatus Thiodiazotropha sp. | reverse complement strand
GGCTTCTGTACCCGGTCAGGAGACCGCTGCGGTGACGATCGTCGATCAGTACGGCAAGACCATGAGCGCCTTGGTTGAGGCTGAGAGTGGTCCTGCAACAGTCACTACCCGCTTGCATAAGAAAAAAGAGGTGGAGGCCTACCTAACCGAAAAGACAACCCGTGTATTGGAGCGAACTTTCGGGCCTGGCAAGGCGATTGTCAGCATCGATGTCACACTGAATTTCGATCAGACCAAGACAACCCGGGAAGAAGTGATTCCCGGCAGCAAAGATAACCGCGGCATGGTGCGCAAGCGTGAATCGCGCTCACAACCGGGCACCAAAAACAAACAGAAGGGTGGTGGCGAGTTGAATACGGAAGTTGAGTATCGCCTGGGACGCTCGGTTGCACAGATTGTCTCGACGCCCGGCGGCATCGAACGGCTGAGTGTCGGTGTTTTGGTACCAGCCAGCACTACCGAGGTACAACTTAAGCAGATCAAGGATTTGGTCGCCATGGCAGTTGGACTCGATCTGGTCCGAGGCGACGACATCGCAGTTCATTCAGCAGCGGGTGAAATATTGCCGGCACAGCAGGATGAGCTGACTCGACCGGGGAGTACCGGACTTCAAACCACCGAGGCGGTAACAGATGATCTTGTTAGGCAAGCTAATGCTTCTGAGCAAGGTCAAACCCCAGGGCCTGATAGCAAAACCGCTGGATTGCCTGCCTGGATGACCGCTTTATGGACGCAACATGCCAAGATAGTCATCTCTATCGGTGTCGTCTTAGTGCTTTTATTGTTGCTGATGATTGGTTTGATCTCTAAAACGAGCCATAAAAAACGCGCAAACCAAAGACGCCTGCTTATCGATGAAAGGGAACGCGTACTTAATCAGCTAAAGACGTGGATCAATGCAGATGAGCTGACGCCTCAAAGCGGGGGAAAAAGCTCATGAACGGGTTGCGCAAGGCTGCGCTCTATCTGCATGGTCTGGAGGAGACGGATCGTCGTTGGCTGCTCGATGCCCTTTCGGATGAAGAGCGTGAACGCATGCATGCAAGTCTTGCTGAGCTCGATGAGATGGGAGTACCAAGTGGAAGCGCCTGGCTTCCGGAACTGGCCGAAGCGCACCTTGTGGAGGTTCGTGAGGAAGAGGTTACCCACCATAGTTCAGAGATCGAGACAATCGAGAAGGCGGACCTTTCTAGACTCACACGGTTTTTTAAGCACGAACCGGAAAGGATCGTTGCCCTATTGTTAAATCATCGGGTCTGGTCATGGCATCAGGCTTATATGGACAAACAGTCTCCTAAAAAGCGTGAGCGGTTACGCAGTGCCCTTGAGGCACCAGTGCCGCCATTGAAACCAAAGGTTGAAGCAGCCTTGCAATCTGCACTGGCGACTCGAATGAATAAAGTCGAGTCAGTATCTGGAGAAGGTTTCGAAACCGCACTTGTCGAAGCGCAACAAGATCAACAAACCACTGAGCAAGGTTCACGTTGGAGACGATTATGGCGTCGTTGATTCGGTCGGCAAATATTGTTTCAAAGCGTCGGTTGCTCGAAGGGGGTAACAACCCACCTGCTGGCAAAACCGGGGAGCGGCAGTCGGTACCAGCAGAAAGGCAAACCGAAACTAAAGATTCCCCCATGAGACGGGAAGCGGATCTGCGCGCACTCTCCCAGGCACGTGCCGAACTTGAGGATGCGTTGCGGGTTTCCCAAGCACGTACGACGCAAACCGAGGTGGAATTGGAGCGTCTGCGTGGCGATATCGATGAACTGCGTCAGGATGCCGCAGATGCAGGCCGGGAGTCGGGCTATCAGGCTGGGTGCGAAGAGGGACGTGCTGAACTCACCCGGCAGGCAGCACACTTGGGTGAACTGGTTGATCAGATCACCAAGGCGCATCAAGAGAGACTAATGGCGGCAGAGGAGGAGATCGTTGAGGTCGTATTCGCCTCAGTCGCAAAAATCCTGGGTGAAACCTTGGTGGGTGCCGATGCCGTGATCGCGGCTGTCAGACAATCGATCAAACAACTCGTTACCCGTGACCGGCTGACGATTCATCTGTCGGCTGAGGACAAGAGGTTACTGGACGAGGTGGCAGTGGAAAAAGATGAGGCACTATTCGGAAATGGTGTGGAGATCATTGCAGATGAGCGAATCGAGCTCGGTGGATGCTTATTACAGTCCATGACCGGAGGCTTGGATGCGCGCCTGGAAGTACAAATGCAGCAATTGCGCGAATGTCTGCTGAGTGTCGCCAACCGTAGAAAAGCTGATAGCACATGACGACCTCATTACAACCTTATCTGCAAGCCGTCAAGTCTACGGAGTTCGTACGTCGGACAGGCCGTATTGCCCATTTTTACGGGTTGGTACTGGAATCCAACGGTCCCGAAGCCTTTCATGGTGAACGTTGTGAAATCTATCCCACGCCCCATAGTAAACCCATACCGGCCGAAGTGATTGGTATCAAGGATGGCAAGGTATTGTTGATGACCTATGGATAGACCCGGGGCATAGGTATCGGCAGTGATGTGATCGCCACGGGCAAAGCGGTCGATGTACCGGTAGGCAAGTCGCTGCTGGGCCGTGTCATCGATGCATTCGGCCGACCACTGGACGGCAAGCAGGCGCCCGTCTTAAGAGAAAGCTATCCTCTCTATGCCGAACCGCTGAATCCACTGTTGCGGCCACGTATCGACAGTATCCTCGAGACCGGGATTCGCGCAGTCGACACCACACTTACCGTGGGCCGGGGTCAGCGGGTGGGGAT
>JBFNNX010000059.1:0-1962 GCA_040791665.1 Candidatus Thiodiazotropha sp. | reverse complement strand
TAAGGCTTCGAGGCGATTTTTGATGATTTTTTCCTGATGCAAGGCGACAAAAACGGAGCGTAGCTGGGCTACGTGAGTATTTTGGCAACGCCGCAGCAGGGAAAAAGGGCAAAAATCGAGCCGTGAGGCGTAAGTCCGACAGGCTCCTAGAAAAGATAGAACACACTCGCGCCGAAGGAATGAAATGGAGAACTCATTCCGCTAAAAGCGTAGCCTGCACCGACATATGTGAACGCGATACCGAAACTACCGAGTTTTGTGCTGTCAGGCGACCATTCCAATCCCATAGAGTACGATATTTTGTACAAAATTGCGGGGGCGAAAGAGTCGGCATCTTCGTTGACCGCAACGCCGATGGACAAACCTGTATTGATGAATGGAATGAGGACATTGTTGCTCTGCAAAAATATCGGATATTTCAGCCAGAGTTCTATGGGAGTGATGGAAAAGGAGGAAATGCTGCCCTTGGATGTGCCCGGAGGGACTGTCAAATCACTGTAGTGGTCAAACTCCGTTCCAATGGCGTAGTTGAAGTATTTCCCCGGAAGCCGATAGCTCGCGTTGATGTTGACACCGATTCTGGAGCCTCCCGTACCTTGTGTGGAATAATCCGGGGATCCCAGAATGTCAACACCGACGATGCCGCCAAAGCTGTCGTACTTTGTCCGATAGATTGGTTTCTCCTCATCGTCCGCATTGTTCCGACTTCGGATGGTCATCTTCTCGACATCATCTATCTCGGCCAATCGCCAATCACCCTTGTCCAGTATCCAGGTTGTTGTCATAGTGGAGTTGTTATCCAAAGTATCGATTTCGACTTCTGCACGGCCTGCGAATACGGATGCAATGCTGTGTTCGGTATTTTTTTGCCCTCCGTATTCGGAATGCACCATCTTCGCGAGAATTTCTTTCAGTGCCTCAAGGGGACGGTCCGACAGAAAGAGCTTTCCGTCCAACTCCTTCCGAGGTTCACTGTCCATAGTCTTGTAGATTCTTTTGTAGGTGCTCCACCCGTACCGTGCTCCGAAATCGTCGGCGAGATACGATCTCATCGCGGCGTAAAGGAGTTCCTCCTCCGCGAGTTGTTGAACAAACTCATCGACACGCTGTTCCAGTCTTTCGGCGGGATCCGATGATTCCACGGTACTGTAGTCCTGGAGGAATATCTCCACGGTCTGTGCAGGAATGGCAAAGAAGGTGTTGTTCCGGCTCGGAACACTGAGTGTGTTCACCCCGACAACGGTTTGCTTGTCTTCGGCAAAGAGGAGGGGGCCGCCGCTGCTTCCCGGATCAATCAGAGCAGAATGCTGAATGAGGTAATCAACACCCACCAACCCGAATTCCTCGAGAATAACTTTTTCATTGGTTACGTTGCCCAGAGAAAGCTGCCATGACGCGGATGTAATAAGACCGGGATACCCTGCCGCCCAAACCTCATCCCCATCTTTCACAACTGCTTCGGCGGACAGCGGCAGGCCGGGGGCGGACAGTTCCCAGGAGTCGGGTACTTCCACAAGGGCCAAATCCTTTGCCGGATCCGCATAGACAATCCTGGCCTGAGAGAATTCAACCACGTCCCTTTCCCGGGGACGGAAGGTGACATTGATTTCAGCGCAGCCCTTGATGACATGGTAATTCGTCAGAAGAAACAGCTGTTCTTCAAACCACAATAAAAACCCTGTCCCATGGCCCCCGTTTTCCTTGTTGCGGAAGCGTTCGGCCAATTGGGATTCGCGCAGATTCTCCAGCCAGTCGGCCATATCTTTGTATGTCTGCACCAATGCCTCGTCAGGCGATGTTTGCACAATCGCGATGTTTGATCTCAGGTCCACTTGAGCTGCAAGTATTACCGCCGAAGCAAATAGAACAAGTATCGTAAAACCAAATTTTTGCATGCGTTCCCTTCTTATTTATACGGATTTTTAATTTATACGGATTTTTAGTTAATGTTCCTTTTTGACG
>JBFNNX010000058.1:0-4184 GCA_040791665.1 Candidatus Thiodiazotropha sp. | reverse complement strand
TGGCCTCGCGATCTATACCGTTGTGGGTACTGAAAAATGGTTGCGACGCCTTAAGCATAACGAGTAAAAACACATTAGTATTCGAACTGGGTAAGTTGTTTGAGTCAGTAAAAGAAGCGCCAGTTGAAAGCAAATCCCTTTTACTTATCCGAGCACACCATGTTTTCTAAACATGGCGAGGAGCCACTGAATTGAAGTAAGTCCACTGCGATTCCAGATGTGCAGCATTAACTGGGGCATGCCTCTGTTAAGACTACAGAGAGAGCTCATGCTGCTTTTGTAAAGAATGATCGATTCAAGCAGGCGATTGATCTTCTGGATAAGCCCGTACAACCAAAGTTGAAAGTTGTAAAGTGAGCATATATGCCTACACACCCACTTCAACAGGCACCTCTATCTGTGCGAATACTTCATTGTAAATATCTAATTCTGTTTCTGGTGTTTCAATAGAGACAATTAATGAGTATCGCGAACTTTTCGTGTATCTCAACAAGTGATGACGCTCTCGCCACCAACCTATTGCTGGGTACACTGCAATGTGGTGTCGGTTTGCCAAATCGGCTGCTGTTCCAATCCATATATCAGAATGCAATGAACCACGGTGTCGCTTTTGCTTACCGAGAAGCCACCCACCACCATCACCACCAAAACGTGTCCCCGCCTCTTCGTCCCTTGCTGCTCTATTAATGCGAGCCCGAAAATCATCTTCGGTTTCATCAGCACGTCTAACATCAAATCTCAATCCATGAGATGCATATCCATAGCGGCCAGAAAACCCTCTTTCCGAAGGATTTGGCTCTATAAAATAGGAGAGCGTAACTCTCATGGTCACTTCTGTTTCACCTAACTCAAGAAGCGCATCTCGTGGCCAAGGAATTGAATGTAGATTCATATCCTTTGATTTATAACTGGAGCCATCTTTCCAAAATGGCTGCAATCTATCCTGCGCAACTAGAGTGAGTGAATTACTCGCACTCCATAGTGCTTTTTCAGTATTCGGCACACCAAATCCGCAATGTTTAATTAATGTTTCATAGTGAGTCGTATTGGGGTTGGCCGGCAGATATACTTCCCTCATCGCATCAGTCCATTGTGCTGAATGAACTATTAACGCCCTAATACTCTCAGGCCACAGCTGTGAATAAGCAGCATTGAGACCTGCCGCCATTTTTGATGCCAGTGCGGCAGCAGCGCTGGTAGCATTAAAATAGTCAAAATGGCTATCCTGAGGTTGGTGATACGTTGTGAGGAGCTCTAAACTTCCCATCGTGACAGGCCCTAGGCCATCATCTGCTACATTACCGCCTTCAAATACAACATCAGGTTTTAGAGGCCAAGTTGACTTCCAGGTTGCAGACGTTGTGCTATGAGGACTTAACCCACCTACAGGTGCTAATGGCGCATATGCAGGCGCATCATCTTGGATAGTTACCTTATCAGTGTACGCCCCAACAGTTAGTGCATTCCATGCCTGCCCGGGGTCATGAATACTATCTGTAGAATTGCCATCGGGATAGTCAGGCCAGTTGTCACGATGAACGTTTCCAGCAGACACAATGACTAATCGACTAGAATCATCAGCTGCTCCTGACGCTAGATTATCGATAGTCGCCGACCATGCAGATGGACGTCCACGATCGCGATTATCCTTACTGGTTACAGCCATACAAAAGACCCGCTGTCGTAAAGGAGCAGTTACCTCTACACGAGCAATAGCCTCTTGGGTAAGGTCACCATGATGTCTGTGGGCATTGTCACCACTATGCCGCAGCAACTTCACGGATTCCAAACGGTGGGGTACATAAACCGGATCAGCTGTTTCTAAGACATTGGCGAGATCACCATATATCGCCAGGCCTGCCATTCCACTTCCATGACCATCCGCATCATCGGCACCCCATACTGGATCAACTGAATGAAGGTCTTGATCGGCTAATACTGGTTCCAATAATGGATGGCCATTATTAACACCTGTATCTAAAACGGTTACAAACGGGGCATCGCCTTCCGGATAGTCTGTACGCTGCAAAAGATCATCAACCCATTCCTGCTGTTCAATATTGGGCATCTCGAGAAAAAAATCAGATGTCTCCTTTACACGTCGTATTTCAGCAATGCTATCGAGCAATCTTGCTGAATTCGTTATTTGTTGTTTCGTGCCTCTTACTGCCAGGACAGTACGCTCGGGAAACTCCAGAATTTCATTTGAGACCTCTAGATCAAGTAAAGCGGCTCGTTGACGAAATTGCTCCAACACCAACAGGCGATCATTCCTGACAGGCAACCAGACTTCCCAATCAATTACTTCTGCTTCATCTTCTGGAAGCACATCATTATCATCAGTCCAGAGCTCATCAAATGCTGCTTCCCGAATCTGCTCTATAGAACTAATAAGTTTCAAGTTTTTTGGCTTACCAGATGACGTTTCTTCTTCAAGATATTGTTGTAACAATCTTTCGAAATGAGCCAACTTGCCTTCTGGCACAAAAACAGTGGCATAAATGTGGTGTTCATCAGCACGAGCGTTTAATAGCTCAATTCCCTGGGCATCTCGAGCTAAACTTTCGATAGGCAGTTCAACGTTTTCTGCACCTTCAAAATGAATTCGTATTCCTAAGCCTCGCTCAAGACCAATATCTTCTTGCTCTTGATATATTTGCTCTGAACGCTGCCTTAAGTTAGCAAGCTGACCAAGCAAACGTTGGCCATGCGGCGCTCTTTCTCTCTGCGGAATATTTGGTGGGCCCCCACCTCCCGTTGTGGGTGAGGTAAAGGATTCGGAAGTAGCAGTATCAGATACTATTAAATGTTTTCGCCGGTCTTGATCTACAGGCATATCCTTATGCTCAAGTTATTTTTTTTTAGTAAAAGATATTCGTTCTTTCAGCGTTTGTAACAATTCATCTTCAGTAACATATTCCCGATCATGAATAATGGCATCCTTCATGGCTTCTTCTGCTGCCCTTGAGATTTCTGCATAACTAAGTTTTTGTGCAACCTCATTAATATGTTCCCAGGTAAAATGCTTTGAAACAAAGCCCGTGAGTTTATTTTTTAACAGCTTTTCGACTTCTTTAGATGAAGGTAAGGAATACTCAATGACATCATCAAAACGTCGAAATAATGCGTAATCTAGAATATCTGGATGATTTGTTGCGGCAACAATGACACTGTTAGAGTCATCTTGCTCAAGCATTTGAAGAAAACTATTTAAGACTCGACGAATCTCACCAACATCATTAACTAAGCCTCTTTGAGAACCAATTGCATCAAATTCATCAAAGAAATATACACCTCTAACATCTTTTACTGCCTCAAAAACAACCCTTAACTTTGCCGCAGTTTCGCCCATAAATTTAGTTATAAGGCGATCTAGACGAACAAGGAACAATGGAATACCTAGCTCTCCTGCCAAAGCAGATGCAGTCATAGTTTTACCGGTACCTGGAGGGCCTACTAGCAATAGCTTTCTTCTTGGAGTAAGCCCATGCGAGCGAATCTTAGGATAATGCCGCTGCTCTTTGATGATTCGCTCTAGCCGAGTACTAATCGGCTTAGCTAGAATCATTTGAGGAAAAACATTTTTGGGATAACTAACCTCAAGGAGGTCTGCTAGCTCCCCTCTTGGCTGCACAATAGGGGTCGTTTTTACCTTAGTACGGTCTATATGGCGCTTTGTCTTAGCATCATCAATTATCTTTCGAAGTTCTTCAGCAATCTTTCCATGTCCTTGCTTAGCCTCAGATGCAGCAACCTGCATTGCGACGGCGAAGAAATGATCATCGTCATCATCCATGTGTGCCTTCAGTAAGGCTTTGATTTGTTTCGTATTCGCCATACTTTGAATTCTACTCTATCGTTTATAAAAACCCTAGCTATCTCTAAATATATGATCAAGCTATTGATCCTTAAGATGTTATTATTTAGCGAGCAATAGATTCCATCGAAGAAATATCGATACGAATATCGATGAGAGTTGTAATCGCACCCTATATGGTTCTAACTGGGTGTTTTTAGTGGATATATTTTATATGCGGCAATATAAGTCTTTGAAAAATCAGAATAATGGTAGGGTAACCCCTTGAATCACCGTCCAAGGAAAAGATTCGGCCAGAACTTTCTCCACGATCCGGGTATTATCCAGCGCATCGTTCAGGCCATCGATCCGCAACCGGGTGACAACC
>JBFNNX010000057.1:0-1212 GCA_040791665.1 Candidatus Thiodiazotropha sp. | reverse complement strand
AGGTGCACCTTATCACCCGTCCCCGGCGCTTCGGCAAAACGCTCAACCTAAGCATGATCCGCCACTTCTTTGAAGCGCCTGTGCCGGGCGAATATGGCGATAGCACCGATGCGCCGCCCAACGCCCCGCTGTTCAATGGCATGTCCATCACGGATCATCCTCAATGCAGCGAATACATGGGCCAGTATCCGGTCATCGCCTTGAGCTTCAAGGACGCCAAGGGGGCCTCATGCGGTGAGTGCATGGAAATCATCAAGGATATGCTTTCCGCAGAATACCAACGACATGAGTATATACAAAACTGTGAAGTATTTCGCGATGCCGATAAAGAACTGTTTTCCAAAATATTGAATAGAAAAGGCAGCAGCCAAGACTGCGCCTCTTCAATAAAATACCTCTCCGCCTGGCTCCGCCGTGCCTACAACAAACCGGTCTACATCCTGCTGGACGAGTATGACACTCCCCTGCACGCCGCCTACACCGCTGGCTTTTACGATGAGATGATAGGTTTCATCCGCAGCTTCATGGCGCAAACATTCAAGGACAACCCCAATTTGAAGCAGGCGGTGGTCATCGGGATACTGAAGGTGGCCCAGGAGAGCATCTTCAGCGACTTCAACAATCCGGCGGTGTCCACCTTGATGGACGAGGCCATGGAGGACTGCTTTGGGTTCACCGAGGATGAGGTGAAGGAGATGGCATCTCATTTTGGGCTGGAGGGTGAGATGGACGGCATTCGGAACTGGTACAATGGCTACCTCTTCGGCGGCGATATGGTCATCTACAACCCCTGGAGCATCGTCAACTACCTGAGGAACCCCGGTGCGGGCTTCATCCCCCACTGGATAAACACCAGCAGCAACGCTTTGGTGCAAAAGATGCTTCAAATGGACCGGGCGGCCTCCCGCGAGACAGTGCTGCAGTTGCTGGGCGGGGAGGAGATCAGAAAAAAAGTCATCAACAACATCGCCTACCCCCAGATCGAAAAAAGGCAGGAGGTCGCCTGGAGCTTTCTGCTCCACGCCGGTTATCTGAAGGCCACCGACAGGCGGCAGCGCGAATACGGTCAGGATTATCGCTTGTCCATACCCAACAAAGAGGTTCACACTGTCTACAGTGACATCATCATCAACTGGCTGGAGGATGAGCTGCGCGGTGGTGATGATTTTCTGGCCTTCATCGGCGGTGTAAACGAATTGGATCCCCGCAGGA
>JBFNNX010000056.1:0-8531 GCA_040791665.1 Candidatus Thiodiazotropha sp. | reverse complement strand
CATAGACCGCCTCCGCCCCCATACGGGCATCGAATTCGTCTCCGTTCTCCTCGATGGCATCCAGATACTGCTCGTCGGTCAACAACTGACCACGCTCAAGTGGGGTCATGCCCGGATCGACGACCACGAAAGACTCGAAATAGAGTACCCGCTCGATATCACGCAGGGTCATATCCATCAGTAATCCGATACGTGACGGCAATGACTTGAGGAACCAGATATGGGCTACCGGACTGGCAAGCTCAATATGTCCCATGCGCTCGCGCCGCACCTTGGCCAGAGTAACCTCTACGCCGCACTTTTCGCACACCACACCACGATGCTTGAGCCGTTTGTACTTACCGCACAGGCACTCATAGTCGCTGACCGGACCGAAAATCTTGGCACAGAACAGACCATCCCGTTCCGGTTTAAAGGTACGATAGTTGATGGTCTCCGGCTTTTTCACTTCGCCATAGGACCAGGAACGGATCATATCCGGTGACGCCAGACCGATTCGGATGGCGTCGAAGTCTTCGGTCTGACCCTGCTGCTTTAGAATATTCAGTAGATCTTTCAAGATCGTCTCTCCTGCATTCGGTTACTGACCAGCGTCAGTCCTCAGTCCTGTTCCAGTTCGATGTTGATGCCCAGCGAACGGATCTCTTTGACCAGTACGTTGAACGACTCGGGCATACCGGCTTCCATCTGATGGTTACCATCCACGATGTTCTTATACATGCGTGTACGGCCGTTGACGTCGTCCGACTTGACGGTGAGCATCTCCTGCAACGTATAGGCGGCGCCGTAGGCCTCCAGTGCCCACACCTCCATCTCACCGAAACGCTGGCCACCAAACTGCGCCTTACCGCCCAAGGGTTGCTGGGTTACCAGACTGTAGGGACCGGTGGAACGTGCGTGCATCTTATCGTCGACCAGGTGGTTCAGCTTCAGCATGTACATGTAACCAACCGTTACCTCGCGTTCGAACGGGTCTCCGGTTCGGCCGTCGAACAACTTGCATTGACCACTCTCCGGCAATCCTGCCAGTTCCAGCATATGCTTGACCTCGGATTCGTGAGCGCCATCGAACACCGGCGTTGCCATCGGCACGCCCTCTCTGAGGTTTTGACACATTGCCACCACCTCTTCATCGTTCAATGACTTGATATCCTCGGATTTGCCGCTGGTGTTGTAGACCTTCTCGAGAAACTTGCGCAGTTCCGCGATCTTGCCCTGGGCATCCAACAGGGCGCCGATCTGACGCCCCACACCCTTGGCAGCAAAACCGAGATGGGTTTCGAGCACCTGCCCTACATTCATTCGCGAGGGTACGCCAAGGGGGTTGAGCACGATATCCACCGGTTCGCCATTCTCATCGAAAGGCATGTCCTCGACAGGTACGATGGTGGAAATAACACCCTTGTTACCATGACGTCCGGCCATCTTGTCGCCTGGCTGGATACGACGCTTTACCGCCACATATACCTTGACCATTTTCAGTACGCCAGGGGCAAGATCATCCCCGGCGGTCAATTTGCGTTTCTTCTCTTCGTATTTGTCGCGGAAGAGTTCACGCTGAGCCTTGATCTGCTCGGCAATCGCCTCCAGTTGAGCGGCGGACTCCTCATTTCGCAGGCGGATCTCCAGCCACTTGTCTCGCTCCATCTCGGTAAGATAGCTCTTGGTGACCTTGGCACCGGCCTTGATCTGGTTGGGTCCGCCATCGACCACTTTACCCATCAGCATTTTTTCGACACGCTGAAAGGTGTCATCTTCCATGATACGCAACTGATCATCGAGATCCTTGCGTACGCGATCCAGTTCCACCTGTTCTATCTGCAGTGCCCGGGCATCCTTTTCGACACCGTCACGGGTAAAGACCTGGACATCGATGACGGTACCGACCATTCCGGAAGAGACACGCAGTGAAGTATCTTTCACATCCGATGCCTTCTCGCCGAAGATCGCCCGCAACAGCTTCTCTTCCGGAGTCAGTTGGGATTCGCCTTTTGGCGTCACCTTACCGACCAGGATATCCCCTTCACGCACCTCCGCGCCAATGTAGACAATACCGGATTCATCCAGTTTAGAGAGCGCCGCCTCGCCCACATTCGGGATATCGCCGGTAATCTCTTCCGGACCGAGCTTGGTATCACGGGCCATACAGGTCATCTCTTCGATGTGGATCGAGGTAAAACGATCCTCCTGTACGACACGCTCCGAGATCAGGATCGAATCCTCGAAGTTGTAACCGTTCCAGGGCATGAAGGCTACGCGCAAGTTCTGACCCAATGCGAGCTCACCCAGATCGGTGGACGGGCCATCGGCCAACACATCACCCCGGGCAATCACATCCCCAACATTCACCAGCGGCCGTTGGTTGATGCAGGTATTCTGATTTGAACGGGTATATTTGGTCAGGTTGTAGATATCGACACCCGGCTCCCCCGCCTCGGTCTCATCGTCATTGACCCGCACTACGATACGTGCCGCATCAACCGATTCGATATCACCGCCGCGTTTGGCAACCACGGTAACGCCGGAGTCGACCGCCACCACACGTTCGATGCCTGTACCTACCAGGGGCTTTTCAGCCCGCAGAACAGGCACGGCCTGGCGCTGCATATTCGAACCCATCAGCGCGCGGTTGGCATCATCATGCTCCAGGAAAGGTATCAGCGATGCCGCGACAGAGACGATCTGCTTTGGAGAGACATCGATGTATTGCACCTTATCCGGGCTCGAGAGGGTAAACTCATTCTGGAAACGGGAGGAGACCAGTTCATCCGTCAACATGCCCTTGGTATCGATCGACGCATTGGCCTGCGCGATGACGAAACGTCCCTCCTCGATAGCGGAGAGATAGTCGATCTGATCCGTCACCCTGCCGTCCACCACCTTGCGGTAGGGGGTCTCCAGGAATCCATACTTGTTGGTGCGCGCATAGACCGCAAGCGAGTTGATCAACCCGATGTTCGGTCCTTCAGGCGTCTCGATCGGGCAAACACGGCCGTAGTGCGTGGGATGCACATCGCGCACCTCGAAACCGGCCCTTTCCCGCGCCAGGCCACCGGGACCGAGGGCGGAAACTCGCCGCTTGTGGGTGACCTCGGAAAGGGGGTTGTTCTGATCCATGAACTGGGACAGTTGGCTGGAACCGAAAAACTCCTTAATTGCGGCCGAGACCGGTTTGGCGTTGATCATCTCCTGGGGCATCAGGCCTTCGGACTCGGCCTGGGTCAAGCGTTCTTTCACCGCCCGTTCGACGCGTACCAGCCCGACACGGAACTGATTCTCGGCCATCTCGCCGACACAGCGTATACGGCGGTTACCCAGATGGTCGATATCGTCCACCACGCCATTACCGTCACGTATATTGATCAGCTCCTTGAGGACATCAATGATGTCCTCTTTCGACAGCACGCCTTCCCCGATTTCATCCTCTCGGTTCAGACGGCGGTTGAATTTCATTCGGCCAACGGCTGAGAGATCGTAACGGTCCGAAGTAAAAAAGAGGTTGTTGAACAGATTCTGCGCAGCCTCTTTGGTCGGCGGCTCACCGGGCCGCATCATGCGATAGATTTCAACCTGGGCTTCCAGCTCATTGGTGGTCGGATCGATGCGCAGGGTATCGGAAATGAAGGCGCCATGATCAAGGTCATTGGTGAACAACGTGTTCAGCTTCTTCACGCCATTCTCGATCAGACGCTCAAACAGCTCATCCGTGATCTCGGTATTGGCTTCAGCAATCAGCTCACCCGTTCCCTTATCGATGATATTGTGCGCCAAGACCTTGCCGTAAACGAAATCACGAGGCACATCCAGCTTTTTCACGCCGGCCTTTTCAAGGTCGCGGATATGACGTGCGGTAATACGTCTGCCGGCCTCGACTATGACCTTGTTGCTCACCTTGATATCAAAGCTTACGGTCTCGCCTCGCAAACGCTCCGGCACCAGGTCCACTTTCAGGGTCTTTTTGGTGAGACTGAAAGTGTCGGTCTCGAAGAACATCTCGAGAATCTGTTCCGCATCGTAACCCAGCGCGCGCAACAGAATGGTTGCGGGCAGTTTGCGCCGGCGATCGATACGCACGAAGACGTTGTCCTTCGGATCGAATTCGAAATCGAGCCAGGATCCGCGATAGGGAATAACCCGTGCAGAAAAGAGCAGCTTGCCGGAGGAGTGGGTCTTTCCGCGATCGTGGTCGAAAAAGACACCGGGAGAGCGGTGCAACTGAGACACGATGACCCGTTCAGTGCCGTTGATGACAAAGGTGCCGGTATCGGTCATAAGGGGGAGCTCCCCCATGTAGACCTCCTGTTCACGGATATCCTTGACCACCTTGGAGCCGGCAGGCGCCTCCTTATCATAGATAACCAAACGGACCAGCACACGCAAGGGTGCCGCATAGGTGGTGCCTCTCAGTTGGCACTCCCGAACATCGAATACGGGCTCACCAAGCTTGTAGTTAACATACTCGAGCACAGCGTTACCCGAATAGCTGGTAATCGGCATTACCGACTTGAATGCCGCATGCAATCCGATATCCTGTCGCTCCTCGGGTGGAACCCCATCCTGCAAAAACCCCCGATAGGAATCGATCTGGGTGGCTAAAAGAAACGGTACATCCAAGATGCTGGGTCGTTTACCGAAGTCTTTGCGGATACGCTTTTTTTCGGTGAAAGAATAGGCCATGCTGCCGTCCCTCAGTGTCAAAGGCTTGGTGATTGCGAAGTCAAAAGCCGACATCCAACCGGCTGATGATCAACGCCTGTAAAAATCTAATATCTGAATCGTTAACGGTTCAGTTAAACGGGTATTCAATGAATCCCGGCGCAGCGGGATTGGAAGCTACCCGCGTGACAAGCGGGAAAAGGCCGGTGGCTCACGCCACCAGCCCCAACCGCACCTGTCTGCAGACGATCGAGACGAGAATCTTATTTGATCTCGACTTTGGCGCCCGCCTCTTCCAATTGCTTCTTGGCCTCTTCAGCCTCTTCCTTGCTGATAGCTTCCTTCAGCGTGGACGGCGCGCCTTCAACCGCCTCCTTCGCCTCTTTGAGGCCCAGACCGGTCATGCCGCGGACCGCCTTGATTACGGCGATCTTGTTACCGCCGATCTCAGCCAATACCACGTCGAACTCGGTCTTCTCTTCCGCAGCGGCTTCACCGCCATCTGCTGCCGCAACCGGAGCAGCAGCCACGGCCGCAGCCGCGGAAACACCAAATTTCTCTTCCATTGCCTCGATCAGACCGACTACATCCATGACGGACATCTCGGCGATTGCATCGAGGATCTCTTCTTTAGAAACAGCCATTATTGAACTCCTGAAAAAAAATGTTTTGCACGTTTATGTGTAAAAAGTTTTAAAGCCGATCAGGCCGCCTCTTTGGCGTCCTTGATCGCAGCCACAGTCCGGACCAGCTTGCCAGGCACTTCGTTCAGTGTACGAGTCAGCTTCTCAACCGGCGCCTTCATGACAGCCATCAGCATGCTGATTGCCTGATCATAGGTCGGCATCTTGGCCAGGGCATCGATATCACCGGGCGCAAGCATCTTGCCGCCGATGGATACCAGTTTGACCTCGAGAAGTTTGTGCTCTTTGGCAAAGTCCTTAATGACGCGAGCTGCGGAACCTGGATCCTCCTGGGAGAAGGCGAGGAGCAGAGGCCCCGTCATACCCTCCTGCATACAGGCAAAATCGGTATCCTCGAGAGCGCGTTTGGCGAGGGTGTTTCTTACCACCCGCAGATAGACGCCGCTATTGCGCGCTTCTCGCCGCAGTAGGGTCATCTCTTCAACTGTCAACCCGCGATATTCCGCAGCTATGGCTGACAACGCACTGCTCGCTACGTCATTGACTTCGGCAACGATGGCTTTCTTTTGCTCAAGATTGAGTGGCAAAGCCGTTACCTCCTGATAATGGGGAACATCTCATTCCCAAATACACACATGGCACCTTCGGCGCCACAACCACACGCACACCATCATCAGGATATTCCTGATTGGGGGCGCTCCGTCTGCGCAGGCGACGATTAAGCATGCCGATTCATGCACCTGCGGTCTTTGACAGCACCGGCCAGGCCGGCACCCCAAAGTTCTAGGTCGCCACAAGGCACCCGATGTAAGATGCCTGGCAGCATTTAATTTCTATCAAATGGCAAGAGATGCCTGATCCAGCGTCAATCCAGGCCCCATGGTCGTGGAGACTGTGACCTTTTGCAGATAGACACCTTTTGCCGAGCTCGGTTTTGCCTTCACCAACGCAGCCAGCAGAGACTCCAGATTCTCCTTCAACTTCTGCGGTTCGAAATCGGCCTTGCCGATCGAACAGTGAATAATGCCCGCCTTATCGGTACGGTAACGCACTTGCCCGGCCTTGGCGTTCTGTACCGCCTCAGCCACATTGGGTGTAACGGTACCGACCTTGGGGTTCGGCATCAGGCCACGAGGACCCAGGATCTGTCCCAACTGCCCGACCACGCGCATCGCATCCGGCGAGGCAATCACCACATCAAAATCAAGATTGCCGCCCTTGATCTCATCGGCAAGGTCCTCGAAACCGATCTTGTCGGCACCCGCCTCTTTGGCGGCATCGGCATTTGCACCCTGTGCAAATACGGCAACCCTCACTGTCTTGCCGGTGCCGTGAGGCAGCACCGAGGCACCGCGCACGACCTGATCGGATTTGCGCGCATCGACACCCAGGTTGACGCTGACATCCACGGATTCATTGAATTTCACCGTCGATATCTCTTTCAATAAACCAAAAGCCTCTTCCGCCGGATAGATCTTACCGGTCTCGAGTTTTTCCCGGATCGCCTTGGCCCGTTTCGTCATCTTAGCCATGATCTACTCCACTCCCTCAACATTGAGACCCATCTGCATGGCACTGCCCGCTATGGTGCGAACCGCTGCATCCATATCCGCAGCCGTCAGGTCAGGCATCTTGGTTGTGGCAATCTCCTCAAGCTGTTGGCGGGTTACCGTGCCAACCTTGGTCGTGTTAGGCGTAGAGCTGCCTTTTTGCAATCCCGCTGCCTTTTTCAGCAGAACAGCAGCTGGCGGCGTCTTGGTGATGAAGCTAAAAGAGCGATCGTTGTAGACGGTGATGACCACCGGTATGGGTAGTCCCTTCTCGACGCTCTGGGTCTTCGCATTGAAGGCCTTACAGAACTCCATGATATTCACACCGTGCTGACCCAGGGCGGGACCGACCGGCGGACTCGGATTTGCTTCACCAGCTTTCACTTGAAGCTTGATGTAAGCCATTATCTTCTTAGCCATGTTTACCTCTAATTAGGGTACAAGCGCCTGGGACTTTCACCCAGGCTCCCCTTTGTCACTATCAAAAACCGTTAAGGCGTTCAGCCTTTCTCAACCTGTCCAAACTCCAGGTCTACCGGCGTTGAACGACCGAAAATCAACACCGACACCTTCAGCCGGCTCTTGTCGTAGTCGACCTCTTCGACTACGCCCGTGAAATCGTTGAAGGGCCCATCGATAACACGTACCACTTCGCCGGGTTCGAACAATACCTTGGGCCGGGGTTTTTCGACCCCCTCCTGTACCCGCTGCAAAATGGCATTCGCCTCCTTCTCTGAAATCGGCGCCGGACGGTCGCCGGTACCACCGATAAATCCCATCACTTTCGGTACATCCTTGACCAGATGCCAGGTATCGTCGGTCATCTCCATCTGTACCAACACATAGCCGGGAAAAAACTTGCGCTCACTTTTGCGCTGTTGGCCAGCCCGCATCTCCACCACCTCTTCGGTGGGCACGAGTATGTCGCCAAATTTGTCCTGCATGCCATAACGCTCAATACGCTCCTTGAGGGAACGCTGGACCTGGGATTCAAAGCCGGAATAGGCATGGACCACGTACCAATGCATTGCCATATCGCCTCCTTATCCAGTTCCGGTCAGCGCCTTGAGGATTGCGCCCAGCATCATATCGAACAGCCAGAGTACGATACCCATGATCAGCACCATGACAAATACAATCAACGTGGTCTGCACCGTCTCTTGACGACTTGGCCAAACCACCTTGCGCACCTCCACCTTGGAAGAAGAGGCGAACTCCCATACGGTCCGCCCCACCGCCGTCTGATAGGCGATAAACGAGGCCACCCCTACCAAGGCCAGCAGACCCAAGACACGCAAAAGTTGTGAGTAACTATCCAGGTAATAAAACCCGTAAATACCCCCCACGATGATCCCTACCGCCAGCAGCAGCTTGGCGGTATCGAGACTCGATGCCTCTACCTGGGACTTCGAATTCATAGTTCCGTATGCCGATATGTATGGCAGGCCAAGAGGGAATCGAACCCCCAACCTGCGGTTTTGGAGACCGCTGCTCTACCAATTGAGCTATTGGCCTTGAAAAAGTAAAAGCGGGGCGAGCCTTCGACCCACCCCGCAGACATCAAATACCGAATTACTCGATAATCTTGGCTACCACACCGGCACCCACGGTCCGGCCGCCCTCGCGAATCGCAAAACGAAGACCCTCTTCCATCGCGATCGGCGCGATCAGCTTCACGGTC
>JBFNNX010000055.1:0-20224 GCA_040791665.1 Candidatus Thiodiazotropha sp. | reverse complement strand
TTTTTGCCACAAAATCACGGTCCTCTGTAACCCGCAGGAATCCGCCATTGTCTGAATTGGCCCGAATGGGCTTGTGGCAAATTTGTGGCAAGAATGCTGGTATAAAATACGCGCATTTTAGTTATAGTTATGAATGAGGAGATGGGGCGCGATATTGAAAAGTAATGTAGATCAGGTAGAGGTCTGACGTAAGAAGGGGATAATTTTAATTGCTCATCCAGTACTTTATTTTATCTAATACTGTTTTCAACCATCCTTTTCTGTATTGTTTACTTATGGTCTCTTTAGGTGAGGGTTTTTCTTTTTCCTGATTTATTTGTTTAAAATATCTATCTTTTAATAGTTGATCTCGATCACGCCCAAGTTGAATTTCGGCTTCGGTCATTTGATACGACCATTTTATTTTTCCGTTCTTAATCCAGTAGTGTGATTTACAGGTAAAACTCCAGTTTCCAATAGAGGGATATAATGTCACCCTGTCATTGATAATTTTAACTGACCAGTCAGTTGGGTTGAGGGGAGTTATGACCTCTTCTCCGCAGCCACAACAACATTTATGGGCTGCCGTTTTGTATTTATCTGAAATGTATAGAATCCCCTCTTCAAGATTATTTGGGATAAATTCCACTAGCTTATACCTGATAGACTCTATTCGCATGTTGCTATTTTTGGTTTGGTTTCATCGCGTGTCAGTTGATGGGTATTGATGGAATATGCTGACTGATGTTCTTGATACAAATCTTGATAGAAGCCACAGTATTTTTTCCATTTTAAGATTGCCATCGTAGCATTCATTACATTCATCTCAGCTATCTGAATATTTTCATCATATATATCATCAGCTATGGCATCTCGTATAGAGATGTGTTTTGGTAGATGATCTTTCATTTCAGGTGAGCAAAGAGTGACACGGCAGGTTCCAATAAGGCACTGATCTTCTTTAAGGTGTTCGAGTTCCATGCCGGTATCAATGAATGCAATTTCTTTTTGAATTAGAAATTCAAAAAGCATTTTTCTGACAGCGGGCTTATCAACACAAGAAAAGACAAAATCGAATTCGCTAAGTTGGTACACATTGGTGTCATTGAGATATGTATCGTGAGGAATGATCCCTTTACGCATATTTCCGTAGATACCGGTGTAGTAGTCTACTTTTTTTGGTGATCGTTTCAGTGTCTCAAGCGATGCGGCTCCTGGTGCGCGGAAAGCATTACGCTGGATAAAATCATCGCCATCGAACAAATGTATTTCTTTGACGTGGGTTTTTGCGAGCATATCGAGTATATATGAACCCGTACCTCCCAATCCCACGATGGCCACTTTGTTCATGGCGCATTTTTGAGAAAGCACTGTAGTACCGTAATGGCTTGAGGCGGAATCCGTGTAGTTAAAAATATGCTCTTCATCTGAGACTACAGGACTATATGTCCGGGCTGTGACTGAAGGGTCAATGGCACGTGCAGGATTACTGATGATTTCGACATAACGTGTCATTTTTTCATAATAATCACTATATCCCCCTTGGGGTTTACAAGAAAATCGATGTTTTACAGTTAAGCCGTTGTGGAGAGTTTGTTTCCGATCTTCATTACGCAACGCGTTGATTGGTATACCGTCTCTATTGCATGGGTATTCGCCAGTAAACCAAACTTGATGATTACTTGGCCGTGTTGTCCGCTCATTGTTGAGCGTTAGGTCCGTTACCAGAGTTCCGATTGCAATCTCACCTCTGCGGTTTACATATGGGACAGATTGTACGCTCAAGAAACCATGACTGATTTCGAGAGCGTAACCTTCGTCCTGGAGCTGTTTCAGGTCCGTGCTACGATTTATCAGTTTTGCGGACATTGAATATGATCCCATCTTTAACAACTATCTTGTCGCCTTCGACCATAGAGCCGTCTCTTCCATGTGGATTGGAATAGGTGACGGTAAATACAATACCATCCGAGGGTTGTTCACCCGGATAAGCGAGCTGTACAACCTCCAAGTAGGTCAGTTTATGGTCAAAAACGGTTTTCGGCCTGCCGTTCACTATGATGTCATAGGTTTTGTCGTGGCAGTGTTTGTGGCCATGTTGATGATTATGGTGGTGTCCGTGGTTGTGCTCTAAATGTTGGTTACTCATTTCTTGATTCCTCTATAGGTTGACTAATGTTTACGGTCCTTAGGCGGGCATGGGTCATTGCCCGGTGGCGCGGTATCCGAATCACGCCATTTCCCCTGGCGGTTCTGAATGCGGACTTCACCGCCACCGAGATTGCCGACTATATCCTTCGCGCGATTCTCAGCTTCTTTCTGAGTGGTGTGAATGCTGCTGGCCCGGTCAGAGCTAGCTTTCTTCACGGCCCAACCATTGGCGTGTTTAATAACGTAACGATCATTTGTTGACATGATGCCCTCCGATAAGGCATGGTTCACAAAGTTGACAAAAACCATATATATGGTTTACAATATAAGTATAGAAATAAAAAATGTAAACTGTCAAGTTTCAAGGAGAAAAAAATGATAGGTGAACGCTTAAAGCTGGCTAGGAAGAAGGCCGGTTATTCATTGCGCGCGCTCTCTGAAGCAATGAATAACAAGGTGAGTGCTCAGGCAATTGGAAAATATGAGCGCGATGAAATGATGCCTGCATCAGATGTTTTGACCACTATGGCTAAAGTGCTTGATGTGACCTTGGAGTATCTATTAAGTAACCAAATCAAAGAGTTGCGAGGTGTTGAGTTTCGAAAGCATTCCGGCACTACTGTTAAAGAACGCTCTCGTGTTGAGGCGACTGTAATTGAACGCGTAGAGCGCTATCTTTCAGTGGAAGAAATCCTAGAACTCAATAGTGCGGACTGGCATGAGCCATTTCCGCCCAGAGTACTTAATGCGCTTAAAGAAGCGGAAGGGCTGGGCAAAGAACTTAGAAAAGAATGGGAACTTGGTATTGATCCCATTCCTAATATGACCGAACTTTTGGAAGAAAAGGGTATTAAGGTCCTGGTCATTGAGTTACCTAAAAATGTCTCTGGTCTAACCTGTCTAGTTGATCGGGGTGAGGGCAAAGACCCTGTACCTGTTATTGTCGTTAATAAGTTATTTCCATTGGAAAGACGGCGATTTACTCTTTCTCACGAATTGGCTCACCGCCTAATTGATGAGCGTTCTCCGGTCGATCATGAGAAGGCATCGGATGTATTTGCTGGATCATTCTTGATCACTGCCGATCATCTCAAGCAAGAGATTAGTACTCACAGGCGCAATATAAGTTTACCAGAACTCATTCAGCTCAAACGTATGTATCGCGTTTCAGCAGCAGCAATGCTGATGCGGTTTAAGCAAGCTGGCATATTAAGCGAGTCTGCCGTGGCTTATGCTTTTCAGACTTTTGCAAAGACCTGGAGAAAGCAGGAACCTTCACCCCTAGAAGTAGGAGAAAATTGCGGAAAATTCGAAGAACCAAAAAGATTCAAAAGACTTTGCTATTGGGCTTTGTCTGAAAAACTGATTTCACCAAGCAAAGCATCAGATTTGCTACAAATGCCATATTATGATCTTGAGCAAGAATTACAAGGAAATGTAGCAGGTCATGAGAATTGTAATCAGTGATTCATCTTGTTTAATTGACTTGCATAAGGGCGGATTGCTGTCGGCAATTTTTGATCTGCCTTATTCTTTTGCGATTCCTCAGCCACTATTTGATGAAGAGCTTTTATCCATACCGGATAAAGATAAGAAAATGTTGGTTGCTATGGGTATGGAGGTCACCGTACTACCAGGTGAACAGGTTATGCAAGCACAGCTTTATTTGAATCAGAATAGGCCACTTGCGCTTAACGATTGCTTTGCTCTTGTTTTAGCAGAAGACACCGATGATTCTATCCTCTTTACGGGGGATAGACCACTCAAAATGTTAGCTGAGAGTAAGAATATTGAAACACACGGAGTGATTTGGGCTGTCGATATGCTTCAGGAGCATACAGACATAGATACAGAGATTTTACTAGCGGCCCTTGAATTGTTTCTAAATGATCCTCTCGTTAGATTGCCTGAAGAAGACCTAAAGAAACGAATACGTATGTTTAAAAAGAAAAAATAATTGAAATGTAATTGTGATTAGAATGTTATCCATTTGATATATAGTGATTATCTGTGCCTATAACTGTGGATCGTTATCAAGTGCCAGAATGAAAATGGCTATAAAAATCCCAGCGGTCCGATGGTAAAAGAAAGCGTGCTTCTGGTTCGCCTTCGACTACCTGCCAGATATATTCTACTCCTCCGCCGGGTCGGTTGTCTGGAGTGTCAGGTTTTGGACACGGCGCTTACGAGCTTCCTTGATCTCATGAAGTGAGATGTAAGCCTGTTTGTTTCCTGAAAGAATGATGAGGCTGTCTGTGACCATTTGTGGTGCCACCCATAGCCATGTAGTCCACCGGTCTTCACCCCGGACCTTGTCTATGAAAGCGACGGGGGCGGTGGGGCGTACACCGGGTATTCCCGGCCCCTGTATGTCCGGTAGCGAAAGTCACCATTTTTGTCACGCTCATGAAGGTCTTTGATCCTAGGTGTCCGTTGATCTATATCCGACGCACCGTACATGTGAATGTCGAAACGGTGACCGGCCCGGTTCTCCGGGTCGGTGCAAAGGCCGGTGATTTCCAAATTGGTTTGGAATTCATGAACGGGTTCTTCTTCGTTATCGATATAGCGGGGCGAACCCAGCAGACTCGTATTGATCCTGCCAATCGCTCTCACTGAATAATCATCCACCTCTATCGCAATGAAGGCGTAGTCGGGTTCTTTCTTCTTCCGGCGTTTCATGAGGTTTCTGCCCTCCGTATCGCATCACCTGTGCTCTATGGACTATGAACAGGGGCGTTTGTTACAGGTCATAACCTCGTCTCTTCCGCTTCCAATGTGAAATTTATTAGTGGCCATACTGGCTGCGGTCGGTGCTCCGGCAAGTCTTCCCTAACGGCGAAAACCATCAACCGTGTCCTCGTTCCTGCGGGCCGCGCCCTTTGATGGTGTTCGGACTGGCCGTCCCCCCTGTATCCGCAGCTCACCGTGAAGCCACGATTTCACGAAAAGCAGGAGATACAAGCCATGACCACTTTCTACGCCCAACCTTACTCAATCGACCATACCGGTTTCTATTTCGAGGACATCGCGGAATATGACGCCGGGATGGAAAAGCTAAACGCCAAGGGCTGCGAGGAGGTGGAAATCCAGTTCATCGACGGTGACGAACACCTCTCACGGCTGGCCCGGTCCGTCGGTATCGACCAGGCGACGATCACCGAATGGTTTGATGAACTCGACAACCTGGACAACATGGAAACCGATCAGCTTTGCTTCCTCCTGGACCGGGGCTTCTCCCTTGATGAGGCGGTCACGCGGTATGAAGAGGTTTGCATCTTTCATGGACCGGTCGAGGACTACGCGCGGGAGCTGATCGAAGAGACCACGGATATACCGGAGAACCTGCGCCACTACATCGACTATGAAGCGATAGCCCGCGACATGGGCTACAACGGCGAGATCGAGGAAATCGAACGCGAAGTTATCGTCACCAACGCCTACGAGTTCTAGGGCTTCGGCCCTTTTGTCAGTCTGATATCAGTTTTGATATGGTTGCTCAATGAAAAATTATAATAAAAACAGTGAGATACATTTTATTACTTAATGGACTGGTTCCTAAGTGGCATTCTTGTTAAAAATAGTAAGCCGTTGTTTTATAACTACTTCCTGATTTGTCATTATTTGAAGAGTAAGTAAATCAGCGCAGCTAATAAATAAGTTATCGAGTGGGGGCTGGATATCAGCATCAGAGAGATTGCAGGAAAGCAAAATACCTTCAACTTTTTGAAATGTTATACCAATAGCACGAGGCTTTGCTGGGGAAAGGAAATTTGACCAGATGAATATCATATCAAAAATTGAAATCAATTATTTTAGGTCAATATATTCGGCTTCATTCAACTCAGTAAATCACCTTAATGTATTTGTTGGTGGCAATGATGCGGGAAAGTCAAATATTCTTAGAGCATTGAATTTATTTTTTAATGGTAAGACAGAACTCAATACACCATACGATTTCTTTCAAGATATTACAAAGTATCGTGTAGAAGAAGCGCGCGAGGCAAAAGGACGAGTAACGCTGTGGGTCAAAATAACCTTCCGTAATATCGATAATTGGAGTTCTCTACCAAAAACATTTTATATTAAAAAATCATGGGATCGAAACGGAGATATCACACTTACACATGAGAAAGGCACAAAGCTTGGTACGATAACAAAATTTCTAAACAAAATAACTTTTCACTATGTGCCTGCAATCCGTGGGAGGGAGACTTTTCGTATTATTTGGGGATGGTACACGATTGTTTATTAAATGATACGAAAGCAGGTCTAGCGGATGCATCGACAGCTATGACTAAACGAATTAATGAGGCAGTTGATGATATGTCCGAGAGTATAAAGGAGCAGTTAGGCTTTGAAAGTAAAATAGAAATACCTCAGAACTTCAGAAATTTATTTGAGGCTTTGGATTTCTCCACAAAGTATGGGATTTTTGATGTTCCTCTACAAAAGCGTGGCGATGGTATACAGGCACGGCACATACCCCATATATTGGATTTTATTGCTGATCAGGATAGTAAACATCACATATGGGCTTACGAGGAACCGGAAAATTCTCTTGAAATGAGCAACGCTTTTAATCTTGCGGAACAGTTCGAGCAGAAGTTCTCCAAAGAAAATCAAATATTTTTAACTACACATTCGCCTGCATTTTACGATTTATCATCGGAAAAAGTGTCTAGATGGCTAGTGACATCTGGACAGTACAAGGATACAGATCATCTTACTAGTAATGCTATTCCTGTGAGTGTGGAAGAAGATAATCCTGATGATCGGCTAGGTATTGCGGAACTGGTTAAGGAAAGGGCAAAGGAAATATATTTGTCTCACGATGCGCTTGAGAAAAATGTATTAAGGCTGGAAGGTGAAATTAATACGTATACAAAGCCTGTTGTTGTTACAGAGGGAAAATATGATGTAACGATAATCAAAAAAGCTTGGGAAAAATTGTATCCTGATGAGGATATGCTTTTTGATATTACTTCCTGTAGTGCTGGTGTGACCGACGAAGATGAACAAGCCGGAGCGAAGCAGTTACAAACCTACCTTGACTCAATTCTCCACAGCGAAAGCAAAGTGCGTATTGGGGTGTTTGATAACGACAAGGCAGGTATTGTGTGTTTTCAAAGGCTGCGTAGATATAAAAATGTTAATGCTCTAACTAAGAAACATGATGCAGGAAAATCACATGCATTATTGTTGCCAAAACCACCATCCGATGAATTGTACTGGCCCACAAGTGATATTTGCATAGAGTTTTTATTTAAGAAAGAGTATTTAACTGAAGGTTATATTAAAAGAGTGTATTATGGGGCAGATGGCAAGGAAGCATCTGAACAACAAGCCAAGATACTGGACGATGAAATAGACCCTGAAAAGCTTGAAAGTCTTCGGTCTTTGTTCAAGCAAGAGTATAAAATACGATCTAATCGTAAGAAGCATTTTGCTGAAACTAAGGTAAACAATTATCCGCCAGAGGCTTTCGAAATGTTTGCAGTACTTTTTGATAATATAAGAGCTGCAATTCAAAGCTGAGTGGATTTCTTAGTAAATGAAAAAGGCCGTTCCCGGAATACGGTGAGCGGCCTTTAGAATTAGAGCTATTTCAACTCTGTCAACAACACCGGCTGGCCAAAACCTTCCAGGGCCGCGCCGCTAGCCGCGAAGAACGCCTCCCAAAACGCCCGCAGGGCATTAAGCTTGCGAGATTCCAGATAGGGTCTGCCTTCGCCAATCCAGCCGCCTCCGATCACGTAGACCTTGGTGCCGGACAGGTCCGGGATCATCTTGGCCTTCTTCACCTTCGCCATCTCGGTCTTCGGGCTGATCTTGCGGATTTCGCCTTTTTTGAAGAACGTTGTGAGCGCGGAATTTTCCAACACGTCGGAATAAACCAGCAGAATGCGGTTTTTTATCTCCGACTTGCCGATCAGGTCGCTTGCCAGCATATTGATCGTCCCGATGAGTTCGGTGTTGGTGAAGTCATAGTCGTCGTTGGGCAGGGTCAGGGCCTTGAACATGCTTTTCATGATAAAAGGCTTGCCGTTCTTTTCCTGTGTCCGCATGCACTTTTTATAAGCCTTAATCTGTCTCATAGGGGTGGTGCGGGAAAGCGCTTTTTCCGGCAAGGGCCGCTCCAGCGCGCCGGTGAACACTACTTCCGTGAAATGCCCGTTCGCGTTCGCGGAAAAACTGACAATGGTGATTTTGTCACCGGGCCGAATGAACTCACTGGTCTTCTCCTTAAGGTTTGAGGCAAGCTTTTTATCGAACCTCACGGTCTGGTCAAGCAGGATAAACAGCTCCCGCTCCGGCGGTTTTATCAAAGACCGGTCGATATGGGCCATCACCGGCCCATAGCAATAACCGAGATTGTCACGGGCCTGCGCCGGGGCGCTGACCCCCAGCAGGACGGCAAGGGCGATCCATAGGAAAGGCTTAAATAATATCTTCATATTCATGGAGTTTCTCCTCGTGCTGACGGGCTTTGATGTAGCCCAGGAAGGTGTGGTCGCTGATGTTTTTCGCGGCCTTGAAGGCTTCGCTATCGACGCCGCTTTCATTCAGGGCCTCGATGATGCGTTGGTTGAGCTGGTTGAGCCTGGCTTGGGCCGCGTTCATGATTTCCAGCTCCAGGGCCTGCTGGTGGTTGAGATAGTCCTCGCGCGTACGGTACTTACTGATGATCTTGTAAGCCTCACGCCCTTCAATAGAGGCGAAGCCATAGGCGCGGGAGACAAAGATGGACAGCGCCTGGATGCCCAGGAAAATCATCGTGAAGATGAGCAGGGTGGACAGGCTTCCGGTGGCGCTCCAGAAATCGGACGAAGCCTCAATCCCCATCTCCGTGCCCAGCAAGTCTTCCATGCCCTCCATGCCAAGCCCGGACATATCCATGCTCTCGCCGGCGAAGGCTGGGGGAGCGATGATTTCGCTGACCGATAGCCGGACAATAAAACTCAGCGCCATCAAAATGACGATGAACGCCACTGTCCCCTTGGTCCAGCGCCAGTCCGGGGTCAGGGTGTAATTGGTGTGCAGGCGGTTCAGGAGTTGCTCATAGGCTGAAGCGCCGTCATCCAGCTTATCGTTTGTGATCGAGGTTTTATTGTTGGTGGCGAGGGCCGATGGGGAAGGGGCGCCGCCGTTTCGGGTGTTCTCCCGGCCCATCTCCCCCGCCTTTTTGATCAGCTCGTTTCGATGCCACTCCTTCCCGGCGTAATGCGTGCCGAGCATCAGGACGATGGCAAGCACCGACCCGATCAGGCCCGCGTAAAGCGGTTGTTGGCTGGGTGTCACGCTGTCCAGGCCGTATTCGACCAGCACCATGCTGAACACCACGGCCTCCGATCCCACCAGAGCGCCCAGCAGGGCCATAAGCCAAAGCGGCATCGTATGACGGCCCAGCTCGCACGCCTTACGCAGGTAACTATGGGCCAGATCGAACTGTGACAAATCCTTCCGGCTCTTCGTGAAAGGGTGCATATAGTCCCCGCAAAGCACATTCTGCACGGGAAACCGCCCATGGTGGTCGGGCAGCAATATCCGGGGCAGGGTGAACTTACGATGTTTAATAGCGAGCCGGATGAGTGCGATTTTAATCGCGATGACCCTGCCGTGCTTTTTTACGACGATGATGGCAACCACGATCAGGACTGCTACTCCAATACTGTAAGCATTATCTTCGACAAACCGCCAAAGGGTCGTTAGGAGGGTAATAATGAATGTGAAGTCGAAATCACTCATGGTTAAAACTCCATTGGGTTACAGGGAAAAGGTGAGCAGGGGAACGCGGCGCAGCCAGTTATGGGCTATTGGGTAGATAAAAAGGCCGACCATGCCGTGGATATAGGCGCGGAAGACGCCGGGGGACGGCATAGAAGCATCGAAGGTCCACAAAATTCCATCGATTAGATGGGGGGTGCCCAGGTAAGCGATCAGGGCAGCCAGAGCGATGCGCGGTAGCCGGGGAAAGTGCCGGACCATACTGGCGAAGGCGATAAAACCACAGGCCCAGTACAGGGCGGTGTCCACGCGCCCGTCCCAGGGAATTCGATATACACCCAGGACATGCCGGAACATCCAGTGGATACCGTCGAGCAGGTATCCGGCACTGAAATACGCGAGCGGCGCGGCGATCAGGAAGCGGGTGAAATGTCCCATTGGTATCCCTCGTTACTCGGACGGTAAATCACCCGGTTGGGGTGTCCATTGCGGATCAGGGGTGAGGGCAAGCCCGTCACCCAGCCCGGCGTGCGCCTCGATGATTTCATCGCAGGCCTTGAGGCGCATAAGGATCGCCAGGGCGGGCTTGCGCCCAAAGACGGTCATGATGTCTTTCCGCTGGCCGATGGGGTTGAAACAGATGTGAAAGCTATTCCCGTAATATTTTTTCTTGGCGATGATCTCGCCTTCTTCGGCCTGCGCGCGGCGCACGGCCAGCTCGTGACGTTCCTGCTCTCGCCGGGTTCTGTCATGCTCAATCACCGAATAGCTATGGGGCATGGTCCGGTCATAGGCCTTTTTTAGGCCCCCGCGCTTGAAGCTGATCAGGGATGGTGTGAGAATGATTTTTGTCCGGGTCTTGAACAGCCAGGGCAAGGAGAGCTTCAGCAGTGGATAGGCGGCGACAGGGGCACCCAGCAGAGCAATGTGTTCCCAGTCGTGAGTAAGGTGATGACTTTCATGAAAAAACAGGTTGGTGGTCGCTAAGCCTATGCTCAGCGCGGCAGCCGTCCAGTCGGCGGCCATCGCCCTTGCAGGGGTGAGCTTGCGCGGTGAGATGACAAAGCCGATCCGACCCTCCCGGTCTATGATCTGCCGGGTTTTGGGGAAGCCTTCGAATGAAGGGTTTAGGTTGTCTGGCATGGCTATTTCCTTAATGACTGCTAGATGGGGATCAACATGTTTATGATCTCTCAGTAGTTGAAGTGACTACCTCTCGCAGACCTCTCGCTCTCGGGGGGAGCGCTAGACTGGATGCCAAATAGATGAGGTGAAATGAAATCCGAATAAGGCGTGAGGCCTATGGATATCGAATGGAAAACCTATGTTAGAGAAGTGTGATGAAGTTGAAAGCGAGGGAGCGCAATGGCAACCACGTTCAAGTACACGGCTCAGAATCTCAGAAACGCATCCCGACTTGGCCTCACCCGCCTATCTCTCTCCCCTGAAAAGAAATCCCTTTCGGGAAACCTTTATCAACAGCTTGGTGGAAGAAGCCCGAAGAACACTAGATAACCTCCAGCAGGAACTCGGTTTGTTGGAAATTGATGGCTTGAGACCGGAACGCGTTGAAATCGATAGTGGTGATTGGTCACTCAACGGTCTCGCAACACGTTCTGAGGACGATGGGTATGATCTGACACTTTCCCTGGGTTTGTTGTTGGCACTGGATGATGTGCTGTTTACGACGAGTTGCTGGGATGGGTTTCTGGCCCCACCGGATTTACTCAACAGGGATGATGAATGGAGTTTAAGCGATACAATCTATGTCCTTGGGGATGAGTATCAATTTCCCAGGCGGTATTTTGACTATTCCGATATAAAAAGCCGGGGTGTGTTTGATAGGAAATATCTCACGTATGAAATACCCGCTAATATCTGGCGGCATCGACAGTGCCAGCTATTGTTTGATCTGTGTCTTAGGTGGGCGGCACTTCACGAGATTTCCCATGCCGCGTTTTGCCACTTGGAGATGCTAAAGGATTTATTTGTTCTTGATCAGCAAGCGCTACGATTGGACGAGTTAGGTATGCGTTCACGCCGGAAGCCAGGTTTTATGCCGACATTAAACCTGGAGACATGGTCGTTAATGGAATTCGAGCCCGATGAAGCAGAAGGCTTGACATACTCTATTGCTCTTCAATCGACTGAACTCCATGCGGACACTTTCGCGCTTTGGTTCGGTTTCGAACTGGAAAGACAGGCTAAAGGAGCCGGTAGTCTATTCGATGAGTATGAGCGCGATATGCGGGAACTCGCAGGACACTTACCGGATGTCATGATCGAACTCGATCAAAACGCCCGGTTTCGTTTTCTCACTTTGTCCGCATTTATCGTGATTGCGCTGTTTGAAAACGCCAGAGTAAAAAAGGGCGGGGAAAGTCGAATTACACACCCTGCACCAGAAGCACGGTTTCTAAATATTATGCGATCCGCCTTCTTCGGTTCGCGTTTGACGGCATCGGATGGAAAGGGTGGGTTTCAGATAAGCTTCAATATCAAGGAACAGCCATTGGATGACCCAGGTAGCGAATGGAACCGTTTTATGCAGCAAGGACTGGGGGCCGCGCTCATGGACGTTGGCGTGTTGAGTAGTGAACTGGGTTTAAATCTAAAATTTGCAGATGATCCGGCAGTGCTTGATGAAATGCCTTTGGAAGCACGGACTAGAGAGGAATTCGGTGAAGCCATGAGTGGCTGGTGGATCGATTTTCTCATGCTGGTTTCGGGGCAGGAAACCAGTGCAGAGAAGATGGTATCAACAGGGGGACGGGAGCTTGCAGGGCTTTTTGAACCCTATGCGTTGCTGTATTCCGCATCAGAGCAAGTGCAACAACGTTATCATGGAAAATCTGTAACATTTCCTGAGCGCAACGAATGAAGAAAGCTAATGGTCAAGATTCGTACCGGTGAAAGCATAGAAAAGATGGGCTGGCGGCTCATAAGAATTCGAAAAGCGTTGAAAGCTTTTAAGGAATTTGGCTTTACGACGTTCAAAAAAGATGACTGGTTTATCGAGGATGATAAACCCAGAAAAGAATATAATGATGGTAAAGCAAAATCCAAGGAAGATACGGCTATTCTTCAACACGAAGAGTATTCATGGGTTGGTGTTGCGGAAGTGATTTCCGACGTAGCCAAACTCGGCTTGAATAAAAAACAACTTTCGGATTTTGGCGAGAGTTTGCGTCGGTTGGTTGATGGCACGCCTTGGAATGAAGGTAAGGGGGAAAGCCGGGTGAGGATAGGTACAGACTATCCGGAACCTAAGCTGATGGGCGTGGTTGAGTTGTTCCTCACCTATCACGATCCCAGTGATCCCGATCACGCAAAACCCCTCTTTTCATCTGAATACCTGACTGTCTATTCGCCTGAATTACAGGCCCCCTTACATTTGCAAGAGTTCCTCAATGACGGGGCAGGCGGTCAGTGCTACTTCACACCAGGTCATATTGATGGTCAGTACATCGCTACTCTGGAACGGGATTCAGATATTTCACGTTATTGCCTGAACCTGAAAGCGGGAGAGAGCGATGGTTTACTCAAAACACAACTGGTGGAAGAGGTGTTTCGAACAGATGAAATCCCGGATGACCAATCCCTGTTGTTCGATCTAGAAAACCTGAAACCGGAACAAAATCCTATCGCTTACTCTGGTTGGGGTGTTGTGACGCCGGAAGATAACATCTATCTTTTTTTCAATAATCTGGTGACCGAAGAAAACCACCTTCTTCTCACGCTGGCGATGGATGATGAGATTTATGATGATATCGAGACGCCAATTCAAAAGTTTATCGTCATCAACCACAATCTACCTTTGCTCTTTAATGCTTCAACGGCGGATGATGCGACACTTCTAAACACTGTTTCAAGCGAGACGGAAAAGAAACTATTGGCCTTTCACAGGGCCTGAGGGCTGATTGGAACAGGATATACAAGCTATGAAAAGAAGTATAACCGACAAATTATGGTTGATTTATCTTGATAAGACGGGTTCCGGCGATATAAAAAGTCTGGGGCAGCTTGGGTTGATTGAGTTTGCCCGAAAAGAAGGCGTTGACCTTGGATTGATGGATACGGAAGGCACGTATGAGCCGGGGACGGTTGTTCAAGGCTTATTGGAAACGATACAGGAAGATAGGGATGCAATGGATCGCACGACTAAATTGACGAGTGAAAAAAAGATATTCAAACTTGGCCTGGAGTTTTTAAAGGCGGCTCACGATGGTAATGTTGAGCGCGTACAAGAATTAATCGCCGCAGAATTCCCGGTCAATTTTCAACACCCCCAGCAATTGACAACAGCGTTGCATGAGGCAGCTACTCAAGGCCAGAAAGACGTTGTGAAAGTATTGGTCGATTCGGGTGACTGTGATTACCTGCGAGGAGACTTTCGCGGTCGGCTGGCTTACAATTGCGCTGAATTATTTGGCCGTGATCCAGGGATCGAGCGGCTGCTCCTGGAAAAGACCAGGGAGCAGGCGCAAAAAGATGGGGTTAATCTGCTCGAACAGCAGACGGCGCTATTAATGCAATGGTCGAAACAGCGGTGGTTTAACGCATTGCCTGAGATTGAGCAGATGCCGAGTTGGCAAGGTAAAAATCACAACGGACCTGATGTGTCCCCTTCGAGGTAACCTGCCATCGGCCCATCTTGATCAAAATACTCCACCCTTTGCAGGATCATGGGGTGTGAGCCCGCCCAGATAACAAGCTGGCGTTTGAAGCGGTCGTTGCGGGAGAACATCCGGCTGACTTCATCCGGGGTCAGAAGGTCGTGAAGCTCAATGCTACGGGATCGACCGCTCAAACCCATTTCCTGCTGCTGCGTACCGACTTCGCCTTGCCGGGACACCTCAACTTGCGTTTTTCCAAGTCTCTTGGATATATACTCCGTTGTGGCTAAGTCGTTATTCCCAAAGAACTGGAGTATACCGGCGTTTCCGGCAAAACTCTCCCAGCGATCCCCGTACAGGGCCTTGCCCTGATTCCAGTCCTGTAGCACAACCCATAGCTTGACATGGAAGGATGCGATCTGGCCGATGGCGTTTTCCAACTGACGCATATGGCCCAATACCGGGAATTCGTCAAGACAGGCCAGCACGGGAACGGGAGGCACTGTGTGCTCCCGCTCCATGGCGTCCAGAAGCTGGTTGATGAATATCCTGAGCCAACGATTGCTCATTTCGATCCGTGTCGCGGGAAAGCAAAGGTAAATGCTCACGCCGTTTGGGTTGCGCTTCAAATCCGCGAGGTCGAAATCATGGCCGCTCAGGATGTCGCGCATGGCGGGGTAGTCCAGGAATTTGGTATGACGCCGCACGGTGGAGAGCACGCTGTCCCGCTCCCGGTCGCTCTTTTCATAAAAATCATTGGCTGCGCCCTCGATGTCCCCGCCCACATCGGCGGTTCCCTCGAACTTCTTCAGGCGGTGGGCGTTGTCCAGCATGGCTTGTTCGAGGACGTGATAGGGTTCCCCGTCTTCGTCGAGCGCCAGCATCATGGCCTGTTTGATCAGTTCCCGGACGGTGACGAGGTTTCGGCGGCCGTCATATTCCGGATCGGTGGCGACATGCAGGATCACGCCCTCGATGAAGGATTGAGCGCTTTCGTCCCAGTGCTGGTCTTTTTGCGCGGGGGGCTTTATCACCATGGCCTCGGCGATCAGGGAGGCATCCTCGATAATTGTCGGGCTGCCCGGTTTCAGGACGGCCATGGGGTTGTAGCGCGCCCGAAAGCCTGCCACTTTCTCAGATGCGTAAGAGAAGGGATCGAGGATGTAGACCTTCTGGCCCATCTGGGCGCGCCGCGCGGCTGTGATTTCAGCCAGTTCACCCTTGGGATCGGTGGCGAGCACACTGCCCCGGTAGCAGAGTAAATTGCCGATCAGGGTGACCGACTTACCGGCGCGTGATCCCGCGACACTCAGGATATGCCGGTCGTCCTCGATCCCGATGAGCTGTTTACCAATAGCGCCGACAAGAATTTTCTTGCCCGGATGGTGAAGATCGTATGACAGCGCCTTACTTTGAAGGATCGCCTCAGGGCTTTGCCAGCGGGCTTGCGGTACGCTTTGCTGTTTGAGATAGCGGGACGATACCCCGCGGGGAATGTCGCTTGTGAAGTCTTCAAGAAATCCGGTCATGGTCACCGCTCCTGTTGTTTAAGGGCTTGCGGTGAATTATCCGGGATGGAGGAGGTGACACGCCTCGCGCCTTCCTCTTAGTCAGCAGACTTGAGGGAAGGGGTGATTATTCGTCGATGCCGAAGCGTTTGCGCAGTCCGCTTTCCAGGTGACCGATTGTGTCGAAATAAGCCTCTTCATAAGACTTACCGGTTTCCTTGACATACATTTGCGCGATTTCGGAAATTTCCGTTTCGGGAATATCGGTGAATTCCTCAATAAAATCACGGGCGGACCACGTGATTTTGAATGCCCTGACCGGCTTATGGGTTCCATCCGGCATCAGCATGTCCCGAACTACCTCTTCCAGCCATTCTTCGGTCTTTTTCTCGGTGATAAAAAACGCCATGTCATCACCATAGAATATAAAATCTTAACGACCTACTAATTTTTCTAGCGTGAGCGGTCGAAACCGTCCCGCGCCCGGTTTTTCATGCGGCGCAGACGGTGCTGGATATTCTTAATACGTTGCTCCCGCTGCTTATTCATCGTGTTGGATGCGCGCTGACCGGCCCCGCCAGGAACCAGTGCTTGCCCTGTCTTTGGTTTTTCTCTCTGTGCTTCCAGCCGGGTAAGCTCACTTTTGGTGACCGGTTTGGGGTCTTTGGTCTTTTCCTGTTTCCTGTGCTGAAAGGCTTTACGGGCGGACGGGGTTTTCGGTTTCCAGTCGGTGGTCATGACGGCTCTCCCGTGGCGAAATAGGATGTCCGTCAATTATCGCCGCGCGCGGGCGTACGCCGCCTCTTGCCTTCCTCGCGAACCTTAACTTATGCGTCATTCAATTCCATATCTTCCAGGGAACACACCGTTCATGGGGCGGGCGCTTGCCTGATCGTGCGAATGTCAAAGCGGGTAGGGGTATCCATTTCGCGTTACAGACAGCGGGGTTTTGACGTTATCAGTCTATCCACGCTCTTCCTTTGTTCATGGTGTCCGGTCTTTCCTAATTCCAGCTCATACCCTTGATTGCCGTAGCAAACGGACGCCGGGAATGCGCGTGAGCGCGGCGCGTCAATGGTCTGCCCGCTCCATTCGGCCCTGGCGGGCCTCCCGTGTTGACCATGACACGTTCCCGGTCCGTTTGGCTGTACGGCGGGTAAGGCTGGAATAGGCCAGCCCGTTACAAATCAAAGGAGAAAGATCATGACTGACAACTTCAATGAAAACGCCGCCGAAAACAATAACGGTAAAGGCCGACGCCCCACCCACGCTGTCAAAGTCCGCCACGTATACGGCGATGGCGCAACAAGCTTCGAACAGATTGGTGTCGGCTGGAAAAAGGAAAGCGGCAAGAGCGGTATAAAAGTAAAGCTCGCAGGCACTCAGATCGTCAGCGAATTCTACCTCTTCGAACTGCCGCAATCGCAGGACAGCGCCACGGAAGTGAACTCATAACCACTGCATATGAAGCGGGCCGTCCGGTCCGCTTCATCACGACAGATAATAACAAACATGGAAAGGAATCCAGGCTATGCCTTCTACATCACAAAAGACAGATACCCAAAGACAACTTGAGGAGCACGTACAGTCTATAGCGAGAGAGCTTGATGAAGGAATTAAGATCACTTCTGAAGGTGAATACAGTTACCTGATAGAAGCCGGGGAGTATGACGAGGGTGACCATATGAGCGCCTATGATTATCTCTCTGATGTCCTTGATATCGAATACATTGTTAGCGCGAATAAGGCTTACAAGAGCGCCCGTCTATTGGTAGCGTTCGGTGGTCCTAATATCTGGATCAATCTACAGACAGGCAAGGTTGAGGGCTATTGGTGGGGAGACTATGCAGAAGCTCACTTTTCTCGCTCTGGTCAACTGGTTGAGGATATCGATCAAGACTTGGAAGAGCTTTTCGGCTGTTAGAGCGGGCAGCTTTGTAAAGAGCTATAAGATCAGCCGTTCCTCGTAATGAGGGACGGCTTTTTGGAGTGTAGAGTGGGTTTGTCAGCCCCTGTGCCGCTGGCACCGCCCCTGAATCCCACCCGGTTGGGTGTGAATTCTCCAATATACCAACATGTTATATGTTACTCTCTAGATGGTGCATGTTGAATGTGAGTATTAGGAAGGATTAAATGGCTGCACGGCATATTGGTGTGTGGAAGCTATTGAAGTCAAAACCAGCCGCAGAATGCTGTGAATGCGGTAAAGTTTTGGAAGATGCCCTAGAAGAGGAAGTATGGACTATTTGGAATGGTAAATATATTCCTGATTACCCATAAACCTCAGCCATCCTCAAGAGGCGATAAGGCATCGGTGGTGTGCGTAAAGCAACGACGAGCAACCGCTCAATCATTTCTGGAAGATTGAAACGGCGATTAAATCGGTACTCGAATTCGGCCAAATAACGAGGTACATGTTTTTCTCGAATAGCATGAAAAGTTCCCAGCAAGGAGTTCTTGACATTACCCAGCATGGTATTCACCCATTTGAAGATGGAATGCTGGGCGCTCTTCCTTCCACCGCCCGTGACAATGGCGATATGCTCACACTCGGCATCGGTGACTGCCCTGAAGCAGTAGAACCCATCCGAATAGACGGTACTACCCGAAACCAAGCTGGCTTTGGCATATCGAGCGATCTCCTTGCTACGAAAACCGCGTACCCGGCGCAGATGAATCTTCAGTGGCCTGCCGTCCTGCGTCGTCTCAACGGCAGCTACGAAAGGGACTTTATTACGCGAACCCCGTCCACGCTTACCGGGCTTCTCACCGCCAACATAAGCATCATCCATTTCAATGCGACCGGCCAGCTTCTTCTCACGCTGTCGTTCCATCATGACCTGCATCAGCTTATGCTTGAGTTTCCAGGCCGTATCATAGTTCACACCAATCTCGCGAGATAGTTGCAAGGCAGAGAGGCTTTTTTTACGTTGAGTCAGCAAGTAGATGGCCAGAAACCATTTTTTCAAAGGCAACTTTGTCCCATGAAAAATAGTGCCCGCGGTGAGAGAGGTCTGATGGTGACATTTGTGGCACTGGTATATCTTACGGTTCTTGAGTTCACAGCCCGTTGTGTTGCCGCACTCTGGGCAGACATAGCCGGTTGGCCAGCGAAGTTGGTACAATGCTTTAGCACATTGAGCATCGGTACCATACTTTTCGAGAAATTCGTGCAAACTAAGACCTTTTTGAAATTGAATGGCATTTTTTGGCATGATGAAAAACCTCTTGTATTCAGTAGGTTTCATTATGCAGGTACCACAGGCTCAATAGCTGAGCCTAGTGGGTAATCAGGAATATATTTACTGTCCGGAATGTGCCTCCTATGAAGGAATAGGGCCAGAGGATTAGTGTATGTGGAATATTAATACATCAGAAGAGGAGTTATATGAACTTCCTCCTAGAGCCGCGCAGTTACTTGTAAATTTCCTGAATATTTCAGATGGATCATTAACGCACACGAATGATGCAAGAAAATTTTATGAATTTATCCGTCATTGTCATGCGCGACGTGTGAAACTAACTGATGATGCATTTAAAGAATTACTAATGAGGGTTGGTTGCTCAGAGAGGCAGTCAAAGTATTTGGCGAATATTTATGAACATGGCCGGAACCTGTTGAAAGTTCCATGCCCACATTGGTACGGAGTGTCTTAAGTACTATCTATAGGGATGGCACCATTGCCGTCACATGATCGCCGCACATGAGATTGGCGTCATGCTTGGCCCAGGCGGTGGTCTTACATTTATCCTTCGGACAAACATACTTCACACGTTTCCCGCTCTTGCTTTCCTTGGGCTGTGACGCGTTCTCATCCGTCTCCCCGGTGGCCGCCGGGGTCAGGCGTGGTTGTTCGATCCATGTGATCTTAAAGCCGCGTGAGATGAGTGTGTTGGCAACCTTGTCGAATTGGCCTCCGGGTAAGACGATGTGATGAACGCTGTCACCGGTCTCTTTGCCGCCTTCCTCTCCCGTATCGGTCGGCTGGAGGCCGACGGATTTCATCTTATCGGCCCACTGGCGATTGTGATAACAGCCCCGGCCCGGTTTGCCGTAGTGGTGTTGCCAGAGATGGACCATCTCGTGGGCGAGGGTGGCCAGCACTTCCTTAAGAGGCCGCTCGCGGAAATGGGACGGGTTGAGGGCGATTTCGTCCGTGACTTTGCCGTCCTCCCGGCCAAAACGGTTACCGCAAAAATAGCCGTAACTTCTTTTACGGCGCTGGAGCGTGATAAGACAAT
>JBFNNX010000054.1:0-1196 GCA_040791665.1 Candidatus Thiodiazotropha sp. | reverse complement strand
AAGCCCCGCCGCCTTCACTGTTGGAAGCGGTTATGTGACCACCTTGTAGTTCAACCATGCGCTGTGCGATGGCCAGCCCTAATCCGGCATGTCCACCTTCTTTGCCTGTCTGGCGTTTTTTATAGAAGGGATCGAAAATATGGGGTAGATCATCCTCACTGATGCCACTGCCGCTGTCGGTGACATTCACCACTGCCTGCTGGTCCTGTTGGGCGATCTGCAGGGTGACCCTGCCGCCCTCCTCCACATGATCCAGGGCATTGGCGATGAGGTTATCGAGAACCCGTTCGGTGAGGGCGAAATCGGCATTCACGAAGGGTGAGGTTTCGGGGATCTGCCAGTCCAGGGTGACCCCCGCCTGCCGGGCGCGGAGCTGGAATTTCTGAATCACATCCTGCACCAGTTCCGCCAGTGGCATCGGTTCGCAGACCGGCTTGGTGTCCCGGGCTTCGAGCTGGGCCAGTTCGAACAGCTCTTCCACCATGCGCTTCAGCCGTTCGCTCTGGTTGAGGGCGATGCCCAGGTATTCGTCCCTGCGCGCTTCGTTGAGATCCTCGCCCTTCATGTTGACCGTCTCCAGGTAGCCATGCAGCGCGGCGAGGGGGGTACGCAGATCGTGGGAGACCTGGGCCACCAACTCCCGGCGCAGGCGGTCCTGCTCTTTGAGCTGGCCCCACTGATCGATAATGCGGCTCGCCATTTCGTCAAAGGCGGCGCCCAGTCGATCCACTTCGTCGCCGCCGGGGCCTGCATCATTTTTTGTAAAATGCTCGTGCCGGGTGAAGTCGCTTTGCTGAAACGAGGACATCACCTGCGACAGGCGCTGCACACGCCGAGTGAGCCAGAAAAACAGCAGCAGACCGGAGAGGAGTCCAAATCCCAGGCTGACCGCCACGGCGCCTGCGCTGTAGCGCAGGGCATAGCTCTCCTGCACCGCCTGCTCCGCGTTGTCGTACTCCTCTCCCCGCAACACCACATAGAGGTAACCCTCAGGCATGTCGCCTGCAGGCACCGGGGTCACTGAAAATGCCTTGCGGCGATCATGGGAGCGCGGGTCATCGCCGAGGAGCGGGAAGCCCTCCCCGCGCATGAAAGCCTGGACCGGTTGCAGATCCACCCGCTTGCGCTTCACCTTGCCGGGGTCGGCGGAAAACGCAAGGATCTTGCCCTCTTTGTCGAGCAGGTAGATCTCGATG
>JBFNNX010000053.1:0-15186 GCA_040791665.1 Candidatus Thiodiazotropha sp. | reverse complement strand
CCTTATGGTCTGTACTGTGGTTTGGCGATTACAGTTTTAACAGACCGGAGCCACCGCCTCAAAATATGTGCACGTGATAATTTACGTTATCCAGAATATTATTTGGTCTGTTCTTGTTATTGAGTTTTTTTTGTTCTTTTTTGACTGGGTGTCTTATCTATGTTAGCCGAACTCGCTCAAACCGGGTTCAACGACCAGGGCGTGTTATGCCAGGCCATTCGGGACGCCTGCGATCAACAGACCAACCCCTATCATCTCGCCGGGATCGGGCTATACCTGGCCGATGAATGGGTCAATACCCTCGACGGGGAACTGGAAGTGCTCAAGGCATTGAGGCAAGCCCAACCGTAAATACCTTCTCTCTTAAAAAAACAAAAGCCCCGCTCATTATTGAGCGGGGCTTCGTTTTGGAGAGAGGCATTAAATAACTAACTCAGTTTATTCTGATTTAATTTCTTCACTAACATCAATATAAACCTGGATTAGAGAACCATTTTCTAGCTTAATCACTATAGCTGGCTGATAATTTGCTCCAAAAGAAGCATTGAGTAACACCACTTCGTTCTGTTCTACAATTAAACAACATCCTAAATTGTATAAAGTTAGTGTCATACTGACAGACACAAAGCCTTCACCTGGAACGCTGAAAGGCTCAATAGCTATCTGAATAAAATCCGAATCTTCAGACTCTTTGCTGCCGATACTCTCATTAAGAATTAGCGGCTTATTATCCTCATCTAAAAGCGATACTGTTATTTTCATATACAAGCCTAAGCAAGCCTATCTTGGCAGCATTAAATTACGTCCAATTGTAATCACATCAAGATCGACTTCTCCAGTTAAACTAGGTCTGTAATATTCGTGACTGTTTCCTGGGTATTTAATAAAAGATTGGCCATCAAACGCCACAAACCAACTCACATCTCTATGCCTATTACCACCATAAAATAGTGCTGACAGTTCTTCTTGAGTATATTGGACACTCCATGGAGCTATGCTTGTTCCGTAAAACCCAGGCGGCCTACCACGGCCATAGCCTGGAGAGCTACTACCCACTCCAAATGCAGATATTGTAAGAACCCTCGCTCGACTACCATAATTGTACAGAACACGACGACCACGAGACTTCTTTTCAATCCTTGCTCGCTGCTTTGCTCGTTTACCTTCGAGAAGACGATGCATTACAGGGGCATTTCGAGCAATAAACTCTTTTACATTTTCACTTAACCCATACCCGAGACCGGCACCCACAAAGCCAATTGCTACTTTCCCCATTACGCCTGAATAAGCTGGCAAGGCAATAGTAGACAATCGAAAAAAGCCACCAACACCGGTCATCAAACCTGATAATGTCATATAACCACTAGGGTCAGTTCCATTTACAGGATCAGCATTGGCGTATAGATATTTATGCAGTGTAGTTGGATCTTCTTCCCAACCGAGGAAAGAGTCCATTTGTGTGAACCGACCTTGGCTAGGATCGTAATATCTGGCCCTGAGATAGTATTGGTCTAACGTGCTATCAAACTGCTCTCCGGCAAACAGATAACTGTTTTCGGTTGTACCTGTCTGATTGAGCACCTCCCCAAACGCCTCATAATCATAGGTGTTCGCAAGATTCCCCAGGCTGTCTGTTAAAGAGCGCGTGCTGCCCAGCCCGTCGTAGTGGTAGTAGTGGATTTCTCCACTGCGATCCTGGCTGATCAGGTCGTCCCCGTAAGTGTAGCTTACCTGGACCGTGCCATCATCCTCGATCAGCACCTGGGCATAATCCCGGTTCTCGTCCACGATGTAGCGGGTAGTGACCCCGTTTTCGCGCTTGCTGCTACGGATGCCGTTGGGGTTGTAACCGTATTCGGTGGTATTACCCCCCTGCACCACACTCACCAGCTCGTTCCGGGCGTTGTAGCTGTAGGTCGTGGTAGTGCTGTCCAGGGTCTCGGTCAGGGTGTTGCCGTTGTTATCGTAGTTAAGGGGTCAAGTCTGTACTTATAGTATATATTTGGTCTCTCACACGCTTATCTTCTTTGACGAGATGCTTTAACCGAGCAATTGTCTGGGATACTGTGCAGTAGTTACCAACACCAAATAATCCACCTATCTCTTCTAATGTCTGACCAGAGTAATCTTGACACAGCTTCATCGCTATCCAACGAGGAATATTTTGACTTCCCCGCCCACGCCGTGCTTGGTAGATAGACTGCTCTGAGCAATCAAAGTGCTGTGCAACCCGACTCACTATTCCCTGCATCGATATAACCTCGGCAACCCCTTTTTTTACCACTTCACTATCCCAACTACCGGCTTTAGCAAAGGCACTCGTCGTAAAGTTGCGATCGCCCCAAATGGAAGGCTGTCGTTTTTTTTGATAAAAAAGATACGTCTCGTCATCAATCGTTTGATCGACATAGTTTCTGTAGGCCGTTTTATATCGAGTAGCACCCAACTCACTATAAATATTCTTTCGAGTAAGCCAGTCTGGTGGTACCGATTTGCCCACATAGGCCGGGTAGCTTGACCACGGGTAATCATCGAGTTTTTGAACCAGTGGTTTGTGAATTTCGATTGGATTCCGGTGGATGTACCGGCTGAGTTGCAGGAGATAACTGCTGGCATCAACCAATATCGCCTTGTATCGCCCACGGAAGAGTGGGCCATCTGTTTTTCGTAGACGATTGTGGCGCTGCGTATAAACACCATTAACATGGCGCATAGCACGACTCAGGTTACTCCGGGGAGTGCTGAGTAACAAATGATAGTGATTCCCCATCAAGCAGTAAGCGTGTACTTCAAGGCCAAACCGGATATGAGCTTCCTTCAAACATTCAAGAAATGCCTCATAGTACGCCGCTTCACGGAATACCAGCTGGCGCCCTCTACCACGATTCATCACATGGTAAAAGGCATTTTCATATTCTATTCTCAGGGGGCGAGACATAGATAGACTGTACGCACTTTATTACTATAAGTACAGACTTGACCCCTTTATGCTTTTACATGCTTTAAGGGGCTGGTGGGAGCAAGTCATGCACTTAAAGTGGTCTGTCGTAATCTTGAGTTTCGAAGAACGCCGAATCTGGGTGCAGTGGTGCGGTTACTCAGCTAGCCTATTCTTTCAAACTGTAAATAAAAAGAGATCAGCGCAGGCTGAGGGGTTGTTATGCCTGATTCTGAGTAATCACCCAGCAAACACCTGGTCAAACCCGTAAATCTATCAATTATTCGCTTAATCACATTATATATCGCTGTTAATTCTGACTAGATGGAATGACCATCTTGTTTCTTTACCCATCAGAAGGGAGGCTATTTATGAATGGATGTCTTGTCTATTTTCCCTGCGATAAACACTCTAACCCCTATCATCTCGCCGGGATCGGACTATACCTGGCCGACGACTGGATCAATACACTCGACGGCGAACTGGAAACACTCGCGGCACTGAGACGGACACAACCGTAAGCGCTCTCTTAAAAACCAAAAGCCCCGCTCAGTGATGAGTGGGGCTTCATTTTGAAGGACCATTTAGTGACTATCCCGATTTGTTCTACATCCCGGCTTTTTTGGTGTGGTTAAGTACCTCTTTTGTGCTTAAGCCTTTCTGGAAACTTGTCTATCAAAGTTTTTATATCCGACAAGAGGTGATCCAGACGATTATTCATTTGAAACTTCATAATATATCTCTCATCGCCGTCTTCACCATATTGAAAACTATTACCTTTTGGGTGGAATTTGAAATTCAAAGCTATTGACAAGTTGTTAGTAGTTTTTTCATATTCGAATTCCAACTCTCCTTCTAAAAAACTTATCGAACTTCTTTCACCGATGAGACTTTCCAATGATCTTACCCAATCATAAAACTCTTTTAACTCATATGTCAGAAGGCATGAATCAGTAGCGCTCCATTGATACTGTTGATCGCTACAAACAATCTTTATGACAAGCCAATTAGCATCATCATAGTCCATGGCAGCATCAAATTCATATCTCTCAATATCCAGATCAAAGGATGCATCTCCATTCCTTAAACGCAACATACTTTAGATTGGCCTTATAGTTCGTATTTTCATAGTCTTGGGTATAACAATCACTTTCATGCCATTCAATAAAAATGCCACGTCATCCCGATCCGCAACTTTTTCACCTCTATTAATGATCCTAGCAACGTCTGCCAAGGTGTTTACCCCGTAAGGCTTATGCCTAGGATCTTTAATTCGTTGAATAGCATGATCAGACAACTTGTAACCAGTTTGCGCAAAAGCATTAGCAATTTGATTCCCAGAAAGTTCAGATAAATTTCGATTTCGGATCAGCCCTCTGATATGTACTTTCGGGAATACAGCTGTAATTCTTGGTGAACAAAAAATATTCGTGTTATGAACAAGATACCCTGCTTCACCAATATGAAACGTATGAAGACCATCAACAGTAAGGTTAAAGACTTTCTCTTCTCTAACCTCTTTGTTAATGCTTCTTATAATTATTGGGTTTGCATTACCAAGAACAAGTACGCTATTCCCAACCTTCAGACTTTGAGTATTAACCCACTGACCTTCAGAGAAGAATGGGTGATCGGCGGTCGCAGTGACAACCTCACCATTTTCAAAAGCCACCTCGAATAGCTCATATTCCCGATCACCTTGAATCAGATGAGTAACCGCTTTTAGATCACGCTCGTCGGTTTCAGGATCTGTAGCCCAAACCAAATCACCAATCGATATGTCTTCAATCGGCTTGAGCCCATCTTCGGTATGCACAAGCGTTTCAGCAGAAAAGCTGTTTCTTGAACAAGTAGCTCGAAATATATCAGCGAATCGTTTATTAAACAGGCCAAGAACTTTCCCTGCCCTGGCCCCCATCATATTAAACAAAATAGCTGAACCTAGCTTTTTGGCCGTCAGCTCTTCTTCGCCTGTTGCAATCTGAAAAACATCATATGTGGTGGTCGCAATCGTCGATAATGTACCCATAACATTAATCGCCGACATCATGCTACCCATACTGAAGTTGCCAGTCGGGTCGATCAGGTTACCCGGATCGGCATGGGCGTAGAGGTATTTGTGGAGGGTGATGGGATCGTGATTTCTTCCCATCCAAGTGTCTTGTTGTGTAAACCGACCTTGGCTTGGATCGTAGTATCTGGCCCTTAAGTAGTATTGATCCAGTGCACTATCAAACTGCTCCCCAGCAAACAAATATCGATTCTCAATCGTACCCGTCTGACTAAGCACCCCCCCAAACGCCTCATAATCATAGGTGTTCGCAAGATTCCCCAGGCTGTCTGTTAAAGAGCGCGTGCTGCCCAGCCCGTCGTAGTGGTAGTAGTGGATTTCTCCACTGCGATCCTGGCTGATCAGGTCGTCCCCGTAAGTGTAGCTTACCTGGACCGTGCCATCATCCTCGATCAGCACCTGGGCATAATCCCGGTTCTCGTCCACGATGTAGCGGGTAGTGACCCCGTTTTCGCGCTTGCTGCTACGGATGCCGTTGGGGTTGTAACCGTATTCGGTGGTATTACCCCCCTGCACCACACTCACCAGCTCGTTCCGGGCGTTGTAGCTGTAGGTCGTGGTAGTGCTGTCTAGGGTCTCGGTCAGGGTGTTGCCGTTGTTATCGTAGGTATAGCTTGTACCCCCCTGCCGGGTCAGGCGGTCGTTCCTGTCATAGGTATAGACGGTCTGCACCCCGTCGATGGTGCTGCCGGTGCGGTTGCCGACCCAATCGTATTGGTAGACGGCGCTGTAGTCGCCGTTGACACTGTCGCTGATGGTTTCGCCGGTCAGACGGTAGAGGTCGTCGTAGGCATAGTCGGTGATACGGCCACTGGCTTCGGTGATGGTTTCGCGTCTGCCGGTATCGTCCAGGGTGTAGCTGTAGCTGCCGATGAGGGTGCCGGAGGCGTCGCGGGTAGTGACATGGGTCAGTTGGCTGACGCTGTTGTAGTCATAGTCGGTGACCATACCGTTGGGGTAGGTGACGGTGTCGAGATTGCTCACATTGTCATAAGTGTATTGGGTGGTGCCGCTGGCGTCGGTCACGGTGTGCAGCCGGTCGAGGGCGTCGTAGCCGTAGTCGGTCTGGCTGAGGGTGGCGCCGTTGGCGTCGCTGACGCTGACCCGGGTGCGGTTGCCTACGTTGTCATAAGCGTAGTCGATGCGGCTGCCGTCGGGGTTGATACGGTAGGCGAGCCGGTCGCGGTTGTCGTAGCTGTATTCGGTCGTGCCTTGCGGGTCAGTCACGGTTCGAACTTGGTCATTCGGCCAGTAAGTGTAGTCGATGCGGGTGCCGTCCTTTTGGTAGTCGATGGAGCTGATGCGGCCCATGGCGTCGTAACGGGTGAGGGTGATGTCGCCGTTGAAGTTGGTATGAGTCTGGGTGCGGGCGCTGTCGTCGTAGACAAAGGTCTCATGCATGCCTTCGGGCAGGGTGCGCCGGATGACCCGGCCGAAGCTGTCGTAGGTCCAGGTGGTGGTGCGGCCATTGGCATCGGTCTGGCTGAGTTTGTTTCCCTGCTCGTCGTAGCTGTAGCCCGTGTCGGGTACCAGCGTGCCGTCGATGGTGACTTCGGGGGTTACCCTTTCCAGACGGCCCTGGGGATCGTAACCATAACTGGTGGCGATGGCGTTTTGGTCGATCATGCCGATACGCGCGCCCATGGCGTCGAAGCGCTGTTCGCTGGTGGTGGTGTTGGGGTATTCGGTGCGGATGCGCTGGTCCAGTTCGTTGAGTACGTAGGTTGTTGTGCGCTGGTTGGCGTCGGTCTCGGTGTGTAGCTCGCCGTTGCGATAGTAGCTGAACTCGTGGCGCTGGGTGGTGACGTCGTCGAGGTAACGGATAACAGCAGTACGCCGACCTGCCCGGTCGTATTCGTATTCGGTGAGGTTGCGGTTTTCGTCCCATGCCTGACTGACCCAGCCCTGTTCGGTGTAACGGGTCTCGGTGTAGCTGCCGGCTTCCTCATAGTGGGTTCTCCACAGCCGGCCGGCGTCATCGTATTCATAGCGGGTGGTATGGCCGCTGCGGTCGATGATGCGTTCGAGTAGTCCTTCGCGGGTGTATTCCCGCTGCTCGCTGGTGGTATCGGGATAGGTCGTCAGGATCAGACGGCCGTAGGGGTCGTAGTCGTAGTCGGTCCAGTTGCCGAAACGGTCGCGCTCCAGGTCCACATTGCCGGCTAAATCGTACACGGTCTCGATGTAACTGCCGTCCGGGTAGGTGGTTTTGGTGAGGCGGTTGCGTTCATCGTAGTCATGGAGTGTGGTCTCGGTGGTCACCACGCCATCCACGGTTCTCTCGCGGGTTTCGTTCTTGACGTTGCCATTGGTGTCATAGGTGTAAGTGATGGCGCCCGTGACCGGGCTGCTCTCGGTCTGCTTCCAGCCTGCCCACTCATGACCGGCCGGGTAGTAGGTATAGGCGGTGGTGTGGCCGCGCATGTCGGTGGTGGATTCGATCCGCCCTGTGGCATTGATGATGTTGCTGGCGCCTGCCTGGGTGACCTCGCCGGTGTCCGGGTTGGTCACTTGAGGCGCAAGGATACTGTTGAGGTTGCCGGCCGTGTCATAGTTCATCTCATAACGGTGGCCACGCTCGTCTGTTAGCCTGCCCGCCTGGCCATAGGGGGTATAGTTCTCATAGAGTATGGCGCCGCCTTCAGGATCGATGGCGGTCTGCAGGTCGTTATGCTCATCGTAGCGGGTGATCCAGGTGCTCTCGCCGATGGCTTTGCTCTCCTGGTTACCATTGGCATCGTAGGTGTAGCGGGTGATGATGTCACCGCTATAGCTATTGTCGGCAATCACCTGGGTTTCGCTCAGAACATTGCCTTGGTCATCGTAGTTGTAAAGGGTGACGCGCCCATCTAGGTCGGTAACCACGGTGCTGTTCGCTGTTAAGTTGTGATCGAAGTATTTCCAGTTTCCCGCCCCATCTTCCTGGGCGTAGAGACGACCGTCATCGTCGTAGTGGTTCCTCAACACTGAACGGTCGAGCGGGTCGATGATATCGATCAATCCGTTTTGGTTATTGTAGGTATATTGAGTAGCCGCGGTGGTCGGATCGGTAAAGCGCACCAGGTCGCCGTTGGTATTGTAGGTGTACTCAAACCCATGCCCCATTGGATCGGTGATAGCGCTGATTCTGCCCTGGGCATCTCGGGTGAATGTCACCTGCTTGCCGTCGCTGTGGCTGATGCCGCTGTCGCTGTAGATCAGGGTATGGCCGTTGGGATCGGTGATCCGCTCCACCCCGAAGCCCTGGTTGAGCTGGTAGACATAGCCGGTGCGGGTGGTCAGGGTGTAGCGGGTGACCGGTTGGGCCTGGCCGTCGCCGGCCGTGGCCAGATAGCCGTTGTCCAGATCCGAGAGGTAGAGGGACTGGGCATCGGCGGTCTCCAGGGTCGATTGGGTACCGTCGATCGCCTCGAAGAAGAGATCGTAGGTGCGATCAGTCGACATGTAGCAGTTGGGATCGCTGACCGCCCCTTCCAGGCCGTTGGACGGCCGGGCCACGACACGGAATTTTTCCACCTCTTTGTTGGCCAGGGTGACCGAGACGGTCTTTTCCGATACGGGGTAGATGCAGATGGCATTGGTGTTGACGTAACCCGGGTTTACCCAGAAGGTTTCGTTCTGGCTGAGAGTCTGGTACCACCCCTGGGTCGGCTCCTGGCTCTCTTCGAGCCGGACATTCTGGTAATCGACTGTCCAGCCATAGCCGAAATCGAGGGCCTCGGTGCGGCGGCGGCTGTCGTAGGTGCGCGAGACCGTGATCGGGATACCGGCAAGCGACACCACGAGATCTTCCACGGTAAAGCTGAATTGACCCACCTTGCGGTCACCGTCGACGAAGACCGAGGCCCTTCGGCCCATCACGTTATTGTTGCTGTCGGTAGCCTGCAGCAGAATGTGATAGATGCCGTTGACCAGCAGACTGGGGTCGAGGTTGGCGATGATCTCGTTGTCGAAGCTTCGGTTGCCCCGGTAGAGGTCGATATACTCGGCGTCGCTCTGATCGGCGCGCTTGTAGGCCAGCCGGACTTCAACCAGGTTGTCGTCTTGGGCGGTGCCGATGATGTCGGTGAGCGAGGTGACCGTAGTCGCCGTGGCCGGGGAGACGAGCTCCACCACGGGCGGTGTCGTATCGTTCGGATCCCGGACCACGACATAGGCGGTGCGCTCCACGGTTTCGTAGCCGTCACTGACGGTGACCGTGACGGGGATCCGCCCGACCCGGTCGGGGGTGATGGTCGACGCCAGCAGGACGTCGAGATTGGCCGGCGCGCCATCCACTGTTAGCGATACTTGTGGGGTGGTCGCGCTATTTATAGGGACCACGTTGAGCGTGACAGATTCGCCCAGGTCGATCGGCTCGGTTGGGATGAGCTGCAGGTCGACGCCCAATGGGGTGGTAGCGGGCACCACTTCTACATACCAAGTTATCTGCCTGTTTGAAGCAAAATTACCCAGACTGTCCGTTGCTGCAACCGTTATCCAGAAACTACCTTCGGTTGTGGGTGTCCAGCTAATGGTCCCATTTTCTGAATCGATAGTTGGCTCAGGTGAATATGAGCTTAGGCGATACGTAATAGGATAATCACCTTCACGGTCGATTGCCTGAGGCTGATGCGTATACTCCCTGCCCACTTTGGCATAGGTTGGCCGGTAGGCGGGTATGAACTCAGGGGCGCGATTACTGAACGCAGCGATATTTACCAGTTGCCTTTGTTCAACTGTCAAACCCTGCGCATCCGTGACAACATATCTCACCCATGCGTTGGTGTTACTATATCGGTCAGTTGGAACCCAGCTGATCATCCCCGTGTTTTCATTAACCGTCATTCCTTCCGGGGCAATCGCCAAACTATAAGTTAACGCATCACCATCGGGATCGGAGGCATTAATTTGATATTCATAGGGGATAGACACTTCAGCATTGGGCATACCGCCAGCCGTAATGACAGGCGGTTGGTTGTCATCCACCACATTGATAGTGAATTCCTCTGTGGTGCTACTATTCAGTCGATCTTCTACATGCAAGCGAACGGTATGGGTTCCCAACTGATGATTGTTTGGTGTCCAATAGATGTGTAACTTCTGGGTACCATTGGCCAATACCAAGTCATACCGCATACCCGCTGGCGCTTGTTCAAAAACAACCTTTAGATCATCCAGATTGGCATAGGCATGAGGAGGAACATCGTTTTCAACATTTAAAATGTACGAATACTGATATCCCATTGACGCAATGCTTGATGGATTGAAGTCTACGATTTGCGGCGGCAGGTTGGGCAATACATTGACGGTAAAGGAGCGGCTCTGAGCCGTACCACCACGGGCGTCGCGCAGACCCAGTTCGAACGCCTGTTCCCCCACCTCCTGGGGTATCCAACGCAAGTAGTGTATTACGCCGACCATACTGCGCGGATCATTCTCTCTCGTATCCCCTGTATACCAAGCATTAATACGCTGGATATACGCCTCATCCGGTCCCGACAGGATATCCACAAACGCCGCATCTTTGTCAGCATCACTGACTACCACCTGGTTCATGAGGTATTGCAGCGAGTGATGGATATGCTCCTGGTTGTAGACATAGGGCACGCCTTGGGTGGCGGTTAAACTGATATCGGCCTCGCCAAAGGTAGGAGGCGTGTTGAACGGCTCATATTCATTGAGTTCAAAACGCTGTACGGCTTCCAGCCCCAGCGGATCGGTCACGCGCAACACCACCTTTTCCCGATTATGCCTGGTCAAACTAAACTGTGCTTGTGGCCAGGCAAGGTGGCCCGATCCATCTATGGTCATGCCGGCCGGCCCTTCGACCAGGCTGTAGACCAACGCCTCACCTTCCGGGTCCTCCGCCAGCAGATCATAGGTGAAGCTCTCGCCTGCCACGACCTCCAGGTCGGGGAGCGACATCATGACAGGCGGCAGGTTTTGTGTGCCGCTCGACCATTCGACGGTGACGGACTGGCTCAATTGATTGACACTTGCGGTAACTGTATCGATACCCGGCTTGCCACCCTGGTAACAGTAGCGCGCAACACCGTGGGCATCGGCGAATCGATAAGCGTCACCATTCGTCGCCCCGGCCAGGTTAAAGCGGATGCGTGCGCCGTTGACCGGAACACCCTGCGCATTCAGGGCGGTTGCTTCACCACACCATTGGTTATCCAGCGTTTGCGCGGCATCTCCGGTTAGCGACAAAGAAGCTACGGTGTGGCCCACACTGAGCGCCATGCCCCCCAGGTAGCCGTAGGATTCGAAGGAGTCGTATCCGTAAACATAGGCGCCGAAGGGTTCCTGCGCCTCGATGTGATGCGAACCTGGCGTGATGGGCAACTGGCTATAGGAATAGGGACTGTTCGGGATTTCACTAAACAGAACCGGATCGACACTTTGACCGTCGAGCGTCAGTGCGGAGAGGGCGGCTGTGGGCGCCAGCAGATTGACAAAATTGTAGGCTAGATTCCTTGCGGGCGTATTGATGGTGTATTGCATCAGGAACTGCTCGGCGGGGGGCACGACCACCATGAAGGGATCGGTGAAGTCCGCTTCCAATTCACGGTAACCTTCGTCAAAGCTGTTACTGTTGGCATATTGCACCAGCAGGATCGGGTGGCTGGCCTTGACCTGTTGCGGGTTGAACGACCTGAATTCGAAATACTCGCCCCGGTTCAGACGCACCTTGAGCACGCCGTTGATGTAGACGGCGGTATTATCGTAGGGCGCCACGGCCCGAAAGGTATCACCGTACTCTTCATACCAGAAACGGCCGTTCTCCGTGCGCCCCCAAAACGGGGCGGTATAGTATTCCGTCGCCAGGCTTTCAACGGGCGGGAGTTGCTCGATGATGTGGTCGCAGGCAGTATAGCCGACAGGGATAACGACACAGTCCATCTGCCCGAACACGCCGATCGGCTTGTCCGCCCGGATGGTGCTGCCGGTCAGATCGGCCATGAAGGAGCCGCGGGTCTCCAGATTGTAGACATCACCCCGGTTCATGGTCAGTTCGATGGGGGTGCCCGCCTCGATCTGCCCTTGACCGCCGGTAAAAATGTCCATGATCGGATCGATGGTGACTTGGGTGTTATTCTCGGTGGCCACCAGTGTGGTGATCGGACCCGGCTGTCCTGCGTCCACGGTGGCCAGGATGCCTATTTTGCCCAGCATGATAGAGGTCGCGGTGATGTATTCCCGGCCCAGACTGGCGACGGGAAGCCCCAGAAACCCATCCGTCGTATCGACCTTTTGACTCATGAAATAGGCAGCAACCGGTGTCGCCGCGGTGATGTGAATGGCGTAATTTTCAAGCAACGTGTTTAAGGTAAAACCTTCCGTTGCGGCAAAATCATCCAGATTGACGCTGTAGGTCGCCATCTGGCCGGCTATCAACGGCAGGGTTTCCACAACGCCCAGGGCCGCTATCTCAATCGTCGCCTCTGTGTCCGTACCCTCTGAAACCAGGTTGATATCAAAGGTGCCCCCAGCAATCGTCGTCATATTGTGCGAAACCGGTATCCAGAACTCGGTGCCTACATGGCTCAGCGCACGCTCCGCCGGCAAGATCTCTATTGAGACAGCCTGTTCCGCCACGCCCCCATTACCGTCCGCTACATTAAACAGGAAATCGTAATTACCCAGGACAAGACCTACGGTGGGCCAAGTGATCAGCCCCGTCGCCGGGTCGAGCGCGGCCCCACTCGGCGCCTGGATCATGGCATAGGTCAGGCTCTCGCCGTCCGGGTCATCGGCTACCAGTGTATAGCGCCACTCATCGCCCTCGATAACGAATGTTGTTGGGGTTGAGGTGATGACCGGTGCCCGGTTACCTTGAACCACTGTGATAGTGAAACTGGGCGTCTGACTGTCGACGCCGTCACTGACGGTGACGACAACCGGGCCGTGGGTTCCGATATCACTTCCACCGGGTGTGAGATCAATTGAAGTATCCTGGTGATGGGCGAAGGCAGGCAATCCTTCCACCTGATAAGTCAGCACATCCCCATCGGCATCACTGGCGTTGAGGGTAAGGGTCAGCGTTGTGTTGGCTTCTAGGGTGACATCGCTTAGAGGTTCTAACACCGGTGCGCGGTTGGTACCGGCAATGGTAAGCGTAAAGGACTGCTCGCCACTGGCGCCAAGCGTGTCCTGTACAGTGACTGTTACGGGATGCTCGCCTGCTGCCGTGTAATCCGGAGTCCAGCCGATCAGGCCGTTGACATCAATACTCATGCCCGCAGGCGAGGTAGTCAAACTATAGCTAAACGTATCGCTGTCGGGATCGTTGACTTGAACCTGATATTGATAAAGGCTCATCTCCACGCCGATTAAGATTGCTGAAGAGGTGATAGCCGGCGCATCGTTTACCGATGAGACCGTCACATCGACCGTGGCAGTACGGGAATCAAGTAATCCATCATGAGTTAAATAAGTGAAGCTGTCATTGCCGTTAAAGTCAGCGTTCGGCGTATAGAGTAGATTGGGTGCCACTCCGGAAAGCTGTCCGTTAAGCGGTTGCGTGACAATGGAGTAGGTTATGCTGTCGCCATCGATATCCTGTCCTTGCAAAACAATGGAAAGAACAACATCTTCTTCGGTGGTCACAGCAATATCGGAGGCACTCGGCGGACGATTGTCGTCAAGCACTTGCAGGGTAAAGCTTTGACTGTATGCCAGTCCTGCCGGATCGGTGGCAGCCACGGTGACAGCATGCGTACCGATATCGACCTGCCCTGGAACCCAGGTAATCAATCCGTTAGTCGCATCAATGACCATACCGGCCGGCGCCGTCACCAATGCGTAGGTAATAACATCGCCCGCATTCGGATCGGTGGCATCGACGTCGTATTGGTAAGTTTGGTTTTCCGTAGCGCTGGTCACGGGCGTGGAGACGATTTGCGGCGCTTGATTTACAGTCGATGCCTCAGACACGTTCAGCATATAGGTCTGCTGATCGTACAGGCCCGCATCATCCACGGCACGCACAGTGACCTTGTATTCACCCGTTTGAGGAGGTGTCCAGGTTATGAGACCGCTCTCACTGTCGATACTCATGCCGACGGGGAAGGATTTCAGTGAATAGCGAACCGGATCGCCCTGTCTGTCTATCGCATCCACATCGTAGTGATAGACCACACCCATTTCCGCTGTCAGTACCGGAGTGCTGGTGAAGACAGGAGGTTTATTGTCGGTTCGCTCTTTGGGCGTCACATGCACAACCGGTGACTGACAGACCTCCACCCCGCTCGAGTTCACCTCTTTCACGGCATATCTGTAACTGGCCCCGGAGATCAGACCTGAATCCAGATAGTGCGTATCGGAGGATGTTATCTGTACGATCGATTGATAACTGACGCCATCATCGATACTTCGATAAACGTTATATTGCGGCGCCCCGGAATAGACCCAACGCAGTTGCACCTCGCTTACCGATGCGTTGGCGTTGAAGTCGGTCAGGCAGTAATCGCTGCCGTCTGTCACGATCGGTTCCGCACAGGCTATGTTAAACATGACCGGCAGAGCAAAGATGAACGCTGTGAGTCGCTGAAGATATTTGCTAGAAGACATATCCTTTCTCCGAACCTACTCCTGGTAGTCCTTTTATCCGGTCACTCTTGGGTATTGCTTACTCTATTGAGCAAACCGAAGCCGGCTTGACATCAACATCAAGGCCTTATTGGTGTTGACTTATTCCATACCGTTGAACCCGGGTACAAGCCTCCAATCCACCAACAGAGTGTGGAGATTTACCCGCATTCCAATTTCTTAACTGGGGATTGGTTATTCGATATCTATCGAGGAGCGTTCGAAGCTGAAATGGGAGCAGCGAATGGTTAGGGCTGCCTTGAAGGGTAGGATCCGTACAACATCTTTCCATTATAAACATCCGTGGTCGTGCCGCTTGACTATCAGTGAGCTGTACAGCTCTTTCATAATCTGTAAAAAAACGGCCTGTAAAATAACCGATATTCAATTTTGCAGTCAAAGCACCGCATCAGTCCGATGTATTCATCGGACCGACTCAGGATATCTTACCCAATCAAACTATCAAGTAATTTAAATACTGACGTCAGACTGGCGGCTCAGCTCGGGTAACAGACACCGGTTCCCCCAAGCCCGCAGTAACCTGCCGGGTTCTTGGCCAGATACTGCTGATGATAGGCCTCGGCAAAGTAGAATGTGGGCG
>JBFNNX010000052.1:0-1742 GCA_040791665.1 Candidatus Thiodiazotropha sp. | reverse complement strand
CTTGAATTCGACCATCCATATCTGTCCCTTTTTGACGTCCTCACCGTCAGGCGGCACATATCTCAGCGTGCCCAGACCCCACATACCCGTCTTCAAGAGCATGGGGTTGTTGTCAATGATGTCCTTTTGAACCATTCCGCTGCTGACGTCCAGAAGGGGAATGCTCAGGTCGTGCGTGTGGCGTTCCAGGTTGACGTTGACCCTGAAATCATCCAGTATACGTACCTCTTCCTGCTCCATGAGGCGATTCAGGATTGTGTTCTTGTCCGCTTTTTGCGGCAGGGATTTCGAAATCGTGTTGACTATTTCTGTTCGGCCGTCTTCAGTGAGTTCATCTCCGTCCATGAACTGGCTGATGATCCACTCACCGACATAAACGGGAATTGCGCGGGCGCCGAAACCAGCCTTTCCCATGAGCCCTTTGTTGATAACAACCTCTCCGTAATAGTCCTTTGCTTTTCTTTCAAATGACTTCATCGTTCTTATTGCCTCCATCAAAGGTCTCGCAAACTGAACCCGCCGGTCATGGCTGATTTGAATTCGCATTCAAGCGTCAGGGTAAGGGTATGCTTTTCGCCGGAAATTTCATATGCAATCTCGATTTCAAGGTTCTTCTCCCCTAAGGCCGCCTTTTTGAAATAACAGTTCATCTGAATAGTATTTACGGCTCCGGCCAGGATGACCCCGACATCGCAGCTCTTGAGGTCGGTTTCAGGGGTGGCCACACTGGCCCGGAGAACGCGGATGTCCACGGGGTTCGGATTCTGTATTTCGATTGTTACTGTCACGACACGCTGGATATAGAACTTGGCTCTGCCTGTTTCTCGTATCAGATCCAAGTCCAGGAAGCGCGCCGCGGGAGCTTTCCAGGCAGCTTTTACCAATTTGTACAAAGCCGTGGGAACCACAACTTCTTCCGGCGTCACCCCGCCGTGCAAAAAACCATTTGTCTTGCCGGACTGACTCACAGTGTTGTGTCCCCTGGGCAAGAAAAAAACTTTGCTGTCCGGCACATAGGGTTGTTTGAATTGATACCCCAACTCCCAGAGGTTGTCGGGAATGTCGCCCACTTGTTTCTCGTCCAGCACCGCGAAACGATGTTTTTCTTCGGGAAACAGCTTGCTGACGACCAAGGAATCGAAAGATTGTTTTTCTTCCTCCAATATTCGGCAGGCACCGTGATCCGTCACCACGTAGACGCTGACACGCTCCCTTGCCCCAGCCCACTCTTTTGAGATTCTGTCCACAGACGCTGCCATGCGCGTAAACAACCGATGCAGCTCTTCATCGTAAGATGTCCCTTTTGATTCCGCGTCTGAGTGGAGCAACTCGTCCCCATCCAGGAAATTCAAAAGGACAACGGTAGACTCCTGCGGTGTCGGCAGTTCGGACAATGACTTCAAATTGTTAAGATAAACGACCTTTGTGTTGTTCCAGTCGGCCTGGGCGCGCGCCTTGAGAATGGCATCATAGTTTCCTGGGCCATGCTGCCACTGTCCACTCACCAAGACTGGCTTGTTGTATTCCGTAACGGTCGGCAACGCTGCGAAACGGTATCGTAAGTCATGGCGGCTGTAGCCGACGTTACGGAGCGCACTGTCCAGGAGGCTCGCAAATTCCAGCGGCAGACAGTCAACAAGAAGGATGATCGACAACTGATTTTCCGATCCGCTTGAAGAAATGTCCGCCAGACAGTGGACCAGGCTGAGATTCGGATCTTTGTGGATGGTGGTGTATTCCTC
>JBFNNX010000051.1:0-2051 GCA_040791665.1 Candidatus Thiodiazotropha sp. | reverse complement strand
AGGCCGATAATGCCGTTTATGGTGGATTCGTAGGGCAATCCCATTAGAACCGATACCCCACACCGCAACCCAGCTGGTTATCTGTGCCGATTTTGTCCACGTCACCTACGTCCTTGAGATAGAGACAACCCACGGAGATAGACTTGTAAGCCCTGACATTGAGTCCTATAGCCAAACCTGCAGATAGATCCCTAAATGTCTCGTGCTCTTCTCTATGAAGCTCTCCGTCCGCATTCAGTACCCAATTGTGTACGTCCACTTCCTGGTATGTGACGTGCAGTCCTGCCTTGATATCCACCCGGCTATAAGTAATCCCACCCATAGCCGTAACGCCCACCGCGTCTGTGCGCATGTGAGAAACGCCATATTTGGGGTTTTTGAAGACTATCTCCGCTGCAGGGTCGACATAAATACCGCCCTCTACCAGAAATAACCCGTCTGTGTAGCCTTTTCCGATAGTCGCCCCGTATCTACGGGCTACCTGGTCATCAAATAGCTCTGTAGACGTGCTGAGATTGCGTGATTCAAGCTCGTCGTCAAAAGCGTTGTCCTTCTGGGCCTCTGACTTAATCACCGACTGGAAGAACAGTCCGTGAGCAAAGCGGTATTCCTCAGCGCATAGGGTGCTTGAGAATAACAACAGCGCAAAAACTATAAGCCTCATACAATCACCTCCTTGTCCCACCAGGCCTTAACGTCAAAATTCGGACACGTTCTATTCCGGTCAAGGTCACAGTGGCCCATAACCTCAGCTTTCGGGTATTTGTGGTGCCACTCGGTCAGTAGCTCTCTGAGTGCGGCAAATTGCCCGTCAGTGAACTTGTCTCTACCGACCAGGCATACGCCCAGTGATCCGTTGTTGTACCCGGCAACATGCGCACCCTGCCAATAATGTGGGCGACCCCGCTCTATCTCACCGCTTCGCCTGATAACCGCGTGATAGCCGATACCATCCCAGCCATTATCATTTAGATGCCAGTTGTGAATATCTTCGGCCGATACATCCAGGTCATTCGGGCTATCTGAGCAATGGACGACCAGGCGCTTGATATCCATCAAAACCACAGCAGACGGCGCTTATAACCGTTTACGTAGACGTAATATTGAGATTTCATAACGCACAAAAAACCCGCTCTAGGCGGGTTGTTGGGCCTTAATCCCTGATCGTGCATGCTGACACAATGTCGTAGTGGCTACCATTAACGCCGAAACCAATCTTAGTTGTCGGCTCTGCCTCTTCGATACTCCGGCGGTCAACGCCTAAGTAATTATTGGCCAGTGCATCAAGATAACATGCCAACAGTGAGCCCCTCCCAGGCTGAGACACTGAAAGAAAGCACTGAATACCGTCAACACAGAAATCAATGCTCTCAGGGAGTATTATTGCCTGCTCGATTGTCTTCACCCCACTTGTGTGGTTGATCACCTTTATCGTGCATTCGGCGATATACGCCTGACTGACCAGGGGAAACAAGAGCAAAGCAGCAATAAAAGCCTTCATGTGATTATCTCTACAGCCAGAATGTACAGGTACAGGCCAAGGGCTAAGGCCACACCAGTGGCAATTGAGGCATACGTGAGCGCAGTCAAGATACAATTGATCTTACTGTTACAGGGTTTGAATATCATTTTGTTCCGGGCAATAAAAAACCCGCCGTTAAGCGGGTCTTGGGGCAGAACCTACGCCAGGTTAGCTGGCTTGCTCCTGCGGGATTTTGGTTAGCTTCGCTTGAATGGTCTTTTTCTTGTGACCAGATTTATCAAAAATGGCCGCATCTAGGCCAGACAGCATAACTGTTTCACCCTTTTGCAGATAAAGAGGTTCGGGGAATTCATATGTGACACGGTCGCCATCGACATTAGCGTTGACCTCAACAAGCATATCTTCTGGTGCAGTAAAGAAGCTATTAGTGTAGGTTTCGCCTGAAGTAATCTCCCCCCACTCAGCCATGTCTGCTCCTTAGTGTCATTTACACACCTACTGATTTGATTATATTCCAATCCAGATAGATTTCAAGCACTTATTGATACTCCTGGTATGTCTGCCAGAC
>JBFNNX010000050.1:0-1314 GCA_040791665.1 Candidatus Thiodiazotropha sp. | reverse complement strand
AGCAGATTTGCCGTCGAAACCGGGACGGCAGTTTTACAACCCAGCGAGACCGGGAGCGGCTGCTGACGCAGATCGCCGACCAGCTCCATGATCTGGGTTACCGTCATATGAGCGCACAGTCGCTCAAGCCCAAGCACATAGAGGCGTTGGTCAAAAACTGGCAAGAGAAGGAACTGTCGGCTGGGGCAATGAAGAACCGGCTGGCAGTCATTCGCTGGTGGGCCCAGAAGGTCAATCGTCAGAATGTCGTTGCACGTTCGAACGACCACTATGGTGTTCCTAACCGGCAGTTCGTGACCAACGAATCCAAGGCCCGTAGTGTGGGGGTGGAAGAACTTGGCAAGATTCGAAATGCCCGAGTTCGGATGAGCCTGGAACTACAGCAGGCCTTTGGCTTGCGCCGAGAAGAAGCGATCAAGTTCATACCGGACTACGCAGATCGCCGCGACCATATCGTCCTCAAAGAAAGCTGGACCAAGGGCGGCAAGGCGCGAACCATCCCGATACGGACTGAGGCCCAACGTGCTGTTCTAGAACGAGCGCGACAGCTGGCCGGTAAAGGTTCTCTGATTCCCAGCGCGAAGAACTACCGACAGCAATTGCGATTGTACGAAGCCGAGACCGCCAGGGCAGGCTTATCCAGGATGCATGGTCTTCGTCATGCCTATGCCCAAAACCGTTATGAGGAACTGACCGGATGGTGTTCACCCGCGGCGGGCGGTCCTGCAGTCAAAACGCTCACGCCGGAACAAAAACGGATTGACCAGCAAGCCCGCCTGACGATCAGTCTCGAGCTCGGGCACGAGAGACCACAGATTGTGGCTGTGTATTGCGGGACGTGAATACAGCCACGAAAACACTGCGCCGGTGAGAATGGATTATCCATTTTCAGTACCCGAGCGCACCTTCATGATGCCGGCCAGGTTGTATCAAACCACTGAGGCTGAATCCATTATGAAACGATCACTCTTTATTCCTGTGAACCCTGGTGCAGTGACGGCGATATGTATCGCCGGTCTGTGTACTGTCGCCAGCGTAAACCTTCATGCAAGCGATATCCAGACAGGCCGGTATTCGATGGTTTCCGCGGCTCCGACCCAGGCGCAGGCGGAACTGTTGGAAGCGACCGTTACCGTTCAGTTGCCGGATCGGATCCAGACCATCGGAGAGACGGTGCGATATCTTCTACAACGCAGTGGTTACCGGCTGGCTGCTACTGAATCCACCGCACCGGAAACGCTCGCGTTGTTTGCGTTACCGCTGCCGGCTGTCCATCGCCATCTTGGGCCGATGACATTGCGCGAGGCGCTGGAG
>JBFNNX010000049.1:0-2025 GCA_040791665.1 Candidatus Thiodiazotropha sp. | reverse complement strand
AGCTTAAGTTTTTGTCGCCTTGCATCAGAAAAAATCATCAAAAATCGCCTCAAAGTCTTAAAGTCCGACAGGATCCCAGCCCTTCGGCACGGCGAACCGTCGCACAACGGCGGCCCATTATGTGTAATTGCTCCTTAAATCAAAAAGGGTGGCAAACACAGTTGACATCCGAGTAATTACTGTATATACACGTATTATATGGTGAGAGAAGCGAAAATTATTAACATCGGCAACAGCAAGGGGCTTCGCCTTCCCAAAAATATTATTGCAAAATATCATTTTAAAGATGAAGTTGTCATAGAGGAAAAAAGGGAAGGGATTCTGATACACGCGAAAGAAAATCAGAAAATTTCCTGGGATGAAACTTATCAGGCAATAGCAAAGGATGAGGATTGGTCGGATTGGCATGAGGTGTTTCAGGATGATGAATAATGAAGCTTAAAAGATATGGGTTGTATCTTGCCAATTTGGATCCTACTATGGGGAGCGAAATACGGAAAACAAGACCCGTGGTCATAGTCTCTGACAATTCCATGAACGAATATCTTGAAACCGTTGTCGTTTGCCCTCTTACCACTCAAATACATGCCGCTTGGAAAAGTCGGATAGCAATCCTATGCCAGGGGAAGGAAGCTGAGATTGTGGTGGATCAAATCAGGACGATTTCAAAAAAACGTCTAATCAAGCGGCTTGATAAGATAACATCGGAAGATTCCAGAAAATTGAGACTTTTGATAACAGAGATGTACGGTGAAACAAGTTAGGAAAACGGAGCTGCTGCACATAACAGCAAAGATATGCCGCGCCTCGTCGTTCTCAAAGGTCTGGCCCAGGCATTTTACAGGGCTTTCTGCCTTCTTTTATCCAAAATGAGCAATTGCTGGTTGTTCATTTCTTCTCCTTGTACAGCTCCGATACCGGGACATAAGGCTCTCCGCGTTCGGCCAATCGTCGAACCTTGCAACGCAACAGCTCATCAAGCTGCTCGCGCCCCTTGAGAACTCGGTAGAGGTCGGTTCCATCCATCATTACGAATACTGGTTGCTTCCCCCTGGTAATCGCTGGTACTGCCTGCAAGGAGAAGCCATTGACCGAAATGAACAATCCTTGAGTGATAGAAGACTTGCCTCCAACCTTCCCGCGAAACGCCAAAAGTTCCGCTTCTGGAGTCTGATCGTGAGTCCACTTCGCTTCGAGTAGGTAGACTTCTGAGTCCAGCAGAAATGCACCGTCAATCTGCTCGCCCGCTACTCGGAAGGCACTGCTTGGCTGAAGGTCAAACAATGTGAACAGTTCGTTGAGCAGTTTTTCGAGAGCAAGACCTGCGGCCTGTCTGTCAGATTGCGACTGAAGCCCAAGGAATCGATTGCGTAATTCATCTGGAAACCGGCGCTGGTTCTTTCTCGCACCATCTGTAGTTACCGCCTCCTCTGCCGCGATATCAACCTGCGCTGTCTCGGCCTTCGGCGAATTCGGAAGTGAGGCGAGGAAGTCTTGGTTCCACAGACCGGGGATCTTAAAGCCGACGGCCGGACGAGGCTGTTGAGGTCCTCAACGTCTTGTCGGGTCAGTGGGTTTTGTTTACGGGCTCGATATTGGATTCCTCGACGAACGATGGTTTCGATGAGTCGGCAAAAGGCCCCGCGTTGCTGATCCAGAGTCAACTCCAGCAGCTTGGTGAGTGCCGGTAGTTTGCTGCCCCCCTGCCAGTAGCTCGGCACCCCTGCATCGGCTGCAGCGTTGGCAAACGTATAGGTGCCCTGCCACGCAGATGACCCCGGCAGGTAGTCGTAGAGATGCTTTCCGAGCTCTACAAGCGCCTGCGTTTCTGACAGGGAAATCGCCATCAAGTCTACTCCACTACAATCCGGACATTGGAGGCATTCTTGCCCTCGTCAGGTCGGCTGCGGAGCGCTCGAAGCGCCCCTTAAACTCGGGCATCGCACATGGGATGCCGCTGCTGATCAGCACATCGTGTAACGCCCCCTCCGTAAGGACGATCCTTTCAAAGCACCTCGGCCAAGT
>JBFNNX010000048.1:0-2944 GCA_040791665.1 Candidatus Thiodiazotropha sp. | reverse complement strand
TTTTCACTAAGCAAAGAGGGGCCGTAATGCGACCGAAGCAGGCATTGAGGACTGGAATAGAAAACTTCCTCTGTTAGTCAAGAAGCGGACATTAGAAATTCAGCATAAGCACGACACGTATGAATCATCTTCCTAGGATAAAGTCTCGGCGAAGACTGGTCCCCCGTCCTGATATTCAACATTATCAGGGAGTTATATGGCTGGATGGTTTGATTGCTGCCTCATTTTACCGCACTACCTTGCTGCCACTATTTATTCTATCTTTCTGATTTACATAGATTTACATCGCACACGGATCGGAGGGTTCCCACTCAATTGTTGCCCGGAAATTGCACCGCAGGTAAACTTCGGCTCGTGAACCATCTCCTGCGAACAAACAGAGCTTTGCAGATCCTGCTGAGCGTGATGCTTTCCCTGTCACTTCTGTGTACTCAAGGGATAACGCTCCACGTCCATAATTTAGATCATGCCCATGGTCACGATCATGCGGCTGAGTTCAGTATTCATGAGCATCAGAGCAAACCACATTTTGCCTATGATACAACTCATGCAGATCATCATGATGAAGTTATAGCTCAGTACGATGTCAGTGAAGATGGACTATTCAAAACACTGACTCAAATTATTTTCCTTCCTGTTTTTCTGGCTTTTTTACTCATTCTGATTCTACGGAAAGTCTCTAAGCTTTCGCGGCAACGAGAAATCAGAATTCCACTCCGGCGACTCTACCTCCACTCTCCGCCTTTGCGGGCACCACCACAGTATTAATCCGTCTGCGTTTTTTGGCCAATTTAACCATTGTTGAATTGGTTAATCCTATTGTTTCGCCGTGCCCTATCGGTCATGAGCGGAAAATCGTAACTTATTCAATTCAGGAGAGATTCCTGTATGGACTTTCTATATTTGTGCACGAGAGCTGTGCAAGAACACCGGAAGGTTACCAACAGATTGAGGCTCGCGGGCCTAGTAGCGTTTGTGATACCCGTTCTGGTCATTGCTGAGCCTCTGAGTGAAACCGGTAGTCTGCAACTGGGACTCGAGCACCCTGATTTTATTCGTCTCCTCGAGAGCCAGGTAGAAGGGGCTCGAGGAGAACTCATAAAGTCACAGTCTTGGGCAAATCCAGAGTTAGAGCTTTCTCGCGAAGAAGCTGGGGATGAGACGGAGACCGGCGTTTGGCTACACCAACCCATTGATTTTTCGGGGCGTCGTCGCCTTGATCAAGACACGTCCGAGATGAAAATTCGTGTTGCAGAGGCCGGTAATGAGCTACAGCGTGTCGAACGAATAGCTGATATCAGACGTTCTTTTTATCAGGCACTCTTTCACCAACAAAAACAACAGCTGTTTGCTCAATGGGTAGATAGATTTTCCAGCGTCGAAGCTGATATGCGCAAACGTGAAGCAGCGGGCGATGTCTCTGGCTATGATCGCCTCCGAATTAGCAGAGAGCAGGCGTCAGTATTAGCACGACGGCGTGGCAGTCAAGCCGAGTTCGAAGCAGCTTGGCAGCAATTGTTAGGGAAGATAGGCCAGGAAAATAGCCACAATTTCAACAGAATCGACGGCCATTTACTCCCAGGAGAGTTGCCCGCCCTTAGCAAAGTTTTGGGAGGAGCAGATCAATACCCGGTGCTGGTGCAACGATCGCAGCAGGCCGAAGCCGCACGCCTTAACGCCCGTTCTGTGGCCAGAAGCCACATTCCCGAACTCACTTTTGGCGTGGGTCATAAAGCCATCGATAGACCCGGTGCGGATGAGTCCGGCCTGATGCTCAGTGCTTCTGTGGCGTTGCCTTTGTTTGATCGTAAGCAAGGCGAACAGCAGCAAGCAAGGGCTAAAGCTATTCAGGCTGAAAGCGAATACCAATTGGCTTCTCAACAGTTGCGGGCAGAGATACGCAGTTTGTGGACCAAAGCTGACCAGACGAGCACCAATGCCCGCCTTTTCTCAGAGCAGAACGTAGCACCATCATTCGAATTAGTACGCATCGCAGAGGCTTCTTATGACGCCAATGAGATCGGGGTGCTGGAGCTAATCGATGCTTACCGCAGTGCTCTTGATGCTGAGATTAGCGCTCTTACGCTGGCGATAGATGCACGCTTGGTGCGAATTGACTTAGACGCGATGACAGATGGAATCAGACCATGAAAATATTAATTTTAACGACCACTCTACTTGCTGTGCTTTCACTCGCCGGGTGTGACGATCATGGTCATGAGCATAACAATGGACACGAACACGCTACATTGATGCCTGCGGAGGAACTTGATGATCATGGGCATGGCGGAGGAGATATCGCCATCGCTATTACTCACTTCACCGAAGTCACCGAGCTGTTCGTTGAATTTCCGGCATTTGTTGTGGGTCAGGAGTCTCCTTTTGCTGCCCATCTGACACGCCTGAATAATTTCAAGCCGGTAGCCAACGGAACTGTCACCGTTACTTTGAGTGGCGGCGGTGTAGAAGATGAAATCTTTAGCGTTGATAAACCTGGCATTCCCGGTATCTTCCGCCCGATAGCAATCCCTAAGCATCCGGTGCAACGAAACGTAAGTTTACGTCTACAGGGCGAAAGTATTGATGTCATTCATGACCTAGGCCAATACACTATCCACGCTTCACAAGCGGAGGCCTTGGCCGACGTGATTCCTGAAGAGGAACCTGGTGACGCAATCTCTTACCTCAAGGAGCAGCAATGGAAGGTGGACTTTGCCTTGACCGAGGCGAAATTGGGGAAACTGCGTGCCAGTATTCAAGCAACGGGCATTCTACGTCCCCGTGCTGATGGCGAGGTCTATCTGAGCGCAACCAGTGCTGGGCATCTACAAGGCAAAGGGCGCTTTCCCTTCGCTGGAATGAAGGTCGAAAGAGGCCAATTGCTGGCAACCATCACACCACGGTTAGGTACTGGCGGTGATATCGCTACATTGAAGACCGCGAT
>JBFNNX010000047.1:0-1348 GCA_040791665.1 Candidatus Thiodiazotropha sp. | reverse complement strand
GGAGAGACGGTGCGATATCTTCTACAACGCAGTGGTTACCGGCTGGCTGCTACTGAATCCACCGCACCGGAAACGCTCGCGTTGTTTGCGCTACCGCTGCCGGCCGTCCATCGCCATCTTGGACCGATGACATTGCGCGACGCGCTGGAGACACTCGCGGGTTCGGCCTTCCATTTAGTCCAGGATCCTGTTCACCGCCTGATCACCTTCGAGCAGTGTGCAGTGAAGCAGGTGGCTGCCCACGAGACCATGAACATGGCTAATGTGGAGGTAGCGCAGGATGACGACTGAGCAGCAACCGGTGCAGATCAATCCGTCAGAAAAGGAGAGCAAGCAGGATAAGGCAGAGAGGCAGCCAAGATTCCGGCGGCTGGCGTACAAGTCCGTACTGACCGCCGTTGTGGTCGGGATCGTCGTCATCAGTGCGCTGTCGCTTTCCAAGATCCAGCGGCAAGAAAAACCGTTGGATGAGCTCCAGATACAGGACTCCAATACCCCAACCCGGGAGGTGATCAAAACGCCGGAACTGGAGGTAGGTGCGGACGAGGACAAAGTCGGGCAGATCGATCAGAGGCTGACATCATTGTCTGGCCGGATCGACCGCGGTTTCGAAGCGCAAGTGGCCCTGAGTGCGGATGTGAAGAATAGCCTGGCTTCAGTGGCTGAAAGTGTTCGCGCGATCAAAGTGGCCGTTGCCGATCTTACGGAAAGTAACCATGCCCTTCGTCAACGTATTGACGACTCCATTGCGCAGCTGAATACCCTCATCAAGGAGACTCAGAAGCGCAAGGTCGCCCAGCAAAAACCGGCGGCCAGACCGAAACATTCACCCGCCAAAACTCCACCGTTTCACGTCGATGCCATCGACGTTTGGGATGACATGACCTACGTGGCCATCTCCCAGGCAGGCCGCGTTGCATTCTTGAAGTCCGGAGAGCAGCAATCAGGCTGGACAGTGGCTGGCATCGACCGCCTCAAGGGCAGGGTCGAATTCAAGGGGCCGCATGGCCAGAACCATTCCATTTCATTGCAGAGGTAGATCCGATGGAAATCGTATTAGCCGTGTTATTGCTCTTCGGCAGTTTTGCGCTGGGATCAGCGACAGCAGAGAAAAATGATGGTGCTGAACCATCCAGCAATAGTGCATCTCGTATCCAAACTACGGCAGATTCAGTTCCCGCTACACGGGGGATGCGCGGGTGTTTGTCTGACAAGTCCGGAATGTACCGGGATCTGACGGTGCCCTATATCGTCCAGAGAGACCAGGCAGCACCGAAGGCCGATACGTGTGAAGGGGAATGCGCCGATGAGTAGACGATGGAGATCTATGGTATTTCTGGGCGCTCTT
>JBFNNX010000046.1:0-1153 GCA_040791665.1 Candidatus Thiodiazotropha sp. | reverse complement strand
AAGTCATAGAAATATGGGAATGCGAGTTTCGCCAATACTGTCAACAGCACACCCAAATCTACGACTTTATCGATGCCAGGCGCCCGGGATTCTTTCGACAACATAAGGGCAAGATTACAGAAAATACCGTCCTAGAAGGCGTGCTAAATGGAAGGCTCTTTGGCATGGTGGAGGTCGACATTCGGGTCCCTGAGCAGTGGTCAAGTCACTTTCGACATCCAACCTTGTCACCTTACGACTACTTTCGAGAAATGTCTCCTCTATTTTGTTCCACGGACATCGCTTTCGACGACATCAGAGAGCACATGCAAGCTCACATCTGGGAGTATCAACTGTCTGACCAACCCCGCAGATTACTGGTTGGCGGAATGAAAGCCCGACAGATCTTGCTGGCCACTCCACTGCTCCAGTGGTACCTCGAGCACGGGTTAGTTGTGACCAAAGTTTACCAGGTGGTGGAGTTCCAACAACAACGTTGCTTTCGCGAGTTTGTAAAGGAAGTGAGCGACGCTAGACGTCAAGGGGATACCGACCCAGACACAACTATCATCGCCGACACCATGAAACTCATCGGCAGTTCTGGTTACGGCTTGCTTATCATGGATAAGACCAAGCACAGCGATGTCAAGTACGTCCAGGGCGAAAACCAGACATGTCTCAAAATCAATGATCCCCTTTTTCGAAACCTCGAATGTCTCGACCAGGAAGAGCAGTATCACGAGGTGGAGATGGCAAAGCGTAAGATCAGGCTGGATTGGCCCATCCAACTCGGTTATTTCATCTTGCAGTACGCAAAGCTTCGAATGTTGGAGTTCTACTATGATTTCATGGATTGCTACGTCGATCGGACTGATTTCGAGTACTGCGAGATGGACACGGATAGCGCGTACATGGCCATTTCAGGATCCGAGCTTGAGGACATCATCAAACCAGAGATGAAAGCAGAGTATGATCAAGGACTGCGGGGCTACTGCGCCGATATGGACATTGAGGCTGATACTCAACACCACTGGTTTCCTCGCACCTGCTGCTCCGTTCACGCCAAGTACGACAAGCGTACACCAGGACTGTTCAAACTTGAGTACCAGGGGGACGAAATGATCGGTCTCTGCAGCAAGACCTATATCGTACGCAAAGCCAAATTGATCCAACC
>JBFNNX010000045.1:0-3807 GCA_040791665.1 Candidatus Thiodiazotropha sp. | reverse complement strand
CTGTTTGCGGCTCTCTTATTTTTTGCGCTGCTCTTCCGGCGGTGGTGCATATGCTCAATACAGCAACGGATAGAAGTAGAACCAAAAGCTTTTTCGATTTTTTTATACTGTGATCCATATTTTTGTTATTCAACATGAGTCGTGGTTTTTAAGGGCGCTATAAGTGATATATTGCTCCGATACAGGAGAGATAACATTTGCTACTCACCAGATCATTTCAGCAAACCTTGCATGCTTGTACCTTTCAACAGATGGCTCAGAAGGTGTTCTCCAGGAATGCTGCCATTGTACATCGTTTCGCTCGCCCTGATGATCACATGCACGTCGTCCTTGGAGGGGTAAATTCCTGGCGGGGTTTTATCTGTTATGCCAATTAGTTTGTAAACAGCCATAATTGCCGAGCGGACCGAATACTCAACGGTAAATACACAATCATCAGGGATCTCGGCGAACTGCCCCAAAAACGCAAGATTTTTGCTTCCTTCTGGAATAACTTCCGGTCGGTCACCTTTGACGCGTGGTAAAAACTGGCTGGTGATATAGGGCATCATGCAAGGGATAACTTTGACCGTCTTCAGAATAGCGGGAATCTGGTCTTTGGCTCCCCAATGGTAGAGTAGCTCTGTAAGCAGTTCTTCACCGGTACAATCGCTCATCTTCTTTTTCACGAAGTCACCGGTATTGTCTGGAAACAAGCCATAGGCCCAGATAGCCAGTACATTTTTGTCCGGCTCATCCTTGTGCTGTTTTGGCTGGTAGTCACCGACGGGCTGACTCCTGTATTGCGGTTGCCTGTTACAGGTTGCACTCATGAGCCAGCTAGAGTCTTTGATCGTCATGATGCCGCCGGTCACAGCCTTGTGGGAATAGGGATCCACGCCGGTAAATTCTTTTAGCAAATCCGCAATCGGCGAGTCTGTCGCAGTAATGGTGAAAGAGACAAACTTGCTTTTGTCGATGTCTGAGCAAAAAATCTCAGGCCTGCCAAAAGCAGGATCTTTTGCAGCAATATTTTTCCACAACTGCCAGCAAGCACCAGGCTCCCGATTAAGAATTGCGGGTTCATTATTATTGCCTGTGGTGGAATTCTCCACCATCGAGCCGTTGGTAACGAATACCAGATCGTCCGCTGTTGTGACAATTGTTTCGCTTGTCTCCGCAGAGCCACGCAGCAGATGGATAACGGTCACGGTCTTTTCACCGTTGACGATCTCGATGTCCAGATCAGTGACCTGGGTTTTCGTATCAAAGTTAACGCCTTTATCCTTGAGCCAGATCTGCAGCGGCAAGACCATGGATTCATATTGGTTGTAGGTGGTAAACAGAATATGTTCCAGCCTGCTCATGGTCGGCAACAGGTGCATGAAGCGCTGCATATAGCGCCGCATCTCGACTACCGAGTGCCATCTCTCCATGGCAAACATCGACGTCCAGAAATACCACATATTGGTTTTAAAAAAAGAGTCTGAAAAAAACGCTTCCACGGTTGTTGCACCCAGTTCTTCTTCAGTCTTCAGGGTCAACTTCGTCAGTTCCATCACATGGCTATGGGAGAGCCCTAACGTAGGGTCGCGATCCGGCTCACCACAGTTACTCATCAAACGGCATTTGGAGGAGTTGGGGTCCCATTGGTTGACATCACGAATCCGCTTTAAAACTGTACGTTCCGGGTCGGAAACAAGTTCTGGCTCCGGGCTGGTGAATGGCGCATCAGGGTCTTTACGCTTCAGGTCAGGAATAAGCGAAAACAGATCCCAGGTGCACTCATAGTGAGCCTCCATCTCCCTGCCACCGCGCATAATGTAGCCGTCGATGGCATTGCCGCTACCATCCAAACAACCACCATTAATATCGGTCTGTTCCAAAATCGTGATCTTTTCGCCAGCCATATGGCCATCTCTTATCAGGTATGCTGCCGCCGCCAGCGATGCAATACCGCCACCTACAAGATAAGCGCGCTTGTTTTCAACTCCCTCTGGTCGAGATGCAATAACATTATTGTAATTACCGATCACAGTGAATTCCCTCCGTTAGATTTGATCTGTTAACCTAATATCGTCCCTATTCATATTAACTTTATGCGTATTTTTCATCTTCTTGGTTTGAGAAATAATATTCTTTGATTTGCACCATTATGAGGCGCAGTCCATCAACATCTGTAAAGGTCTGCCTCCCATTCCGCCCTGAATAATTCAAGCCACTTTTATCTTGATATATTAATCCGTACATAGGGTCTCAATCCGTATTGTAAGACCTTATATTCAGAGACAGGCCTGCTTCCGTATATCCGGTCTATTCATTAAAAAAGATTCTCCTCTGGACGCTATGAAATGTGTTCGTATCGTCCTTATTGGCAAAGGAGCCTTTCAGTCTTAGGGTTAATCAGGTTTTCGAAACGTCAACCTGCACTCTTGGAATTGGATTGAAAGATTCAATGGCAGCAGTAAATTTTTGCCAAGGAATAATATGATTTGTATTATCAAGAAACAGCTCTTCGGGCTTCTTTTTACGGAATTTCTCGAAGTTGTTATCATACAACTTTATTGGTGCATGATGGATTCAGGTGTCTTTACAAAAAATGCTATTATTGCTTGAACGTTTTAATTAATCAGAGGTTCCTCCAAATATATGGATGATTTGTACTCGCGGCATCAAACGGATTTTCATCTAAAATCCACATTCTGGCTTTCTCTCACCGCCGCAACCCTGATATTGCCTTTTGCTTTTTATCACCTGACCCATCAACACGTGGGAATTGGTATAGGCGCTGTGATTACCTCGTTGAGTCTTTACTTGGTTGCCTGGAGCTGTCATAGGAAAACATATAAAACCATCTATACGTTTGTCTGGCTGACCCCATTTACGACTTTGTTTCTCGCCTATCTAACAAATTTGCTCGGAATAACCGGTACCTATTGGTGTTACTCAACATTAATTTTATATTACTTTATGATGTCAGAGCGTCAGGCATGGATATCAAATATTATATTTGCACTGGTTAATATTCCACTAGTGTGGCACTTATTTGAGACACACGAAGCCATCAGATTCTCTGTAACATTCTCATTGGTCAGTGCATATTCGGCTATTTTTCTTCATATCATAGCCATGCAATATAGCGAACTGCAAAAAATGGCGATTACTGACAAGCTAACCGATGTTTACAATAGAACGCTACTTAAAGACTCTCTGGAACAGGCGATACATCAAGCTAATAGAACAAATACTCCATTCACACTAATTATCATGGATGTTGATCATTTCAAGAGAATCAACGATGAACTAGGCCATGAGATTGGCGATCACGTCCTCATGCAGCTGGGAGTATTCTTAAAGGACTTTCTTCGAGACAGTGACAAAATATTCAGAATCGGCGGAGAGGAATTTTTGATTCTGCTCTACAATACCGACGAAGCCAATAGCATCGACATAGCAGAAAAAATACGACAGGGTATTGAAAATCTTTCATTAATACCGGATCGTACGGTAACGGTCAGTATTGGTGTGGCAGGCCTGAGTTCAGTTAGAGACTGGAAGCAGTGGATGAAGACCTGCGACAAAAATCTATATGAAGCCAAGCATAGCGGTCGCAACAGGGTAGCTGTTTGTAAAGTATAGGGGGGGAATAAACGCTCATCGATGGCACGATGCAGCACCGCCGCCACGACGGAGGAATCGACACCGCCGGAGAGACCCAGCACGACCTGCTTTTCACCAACCTGTTCACGCACATGGTGGAGGATATCCTCGATGATCTTGCCCGGCGTCCACAGCACCTCGCAGTACCTCGCCAAGGCGCGGTAACGG
>JBFNNX010000044.1:0-1214 GCA_040791665.1 Candidatus Thiodiazotropha sp. | reverse complement strand
GAAAAGTGAATTTCATCTGGTCAGTGGCAGACCTGCTGCGGGGGCCATATCGCCCGAATCAATACAAGGACGTTATGCTTCCCATGACGATGCTGCGTCGGCTCGACTGCGTTCTGGAGCCGACCAAGGACAAAGTGCTCGCCAAACAGAAAACGCTCTCCGGCGGAAAAGTCAAAAAGATCGATCCTCTTCTGTGCCGGGTTACGGGAGTGCCCTTTTACAACACAAGCCGTTATTCATTCGAGAAACTCAAAGGCGATCCCAACAACATCGCCGCCAACCTCACAAACTACATCAAGGGCTTTTCAACCCGCGCCCGGGAGATCATCGAGAGCTTCGGCTTCGAGGAACACATCGGGAAACTCGACAAGGCGGACCGACTCTACCTTCTGGTATCCCGATTTTGCGATATTAACCTGCACCCGCAGGAAGTCTCGAACCTTGAGATGGGCTACATTTTTGAGGAACTGATCAGGCGGTTCAACGAGGCGTCGAATGAAGAGGCCGGTGACCACTTCACACCCCGCGAGGTGATCCGCCTGATGGTCAATCTGATTTTTATGCCCGACAACGATGTGCTCACGACCAGGGGCATCGTCAAGACGCTCTATGACCCGGCCTGTGGTACCGGGGGCATGCTGTCCGTTGCCGTGGATTATGTCCTGGAACTGAATCCCGACGCCCGCCTGGAGGTCTTCGGCCAGGACTACAACGCCCAGGCCTACGCCATTTGCGGATCGGACATGATGATCAAGGGCCAGGACATCGAGCATATTGCTTTCGGCGACAGCTTTACTGACGACCGCTTCCCCCGCTACAGGTTCGATTACATGCTGGCCACCCCCCCTTCGGCGTGGAGTGGAAACCCGAGGCTGACTTCATCAAGCGGGAGCATGAGGAGCAAGGCTTCATCGGCCGTTTCGGAGCCGGTTTGCCGCGCATCAACGACGGGTCGCTTCTTTTCCTGCGGGATATGCTCATCAAGATGAAGGACCCCAAGGAAGGCGGCACACGCTTGGTAATCGTCTTCAACGGATCACCGCTGTTCACCGGGGCTGCGGGATCGGGCGAGAGCGAAATTCGCCGCTGGATCATCGAAAACGACTGGCTGGAGGCCATCGTCGCACTGCCGGATCAGCTTTTCTACAACACCGGCATCTACACCTATCTCTGGATCGTCACCGACCGGAGGGAGTCAAGCCGCAGGGGAAGGA
>JBFNNX010000043.1:0-1143 GCA_040791665.1 Candidatus Thiodiazotropha sp. | reverse complement strand
GCCCTAATATTGCATTTCTGCCCAGATTAGGAACAACGTAAAATATATGGTGAAGCCTAAGACTGGCCACAACAATTTCTAAGTCAATTGACCCATCAATTTTCACCTGATTTCCTGTAACGGATTACAAATTAATATCAGACTTACGCAAAAGGGGTGGTTTAGTCATAGAATTGTAGACCCGTCTACTAAGAAGAGTTCTTCCAGCGCCGGTATCCACCGAACTTCTGTATTTTTGTCCACTAATTTTAACTAAAATACTACTAGCATTCCCTTTAGTTGAGTTTATTCTAATTTTTCCAATTTTATTCCTTGAGGCCCCCTTTATATTTGCCCTAGAATTTAAAGGAGGGGTTGCATGTTTCCCGGAGGGTTAATGAGGCGAGCGGGAGCTTCCTGTGTTCCCCGTTTCCTTAACATTTCCTTATATTTTTCACATCTTGCCATAATATGACCTGGCCTTGAACAATACCAGCACAGAGTGTTAGTTTGACATGTGCCGCGTCCCCTACCCTGACGTGCAGGGTTATGAGCAATCCCACGAGCCATAGTGACAGCCTCGACGCGCTCACATGGGTTGTTTCTGCATGCACGTGCTTCATGCCCTAATTTACGACAGAGTTGGCACCTCGGGGGTCGAGCGTGATCGACCTCCATGAGTTCGGCCCGATCCTCATGTCCGGTTCGTAGATTGAACTTACGGCGCAGGTTTTGTTCCGTCATAGCAATATGAACTGCCGCCTGCAAGCGGTCCGGATTTTCTCTCATTACCTTCATTTTAAGGTGATCGAACGCGAGTCCGTCTATAAAGAATCCCACCAACTGGCGTTCAATGGCAGCCAGATCTGCTTGATCTTGGCCCTGAAACGCATCTTCGGCAATAGCCAAGAGCCTTTCCGCGAATATTTGAACACTCTCGTCACGCTCTTGTCGCACACGCCGCAATAAGCTAAAAGCTATGCTTCTGTCAGTGATTTCGCCAAAGCGCGATTGTAATTCAGCTTTAAGGGTAGCCCAGGTTTGAGTTGGATGGTCGTTCATCCATCGGGCAATAAAATCAGCCACTGGGCCTTGAGCAGTTTGTAAGGTTATTCCTTTTAACTTATTATCATCCACCCCCGTGAGTATTTCATATCGCTGGAT
>JBFNNX010000042.1:0-1901 GCA_040791665.1 Candidatus Thiodiazotropha sp. | reverse complement strand
GTCGTCGTAGCCCTGCTGAGTGCGGTTACAGAACGTGATGATCGTTCAGCTCGAAGATTGGTGATGGCAGCGGCCGTCGCGCTAGGGTTGTTAGGAACTGTCATTATTGGTTACCAATTTACCTCTGGGGTGAGTTTGAGTGAGATGGCGAGTTCGAAATCGCGCAAAATGTTGTCCTGGATCGGAATGCATGCGAATGACTTAGGGCACCTTTGTAACCTTGGTTTCGTTCTGATGCTGTTTTCTTTTCTAGGAGCGCGGTCAATTACAGCCCGTTGGATCTTTGCCTTGTCTGCCTTGTTGGGTGGTGCTGCCGCTGCACTGAGTTTCTCTAGGAGCGCTTTTCTAGGGCTTATTGTGGTGGGTTCATATTTACTTATCTCAAGGCGACGTTTTACGGATTTTTTGCTGGCGCTAACGGCCGTGACGATCATTGTTCTGTTATTGCCCGATGCCTTTTTTGAGCGAGCAAGTACCGGCATTGAAAACAGAGATGCCTATGCGATAACTGCTGGGAGATTGGAAGGCATCTGGGCTCCACTGTTTCCAGAATTTCTCAACAGTCCGATCTGGGGGCACGGGTTATCTTCGACGCTCTGGTCAGAGTTTAACAGACCATATTATGTAGTAGGACACCCTCATAGTGCCTACCTTCAGGTATTACTCGACTTTGGTGTACTTGGTGCGATTCTGGTTGCTGCCTTCTGGTTCAAGATGTGGAATACGTTCCGGGCACTTCACCGATACCATTCCGATCCATTCTGGCGTACTTTTTTCGAAGGGGCTATGGTGGCGGTCGTAGTGGTGCTGGTGCAGGGCGTTTCAGGTCAGCGATTTGTGCCTTGGTTTCCACATACCTTTGTGTGGTTGGCCTTTGGTATCGGCTTGGGGATGTATTCTTCAGTGGCGAAAAAGCAAAATGGGCATGGTGATTATCAAACTATAGTTCAGCAGCATAAGATGGTGCAGTAAAGACATGGAAATTTGCTTTTTGGGGCAGGACAACCTTCCAGTTTTGGCTCGTGAATACAATCAGTATGGTGCGGGAGGTGCGCAAGTCCAGATGACCCTTATCGCGAAAGCTTTGGTTGAGTGCGGTCACAAAGTCAGTATGGTGGTGGGAGATTATGGCCAAGAGGATGGTGTCGTTTGGCAGGGTGTAAAAACCTACAAGACCTACAAGCCCAACGAAGGGCTGCCCTTAATCCGTTTTGTTTATCCTAGATGGACTAGCACTTGGTCAGCCTTGGCTAGAGCCGATGCTGATGTCTATTTCACTTCTTGCGCCGGTATGCAAGTTGGTTTGCTCGCCTCATTCTGCAAAAGTGTCAACAAAAAATTTATATTTCGAATGGCTAGTGATACTGACGCCGATCCTCGCAAGCTCTTGATTCGTCACTGGCGTGATAAGTGGCTCTATGAGTATGGACTCAATCGAGCAGAGCGCATCTTATGTCAGAATGAAAAGCAACGGCAGCTCCTTGAATATAATTACTCGCTGAACGCAACACTCAGTAGGTCAATAGTAGAGTCACCCCTTGAAGACTTTGTTCTACATGAGCGAAATATAGAGATACTCTGGGTCGGCAATCTGCGAAACATCAAACGTCCCGATCTGGCCATTGAGCTGGGGCGCCGGATGCCAAAGCGATATCTCCACATGGTGGGTGGACCGCTTGCAGGTTTTTCCGAACTATTCGAGAGCATACAGGAGGTAGCAGAATCTTTGTCGAATATCACTTTTTACGGTCGAGTACCATACCACGAAGTGGGAGATCTCTACGATCGGACGCGTGTGTTTGTAAATACATCCGATAGTGAGGGCTTCCCAAACACCTACCTACAATCCTGGCGGCGGGGCGTACCGGTGGTGGCGTTCTTTGATCCCGATGGCCTGATTT
>JBFNNX010000041.1:0-1594 GCA_040791665.1 Candidatus Thiodiazotropha sp. | reverse complement strand
CTTCAGTTCAGATGCCACACTCATTGTCGCCACCGACCCCACGAGTCATGGTACTCAGCGAACGATCCAGTACTGCAAAGAACTCAACAAACCATACTTGTTGATTGATCCAGCGACGGATTACCACGAGTTGATTCGAGTATTACTTAATAACCATAGCCCAAGGATTCTCAATATTGCTGGCAATAGAGAATCCAAATCGAAAGGTATTGCCGCGAAAACCGCTGCTATCATACAAGCGGTTTTGAGTGATACGAGCGTGCAGGAGTAATCACCCAAAGCTAGGGATGCGGCTGCTATACCATCAAAACAACAACACTAGCTCACGCCTGGATTATCATCCCCAATCCTTCTGAAGTTCTATATCTACATTTACGGAATATTATTGAATCGAAGCGAACGTAATTAATCATGAGCACTGGGTATTCACACCTCTCTACACACTACAGCAAAAGAAGGATAGGCTACCTGTCGGCATATTACCAAATGGAAGTCAGAGGGTCTGTAAGTAAGCGCAAGAAGGTAGGTTCAGCCGGAAACCCAGGGTGTTGAAACGATTGAGGCTGGATAGACGGATATTTCCGGTGTATCCTGCCTTCAATTTTCTGCCATGATATACAGGTTAATTCTATTTGTTATTTGTTTGGTAAAAATTTTCCATATCCACAAATCCCATGAGAGGTCACTCACAAGATAACAAATCGTTCTAATAGTCAATATTTTACCTCTGACAGTGACTTTATAAGATGGTTAAATTCATAGTTGAGTTTACTGTCGCTGTTTATCGCCATTCTGATTTGTTTTGAATATTTAGAAAATGAAGCAGATTGCAAGAGTTCATCACCGAACTCCCACGCCAATACCGTATTGATAAAGAGTTGCACTGCTTTATCTCCTCCCCGCTCTTCTGGTGGAAGCCTGTTAATACGCTCAGTAATACGCAATTTTAATTGATCAAGACTCAGTTTTTTGGGCAAGTCACCGTTGCTTTCTACTTGGGATGCAGAATGTTTAGTATCAGTAGTCGCTGTTGCTTTATTTGTACGTTTGTTTCTGGCTTGCTGTAATCGCAGGGCTTCAAGCAGACGCGTCAGTTTACTTACTGGGTCCATGGTGGGTTACTTGTGATTAGGAAGACCAACACTGAAGGTTATCAATGTTCAATATCATCATCCCGCTGATATGCAGATAACAGGATATGGTGGGTGCCATCACTTCTCGTCTGCTCTTTATTTAGTTTGGATGAGGACGAAGAAGAACTTTGGGCTTGTTCCGCTTCACTGATAATTTTACGCATGTCGTTATTGAGTGCTTCGTTTTGATTGTTCAGGGAGATACCCTGGTTCAGATCGGCGATGCAGGCATTTAAATCATCATTAACCAAGTGCAGCATATGATGTAGATAGTATGGTAATTTCTCGGCCAAGACGGCATGAGCAATTTTACATGCTTTGTTTAGAGTTGATAATAACTCTGGGTCCAGTTGTTCAAAGCATCGTTACCCTAACGAGCTCGTTAAGAGATGAACTCGTTAAGTGTTTTACGACTTTATAACCAAATACACTGAAATTTTTTGTTGAAAAAAAATGAGAGA
>JBFNNX010000040.1:0-1422 GCA_040791665.1 Candidatus Thiodiazotropha sp. | reverse complement strand
ACACATCCAAGGAGTTGTTGGTGCCGCTGTCGGCACTGGTGGACGATGATGCTGATTCATAAATCAGCACCGTCAGCAGTTGGCCGATGTTACGCGCTCGATGATCCGTGATCAGCGGTTGATAGGTGATCTCGTTGAAGAGACTCTCACCACTGGCCGGGAGGGTGAACAAGCTCATCATCAAGGCTGCCAGTAAAACTCTGCTCATCGATAATCCTCCTCGACAACCGCCAATCCGGTATCGAGTACCCGGGCCATGTAATTGTCACTGCCGTCGAGTCGCTCGACTCTGATCGGATCGCCCCGGTTACCATCCTCCAGAGCCCTAGCCGTTGCGATCAGGGTGACCTTTCCCACACTCGCCTTGACCTGCAGCTTCTGGCCCCTGATCACATCCGGTACAGGCTGCAAGGCGGCTTTCGTCAAGACTGTCCCGCTGGGCAGATCCCGGATCAGTCGCTGCCCCTCGATAACGGCCAACGCTGCCACAGGTTCACCGCTGACCGCGGCGAGGTCACGCTTTGACTTTTTCAACATATGCGGCTTGAGTGATGTACCGGCAGAGAGATCTCGCTGCAGTTCATAGACCTCCGCTTTTGAGGTGACATCGAACCAAACCGGCAGGGTGGTGTAGTGTGCTTCATCGATCAGCAGATCGACCCAGACACACATGCGTTTACTTACCCGATCGCGCCTGGCAACCTCGGCTTGAATGGCCACCTTGCCCGCAGGCAGCTGAAGATCGGCATAACTGCCAACGGGTTTGGCGCTGAAATCTTTGTAGCGTTTACCCAACCAGTTATCGAGATGCCGTTGTGCGGCATCAAGATATGCTTGCCGATCATAGCGGTGATGCTGAGCCTGCACGCGGGTCTGGGCTGCACCCTTCCAGGTCACGCGCTTTGAGATCCCCGGCGATAGACGGTCAATACGCGAAGCAACGGCATCGCGGCCGATCTGTGCTGAGACACCCGCCCGTGGGGTGCGGCCTAGGAGAACGCGCTTCAGCCTGGATACAAGTCTGGAATCCGTACCATCCAGCTGAGCGATATCCCCAAGGGTGAAAGTGCGGTCCTGCAGACGAACCTGATCGCGCAAACTGATTTCGATTGCCCCAGTCTGTGTGCGCCCTGCATCCACTATCCCAGCGACGAGCAACAATCCAACCGCTAGTATTGCTTTTACGCTATACACCTTAGCGCCTCAGATTATTCACGATGCCGAGTAGCTCGTCAGCGGCTTGAACCACCTTCGAGTTGATTTCGTACGCACGCTGGGCCAGCACCAGCTGGGTCATCTCTTCTACCAGATTGACATTGGATGCCTCCAGGTAGCCCTGCTGAACGCTGCCAAAGCCCTCCTCGCCGGGTATCCCATAGTAGCCGTCACCGGAGTTCTCCGATGGCAGATAGAGATTGTCGC
>JBFNNX010000039.1:0-1651 GCA_040791665.1 Candidatus Thiodiazotropha sp. | reverse complement strand
GAATTGTAGTCCACTCTGATTATGTATCCGAGAGAATTGTCAGCAAATGCTGCCGCATAAAAAGTATTTCCATCCTCAGTGACGGTCAGTGCCGTTGAATGGATGCTAAGGCCTTGCGGTAGTACAGTCATTATGTCAGCGACCGGTATCAGCGTGGTTTCGGTATACACTCCATTTTCCATTTTTATTTCAACAATATCACCTCCGTGCCGTGTCGCGAATATTCGATTACCAGTCAGTTGAAGATCGGTCATGGGGGAGATGGTATTTTCGCTTAATACTTCCATGGACGCACCATCATTCTTGTCGATGCTGTATATCCCTACAGTGTTTTGAGTCGATGCCTTTACCCAAATCTTATCCGGCCAATCAGCCTCCAGGCCGCGCTTACTAAAGTGCTCCATCCCGGAATACGAATGTGGAAAAGAAACTGTACTATAATCGGCAACTGTACTCACCATGCCTCCGCTCAGCTTGCGCACCATGGAGTGACTTTCATTAGTATCAAACACGTCCACGACATAGATATCTCCCTTGCTATCCACGTCCACAGCGGTGGGATGTGTTAGCAGGGCGAGGGCGGCCGATTCATCAAAGTGACCGGAAAGGGGTATGGTGGAAGTGCCATAGCGGGGGCCAATCGCTGTTGTCACCTCCGAACGGGGGGTGATTTTCCTAATGCGGTCATTAAACAAATCGGCGACATAGATATTTCCTTTGTTGTCAATATCTATGCCCATGGGAGCGTTGAACGAGGCAATTGTGCCCCGGGGATCATCAAAGAAGAATCCACTCTGGTCTCTTGGGTCATCCTTGTTATGCTTTGTTAAAAAAGGTTTTGAACGAAACTCAAAATCATCGCTAATGAAGAATCCCGCCAGGGTTCTTACCTCCCGAGAGCTGTGTCCCTTCACGGTATAGGTATGGAAGATTTCCCCATTGGCAATGCTGTCCAGGTCAATAGTCATTATAGAATTATACTTAGATGCTGCGACGATCTGCCCCTCCTTCAAGGTGATTTCAACCTCCTGGCCCTCAAACACCGGAGGCAGGAAAACTTTAAGCTTTCCAAGCGCTGTGGCGTAAATGGGCGAAAAGGGATCGCCCCCATCAATGGCTATGGATATATTCTGGACCAGCTCATAATTGGTACCCACACGCCTTGCAATGTCACTCGTGGAGCTGCTCCATTCAATAAAGGGATCCAGTTCATGAATCTCACCGTAGTCCAGTGTGCCTAATACGGGCAGAACAGCATCTAGAAATAAGGGGGGGATATTGAAAGCCGTCTCAATGACATTACCCGCCTTATCCTGCAGCATGCCGCCTGGAAAGATCGGGTATACAACATCCACAGCCTGAACAGCTATTCGCCACAGTATTCCATCGCCAGTGTTAAGCTTGACATTAGTTCCTTCAATCCATAGATTGTCAGATGCTTGCAGTGTTTCCACCCTTGGGTAAACGTTCGTGTATGTAGCGACAACATTGGTCTTAAACTCTTCTATAGTCACCCCTTCAGCCAGTTCTATATCCTCAGTAAAAGCGATAGTGTAGGTCCTTCCTTCGCCAAACTGGTTCTGCTGCTCCAGCAGGCGGGGCGGAGTAACATCCTGCACCAGAATGGAAGGCAGGCTGAATTCCAGGTTCA
>JBFNNX010000038.1:0-44751 GCA_040791665.1 Candidatus Thiodiazotropha sp. | reverse complement strand
AGTTATTCATCAAACTGCCTTATCAACCCCAGTTTAAAGCGGCAGTACTGCTGGATCACTTCGTAGTGTGGGGCGGGGGGAATAAATAGATAGACGTCCAAGCATATCTATAAACAAAAGACTATATAATCCATTGTTTTTATTATCCTAACGGTCATGTATTTAGCTAAACAATCACTTCCTCATCTATCTATACGGGCTGGATAGTCCTTTCCATGTATTTTTGCAAACAAAGTGTCCAGTTATCGAATGTTCGATGAGTAATAATTAATCTGTATAAGAGCGACGTATTATTATATATAATACAATGTATTATGTTAGTCTTTTAAAGTATAATATCACAATTATTGATGTTGGGCCTTATGAGTACATGCATCTGGTGTTTGAATGAGTCAATTGGAAATCATGTTGAGCACATAGTTCCTGAAGCTCTAAGGTGTCCGGACGATTTCTTTCTAACAAACAAAGAAATTTGTGAAGGCTGCAACAACGGCCTTGGACACATTGATCAGGCGGTGATTGACGATTTTGACTTTAGTGCATTTATGGCAGGGATTCCTAGAAAGAGAGGAAAACCACCAATCATAAGCAGTCGAGGTAACGTACGCGGCACCGTAGGTAAAAATGGGCCAGAAATATCATTCAATATGGAAAGTCATGCTGTCGTTGATCATACTGGGACCGTATTGCCGGGATTTAGAAAACGAGAACGTGACGTCAATGCACAATTAGCTCAAAGTGAAAATCAGGGAAAAGTAGATTTCTCTATAGAATTCGGGCGTAGAAAAAAGTTTATCCGTGGTATCTATAAGATCGCTTTCTCGGCGTTAACGTATTTCGTTGGTGTATCGGAAACGAGAAAACAGAAATACAACGGCATTCGTCAGTATGTTAAGAAAGGCAAGGGTACGCGCCACATTATTCTGGGTGGAGCCGAGCGGTCTGGGTATTACCATAGCTTTAAGCCGCCTTGGGTATCAGAATTTGGCGATTACACAATGCAATTTGTTCTCTGCGGAGTTACGTTCATTGTTGATCTAAGCGAAAACGAGATGCACTACCCAAGGTATAAATTAATGGCTGAAAGGTTGTTTGAAGATGAGCAATGGACGTATCTACCAAAATAAATTGACCCAATAAGGCGCTCCAGGCGAGCCGAAAAAGTGTTAGAGCGATTTACGAGTCGCCTGAGCACAAGCGTTAAGCATCCGAAACCATGAGCGAAGTGAATATTGAATACAAAGATGAGGTAATGTCAGCCGAGTTTGAGCTGGTTGGACACTTCGTCCTTCGCAAAGGGGCCTGGACCGAAAGCACTCTCAAAGAGTGGGAAGATCAATTGGGCGCAAACCATGAATCCATTGAATCTGTCATTAACCACTTTCATATCCAAAGTTTGTTCTGGTTAAGTGAGGAAGATAATTTATCTGTATCAGAAATGGAACAAGTAGGCCGGGAAGTTAAGGCGGCATGGGAAAATACGCTAAGAGCAAGTTTTCCGGAGCGCAATTTCAAAGTAACTATCAGTAGCGCTGCAGAAGACGGTTGGGTAGGTGAAATGGCAGTAACAGTTTGCCAGATACGACTAAATTCTTAGATATTTATAACGAGACAGAGGGTCTCGATAATGTGACTGTTAGCGACTGCTATCGGAGAAGCTAGACATCCAAGCATTGTAGTCAATGACGCGGTACGTAACCTATTGATTTATTAAGGATCCATTCCAAGAAGGCCCCATCTTCAGATAACGAGTACTGGGGTTACAACTATTTCTGTAAATAAAACATCCAGAAAGAGCGCAGGCATAAGTGTACTGTTGACACCATCTCAATTCGTAACTATAGTCTTAATCAGCGCATCGATGGATCATCGTGGCGCTACAACGACACATACTGGATAGACCGGTATCTGTCCAAATCAGCAAGGGAGGCTTGCTGCCATGTCAAAATCTTATGATTTTTTAGTATTTATTGGTCGATTTCAGCCTTTTCACAAAGGGCATCTGTCTGTTGTTCAGGAGGGTCTTAGAGAGGCTGAGCGAGTAATTGTACTCATCGGTTCTGCACACAGGCCACGTAATATTCGCGATCCTTGGTCAGTCGATGAACGTAGTGAAATGGTCCGCTCAGCTGTAGGTGAAAAGGATGCTGAGCGCGTGATCATTGCGCCCCTTATGGATGTTATCTACAACGATGAACTCTGGGTCCGCAATGTACAGGCGACGGTACAGGGCCTGGTAACAGCCCATCATGCTGCCCGCCATCGAGAACCGACAATCGGACTGATAGGGAATAATAAGGACCACAGCTCCTATTATCTCAAACTGTTTCCTCGTTGGGGTTCGGTTGCAGCAAAAAATGTGGAAGGGCTCAATGCCACTCTGATTCGGGACGCCTTGTTCTCGCCGGATGAGAGTCTAGCAGGGATGGCCTACCTGGACTCACAAACCGGTACAGCTGCGATTTCAGAGTCTGTCAAATCACAACTGCAGCGCTTTGTAGCAGGTGAGGTCTATCGCACTATTCGGGAGGAACAGGCCTTTATCGCAGACTACAAAGCAGGCTGGGTAAATGCGCCATATGCACCCACTTTTGTCACCGTTGATGCGGTGGTGGTGCAATCCGGACATGTACTGTTGATAACTCGCAAGGCCTTCCCCGGAAAGGGACAGTTGGCACTTCCAGGAGGTTTTATCCAACTGCAAGAGCGACTTGAAGAAGCCATGCTTCGTGAGCTCCGGGAGGAAACTCGGCTTAAGGTACCGGCACCCGTGCTCATGGGCTCAATTCGCCGTCAGCAAGTGTTCGACAGTCCTTATCGTTCCACCCGGGGCCGGACGATCACTCATGCCTTCTATATCGAGTTATCACCGGACACCAGCCTCCCGAAGGTAAGGGGAGGCGATGATGCCAAGCACGCCCAATGGATACCCTTAGCTAACTTAGATCCACGGCATATGTACGAGGATCATTACGACATCATTCAGGAGATGGTAGGCATGTAACGATTTACTCAACCGCGACCTGGAAAGACCGGGTTGCCCAACCAATGACAGGAGGATCTCCGTCATGAACAGCAACAATCTTATACTCAACACAGACTCCTACAAGGCGTCACACTACCTCCAGTATCCTCCGGGTACGGAGTATGTCTCCAGCTATATCGAGTCGCGCGGCGGACGCTATCCACAAACTCTGTTTTTCGGGCTGCAGGCCTTTTTGAAGCACTACCTCACGACCCCCATCTCCCGGGATGACATCGAAGAGGCAGAGGAGTTGCTCACCCTGCATGGCTTGCCGTTCAACCGACAAGGTTGGGACTACATTCTGGAGAAGTGCGGTGGCTTTCTACCGCTCTCCATCGAAGCCATACCTGAGGGCAGCGTCGTCCCCGCAAGCAATGTCATGGTGCAGGTCGTCAATACCGATCCTCGTGTCCCTTGGCTCACCAGTTACATCGAGACGGCGCTACTGCGTGGGATATGGTATCCCACCACGGTGGCTACCTATTCCTATCAAGTACGCAGACTGATCGAGGCTTATCTTGAGGAAACCGCCGTTAATAAGGATGGTCTGCCTTTCAAGCTGCACGACTTCGGGGCCCGAGGTGCCAGTTCCCATGAAACGGCTGGGTTGGGTGGATTGGCTCACCTGGTGAATTTTCAGGGAACCGACACCATTGCCGCCCTCATCGCAGCCCGGCGCTGGTATGGTGCACAGATGGCAGGTTTTTCGATCCCGGCCGCTGAACACAGCACCATCACAGCCTGGGGTAAAGAAAACGAAGAGGCCGCCTATCGCAATATGCTGGAACAGTTTGCCGGCGAAGGGCGCTTGGTCGCGGTAGTCAGCGACTCCTATGACCTGTGGCACGCATTGGGCAATCTCTGGGGCGGGTCACTGCGTAAAGAGGTGACGCGAAATGGTGGCACTATTGTAATCCGTCCTGACAGTGGTGATCCAGTAAAGATGGTTGCAGAAACCATCGAGTATCTGATGAGAAAGTTTGGTGCTCAGCAGAATGTAAAAGGGTACTGGGTACTGCCGGATTATATCCGCGTGATTCAGGGAGACGGTATCAATCCGGACTCCATCGCAGAGATACTCGCTACCATGAAGGCAAAGAAGCAAAGCGCAGAAAACATTGCCTTTGGCATGGGAGCGGCGCTGCTGCAGAAGGTGAACCGAGACACCCAGCGATTTGCCATGAAAGTGTCTGCCATCCGAATCCACGGCAAGTGGCGGGATGTCTATAAGGATCCGGTTACCGATCCTGACAAGCGTTCCAAAGCGGGGCGCTTGGCACTGGTAGAGGAGAGTGGATGCCTAAATACCGTACGGCTGGAATCCGCTACCGATAGAAATCTGCTGGTCGAAGTATTTCGCAATGGTGAACTCCTGCAGGAGTGGGATTTCGAGCAGATTCGTCAACGGGCGACCATTGCCACCAATAAGCAGAGGAGGGGGCAGTCATGTTAGGAATGCGTTATATCAAAGCCGATCCCAATACCTATTTGATGAAATATCGGCATGGAAAACTCAGACAGGCGGGCAAGGGGCTTAGCTTCTGGTATTTTGCGCCGGTGAGCACGCTCGCGGCAATCCCGACTGTCAGTACCGAGGTGCCCTTTGCATTTCGGGAACTGACTGCGGATTTTCAGGAAGTTACCATACAGGGTCAATATGTCTATCAGGTACAGGACCCCCAGCGTCTGGCACAGCTTCTGAATTATAACCTGAAGTCTGACGGCGTCTCGTATGTGACAGAAGATCCCCAGAAACTGCCGGAGCGAGTCACGAATCTGGTTGGCAAGCAGGTGCGCGCCCAGAGCCAACAGCTGAAACTCCGGGCAGCGATGCAGGCAGGGGATGCCCTGTCTCACCGGGTACGGGAAGCTGTTGCTGGCTCTGAACTGCTGGAGGCGCTGGGAGTGGCCCTCCTGGAACTGGCCATCGTATCGGTGCGACCTCAGCCGGATACCAGCCGGGCCCTCGAGGCAGAAGCGAGGGAGGCACTATTGCAGGAGGCGGACGATGCCGTCTCACGCCGGCGTAACGCAGCAGTGGAAAACGAACGCGCCATCCGGGAAAACGAGCTTAAGACAGATCTCGTGGTGGAAGAGAAGAAGCAGGGTATCGAAGAGGCTAAGCTGGATGCTCAGCGAGCGGTTCAATCCAAGGCACAAGTCATATCGGAAGAGAAACTGGAAGGCAGGATTAAACTCGAGGAGAGGGAGACCGCCCTGGTCGAGCAGTCTAGCCGTAATGCCAAGGTTCAGGCAGACAGCCGTGCCTATGGGGTTCGTGTCGTCATCGATGCATTGGGACAGACTGACGAAAAGGTTCTTGAGGGTCTACTGTCAGCTCAGATGTCACCGGAGCAGCTGATTTCATCAGCTTTCCGGGGGCTCGCCAGTAATGCGGAGCGGATTGGTCAACTCAATATCTCGCCGGATCTGCTTGAAAGCCTGATAGACAGGAAAGGGAGGTGATCCCATGGCCAAGGGGACAGATAGGCGGATTGTGCTCATAACCCGGCGCACCCGGGTCGATGAGCTGATATCTCGTCATAATACCCTAGCCCAAGCCCGGTTCATTATCGAAAGCCAGGGATTGGCTTTCGATGACTACCTGACCGAAGACCAGTTGTTCAAATCACAGCTTAAGAAGGTCAAGGCAAAGCTCGACCGGTTAGGTCGGCTGCACCATATTGATCGTGAAATTTTACCGGGCTATCTCTTTCGTGATGATGACATCGTGTTAGCCATGGGGCAGGATGGGTTAGTAGCTAACATCTTGAAATATATGCATGGCCAACCGCTCATTGCCGTCAATCCTGATCCGGCTCGGTATGATGGACTTCTGCTGCCTTTTGTCGTTGAAGACGTGTCACCAATTATCAAAGACGTCCTCAATGGCGACCGGAAGACCCAGTCCATCACGTTTGGTGAAGTTAGAATGAATGATGCCCAGCACCTATTGGCAGTCAACGATTTCTTCATTGGCGTCAAAGGTCACAGCTCCGCGCGATATGAGATAATTGTGGATGGAAAACGGGAGCGACAGTCATCATCTGGCATTATAGTCTCTACTGGCCTGGGCTCTACTGGGTGGTTCAAATCAGTCATGACAGGCGCGGCGCGAATCACTGAAGGAATGGGCCAATCTTTACCTGACACATCTTATAAAGAAGGAGTGAACTGGGACAGCAATTTTCTGTTCTACTCAGTACGTGAACCTTTTCCCAGTTTCTACACTGGAACAGATTTGACCTTTGGACGTATAGCAAAAAGCAAACAAATAGAAGTCATATCCAATATGCCGGTCGATGGCATCATATTCAGTGATGGGATGGAGCAGGATTACTTGGAATTTAATACTGGTAAGGTTGCAAGAATTGGTGTCGCAGACGTAGTAGGGCAATTGGTACTTTGAGAATTACCAAACAACTTTTTAAAGTCCTTTCTTGGGGTTGAGTATCTAGTATATCTTCATATGTAGAAGGTCAGTATTGGTCGCATAGCAGTAACTTATCATCATAAGTATTATTCAAATATTTTTTACATATTGATATTGTAAGTATTATATTCAGGAGAGTAGCAATATAGGAAGATGTTCCTCTTTATAGCAATAATTCATAATAGATTCATTATCAAAAATAGATCCCCATGATGGAAGCTTTTGATATATTACTTGTATTTGCTCCTGACCTACATAATGGCAACAGAAGGCCGTATATTGAGGATTGAATGGTTCTTCATATGAAGTCATATGTAACTTGTGGAAAGTGTCGTTAGTTATACGGTTTGCATGACATATGCGTAGCATACACTTGTAAATGTAAATGAATAACCAGCGAATTGATGTTCTTGCATACCATTTTACTAACTGTTGAGGCACGCCAAATAGTGAATTGTCAGTATTATCAACTAAGGCGACGGGATAAACAGGATACTGTGGTGTTTGACGTTGTAATCTTGAAAAAACCAGATCAGCTTGAATGTCTGTATGATCTTTATTATTTAGCACATCTGAAAATATATCAACAGAGAGCATTAGTGCAGTAGCAGTAGAAGTCATGTTGTAAATCAGGTCTATAATACGGTATCTATTCTTATCATAATTTATACCAATACCTTTGTTACGAAGTGCTTGTTGCAGTTTTCTTAGCTCTTGCTCTTTTATTTGTTCCATAGTGTTTTTTGTTTTATAAAATATACATTGTTGTAAATTAAACTCAATTTTGAATGTGATTGAATGAAAATGACTATATTTATCTGATACGGCGTTGATCAAATTTAAATCACCTGGAAACCACTGTTCTGCTATATATGGAAAGCATAGACTAGAAAAATCGATTCCTAACTTGTATTTATGGTCACGACGATCCTGACATATTAACCATAACATGTTATGCATTAAATTAGCCCATAACCATAATCTGTGAAATAAATAATTGTGTCGATTCTGGTATGAAATACAAATTCTAGTCTGTAAATTTAACGACTGGTAATCTACATGTCCACAAGTGTGACACTTGCCAGACATTTTTGAAAAAGTAGTAGGCCATTTGCTCCCGCAATCTGGACAATTTTCGGATAAAGGTATTTCGTGGAAGGGGCAACACTTAAACCAGGGCGCCAAATATACGTGACTATGAAAACACTCTATTGCACACAATGGACATTGCCGAACCTTCTGGTATTTATTATCAAAGTATCGCAAATACCAGTTATACTGTTGTAACCATGGATTCTTCCAATATCTGCGCGTCTGTTTTTTTATGATAAGGTTTTTTATTTGTTTTCTTGTTGTATTTTCGTATCGTCTATCTTTGTATCTGTTTCTTGAGATTCCTGGATTACAAATAATAAAGCGACGTGCAGCATTTAAATCGCTCTCATAGTCCAGTTTTAAGAGCTGCCCACTGTTATATCTTGTCATGATCATTGTACAAAATTGACTACGGATGATGTTAGTCTACAGGCATTTATTGAATTTTTTACCATTTCGTCAACATTTTCTTCAATACCATATCTCGGGAGGTAATCTGACAAAAGTACACTAACAGATCCAATAAAATTTTCTGTGCCCCAAGAATCTAGATTGTTATATTTTTGATATTCTCTAAACACACTCCATATTAACGGAGCAAGTGAGCTATATCTAAAGCCACTATCCCATTCATTTTTTAAGAATGCTTGCGTATATGTGGGCCCATCTAATGGATATCGAAGGCGGTCATAATGATTTAGGCAATACTTAATATCAGCGACACCATCTAACCCTCTAAATACTGTTAATCTCTTGAAAAATCGCCCTTCAAGGTGTTCATTTTCTCCCTTAACTATTCTCTCTAGTAGCTTAGTAAGTTGTTCTAAATTTCCGACAAAAATAATGACAGGGTGTACTTTGTAGAATATCTTTACGTGATCGTGGATATCAGAAAATACATCAATTTGTCTGATGCTAAGTCGTTGGGCTTCATCAACAACAAGAATAACTTGTTGTGTAGAATACTCGAAAGCTTTCTCCGCAATATAAGTAATAAGTTGTTTTTTCATTGTTTTTAGATCAGGCCTTTTGTTCATTGGTAGGAATAAAAAATCACAAATGCTTTCGTACATCGCACGTATTGTTTGTCCATCTTGTTTCAGTGCAGAGTAATACACAAAAGGTACTTTCTTACCTTTTCTGGTTGTAACTTTATTGCCTATAATTTCAAGGGCCGTTGATTTTCCAGCGCGTGAAAAACCAACGACTGCAGCACCAGGCGCATAGGTCCATACAAATTGCATGATATCTTCACGCAGTTTATGTATAGAGGGTGTTTCTATCCTTATATCCGCCCAATTATTAACTGGGTGATCTAATAGGTCAAAATTCCAATTAATTTTTGTCATGAACGATCTCCGTTGACCAGTCGGGTATATTGAATGATGACTTTTTTATTGATTTATTTATTGATTGAACTGGACTATTGTCTAACGCTGTCTGTAGTGCGGGAATGCCTTGTTCTATATCTTTTGTATATTCCCGGTAGAGTCGAACGGCCTCCAAGGCACCTTTAGCAGATTTTGGTCGATTGAGTTGAATCCAGAAAAACTCAACCAAAGGATTGGTAAGCGTCATGTTATACTTTCTCGTGTATTTATAGATGTACTGGCGAGTCTTTACCCCATGCGCAAAACGTTGCCATGATTGCGGAGCATATACCGTACAGATATATTGATTGGCTAGAGTATGAACATCGAGTTTACGAATATCCCGATAGTCATATTCCACAATAACCTCTTTATTAATGAGTTCTTCTTTGTTAAGACCTTCTCCCTGATATTTACAATGATAGAAATGGATATGAGGAAAACGACGCTCATCACGCAACCACTTGACAGTGACTTGCTTACGCAAGATAAGTGGTGATCGCCTTTTGAAATGATCGCGCGGAAGTAATCGATTGAGGTGGTTCTGGAAACTGTGCTCGCACAACTGCAAGGGTGTGCTTCCAAATAGGTTTTTAGGTTGGTGGTGATTATGCCTGGCTAAAATGGCATATGCGATTTCTTCTAGATTAAACAAAGTGACATAGGGCGGGCGTTTCCGGTTTTTATTACTTTCTTTGATAGGGTCGGTAACATTATTTCCCGTTGTCGATTTGTGTGTACGGGCCGCTCGGCTTAAGTGTCGATTGATCCCCTCGACGACTCGTCTAGCCAAAGGCACGCCAGGAAGCCCTAACCGCAGTGTCCCATAGTGGGTATCACAGACGTATTCCTCTATCGTATCCGCGCAATGTGCAAGTGCATTGTCTAAGGAGAGAGATTCAATAGCAACTCGCACGATCTCCTCATTGATGTTATTTGGAAAAGCCGGACCTGGTGGCAGATGTAATCCAGGCGTTTGTAATTCTGCAACAGACGTGAACAGCGTTGCGGACTCCAATGTCTGTAGAATATCGAATTGCGAAGGGTGTACGGTGAGGGCGATGAAGAAACTTAAGGCGACGGTTGTATCAACATCGGATAGCACCACAACGGAAAATCGAGAGAGCCGAATCGGAATATAGTGGTCATCGAAGTCCAGATAGATGCAGGATTCTCCATTCCATGTATGCTCGTCCAGTTGCAACTCCCGGCCAAAACAGAAGGGCTTTTGCTTGGGTTCAGTGATGCGTGAAATAGCAGACTTCTTTTCTATCCGTTTCAGCTCTAAGGCCTTTCGGCGTTTATGATAATATAAACGCGCACTTTCATAGGCCTGTGAATCCTCCGTATAGGGATAACTATTTTTTGGATGACCTGCCTCTTCCAAAAAGAGCAAAAAGAAACCATGGAAGAGCTGCGGCGTCAAGTTTGGTGCAGAAGGATCATCCTCAATGTCTTTCTTAATGACTTCATCAAGCTTTTTTCTGAGATCTTCGACATGATCTAAAAGATACAAGAAGGCAGCTTTGGATCCACTTACTTTAGTCAATGAACTGAGGGGCTTACGGCGCTTTGATACACCGTGTCGCTTATAGGGGATCAAGGCATAGGTTAATAGTGGGGATGCCTCTTCATTACCCCCCAGCGCCTTGTGCAAAAGGGTGGAAATACGACCTTTTGATACGCCGTATGACTTGGCAATGACACGATATTTTTTGCCCCCCAGGACGGCACTGACGATCCGTTTGTTACGGTCGAATTTTTTACGCTTATCCTTGGGTATGAGGTCCATGGGCACATCGGGCCAATTTGAGAAATCTCGAAGAGAGGGATTAAGTAAAAGACGATCTTTTGGGCTCAGATACATAACACCAACTCCGAATCATATGAGAGGAATGACGTCTCTAGATTGGTCTCGACAATACCTTGATAGAAAAGGCGATAAACCGCCAATTCGTTTCGCTCGGTTGCCTGTCGGTGGCCCACATCGACAATGTCACCGAACGCCATAGAGGGCGCGAGCTGAAGAGCTTCAATCAACTCCGTTTCCGCACCATCTGTATCAATGTCTTGTCCAGACAGCATGTGGCGCAGGATAGTCAACCAATTTTGCGCGGTGATCTCTTGCTCATAAATGCTATCATTGCTGATAACGTCAAACTGTATATTTCTCAAACTGAGATACGAATCTAAGGCAGTCCGCTTGTGTTCTGAAAAACGTTTTTTTGAGCGTATTTCAATAACAAGTCGCCTGCCGTTTTTCACGACATAAACATCGGGAATATAGCGCTCGCCATTGACATAAAACAAAAAGGGTTGCGGACAAAAATACTCAACCAATGGGTTGCCTTCCAGTAACGCAGCGTAATAGAGCTCCGCAAGGCTATGAAACCGGCACCGCTCAGAACACTTAATCATCCTTTGTGCAAAATAATTAGTACTGCGTTTGAGCGAGAGTGGAGTTTGTTGCTGACGTGGTTGTAATACACCACCTTCCGCACGGGCTGATGTTGTCAGTTGGCTCATTGTATAGGGACCTCATCCATCATTCACGACAACATAAAATCCACAGGAATTATGCTCAACATACGACTTGATCATGAAGGACTGATGGACGTAGTGTTCGACTGCGAATTTATCCTCCAGTAAGGCTCCATAATAATACTCAACCAAGCAATAAGACTCGCAGCGTTGAGGCATTTCACTAACCATTGTTGATAAAAGATGGTACTTCGTTTCAGGCCTAGCCGGGTTTTATCAGTGCAGGGCACTAACGAATCGTCCTTGATACGGATTTTTATCCTTTCAGTTGGTGATGACGTATCAAAGCACCCTGATGATTGATGCATCATATGCCACCTTATTTGTTGGGAAGTCGATTAAAAAGGTAGTCCGAATATTGAAAATGAGTAAAAATTAATCAAAATAAGAGGGTATACCCTCAAAATTTACTGATGATTGATCGGCGTACGGGGATTAATACTATCAAGAGGTGAGGAATCTGTGGCCTTTGGTTCTGGATTCGTTGTCGGTGTGCTGGGCATCACCCGGGAGCAATTTTGCTATTGGCGGCGCCAATTCGATCCAATCCCCCATCGAAAGCATTTTAACTACCAGCTATTACTTGCGTATGCTGTTCTTCAGGAAATGATTGAAAATCGGTGGTTACGTCCTCGTTTATTAAAGGAAATTGACTTCTCCCCATTCTTTGAATGGTTCGAGGTGAAGCATTCAGAGCGTGAGCTAAAGCAAGTAGTGATCGAAATCGATCGAACGCAGGCTACCCTGGCTATCCATTTAAGAGGACGCTCAACCTATCAAACTCCAGAAGTCCCTAATGAACAAATTGAGAAGATCACTTTACACATAGTCGAATCGCGGTTGCTAAAGCGTTTCAAGAATATTCATTAAACTGTCAGTGTCTCTTATGCACGTGCTCCATTTTTATGGTCGCTGTTACTGTTACTTGCTACATGTTAATTACTACGTAACACATAGATTGTAGCACGGAGATAGCCAAAAGCTTGGCTTTCGCCACTATCTTTGACGGACCTAATGATCAAAAGGCAGGATATTATGATTTTACAAGTTTCACGGATTTTCGGAATTTTCCACTGACCATGAAATACGAACGGGGGGTATAGATGATATCAATCTGCGTATGGCTATCAGGTAGTCTTGCCTTACGCTCCGAATTTTTTTGACGATCACACGCGATTATTTCTGACTTTTTCATCACGTTGTTCAGCTAATGCATCCATGTTGGCAATTCGTTCATTCGATGCCGCTACATAGTTAAGTGCCTCATCGATCGCTGCTTCAGCGAGCGCTGTGGCAATATTCATCTGATCGATCATGGCGCTCAGGATCAAATAGTCGTCTTTAGTCATTGTGCTTGTTCGTTGTCATCCTGGTGCGATTTTTCACTTACTACATCAGACGACGCAAAAGAGCGGTTTTCCAGCCTTTCGATGAGCGAATAACAGCGCTCGGTAGTGTCATCGGTCAGGGTAATCGCTTTGGCTAGCTTGTCTTTGGCAAGCGCTATCCATGCTGCCGCACCGGGTTCCTCGGTCAACAATCGTTCATATGCCGGCTCCATGTCTCGTTCGTGCAATTGAATGATCACCCGACCAGCTTCGCCCCGGATGGCTACTTCACTGCCCATCTTGAAGCCGGCCGCCGCTAAGAGCTTCGCTGGCAGGCGCAGTGCGGCGCTGTCGCCCCATTGCTGAATTCTACCTTGTGTCTGCATACGCTAACCCAGGGATGTCATTACACGTACCTAAAGTATAATCTAACAGGGTATGGGAAAATTCCAAATGTTTTGTGTGGCTGGGCGCCCCGTCTGATACCAGTCGAGTAGGGGAAGAGGCCCTCTGGTACTGATCGTATGGAAAGTTAACGTTCAATGGTACTATCACCTATCCACATCAATGAATCATTACCCATCAGCCATGGATCGCTACCTCAAACACCCCGTCTCTAATGGTGTCGCCCGTGAACAGGCCCTGATCCGCAGATGGTGGCAAGAAAAACAGCAGGGCACCGGGGTGCTCGTGTGGGAGTACTACCTCGAGGGCTGCTTTCTTGATGCTGTATGGTTTCCCCAGGGTGTGCCGTTTGGCCAAGAGACGCCCGGTAAACAGGCGCCTGATCGCTTCCCGCTTGCTGGCCAGCCCGTTGTACTCTGTGAAGCAAAGTTAAAATTTACACCTGAACTGATTGGACAAGCCTTGACCTATCGGTAGTTCGTCCTTGAGGCAGGTGCTGAACTTCTCGACACGGTGGTGTTTTCTGAAACCGCGAGTGCACCGCTGATACGCGCCGCACAGAACCTCGGGCTGACAGTGGCGGTTGCGCAGAAAGCCCAGCAGTAAACGCAGGGTGAATGGGCACATACAAGGGGCGATCATCGCCAGCTGACCGGTTCATGACGGACAATTCAGTGACTGGCTCGGTGTGGGTGCGATGTCGTGAGACCGGCGCCAGACGACGGCAGTTTTGATTCAAAGTGACCGTATTTCTGTAGTCGCTAAGCCACAAAACAATCGATCTACTGTGGGGTCCTGGCCGGAAAACCGATGTCAATGATGCGCAATGGATACAACAATTGCATGCCTGTGGTTTGTTAAAAGCGAGTTTTCACCCGGAACAGTCCATAGCCGCTTTACGTTGCTATTTACGGACTCTGGAGCGTATGTTGGATTACGCTGCCGCTCATATACAGCATATGCAAAAAGCATTAACTCACATGAATATACAATTCCATCACGTCATTGCGGATATGACCGGTGTCACTGGTATGAAAATCATCAGAGCAATTGTTGATGGTGAACGAAACCCTGCGGTATTGGCCGCAATGCGTGATGTTCGATGCAAATCCGATGAGGCCGCTATTTCCAAGGCACTAACAGGCAATTACCAGGCTGAGCATCTGTTTGCGCTCAAACAAGCTTTGCATTTGTACGATGCTTATCAGGTACAGATTCATGAATGTGATGCTGAAATTGAAAAGACGTTGGCCCTGCTGTCATTGGACAGCCCAACACCCGACAAGCCTCTCCCAAAAGCACGTCATCGAACCAAACAGCCGAATGCTCTGAATTTTGATGTCAGGCAGTCCCTGTACCATTTGACCGGCGTTGATTTGACACAAATCCACGGTATTGGTCCTTACCTGGCATTTAGGATGATATCGGAATGTGGCACCGATATGAGTAAATGGCCGACGGCCAAGCATTTCACATCATGGTTGACACTATCTCCAGGTTCAAAGATTACGGGCGGTAAAGTGCTTTCTGCGCATACCCGTAAAAGCAATAACCGAATTGTTGCTCATCTTCGGTTGGCAGCGACTACGCTTGGCCGCACCAATACTGCATTGGGAGCCTTTTACAGGCGATTATCTGCTCGTATTGGCAAGGCTAAGGCCGTGACAGCCACCGCCCGCAAAATTGCTGTTCTGTTTTATAACGCGATGCGCTATGGGATGGATTATCAAGACCCTGGGGCAGATCAGTATGAACAACAGTATAGAGAGCGTGCCATTAAGAATCTGCGCCGTAAGGCAGCTGATTTTGGCTTTACTCTGGAGTGTGTTTCTTAGGAAGGCTACCGCTCTCTTGATGTCGGACTCGTTGAGCAATTCACGCTAATTCAGCGTTTACATCGAGAGAGCTATCCAGTGAAGCAGCTGTGTTGCGTGTTCGGTGTGCACCGCAGTAGCTACCGTGCATGGCGGGATCGCCCGAAGCGACTGTCAGAAACAGAGCGACGAATACGTGAACATGTGCGGGCTGCCCATGAATTAAGCAATGGCTCAGCCGGCGCCAGGACGATTGCGAGAATAGTAACAGCACAGGGTTACCCATTGAGCCGTTATCGTGCGACACGCCGTATGCAGGCGCTGGGACTGGTGAGTAACCAGCAACCCAAACACCGCTACAAGAAAGCCGAGCAGCCCCATATCAACATACCAAACCGGCTGGATCGACAGTTTGACGTGGATGCACCCAATAAAGTCTGGGCGGGCGATATTACCTATATTTGGACTGGGCGACGCTGGGCGTATCTGGCCATTGTGTTGGATTTATTTGCACGACAGCCGGTGGGATGGGCATTATCGTTGAACCCAGATAGCGCGTTGACTAAAAAAGCTCTGACAATGGCCTATGAGTCTCGTGGTGAACCAAAAGACGTGATGTTTCATTCTGATCAAGGTTGCCAATACACGAGTCTACCGTTTCGTCAGCAGCTATGGCGTTATCAAATGGTACAGAGCATGAGTCGACGTGGTAACTGCTGGGACAACAGTCCCGTGGAACGATTTATCAGAAGCTTGAAAACCGAATGGATGCCTGAGATCGGCTATCGCACTTTTGAGGAAGCGAAGCACCATATCACGGAGTATATTATTGGATACTATAGCCAAATTAGGCCACATACTCACAATGATGGATTGGCACCCAGGGTAGTTGAGCAACAGTACTGGAATGCACAGAAAACCGTGGCCAAAACTACTTGACCACTACAGAACCGACCAGATGCAGTCACATGCAGTGGCCATTTAATTCACATTATTTCTTAAGGAACCAGGAAACTTTGCTTTGATGTAAAAGGCGTCCATTCCAAGGTTCCTTGGCATGTGTTCACTTTTGCCCTAATGCGCCACGTGTAATTTCCCGATTCTAGCCAAGCCACAAATTTATCTGATGGAGCGTCTATTAATGCTCCGTAAAGACGCTGATCGTCATTGTTAAAGATTTGAAGGGTATACTTTGTAGCTCCATTTTTTGAAGCCCAGGTGAGTACCCATGGTTTCGTTGTGTCATTATCGATATCAGGAGGAGGATTTGCGTTATCTGTATTTGTTAAATCTCTATCCGAAAGGTCTGTTGGGGGAGCAATACTAGGGACAGTCTTTGACGAAATTGTAATATCACTGATTAGAGCTGACGAGGTGCTAATAATTATGTTACTACTCCCAATATTTTCTCCAGTTAAGTTCAAATCGAAAACCCCATTTCTAGGAATCGAGGGGGTAACTGTGGCAGATACTGACCTGCTGGTTACTGTAGGAGTTAGTGTTATGTAATCAAATTCCGGTCTTGGGGTAAGCCGTATCGGAACTTTAATCGTTTCGTCCTCTTTAAGACATGAACTTTCAACTTCGCTTTCTAAGATGGCTGCTATTGTAGTGTCTATAGTAGTCCTAATTGATTTCTGCCTTTTCAGTCCTAGCAGCGGCCACTTATACTTCGTGTGTAATGTATGCTGAATTGATTTGTTTGGTAGAATACTGTTGGCATTTGTAGTTGAAATACGGAAACTTCCTGGTCTTTCGGATAAATACTCGGTATCAATAGATAAGTCGTCATTTGTTATTGTTGTTGAAGAATGTGAAATGTCTTTAGCGAGACGATTTTCAATGGTAAATAATATAGTCTTTTCATAGCCTGCACTCGTATCGTGAGTAGATTGATGTTTTATAATTGGCGAACATCCGAGTAATACCATGAATACTAAGGCAAGGCTAACTAATAACTTGGCAATAGAGGGGGTGTTATTTATTGTATTCATGGTATCGGATTACGTGAGTTAGAGTCATTTCGCGCGTCCGGATTACCATTAGGCGGCTCATGTTCCGCGTAGTGAAGATGTTCCGCACCTCCCTGAGCAACAGTTCCGAGTTGCATTCCAACAGAAACGGTATCTCCTTCGTTGAGAGAAGCATCAGGTATTATGTGCCAATACGTGTACGTTGTATTCCCGTCCTGTATTACTATCCCTGAGTTGTGACCATCATTTCTTATCCGAACGATCTCTCCTGAATTGACGCTTTGAACTACTGTCCCTGAGGGTACGGCGATATCAATGCCACCATGGAAATCACTTCCATTCTGTAAACCTCGCCAACCCCAATCTGAGGTTAAGGTTCCAGAACTAGGATCGTCAAAAAAAGGACGCCGATTATTCCAAGGCTCTCTTTGAAATGGGTCAGGAGTCATAGGTGGAGGTGTTGAAGCATTACCATCTTGCCAAACAACATCCCAGCCTGCCCCTATTTCCCTAGTTTCCCATTTAGGATTTCCGCAACACCTGTCTCTTCCTATCTGGCAGGTTTCTTTGATCACGTATCCACGTTCCAATGTACGTCCGTTGTTTGTCCATCGGGTGCCTAATAATTCTTTATTTCTAGAGCAATTTTCGCGCAGTGTGAGGCCCTCACCATTCTCGATTTCTGTAACAAGAGAACGAAGCAAATAGAGTATCTCTTCTTTGTTTTTCGCTAGTGAGTAATTGATGGTGACTACTGGATATTCTTCTCTCATTATTTTGAGAGCTGACGTCACAATCTTCGACACGTCGAGAATATCATTAGGATCACGGAACTCTATGGTAGTGAGGCGACCAGAGAATAAGTCCACTAAGTTTACAGCTGCAGACTCTTCTGGATCGATGAAGACAGACCGGCGTCTATCATCTGCTTGAAATTCATCCAGTACCTCGTTGGTAGAAAGGACACGATCACCCGGTCCACCGGGGCCGTCGCAATATCTCAACGGCTGTTGGAGTTCGACATCGAACTCTTTCGCTAGAGGGAGTGTGTTTTTGTATAGATGGTTGCGGACCCGTCTCGCCACAGAATTGTCGCACATCGACGTGAGTTCGGTAATCTCTTGCAACAAGTCTCCTAGTCGGCTAGCAAACTCCTCTACCTTCCTTTCTTTGTCCATTCCCTTTTCCTTATATCGTGATTATTTTATATTAAATAGCTAAGCAAATTTCACCAAAAATACAAGGGCGAAATTAATATTGCCTATAAGTTTGTAGACATGGGAATAAACAAAGGCGGTTTCGGATAATAAGTGCAATTGGTAGAAGAGAGGCCAGCTGGTAGAGTCAGCGCTTCTCCCGACCAAGAGATGAAGCACTTATGAGCTACAACCAGCTGACCGAGAATGAACGATATCAAATTTTCATGCTAAAGAAAGCCGGACATTCGCAGAAAGAGATTGCAGGTCTGGTGGGGCGAAGTCCCTCCACCATCAGTCGTGAGCTGAGGCGCAACTAAGGATTGCGTGGATACAGGCCAAAACAAGCGCAAAGGTTGTCAGATGCACGGCGCAAAGGGGCCTATAAGGCCCGCAAAGTGACGCGTGATGTCATAAGTGCCATTGAGTCATTGATTCGTCAGGAATTGAGCCCACAGCAAGTCGTGAGCTATCTGGCCAGGCACAAAGGCATCTCATTGCATCATGAAACAGTGTATCAGCTGATTTATGCTGATAAGGAAACCGGTGGTAATTTGTACACCCACCTGAGAGTTGCCTCAAAACCATATCGTAAGCGCTATGGTAGCTATGATCGGCGTGGAAAGATCAAGGGCCGGGTCAGCATTGATGATCGCCCAATGGTTGTCGACAGCGGCAATCGTATTGGTGATTGGGAGGGAGATACCATCATTGGCAAGGGGCGCAGAAGTGCGCTATTGACTATGGTTGAGCGTAAAACGCTGTATACCGTGATTGTGAGATTAACTGGCAAGCGGGCAGATCTTCTGACTGAAGCAGCCGTTCAGGGTTTGCAGCACCTGAAGGATAGGGTGAAAACGATCACTTTGGATAATGGCCTTGAATTTGCCAGGCATGAAACTATCGCTGAAGGATTGGGAGCCGATATCTATTTTGCCCACCCATATGCATCGTGGGAGCGTGGGATCAATGAAAATACGAATGGATTGATCAGACAGTATTTTCCTAAGGGTACTGACTTTAACCAGGTGACTGATGCTCAAATTGAACATGTAATGAGCCGCCTCAACAATAGACCAAGAGCTACAAGAGGCAACAGGTCACCGAATGAACTATTTATGGGGCAGCGAGAAGATTTGCTCGTTGCGTAATTGAATTGCAGTTATTACTTGAAACCGCGTCTGATTAAGACTGTGAGAATACGGTTAATTTGATTCATTTTCATCTCACATTTCACATCACGAGATCGGTAATTGGATCATTCATGTTTAAAGGACTCTAGCCATCTGCATATATCTGCTATAGCATTGTGACTCACGCTTCTAGGATCGCGGCTTGCCAAGTAATTACCCTGCTCAAGCAATTTATTTGCTTCTTCATCATTGCTCAAAAAATATTTTAGTAGCCAGCGTATAGGATGCCCTTCGGGCTTTTTCTCCCACCAATCCACATTGAGATCCTTTAACGATGCTTCTTCAAGCAAGTCATCGTATGAGATGCTATTACTTGACAACTTGCGATAAATATTCGGTTTAATGGCTTTTATTACAACAATGAATACAGATAGCCAAGCAAAGTCAGTATTCAGTTCACCACTAGTAGTATTATGAATTATAGCGAAGCTTGACAAACTCTTTTCTATTTCTCGAAGAGATAAGTTATAATATGCCACTAATTCCTCATAAAAACTTATCATGCCTCTATGTGCTTCTGTTTGGCTTTTGTACTCCATTCGATGCAAGCAATCATGTAAATATGTTTTTGGTACAGATGTAATACTATCTCTAGAGTTAGGAAATGAACTCCATATAGTTACAAACTTTTGCAGATACTTCGAAGCATCCACTCCATTCCCATACTCATATCGAACTGACTCTTCTAACTGAGACCTATTCATTACCAAGACAAAGACAATGTTAGGAACAGAAAACAGATGTTTTATACTTTCAATAAGGGATAGGGCATACCTTGGCTTACACCTATCTAGTTCATCGATAATTAATATAATAGGCTTGCCTCCCCCTAGATTAGTACTGAGATCGGTTAGATGTTCCTTAAAAGACTCAAGGCATTGTCGATTTTCATCTGCCTTTGAAAGCTGACTTGAAATAAACCCATCTACTAAATCAGAGGCTTCATTTGCTGCATCATTTACATTCCCTGTAACTTCAAGAATTGATTCATCTAAGACACCAGCAGTTAAAGCCTTAATACCAATTCTAAGACCGGACCTCCCTATTACTTTTAGAGCAGAAGAAGCCTTGTCTATGAACGCATTATGTGCAACGTCATCATCTTTATCAATGAGCTGATATATCTGACTGGATATAGCTAAAAATGGATCAGTTTGGTAGTCGTTTTCAAATGCGTCGAAATATATATAAGGAATACCATTTTCATTTAGCAAGCCTCTCCACATTTTAATGAATGTGGTCTTACCTTCACCCCATGGAGCATCTAATGCTAAAACAAGCTCATCTTCAGTGTTTTGTATTATATTGAGTAGCGCTTCACCAAAAGGTTTGCGGCCAAAAATATCTAAATCATGCCTAAATCCAGCATCTTCAGAGAAGTGTAGTGGTGGTACAATTAATTTCACTTGTTTTTTCCCTTATTCTGTTTCAAATGCCGTAGCTAACAGCTTGCTCATCCTATCTCGTTCAATCCTACAGAAATCAAGCTGCCGCCGCCTGCCATCGGTCAATGGCAATTCAAGCAGAGTACGTTCGTAATCATGTAATCTCTCAATTTCATGTTGGATATTGGCGACTATTACTTGAACAAGAGCGGTTTTATGTTGCATGCGCTATCCTCCTTTAATCTGTTTCATGTTTGCGGGTCACACCTGGCTCACGTCCGGAACCGGGATCTGTAACCCCAATCCCTTAACGATCGGGCTCAGGGGCGCGCACCGAAGCGGAGCGTCCCTTGGAGCCCATTGCTATGCGCTTTATTGCTTGGATAAAAACGTGTTGAACTCACGCTCCATACTGCTCAATTCAACTGCAAGCTCACCAGCAAACTGTGTTGTAGCCCTATCATTTCTCACTTTTGCTATAGCAGAAAGAAAGCGCTTCTTTTCTGATATAAATTGCTTGCAACCATCGACGGATCCATTGACCATTTTCATAAAGCTTTTTCTTGATTTTCTGTCCATCATTCCTGCGGCTCCAATTACATTTCCACTTAATATTGCGCACATGCTGGCTGTTTCGGATATTGACCATAGTAATGCCAAATCTGCTTGCCTTTGTTCTGAACCAGATTTTTTAGTCTCCTTTTTATATTTACTCATAGTTTTACCAATTGAACTACCACGACCATTTAACGCAGAAGCTGTATCAAAGAAGGCGTCAGCCTCTGCACCGATTACGGGTGAGGTTAAAACAGATGCCACAATAAATAAAAAAACTATTTTCATTTTATTCGCCTATTTCCATATGTGGATTCAAAACCTGATTATTTATATTTGTTGCTTATGTATTCGACGACATACTCGAACTGGTCTGATACAGCATCATAGAAATCTTTGTTGGGATTCCTGTAGCAATCAGCTCTAACTAATGTGGATGTGCCGCCGGCAAGCTCAGCCATTAGAGCTTTATTATTCATTACTTTATTTAGCTTTATCGCCATTGGGGTGTATTGCAACGCCGAGACTCTCCCTGCTTTTTGAGCAGTATTTTTCCTGACAACATCTATTTGTGATTTCGTTATTCTTTGCCCCTGTAATTCTTCTAAGCTTTGAACGTTTGGCCCCATTGAATTGTATTCAACACAACTCATAGCCAATAATGAAGACGAAAATAACATTGAAATAAAAACTAAAATTATTTTACTTAGCGTCATGTTGCTGATCCTCTTTTTTACGCATAACGCCCAACTCAACGGGTTTTTGCGCAGCGCCAGAATCATAATATCCGTGTGAAGTTGATTGTTATGTGAGTTGTAAAGACTCAATTGATTGGACCGCGTTTAACTAATGCTTCTTCTTGGCCTTTTAAATATGAGCCATTTGGGCCATCATATTTAAATTTCCAAAATTCACCGTCCCAAACGATATCTTCTTTGATTGCCTTAGTTTTGTTTTGGTAATAACCAACAGCTAAAGACCCATCAGGTCGAACAGAGAAAACGTAGCCATCGATACCTGAGCTGCCTTTTGAAGATTTAACTTTAATCCAGTCACCTGCATTAACTGTTGGTTTTGTCATATTTACCCCTCGATTTTTAACACTACTTTCCTAGTAGAAGGCCGGCGATAACTGCACCGATTGTGCTTACAATAAATGCAAATAAAATAATCAACATCTTTGATATTGATTTTTTTGCGCGCATCTTAGTGGCTTCTGAGGCCCTTTGTTCATCTTTAAGAATATCATCGACTGCTGCATCAGAAGTATCAAGTTTCCGATTCTTTATTTCATAAACTGCAATTTTATGTGCTGTCTCGGAAAATGCATTACTTCGCCACCTTACTAACAATTCTTCATCCGACATATTGGCTATATTTTCGCGTAAATCATCTTCAGATACTTCCATGGTTTTACCTTTTTATTTTTTCACATAACAGGTGATTATCTTGCTGGTACCGATATTGTGGTATCTAGCCAGCACTGATATTGAGATATACAGAGAGCTGAATATCATTCCCATAATCTGATTCATTTGCTACTGCGTGAAGTGAAAAACATCAATTTTTCAGACCATCCCTTATTATTTTCTATTCACAACGATTTTAAGGTGATAATAATGCTTACTGATAGTGATATGATTGCAACCAACAGTGAAACAACAGAAATCCTGAATGCACGCTTTGACGATTCTATAGCATGCTCGTATTGCTTATAGTTTAAATACCCAAAAAGAGCCTCTGGTTTCAGTTTCCATTCAAGATACTGGCTGCGCACTGCAATTACGTCAGGAAGATTTTCATTGTAGAATATTGAGTCTCGGATAAGATTAAACTCAGACTCGGATAATTTTGAGTGCTGGAAGGCAGGATCAAGATGGAACGAACCCTCCTCCTTCACAACGTGATCCAGGAATTTAATATACTTATGGTCTTTCATATTTAATTAATATTCTGCTAATTTGATTCACACCAAGTTTAGCGGTTGAGACAAAGCCGAAGTCCGTGTGAGCGTAGCGAATGATTTGAACAAATTGTTAGGTAATTATCGTTCATGTTTTTCTCCGTGAATAGTCTTTGGTAACCCTAGTAACATTCGCCTTTTTTTTCATGCTGAGTAACTTTTCCTTTTGGTTGGTGAATGAAGGTCTGATCTCAGTTCCTCTAGCAGCCATCTCATAAAATTGTTTTACTACTGCCTTGTTTGAGTTCTCTGCTATAAAACGTGCTATTTTAAGCAGCGATTCATGGTTATTCCTGCCGTTGGAGCAGGCAATAGTGTATTTTTCATCCAAATCATCTCTGATTTTTATCAAATCAGCATCTACAAGATCTGGGCCTTCGTACTCATCAAGGAGTCTGCGAATTACCGCATAATGAGCAATAGCACTAAAATCAGACTTTTCCCTATCAGATGCCCTTCGATCCCATTCTGCATTTAGCAGATCGACTGCTAATTTATCTGCACTCCGCTCTTTGTCTGAGCGATGTTTCGAACGTGCAAAAATGTAGCCACCAATCAATCCAATTAGCGCAGTTATTACTGGTACAATCAACTTAAGAATATCTTCGATATCCATTTCGAGTACCTAACATTAGAATAAACAGACCTATCTTCTTACTAATACTAAGGACGCTGCCTATTGCGCTATCGGCCGACAAATTGGTATCCTTTATAATGATTCATGTTCTATATATAGTAATTGAATCTAATAAACAAAGTTGTCAATACTGGCTAAATTCATTGCGATCAATATCATTTTTAGCAATAGTGATTAACTCTTCGATTAAGTCAGACTTTTGTATTTGTGTTGCGTCAAGCAGCTCTTCTTGTGAGGCAGTGAAGATATCTCCTACAGTATCTCCAGATTTCGATATGTAAATCCTATACTGACCATTTTCTTGAACTTGGTAAACACTTAACTCATAGGTATTGCCATGTGCTGAGTGTGTTTCATTTTTTACATTGATCATGTGCATAAACATCCTGTAATACCTCCGTTATACTGTTTCAGTAATAGATGTGGCCTTACATTTGCATGCTGACCTTAGCTTTGCTTTTGCCTCTTTCAATAATCGAGCCCTAACCTTCTTTTTTCTTATATCCCACCCATCAAAAAAATAAAAGACAATATGAAAACTTTCATCATACAACTCGGTTAATCTGATTCTGTAGTGTTCACACTGACAAGTATGCCGACGCTAAGATCTATACAAACTCCACTACTTCCTTGTCCTAGCAAGTTCAAGAACACTAGTTCGAAAATAATCAAAACTTGGTGATGCGTTATTGTCAATATCCATGTGTGGTGTAATTCTTTCGGCCCAAATAGATTTTTCTGCGCCAACCGATTGCCACCCTTTTGCTGTGAGCGAGGCTGCTCCACCGGGGAAAACGGCATCGGCCAATTTTTCCCATGTTCCCACAATAGAATCGTTAACATAATTGTTTAGGACATTATCTTTTGCCTTTGGGTACGCAGTCTTTAGCGCGGGAATGTCGCCAAGAAACCATGCTTCGCCTTCCTCAATGGCAAAACAAAATCGAGTTTCAGGCTTTGGATTGCATGTATTTAGGATTGCATTCAATTGTTCACGGAATGTCTTCAGGCATTTATCATCCAAATCACAAACCAAGATTACCGCACAAAGGTAATCATCGGGATAATTTACAAAGGTCTTTCCATAACCCCTTAATAATTTTGGAAGTTGAGTCAGCAAGATACGCTTGCTCGCATCCGCTTTGTTACCGAGGTTTCTTGGAATTCGCCCAATTCCTTTATATGAGTGAACAACGAACGTATTTCCATCTCCAATGAGCTTTGGAACAAGAATATCGAGCGCCTTCTTTCCGGACTGATCTTCAACGAGGATCTCAAAATGCATACTATCACCTCGCGTCTAGATAATCACTGTACCAGAGTCCACCCAGTGGTAAGCCTTCGGCTACCATGTTCTTCACAATCTGATCGTCGCTTGCCCTTCGTATAATTGAATAGCCATCCGAACCCTTTTCAAGAATCCAGACTTCAGTAGGCTCCAAGGCGTCAACAAGATAAGGCTGATGGGTTGTAATGAAAACTTGAGATCCGCCCTTGCGACCTGTCGCGTGCTCGCGGAATTCTTTCGCCAAGGATTCGAGAAGTTTATGATACAAACCATTTTCAGGTTCTTCGATGCACAAAAACGGTGGTGGAGTAGGATCTTCGAGCAATAGGAGGTACGCAAATACCTTTAATGTCCCGTCAGACATTTGTTGCGAATAAAAAGGATCTTGAAATCCTTTGTCATTGAACCGCAACAGCAAGCGACCATCGTTTGTAGGTTCCGTATCAATTTTGTTGATGCCTGGTATTTTTTCTGCAATCCGGTTCAGAATCGCCTGAAAGCGCTTTGGGTGTTCCCGCTCCATGAATTGCACTACATTCCCAAGGTTATCTCCATGGATATTAAGGTGCTTTTGAGGTCCGGCGAGAGGCAGACTTCTGGCCGCATCTGGTGTAAAGTAGCTTAGGTACCAGCCTTCAATGAACTTTCGGAATGCAGAAATTCTCGGATGTTGTTTCAATGAACCCAGCGTAGCAATTCCGAGCTTGCGTATATCTTCAAGTTCGACAACTTCGGTTTCTTTGGACTCTTCTTTTGCAACACCTGTTTTAATGGACTCAACTAGTCCTAGCAGGTCGAAATCTTCTTGTCCTTCATCGATCTGACGGCCTTCTTGATCACCTTTCCAAACAACGCCTTTTCCGCTATTCAATATGAGAAAAGAGAAAGGCCAACCACGTTTCTGACCTTTGCGCCTCTGCCTGAGACGCTCTTTAAAGACATAGGGGCGACCTGAACTATCTATATCAATCGAAATCTCATAGGTAATGGGGCGGGCATTCCCGTCTTCCTTGTAGTAGACCTCGAATTCGATCGGCTCTTTTTGACCTTGCGCGCGTATACGACCAAAACCACCTCTGCCACGAGAATCACATGCCTCTTCAACGCCGTTTTTTAGAGCATCCGCAAGGAATCCGAACGCATCAAACAGCGTACTCTTGCCCACACCATTTTTACCTATTACCGCAGTCATTGGTGTAAGGGGATCGGCATCCCGCAGATTCCATAAGCGCCCAAGCGTAACGTTCTGCAGCGACCTGAAATTCTTTATTCGAAAACCTTCAATCTTGGCCATTACTCACCTTCAGCATCTCTTCGATAATCAACTCTTACTCGGCTTTGTTATATCTCTATACATTACATGTAATTTTCCTTCAAATAAGTCATCCTTCCCAGGCATCCTCTACAAGCTGACGCTTTTCTTCACCAACAACTTGCAGGTATATCTCTGTTGTCTTGGTGTCAGAATGCCCCATTAGTTGAGATAGGATATGTAGAGGCAGGGGTTTCTTTGCGGTAACCATTGCAACCCCAAATCCATGCCTCAAACCTTTTCCTGTGGCCTGTTTACCCTTGATGCCTGCACGATTCATCACTCGCTTAACAAGACGATATGCAGTTGGACGGCTCATCGTCCAAAGCGGATCATCAAGTTTCTTACCACGCTTTTGTGTCTTTCTAATACCAAAAACAAAATCGAGTTCCTTAACCAAGGATTTAGGGACTGGCACAGTTCTATATTGAGGTAGTTTTGGTCGCCCCCTGGAATCCTCCTTGCGTTTTTTTAGCGACCTGAACACCAATGCTTTCTCGTCCATTAAAACACGACCAGGGACAAGCTCTAGAGCTTCAGAGGGCCGACAGCCGGTGTAATGGAGCACACGGCAAAACATTTGATCCTCCCTGTCTTCATGTTCAGCAGCATCAAGAAACTTCTCGCGCTCCTGCCCTGTAAGGTATAGACGCTCTCCATCAGGACTGAAGAGGCGCATTTCTGGTGAATATACAGTCCCTGGCATGGTGAAACATATCGTAAGAGATTTGATTCAGTATAGGCCTTAAAAATACTTGATTCAAGGTGAATTATCCCGGCATTTCAAGGTTGACAGTGAAGGGGGTGAATCACTTTGGGGTATAGGGTTACAGGAAAAAATCACGGTGGACACCATAGCCGAATGCAACATTGAAATGATAGCATTCGGATGTATCCATCACCTGTACCTTTGCAAGGTCCCATTGATTGGAAAGGTTTTTAGAAATAAAAATATTAGTTTTGCAGATGATCTTGCGATTCATCGGTTTGTGAAATTCAAAATGCGTGCTGATCCAGTTCAACATGATCCTGATGAGGAATGAGGCACAGCTATTAAATGGATTGTGTTCACGCTCTCTACTGGTTTTGATTATAGAAACACTGGTCTTTATATCAGTAGAATCGAAAATAAAATAACAGGTCATGATGATCTCAGTAGGAAGTTTTTAAGAGAAAGGATACAGACCACTATGTCGACTTTTCAATTACACATCGTATCTGTCATTTTGAAACATACTTGCCATCTATGCCTAACAATTGCGCTCGCTTTCTCTATCAATGTGCACGCTGATAGTCTTCCGCAAAATAATATTGTCCGTCAGGACACCACTATTCCCGCTATCGCTGAATGTAAGAATGAAATTATTCCTGAAAAAACACTTAAAACGATCAAACTCTCCGATCAGAATCAGTCACAATCACAATCAACACCACAAGTATACAAAGGAGACTTCAAATGCTTGTCAACGGTGAAGAACGTATACAGTGATTGGAAGCGTGGCAAAGCACTGTTGGTCGATATCAGGGATGTTAAATTATACAACAAGAACAAAATTCCTAATTCAATCAATCTACCGTTATACATGTTAAAGGTTAATAATAGTTTACAAAATCGGCCTCTAGTCCTTGTCAATAAAGGTACGCAACTGGCAATTTTGGAACAAAGCTGTCAGGCATTAAAAGAAAAAGGATTCAAGCAGATAGCTGTCTTGCAGGATGGGTTGAAGGCATGGAGCGATGCAGGGTATCCCATCACCGGCGATAAGCTGGCGATTCAAGGTTTCAGTGAGTTATCGCCTGCTGAATTGATGGGCATCATCAACGAGCGTGATTGGGTCTTTATTGACCTGGATCATTCCTCAAAAGCGTTACGCCACCTAATATCCGTTCCCAGTGTTATCGAATATTCAGAGGACTTAGCGTCACTGAGGGAAGAACTGGTAGCCTTTAAGGCCACCAGAAAATCCGGTGCGATCACCGGCTTCCTCGTGATCAGTCAGGACGGACGTCAAAACGGGATAATTAAGAAGCAGTTTCAGGATTTCGGAATAAAGGATGTCTACTACCTCTCGGGTGGGGTAAGCGGGTTTAAGCGGTTTGCGCAAACACACGCGGCTCAGGTAGAGCGTCTAAGAAAGGGTTTTCAGGTCAGGATGGGATGTAATGGATAATGTTGTCGGTTAGACGGATTTCTCTCGTAGTTTTACTACTCGCACTAGTTTCTACTGTCGCTTACCTGATGTGGTTGCCTCAGCCGGTTGCAGAGGCAGACTATCCCATCGACAGAACGATCAAATATTCCCTTACAGTTAAAAACCCAACAAACCAACCCCTTCAAAATACTCCCTTTTGGCTCCATGCGCCTTTAAAACAGGGGGTCTATCAAGTACTGGATGCACTGACCTCTAGCCATCCCTATCAGATGGACGCCGATCGTTCGGGCAACCAACGTTTAAAATACAATGTTGATCTGCTGCCGCCTTACGGCACAAAAATCTATGAAGTAACCGCAAAACTCAAGCTGTCTGCTGAACCTAATACAATCGCCGATCTCGACAAGGAAGCGTTTCTTGGGGAAGAGGCCTTTATCGAAGTCAATGCGCCCAAGATTCAGCAACTGGCCCAGCGACTTGCCGCGGAGAGTGATGCGGACACCCTCAAAAATATCTATCGCTGGGTGACCACCCATATCAAAAAATCGGGTTATATCAAAAGAGAGCAAGGGGCGCTGCAGACATTGCTGGCTGAAGCGGGTGATTGCACCAACACCATGTATCTTTTTTCAGCGCTCAGTCGGGCCAATGGGATTCCGACCCGGAACATGGCCGGGTTTACAGCGAAGGAAAATGCGGTTTTACGACCGCGCGATTATCACAATTGGGTCGAAGTCTTTGTCGATGGCGAGTGGCGGTTGGTCGATCCCGACCGGGAGATCTTCATGGACAAAGCTGAAGAATATATAGCGATGACGATTCTGAGGGATGGTTCATCGATGGAAACACGTCGTTCACAGCGACTTTTTGGTGGCGCGGAATTACTCGAGATCACCATGAACTGATCGATCAGGACGCGGTGTATTTTTAGGAACGCTTTTGTAGGGAAGATACGCATGAATGGGATTGTACGAAAGGTGCATGGATTACTGTTGTGCCTGGCGCTTTTATCGATTGGCAACAATGTATTCGCGTCCCAATACAGTGACGTCATCATTGCGGATAATCCGATTGCCTACTGGAAACTCGATCAGAGTGATGGTGGTATCGCTATCGATGAAATTGCGGGCAATCACGCCACTTTCGTAGGTCCTGTGTACAGGTACTCGTCGCGTGTACCTGAGGATGATGGCCAAACCATATTTCTGGTTGGATCTAGTAGTCAGTATATAGAATTGCCGGATACCGGACTGCTCGATCAACAAGTCTTTTCACTGGAACTCTGGGTGGAAGAATGGACTTGCGCCCCGCTTTTCGTCAACCTACCGACTGGCGCCTATTCTGAAAGCCGTGGGATTGTGATACGCGAGCCAAAGAGATACACCAGTTGCAACAAACCCACTATCGAGTGGGGCTCGGGTGGAGATCTACAGTCAATCCATGTCGATAATGTCCCCAGTCCCAATACGTTACGTCATCTGGTTGTGACATTCTCACATACACCTAACGCACCGGACTCCGAAAATGTTGTCCGCTACTTTCTGGATGGCGTCAATATTTCTGAAACTACAGGTATTTTGTCGGGCATCAGCTATGAAAATGCTTCGGCAGGTTCACCGGCGGAAATGGTGCGTATTGGTGGTGTTGGCGGTGTGTTATATGGTACAGAGAGCGATGATCGTTTCCGCGGCTACATAGATGAAATCGCATTTTACGACTATGCACTTACCCCAGAGCAAGTAGAGCAACACTATTTTGCGGGTCGATATGATATTACTGCGCCAAGGGTAGAAAGCGTAACTCCTTCTGTCAGCAGCTTTGGTATGCTGACGAGCATTCGCGTGGATTTTAACCACTATGACATCGATTATGATACTTTTTCGCTAGAAGACATCTCCATCCTTGGCCCAAATGGCGAGATAAACCCGACTTCTATTTCCTCTAGACGCGTTTATTTTTCTAATCAGCAAGCAGATCCCGGTACCTATCAGGTCACCATCGGCCCCGACATATTCGGTATGAATGGCCTGGCCATGGATCAGGATCAGGATGGCATCTACGGTGAACCCGTAGACGATGTTTTTTCTGGCACTTTTACTGTTGATCCACCTCAGCCGATTAGTGTGTATCATATGGAACCCATTGTGCAGGATGGTTTCCTGGTCGAGACTATTCGCCTGGATTTCTCGCGCCCACTCGACATGACTACTTTTACTCTAGATGATATCCGTCTGACCGGTCCTGATGGCGCATTGACCCTAATAGCGCTTGAAGAATTTTTTTGGATGGGTGAAATATTAGTATATGACGTCACATTTGAACCGCCACTAAGCAGCGGTGTTAGCTATACACTGGAAGTCGGCCCAGATATCTTTTCCATCGATGGGGCTGGCATGGATCAGGACCAGGATGGCATTACCGGCGAAACACCGGATGACATCTTTATCGCCACATTCACGCTCGACCTGATACCCCCGGCCCCACCCTCTGTTCTCACCTACCTGCTCGCACCGCAGATCAATATCGTCTCCCTCTCGCCGGTCACCGTGCAGGGCAGTCGTGCGGAAGAAGTCTCGATCTGGATCAACGGCGTCGAGTCTGTCACGCTGGGTAGCAGCGCCTGGTCGCTCCCTCTGAATCTGGTGGAGGGGACCAACGATTTCATACTCGAAGCCGAAGACCAGGCAGGCAACCGCTCCGATCCCGTCACGTTGCGTTTCGCCTACGACACCATCGCCCCTGTCATCACCGGCTACACACCCCCCAATGACAGCTATACCAACCAACCCTCGGTCACGATCTCAGTGAACTACACCGAGACTGGCACGGGTATCGACCGGAATAACTCTGTGCTGACCGTGACACGTGCTGGCTCCCCGGTTGCCGGGAGTTGGGCGGAGGAGATCAACGCCTTACGCTTCATACCGGATCAACCGCTGCTGGATGGCATCTATCAGCTGACCCAACAGCTCCAGGACTTGGCCGGTCATCTCTCCAATACGGTGAATCATGGATTCACCCTGGATACCCAGGCGCCGGATGCACCCACCATCAACAGCCTGCCGGCGGTCACCGGTAATGCCCAGATCACCGTCAGCGGCAGCAAGGAAGTGGACAGTGAAGTCCTGCTCGATGGCCAGATCCTCGTCAGTCGCAACGGATTGAGCGACTGGTCCGCCGCCGTCTCCTTGGCCAATGGGCTCAATACCCTCTCATTCTCGGTGCGTGATCGGGCGGGGAACACCAGCGCGCCCACGGTGGTGGAGATCACCTATGACGATACCGCGCCGGGGCCCGTCCCGCTCTTGGTTGCCAACCCAGGCAATGGTATCTCCCTAGTGCTGGATTGGAACAGCTATGACGAAGCGGCGAACGGTAACGATATCGCCAGCTATGCGGTCTATATCGAGACTACGCCCTTCACCTCGGTTGCCGCCTTGACGCCGTCGGCGACGCAAACGGCCGGAAACAAGCAATACATGGCCCAGGGACTGGTGCGCAATCAGAGCTACTACCTGGCGGTGGTGGCTGTCGACAGCCAGAACAACCGCCTCGACAGTGTCACGCCGGTCACCGCGACCACGGCGGACAACAGCCCGCCGGGAGAGGTCACCGGTCTAAATGTCGTACCGACGGCGACCAGCCTGCAGATAAGCTGGAACGCCCCGGCCGACACGGATGGGGATCTGGCCGGTTACCGGCTCTTCTTCAACAACGACAGCGGCACCCAGCTCGATGTGGCCACCACCACGGCCGAGCGCACCGGTCTGTCAGCGGCCACCGGCTATCCCATCCGTATTACCACCCTGGACAACAGCGGCAACGAGAGTGCGGGTCGGTCGGTCACCGGCGCCACCCTGCTGCCGAATCCCACAGGCCTCAGTGCGGCAGGGGAGGAGAGCCGGGTAGGGTTGACCTGGAACACCGCAACCCCCAACAACCTGGTGAGTCAGATCGCCATCTATGCCGAGACCAGCGATTTTACCAGTGTCGCCGGTTTGACCCCGCGCCTGCTCCTAGCGCCATCGGCGACCGCAGCCACCGTCACCGGGCTCACAAACGGCACCCCCTACTACTTTGCCGTCACCGCCATCAATCTCTCGAACGGGGAGACGCCCGCGGTCACCACCGTGAGTGCAACCCCCCAGTCCGATCAACAGGGCCCGACCCTGGGTGCGCTCACGTTTCGGGGATCACCCTTCACATCCGGCGCCACCCTGAGCGAGTCGGGCACCCTCAATGTAGCGGTCAGCGATCTCACTGGGATGAGTCGTGTCGCGTTTCAATTGGATGGATCGCCTCTGTCGACCGACACCAATGGCGACGACGGGTACAGTACTGTCCTCGACCTGATGAATTTGGCCGACGGCAATCATACCCTGACGGTCACCGCCTACGATGTGCTGGAGAATGCGACGACTCAATCGTACACGTTTACGGTGAGTCTCGCGGCGCCCCCGGCACCGCTCATTACTTCCCCGGCTACCGGCAGTGTCACCAACCAGGCGACCCTGAACGTGTCCGGCACTGCGGACGCGCAGACCGAAGTCCTGCTGCAGCTCAACGGTACCCAGGTGGCGGGGCCGTTGGCACTGGATGCCAATCACCAATTCCAAGCCCAGGTCACTCTTGCGGAAGGCTCCAACACACTGACCGCACAGGCGCAGAATCGCGGTGGCCTGAGTCCTCTGAGCAGCACCGTCACCGTGACCCTGGATACCCAGGTGCCCGATGCGCCTTTGGGTTTGAATGCCCAGTCGCAGGAAAACGGGCAGGTACTGCTGACCTGGAATGCCTCAGCGGATACCCGGGTGGTCTCCTACGCCGTCTACCGCGCCGCCGCACCCTTCGACACCATCGAACAGGCAGTGCAGGCCAACACCAGTCCGGTGACGGAGAACCGGTTCACCGACCTGCCGTTGGCGGAGGGGACCTTCCACTACCGGGTCGTCGCCTTGAACGAGCTCGACACCATCAGTGCCCCGTCCAATGCCGCCACTGCGGTGGCCGACAGCCTGATGCCAAGGGCATTGGCGATCCGCTACACCCCCAGAGGTGAACACGATCCGGTCAGCGGACGCATGGCCGCCGGCCGGGTGGATGTGGAAGTGGATGTCAGCGAATCGCTGATCACCGCGCCGTTCCTCAGCCTGACCCCCGATGGCGGGGTGCCGATCAGCGTCGAGCTGACGGCCGAGAGCGATCTTCTCTATCGCGGCTATTTCACCATCGGCGATCTGACCCCGAGCGGGACCGCCTATGCGGTCTTTTCCGCCCGCGATCACGTGGGCAACCGGGGTAGTGAGATCGACCAGGGCGCGACGATTCTGATCGATACCGCCGGACCGGCGATTACCACGCTCAACGTGACACCGGCCACGCCGATCCGTAACGATCAGCTCAATCCCGTCACCGTCAATGTGGCTTTCACCCTGGATCAGCCGGTCATGCACGGCACCCTGCCGGCGCTGGCCTATCAGCTCTCCGGAGTGGGCCGTCAGTCGACGTCCATCGACAACCTGACTTCGACCAATGAACTGAACTGGAGCGGCAGTTTCCAGCTGCCGGCCGACGGCGGCCTCACGCAGGCCGAACTGTTGAGTTTTCAGCTCACAGCGCGGGATGATCTCAATACCCTGGGCAGCACCATTGAAGGCGAGAACAGTTTTCAGGTCTACCAGGGCGATCTGCCGCCGCTGGATATCCCCCGCAACCTGATCGCGACCGCCCAGCCCGCCGGCGCCGTCCAGCTGCAGTGGGATGCCGTCGATGATGCGGTGGCCTATCAGCTCTACCGGCAGGCGCCCGGTGAAACCGCATTGACGCCCTTGCAGCGCGCCACCACGACTGACTTCACCGAAACCGTGCCCGCCGACGGCGACTATCTCTATGCGGTGGCCAGCGTCCGTCAGGCCAATGCCCAGGAGAGCGTGAGCGGTCAGAGTGCCACCGTCAGCGTGACCGCCGACAGCCAGGTCCCCGCGCGTCCCGAGAACCTCTCACTGGCCCTGGTCGGGGCCGGTATCCAGGCCCTCTGGGATCCGCCCGCGGGGAACAGCGAAACCCTCAGCTACAATATTTATCGGGCCAGCGGCACGGTCTTGAATGACCTCACCGGATTGACCCCCATTCAGACCGACATCGTCCCCAATAACCAGGCCATCCTGGGTTATCTCGATACCGCACCGGATGTGAATGCCTCCGTCTATGCGGCGACGGCGGTGGATGCCGCCGGCAATGAATCGGCGCCTTCCACCTCGGCCTACCTCAATGTGGAACTGCTGCCGGTCGCCACCCTTCAGGTCCGCCAGGTCGATGGCGGCTATCCGACCCTCAGCTGGAGCCACGGCAGCGCCACGGTGACCGGCTACAACCTCTACCTGGACGGCAGCGCCACCCCGGTCAACGCCACGCCGTTGGATGGCACCCCGTATCAGGATCTCGGCTACAGTAACGCACTGCGCGGCTACACAGTCACCGCCCTCGACAGCAACGGTGTTGAAAGCCTGGGCAGAACCGTTGAACTGCCCCTGCTGACCGCCACGATGCCCCAGGATGCCCTTATCCGCCGCGGCGTCATGAACCGTATTGTCTACGACGTGGTCAATCCCGGTGGCACGCCGATCAGCGGTGTGCGCCTGCAGGCTGATATCGAGGGCCACAACCACAGCTCGGCCCGTTTCGATCTGGCCGCCGGCGAGCGGCGCAATGTGGAGATGATTCTTGGCGGTTTCGATACCTTGCCCGATCTGGCGGCGATCGAGACCACCCTGGAAATCCTCCCCGAGAGCGGTGAGTTGGTGGAGATCGTGGAGAACGGCCAGATCCCCGTCACCGATTCGACCCTGTCGCTACGGATCGAGACCCGGGAGCTCAACCGGGGCACGGCCGGTGAGTTGCGCTTTGTCCTGGAGAATACCAGCGAGGTGGTCACCGAGATCCTCACCGCCAGAAACAACACTGCCTCGCCGGAGATACGAGTGATGCTCGAGGACGGTGATGGCAATGTGCTATCTACGGTCCCCTTCATGCAACAGCTGGGCAACGGCGTGCTGACCCTGACCAACGGCGATACCGTGGCCCGTATCCAGCCGGGTGAAGCCTATACCTCGGAATGGTTCCTGCTGCCGATCCCGGCCAGCGCGCCCAACGGTGTCAGGATCCAGGTACAGGTCGATCAGTTCCACTACCAGCTCGGGCAGCCAGAGCAGGTCTCCATCCCGGGCATGCAGAGCGGCCTTGCCGTGCTGTTGAGCGATACCGCCTATACCGCCGATATTACCGCCATTACACCGGCGAGCAGTTATGGTGATCAACCGATCGTTATTTCGGGCCAGGCATTGGCGCGTGATACCGGCCTGCCGCTGGCCCAGGTGCCGGTGGAACTGGTGCTCTCCGTCAACGGATTCGAGCGCAAGATTCCCGTGGCCACCGACCCTACCGGCAGTTATGAATACAGCCATCGCCCGCAGCCGAACGATGCCGGCGTCTATACCGTCTCCGCTGTCTATCCCGGCAGCTTGGCCAGGCCGGGGCAGGGTAGTTTTACCCTCAACCGGGTCTCGGTGAGTCCGGTCAATCTGCGGCTCTATCTCGCCAAGAACTACCGGCAGACCTTTGACATGATCCTGGCCGCCGCCGGGCAGGGCACTACCGCCACCAACCTGCGGCTGGTTTACGATGCAATCGACCAGCCCACTGGCCAGTTTCCTGCCGGGGTCACCCTCACGCCGGCTGCGCCGATCAATCTACAGTCTGAGCAGCGTTCACCCCTGGCCTTTACCATCGAGGGGGACAACAGCGCCGACCCCGTGGGCAGCCTGGTGATGCGGGTCGTCAGCGACGAGAGCGGCAGTGACCCCTTGGCCACCATCACGATCGACTACGAACTCTCCGAGGCCGAGCCCGCCCTCTACTTTACTCCTAACTACCTGGAGACCGGTGTCGCCCATGATGATGCGGTCACTGAAGCCATTACCCTGGAAAACCGGGGTCTGGCCGATCTCACCGACATCCAGGTCAGCCTCCTCGATGAGTACGACTCCCCGGCCCCAACCTGGATATACCTGATGTCTGCCCAGAATCAGGGTAACCTGATCATCGGGTCCACGCGCCAAATTCAACTGGCCGCCAGCCCCACTTACCTGGTGCCGGACGGCGTCTATCCCTTCAAGTTGAGGGTCGAGAGCAGCAACTATCCCACCACCGACATCAACATCTTCGTGGCCGTGACCCAGTCGGGGGTCGGCAATGTCCTGTTTAAGGCCTCGGACATCTATACCGCCACCCTGGATGAGAACGGCAACCCCATCCCCGGCCTCGAGGGGGCGCGCATCCGGGTGCAGCATGAGGAGATCTATAACATCGAGCAGATCGGGACCACCGATGCCAACGGGGAGTTGATCCTCAGCGACCTGGCGGCGGGCCGCTACCGCTTCCGCGCCAGCGCGCCCAACCATCAGGACGTGCTCGGACGACTGACCGTCAGACCGGGGATCACCACAGCCCAGGATGTCTTCCTCGACTTCGATCTCATTACCGTCGAGTGGTCGGTGACCGAGATTACTATCGAGGACAGGTATGAAATCACGCTCCACGCCACCTACGAGACCGATGTGCCGGCCGCCGTGATCGTGCTTGAGCCTGCGAGCACGCTCCTGCCCGATATGGCGGTGGGCGATGTCTTTCAGGGCGAGTTGCGCCTCACCAACTACGGGTTGATTCGCGCCGACGATTTGCAATTCATACCCCCGTCCGAAGACGGTTACTTCCGCTATGAATTCCTTGCCAACCTGCCGGATACCCTGGGGGCCAAGGAGAGCCTGGTGATCCCTTATCGGGTCACGGCGTTGGCGCCCTATGACCCCGACGGTACGGGGAGTGGAGGGGGATGCGGCGGCTATGCGGCGGGCTCCCGGGTCGACTATTGGTACAAATGCGCCAATGGTCAGATCACTAGCGGATCGACCCGACATAGCTGGAACGGCAAGGCCAGTGGGAGCTGCGGCAGTGGTGGCGGTGGCGGTGGCGGTGGCGGTGGTGCCGGCGGTGGCTACGGTGGCGGTGGCAGCGGTGGCCCATCGGGTACTTATTTGCCTGAATTACCTTGTCTTGATTGTAAAAAGTGTCGGACACCATGTTGCATGAGACCCTGTCCACCAGACCATATAACAATACCTAAAGGAGCTCCAAAATGTCCTTCACCTCCCGTGTGTAAGCCAATAAATCAGGCGGGTGGTGGTAATGGCTTTGGCGGTGGCCCAGGTAGTGGCAGCGGAAGCGGTTTTGGTTCAGGAAGGGGCATGTACTGATGGAAAAGAAGCACGGAATGATGATCATGAAAAAAGCCCTGATTGGCGCCTTAACCTGTCTGCCGCTGCTCTTGACGAGTCCAGCCACAGTTGCCGATATCGATGAGCGCACCGGCACGTACACGCATAATGTGACCGATATGCTGGTTAAATCCTTGGGAGGGAGCATCGTTGTTGCCCGCACATGGGATGATGGCCAATGGACATACAATAAAAGTTATGCGCCATTGGTGTTGACATATGGTGTTGCCGGGACTGGCAGTAGTGCGTTGACAATCAGCAGTATCGAACAAGTCGGCGAGACCTTTGATAAGAGTGGTGAAAGCTCAACCAATATTACAATGCCGGGCGGCGGGCCGGGCTATCGTAAGCGCGTCACCTATGCCGCGGAAGGCCTCAATAGCCAGTGGTTCGTGCGGGAAGGCGATATCGCCGGCACTACCCCGAACCCCGATGCCGAAAATATGCTGCCCATTCGTTGGGAGAACCGGGGCGGCCAGTGGGCCGTCTATCTCAAACCTGCGGCCGACGCGACCACGGCACGAATCGATCGCTACGGCGACAGAACCGGCCTGACCGCAAGCTTTACCTACGACGCCAATGACCGACTGATCCGCATCGATGACCGCAGTGGCAATCCCATCCTGACCTACACCTACAATGCCTCAGATCAGTTGAGTGAAATCCAAGACAATAGCGGGCGCCGAGTCGAATACCGTTATACCGGTGAACTGCTCACCGAGGTGGTGGATTTACGTGGCAACCTCACTCGCTACGTTTACCAGAACAACAGACTGACACAGATCACCGATCAGGAGAACCGGGTCACCGAGATCGCCTATGGCAATACCGGCCGAGTCGGCAGCGAGACCCGGATCGATACCGACGGCACCCGTAGCGTCACCGGTTATCGCTACGACTACGACCGGACCCGAAAAGAGATCTATGTCCAGGTGCGGGATCCCAACGGGGGTATCACCGAGAAATGGTACGACAACGAGAGCAACCTGATCCGCAAAGCGGTCAACAACATCCAGGTCTATAGCCAGACCATCGACAAGGCCAACAAACGCTACCATATCCGTGATCAACGCAACTTGGAGACGGTTGAACAATATGACGCCTGGTACAACCGCATTCAGGTGACCCATCCTGATGGCAGCAGCGCCAGCGCCCGCTTTGAGCCCGGTACCGACCGGGTACTGGAGCGTACCGATGAGCTGGGACGCATCACCCGTTACAGTTACGACACCGCAGGCAACCTGACCCAACGCATCGAAGCGGCGGGTACGGAAGCCGAGCGCACCACGCAATACCAGTATGATGCCAACGGCCTGCTGATCGAAAAGCGACGACTTGCTGATGCCAACACCCAAGAGGCCGTTACCACCTACGGTTACGACGCTGACGGCAATCTCAACATCGTCACCGGCCCGGAAGGAGGCGACACACGTTATACCCACAATATCTGGGGAGGCGTGCTCACCCGTACCGACCCGAACGACCACACCTGGACCTATAGCTACGATAACGCGGGCAACCGTCTGACCCAAACCGATCCCCTGCAGCGGGACACCGCCATGACCTACGACGGGGTGGGCAACCGACTGACGATCACTGATCCCCGTACCCATATCACCCGCTACGCCTACGACGCCCACAATCAACAAAAAACGGTCACCGACCCGTTGACCCAGACGACAAGAATGAGCTACGACCCAGCGGGCCAACTCACCGGGATCACCGATCCCCTCGGCAACAGCCAGCTGATCGTCTATGACCTTTCGAAGCGCCTTATCAGTCAGCAGGACGCTGCCGGCAATCTCACGACCTTCGGTTACGGCGAGCGGCCCGGGGAAGGGGGCGGGTTTACCGGCAGTGTCAACTACCCGGGCCAGCTCAATCGCATGCAGTACCCAACCTATTTGCAGACCTACGACTACGACAACCGCAACCGCCGCACCCGGGTTATCGATCATCTCGATACGGGCGCGGCCATCACCACCACGACATACGATGAGGTGGGGAACAAGCTCAGCAGCATGGATGCGGAGGATCGGGTCACTCAGTACCGCTACGATGCCCTCAACCGGTTGATCGAGATCATCGACCCGCAGGATCAGAGCACCTATTTCAGTTACGACAACCGGGACAACCTGCTCAGCGTCACCGACCCCAACGGCCACACCACCCGCTACACCTACGACCGGGCCGATCGCAAAACCAGCGAGATCCGCCCCGGCGGGCAGACCATCAGCTACGCGTACGATCCTGCAGGCAACCTCACCACCACCACCGACCCCGACGGCCGACGCACGGTCAATACCTATGACGATGCCAATCAGCTCGTTAACCAGGTCCACTACACCCCCGGCGCCACCGATCCAGAACGCACAGTCAGCTACAGCTATGATGATAACGGCAACCTCACCGGTTGGAACGACGGCGCCATCAGCGCCACACTGGTCTATGACGTAAATAATCGCAAGACCAGTGAAACAGTCAACTACGGGAGTTTTAGCCTCTCCCACAGCTATACGTACGACGCTGCGGGTAACAAACGCACCTACACCGGTCCCGACAACATCACGGTCACCTATCACCGGGTGAACGACCAGCTCAACCGTATCGAACTACCCAACGAGGGCAGCATCACCTACAACAGCTACCGCTGGAACCAACCGACCAGGATCACCTATCCCGGCGGCAGTAATCGGCAGACCGAGTATGACAACCTATTGCGACCCACCCGCATCCTCACCCAGGATCCGGGGCAAAATCCCTTGATGGACTACCAGTACAATTACGATGACACCGGCAACATCCTGCAAAAGGCCACCCAGGCCAAGACAGTCGACTACGATTACGACCTGCTGCAACGGCTGACTGAAGCAGCCGCTACCATCCAGCCCGAGACCGGTGACCCGCAGGTTGAGACCGAAGGCTGGCAATACGATCCTAACGGCAACCGGACTCAGGATAATCTCAATCCAGGGAGTTGGGTTTATGATCTCAATGACCGGCTGCAAAACAGCCCGATCGCCACCTATGGCTATGACCAGGCCGGTAATACCATCAGCAAGACGGAAGGGGGGATAACCACACACTATCGTTACAATGCGGAAGGCAGGCTGGCCCGGATTGAGGATGCCAACCAAACTTTGATTGCCGAGTATACATATGATCCTTTGGGCATGCGGATCAGAAAGCAAACACAGAGCGAGATTATATACCTTCATTATGCAGATGAAGGGTTGGTGGGGGAGTTTGACGAGACTGGGAATCCAATAAGGCTCTATGGTTATCAGCCCGACTCGACTTGGACCACTAACCCGATTTATCAGAAGACAGCGCAAGGGTATGCCTATTATCAGAATGATCATTTGGGTACGCCACAGCAGCTGATTCAGAAGAGTGGTGCTAAGGTTTGGGAAGGAGAGTTCAGAGCCTTTGGTGAACTCACAACCGAGACTGGGACTTGGGAGAATCGGTTGAGGTTTCCAGGTCAGTACTTTGACAACGAAAGTGGATATTACCAGAACTGGTTTAGGGATTATGATCCAAATACAGGGCGATACCTTCGGCCTGATCCAATTGGATTGAAGGGTGATTTTAATTACTATAGGTACGTAACAAATAATCCAATCATTTTCATGGACTTCATGGGTTTATGCGAAACATCTGGATCAATATTCAGTATACAAATATCGAATGTTAATGTTCACAAATTTGATTTAGTTGGGAGTGTTAAACCTATTCCTGGTGATTTTCCTCAGATAGCTTATATCGATGCTGGTGGTAATGCTGATGGAACTGTAACAATTATGTGTAATGATAATTGTCCATGTGATAACAGGATTAGGTTTATAAGTGAGTCAGCCTCATCTCCTAGCGAGGATTTTAAAATAATAATAAAAGATTATCCCTGGAATGATATACCTTTTGGCCAAGCCCCAAAAATATTGAAAGCGATGCATTATGCAGATGTTGTTCGAACTGTTAGGAATAAGTACTATGAATCAGTTCGGCATCAGTATTCTGAAAACGCAGCAACAGAAATATGCCGCAGTAATCCGGGTCGAAATGATGGGGTTCCTTATGGTTTTGGGTTATCGCCGTAATTTTACATGGAATAAATCAATATGCAGCCTCACTACTGTCCCATTAACTTGAAATAAGGCGGCTTGGATTATCCACATTTTGATACAATGAGAGTGCAAACAACTTATTGAATCAAAAGGGATAACCAAGCCATGGCACATAATAATACGGTATTTTCACAACTGCTCAAACTGATTTCGAGACATGAATTCGAAACCATGGGAAAACAACATCATAGCGGTCGAGCTTTTCGCAGTATTTCACACTGGTCACAATTTGTTGTCATGATGATGGGACAGTTATCGGGCAGGAAGAATTTACGGGATATGATTGATAACCTTGGTGCGCAATCACATCGTCTGCACCATCTTGGTAGTCGTATGGCATCACGCTCGAGCCTTTCTCGAATCAATAACGATAAGCCCTACACGCTTTATGAAGCGCTGTTTGCCAAGTTGCTGGCCCGTTGCCATGGGCTGGCGCCGAGACACGGTTTTCGGTTTAAAAATCCACTCTATTCACTGGACGCAACAACTATCGATTTATGTTTATCCCTGTTTCCGTGGGCGGAGTTCCGCACAACCAAAGCGGCGGTAAAATTGCATGTGGGACTCAATCACGCAGGCCATTTGCCGGAGTTTGTGACAGTGTCAGAAGGTAACAAACATGAAGTGAATATAGGCAAGGTGTTGAATTTTCCCAAAGGCAGTATCGTAGCGATCGACAAAGATTATAATGATTATGGGTGGTACAACCAACTGACAATAAAGGGTATTTTCTTTGTTACCCGGCTAAAGACCAATGCCGCCTATCGTGTCATCGAACGCCGTGAAGTAGACAAAAGTAAAGGGCTGAGTTCTGATCAAACGATTGAATTTACTGGGGCGGTCACATCAAAGAAATGTCCGGTACCGTTACGTCGTATCGGTTATCGTGACGCACAAACAGGGAAGCGATATGTTTTTCTGACCAACAATTTCAAGCTCTCAGCCAATACGATTGCACAGATCTACAAAGCCCGCTGGGATGTTGAGTTGTTCTTCAAATGGATCAAACAGAATCTGAAAATCAAAACCTTTGTCGGCACCAGTAAGAATGCAGTGTTGACACAGATCTGGATTGCCCTGTGTGTTTATTTACTAATCGCTTTTATCAAATTTCAATCGCGGTTGGGAAAAAGCCTCCAGCAAATATTGCGATTATTACAGATTAATCTATTTGAAAAGCGCGATCTGATGGCTTTACTTAGAGGAGACCCAGTCAATGAAAACACACGCGATCACAATCAACTGGCTTTGCTGTGAAAGTTAATGGGACAGCAATGATGCAGCCTATAGGTAGAAAGCAATATTTTATTGCATGTATTTTGTTGTTTTTAGCAGGGGTGGCTTCTAGTTACCTGATTCTATACTTTCTTTCTGATAACTACGAAATTGCAGATTATCTTGCTGCGAAAGTTACTATTAAATTTATAGTTGCTATATTTTTTATATATTTTTCTCTTAGGAGATTGAAATCGGTTATGTGGCCACAATGGCTGGCATTGCTTTTTATCTTTTCAATTATTTTTGATGTTAATCTTTGGATGTTGTTTTCTGGTTATGAGTATATTGATAAGTATGAACATGTTTTTAATATTTCGTCATTATTGTCAGGATTGCTTTTTATTATTTTATTGCTAAAGAAGCCTGCTTATTAATTCCAGTACTACATGGACATCCATCGTAAATAGCCTCGCTCAGAGTTGAGTGAGGCTTTTGCGTTCAACCCTCTTCGACTTCAACGGTGAGGACCAAGCAGCCCTCCATAACTCAGACCATGATGGGTTTGTTGATCTGGAACCCTGCCTGGTTCAGCCAGTGGCCTTTGATCTGTATCCAAGGCATGGGCCGCCCGGACCCGGCGGGATCCTGAGAAAATATCTCATGAGACTATTTATCTAAAGGTAGCAATGAAACAGTTAAATAAAAAATTATCCTATTTTTTTGTACTCACTTTTAACGTTGTTCTATTTACTATTGTTTATTTGGTGTTGAACGATTATGTTCAAGCTAGTTTATGGATCAAACTTCTAATCATACTATTTGTAATACTTTATATTTCTTTAATTGTGCTGACAGTATTTGCTATCGGACCTTTGGCAAAGATTTATCAAATAGAGTTAAAGGCGCATTCTGAGAAGAAACATCGAAATAAGCAACCATGGGAACTATGAATTTGTAATCTGATCGCTGAGAAAAGCTAGAACACTATCATCGAATACACAAGACTACACTAATGTTTTCTTCTGTTGAAACTCTGAAAAATGGTGTGTAACACCTTCCTTAAGTTACAAGACTGTAAAAAATAGTGTGACTGAAAAGAACAACTTCCTTTAACACAGAAATGGTTGACGTGGATCAATAAATCCTTCTCTTATATCGGTATATTGAGCAGTGATCAGCCATAGAATGACGAACATTGCTATCGGATATTTGTTTCAAGGATAGCGTTATTGATAAAGGAATCTACTTCGTATTTATCTCCCCAATTTATTATGTGTTGAATGGGTAGTTAGAATAAGGGATTCTTTTCAGTAAGGGCATTTTGGACAGGTTGCAGCAGTTTTCTGCAACACCACAGCAGGACACCGAGGATGCAGGTTTGAATAGGGTATTCTTTAAAGGGATTGAC
>JBFNNX010000037.1:0-220561 GCA_040791665.1 Candidatus Thiodiazotropha sp. | reverse complement strand
CATCTTTACCAAGTCCATACCGCATATGGGGCAGCTCCCCATCTCGTCAGCGATATAGTGCGGATGCATCGGACAGGTATATTTGGCGCCGTCCCCCTCGTCGCCTGCGCCCACCACAGAAGTGACTAGCAAGAATACAATCCCTAACATACGGGCATTCAATAACTGAATCGGAGTCATGAGCCATTCTCCACCAATAGGGCATTGATTCTGGCAGCGGAGATGGTACGCGCCGCACGCTGTTTCGCCTTGTCCAATGCGATCTCGGCTCGCTGAATTGCAGGACGAATGACATCCTCAAGTGAACCATCTCCCGCTTCGTAACGTCTCCTGTTGGCAGCTTCAAGTTCGCTCAGCCTTCCGCTACGCCTGGTCAGCGCTCGCAACAACTTATCCGATGTAAGATAGTCCGCCATGGCGTCGTCATATTTTCCCCGAGCCTCTCTTAGTCGGTGCTCCCGTTCGGCCGTTGCGCTCGTTACCGCCTCTTCCGCGGCAATCAATCTGGGTCGTTGATTGGAATCCGCCCAGAGCGGGATGCTAACGGTGAACTTGAACGTAAGCCAATCCTTACCATCGAAATTCGCTCCTGACTCTCGCTGTTGCCAGGCCATGCCAAAGGCATAGTCGGGAGATAATGCAGCCTTTTTTTCATTTACTTGGGATCGCGCCACTTCAAGTTTCCGTTGCGCCCCCTCGACGGCAAGCAATTCCGTCGCGTTTCCCGTCCATTCTTGAGGTTCGATATCGGGTAATACATCCCGATCCGGAACCGTATCGAGGAGTTCTCTTAATTCGGCCTGCCAACGAAGGTCTTCGCCATCCAGCGCAACCAGCCTCTCCTCGATTCGTCCGCGTTGTACATCCAGCTCATCAAAGCGAGCGTAAACTGAATTCCCTCCTTCCATCTCGCCGCGAAGCCAACGCTCCAGTTCGCTTATAAGATCCAGTTGTCCGTCCAGTGCTTCTTTGGACTCTGCAATCCGTCGCCTTTCAGCCAACGCGGTTATCAGGCGTTCCTTCAACCTGGCCAGAACTTTTAAACGTTCCAGTTCCGCCACTTCCGAGCGCGCAAGAAGTGTGCGACGCATCGCTTCCCGTGCGTCCCCATTGGGGATCGCCTGTTTAAATTCCAGGCTGCGGTTGCTTGGCAAATAGCGTTCGAGATCCATGGGGTCATCTGCAGGCACATTGTTCAAACCGATCGTTATGCTTGGATTAGGCAGACCCAGTGCGCCAGCCGAGCTATTGCTCCACTCCCTTGCAATCGACTCATTCATACGAACCTCGGGGTGTTCATGCAAGCGTTCCACCATTGCTTCAAGTGGAGTCAATTCGGCACTCGCCGCTGCATGAACAGCGGCCAGATGAAGCATCAAAAGCCATACGGACAGGTACCGGCGGCCACTAGACAGAGAGCTGCATCGACCTGAGATAGAATATGATTTACGCGACAATAGCGCCGCGTCAACACAGTACATGGAATATCCCCCCACGCATAATTCAGTTCACCTTTGTGAATAAAAGCCAGCCTTAAAGCCGGCACGGAACTACACGGGGAGAATCTTTGGTGGGGGAGTTTCGACAGGGTGTTCTGGCTGCGGAGCCGCCACAGTGACAGGGACGGGCATCACCAATTCGAGCGAGACAAAAGCACTGATTCGAGCCCTGGAGTATTGCGCCACAAAGCCGCAGAAGACGCATCCCTTTTCCACATTGATAGTGGATGATTCTCCGGTATCGTGACAATTAAGATGCTCAGAAGGCACCTCCGTATTGAGTGCTACCGGCGATGCATCTCCATTTCCGGCAAACCGAGGCCACGACATCGACATCGTCGCATGCAATAGCAGCAACGACAGAATGCAGATAACCCAAGGATGTCGGTTGGTCTTCATAGGCATTTATAATGTAAGACAAGTTACTCTAGCGTCAACCCAGAATCGCAGAATTCCAATCAGTCTTATCACTCGATCACACATAACCTTATCGTACCCCGGATTGCTAACCAAACACCGCTTTTACCGAGGACAACCAAATGCCGCAAATAGTTTCATCCAACTATGAAAAAAAGTTTCGGCTCTATCCTGGATGAGCCTGGCGACATCGAATCTAATAACAAGCAGTCTATAACGAATGCGGCTGATCATCGATTCAACTGGGCAATGAAAAGCGTTAGTATAGACTGATTTGATCTTACTGTATTTTGTTGAATGATAGTACGCAGACTCTGCATCGCCCCGATGCTGGATTGGACAGATCGCTATTGCCGTTTTTTCCTGCGCCTGATCTCTAAACACGTAGTGCTGTATACGGAAATGGTCACCATCGGCGCCCTGCTGCATGGCAATCGGGCGCGTTTTCTCGATTTTGATCCTGCCGAACACCCGGTGGCGCTCCAGTTGGGCGGCAGCGATCCGCGGGCGCTGGCCAAATGCGCAAGACTGGGCAGCCAATGGGGCTATGATGAGATCAACCTCAACGTGGGCTGTCCCTCTGACAGGGTTCAGTCGGGGCGATTCGGCGCCTGCCTGATGTTGACACCCGGTGTGGTCGGCGATTGCGTCAAGGCGTTGCGGGACAGCGTCACCATCGATGTCACCGTCAAGCACCGTATCGGTGTGGACGAACGGGACAGCTATCAAGAGCTCTGCGATTTTATCGGCACCGTCTCAGCCTCAGGGTGCAGCACCTTCATCGTGCATGCCCGCAAGGCCTGGCTGCAGGGATTGAGTCCGAAGCAGAACCGCGAGATCCCACCACTCTCTCACGAGACGGTTCATAACCTTAAGCGCGACTTCCCCGATCTCGAAATCGTCATCAACGGGGGGATCACTGATCTCGACCAGGTAAGCGAGCAGCTGCAACATGTGGATGGCGTGATGATCGGCCGCGAAGCCTACCACAACCCCTGGATACTGGCCGAGGCCGACCGCTTGATATTCGGTCAGCCCGAATCCCCTTTGACCCGCCATCAGGTCGTTGAATCATTGATTCCTTTTGTCGAACAAGAACTGTCGAAGGGAACGCCGATCAATCGCGTCACACGCCACATACTCGGCCTGTTTCAGGGCCAGCCGGGCGCCAGGAAGTGGCGCCGCACTTTGAGCGAAGGCTCGCATCATGTGGGCGCAGACAGTCAATTGCTTAGCCGTGCGGCAGCCCAGGTTGGCAAGACAAATTAGCGGTGCGGCATACCGCACCGGGAATTAATCATCGTTGGCACAATACGCTGACAGCAACAGCACTTGCTCTCAGAACTGCAATCGGTCTCACTGACTACCTGGTTTCCCCGGCTGCACGTACCCGATCCGGCTCACTCACGGCCACCCCCAGATCCCTGGCGGTCTTTGCCATCAGTAACGCGATCAGATCGGTGGCATTCGACTGCCCCGAACCCTTTTCACCGCTGACCACCACTTCAGGCACCAACCGCTTGTCCCGAATCGCACCGGCAAAGGCCTCCGATACGGTGACATAGGCCTCCAGGCGCTTTTCCAGAGCGTTGTCCGCCTCCATCAACATGCGCCTGCGGTCCGACTCCGCCTGCGCCAGGGTCTGGATACGCTCCGCTTCAAGCCTGGCGGTCTCCAGTTCTATCTGTTTACGCTCCAGCTCGATCTCCGCTTCGCGTTTCCGGGTGGTTGCCTCAGTGACCTTTTTCACCTGTTCCTGTTCCGCCTCTTTGGCCTTGGTCTCACCGGCGATGACCCGCTCAATCTGCTGTTTCTCCAGTTCGATCTTCTTCTCGGCCTTCTCTGCCTCGCCCTGGGCGATTATGCGCTTCTTGCGCTCCTCTTCCTTGCGCGCATTCTGCCTTTCGATTGCCACCTGCGCGGCCGCTTCGCGCTGCTCTTTGAGTTTGTCCTTGAATGCCGGATCGGGATCCACATCCTGCACATTGGCCTGGACCAGGACGAGGCCGAATTTCTTCAACGGGTGGTCCTCCGCATCCTTGCGCATCTCCAGGCCCGAGTTGTTCCGCCGGATACGCACGCGCACATGAACAGTCTGGTCCTGCTGAATGGTGCGACTGTCTGGTTCGGTTATCGCCAGCGCCCCGCTGACGGCGCGTTGCTCGTCGATATCCAGCAGGTAGATGCCATTGCGGATCTGATCGAGCACGGCATTCTCGAAATCGCCACCCTTGCCGCCGATATACTCCTGGGCGGAATACATCCGGCCCGAGTTGCGCATCGCCTCCTGCATGATGGGTATCAATGAGGAGTTGATCAGATTGTCTTGGGAGCGGTAAGCGATGGCCATGGGCAGGAACTGCTCATCGACCTTGGGCAGTTGAAAGCGCGCCGTCATGCGCATATTCGCGGTTACCGAGTCGTGGAAGCGTATCTCCTGCACCGGCGCAGTTCCGGAGAAGTCACCCGCAGTGCCGCCGAACGAGACCGTCAGATATTTCTTGAAAGGTATCGCTTCACCAAAGAAACGCGGGTGAAAGCCCGGCTCGAGCACCGCCTGCTGGGTACCCCAGGGATATTGCACCAGATAGCTCATACCCGGACTGGCATAAAATATGATCCCTTGGGCGCCACCAAGCACAAAACCGATTGCTAGCAGTCCAAACAGCGCCGATGCCCCCATGAATGAGCCCAACTCGCGCTGTTTACGGATGGCGTTATAGATGAATCCCAGGATCGACAGGGTAATCAGTGCCAGCCCTGCGTAGGTTATAAACTTCATCAACATGCGTGACTCCTTTCCCGGTAGTGGTTATTCGTCCCTGTTTCGGCCGCTATGGATATATCTTGACTGGTTTGCCTACAAACTTGCCCTTACCGGGCTGGTGAGATTATGAAGAATATGCTGGCCGCAAATGAACGCTGATCACCGCGAATTTTCGCTAATGTGTAACTCTATATCCGTAGGGTAAGCGCATGACCCGATATTCCTGGATTAATCCGTTCACAATCAATAACTCAATCCTCATGAGTTTATAACAAATTGTGAGCTGTCTCGGGACGTCAAGTGCCATCAAGTCATTTGCGTACATTCACGGTGATCAGCGTTCATTTGCGGCTAAACATTCTTACAAATCAAATAGGCGATAGGCACCCCTCCTCCTATACATTTACATTAAGAGTGTGCCATCGCCTGGATATGAGTCACTCTACTGCCTGATCCCTTCCACTGAGAGTTCCAGCTGCACCGTTTTCGAGGCGGGTCCCAGGTCGAAGGGGATCCCATAGTCGGCAAGTGCGATCTCGGTGGTGCCGAAAAAGCCTCGCCTGTAACCGCCCCAGGGGTCTTTGCCATGTCCGATATGTTCAACCGCGATCACAACCGGCTTGGTTACCCCGCGCAAGGTGAGATCGCCCTTGAGTTCCGCCTTGCCATCGCCCTTCTCGGTAAAAGAGGTTGAGACGAATGACGCCTTGGGGTATTTGTCGACATAGAGGAACTCATCACTACGCAAATGCTTGTCACGTTCTCCATGATTGCTGTCGACACTGGCAGGCTTGATATCCACCGATATCTTCGAGGCCTGGGGATTCTTTTCGTCATAGCTGAAACGACCACTGAACTCATTGAAGCGTCCTAGCAACCAGCTATAACCGAGATGTTTTATACGGAATTGTATGAAGGCATGTGCACCCTTGGTGTCGATCACATACTCTTCTGCTTGAAGGGGCGAAGTGAATACAAAGCTGGCTACTATCAGAGGTATTAAAAAAGTTTTCATATATTTCTCCATTTATTAATCACACAAACTTGCAAGTAAGGGAGCGGCTAGCGATCGAATTAAGACAATCAAGCCGCATTTCGTCCACGAACCAGCTGTTGCGTTATGGTTGCGACCCGGGCACCGTAGGCCTCGGCGGTTGCGATATCCCCCGTGGAGGGTGCATCGCCGGGATCAACCTGAAAGCTGGCCGCCATCGGTCCCATATAGGAACCGATCCGGTTCAGCACCTCTGGACCCGGACCTTCGATGCGGTTCATCGAATCCGGATCGCTGGCCGCCGGTTGCATACCGAGACTGACGTAAATCATGCTGTGCTGCATGGCATTGATCACCAGCCCAACCAGGGTATTCAGCTTATCCCCCGAATAGGAACTGGAGTTGGTGAAGGCGCCCGCCACCTTATCCTTCCAGGACTGGGTGAACCACTTGGCGGCCGCGGTCTCGAGGAACTTCTTCATCTCCGCCGACATGCTTCCCATGTAGGTGGGCGTGCCGAAGATGATCGCATCCGCGTCATCAAGCGTGTCCAGACCGGCGCTGGCCTCTTCCGCGGTGAGCAGTACGGCCTCAACGCCGTCGATGGATGCGGCGCCTTTGTGCACGGCCTCCGCCTGCAACTTGGTATGGCCGAAGCCACTGTGATAGACGATTGCTACTGTTGTCATCCGATTATCTCCTCCGAGTCGTGTCAGATCCCCAGCATGCGCTTGAGGCTCCGGTCATGGTCAAGAAAGTGGTGTTTCAGGGCCGCCAAGGTGTGTAACAGACTGAGCAGCACGATGCCCCAGGCAAGATAGAGGTGGACCTTGCCGGCAATGTCCTCCTGTCCGTCGATACCGCTCAGGGTTGCCGGAATATCGAACCAGTCAAATACCTCCAGGGAACGACCATCTGCGGTGGTAATCAGATAGCCGCTGATCATGACGGTGAGTATCAGCAGATAGAACAGCCAGTGCACCAGAGAGGCTGCCCATCGTTCATAGGGTTTATGGGTGGGCAGATGATCGGGTCGCGGCGTGATGACGCGCCACGCAAGACGCAGCACGAGCACGAAGAAGAGCATCACGCCGATGCCTTTATGCCACCAGGGTCCGAGCTGATACCAGGGATCGTAGTAGCCCAACTCACGCATCCATAGTCCCAGGCCGAACAGGCCGTAGATCGCCAGGGCCACCAGCCAGTGCAAAAGAATGGCAACCAGGCCATAGTTCTCCCGGTCATTGGCCAAACGCATCAGAAACGACCCTCCTGATAGTCGTTGAAGGCCTGCTGCAGCTCCGCTTCGCTGTTCATGACGAAGGGACCACGCCGGGCAATGGGTTCGTGCAGCGGCTGGCCTGCCACCAGCAGTAAACGACTCGGCTCCTGGGCGGTTATTTCAACACTATCTCCTTGATCCAGTACCGCCAGGCTATTTACCTCCAGATCAGTTCCATCGATTGAGACCGTCCCTTCGATGAGGTAAACAAAGCTATTATAGGTTTCCGGCAAAGATTCTTCGAAGCGGGTACCGGCGGGCAGTGTGATATCGTAAAAATGTACCGGTGTCACCAATTCACTCACCGGTCCTCTCGTCTGCCGGGATGTCTGCCCGGCCACCACGCGTACCTCGACACCCTCACTCCGCACCTCCTGCGGTATCACCTGGCGATCGAACTCCTGATAGCGTGGATCGATCATCTTCTCGCCGGCCGGCAGATTGACCCAGAGCTGGAAACCTGACAACAGGCCATCCTGCTGTTTCGGCATCTCGGAGTGAATCACACCTCGCCCGGCGGTCATCCACTGCACACCCCCCGTCTCGAGAAGACCGGTATGACCGGCATTGTCACGGTGCTCCACCTGGCCGGCCAATAGATAGGTCACTGTCTCGAACCCCCTGTGAGGATGAGGAGGAAAACCACCGATGTAGTCATTGGGATCGTCGGACACAAAGTGGTCCAGGAGCAAGAATGGATCGAATTGGGGCAACTGCGGTCCGCCGATAACCCGGGTCAGGCGCACGCCGGCGCCATCGGAAGTCTCTTGACCGACAACGACTTGTTTAATCCCTCGTCTGTTATTAACAAGCTGTTCCATGACAGCCTCCTCGCAAAAAAATGCATAGTGTTTTAATCAGTTATTAGCCAGTTTAGGTTGTCAATTACGAAGATAAAGACCACAATTCAGGAAACACTGTTGCAGAATTTGGAACAATGGACCGATTAGCGTGCTTAGAGAGCTTTGTTGCCGTGGTTGAGTCGGGTCAGTTCAGTGCGGCAGCGGAACGCCTAGGATTAGGTAAATCGGTCATCAGCCGTCGGGTTTCGGAACTGGAGGAGTATCTGGGCGCCCTACTGATCCAGCGCACCACACGCCGTCTATCCCTCACCGATGCCGGTCGCACCTTCTACCCAAGGGCGATTCAGTTGCTGGAAGACCTGGCGGATGCGGAGCAGTCTGTCTCCAGCGCCCAGCACGCCTTGAGCGGCCGAATCCGCCTGGCCGCTCCACTCTCTTTTGGCCTGATGCATCTGGCACCCGCGCTCAACAGTTTCATGAGCAAGCACCCCGGGGTGATACTGGATATGGATTTCAACGACAGCCAGGTCGACCTGATCCAGGAGGGTGCTGACCTGGCACTGCGTATCGGTCAGCTTGAGGACTCCACCATGGTCGCCCTGCCCCTGGCGCCGATACGTACGATACTCTGCGCCAGTCCGGGTTATCTCGCCCGCTACGGTACTCCTGAGACACCTGAAGCGCTAACAGGTCATCAGTGCCTCTGTTATTCAAATCTGCCGGAACCGCAAAAATGGCGCTTTGTCGACCATAGAGGTGTGAACCATACCGTGCGTGTGGAAAACCGAATGCTGGCCAACAACGGCCAGATTATCCTTGAAGCCGCCGCATCGGGACACGGTATCTGCCTCTCCCCCACCTTCATTGCCTACCGGACCATCCTCGAGGGCCGTCTGGTTCCGATCCTGGCAGATTACGAACTCCCCACTGCGACCGCTTATGCCATCTACCCGAACCGTCGTTTCATACCCCAGCGGGTCAGGGTTCTGGCTGAATACTTTCGTGAACTGTTTGGCGAGCGGCCCTATTGGGATGAAGGCTTGGTCTAGATTTCCGGATGGTACAAACCGGGTATTGCGCCATTGTCATCCGCATAGAGCAAAACGGATTCGTTGTTGAATTCTCCCGGAAGCCTGACTTTGTACCACTGCACCCCGCCATCCCGTGTAAAAAACAGGCTCTTGCCGACAACCTGGCCCCAGTAGACTCGCGGTGAGCCCGAGGATGAGTCCTCATACACTTCCTGACAGCGCGTCAAAGCCATCATCACATCCTTGTCTTCAGGAGACTTGCCGATATAGATCGCGTTTTCAACTCTTCCCTCCCAGACAGGCAGTAATTCACAGGCCTGATCAAAGGGTGCATTCATGGCGCTCAACCAAGTCATACCGCCATCAGAGGAGAGATGGAAAGCTAAGCCATTATGATAATCAGCAAGTGACTCGGAACGCAGATCCACCCAACCGAGTAACCGCTCATCCCCTAGGTATTCTAAGTGCTGGATACAATAAGTAACCTTGTTGTCAGGATCATTCGGATCGCCGCATTCAGAGGAAAAGTCTGTCAACGGATAATAACTGGCGCCCCCATCGTCAGTTCGCACCATGATTGAGTCAAATGGAAAGTCACCACCCTCCCGTCCCCCGGGCGGATCGCCCTCAAGGTAACCGGCAAAGCCAAAAGATGAGCTACCCAGGTAGTCTAGCTCCGGCAATCCCCCGGTACCCAGCCCCGGTGCACCTATCCAGCTTCCCGGCGCACCTAAGGCATTGGATTGAAAAAGCTGAAACGAGCGTGGTTCACCTCGCTCTTCCGGATGCTGAATCCTAATCCCCGCCAAGCCTTGCTCGCCTGTATAGACAATGCTTTCATAGACCGAAAAAACATCCGAACCAAGTGCTGCGCCAACAAGTAACGGCTGCCAAGCAAAATCGACAAGCTCCCACGTTTGACCATAGTCCGTACTACGCGCCATACTATTCTCTGATCTACCTGTCATGATATTCCCTTCATCATCCATGTAATCGATATAGCTGAAGTGAACGAGCAGCTCACCTTCACCTAAATTGATCGCGTTGTGGACCAGTACGCGATTGCCTGTAAACAGGGTTGTATCACTAACGGGCTTGTAAAATGCACCCTTGTACTCCCAGGTAAAGCCCATGTCGTAAGAAGCGGAGACAGTAATGATATTTGGGACGGGCGACTCCCCTTCAACACCATCAACGGAAAAGGCCAAAAGTGGATCCGGATAAAATTCCTTAACTACGATACCCCGTTCTTCACCGACAATACCGTCAAAGATCAAGGTCATGGGTTTAGTCCGATCCCACTGACTTATCGGTATTTGATATGACAGATACTTGTCTTCCTGGTCACGCAACACATCTGTTTGGCCAAGCGCCACTTCGTCCCGATCATGCGGAGCCGCAGACCGTCGTTCACCTTGCAGTGTCTCATAATAAAGTCTGAAGCGGCCATCACTGAAGTCGAAGGGCGCATTGCCGGGCGTATGCTCACTCGATGCATTGACGATGGTAACACCGAGGCTATCTGTTATCGTAGAACCGGTATTATATATCCTGGCGCCTGTAACCTTCATTTGACCGCGAAAAAAGTAGTTGACCAGACCGGCGCTGTAAGCCACGGTGCGGGGGATCAGAAAGGACCTGGCAGCCGAAAAAGTCTCCTCACTCAATGTAAAGAGGTTCTCTGGGTGTGGGATATATTCATACTCTTGCAAGTCACTATGGAATATTGACAGGGTACTTGCCTTGTCGTTCACCCCTGACTGTTCAGGCCGATATTGATCCGTTACCTGGTTTCCGACAAACCACTTGATACCGAGATCACCATATACAGGACTTACAACAGGTTCACTCGTCAAGGAATTAGGCACAGGGTTATCGTAGAATGGACTTGGATAGAAATCGGGTTGATCTGTTGGGAACAAAGGATGGTGAACATAGATAAAGTTGGTGTCCTGGCTGACGAAGTTCCAGTTGGCGAACTCTGACATCCCTATACCGTGCCATTGGCCACCGGTAGACCAGAAATCCCGCACCTTTCTGAAGTTGTTTAGGTTTAGGGCCATGTACCCAGTCAGGGGAAGGTTATTGTATACATACTCTGTACTCCGCTCATAAATGCTCGGATCATGGGCCAGAAATCCTAAACATCTCGTTAGGCGATCTACCTCAGCGTCACAATGCATATCGTTGCGCACATGGGCCGGCTGTGCCATGTCCTGGAGATGGTGAACTACATGCCCTAGGGCAAGGAAGAGTTTCTGCTCGTTCTCACCCCGAATCCCTTGAGACGATTGTGTCTTTGATCCAAGAAAATAGCGGTATGCATCCCGGAGCGAGAAATCCTGGCTGTTATACTCCTCAGCATCCTCGAGCGCCCAGTCAGGCGACCGGCGAAAACCCGACAATGGCACACCGAGACGGTGCAGCGGTAGGTCTCTCACGGGATCATAAAAATGATTGAAGGAGCGCAGACCAATATCCTCGAATGCCGCACCACAATAAAAATGCTTTATGTTTGAGTCTCGCATGGCGGAATCACACTGATCATCACCTTTATCATTGGTTATCAGCAAACTATCGACCTCCTCCGGGACCACAACACCAAAACCCATCCCCGACATCAGCTCCTCATTCGACAGGGTTGTCCTTGACGCCACATGGTTGGTGATCGCTTTGTGGGTCATCGCTTTATAGGCAGGCGCGGGACAAGCGTAAACCAATACGGCTACCGCCACACCCAATAGTTCTCTACTCCTCATAATCCTTGTACTCCATCAGGTATCCTACCGGGTCGGGGTGGCATCGCTCAGGATTTTCAAACCAATGATCAACCAAATACTGCACCAATGGCTTTCTCTGCATTTCTGGGCTATCTTTTTTTTCTCTTACCCTATGCCCAATCGCCATTGTCATCCTCGGCATCTTCATCCAATAACAGTCACTAAACGGTACGCTGTCGTAATCACTGACCACATGAATATTCTTTGACTTTAGAATCTTGTCTAATCTTGTCTTAGAGATAGCCCCTGACGGTTCTAACTCAATAACCGATCCCTGGAACTGCCACACCCATCCCGGTCCACTGTAGCCCAGTTTGCCTTTTCCTATGCTGGTGTTCCAAAATGGACTGTTTCTGCTTTTCTTCGGAAAATAGCCACGCTTGTAAAAGCTGATACTGGCATCGCTGTGAAAAAAAACACCTGTAGTTTTAAGGCAACCCGGGATCCTGAACGCGCCGGTGCGGTCTGTAGTAGTTTCGTGCACATGGGATCTCATTGCTTCATGATCACCACAGTGGGTGCTACCGATCCCCGGCCAGGTGCCCACGACTATCACATCCTTCAACGGTACACCCGTTGCCCCATCAACTACATGGCCTGTAACCTCCCGGGTAAAGCTGTAGTAACCGGGCGACGCACAGGCGGTTAAAACTGACAGGTTAAAAAGTATAAAAAGGGTGTGCCATACCTGAAATGTTCTTTGCTCGCGTTGTGTTTGCAAGCCCAACGATTCATTCCTATTCATACCGAACGGCCTCCTTCAAGTAGCTTGCAGGATCAGGATGGCATTTTTTTTGTTTCTCCAAATAAAACCCTGTAAGATACTCCGAAACAGGCATGGCAGTCTTTTCCTTGTCACGCTCCCTGAGTTGCATCTGTTGGGCCTTGAACATCAGGGTCTTCGGTATCTTCATCCAGTTACAGTTGTCGTTGAGGTAGAGTCTCGGTGAGAGGGAGTAGGCCGCCTCGAGTCTCGGGTCGTTTTCGTCGCTGACCGGCTCCAACTCAATGGTTTTACCGTTCCAGCCCCAACGCCACAGGATATGCTCGGACGAGCGCGGATCATAGTGAACTTCCGAGATGGGATTGGAAAGCGCCTTGGGATAGTAACCTGCTTTGAAAAATAGGATGTCAGGCTGATAGTAGGCAAAAAAACCGTCAACCTTGCAGGGCGGCTTGCAGGCAGGAATCTCAAAACGGCCTGATGCGTCGCTCGATGTCTCGGCCAGGTGGGCGGCACCTACTGTAGCCCTCCAATGAGGTGAGGTCATCATCTTCGGCCAATACCCCATGATAAGGACTCCCTCCAGGGGCTCGCCCGACCTGCTATCGACCACCGTTCCATGGACGGTCTCGATACTCATCTTGCAGAGGATATTCCGATTATCATTACAGTATCCCATATGCCCTGATGTCACAAAGTCTTGACCGGGAGGAATATAGACGCAGCTGGCAAACAGGATCAGCATCAGACCAATCAATCCTATCTGTACTAATCGACCGGGCCATGGCAGTTGTAAATAGTTACTCTGTTGTCTCATAAAAAGTCACTCAATTCTCTCACCATATTTTCCTGAGTTTACACAAGTCAGATACTACATACTGATGATCCGCCACACCCCAAAGATGTCTTGGTTGAAACCGACCGTAAAGACTCGATTCTCACCATCGATGGTTCGCACCACATGGACAAAGGAGTGATCCGGAGAGAGAGATTCGACATATAAAGAAGAATAACTTGCAATGATCTCAGGCATTCTTGGCATCAGATAGGTAAACTGCCTGCTGAATTTCTCGCTGTGGCTGGCAGCAATATGTTCCAGCGCCAGGCCGAGATTGCCGTCATTGAGGGCATTGTTCATACCGGACCAGTGATCCTCCAACTGGGCGAGTATGCGCGTTTCGGAGATTGCGTTGACGACCTGAGTCAGGGTGTATTGCACACCATCCACATCCGTCACGATCGCGGTCGGATAGTAGATTCCCTCCGTTTCGTAGACATACAACAGATCCCTCTCGAAATCGTCGACTAAAGTCTCGTCGATAGCCCCATCGCCTTCGTAGTCGATATCGACCTGAGTGATCGGTCTCTCACCTTCGTTGACCAGGCTTAGCCGATTTTCCAATGGTGTCAGGCCACTGCTTTCAGACACGAAAAATCGAACCGGGCTAGAACCAACCCGATTGACGATCAGGGTCTGGCTCACCTGTTGACGACTCAGTGTTGTCGCCAGAACCTCAATTTCATTGGCGCCCACGGCAAACGGTATTCTGGCGACGAATTCACTGCCATAGGGCTCTCCCCCTCTCTCTGCAACAATGCCGTTAACGGTGACGCCTATGCTTGCCGGTCCATCTAGTGTGCCCTTTACGATGACGTATCCCGATTCGATATCCACACCGTTCATCGGCTCTGTTATATCTATCTGAGGCGGATTCTGTCTTTGCGGATCGTTGGGATAATAATCGAGATCATTATCAACATCATCCCCATCCCTGTCAGTGTCCCCGTTGTCGCCAATACCGTCATCGTCAAAGTCGTAGGCTTCGCTTGGATTATTGGGGAAGAGGTCGTTGTCGTCGCTGACGCCGTCGGCATCGATATCGCCGTCGGTCAGATCAGGCGTCACTCTTATTCTGACCGTATCGACCGCCTCCATCTCCCAATCGTTGGCCACAGTGAGTTGAAACACCAGATCCGCTTCAACTGCCAAAGCAGGCAGAGCCACCTCGATTATCGCTTCATGTGGCTTGGTCAACAAGGCCTGCGGACCCTCCAACTGTATCCAATGAAATTGTTCTATCACGCCATGCGGATCATAGCTGCCGGAGCCGTCAAGGGTTACCAGGTTTTTCTCCGGACTCTCTTGATCCGGACCCGCATCGGCCGTCAGTGCGGCCCCCTGAGGAACTAGATACACCTTGACCGGATCGACTTCCGTCACAGCCCGATTATTGAAAGCGGACACTATCTTGGTCAAGCCAAAGATCAATTCCACACGCTCAGTTATAGGCGGGGCCGTGAAAGAGAGGTTCCAACCACGACTCTGCGTCAACTCTACAGGCGGTCCCGCAAGCTGCAACCAGTGGAGACCGGCACTATCGTCCACACAGCCGGTGATCGGATTACACTCTGCAGGCACATAAGGCTCTCCCGTTATAGTCACCTGGGATCCCGCCTGCACATAGATATCGTCACCGGCAGTAAACAGCGCTGCTTGATAATCAGGTGAAACGATCCAAAATGGCAGGGTTTCAGGAAAACGTGTGTCAGCGCCATAGAGATCAGTCACACTGAGTTCGATCCCCACACTCGCCAAGCCGGAGACCGTATTTCTATCCGGCAGCTGTACCCTTGGTTGGACCGAATTGTCCAGGAATGTGACTGTAGGACCATAGTACTGGCTCCAGCGATAGCTTGAGATATAGTCATTGGGATCGCGATCGTAACTTGATGACGCATCCAATTGAATGACGCTATCCGCCAAGCTTAGGATTGGCTGGTGGTTGAAATTTGCAGTGGGCTCGCTATTTACTAAATAGACCTGACGCCTCACGAAACTCTCGTCCTTATCCCCTTCGTCATCAGTGACCATCAAGAGAAACCGATATTCAATAGGGTTAGAACTGGTTGCAGAGCCATCGAAAGGTTGAGGGATAAATGACGTAACCGAGCTGTCTGGATTGGCAATATTCACTGTTGGCCCCGATAGCTGTTGCCATTGGAATGAGACGATTGAACCGTTTGCATCTGCACTGTCACTACCATCAAGCCTCAATGAATCGTCCAATTGCCAATATCTGAGGGGCGTTTTATAGTGGGTACCGGCATCGGCATCTGGTGGATTATCTGTCGAACTCGTATATGGATTGAAGTTGACAATCACGTCATCGGTGGATACGCCACCCCTGTCATCCGTTACCGTCAACCGTAGAGTGTAATCACCAGGTTCATAGACCGAGGCATGATTTATTGGATATTGGCTGTCTCCTCTGAATGATCCGACATAACCTGGTGAATCGATAACCGACCATTCATAGGATACAATTTCGCCATCTATATCATGACTGTTCGTACCATCAACAATAAGAAAGTATTTACTTGAGCTGATTCTATCCTCGCCTGCAACAGCAACTGGCGGGCTATTTGGCGGAAGATCTTCTGGGTTGACAACATGTACTGTAACCATGTTGGTTGCTGGCAGGCCGAAACGATCTTCAACCCCCACCTCAAATATCAAGTCAGTCGCAACATCAACTTCCGGCGCCAGTATCCTGACCTGTTCCCGATATTGCCTATATTGCAATATCGCTGGAGGACCACTGATCTGCCGCCATTGATAGCCAGTCAAAGACCAAAAACCATCTTCTGGTTGGAAGGAGAAATATTGAGAAGCATCCAGAACATGATAGCTGCCTTCGACTATGGTTATTTCGTCTATCGCCAAGGGTTGAGGCGGTAGGTTGTCAAGCACCAAAACAACGATCTCGTCGGACGAGCTTAATCCACCATCGTCGGTCACGGTGAGTCTAAAACGAAGTTCTGTGTCTTGATCAACCTCGGGCATGTTAACGCTGAAAATAGATCTCGATGCGTTTGCTGCACTAATATTTACTGTTGGACCTGAGATTTGTTCCCATAAATAACTGGCAATGTAACCATCACTATCGCTACTTGATCTACCGTTAAATTGGTGATAACGCGTCTCTAAATGTGTTGCATCAGGGCCTGCATCGGCAATCGGGGGGGAATTACCACCTACTTGGACAGTTATATGTACATCATCTGTTACCCGTGTGCCGCGATCATCTTCAACGATCAATCGTAATAGGATATCCCCTGCTGTAGTAGCAACAAAATTCGGTGTGGCACTATTTTTGTCGTTGAGTTGAACTGTCGGCCCACTACGTTGCGACCAGATAAAGCGAGATATTTCTCCATCCGGATCTGAACTTGCACTACCATCCAGTTGAGCCAATTCACCTTCAATTACTACCAAGTCAGGTCCTGCATCGGCAACAGGTGGTTGGTTAGTATTGACCGCACTGCGAACCAGAACGCCATCTCTCGTGACTGCTCCTGAATCATCGATGACAGTCAGTGTAAATGCCAGCTCGGCATTCGCCGGCATCGTAAAACTCGGTGTCGCCGTCCGGCTGTCTTGAAGCACCACCGAGGGCCCGCGGTTTTGGGTCCAGATGTATCTGACGATCGCGCCATCCGCATCGCTACTCGCACTGCCGTCCAGCTGTACCGTCTCACCGGCGGCAATTGTCTGATCGATACCCGCATCGGCAACAGGTGGTTGGTTAGTATTGACCGCACTGCGAACCAGAACGCCATCTCTCGTGACTGCTCCTGAATCATCGATGACAGTCAGTGTAAATGCCAGCTCGGCATTCGCCGGCATCGTAAAACTCGGTGTCGCCGTCCGGCTGTCTTGAAGCACCACCGAGGGCCCGCGGTTTTGGGTCCAGATGTATCTGACGATCGCGCCATCCGCATCGCTACTCGCGCTGCCGTCCAGCTGTACTGTCTCACCAGCGGTAATTGTCTGATCGACACCCGCATCGGCAACAGGTGGTTGGTTGGTATAAGGTTCCACTCGAATGACAACGCTATCTGTAGCAATTGCACCCGCGTTATCTTCAATCCTCAGTGAAAATCCCAATTCAGCATTAGGCGGCGCTTGAAAGCTGGATACCGCAGTCTGCGCATCAATCAATTGTACATTGGGTCCACGAGATTGATGCCAACGATATTTTATGATCGTGCCATCGGCATCACTACTGGCTGTGGCATCTAGTTGCACCAGATCGCCAGTTGCGACTATTTGATCAATTCCCGCATTGGCTTGTGGTAGTATATTATTATAAGGATCTGTTCGGATAACTACCCGATCAGTTGCGACTTCATCCGTGTCACTAACCAATCTTAAGCCAAACTCAAGCTCGGCGTTTGCCGGCGCTTGAAAGCTGGCAATGGCTGTTCTAGCACTCTCAAGAGTGACCACCGGGCCACGTACCTGATACCAGTGAAAACTGGCAATGATGCCGTCTGTCTCGCTACTGGCACTTCCATCCAACTGAACCTGTTCACCTGCTGTAACAATCTGGTCGGGACCGGCGTTTACAATCAGCGCAGCATTTAGATCGCTTACAACAATCAATAGGCATGTAAATATGATAAGAGGTAAAGTTATGAAAGAATATGGAGACGATTTTGTGGAATGATTGAGCATCCTTGTTCACCTACATGAAATCCAGTTCATAACTACGACAGTCCGCCAATGCAGGCAAACTGAGAATGATACTGCTTTAAAGAAAATCAGCGGGGAATCATAACTACGACAATAATAAAATCAAAATGACACAGATCAACAAACCTGCAGTCAATCAATTCAGCATTCTTTTACTGAAACCAGCAGGTCAACCACCGTTTGGTATAAAACCATTAATCACAGGATTGATTCAAACATGTCATTATTGTTGATTAATACAATCAGTTGTTCGAGTTGCAAGGTACCATTTACATCAGCTATCTTCTGCGATTCCTGGATAATTCCAGTCCTGTATCCTTTACACAACTCAATCACCTCTTCCCGGCTGTAGCTCTGCTTGACTTGTTGTTTTAGTGTTCCAGATACTGCTCCATCAATGAGTGTCACCTCTGCCGAACGCCTGATCATAGCGCTGGTGCCCGTTCCCTCTACAGAGGCCGTCAAAGGGCCTGTTTTAGTATATCGCTTACCCTGATATTCGAATTGCTGGCCGATGTTGAGTTGAGGAAAACGCATTATTAAAACCTGTATGTCATCTATCAAATAGGTTCATATAAAAAGGGATTACCCGCTACCCACAACATGCTATCGCATCAATCGTTGCAGCACAGTGGCCAGCAGTCCCGAAGGTGGAAAGTGTTCACTGTCGACGACAATTGTCCTTTCCAGTTCCGAGGCGGTTAACGGCTGGCGTTTCTCTTGCTGTAGCTTGAGTACTGCTAGATCGGCTTCAGAGGCGTCCTGCCCGCTGTCACACCTCTCCCGGATACGTTGTTTCAGCAGCGATTCCTCTGCCTGACAGTCGATGATGACCATTGGTGCCTGCTGATTCTCCGACAGTTGCAGAAACAGCTCTCGTTGCCACTGCGCCAGACTGGTGGCATCGATGATCACCGAAAAACCCGATCGCAGCAGCTGTTTTGCCATGCCCGCCAGATGATTGTAGGTAATGCGTGATGCACGTTCGCTGTAGCGTTCAATTTCAACACCGGAGCCATCCCGCTCAGGAAACAGACGCCGGCGTTCCACGTCAGATCTTATCCTGATCGCCATCAACTGCTCCGCGAGCCAGCCACTGACAGTACTCTTTCCCGAGCCGGAAACCCCGTGCGTCAAGATCAGCGAAGCGGGCGGATGGCGAATCACCGTCTCCGCCAAGTTCAGAAAACTGCGATACTCATCGATTTGCCGCTCCCACTCCTCATGCTGCAGTCCCGATTGGGTGGCCCGGATTGCACTGACCTTGGCCCGTACCATGGCGCGATAGAGCAGATAGAAGCGCAGCAAGGGCAACCCGGCATAATCATCTGTTCGCTCCAGGTAGCTGTTGAGCAGCTGCGCAGCAGCAGAATTCATCCCACGATGTTGCAGATCCATGAGCAGAAAGGCGATATCGCTGAGGGTATCTATCCAGCGCAGATTCGGATTGAATTCGATACCGTCAAAAGGTGTGATCTCATTGTCGTACAGAGTGATATTGCCAAGGTGCAGATCACCGTGACATTCGCGGATATGACCCGCATCGTAGCGCTCTTCCATGCTGGGTTGCAGGGCCATGCTTTGCTGCTCGGTCCAGGTCTGCAGGGCATTCAATCGCTCAATTTCAAACAGAGGTTGCTTCAAACCCCGTATTAGCCGGAAATTCTCCAGAACAGGTTGATTGATATGCTCCGGGGTGCCATAAGGCATTCCATGGCTAATCGAGGGTATTGTCCGATGGAAATCGGCCAGTAAACAGGCCAAGCGATCTATCTGTTCTCTGTCCGGTAGCGAGTGACTGAGCAAATCCTGTTGGCGAAACCGGCGCATTTCAACGGCATATTCTAAAACCCCGTCATCGGCATCGATACGGGGTAAGTCAAATGACCCGCCTATTCCCACCACCCTGAGGTAGAGATTTGGCGCCAAACGACTATTCAGACGTAGCTCCTCCTCACAATACTGGCGCCGCTTCTCCAGGGTAGAAAAATCGAGGAATCCGAGATTGAGAGGTTTTTTGATCTTGTAGACCCGCTCCTCCACCAACAGCACGTGTGAGATATGGGTCTCAATATGCTCCACTTCACCCTGGGGATTGCCAAAACATGCAGGACAATCGACCAATCGTTCTATCAAGCGGTCCTGCGTAACTGCATCTTCATAGTTCAGGGTCATGGTCGGTTATGTCCTTGACTTAATATTAGATAGTGCTAATATAGCGTCCAATTTTTTCACAGGCTATTATCGCAACGGCTCATTCCATGAATGGCACATCCTGATCCATATTTTTCAGCTGTGGCAGATGGATAAACATAGATAGTTTAGAGGCAAATCCATGAATATCGACCGAATCGTTCTCGCTTTTGCGGGCGTTGTAATTCTGCTGAGTGTAGTGCTTTCTCACTACCATCACCCCTACTGGCTCTTCTTGACCGCATTTGTAGGACTCAATCTTTTACAATCCGCTTTCACCGGTTTCTGCCCATTGGCTACTATTCTAAAGAAGATGGGTAGACAGAGCGGTTCTGCGTTCTGATCATCAGTCGTAACGGAATTGGGGTGGTTTACCCCAACACGCTTGGTTGGCATGGCGCATGGATGCGCCAGTTCTAACAGCCTACTCGCTCCCCTCTTCAACCACATCCACCGGTTCCGCCCGCAGATCGTGCGCGGTCGCGGCATTGACTCGCACCTCGATAAAATCCCCAGGCCGCAGATCCCAGGCACCGGGAATGAAGACCCGGCCATCGATCTCCGGTGCATCCGCCGCACTGCGGGCCACAACCTGTTTCTCTCTGACCTCGTCCACCAGGACCACCAACTTGCGGCCAATCTTCGCCTGCAACCGCTCACGGCTGATCTCCGCCTGCACCTGCATGAAGCGGGCACGACGCGCCTCTTTGACCTCCTCCGGCACAGTATCCGGCAGATCATTGGCCTGTGCTCCCTTCACGGGTGAATAGGCAAAACAGCCTACCCTGTCGAGCTGCGCCTCACGGAGGAAGGCAAGCAGTGTTTCGAATTCCGCTTCCGTCTCGCCGGGAAATCCGACAATAAATGTACTGCGCAGGGTCAGATCCGGACACTCCCGACGCCATCGCTCAATCCTGGCCAACACCTTCTCGGTGGCCGCCGGCCTTTTCATGGCTTGTAAAACCCTTAGATCGCCGTGCTGCAGCGGCATATCGAGGTAGGGCAGGATGTGACCCTCCGCCATCAACGGGATCAGATTATCCACATGCGGATAGGGATAGACATAGTGGAGTCGTATCCAGGCCTCCAACTCCCCCAGGGCAGCGGCTAAAGAGGCTAATTTCGTGGCTACCGGTTTTCCCCGCCAAAAATCGGGTCGATACTTGATATCCACGCCATAGGCACTGGTGTCCTGGGAAACGACCAGCAACTCCCTGACGCCCGATTCGACCAGCCGCTGTGCATCGAGCATGACCTCTCCGAAGGGCCGGCTCACCAGGGGGCCCCGCAGATCCGGAATGATGCAAAAGCTGCAGCTGTGGTTACACCCTTCCGAAATCTTCAGATAAGCGTAGTGCCCGGGGGTCAGTTTAATACCTTGCGGAGGAACCAGGCTGGTAAAGGGGTCATGGGGAGGCGGAAGCTGCCTGTGCACAGCATCCATCACCTCTGAATAGGCGTGGGGTCCGGTAACTGCAAGTACCCGGGGATGGGCATCTCGAATACGTGCCTCATCCTTCCCCAGACAACCGGTAACAATCACCCGGCCATTCTCCTCCAGCGCCTCGCCGATTGCCTCCAGTGACTCCTCCACGGCCGCATCGATAAAGCCGCAGGTATTCACCAATACCAGATCGGCGCCTGCGTAACTGGCAGACAGCTGATACCCCTCCGCGCGTAGACGACTCAAAATCTGCTCCGAATCGACCAGATTTTTAGGGCAACCCAGGCTGACAAAACCGATATGTGGGGGGGTCTCAGGCATTGCTTAGAATTCAGTAATCGAGCCGGTAGAGTTCACGGCGATAATGCACGACCTGCTCGTTGCCGGCATCGAGTTGATCCAGTACGGCACGCATGGCTTTACGCGCAATACCGTTACGATAGCCTGGATGGTTGCGTACAATCTCAAGCAGCAATTCGAGGGCGGCCTCGGGATCATCACCAACCAAACGTGCAGCTGCAAGCTGATAGAGTGTCTCGGCGTCCTTAGGACCTTGTTGCAAACGCTGCATCAGGATATCCGGTGGCTCCGCACCCTCAGCGGTAACGATAACATCCAGATGTGCCAGCAGGTTGCGTACCCCCACCGTTTCCTGGGCCTGGTCAGGCAACGCACTCAGCAGAGCGTGAGCATCCCCAAAACGCTGCTGGCGCATGAGGATCTTGCTCATCAACGTCGGCAAAGCGAGGTTTTCCGGATCGTCCAACACCGCCTCAGCCAGTAACTGCAATGCCTTTTCCGGATCTCCCGCCTGCCATGTGGCTATCGCCTCGCGACTGATGGGGTCAGGCTGTCTCTGTACGTATTGGTCGATAATTCGCGAATAATCGGCTTCCGGTTGTACCCCATGATACTCCGCGACCATATCACCCTGGTGAAAAAGTTTGAATGAGGGCAGACTGCGTACAGCGAACCGTTCGGCCAGCGGTTTCTGTTCATCGGTGTTGATCGATACCAAAAGAAAGCGACCCTGGTAACTTTTGGCCAGATCGATAAAGATCTCGCGTTGCTTGAGGGACGGTCCCACCCAGGGCGCCCAGAAATCGACAATCACCAATCCCTGTTTGGAGTTCTCCACCACCAGCCGGTCAAAGTTGTCAACTGTCCCCTCCAGGATATATGCCACATCACTCATGAATCGAGCAGGCCCATGAGGGAGTCAGTGGCATAATCACGTCCCATCTCGACGATGATCGTCTCCGATAGCTCCAAATCTCCCGACTGTAGATGCGGTAACAGCTGTTCTGCAATCTGTTGCACGATCAGCATCCCGGCCCGATTGGGATCGCCTTCCGAAAGCGTCTCGATACTGCGCCCAAGGAGTTGAAGATACTCGGTGAAGGAGTTGGCTTGGCCTGATTGCTCAAGTGCCTGAAACTCAGAGGTAAAACTGATATGCAGTTCGCGTCCCGGTTGGTCAGGATCATCCAGCACGCCAATCTTCAAAGGACCCTCTATCAGCATCCGCTTCTCCGTTTATCGAATTGAATAAGTTAGACATGTTAATACGTTCGCGGACATCATCAAAGTGAGCCTTCTAAAAACAAATACTTAGTTATACCCCGGTATTTTTGAGCAAGATTATCCACTTCCAACCTCCGAAAAAGTGTGCGACCATGTCGGCAGGTTAATTGCTGCAACCTGCGCCATATGCAAAGACCAGCCACACGACTGACTGAGTATTGCATGGTGGAGAGACTGGTACACTGAAAAATGTTCTAGCCACTCCTGGCCATAACGCAGCAACGGTCGGCTCGTCTTCTTAGTAGAGCTGCCGACCTCTGTAGTTTGTGAGGTATTAGAATGAAAAACTGCAAGATTTGCCGATTCAGCAAAGTCTGCAACGACCTACCCGGAATCTGTATTCTGTTTCAATACCTGGCGGTGGTGGTGGTAATCGTCTCTATAGGTATCCTCTTTGTCACCCAGGAGATACTCATCTGAATCAGCGGGTTGATAGGATGCTTCCGCTCTGGTCGACCTCTATTCTCATGATGATCCAGGCAAGGCAAGACAACAGAATGTTACCCTGCTCGGCAAGTCCAGCGTTCTACTGAGAATTGACGTGCAGTGCTTTTAAGTGCCTGTCATGGGCCAATTTGTGTTCATCGATCGCGCCTGGTTTCGATGCTTTATCATTTCAGCGGCGCGGGCGATCGAAGACTCCGGAGCAGAAGCGGCCTGCTCTTTCAACAGTAACATCGCATCGAGTAGGGAAACCTCTTGAACCTCATAGAGAGGAAGCTCGTTATTGATAATAATTTCTTTATTTATCATAGTACTGCCTATATTTATTAATCCTCCTACTTAAGGATATGTTAGACCTTTATAAAAATAATGCAAATCCGCTATGATGCGTCCTGCTAAACAGAACCAATGGTGAGTAGTCACATGCCGGAAAATGAGGTTGTCTTGATCGGTATCGGAGAGATAGGCGGCGTCCTGGCCAAGGGTTTTCTCCGCCTGGGCTTCAGCGTCCACCCGGTAACCCGAGAGAGCGACAGTCAGCAGTTGGCCGCGCGGATCGGGCAGCCGGCACTGGTGATCGTCGCGGTCGGTGAAAATGCCTTGAGTGGCGTACTCGACGGTATACCCGAGAAATGGCGATCACGTCTCTGTCTGCTGCAGAATGAGCTATTGCCCGACGATTGGGCGGATGTAGACTCACCGACTGTCATCTCTATTTGGTTCGAGAAAAAGCCGGGCATCGACGCCAAGGTGATCATCCCCTCCCCGGTATTCGGTCCTCAGTCTGATTTGATGCATCGTGCCCTCGCAGCGGTCGGTATTCCGGTGACTATCCTGGCGAATGAGGAGGAGCTGCGGTTTCAGCTGGTATTGAAGAATCTCTACATTCTCACCACCAATATAGCCGGACTGCGCACTGGCGGTAATGTGGGTGAGCTTTGGCAACACCATCAAACCTTTGCCCGGCAGGTTGCCGGGGAGATCATATCCTTATAACTAAAATGGCTGAGTTCAAACCAAAGATCGCACCCCTTAGCCGGGTCAAGATGCACTTTTCACTGACCCTCCCCGACAAGACGGAAATAGTCTCCACCTATGGGGAAGAACCCTTGGAATTCAGCCTCGGTGACAACACCATGGAACAGATGCTGGAGTTTGCCTTGCTGGGGCTACAAGCCGGGGATGAGCAGGAACTGCTTGTCAAAGGCGACGATGTCTACGGATCAAGAGATAACACCCTGATCCATTGGCTGGACAAAAGCGAGTTTCAGGCCGATCAAACATTCAACCCTGGAGAGATCATCGCCTTCACCACCCCTGAAGGCGAGGAGCTTGCCGGAACGGTTCTGCAGATTGACGATGAACGTGTTCAAGTTGATTTCAACCATCCCCTGTCCGGCAAGCAATTCAGTTACAAAGTCACTATCCTTGAGGTTGAACCGGCCCCGTTTCCGGGCCCGGAGGAGAACGATCCGGGCACCAATTGAAGATGCATGCCAGGCACTGTAAGCGATGAACCGAACACAACAGATACTACTGGCCAATCCCAGAGGCTTTTGCGCCGGTGTCGATCGTGCGATCGAGATCGTCGAACGTGCCCTGGAGCTTCTGGGGGCACCCATCTATGTCCGTCACGAGGTCGTACACAACCGCTTTGTCGTGGAGAGTCTGCGCACACGGGGCGCCATTTTCGTTGATGAGCTGAGTGATGTTCCTGACGGACATACCGTGATATTCAGCGCCCACGGAGTCTCCCAAGCTGTCCGCGAGAAGGCGAAACAGAGACAGCTCCGCGTATTCGACGCCACCTGCCCCCTGGTGACCAAAGTACACCTTGAGGTCGCCCGTCGCTGCCGGGATGGTTATGAAGTGATATTGATCGGCCATAGAGGACACCCCGAGGTCGAGGGCACTATGGGGCAGTGCATGGCGGACAGCGATAACAGCCGTATTCATCTGGTGGTCACCAGCGAAGATGTCGAGGGGCTGAACCTCGGGCACCCCGAGAAGATTGCTTTCGTGACGCAAACCACCCTCTCAATCGATGATACGCAGCAAATCATCAACACCTTGCAGCAGCGTTTTCCGAATATTATCGGCCCCAAAAAGAACGATATCTGCTACGCCACACAAAACCGGCAGGATGCGGTCAAGGAACTCGCCAAACAGTGTGACCTTGTACTGGTGGTGGGGTCTCCAAACAGCTCCAACTCCAATCGCCTGAGAGAGATCGCCGAAAAGTACGGCCCTTCTGCATACCTCATCGACGGCGCCGAGGATATCGATCCGGGATGGTTGGATGGCAAACATCACATCGGTGTCACCGCAGGCGCCTCAGCCCCTGAAATTTTGGTTGAAAACGTTATCGACAAATTAAGGGAGTGGGGGGCTGATAAGGTCGTTGAAACCCAGGGAAAAGAGGAACAAGTTGTGTTTGCCTTACCGAAATCCCTGTCGGGTGATTCGCTTTAACGTTAAACAACCCATTAATCCAATGAAAGTCAAAGTTGCACCGCTACTGCAAAGTCATGACAACACATCACCACCCCTATTTACAACTTACATTCCCTTATTACAGCATTAGCCTTCAATAAATGGGAAAATTTCATTGTTTTTCAGGATATACGGATATACTCCTCCGATGAACGGTATACCCCCACAACTATGCATAAACTAGTCTATGTACAGATCTTAAGAGGTTTGCTCTATGCGTATATATCAAGGATACACACTGCTTGAGTTACTGGTGACATTAGTGATTGCCACTATCCTGATGGCATTTGTCGTACCGGGATTTCGAGGCCTGATCGAACGTAGCAATGTAGCAGCAACCAGTAACGATATGCTGGGTGCCTTGCTGTACGCTCGTAGCGAAGCTGTGAGGATAGAACGTGATGTTACCTTTACACCAGAGGCCAATGGCTGGATGGTCACGACTGAGGATGGCATCGATATCGTTGACCAAGCGGTTGATAATGAAAATGTCACTCTCACGGAAAATATCGATAATGCTAACAGTGATGTGACCTATGACCCCAGAGGCCGTGCCGACATCACAGAGGGGAATAACATCGAGATCAGCTTCGATGGTACGGTGATGAACCGTATCTGTCTCAGCCGCATCGGACGACCCTACATCAAGCCGGTCGCCGAAGGAAACTGCCCATGAAACTGCATGATCAAATCTCTAGGAGAAGATACAACTGTGGCATGACGCTAGTAGAAGTGCTGATAGCTGCCGTAGTTGTCGCAGTCGGTTTACTGGGAATAGCCTCTCTACAGATAAACGCCATTCAAAGCGCAACCAATGCTCAGAATCGTTCCAAGGCGACAGACGTGATCGCTGCTTTGGCAGACCGTGTGCGAGCGAATCCGTTTGGTGCTGATGCTTACAACGACGCTATACCTGGCGATTCCTGCCAAGTTGGGCCAAATGTCCCATTACCCAGCATTGAGAGATGCGCCATGAGTCCTGATGGCGATGTGGATGTGATATCCCAATGCACTCCAGCAGAGATGGCCGCTTATGACCTATGGGAGGTCAATTGCGCCCTTCAGAGTGTTATTCCCAGGGCACTGCTATCGATATCCTGCCCAACAGCGCCAGACTGCGGCCCGATGATTCCTATGACTGTAGATATCTCATGGCAAACACAGAATAGAAACCCGGCTGCAGGTGCGGCAGCGCCCCCAGACACCATTACACAACACGTCATCATAACGATACTTCCCGATCCATTACCAACACTTCCCGGAGCACCACCATAATGATCCATAGAGCGATCCACAGACAAGCGGGGTTTTCTATTATCTCCTTGATGATTGCCAGTGCAATCGGTTTGTTCCTGATTGGCGGTGCTGGAAAAATCTACCTGGACAGTAAGGATGCCTTTACGGCACGGTCAGCTGCCGCCACAGCCGCCGAAAGTTCGCGCTTCGCACTGCAAGACCTTCGTCGATACCTGGTTATGGCCGGTAGGGGCATTATCGAACAAGACGACAGTCCCGATGCTTATAGTGCTGCCGACAACAATCTCAGAACCTATCCTGCCGTTGATCCCGATAATTCCGTCGCCGCGGCAACTACGGGCATTATCGATCAGGATATTGACGGCAACAGCGCCGTAGCCGTTCGTTATGCAGTGGGACCGCCGCCCTGTGGACGGGGTGAGAGGATCGATAGCACACACACCGTACGTTTCTACGTAAACGATGAAAGCAAACTTATGTGCCAGTCTATCGAAACAGTGGGTGGTCTTTTAGACATAGACAACTTACATGAGCGTGAGCGTCCGATGTTATCGGGAGTCATCTCCATGCGGGTTCTGTATGGCGTGGATACCGATACCGGTTCCGCGGAAGATCAAATCGCCAATCAATATCTAACCGCGACCGAGGTGGAGAATGCCGGGCTCTGGATAAGCGTCGTCTCGATCAGGATCGGTCTGGTGATCAGTTCCGACACCCAAGAACTGCCTAATGCCTATCAACCGCACGATGTCGAACGTATGAATGTTCTGGGGATGGAGGTGTTTGCACCGGACACCTCCCACGCTTATAAGGCCGTAAATGCCACAATTTCACTCAGAAATCTCAACTCAATCGGTATGAGTAGGCAATAATCATGACTGACAAACAAATTCTTACTTACCCCAATCGCCACTCACAGCATGGCGCGGCCCTGGTGATAAGCCTGATTATGCTCACGGTCATCACCATATTGAGCGTAAGCGCCATGCGCAGCACCAACCTTGATACAAAGATTGCAGTCAATCAGCAACTCAGGGAAGTGACTTTCCAGGCTGCGGAAAATTCTTTTTCAAGGTTGACGGGGCCTGTCGTTGATATAGACCTGCCGAACAGTATAGGAGCGGAAAATGCTGTAACCACTCAGGACTATTACCAATCCGCGGGTGTAGAATATCAACCCGACTTCAGCGCGGACGTCACCGTGCAGATGTTGGAGATCAGTCGCAGATACAAGTTTTCCGGCTTTCCGTTAAATGTACTTACTGTAATGTACCAAGCCGATGCCCAAGGCAAGGTGGAAAACAACAACACTAAAACGGTCAACCGTATGCAGGTAGCTCTAATCAGGAACTGAGGGTTATAAATCATGAATATCATGTATAGATTATTATCAGTCAAACAACTCGTCATTCCTCTGGGGATCACATTCGCCTGCTCCTTGATGAGTTCCATCGCAACCGCGGATGACGTCGAGATCTACCTGCAAGAACCCCCTGATCCCGTACCGCCGAATGTGCTCTTCGTACTCGACGAATCGGGCAGTATGTCCAGTGGCTCTCCAAGCCGCAGGGACCGCCTTGAAGATGCCATGAGGACACTGATCAACGATCCGGATATGGGTAATGTCAACGCCGCACTGCTCGGTTACACCACTCGCTGGGGAGATAACGGGCCACTCTATCTGCGTGCGCGCGGTAATTTCGCCCTCATAGATACGAACAGAAGCAACTTTCTGAATGCGGTGGATAACCTGCAAACCATCAGCTACACGCCCACGGTCAAGGCGATGGAGGCCGCTGTCGACTGGTTCCGGCGCGACCGGACTTTTACCGATTTCAACGGTTTCACAACAACCTCACCCATCGACGGCGTCCCGCAAGACAACTGGTGCCGTCCAAACCATATGGTAGTACTCACAGACGGTCGTCCCAATTCCAACTCCACAACCAGTGGTGAGGCATATGGCTTGAGCAGTTATGAAGGGACCACCTGCGCCAGTGACGCTACATCAAATTATCAGAATGGCCGCTGTGCTCGAGAAATCGCCAGTTACGCCTATAACACAGACCTCGAACCCACCGAAGCCTGGCGGGAGACACAGAATATCGTCACCCATACTATCGGATTCGATACAAACGATTCCGCCATTGAAAACTTCATGATGAGTATCGCCACGGCGGGTGGCGGCAGCTACTACCCGGCTACCAGTGTCTCCGACCTGGTCAGCGCCTTCACCTCGATCGTCACCGAGGCGATGGAGTCCATCCCCTATGCCTACACAGCGCCCGTCATCCCCTTCAATCAGGATAACGCGGCCGTTAGCGGCAACCGTATCTTCGTTCCGATGTTTGTACCGGCCGCAGAAACATTCTGGAAAGGCAACCTGAAAAGCTACACCATCTCCACATCCACAACAGATGGAAATACCGCTATTGTGCTATCCGATGCCGATGGCAACGCTATCGTCAACGACAATTTCGAGTTTGTCGAATCCAGAGACCATTGGAGACCCTCTTCCTCTGGTGACGACAACGCCAACCCACTGGAAGGTGGCGCCGCGCAACGAATGACAGCAACCGGCCACCGGAATCTTTTTACAAACACTAACCCTTCCGCGGATCTATCCCATGCCACAAATCGCGTTCATCGAGACAACGATCTGGTTACCCATGCAATGTTAGGTGTGGCCGACGATGATGATGTGGCTCGAAATGCCCTCCTCGACTGGATCAGCTGGGATCCTTCGCTGATAGGCGATGCATCACACGAAGGTGAAATGGGAGCACCCCTCCACACGCAACCGGCTGTTATGAATTACAATGCCGGCGATATCATTTTTCTTCCAACAAGCGAAGGTGTACTGGAGGCTATCGACGAAGAAACCGGAGCGGAGCTATGGGCCTTTATGCCTTCCGATCTTCTTGGTGATATTCAGACGCTAAGAAACAATAACCCAGCATCCATACCCTACTATGGGTTGGATGGACCGCTGACCGTTTATGAAACCAACGGTCATAAAATGGCCATTGTCGGTATGCGAAGAGGCGGTAGAAATTACTACATGCTCGACATCACGGATCGGCTGAATCCCAGTTTTGTCACAACAATTAATTCAGCGGCAGGTCTTCACAGACTTGGGCAAACATGGTCCAAACCGCTATTCCTCACCATGGAAATAGCAGGCGCCAGTGCCAGGGATGTACTGGTCTTCGGTGGCGGTTACGATCCGGACCAGGACAACGAAAGCGGTACGCGCACCGACGACAATGAAGGCAATGCCATCTACATCGTTGATGCTATGGACGGCTCACTTGTCACCACCATCTCTCCTGACGGCAGTGCCGACGTGACCATCAATAACATGCACAATGGCATTGCGAGTGATTTGCTGCCGGTGGATATCAATGCCAACCATATCACAGATCGTCTCTATGCCGCAGATGTGGGTGGCAGGATCATTCGTATCGACATCCCAGACAGTGAATTCGGTGACACCACGATGGACGGAGGCATCATTGCCGATATCTACGATACAGGTGAGTTAAGGCGGTTTTTCAATACGCCGGAAGTCGGCTACTACAATATCGGGCGCACTCAGTACCTCGCCATACTCATTGGTAGTGGCAACCGGTCAAATCCCCTGGATGTCTCGGTCACTGATCGATTTTATATGATCAAGGATCCGGCAGTTTGGATGAAACCCACCACCTATGTCACGGTAGCTCAAAATGAACTCTACGACGCATCGGATAATCTTGTGCAGGACGGCACCGCCGAACAAGTCATTTCCGCACAAAACTCCTTGGCGTCACTAAAAGGATGGTATATTGATTTGGGCTTTTCGGAAAAATCGTATTCCAAGGCTGTGCTCTACGACTATTTGGTACTGTTCACCACCTTCAGCGCCGAAAGATCAGCCGAATTGGCGGCCTGTGAGGCACGGGGCGCAAGCGGTGTTGGACGCGCCTATGCAGTGAATATGAGAGACGCCTCCGCCATAATAGATGGCTTTGGCGGCCATGAAGGTACCCTCGACATCAACGACCGCACCAAAGTGCTAAGCATGCTGGGTATACCGCCCTCACCCACACTTGTATTCCCGGAAGGTGAAGAGGCAGCCACACTGGGGAATGTCGTCAAAGCCCTGGTAGGCTTGGAAGAGGTCACTGAATGGCCTGAAAGATTACGTCCAATCTCTTGGGAAGAGGTAATCGAATGAGAAAGCACAGACGCATCAATAACGGCTTCACACTAATTGAACTGATGATTGCAGTAGCAATCATAGGGATCTTGGCGGCAATCGTTATACCTAATTATCAGGAATCAGTCAGACGAGGACATCGTAACGACGGTATGGATGCACTGACCGCGGCAGCGCAAAAGATGGAAATGGTACGATCCAGAACAGGCTCTTATACTGATAGCCTGCCGGATGCCAACATCAGTGCAACCAGTGCAGAGGAGTATTATGGTACTTTGACCATTTTACCTGCCACAGTTGCTTGCCCTCTGACGAGTTGCTATGTGCTTCAAATCGATGGGCAGAATGGGCAAGAACACGGCAATGTTACAGCCTATCGCCTGTATTCCACCGGAAGAAAGGAACAACTAGCCGGAGGGGTCTGGGAAGAAGGCTGGAAATAATATCTTCAAGATTTTAAACGCCCTGCCTCACAGTGAAGTGAGGCAGGCTTTATCTCTTTTCAGGGGATAATTTAAACTCTGTTTAATCGCGCTGTGCTAAACCATATGTGCAAACTCAATTTCATGAAATGCTTTCTTACCTATTCATTCAGCCAACTCAGGATGCTACCAGGATGAACGGTAAGGTTTAACCGACGAATGGTATTTACCTTGACTAATGCCAAGCGATAATCTGAAAGTGAACATGGAGTGTTCTAAACAACGGACTTAAAGCAGGGATTCGCTTTCTCAGCGGTATTGATTTTCACCGCGCTATACCATCATATGCCTACCCCTACTTTTCGCCCTGGTTCGAAATAGCAGCCTGCTGCCTATTTCGAAAGGAACGCTGACTACTTATTTGTATCCTTCACGGTGGCACATTTCTGCTGTGAATGGTAGTGGCTATCGAGGCACACAATGTCACTCAAGGTTTATCAGCGGAATTACCAAGGCATGACGCTTGTTGAAGTGTTGATTGCCGCAATCATCGTGGCGATTGGCCTGCTTGGCGTAGCGAGCATGCAAATAGCCGCGCTACAGGGTTCCAGTAGTGCCGGCTACCGTTCCAGGGCAATCGATTTCGCCACTGCGCTTTCGGACCGTATGCACGCCAACCTTATTGCCGTGGCCGAAAACAATTATCTCCGAAATCCAGCCTGTGATTCGGTATCTGGCCCGGCGGTCCCGAACTGTGCAATGACACCGACGATGCCCAATCCCTCATCGATTGACGAATGCACCCCGGAACAGATGGCTGTGTACGATCTGCACCAAATCAGCTGCGGCGCGGGCATACAAGATACATTACCGGATGGACAACTGCATATCGCCTGCCGGGACTCTGATCCAACCGATGCGGATTCATGCAGTGATCTCTCTCACCTGTTGATAACCGTCAGCTGGCAACGACAAAGAAGAGTGACAGATACGGTTCTCAACGGGATTGAAGAGATCGTCATGACAATTATTCCCGGAGCGCCATAGCATGCAACAAAACAAGATACATACTCACCGTGGTTTCTCCTTGATATCACTGATGATAGCCAGTGCGATCAGTCTATTTCTTATCGGAGGAATCGCTAAGATCTATATCGACAGCAAGAACGCCTTCAATGCCAGGGCTGCCATTGCGACTGCAACGGAAAAGTATCGCTTTGCATTCCAGGAGATGCGTCGCGCCTTGATCATGGCAGGGAGAGGAATAGCAACATCGGCTGATAGCGCTTCCGCATATACCGATGACCAGGGTGATACGGGCATGCGTACATTCCCGGCTGTTGATCGTTATCCCGATGGCATCGTCAATGGCGTTACCCATTCCGGTCGTCAGTGGAGCCCCGCCCCTCAGGATTCCAGCATCGTGGCGGTGCGTTATGCCGCCGGTCCCGCACCTTGTGGTTTGAATGAGGAAACCATGGAAGATGGGGCAGTCACTGTCCGGTTCCTCGTGGATAGTGAGGGAGATCTTAACTGCCAGGTCTATCAGAACGGATCGCTGATCCAATCACAATCCATCGTTTCGGACATCAGTCAGATGCGCGTGCTCTATGGCATCGACACGGATATGGAGCCCGATGGCGCTGCGAACCTCTATCTCACTGCAAATCATGTGGCTCCTTCCAATTGGATAAATGTGGTGTCGATCAGGATCGGTCTGGTTGTCAGTACCGGGATCGGTTACGAACTGCCCGGGCCCTATCGCCCACAGACGCCGGACCAATTGGACTTGTTGGGCGCCACATTCACCGCACCGGATAACGACTTCATCTACAAGTCAGCCAGCACAACCATTTCACTGCGAAACCTACACCACATGGATCGTCAATTTGACGGTAACTGAGGAGTTGTCATGTCACCACCTCAATTGAAAAAAGAGATATCCAATCAATCCGGCACTGCCCTGACTATCAGTCTGATCATGCTCACGATAGTCACACTACTCAGTGTCACCGCCGTGCAAAACACCAACCTGGATACAAAAATCGCTGTCAATCATCAGTTCAAGGGCTTGAGTTTCAGTGCCGCCGAAAATGCATTGGCGATTGTGACCGGACCTGATTTAAGCGTCGTAGACAACCTGGACATTCCCAACGTGGCAGGTGAAATCACTGAGCACGACCCATTTTTCTCCACTCATAATGCACAGGGCGAGCCTTTGCTTCCCGCCTTGGCCGATCAGCCGCCAACGAGCGCGAGTCTCAGTATGGCGTATCAGGGAGAGAGAGAGGGGCTCTTCTTCTCAGGTCACCAGCTGGACAATACCACTCACCTCTTCCTTGCAGATGCAGTCGGTACGGTCGGCGAGAGCGCCACCCGTACACATAACCGCATGCAAGTAGGATTGATACGACAGCGGTACTGAGGAGCAGCGCCATGTCACTCACCCATTCGAGACCTGATCATGGACGACACCCTTTACTACAGGCTTTTATATTATTCCTCGCCCTGTTCTCCCAGGTTACAGTCAGGGCCGATGACATCGAAGTCTATCTGCAGCCGCCACCGGAACCGGTACCGCCGAACATCCTATTCCTCCTCGATGAATCGGGCAGCATGGACAACCCGGTCGCGCCGGGCGTCACCCGCAGGGACGCACTGGTCAATGCGCTGCACAGAATAGTTGACGGTGGGCTGCTGAACAATGTGAACGCAACACTGCTCGGCTACACCACAGTGAGTGAAGATCCAACTGCGACAAGGCTGGTAGCCCATACTGGCGATTTCACGATTGTGGGTAATGATATTTCGCACTTCCGCTCAGCAATCGACCAACTGCAATCGCTCAATTTCACACCCACCACCGATGCCCTGGCGGCTGCGGTCGATTGGTTCAACCCGAACAGAACACCCGACCGGATTCAAAACAGCAGTTCCGAATCACCATTGACCGGCGACCCTGATGAGCTCAAGTGTGCACCGAACCGGATCGTTCTGCTGTCAGACGGTGCGCCCAACACCAGCACAAGAACCGGGTATGAGGGCACAACCTGTGCCGAAGTCCATCTTTTTGATGACTTAGGCGATGAACCGGAATGGCACAACGACGGCGCCCGCTGCGCCAATGAAATCAGCGCCTGGGCGTATCAGACAGACCTCGCCGACGGGGCGGGCTGGGATGGGGTACAGAATATTCTTACCCACACACTCTCTTTCGGCACCACTCCCGGCTCACCCACCCGGAGATTCATGGATCAGATCGCAGCCATGGGCGGCGGCGAATCTTGGCATGTGGTTGACGAAGAATCCATAGTCGATGCCTTCAGCACGGTCGTCGCCGAAGCGCAGGACTCCATCGACTACGCCATGAATGCCCCCTCCATCCCTTTCAATCCGGACAATGCCGCAGTCAATGGCGATTATATCTATGTTCCCCTGTTCCTCCCGGAAGCCAGGAATTTCTGGCGGGGTAATCTGAAAAAATACAGAGTACAGGTCAGCGATGATGATATTCGGCTACTGGCATCCGGTGGTCAAAGCGTGCTCAATGACGATCATACCTTTGCCAGCACGGTTGATCTGTTTTGCAACCAAGGCGGTTGCCGTCCCGATGGAGGCGAACCCCTGAATGGCGGTGTTGCGCACAATATGACGGGGCCGCGGGCACTCTATACAAATCTGAATCCCGGGCAATCGCTTACCCATCCATCGAATCGCATACACCGGGACACAACCGGCATAACCGCCGAGATGCTCGGAGTCGCGAACGAGGAGAATCGCACCACCCTGCTCAACTGGATCGCCAGGGATCCCGAATATCCAGCCACGGACCAGCACCCGGCACATGACGGGGTGATGGGCGCTCCGATCCATACCCGACCCGTCGTGGTTCGCTATGGTCAGAACAGTACCGTCTATCTGCCCACCAGTGAGGGTGTTCTCGAGGCCATCGACGCCGACACCGGAGAGGAACTCTGGGCCTTCATGCCAAGAGACCAGATGCTCAATATCCGCCGCATCAGAAATAACGAGCCATCCGTCACGCCCCACTATGGTCTCGATGGGCCATTGAGCGTCTACCAAACCGGCGGCAGAAAAATGGCCATCTTCGGCATGCGCAGAGGGGGCCGGAAATACCATATGCTGGATATAACAGAGCGACTGGAGCCCGAGTACGTCACCGAAATCTCCAGGGAGGCCTCTCCCACGCAATACGGCAAGTTGGGGCAGACGTGGTCAAAACCCCTGTTTGCCAGGATGTGGATCGACCGGGCCGAACGAGATGTTCTCATCTTCGGCGGAGGCTACGACCCCGACCAGGACAGCAGCGATCAGCCGGACGACGAAGGCAATGCCATCTATATCGTCGACGCCGCGAACGGTTCATTGCTGGAATCCATCTCCAACAGCGATGCCATGCATACAATTGCCGGCATGGACTACGCCATACCCGGTGACCTAGCCACAGTGGACATCAACGGCAATGGCCTGGTGGACCGCATCTATGCCGCCGACGTGGGTGGCAAAATCATACGCATGGACTTCGCAGATGACGACAATAGTGGCAACAACATCTCAGGTGGAATCGTGGCCGACGTCAATCGGGGATCGTCAGCCCACAGAAAGTTCTTCACCACGCCCCAGATTGGCTATTACGCAAAGAGCACCCGGCAGTTCCTGGTCTTATTGATCGGTACTGGCGACCATGCCAATCCACTGGATTCAACGATCAGAGACCGTTTCTATATGATCAAGGATGGCGACATCTGGGAGGATAGGATCACTCGCGAGCCGGCGGGTGAACGCGATTTCATCAATGCCACATCCACGATCCTGAACAACGGCGAAGTACTCAGCGACCAGGCCAGAGGCTGGTTCATCAACCTTGATGCGGGTGAGAAATCATTCTCCAGGGCGATACTCTACGACTACGCCATCTTCTTCACCACCTATCGTGCCAACAGGGTGGTGTCTGACAACCCCTGCGAGGCGGCCTCCACGACGGGGACTGCAAGGATCTACGGACTCGACCTGATCAGTGCAAACGCGGCCGTTGATTGGAATGGGGCCTCAGAAGGCCCACTCACCATCAGTGACAGATCCACACAGCTGGCGCTTCAAGGTATCCCGCCCTCCCCCATGCTGATATTTCCAGGTGGTGAAGACGAAGACGGCAACCCAACACTCGGCAAAAAGATATTCCTCTTCTCCGACCTGGAGAAAAAACACGAGTGGCGCGACAGATTCCGTCCCATCTACTGGGAAGAGGTGATAGAAGACTAAAAGCACCCGACGTCACCAAAGACATCGTCCGCCTGGACATGCTATTCTCCCCAGTTACTGACAAGGCTGTCACCTGCAAGGGGTGCAGCCTTGAACCTGAATCCGTGATTTGATCCGGAAACAGCGCGCAAGCATCGGCTGAACCCCCCGGATTCAGCTTGAACTGACCGAGCCAATCGTCAAACCATTCAAAAGGTTGTTCTCATGACAGAGTGCCTGATAGTAGGTGGCGGCATCATCGGCATGCTCACTGCAAATGAACTGCATACCGCGGGAATGGGCGTCTCTTTGTTGGAAAAGGGACATCCCGGCCGCGAATCCTCCTGGGCGGGGGGCGGCATCGTTTCGCCACTCTACCCCTGGCGCTATGACGACTCCATCTCCAGACTCGCCCAATGGAGTCAAGCCCACTATCCCGCAATCGCCGGGAGGTTGATCGATGCGGGCGGGCCCGATCCAGAATATCTAAAGAGCGGGCTGCTGATCCTGGAGCCTACCGATACCGATCGCGCAACGGCATGGTCAGGACGTTTCGACCAGCCGCTCCATCTCATTGACCAGGAAGGCATCGCTCAGTGCGAGCCCGGATTGGAAACCGATGCCGAAGAAGCGGCCTGGCTGCCCGAAGTCGCGCAAATACGCAATCCCAGACTCACCAAATCCCTCTGTCATGACATCCGGCAGAAGATAGCCATTCATGAGCAGACAGAGGCCACTGAACTCCTGATCGAGCAGGATCGGGTGCGTGGCGTCAAGGCCCCCACCGGTACCATCGAGGCGGAAAAGGTCATCGTCTGTGCCGGCGCCTGGAGCGGCACCCTGCTAGGCGGCATCGTCACGCCCCCGGCCATCGAACCAGTCCTGGGGCAGATGATCATTTTTCGCCACCAGCCGGGCGCGATCACCCGCATCGTCCTGCACAACGACCGTTACATCATCCCCCGCAAGGATGGCAGGGTCCTGGTCGGCAGCACCCTGGAGTACAGGGGTTTTGACAAGCACACCACCGAGCAGGCTAAACAAGAGCTCAAGGCTTTCGCCCTCACCCACTTCCCCAGCCTGCGCGAGGCAGAAATCGAACACCACTGGGCCGGCCTGAGACCCGGCTCCCCCAACGGCATCCCCTATATCGGGGCGATACCGGAGATCGACGGCCTCTACCTCAACGCGGGACATTTCCGTAACGGTGTAGTGCTGGGACCGGCATCGACCAGGTTGATGGCGGATATCGTGCTGGAACGTACCCCGATCCTGGATCCTGGGCCCTATGCTATTGATGCTAAAAGATAAATTTGATGTGTGGTCGAAGTCCGTTAGGTATGCGTTATTGCCTGCAGTTGCCGCTTGAAGCACCCCAAAAGACTAGACCGGAAAACATCTCAGCGTCTATAATTGCCCGCTTTGGCCGATGTAGCTCAGTCGGTAGAGCAACTGATTCGTAATCAGTAGGTCGGCGGTTCGATTCCGCCCATCGGCTCCAAGTCTTTTCAATGAGTTATATGTTAATCCTAAGACGGATTCTACAAAAAAACCTCATATAGTGACCTACTCCTATGTCATCAAGCCACCCAAGTAGGTTCTAGACAGCATGAACGCAGAACATCAAAATAGTACAGGTTGATAGTACAGTCAGAACCCTACGAACCAGTCATAAGGTATTAATATGAAGGATGAAACTTTAGTAGCCGATATTGAAGCCTTCAGGGTCAGGTTCATGGCTCATGTACCGGAAGATTCTCCCGATGCTTCTCTTGTGGTAATGAAGGGACATCTTCTGGCAGAAGAGATATTGGGTGATTTCATTGTAACCAAGGTTAACAATCCAGAGCATCTACAGCTAGGTGATGGTTATTGGTGATTTGCGAACAAGTCTAATCTCGCGGCTTCCTTGTCTATTAAGACGATATAGTGTCGTGAGAGTTTAAGTTGTTGTTTTAAAGATGATTCAAGCATATATTTATTCGTTTCAGGGTGTTACTTCCTTGAAGCGTAGGTGTATGGTTTACAGATAATTCAGTTACTTACGCGGCATATCGAAAACAAGAAAAGATGGGGACAATGGTGGGTGGAGCTGAAAGGAGCCTCTCCAGGGAGCCACGATACAAGCTGAATGCGGTGTGTCCGTATTACACGATGTTTCCGCTCGAATTCCCACTGACCATCCTCAAGCAGATACCCTCTCATTCCATCATTTTTGATCCATTCTGCGGCAGAGGAACAACCAACTATGCTGCTCAAACCCTTGGGATTGCCTCTTACGGCTACGATTCTTCCCCAATAGCGGTTGCAATCGCAAAGGCTAAGCTCGCTATTACAGACTCCATGGGAGTCTTCTCGCTGATGAATCGCTTGCTTGAGAGGGAGAAGCCTAGCGCAGTTCCTCAAGGTGAGTTCTGGAAGTGGGCATTTCATGCCGAGACTTTGAAAGACCTGTGCAAGCTTCGGGAAGGTTTGATTGCTCTGCCAGAAACAGACACATCCACCATGCTCCGGGCAATCTTGATGGGATGTCTGCATGGTCCTCTAACGAAAGACCCCGGTAATCCTTCTTACTTCTCCAATCAAATGCCACGAACTTTTGCATCTAAGCCTGATTACTCGGTCAGATATTGGAAACGGCGGGAGATGAAACCCCGGTTTGTTGATGTCAGGATACCAATAAAAAAGAAAGTTAGTTTGGTACTGGGGCATGCCATTGAGGGGCGATCTGAAGTTAATAATATTCGATGTGCGGATAGTCGCGACTATGCAGAATATCGAACTATTCAGCAGCACATTGATTTGGTGATCTCATCACCTCCATACTACGGAATGCGTACCTATGTTCAAGACCAGTGGTTGCGTCATTGGTTAATTGGTGGTCCGGAAACCATTAGCTATGAAGCGACCGGGCAAGTCGACCATCTCACTCCAGATGATTTCACAGAGTCGCTGTCAGCTGTGTGGGACAACATCTATAACAAAGCCTCCGATAACATTCGCATGGTCATCCGCTTTGGTGGATTGGCATCGCGTAAAGCCAGCTACGACCAGATTTTCCGAAACTCCATCAATCAGTCGGCAGGTGACTGGGTTATCTATTACAGTCGCAATGCGGGTAGCGCGTCAAAAGGCAGGCGACAAGCTGATGTAATGGGCAATAGAACAAAAACAACTGCCATCGAAGAGAAGGACTATTTTATCAGGTTAAGAACGTAATGATTGATCCAGAAAGCCATAAAAAACTCACTGAAGAGATTTCAAGACGGATCATGGAGGATCGTGGCCTGCTCGACGACATTCGATCTGAAATCCATTCGTTACGCGATCAAGTTCGCCGCATACAACCCAGGACAGCCACATCGATTTCCCTTGTGGGCACTGACGGTGGAAACAATAAGATTGAGTACGATCCATTCCTGATTCAGCTCATCCGGGTTGTTGACTCTAGCAACAACGAACACTGCCTCGAAGCCGTTTCGACCTCATCCAAGATTCGGGAAATGAATACTAGACACCTTAAAGACGGCAAAGCGATTTCAGCTCTCGGAGAGCTGATGGAGTTTCTGGGCGTGGATAGCCTTCACAAGCTCAGCCCAATGATCAAGCTGAACGAAGGTAAGGACATTGCCAGTCCAAGCTGGGTTCAGGTGTATCGCGAAATCACCGAGTGGGCCATTCTGTTCAACATCATTCGCAAGAAAGAATTCGGCTCTGACACGTTAATCGTCTTCGACGGCTTGCTGCGGAGCAAAGTTTTTTCCCGTGAGTATTTCAGGCAATTGCTCAGCGGAATTGAAGAGGCAATCGAAGAGCACCGAAAAAAGACTCGCCGCCGCATATATCTTGTGGGTCTAGCGAAACACAGTAAGGTACTTTCCCGCTACAGGCTCGCCATGCAACTTGAGAACGTCATGAACTCGGCCTACCCCTGCTACGTTGAAATTCCGAGGGATATCGAAAGTAAAGCATATGCATGGCAGGAGTATGCACGTGGCGACGACATGAACTTTGAGGGTCAAGAGGTTAATAAATTTGTCGGCGGAAAGATGTTCTTCGTGAAATTTGGGAAGAGTTCGCATGATCCGGTATGGCCAGTAGACATTTTTGTGCCCCAAGTGAATGAGGCACAAGCTACGATAGGTTATTTATTGGCAGATGCCGAAAATGGGTTCCCGGTGCCGTTTTATCCACTCTGTCTGCAAAAAGCGCATGAAAATGCAGCACTGGTCGACTTTGATTTTGATGTACTACAAGACGAAATTTTAGATGGCATTCGCAAGCTGCTCGGAGGGAACAGCACGGCATTGGATATTGCAAGGTTTCAGGATACTGATCCTGCACAACGCCGGTATTAATGGAGAAAAGAACAATGGTGGCATTCAAACTCTTTCCCCGTACTCAAGTCATTGGGGTGTTCAGGGGGTTCTCGGAAGGCGGCTTGGAATTTCATGCTGACCTGGTTCTACCGTATAGGTCTGATTTCCAGAGCATCCCGATGCATGGACAATTTCTTCTCGTGCAACTCGAATCGGAAGATGAGGCTGTTCTTGGTCGAATCACCTCGTTGTCATCAGCAGGTAAGCTATCCAGTGGTGTTGGGGAAGAGTTTAATGTCAGAGCCATGCAAGAAGAGCGATCAGTCCCCGAGGATCTGCGAGAGAAGTACCTGAAATATAAAGTCGATATTCGGGTACTCGGCGTGCTTCGCCAAAACGATACAGCGCTTCATTTTCTACCCTCACATCGTCGACTTCCCCATGTAGGTAGCCCTGTTGCCTTCTTGGATGATGAAGTACTCAAAGAGATCGTCGGACACAACCAGAAAGCAGAGCCTATCGGACACTTTGCGCTTGGAGAATATGTGTACTGCGATAAAAGTCCACATGCCTGGATAGAACCTGGAATGCAGATCAAAGAACCTGAGGTGATGGTCAAGTTCCCAATCCACCACCTTGTTGCTCGACGGTCATTTATATTTGCTCGAGCAGGCTTCGGTAAATCCAACTTGAACAAGCTTCTTTTCGCGGAACTTTATCGTGTAACACCAATGGTTGAGAAGCGTAAAGATATACTTGCGCCCGTAGGCACATTGCTCTTTGATCCCGATGGGGAATATTTCTGGCCAGACGACAAAGGACGCCCAGGCCTGTGCGATGTACCTCACCTTGAGAATCAACTTGTCGTATTTACCAATAGACACAATCCCAGCCCGTTCTACCAATCATTCGTTGCTGGTGGTATACGCTTAGATATTCGGCGTTTGAGGCCCAGTGATGTCATCTCTATCGCGATCAGCCAGGAAAAGCAAGACCATCAAAACGTTGCGAAACTTCGTGGTCTAACGATGGACGGTTGGTCAAGCCTAGTTGACCTAATTAATGCGGATGGAAACCAAGCAGATGAAAACGCTATTGCAGAAATCATTCATGTCCAAGAAGGCTCTGTAGAAGCCATCGCAGCCCGAAGCCACATGACCACTATCGTCAAAATGTTGCATGACCCAACAAGCACCTTGCTTGACATGCTACTTGATTCTCTAAGTGCCGGGAAACTGTGTGTTGTTGATGTTTCTCAAATGCGAGGCAACCAAGGGCTTATCCTTAGTGGCATTCTGCTAAGGAAGATTTTCGACCACAACCAAGACGAGTTCACCAAAGCGGTTCCCAAAACAATCCCTACAATAGCGGTCGTTGAAGAAGCACAGAGCGTCTTGAATGAACGCGCATCAGGTTCCGGTCCATATATAGAATGGGTAAAGGAAGGCCGCAAATACGATCTTGGTGCGGTCCTTATTACCCAACAGCCTGGAAGCATACCCAATGAGATTTTGAGTCAGGGTGACAACTGGTTCATATTCCACCTGCTATCTGCAAGTGACCTTAGTAATATCAAGAGTGCCAATGCTCACTTCAGTTCTGACATTTTGAGTGGATTGCTGAACGAGCCAATTCCTGGACAGGGCGTATTCTGGAGTTCAGCAACTAAGAAGCCATATCCGATTGGTGTGAGGGTGCTCTCGTTCGAACAGAAGTACTCCATGCTAGACCGCAACTATAACAAATCAGCTGGTAAGACATATGCAGCTGGCATTAAGCAAACACATCAGGTTCTGGCTGATCCTGAGACTGGGGAAGTAGACCCCCTAAAGCTGTTTCACATGAGAGCTGTTGAGCGATTGCAAAACGATCAAGCGTTGCGCGAACGCTTGAGAGGGGAAGGAATACCTTGGGGAGCAATGAACAAGATCATGGAGGAATGCATACCTGATGGCATCACAAGTGACATTCAGAATCTGGCCTACCAAGAAGTGAAGCATGCGATGGATGGGGCATTTGGTCAACAAGGGCAATATTGGGAAGCTTTCCAGAATCCGCAAACTGGTAAGAAATGGATGCGTGTTCTTGACTGAACGCCCATATTGTAAATGGAGATGAGCAGTGTCAGATGCTTCACTATCTATGCCTTCAAATACATGATTTTGTCTATTTTTATATTCAATCGACTTCGATTCCAAAGGTGTATGTAGGCATATCAAGTATGTCATGGAGAAATTAGAGTGCCTGAGTCAGCAAATACTATTTTAAACAGAGCCTTTATGATGCTTACACGTAGGTCAGAGAGAGTTGACCGCAATCGTCTAGTAGATACATTCGTAAATATTGGCCCGCTATTCACCTTAGTATCAAGTCTTGACCATCAAGTGGTTTTTGGGAGACGTGGGACAGGTAAAACTCACGTTCTTAACTATCTATCAGATTCTCGAGCTACTGAGGGAGATGTAGTTGCATACATTGACTTATCAAATATTGGCTCCTCAGGTGGAATCTATTCAGATCATAATATTCCATTAATTGAAAGAGCAACGAGATTGTTGGTTGATGTCCTGCTTGCAGTTCATGACACACTACTTGACTACTTTGTTTGTAACGCAGAAGAACTAGATCTTTCACAAACTGGACCACTACTGGATAGGTTTGCTGATTCAATTACTCAGGTACGTGTGGTTGGCGAGGTTGAGACAAAGCAAGGAGATAACCGGAGATAACCAGACACCCATCCTAAAGTTGCGCTTTTCTCTGCAGAGATAACCATGCGGAGATAACCAGACACCCATCCTAAAGTTGCCAAAAACTGGATAGTATGGCAAGCTTCAAAATACATCAGCTATCAAGGAGTGATACGATGCCTAAGCCAAGGAAAGCTTTGATTTCTCTCGAAACCACACCCTATTACCACTGTGTCTCTCGCTGTGTTCGCCGCGCTTTTCTCTGCGGCGTAGATTCATGCACTGGCAAGAGCTATGAGCACCGGCGTCAGTGGATTGTTGATCGGATGAAGCTGCTTGCGAAGTTATTCTCCATCGACATTTGCGCGTATGCAGTTATGTCTAATCACTATCACGTCATACTCCATGTCGATATCACGCGTGCTTCAGAGTGGAACGAGCAGGATATTATTGAACGTTGGGAGCGTCTTTTTTCTCTTCCAGTCATCGTACAGCGGTATATCTCGAAGGAGACAATTACCAGTGCTGAGCGTGATGCAGTATCGGCATTGATTGCGAAGTGGCATATGCGTCTTCAGGATATCAGTTGGTTCATGCGCTGCTTGAATGAGCCGATCGCCCGCCAGGCCAATCGGGAGGACAGCTGTACAGGTCGCTACTGGGAGGGACGTTATAAATCCCAGGCCTTGTTGGATGAAAAGGCGCTGGCTGCCTGTATGGCCTATGTGGACCTCAACCCGGTCAGAGCCGGTTTAACTGAGACTCCGGAGCAATCCGAGTACACATCCATCGCTGAACGAACGAGCATGCTGAAGCAAGGCCTAGATCCAGTGAAGGAAGACAATAACCCAAGCGATTTACACCCTTTTGTTGGGAATCCGCGTCGAGACATGCCTATCGGCATTCCATTCCGGTTCTCAGATTATCTCGAACTTATCGACTGGACGGGGCGTGCAATCTTGGAACACAAGCGTGGTTACATCCCTGCTGACCAGCCCCCTGTTCTGATCCGATTACAGCTTGATCCAAAGCATTGGCTCTACATGACACAGCATTTTGAAAGCAGATTCAAAGGGCTGGTGGGTGCAAGCTACAAACTAAAAGAGGCATGTCGGCGATTAGGTTATCGAAGAACGCCAAACCTTTCAGCTTGTAAACACTATCTCACCTCGTAAACTTCTTAAAATTGACCTGTTACAAAGCTAGTTGGTGCTGGGAGACTCTCGCGCATCAAACCCATCAAACAGTACAGATATGAACGCCTACCCGAGCTCAAGGCAAATGATCCGGGCCCTGCAATACGATCAGCACGAAGCCGAGATTTCGGTAGTCGCGGATCTGCGCCGGACCCGAAGGGGAAACATCCACATAAGCGGGGTAATCTTCGGGTGTGTAACCATCCCACCCGGCATGTACACCGCAGACATGCAGATCGATGTCATCATCTCGCAGCTGCTGCGCTGTATCATGGATCGGCGCCATAAGCCCTTCGGCCTCATCAGCCAACAGACCGAACTGCTCGCGGCCATGTGTCACCACGGCAATCGGCAGTTCAGGGAAACGCTTGCGCAACTGGGCGCTTAGCCGCTGGACCTTGGGCAGCGCCCAGCCTAAGGCGTCATCGTCATCCTCTATGATCTCGAAGACCACACCGACAGGCTCTTCGTCAGCCTCAAGCAGATGATCGACCTGTGAGTCGGCCAGGGTCAGGCTCGACAAAGAGAGAAGCAATATCAGAGAGAGAAGGCGCATGCTGCAAACACTCCCAGGGTAAGTAATCAGTAGATGGACAGCAAACGAGGGACCCAAGTTTCAAAATCTCGATTAAATGTATACACAACAAAAGTAAACCTGATTAATAGTATGGACCCATCCCACTTCCTCAACGGCGCCGGATGCGCCAGGCAGCGATCAAGGCACGCACGGCTTTAATCAACCAAATGCGTGGGCTGTTGGCGGAGTATGGAATTGTCTTTGGTACCGGTGCCGCCCAGGCGAGGCGGCGTGCGCCGGAGATTCTAGAAAACGGACAGAACGGTCTGACAGAGCGGTTTAGGTGTTGGCTCGACGAATGGTATGAACAGTTGAGGGAGTGGGACCGTCGTATCCGCAAGTATGACCGGGAAGTTGATGTGCTGTTTCGAGCCGATAAGCGCTGTGGGAGGATTGCCGCGGTAGAACTGGTCACCGAGCGGGGCAAGAATCGTGCGGCAGTGGCACTGGCGAATAAAAACGCACGCATCATTTGGGCCCTGTTAACCCGCGAGGAGGTCTATCGGTCAGCTGCGTGTTAGAGCACAACATCAGAGAACGAGGCGGAAACGCATTTATCCAAGGTTGCAAAGGCAGAGTGTGATTGATGGCAGGAAAGGTTAGACCGACACCTTGAAAGTCTGTTTGTGGGGTGGGCTATTAGGGCCATATATACCCCTAAACCTCAGCCATTCTCAAGAGGCGATATGGCATAGGTGGCGTGCGAAGAGCGGCAAAAAGCAATCGTTCAATCATGGCGGGTAAATCGAAACGGCGGTTAAACCGATATTCGAACTCAGCAAGATAACGCGACACATGTTTATCTCGAATTGCATGAATTCAAGCCTGTTGAGATCAGATTCCATCCTAACGGCCAGCAGGTTTCACCTCTTCACCCACCAGATACACACCCCCGCGCAACCTTGTGAAAACCACGGGCCTCTTGTCTCACTGTCAATGGGTAGATCACGGAAATGGATAAGGTGATCTGTGTTGATCAGCGGGAGGACCGGCTCAATTCCACACATGGGTTCCGCTGCCCGTTAATTGGTAAAATATCCGTACTCGATCCTACATGATGTACAATTGCTTTATCCCTGTGGCGTAATTTCTAAATATTCCTCAACAACATGCCGCTACAGGAAAACAGTGGAATTCGAGTATGCGGATTCAGTTTATACAACAACTCAATCCTGAAATGTAGAGTCAGTCATGCGCATATATAAAGTTGTCTTTCTGAATCAGGGAAAGGTCTACGAAATCTTCGCCAGAACTGTGCGTCAAGGTGAACTCTACGGTTTTGTCGAGATCGAGGACCTGATATTTCAGGAGACCAGTTCAGTAGTCGTCGATCCTTCTGCCGAGAAGCTGAAAGAGGAGTTCTCCGGTGTCCACCGGACACGAATACCCATCCATGCGGTGATTCGTATCGATGAAGTGGAAAAGAAGGAGCATGGACCCGGCAAAATCATAGAGATAGATAGCAATTCGAATATCACACCCTTTCCCAATCATCTGTTCGACCCCAAGAAAACACCCGAAAAATAAGCGCGCGAGATATAGGCGCTAATTGCGAATCCGCATTGAGACATTCTTCGGGCTAGTGAAAATAGAGAGGATGAGAATCATTCACTCCACTCGCCCCCGTCTCATTTTTTGGCTGTTGCCTCTCTCGCTGATCTGGCACGGCTGCAGCAACGATACATCTGATAAGGCCGACACTGAGGAGACCCCGGCGTTGCTGATCGCGGCCGAGCACGGTGACCTCCCTACCCTCACCAAACTGATCGAAGGTAATGATTCAGTCATCGACGTCAGGGATGCCTGTTTCTGGACACCGCTGATGAAGGCCGCTTTGAACGGCCACACCGAAGCGGTCGAGCGTCTGATTTTGGCCGGCGCGGACGTCAATCAGAAGGACATGGGAGGTTACTCGTCTCTGATGCTGGCTGCATCGAACAATCATCCGGATATCATCGATCTGTTGATCAAGGCGGGTGCCGATATCGATCAAATCGAGATGACGAAAGGATGGACCGCTTTGATCTGGGCGGCAAAACGCGGTCACAAGGAGGCCGTGGAAAACATTCTGGCATACCCGGCAGATCGAGAGATTAGCGATTTTAGCGGCATGCGGGCCTTGGATTGGGCCAGACAGAATCAGTTTCACGAAATAGCGGCCCTCCTGGAATAACCAGGCAAGGCACTTTCCTGAATAAAGGCCAAAGTGAGCGGAGCGGTGTTTCAGCAGAATATGCTAATTAACTGATCTGGGTCATCACCCCCGCACCCCGGCAAATCTATGATATTGAATCAGATAGCTCCTATCTGCGATTGAGTGTTTCTCAGGAGGGATCTCTCATGCCCCAAACCATCACCAATGACCACGATCTTCGAGAAGCCATCAGCGGACTTTCTCCCGCCGAGCAGCGTGCTCTGGGCGGTCAGTTTGTTGCCAATGTAGGCCATTTGAGCCAAGACCCGCGCATCGATCGTGCCATCGATGCGACCGCCAATCCGGATATTTCCCAGGCGGAGTTGCAGGATACCTATAAAACGGTCAAGGCATTTGCGACGCAAACCTATACCGCCTGCGGCAGCGATGCCGATTGGGCGGCACAGGCCGAGCATTTTGTCGCAGCGGCTGCAGCGGCCTCCCTCTCGAGCGATGATCAGAACGGCGCCCGCGGGGCGTGGAAGGCAGCCATGCAGGCCCGAATGGCGAAAAATTGCGAAATGATTTTAAACGACGACGGCGGTGTCGCTAATGAGTCGGAAAACCAGTATCAGATGGCTGAACGCTATCTCGAAGGATTAGAAATGTAATATCCTGAATCTCCCTGTCTGAAAGAGAGGCGGGGAGCAATTCAGCGCATTTTCATACAGGACCGGCGAACCGCGCTTCAGCGTTTACCATCCGCCAGGGTGATCCCATCCAATTCATCGATGAGCGAGTCACTGGTATGGGTTGCGCCCAGTTTGATCATCAGGCGTACATCATTGGCGGAATCGGCATGGGCCAAGGCATTCTCATAGCTAATCACACCCTCTTCATAGAGCCGGAAGAGATGCTGATCAAAGGTAATCATGCCGTGTTCCGTTGAACGCTTCATCAGTTCTTTGAGTTTGTGGATTTCACCCTTGCGAATCAGTTCTGCGGCCAATGGGGTATTCAACATCACCTCGACGGCAGCCCGCCGGCCATTACCGTCCACACGCGGGATCAGTTGTTGAGCCACGATTGCCTTAAGATTCAGGGAGAGGTCCATGAAAATCTGCTCTCTGGCATCCTCCGGAAAGAAGTGAATGATACGATCAAGCGCCTGGTTGGCGTTGTTGGCATGCAAGGTCGAAAGGCAGAGATGACCGGTCTCGGCAAAGGCTATCGCGTGTTCCATGGTCTTCCGGGTACGTATCTCACCGATCAGGATCACATCCGGTGCCTGGCGCAGGGTGTTCTTCAGCGCCACCTCATAGGAATCGGTATCTATACCCACTTCACGCTGGGTTATGATGCACTTGTCGTGATCATGCATATACTCGATGGGATCTTCGATACTGACGATATGGCCTTCGCCCCTGGTGTTCCGATAGCCGATCATGGCGGCCAGAGAGGTCGACTTGCCGGTACCGGTAGCACCCACGAAGATCACCAGGCCACGTTTGACCATGGAGAGATCCTGCAGAATGGCGGGAAGGTAGAGTGACTCCAGACTGGGGATCTTGGTTTCGATGCGACGTAACACCATGCCCACGGTGTCGCGCTGATAAAAGCTGCTGACACGGAAACGCCCCAGGCTTTTCGCACTGATGGCGAAATTGCACTCTTTGGTCTCGTCGAACTCCTTCTGTTGCGCATCAGTCATGATGCTGTAGACCATCTCCTTGGTCTGCCTGGGTGTCAGAGGGGTCTTGTTGATCGGATGGATCTTTCCATCCACCTTGATCGAGGGCTCCCGCCCCGCGGTTATGAACAGATCAGACGCCTTGTTTTTGACAACCACGGAAAGGAGTGCGTTCAAATCCATAATCTTATCCTCTTCAGTCACATACCAACCTGTAGCAGCAAAAAAAAAGCTATCCGTGGCAGTTGGCAGCAACCGCATTCAGGGCCAACGGGTGCCATCATACACCCGGAAGATAACTATAGTTTAGAACTGATCCTTATTTTGTGCCTTGGCCTTGGCGTCAAGACGGCTTACAACACCGCGCTGCACCAACTCCTTCAGTGCCTGGTCCATGGTCTGCATACCCGCCGCCTGGCCGGTCTGAATCGCGGAATACATCTGGGCAACCTTGTCCTCACGGATCAGGTTACGTATCGCGGGCGTGCCGACCATGATCTCCCACGCCGCAATTCGTCCGCCGCCGATCTTTTTCAACAGGGTTTGCGCAATGACGGATCGCAGCGATTCGGAGAGCATCGAGCGCACCATCGACTTCTCCCCCGCCGGAAATACGTCGATGATACGGTCGATGGTCTTGGCCGCCGAGCTGGTGTGCAGGGTACCGAATACCAAGTGACCGGTCTCGGCGGCAGTCAGCGCCAGACGGATGGTTTCCAGATCACGCAGCTCGCCGACCAGGATGATATCCGGGTCTTCACGCAATGCGGAGCGTAGCGCCTCGGAAAACCCCAGTGTGTCACGATGCACTTCACGCTGGTTGATCAGGCACTTCTTACTGGAGTGAACAAACTCGATCGGATCCTCGATGGTGAGGATGTGCGAGTAGTCGTTGTCGTTCTTGTAATCCATCATGGCGGCGAGGGTTGTCGACTTACCGGAACCGGTCGGTCCGGTCACCAACACCAAGCCCCGGGGTACATCCACGATATCCTTGAAGGTTTGTGGACAACCGAGCTCTTCCAGCGTCAACACCTTGGATGGGATGGTACGAAAAACAGCGGAGGCTCCACGTGCCTGATTGAAGGCGTTGACACGAAATCTCGCCAATCCGGGGATCTCGAAGGAAAAGTCGTTCTCGAGGAACTCCTCGAAGTCCTTGCGCTGCTTATCGTTCATGATGTCATACACAAGTGCGTGCACGACCTTGTGTTCAAGTGCGGGGACGTTGATGCGCCTGATGTCGCCGTCCACGCGAATCATGGGCGGCAAACCGGCAGATATATGCAGGTCTGATGCGTTATGCTTGACACTGAAGGCCAGAAGTTCAGCGATATCCATTCATTCCCCCATTAGAAATCTTAAGACACATGACGAGACGCTATATAGACACTGTAGCGATGTTCCGCGATGATGGCATCTGCCAATCCCTGGATTCGCGCTTTTCATAGCTAGCGTCCTAAAAGTAGATTAGTTTAGCTGTGTTGAGGCCAAAAATTAAGAAAGCGCTTTATAAATCCAGGGCGCTTTTGCTTGAAATGTCATTAACCAGGCCTCATTTTGCAGGATAGTATCAATTTCGGCGGAACAACCAAGCCACTCGCACAATTTAATAGACGTATCAAGCGTGACGGATAAAACTCGAAACAGCCTGCAGCGGCACTATCAGAGGGTGTTGAATCGGATTCACCAAGCTGAAACGGCAGCTGAGCGAATACCAGGAAGCGTTAAGCTTCTCGCCGTCAGTAAAACCCGAAGCGCAGAGGAGATAGGCCTGTTGGCGGATCTCGGACAGCAACACTTTGGAGAGAGCTATCTCCAGGAAGCAGTGACAAAAATCGAGCAGTTACGGGACAAAGGACTGGAATGGCATTTCATCGGTAGGATCCAGAGCAACAAGACCCGGGCGATTGCTGAAAATTTTGCTTGGGTCCACAGTGTCGCAAGTCTTAAACACGCCACTCGATTGAGTGACCAGCGACCCTCCGGTCTGCCGCCGTTGAATATCTGTCTTCAGGTCAATACCAGTGGCGAATCGAGCAAGGACGGCCACGACGAGGAGACATTGAGAGAACAATTCAAGGCCTATACCGCGCTCCCCAATGTGCGCATCAGAGGTCTGATGACGATCCCCGCGCCTGCAGCGGATGAAGCCGCTAAACATGCACCCCTAAAGCGGTTAAGATTACTGCGTGATGAGCTGAATAACACAAATGCTCCACTGGACACCCTATCCATGGGAATGTCGGACGATCTCGAAGCCGCCATTGCCGAAGGTGCCACAATCGTCAGAATCGGTACCGCAATTTTCGGCCCGCGGCAGTATAATCGATAAAATTCATACCCATTCAACCTTAAGTTAACAGCAACGGCATGAGTAACAACAACATCACTTTCATCGGTGGCGGCAACATGGCCACCAGCCTGATAAACGGCTTGATTGCCGACGGCTACGACAAGGGGCATATCACGGTCAGCGATCCCGACGCTGACAAGCTGGCTCAGCTGGCTGCCCGATGCGGCGTTCACACGCAATCCGATAATAACAGCGCTATCAGCAACGCCCGGGTAGTGGTATTGGCGGTCAAACCGCAAGTGCTCAAATCCGTGGCCCAGGACCTGGCAGCGGCCATACAGCAGGTCAAACCGCTGGTGATATCGATTGCTGCCGGCGTCAAGGAATCCACCCTGCGAAATTGGCTGGGAGGTGAAGTGTCCCTGGTACGCAGTATGCCGAACACACCGGCCATGATTCAGTCCGGTGCGACAGGTCTTCACGCCGGCCCGGGTGTGAGCGAGGCACAACGTAACCAGGCTGAAAGCATACTGCGCGCAGTGGGACTCACACGCTGGGTTGAAGAGGAGTCGATGATGGACGCGGTCACAGCGGTCTCCGGCAGCGGCCCCGCCTACTTCTTTCTCATCATGGAGGCGATCGAGGCCTCTGCCCGGCAGATGGGTCTGGATGACGAGACGGCCCGCCTGCTCACCCTGCAGACGGCTTTGGGGGCTGCCCGTATGGCCCTGGAGAGCAGCGACTCGCCCGCTGTCTTGAGACGAAAGGTCACCTCGCCAGGCGGCACGACAGAGCGTGCTTTGGGTATCCTCGAGGAGGGTGAGATACGAACCCTGTTCGACAAGGCCCTGCATGGGGCCAAAGAGCGTTCAGTCGAACTCTCCGATATGCTGGGAGACCAATAATGGGCAGCAGTTACCTAACCGACCCCGTCATCTTTCTGGTACAGACACTGTTCGGGCTCTACATCCTGGCAGTGATGCTGCGTTTTCTGCTGCAATTGGTGAGAGCGGATTTCTATAACCCGATTTCCCAGTTTCTGGTGAAGGTAACGAATCCTCCATTGAAGATTTTTCGCCGCATAATCCCAGGTTTTGGCGGCATAGACCTCCCCTCGCTCATACTTGCCTGGCTACTGAAGGCCATCGAGCTGTTTCTCATCATCACTATCGCCGGAACCAGCATCAACCTGATCGCCCCTTTCGTCTGGGCAATACCTGAGCTGTTGGAGCTGCTCATCAATATCTATCTGTTTGGGATTTTGATTCAGGTCATTCTCAGCTGGGTAAATCCCGGCAGCTACAATCCGGCAACGGCCCTGCTCTACAGCTTGACCGGACCTCTGATGCGCCCGGCGCAGAAGATCCTACCCCCGATGGGAGGTATCGATCTCTCGCCTATGCTGGTCATGATCGGTCTTATACTGCTGAAAATGCTGATATTGCCCCCGCTACGACAGATCACGAGCAGTCCGTTTCTGTGACCTGGTATCGCTGGGACCAGACGGATCTGATCCTTCATCTGCGTCTTCAACCCAAGGCTTCTCGGGACGCCTTTATCGGCCCCTATGGTGAAAATGAGTACAAAATCACTATCACGGCACCACCCGCTGGCGGTAAAGCCAACCGTCACTTGCTGAAGTTCCTCGCCAAGGCATTCGGTCTTCCCGCCTCCCGGGTCGAACTGATCTGCGGAAAGAGCTCCCGCAGCAAAAGTGTGCGGTTAAAGTCCCCCCCGCTACTGCCGATAGGATTTGAAGATTAGGCTATCCGGATATGGCGTCATCGGCACTCCTCGCGTATGATTGCGTTTTTAGCTGCAAAACTAGATAAGAGTCTGTTCCGGCTTTAAAAAATTATTGGGGCAATGGCATGGAAAAAGTAAGATTTCAAGAACAGTTAAAGGCTTACGAACAGTGGAAGACAGATGTCATCAACACCATCGAGGAGTATGGCCCCTGGCTGGAAGAGAATGGAATGTCCTCTGCCGATACCGAGCACCGCATCGAAGAGACATTGACCACACTCAGGGGCGACAAACTGACAATCGCCTTTGTCGCCGAATTTTCCCGTGGCAAGACTGAACTGATCAATGCCATCTTTTTTGCAGACTACGGCAAGCGCCTGCTGCCATCCGATGCCGGCCGCACAACCATGTGCCCCACAGAGATCTTCTACGATGATGTACGTGATGAAGCCTATGTGCGTCTGCTGCCTATCGAGACACGCCTGCAGGACAGCACGCTGAGTCAGTTGCGCCACGATACCAAGCAGTGGGTCCACTACCCTCTGGAAATCGACTCGGTTGAACAGATGCAGGCCGCCCTGAATGAAGTCATCCAGACCAAAACGGTCACTCTGGAGGAAGCCAAGCATCTAGGACTTTACAGTCAGGAACTGCACCCCCATCAGGACGAACCTCCGGAAACCGTAGAGATACCCAAGTGGCGCCATGCCATGATCAGTTTTCCTCACGAGATGCTGAAAAAGGGGTTAACCATACTGGACACCCCTGGTCTGAACGCACTGGGTACAGAGCCCGAACTGACCTTGAACATGCTGCCGGCCGCCCAGGCGGTGCTGTTTGTACTCGGCGCCGATACCGGCGTAACCCGTAGCGACATGGAGATCTGGCAACATCATGTTAAGGGTTTCCAAAGTGGTCGCCAGCGCGGATTGATGGTGGTGCTGAACAAGATCGACACCTTGTGGGATGACCTGCGCGAACACGAGGATATCCATGATGCCATTCGCAGCCAGCAAAGTGACACGGCCGCAATGCTGGGTGTGGAATCTAAAGCGGTCTTTCCCATTTCCGCACAGAAGGGGCTGCTGGCCAAGATCAAGAACGAACCGGAGCTGCTGGACAAGAGCGGGCTGCTGGATCTGGAAAACTATCTGGGCCAGGACGTATTGAACATCAAACAACAGATTGTTCTCGACACCATCAGTTCCGACGTGGGTCAAATGCTGGACAATAGCCGCAGTATGCTGTCAGGCAAACTTAACGAGACCAAATATCAACTCGAAGAACTGGAGGAGTTGAGCGATAAGAGCGACGATGTCATCAATAACCTGATGGAAAAAACCCGTAGCGAACAGGCCCAGTACCTTCGCGATGTGGACACATTCCAACAGAGCCGCAAGCAACTTAAACAGCAAGCTGACCTGCTGTCAGAAATTCTCAGTCTCAACCTGCTCGATGAAACCATCACCAAATGCAGAAAGGAGATGACAAACAGCTGGACCACGAGCGGCATGAAGGCCTCGATGAAAAATCTCTTCGAGGAGACACGCCGCACCATGCTCCAAGTGGTCACGCAAAGTGAACAGACCCGCAAGCTCATCCGCGCCATCTATCGTAAATTTCAAAACGAACACGGCTTCGCCGTTGTGCAGCCAAAGATGTTTTCTATCGTAAAATACCGGGTCGAACTGGAACTGCTGCATCAGGAGGCGGAGATCTTTCGCAATAGCCCGGTTACTGCCATGATGGAACAGAATTTTGTCGTTAAACGTTTCTTCTCCGCGCTTGTGAAACGTGCTCGCGACATCTTCCAGCGCGCTGACACCGAGATCAACCAATGGATCGTGAGCGCCCTCGAGCCCCTGGTGATGCAGATCAAGGATCACAAGGAGATGATGGAGAAACGCCTCAACAATCTGCAGAAGATTGGTCAATCGCGCAATACCCTGCAGTACCGTATCCTCGAGTTGCAGGAGCAGTACACCGAACTGGCTCGCCAATTGACCTCATTGCGCAACATGTCCAACCGGATCAGCAACAATCGTCCACTGCATCACAGTCAACGCCAGAAACCCAAGCTGGTGAAGCAGAATGTCTCCTGAGGCCGATGTGAGCTGAAAATTATAATGTAGTTTGTTATGATTAATCTCTATCTAACTGTTTTATATAAGGAATAAATATAAAGTACAGTGCGGGTAACTTGGGATTGAAGCTTTGCTTTTTTCAGCTCACTGTTTAAAAAACCAGTAAATTCACAGCGGTACGATTCAGACACTTCCCTATACAGCCCAATACCCGGACCACACCGTCAAATCATTTGCGATGCTAGGGCCTGTTGCCGTGCTCTTAGGTCACTTCACCCAAACACACTGATCGTCTACACTGAAACTACAACAAAGATCGGCCATCCAGACCGGCATCCTATTAGGAGGGGTTCATTTATGTCTTTTGTTAAAAACGTTGTTGTTTTCTTTTCATTTTTCTTGCTGGCTAACACCAGCTGGGCGGAAAACAGTACCGCGATACCCGGATTCACCATTCACCACAACGCCATACCCAGCGCCTCACTGGAGCCATCAATCGCAAGGCAATACGGTATACAACGCAGTAAATACCGGGGCATGTTGAATGTAAGTGTCATCAAGTCCGTAGAGGGAACAACGGGCGAGTCATCCGAGGCCGTTGTATTGGCCAAGGCTAATAATATACGCGGTCAATTGATCAGTATACCGATGCGGAAAATCATTGAGGACGATGCCATCTACTACATCGGAGAATTCCGTATCGCCGACCAGGAGAAACTCAACTTTGAGATCCAGGTTCAACCGAAAGGTGAAACCCGTTACTACTCGGCAAAGTTGTCACAGGAATTTTATATCGACTAATCTTCACCGGTAGACTTTAGCGTATTCTCCTGATCTGGGCTGAATGTTATCGACCCGACAACCAAACGTGTCGTGTTGAGAATACAGTCCGCGCAGGAGACCGGTTCGAAGCTTTCACAGGGCCCTCGCTAGGGTCACTATTCCAAACAGTATGACTATTAATCCTGCGACTCGCCTGACGCGGATATCCTTGAACCACCGTGCAAGACTACCTGCCAATATGCCCATGACGAAAAGATTGGGCAGCGTGCCAACGCCGAAGGCTAGCATCAGTCCCGCTCCCTTTGCCACGCTTCCGGCCGACACCGTCCACACCAGCATGCTATAGACCAGTCCGCAGGGGATCCAACCCCAAACCAAGCCTAGAATCCAAGCCTGACCGGGCGACTTTACAGGTAATAACTTACGGGCGAAGGGTTCAATCTTTGTCCATAACAGGCTACCCGCTCGCTCTATTCTGGCTAACCCTGCCCACCATCCACCCAGATAGAGGCCGAGCAGGATCATAAATGCACCGGCTATCAACAACAACACCCGTTGAGCGACATAGACAGGTACTGCCTGCGTCAGCAAAACCCCCAGTCCGCCCATGATAGCGCCCGCGGCCACGTAGCTGGTGATACGCCCCAGGTTATAACCCAATTGATAGGGAAAGGTATTGATCAGGCGACTCTGCACCGAGGCGGGTAAACCAAAAGTCAGCGCACCTACTATACCTCCGCACATACCGACACAGTGACCGCCACCGAGTAATCCAACGACAAAAGCGGCAAGATAACTGCTTTGTTCAATCATTCATACATCCTCAGCCGCAACCCATGAATAGGCTGGTTATCACGTGACTGTTCTTTCCTGATTGGGCAAGCGGCTCGAAGGCAGATAGCGCATTGCCAACAGAATAAGAATCAATACAGGTATACCCATAGATGCGGTTATGAGAAAGAAATTCACATAACCCAAACCGTCTACGATAACACCAGAAAAGCCACCGACAAATTTCGGCAACAGAAGCATTACCGAGCTGAATAGCGCATATTGCGTGGCCGAGTATGATACGTTGGTGAGACTGGATAGATAGGCTACAAACGCCGAGGTGGCGAGTCCGGCACTGAGATTGTCGGCTGAAATCACCAGCGTCAGTATTACCAGGTTATGACCGATACCGGCCAGCCAAGCAAACAAAAGGTTGGTGGATGCGGCCAACACGCCTCCCAATAACAAGATACGCATCACCCCTACCCGGGTCACCATCATTCCCCCAAGCACCGCTCCAAGCAAGGTCATGATCACCCCGAGTACATTGGCCACCACGGCAACTTCACGTTTACTGAAACCGAGATCGACATAGAAGACATTTGAAATCACCCCCAATACCACATCGGATATACGGTAGGTGGCGATCAACGCCAGGATCAGAACCGCATGCCAACGATATCGCCGGATAAAATCGGCAAACGGGCTGATCACAGCACCGTAGAACCATTCGCCAAAGGTGCGAAACAGGCCCGGCAGCCACGCTTGTCGTTCAATGATACTGTCTACCGCAGCCTCCCGCTCCAGGGTTGCCCTGGTCGGATGGACATCGGGCTCTCCGATCACTAGCACAGTGATCACCCCCACCATCATCAAGGCCGCCATGCTTAGATAGGCGAACATCCAGGAATTGAGATAGTATCCGGTTTCAGTCGGGCTTGCCCATTGAGCGAGCGCCAGTGCGCCACCCCCGCTCACGATCATTGCGATACGGTATCCAATCATGTAGTTGGCGGCCATGACACCTTGCAATCTGACCTCCGCCCTTTCAATTCGATAGGCGTCGATGACAATGTCCTGGGTAGCTGACGAGAAGGCCACCAACAGCGCCAGCAAGGCAAAGCTGTGCAGTCCCTGCAAGGGATCGGAGAAGGCGAGTCCGCAGAGCCCGGTAATGACCGAGACTTGCGCCAACAGCATCCAAGCACGACGGCGCCCCAGCATTGCCGTCAACCATGGGAGTTTCAGCCGATCGACCAGTGGCGCCCAAACCCACTTGAAAGCGTATGCAAGTGCCACCCAGCTGAGGAATCCAATGGTGGATCGCTCCATGCCCGCCTCTCTCAGCCAGTATGACAGGGTACCGAATACCAACAACAGGGGCAGCCCGGCGGAGAAGCCGAGAAAGAGCATACTGCGTGCGCCAGGCTGCCAATAGACTGCCAACGTCTTGATCCAGTCGGAAAGCCTGCTGGCTGAATTCACGCACACCTCTAAAGCAAAAAGCGTCATTATAAGGGCCAATGGAGCCCAAGTCCCCTATCCCTTATACAAAATGGCTCTACTCTCAATCAGGTGAATATCAATGGCAGGAATACAGGACGCGAATCACCACAAAATAAACGCCAATGCTGTGTCTGTTGCGTAGTAGCCACAACTCTCTTTGTGATTACGACTACGCATCAAGGGGGTTTGATTACAGTAAACGATTCGATTCTGAAAATTGCATGTTTTATTGCATTTTTTTGTGGTGATTCGCGTCCATTTGCGGCTTCATCTTTTTATTTCCCAAAATCGAAGCATTCAGTCTGATCTTATAAGCAGGCATTTTGATGAAAGCGTCCTCTCAAAAAGGGTACAATGCGCGATCGGTTTTAAGAGGTATTCATAGATGCAGGATTATCAACGCGATTTTTTAAGCTTTGCTCTCGATGTCGGTGTACTGAGATTCGGTGAATTCACTCTGAAATCGGGGCGCGTCAGCCCCTACTTTTTCAATGCCGGCCTGTTCAACAGCGGAGCCAGTCTGGCACGGCTCGGACGTTATTATGCCCAGGCTATCGTCGATTCAGGCATCGCCTTCGATGTACTCTACGGCCCTGCCTACAAGGGTATTCCGCTGGCGGCCGTGACCGCAGCGGCTCTCTACGATCAGCACGGTATCGACATCCCCTATGCCTTCAACCGCAAAGAGGCAAAGGATCATGGCGAAGGCGGTGTCATTGTCGGCCATGCGTTGGAAGGAAGCGTCTTGATTATCGACGATGTCATATCCGCTGGCACCTCGGTACGGGAATCCGTCGATATCATTCAATCTCTCCAGGCTATTCCCGCTGGTGTTGTAATCGCCCTGGACCGGCAGGAGAGAGGCCAGGGGGAGCGGACAGCGATCCAGGAGGTGGAGAGCGACTACGGCATGCCTGTCAGCGCCATTGTGCGACTTGAGCAGTTGATCGAATATCTGCAGGAGAGTGACGATAGCGGAGAATCGTTGCAACGCATTCAGGCCTATCGGAATCAATATGGCGTGATTTGAGTTGTACCGACGCTATCGGCTGCCTTAGCCCAGAACCAATTTGGTTCCAATCAATAGGGTAACCACCTCGAATCCCCGTTTGATCCAGCGATTGCCCTTGGCGATGGAGAGGTGCGCTCCCAGGTAGCCTCCAAGCAGCGAACCAATGAGGAGGACCGGTATCCATGCCCAATGTATGTCGCCGAGGATACCGAGGGTAAGCGCACCGCTGCCGTTCCAAAAGACCCCGACCAGCACCAGTGTGTGGGCCACTGCCCGTCGATAGTCGAGGCCGAACCAGCGTACCAGCCAGAGAGTGACAAAGAGCCCCGTACCCGATGTGAGAGAGCCATTCAGGACACCGATCAGAAACAACCCGGCTCCCCCTATCAGAAAACCGCTCCTGTCCCTGTGGATCGCCTGATATTCGATGCCGAGCTTCGGACTCAGGTAGGAATAGATCCCCAGACCCAGGGTCAACACTCCCAGGGCAACTTCAGCATGCCTGTCCGCCACCTGAAGAATCAGGCTGGCACCAATCACCACACCCGGCAGCCCAGTAAGCAGCATATAAATCACAAACTGGCGTTCCAGCCCACCCTCGCGCAAATGACGTACAGTAGCCCCTATGCCGAGGGCCACTGAGGCCACTTTATGTGTCGCGAGAGCCACACCAAAGGGCAATCCGAGAAAGATCAAGGCCGGCAATTGGACCAGTCCGGCCCCACCTCCAGAGAAGGCTGAGAAGAGGTTAGCCAGAAGAGAAATCACAAAAAGGGTGAACTGTTCCACAAAGCAGCTATCTTATGATGTGAGCCACGAAGTATAATTGATCTCTGAGCCCTTTTGACTTAGAAACAGAGAATTCTGCCTGTATGCGCCCGAGAATCATAACCCTGATAGCCGTATTCATACTTTTTCTGCCGCTTACAACCATGGCCGGCAAGCTCTACAAGTGGGTCGATGATAAAGGTCAGACCCACTACACTCAAACCCTCCCGCCTTCGGATGCCCATCGCGCACGCTCCCATCTGGATGAGCACGGGATTGTTGTCAAAGAGGTGGATGCCGCCAAGACTGAGGAGGAACTGCGGCAGGAAACGGAGCAGGAACGGCTGCGCCAGGAACAGCAGCGCCTGGTTGAACAACAGCAGGCGCAGGATCGTGTCCTGTTGCGTACCTTCAGAAGTGCGGACGACATTCTGATGACCCGAGACGGTCAGCTTCAAGCAGTCGATACTTCGGTGCGAGTCACCCAGGCGAACATCAAACGCCTGAAGGCAACACTTGACGAGATGCAGCAAGATGCCGCCAGAAGAGAGTTACGCGGCGCCCGGGTGTCAAAAAGAGTACTTCAGGATATCGACAACAAACGACAAGCCCTCGAAGATGCCTATCGTTCCATTATCGAACGGGAACACGATAAAAACCGTATTCGTCAATCCTTTGCCCGGGATCTGAAACGCTTCAGGGAACTGAAAAAGCTGGAACAATCCAATGACCCCATTCAAGAGGCCAGGGATTCGTTCGACCATGCCTTGCAGAATGTCTATCACTGTCAAAGCGGTGGTAAATGTGAGGGACCCTGGCAAAGGGCTAAGGCCTATCTTAAAGCCCACTCAACTACCCCGATTAAAATCGAAGGTGACAATATCGTGATCACGGGTGAACCGATTGAGGATGACGATATCAGTATCTCGGTTTCACGTATCGATGATCGCAAGAGAGGCTCTCTAGTGATTTTTATGGATCTTCAATGCAAGATCATTTCGCCACAAAAGAGACTCTGTGCAAACAGTGATGCCATAAAGCGCATCAATCAGGGATTCCGCAATGAGCTCGCGAAGGCAGGTGAACTATCCCAATCCCTGCCCTGAAATGGACCGGGTGAGACAGACGGATACCGCTTTGCAGGCACCCATCAAGATAATTGAGTAGGCGAGTGCCTCAACTTGGTATGGGAGCAGTGCTGGATTCAGCAGCTAAACACTGAATTATTGGCTTGGGCAGCTATTGATAGGGTAAAGCGATCACACTGTCGTGTCAGGCGCCGAAAAGAGCGCGATCGACAACAGGCGCCACTGTTCATCCCATTGCTGCAACGGTGATACCTTGAACCGGCTGCGTAGATATTGGTGCATCAGTCCTTCCACAAAACCTATCATCAAGTTTGCCGATACCGTACTGTTGGCGGATAACACGATCTCACGACGCATCTCCGCTTCCCTGAGTATCTGTTTTAGCTGGGTTTCGACCCGATCGAAAAACTGCCCGACACGCACCATGAGGCGTTCTGTCTCGCCCACCAGTGCATCACCCAACAACACCCGTGTAATTCCGGGATTTCGTTCTGAGAAGGCCAATATCAGATAGAGCAGCTGACCACAACGGGATTCGGCCTGGGATTGTTCCTTTAGAATCTGATTCACCCGGGCAAAAACACTCTCTTCAGCGAAGTCGATCAAGCCTTCAAACATTTTGGCTTTGCTGGCAAAATGGCGATAGAGCGCCGCTTCGGAGACACCCACCGCCTTACCCAACGATGCGGTGGTGATACGACTGCCAGGATTCTGTTCCAGCTCTCTTGCCAGCGCTTCCAGTATCAACTGACGACGGGATCGCTTCTCTGCTGCCATTAGCGCCGCCGTATAAGTGTGCCTACACCTTCGTCCGTGAAAAGTTCCAGCAACACAGCATGGGGCACCCTGCCATCAATGATATGCGAAGCGCCGACACCTGCCTTGACCGCTCCCAAGGCGGTAGAAATCTTCGGTAACATACCTCCATGTATCGTGCCGTCCTCTATAAGCTCGTCGACACGTTCCGCTGAGAGACCGGTCAGCAGACCACCGTCCTTATCCAGCAGTCCGCTTGTATTTGTCAGAAGAATGAGTTTTTCAGCCCGCATGACTTCGGCCACTTTGCCGGCAACCAGGTCGGCATTGATATTGTATGAGTGACCATCCTTACCAATGCCGATCGGCGCAATAACCGGGATAAAATCTCCCTGCACCAGCATATCCACTACACTGACATCGATACTCTCAACCTCGCCGACGTGTCCGATATCGATAATTTCAGGAACCTCAAGCTCCGGACCCTTGCGACTGATCACCATTTTTTTGGCGTGGATCAGATCACCGTCCTTTCCGGTAAGCCCGACAGCCGAACCACCGGCTCGGTTAATAAGACTGACGATATCCTTGTTTACCAATCCCCCAAGCACCATTTCAACCACATCCATGGTTTCACTATCGGTTACCCGCATGCCCTGAATGAATTCAGAATTCTTGCCCAGCTTTTGTAACAGATTACCGATTTGCGGACCGCCTCCATGCACAACTACGGGATTGATTCCGACCAGTTTCATCAGTACCACATCCGTGGCGAAACTATTTTTCAATTCTTCATCAACCATAGCGTTGCCGCCATATTTAATCACCAGCGTTTTACCCCTAAAACGCTGGATATAGGGCAATGCAGAAGTCAATACATGGGCAACGTTGTGTGCCTGCTCAGGAGATAGACTCATGGTTGTTTTACTATTGGACCGCTAACTATTTAAGACAGATCAGATAATCCAGGGCCTGTTACACGAATCCAATCGGCCCTCGCACCACTCCTGGCATTTCAGAAAGGCGCTTGCAGATCAGGATCGATTTTCGTAAGCATATCACGAAAAATCGACTGGACATGCGCCAAATCCTCTTCGCTGTTTGCTTCAAAACGAAACAGGAGCGCAGGTACGGTGTTGGATGCACGTACCAATCCCCAGCCCTGTTCGAATTCTGCGCGGAGACCATCAATCTTGACCATTCTGGCACCCGGCAGATCCGGCAGTTTTTCAATCGCAGCCATTACCTCTTTTGCCTGCCCCTCTTCCATTTCCAAGGCATACTCGGGTGTTGAGAGGCTTTCGGGCAGTTCTGCGAACACTTCCGCACTGGTCCGGTAATCGAGTGAGAGGATCTCAAGTAAGCGTGCACCTGCATAGATGCCGTCATCGAACCCATACCATCGTTCAGCAAACAGGATATGGCCGCTGAATTCACCCGCCAGTAGCGCATGAGTCTCTTTCATCTTCGCTTTCAACATGGAATGCCCGCTCTTCCACATCAGCGGTCGGCCGCCATTGGAGAGTACGATATTTGCGAGATGACGCGAACATTTGACATCGTAGATGATATCGCCACCAGGTTCGCGGGTCAGTATGTCAATGGCCAAATACATTAACAATCGATCCGGCCATATCAGTTTTCCGGAAGAGTCTATGATGCCGATGCGGTCACCATCCCCATCGAAGGCGATTCCCAATGCAGCTTGATGCTCCACCACTGCCTTTTGCAGATCCTGCATGTTTTTCGGATCGCCAGGATCCGGGTGATGATTGGGAAAATCGCCATCGGGAGTGCAATAGAGCTCTACAACCTCACACCCCAGTTGCCGATAGAGTTCGGGTGCAACCACAGATGCAGCGCCATTACCACAATCAACCACGACCTTGAGCGGCTGGCCGAGCCGGGTATCGGAAATCACACGATCAATATAATCATTGATAACCTCTTGAGAATCGAAGGAGCCTTCTCCCTGCAGCAATTGACCGGCATCGATGAGGCGCCGCAGATCCTGAATCTCATCCTGGCTGGGACTGTTGCCACCGATAACCAGTTTAAGCCCGTTATACTGCAGCGGATTATGGCTACCGGTCACCATCACACCGCACTCTGCTTCCAGCTCATTCACGGCATAATAGAGCAGTGGTGTAGGCACTATGCCGATGTCGATAACATCGCGGCCACTCGCTTGCAGGCCCTGTATCAGTGCGCTTTGCAGGCGTTCACTGGAATTTCTGGTGTCGCGAGCTACGACTACTGACTGATAACCTTTCTCGAATATCTCACTGCCAACCCCCTGACCCAGCAGAGCAACAATCTCTTCGTTCAGGGTTTCACCGACGATACCGCGAATATCGTAAGCCCGGTAGATCTCGGAGGGAATTTCAACATTGGCGCCGACCTCTATCGCAGTCTCTTCCTGCGTTTGCACCACCACCTCGTCGAGATTTATCCCCAAACCGCCATCGCCTGTGGTAACGGCTCGCTTGGATTTGCTCTTCTCTGCCTGAGTGGAGCGGAATTCTCTAATCTGATGCTCCATCACCTCCAAGGTCGATTGAAGATCACCTAATTGCGCCGGTTGGGCTTTAGGCGGGCGACCTACGACAAGCGCCTCCACTAGAGAGAGGATCGTCTGTTGATCTCGCTTGAGGACATTCGTCATCTGTTGGCTGAGGCGAAGCAGTAAAAGCGCTGTCAGTAAAAACAGCAGTAGACCCGGTACCACCAACAGCATGTTGTCCATCAACTCAAAATTGAAGCCGCCACCGCCCCAATAGGCAACCTGCCAGATCGATCCTTTGATAGGAATCACGCCATCCGGCTTAACGCCGCCAGCAGGCTTATCCCCTTTTCCGGTAATGGCCAGCGGGTCTTTGGCTGAAAGGGCTTGTTGAACCTCGATACGGCCATGGAGAGCTTCAACGCCACTCAACAGTTTTTTCAGCATTTCCAGCGAATAGGCGGCGTGTATCACTCCGGTAACTTGCCCACCCTGACCGGAGGAAATACCACTGGCTATCGCAATATGCTGATGTGGCGTACCAAATTGATGTAGCTCTGCAGGCAGTACAGCATCACTCTTTTCCGCCTTTCTCAACAACAGCAACGAGGCATAGCCCATATTCGGCATCTCGCTGGTATCGGGTTCATTGAAACCGATGGGTAGCAGCCTTACTCGCAACGCATCGGGTACAAGGCGAGTAAGTCTGGCCTGCTCATTGGCCAATCCGACCTCATCGATACCATTGAATAAGTCCACCATGCCGGGTTGCCGGGCAAGACCTTGGATCAATGCTAAATATTGTTGCAGGTTTGTAGAGATGGAGCCGGCAAGCATCTGGGCTACGGACTTGACCTGTTGCTTGTGGCTTGACTGAGTCGCGACATGATTTTGATAGATTAGATAGGACCAGGCAGTCACCGTCACTAACAGTAGCCCTGCCACCCCCAGTAGCCAATAGCCACGGATAGTGCGGCCGCCACTCTGTTGTTTGCCCGTCTCTCCACTGCGTTTTAGAAACCCCATATTTGTTCCTGGATCATGCTGGCTGCACTGAAAGCCATTCAGCAACAACCAATTTGGATAAAATTATAAACTGCTTTAAAAAAGTTCTACTTATTCCAGGACTGCCGGTCATAGAGTTCAAATCGTCCGAGCGATCCAAATACCGGACATCTCGAAACTCCATGCTGGCACGAGATCGATATACCATCCAGCATAACCCAAAGACCGTAGTCTGCCGACCCCAAAATATCGTAACCAGGCGGCGAATTGTTCTATCCCTGGCAGCGATTGAATATTTACCCTTCAGATACGCGCACCGTATTGAACAGCAATCCTCTCGGCTAGCCGTTTAGCCAATGCCGATTTTGCCATCATCGGTAGTTCTTCTCGACCATCCTGCCACAACAAAAGTAGTGCATTCCGGTCGGACTCAAACCCCCCTTCACGGGTACCGACCCTGTTCGCAGCTATGATATCCAGCTGTTTGCGGCGACGTTTTTCATCAGCGTACTGCTCGACCAGTTCGGTCTCAGCAGCAAACCCGACAGTGAACGGCGGGCGTTCTTTTGCGGCCACTTCAGCGAGTATATCGGGATTCTTGACAAGTTCCAGTGTTAGTTTCTCTTTGTTTTTCTTGATCTTATCAGCAACGATTTGCTTTGGGCGGTAATCAGCGACTGCCGCAACAGCGATAAAAATATCACATTCATCAACATGCTCCATGACGGAGGAATACATCTCAAGCGCTGTTTCGACATGTAACGATGTGATATTCGAAGGAGCGGCAAGTGATGTAGGGCCGCTTACCAGCGTCACTTCCGCACCTAAATCGCGCATCGATCTTGCCAGCGCATACCCCATCTTACCCGAACTGCGATTGCCTACGAAGCGTACGGGATCGATAGCTTCACGGGTTGCTCCCGCAGTCATCAGCACTGTGACACCATCCAGAATACCCGGACTGAAATAGCTCTCGACCAGTCGGCATAGGGCCTCGGCTTCCAACATTCTCCCCGGTCCTGTCTCACCACAGGCCTGAGCTCCTTCATCCGGCCCCCAGCAGAGATAGCCCCTATTCATCAGTCTCTGCAGATTATCTTGGGTTGCCGGGTTCAGCCACATCTGCCGGTTCATCGCTGGTGCCAACGCAATTTGAGCCTCGGTAGCCAAGCAGAGCGTTGCCAACAGGTCATCCGCCTGTCCCGTCGCGGCACGGGCAATGAAATCCGCTGTAGCTGGCGCAATCACTACCAGGTCGGCCCAGCGAGCAAGAGAGATATGATCCATTGCCGCTTCCTGGGTTGGATCGAGAAGTTCGGTATAGACCGCATGCCCTGAAAGGGCCTGAAAGGTCAACGGTGTGACAAATGCCTGAGCCGCAGGAGTCATGACCACGCGCACTTCAGCCCCGGCAGTTAGTAAGGCCCGCAACAGCACTGCACTCTTATAACAGGCAATACCGCCGGTCACCCCTAATAGGATCTTTTTGTTTGATAATCCGGACATGGCCTCTCAATCACCTTTGCAAGGAGAGGTAAGAGTACCCCATGCACCTGAAAATGTTAACAAATCTCCAAAACATCGGATAATTTATCCACCCCTGTCACTTGCAGTCCCCGTATCGGCTGCTTGGGTAGATTCAGGTGCGGCACGACGGCTCGCTTAAATCCATGCTTGGCCGCTTCGCGCAGACGCTCCTGGCCATTTGGCACAGGCCTGATCTCTCCCGTCAGCCCCACTTCGCCAAAAACAACCAGGCCAAGATCGATGGGGCGATCGCGAAAACTGGAGAGTGCCGCCATCAATACAGCCAGGTCTGAAGCGGTCTCCGTAATGCGCACTCCACCAACCACGTTGACATAGACATCCTGATCGAACATCCCGATACCACAATGACGATGCAGCACTGCCAATAACATGGAGAGCCTGTTTTGTTCCAGACCGAGGGTAACCCTGCGCGGATTTGTCAACGGACTGTCATCCACAAGAACCTGGACCTCCACCAGCAGCGGGCGCGTACCCTCACGGGTAACCAGGATGATACTGCCCGGTACAGTTTCCGCCTGACGGGAGAGAAAAATCGCTGAAGGATTGCTGACCTCCTTCAATCCCTTATCTGTCATTGCAAAAACACCCAGCTCATTGACGGCGCCGTAGCGATTTTTAATGGTGCGGATGAGACGGAACTGACTGCCGGCTTCACCCTCGAAATAGAGCACACTGTCCACCATATGTTCCAGCACCCGGGGACCTGCCAGGTTGCCCTCTTTGGTAACATGTCCGACGAGAAATACCGCCGTGGCACAGCGTTTGGCGAAATGCACCAGTTGCGCGGCAGCCTCCCTCACTTGAGAGACAGACCCGGGCGCAGACTGCAATAGCTCGGTATACATTGTCTGGATCGAATCAACCACCAACACTTGAGGTCGTTCCCGCTCGGCAACAGCGATGATCCTTTCGACACAGGTTTCGGGTAACAGCTGCAGTTTTTCAGCAGACAGTCCCAGGCGACTGGCACGCAGCGCTAGTTGACGAGGCGACTCCTCCCCTGAAACATAGAGGGTGCGGAGAGATTCGGAAAGGCGTGCCAGGGTCTGAATCAGCAGGGTCGATTTGCCGATACCCGGGTCGCCACCGATCAGGACAACCGAACCTTCAACAAGTCCGCCCCCCAAAACCCGATCCAGCTCGGAGCTCCCGGTTGAGGAACGCACCTCCCGCTCACTCTCCACATCCGTCAGGGTCAGGATCTGTGAGGATGTCTCTCCAGCATAACCGCTGTAGCGACTGTTGGTGGCAGAGACGGGGGCAGCGAGGTTCTCCTCCAGCGAGTTCCAGGCTTGACACTCGGAACACTGCCCAGCCCACTTGGGGAAGCTGGCGCCACACTCCCGGCAGACATAGAGCGATTTCGCCTGACGCTTACCGCCTTGAGCCATCAACCCTCCTCATCCATGTCGATATCAATAAACTCGACACGCTGTTTGACGCCACACAGCAGTTCGTAAGCGATGGTCCCCGCAGCTTCAGCGACCTCCTCCACCGGCAATCCCACGCCCCACAACACTGCTTCGTCACCCACCTTCACGCCGGGTAGATCCCGCGCGTCGACACTGATCATATCCATGGATACCCGGCCTATCAGAGGCAGACGTCTTCCCGACACCATCACGGGGGTACCGCTCGGGGCGTGGCGCGGGTAGCCGTCGCCGTAACCGATGGCTATTACCGCCACCGGCATCGCCTCGGGACAAGTGTAGGTGCCGCCATAACCGATTCGTTCTCCTTCGCGGCAATCTTTAACAGCAATCACATGACTTCGCAGGGTCATGACCGGCAGCAGTCCCTCGGCAGCGGCACTGGAATCATTGAACGGGGATACACCGTAGAGCATGATGCCCGGGCGCACCCAATCCGCCAGAGATGCCGGATGACCCAACAGCCCGGCTGAGTTGGCGATGGAACAGGCATTGAAGGGGATAAGATCGAGGGACTCGAACAAGGCGCATTGAACCTGCGTGGTGGGATCACCCCTGTCATCCGCATTTGCCAGATGGGTCATCAGATTAAGCTCTGCGACTGCCGGATGTGCTTGCAGTACCGCGATCACTTCGGAGAGCTCTTCATCCTTGAATCCCAATCTATGCATACCGGTATCGACTTTGATCCAGAGCTTCAACGAGTGTGGATCAAGTACCACCTCAGTCAGAAGGCTTAGCTGCGAGTCTTGATGGAGCACAATCTCAAGTGCCGCCTCCGATGCGTTTTTGAAATCATCCTCGCCGTAACATCCGCCCAGCACCAGGATAGATTGGCTGATTCCGGCATTCCGCAATCCCATGGCTTCATCGAGTCGCGCTACGGCCAAGCCGTCAGCCTCCGTGAGTGAATGCGCAACCCGTAGCAATCCATGACCATAGCCATCCGCCTTGATCACTGCCCATACCTTGCGATCCTTTGCGGCTGCCTTGGCACGCCTCAAGTTATGACGAAGCGCCGTATGGTCGATTATGGCCTGAGGGGCATAGCCCATCAATAGCCCTCGTCACCGTAAATATCGTCGGTGTAGTTTTCGAATTTTGTATATTTGCCAAGAAAGGTCAGACGTGTGGTACCGATCGGTCCATTACGTTGTTTACCTATGATGATCTCCGCTATGCCCTTGTCCGCGCTGTCTTCGTTGTACACCTCGTCGCGATAGATAAAGACGATCAGGTCTGCATCCTGCTCGATGGCACCCGACTCACGCAGATCGGACATGATGGGACGTTTATTGGTGCGTTGTTCCAGGCTTCGATTGAGCTGAGAGAGCGCAATTACCGGCACATCCAACTCTTTGGCCAGGGCCTTCAATGAACGGGAGATGGCGGATATCTCAGTAGTGCGATTCTCCCCTTCGCCCGGAGCCTGCATCAATTGCAGATAGTCGATGACAATCAGACCCAGGTCCTTGTTCTCGCGCTTGAGTCGTCGCGCGCGGGCACGCACCTCCGTTGGCGACAACGCCGGCGTATCATCGATGAAGAGAGTGGTCTCCGCCAGCATGCTGACCGCTGACGAGAGCCGAGGCCACTCATCATCATCGAGTTTTCCGGTACGCACCCGGAGTTGATCAATACGGCCCAGGGAAGACATCATACGCATTGCCAAAGCATCGCCCGGCATCTCCATGCTGAAGACCGCAACCGCCTTCCCCCCTTGAATAGCCACGTTCTCCGCGATATTCATGGCAAACGTGGTTTTACCCATGGAGGGACGGCCGGCGACAATAATCAAATCCGCATGCTGCAGGCCGGAAGTCATCTGGTCGAAATCGGTAAAGCCCGTACTGATGCCGGTAATCGGTTCGTCCTGCTGGAAAAGGGTCTCTATCCTGTCCACCGCCTTGGTCAGCAGGGCTTTGATCGGTGCGAACCCCCCTTTCCCCTTCATGGTCTGCTCGGCAATATCGAAGACCTTGCGCTCCGCATTGTCGAGCAGCTCTTCCGCCTTCCTGCCTTGGGGATGAAAGGCGCTGTCCGAGATATCCGTGCCCACAGATATCAGTTGCCGCATCACCGAATACTCACGGACTATTCCGGCATAGGATTTGATGTTGGCAGCGCTGGGCGTCTCTTCCGCCAGGCGGACCAGATAGGGCAGCCCTCCGCCGTCCTCCAGGGCCTCCTTGCGCTCCAGGTGCTCTGCCAGCGTCACCACGTCGAAGGGCTGACTCTCCTCCGCCTGGGCTGCGATGGCGTTAAAGATCAGGCGATGTTCCTTGCGATAGAAATCACCCTCTATCACCAGGTCGGCGATCTTGTCCCAACTGGCATTATCCAGCATCAGACCGCCCAACACAGACTGCTCGGCCTGAATCGAATGCGGCGGTACCTTGATGGCACGGGTCTCGTGATCCGGATAGGGCGGTATCTCTTCAGGATAGGCGGTTTCTGACATCAATCTTGGTCTGCTGAGGCGGTGGTTCGAAGTTGCCGAATCGACCTGTAAGGATACGGGATTGCGCTGGCCTAGGAAAGCTGGTTGACCATGAGAGGAAACCACGCTTCGGTGGTCAAAATTGATAAAAAGAGTGAATCGTCCGCAAATGGACGCGAATCACCGCAAATGAACGCAAATGAGGAGGTAAGATACGGTTTACCGCACCTCGCCTCCTCTTTTTGAATGCGCACTCGTGGTTCGGTAGATCATCGGATCAGCGGTGCGGCAAGCCGCACCTACGTCTCTACCGAACTTGAAGCTCAATCGCTTATGCTTCTGGCACGATCGTCAGTTTGATGGTGGCATTCACGTCAGCATGCAGATGCAGGTTGACCTCATACTCACCCGCGACACGGAATGCGCCATTGGGTAGCAACACCTCTTTCTTGGCAAGTTCCACACCGTTGTCTGCGATGACTTTAGAGATATCAGCGGTACCGACCGAACCGAACAGGCGTCCTTCATCACCCGCCTTGCAGGTAATGGAGACCTCCATACCGTCCAATTTCGCTTTACGCGCCTCGGCAGCCTGCAGTTTTCCAGCAGCTTCCTTCTCGAGTTCCGCACGACGCTCTTCGAAGATTTTCACATTCTCTTCCGTAGCCGGTACGGCTTTGCCTGAAGGGATCAGAAAGTTACGGCCAAAACCGCTCTTTACATTTACCTTCTCACCCAGATCACCCAGGTTATCCACTTTTTGCAATAGAATAATTTCCATTGTAACCACCTTCATATAGGTCAATTCATAGGTTACTGAGCCCTTATACGGCTTTCCAGTAACCCGCTCTTACCCGCTTTGACTCTGTCTGAAGCGGGCTCGAAAATCTATCCACACATCCATCAGACCGATGCTGGTTAAAGCCATCACCATCTGTGGCATGAACACAATCAGCAATAGGTAGACCAATACCAACCAGAGCTGCGCCGATTTCATTCCCTTGAACACACCGTGGGCAACGGCCAATCCCTGTATAAAGGGCACTCCCAGAAAAACCGCACCCACGCAGTTGAGAGTGACTGGCGTATGCTCACCCGGCATCAACAGGAACAGCAATGCCAATACACCAACCGCTCCCACCATCCAATGCACTCGCAGTTGATGGAACTCCTTGGAGAATCCACCCGGGTTGTACAATATTGCCTGCCACCAGCGAGCCAGATAGAGGCTGGATATCAACTGCAGCATATACACCACAGCAACAACCCCACACATCACCACTGATATCTGTTCAACCAATTGCCGGCTTTGCGACTGATCCAACAGTCCTGTATCCACAAAACGCTGTCCCAGCGGTTGTAGATATTCCTGCCAAAATACCGCAGGATCGCTCAGTACGATGTACTGTATCAACACCACCAACAGGCCAAATCCAATGGCCACCTGTGTCGTAAACGCCAGTGATCTGGTGTTGCGCAACACCATGCCGAGCACCGCAATCGGTAGCCAAAACACCAGCAGAATTCCCGCTGCCGGTAGCGGATTACCCACAATTACCGCCATCAACAGGGCTATGGCCAATGTCGAGAGAAGTAATGTTTTAATCCCGGCCGATCTCCCCTGACGAAGGAAAACCAAGCCTGCGCAGGCACTGCCTAGAATGCCGATAAACGGAAATATCAGAGACAGCATGGTCAGGCCCGTCGTCGCCATTGCTGACTGGGACGTCCCGCGCATCACAAAGGATGCCAATGCTTTCATGCTCCGTTACTCCGGAAGGTAAAACCTCCTTTAATGCTGATCAGTGTATGGCAGGAGCGCCAAGTAGCGTGCCCGCTTGATAGCGGTGGCAAGCTGACGTTGATACTTTGCCTTGGTACCGGTGATGCGGCTTGGAACGATCTTGCCACTTTCACTGATATATGCCTTGAGCAGATTCAAATCCTTGTAATCGATCTCGTTGATCCCCTCCGCAGTAAAGCGGCAGTATTTCTTACGTCGAAAAAAACGTGCCATGTGATATACCTCTCAATCCACTCGATTAATCTTCGGCCGAAGGTTCTGTTTCTTCTTCGGGTTCATCAGAAGTTTCATCATCCGATGCTACAGCCTCATCATCGCGGTTACGCGAAGATGCACTTTCTCTCTCTTCCTCTTCCTGGGACTTGGCCAGTTGAGAGATTTCGGTGACAGCCTCGTCGCGACGGATGACCAGGTTACGGATCACGGCATCGTTGAAGCGAAAGGCGCTCTCCAGTTCGGACAACGCCTCGGCATTACACTCGATGTTCATCAGAACGTAGTGTGCCTTGTGGATCTTATTGATGGGATAGGCCAGCTGACGGCGGCCCCAATCTTCCAGGCGGTGGATCGCACCGCCCTTGGTTTCGATACCCGAACGATAACGCTCGATCATAGCGGGTACCTGTTCACTCTGGTCGGGATGGACCAGGAACACGACTTCATAGTGCCTCATTGTCTCTCCTTTCGGGTTAGGCAGCCTCCCGCAGCGCGGTAAGGCAAGGAGTGATGCCCGGTCCATTCGCCATGTCGTCGTTATAAGACGCCACCAGCGACAGTCGGGCACCGGGAAGCGGCGGATTCTACCGATTTACAGGAAAATCTGCAACTTGCGGGGGAGGGATCGGTATAGTCGCAGCTCAGAAATCAGCCTGCACACCGAGGAAGGCGCCGTCGAAATCCCAGTCCGTATAGATTCCGTCCAGGTCATCAAGCTCCAGGGAGATGCGATGATAGCCACCCTTGAGGCTGATATCGACGGCAAGGCTTTCCACCAGTTTGAAGGCGACCCCTGCCGTGTAGTCCTGCAGCGTGTGATCGCCCACACTCAATAGATTAAGGTCGCCGAAGAGCGACAGGCGCGTGGCGGGAATACCCACCTGAACAGCGCCATGAAACATCGGCACATAACCATCGAAGGTCTCACTGGCCCGCAGACCGTTGCTCTCGACCTCGATATCGCCATCCAGGTATTTAACGTTCAATCCCAGATCGAAAGATATCGTATCGTTATCAAAAATCTCGTAATAGAAGATAAAATCGGTGTTTTGCGCCTCGAAATCCACATTCACATTGAGACCGGCCGGAAAATCGGTATCAGAAAAGCTGAAGTTTTCCGTCAGGCGCTGACCGCCCGAAGAGCTGAGATCGTTGGTTCTGACCTTAAAATTCGGCACCAGTGGCAAGGGGTGTTCAAATGCGAGCGTCAAAATGGCGTTGCGTTCACTACCGAGGTCGAAAAATTGCATATCGTTGCTATCGGCGAAGGAACCGGACGACTCCATGTTCCAAAAATCGATATCGGCTGTCATACCCAGTACGGTATCGGCGTAAACGGGCATGCTCATCAAGCCGGTAACCAAGGACATGCAGGTTAATTTTCTGATCACAACACTCTCCTCAACTCCGGGCCTGATAACACGAGGCCCTAGAAATTACCACGCTGACGAACCGCTTCATAGAGAGAGATACCGCTCGCTACTGAAACATTGAGGCTCTCCACATTTCCAGCCATTGGCAGCTTCGCCAGCATATCGCATTGCTCCCTCGTCAGTCTGCGCAATCCCTTGCCCTCACCCCCCATGACAATCGCCAAGGCGCCACGCAGGTCGGTTTCATACAGCGTTTGAGTCGCCTCACCCGCTGTGCCGACTAGCCATACACCCTCCCCTTTCAACCACTTCAGGGTTCGAGCCAGATTGGAAACCTGGATGAAGGGTACCGTCTCCGCGGCCCCGCTCGCCACCTTTCTGACCGCCGGCGTCAGCGCCACCGATCGATCCCTGGGTGCGACAATCGCATGTACACCCGCACCATCGGCGTTTCTTAGACATGCCCCTAGATTGTGCGGATCCTGAACCCCATCGAGTATGAGCAGAAAAGGCGGCACCTCAAGCCGTTTCAACAGTGCCCTGAGATAAGGCTCATCCTGTGTCTGCCGTGGCTTGATGCGCAGAGCCACACCTTGATGATTTCCCGCATGGACCCTCTCATCCAACACCTTGCCTGGCATTCGATGGCATGGGATACCTGCTGTTTCGGCAAGCTCGAGGATCTCTTTAATACGATCATCCCGCCGTTTGCTGTCGACCAGCAGTTGTTCCGCCTCACCCGATCGCTGCAGCGCTGATCTAACAGCATGCAGACCCAGTACCCATGCCTGTCGATCAGACATCAGCTCTTCTTCGCGCCGGTTTTGGATCGCTTTTTCCGTACCTTCTTCTTGCCGGACTTTTTATCTTTACCAGCGGTTTTTTCTTTCTTAGCCCTTTCAGTGTTATCGGACTTAGGTCCGCCGGAAGTGCTGCCATGCATACGGCGTGATTTTCTTTTTTTGTCCGTTGCCTGTTGAGCTCCCTTGGCGGGTACGAAATCGATCTTACGATCATCCAAGTTGACGTTGGCTACGACTATGGTCAATGGATCACCCAGGCGTAAAACCTTGCCGGTACGCTCACCGGTTAGCCGATGCCCGACCGGATCGTAGTGATAGTAATCGTTATGCAGTGCTGATATGTGCACGAGGCCATCGACATAGATCTCGTCGAGTTCGACAAATACGCCAAATGAGTTGACGCTGGTGATAATTCCGTTGAAGGTCTCGCCAACCTTATCCTGCATATATTCACACTTAAGCCAATCAAGGGCATCCCGTGTCGCCTCATCCGCTTTCCGTTCGGTGCTTGAGCAGTGTTCACCCAAGGCTTGAAGCTCTGCCTTGGTATAGTCGAAGTCATCTGCACTACCCTGGTTTATGGCATGTTTGACGGCACGATGGACGATCAGATCGGGATAGCGTCGAATCGGGGAGGTAAAGTGGGTATAGGCCTGGTAAGAAAGACCGAAATGGCCCACATTGTCGGAACTGTAGAGCGCTTGAGAAAGGGAACGCAACAGTACGGTCTGGATCAGGTGTCTGTCGGCGCGTTCTTTGATCTGTTCCAACAGTATCGAATAATCGGAGGCTTTGGGTTTCTTACCCCCGGGCAGGCTCAGTCCCAGTTCACCCAGAAACTCCCTCAGATCGGTCAGCTTTTCATCCGCTGGCCCCTCATGGATGCGATAGAGCGCGGGCTGCTTTGTACGCAGCAGGAAGCGTGCTGTAGCCACATTCGCAGCCAACATGCACTCTTCTATAAGGCGGTGAGCGTCGTTTCGTTCAACGGGCACGATCCGTTCAACACGCTTAAGCTCATTGAATTCTATGCGGGTTTCGGTGGTATCGAAATCGATGGCACCCCTTATGGCTCTCTGCTCCAGCAGCACCTGGTAGAGTTGATAGAGATGGTGCAGATGCGGCAACAGCTTGGCGTGCTTTTTACACAGTTTGGGTTCGCCCTCGAGCATCGCCGCCACATCGTCATAGATCAATCTCGCGTGGGATCGCATCACGGCGGGAAAGAACTTCGATCTCGTTACCTTACCGCTTTTATCGATGTAGAGTTCACATGTCATGCAGAGCCGATCGACCTGTGGGTTGATGGAGCAGAGACCATTGGAGAGTTTTTCCGGCAACATGGGTACCACCCGGTCCGGAAAATAGACCGAGTTGCCCCTGATCCGCGCCTCACTGTCCAGTGCGCTGCCCGGTTCGACATAGTGAGAAACATCGGCGATGCAGACCAGCAGTCGCCAACCCTTCGGTTTGGGTTCGCAGTAGACGGCATCATCGAAATCCCTGGCATCCGCACCATCGATGGTTACCAGTGGGAGATGGCGTAAATCGATCCTGCCTTGTTTGTCCGATTCGGCCACTTCGGATTTGATAGCGCCGACCTGTCGCTCCACTTCATCCGGCCAGTCGACCGGTATACTGTGGGTACGAATAGCGATATCGGTCTCCATACCCGGGCCCAGATGATCTCCCAAGACCTCCGTGATACGGCCAATGGGAGGCGTGCGTTTGGTGGGTTGATCCAGAATCTCTGCAACCACCATCTGACCCTGCCTGGCTTCACCGATCTCGCTGCTAGGGATAATCACGTCCTTGCTGAGGCGTCTGGAATCGGGTACCACGAAACCTACACCTGTCTCCATGTAGAGGCGGCCAGCGACAGTACGTGTATTGCGCTCCAATACCTCTACGACTGCCCCCTCCAGGCGGTTGCGGCGATCCAGGCCGGTCACCCTGACCACGGCCCTGTCGTCATGAAATACTGAACGCATCTCCTTGAAGGAGAGATAGAGATCGTCACCGCCATCATCGGGCCTGAGAAAACCGAAACCATCCGCATGACCGATAACCCGCCCGACGATAAGGTCGCGCTTATTCACCAGACAGTAGTTGTCGTTACGGTTACAGACCAGCTGTCCGTCACGCTGCATGGCGCGCAGGCGTCTGCGCAACGCTTCGAATTGTTCTTCCGAAGCGAGTTCAAGACGATCCGCCAGAGAGAGCATATCCATCGGCACGCCCTCTCGTTCCAGGGTCTCCATGATGAACTCTCGACTGGGAATGGGATTCTGGTATTTACGCGCCTCACGTGCATGGTGCGGATCTTTCACGCTGGATCGTCTGCTCTTTTTTCTGTTTGCCACTTTTTGTCTTATCTGTTTGCTAAAAAAAGGGATTTTAACATTTAACCGTTTAATACCCCATGACTTATCCCATCCAATCTCAGTTGCGATTGGATTTATTTAATCGATATCATCAAACTTGTTGGCACTATCCGCCCGGCTTGATCAGAAATGAACATCCACACCTTGCAGATCATCCTCATATTACTCGGTGTTGCCGTTTTGACAGTGACGCTGTTCAAACGCTTTCACCTGCCGCCTATACTCAGCTACCTGATCGTCGGCATCCTGGTCGGCCCCTTCGGCACAGGCGTGATCACATCCAATGAAGAGACCCGCTTCCTGGCCGAATTCGGAGTCGTATTTCTGTTGTTTGCGATCGGATTGGAGTTCTCCCTGCCGCAGATGATCGCCATGAAAGGCGCTGTATTCGGTCTCGGTGGCAGTCAGGTATTGATCACAGGCATCGTCACCGGCGGCATTGCCTGGCTGCTGGGACTCGAGTTGGCAGCAGCTATCATTACCGGTGCTATTCTGGCCCTCTCCTCGACCGCCATCGTCATTAAGCAGTTATCGGAACAGGTTGAGTTGAACACCGGCCACGGCCGTGTCGGGGTCAGTATTCTGCTGTTCCAGGATCTCGCGGTAATCCCCTTGCTGGTCGTCATTCCCATCCTCGTCAGCGATACCGAGCAGGGGTTGCTGATACCGCTCTCCTGGGCCTTGATCAAGGCCACGCTGGTGTTTGCCGTAATCATGGCGATCGGGCACTGGGCCCTGCGTCCGCTGTTCCATGAGATCGCGCGTGCCCGCTCGGCGGAATTATTCACCCTGACCGTACTGCTGGTATCCCTTGCCGCTGCCTGGTTGACCCACGAAGCGGGGCTCTCCCTCGCCCTCGGCGCCTTTCTGGCCGGTATGATGTTGGGTGAAACCGAGTATCGTCACCAGATAGAGGCCGATATCCGCCCATTTCAGGATGTCCTGCTGGGGCTTTTCTTCGTCACCGTGGGCATGCGTGTCGATCTCCTATCGCTGTCGCCCCAGCTTCACTGGGTGTTCCTTATCGCCATTGCCCTTATCGCCATAAAAGCGACAATCATCCTGCTGCTGGTACGTCAGACCAAACAATCTCTGGCAACTGCATTCCGTTCAGGACTGTTACTGGCGCAGGGCGGTGAATTTGGGTTTGTATTGCTGGACCTCTCCCTGCAATCCTCCCTGATTCCGGGAGAGGCTGGGCAGATGCTGTTTGCCGCGATCATCATCAGCATGGCGATCTCGCCTTTCCTGATTCGCCACAACGGCAAACTGACTGAAAAATTCTGTCGTTTGCGCCTTCCTGAGCAGGATTATGCCGTCACCACAGATCTGCAGCACGAGGCAGAAGGAATGGAGCAGCATGTCATCATTTGCGGCTATGGGCGTATCGGCCAAAATCTCGGCCGGCTTCTCGATCATGAAGGTTTTCCCTATGTCGCACTCGATCTCGATCCCTCGGTCGTCAGAGAGGCTCACGAGGCTGGCGAACCGGTCCATTTCGGAGACGCATCCCGCCATGAGATCATGCATGCGGCCGGTGTCGAACGCGCCGGTGTGGTCGTAATCACCTTTGAAGGCCACGCCACAGCACTGCAGATCCTGCACCACACCCGCAAGGTGGCACCTGAAGTACCTGTCCTGGTACGAACCAAAGACGACACCCATCTGGAGGAGCTGGAAGAGGCGGGCGCGGCAGAGGTCATGCCGGAGGCGGTTGAGGCCAGCCTTATGATGGGTGGACAGCTACTGCTGCTGTTGAAAGTACCGGCATCCCGCATCCTCAAGATCATGCGGGAGATCCGTGAAAACCACTACAAACTGCTGCGCGATTTCTACCATGGGGAGGAAGCCATCGATCTTGAACACGATGAGGGCTTTCAGGAACGCCTGCATACCGTCACCCTGCCCGATCGTGCATTCGCTGTCGGACATACTATAGAAGATCTGCATCTGTGGGATTGGGACGTCAGCGTAACCGCAGTGCGCCGCGGTGGCATCAGGGGCGAAGCACCAGCACCCGAGACACGCCTGCAGGCGGGCGATGTCCTGGTACTGGCAGGCACCGCGCACAATTTAGAACATGCAGAAGGACTACTGCTGTACGGCCTGTGAGGCCCCGCCTACTCCGGCCGCATATGAGGAAACAGCAGAACATCACGGATCGAGGGCGAGTCGGTAAGCAGCATCACCAGGCGGTCTATACCTATCCCCTCGCCAGCTGTGGGTGGCATGCCATGCTCCAGAGCACGCACATAGTCGGCATCGTAATGCATCGCCTCATCGTCACCCGCCTCCTTCTCCTGCACCTGTTTGCGGAAACGTTCCGCCTGGTCTTCGGCGTCGTTAAGCTCGGAGAAGCCATTGGCGATCTCCCGTCCGCCGACAAAAAACTCAAATCGATCGGTGACGAACGGGTCTTCGTCACTGCGTCTCGCCAGGGGTGAAACCTCGGTGGGATAGGCCGTGATAAAAGTGGGATTCATCAGACGATGCTCCACACTCTTCTCGAATATCTCGATCTGTATCTTGCCAAGCCCATAGCTCGACTTGAGGGGAATCTCCATCCGCTCGGCAATGGCCCGGGCCTGCGCCTCGTCATCCAGCAACTCCGCAGTGATGTCGGGATTGAAATGGCAGATAGACTCCTTGACTGTCATGCGCTGGAAGGGGCTGCCGAAATCGTAGCTCTCACCCTGATAGGACACCTCGGCGCTCCCAAGTACCTCCTGACATAAGGCTCGCAGCATCGCCTCGGTGAGATCCATCAGATCTTTGTAGTCCGCGTAGGCTTCATAGAACTCCAGCATGGTGAATTCGGGATTGTGGCGGGTGGAGAGCCCTTCATTTCGGAAATTACGGTTGATCTCATAGACCCTCTCGAATCCCCCTACCACAAGCCGTTTCAAATAGAGCTCGGGGGCAATACGCAGGAACATATCCATATCGAGGGCATTGTGACGAGTCGCGAAGGGACGTGCTGTGGCGCCACCGGGTATCACCTGCATCATCGGAGTCTCGACCTCCAGAAATCCGCGCTGATCGAGGAAATTGCGTATGAATTGCACGATGCGAGTACGTAATTGAAAGGTGTTGCGCGACGCCTCGTTCATGATCAGATCGACATAGCGCTGCCGGTAACGCATCTCCTGATCGGAGAGACCGTGAAACTTCTCCGGGAGGGGACGCAGGGCCTTGGTCAGCAACCGAAGGCCGTCGACTTTAACGGATAGCTCACCGGTTTTTGTCTTGAACAATGCTCCCTCGGCTCCGATGATGTCACCGATATCCCACTTCTTGAATTGGGTGTTGTAGACACCTTCATCGAGTGCATCCCGTTGCACGAAGAGCTGCATGCGTCCCGACATATCCTGCAGATGCGCAAAGCTCGCCTTGCCCATGACACGCCGACTCATCATGCGGCCGGCCAGTCTGACTCTGAGTCCCAAAGCCTCCAGCTCTTCACCTGATTTCTCCCCATACTCGGCATGCAACTCGCCGGCCATGCTGTTGCGGCGGAAATCGTTGGGAAAGGCGTTTCCGTCATCGCGCATCTGCTGCAACTTCTCGCGACGCTGGGCGATGAGTTTGTTTTCGTCCTGGGTCTCGTCATTCATGATCTGTTCAACTCAAATATTCATTGATTTAACGCTCTGCCTGAATCGATCTGTACCATCCGCGAGCGATATCGGTAGACCGGTCATACCCCGCTCTTAAGACTCGCCTCGATAAACATGTCGATTCCACCATCGAGCACGGCCTGAGTATTCCCTGTCTCGATGCCGGTGCGCAGATCCTTGATCCGGGAGGCATCGAGCACATAACTGCGAATCTGGCTGCCCCAGCCTATGTCGGATTTGCTCTCCTCCAGCTCCTGTTGCGAGGCATTTCGCTTCTGCACCTCGAATTCGTACAACTTGGCCTTCAGTTGCTTCATGGCCGTTGCCTTGTTTTTGTGCTGCGAGCGATCGTTCTGGCACTGAACCACTATCCCTGTCGGATTGTGGGTGATTCTCACGGCCGATTCGGTACGGTTGACGTGCTGTCCACCCGCACCGCTGGCACGGTAGACGTCGATACGCAGATCGGCGGGATTGATGTCAACCTCTATGGAATCGTCGATCTCCGGGGAGACGAAGACAGCGGCAAAGGAGGTATGACGCCGATTTCCGGAATCGAATGGCGATTTTCGCACCAGGCGATGGACGCCAATTTCGGTGCGCAACCAACCGAATGCATACTCACCCTCGTATCTCACCGTGGCGCTCTTGATACCTGCCACTTCACCCGCGGAAACCTCAATGAGCTCAGTCTTGAATCCGCGATGTTCACCCCATCGCAGATACATACGCAGTAACATCTCAGCCCAATCCTGTGCCTCGGTACCGCCAGAGCCGGCCTGGATATCGAGGAATGCGTTGCAGTGGTCCGTCTCGCCGGAAAACATGCGTCTAAACTCCAGATCCGAGACCATTGCGCCAAAATCGGCAAGCTCCTCCTGAATGGCATCGACTGCAGCCTCGTCCCCCTCCTCTACCGCCATTTCCAACAATTCACCTGCATCGGCCAGGCCGTTGGAGAGTTTGTCGATAGTGAGGACAACCGTTTCGAGCGTGGCGCGTTCGCGGCTCAGGGCCTGGGCCCGCTCCTGATCATTCCATACCGTGGGATCTTCCAGCTCGCGAAGGACTTCGGTCAGACGTTCCTGCTTGCCTTCATAGTCAAAGATACCCCCTCAGGGAGGTGACCCGTCCCTTCAAATCAGCGATGGTTTGACTAATCGGATTAATATCTTGCATGACAATACCGGCTTGGGAAAAAGCGGGAATTCTACACTACCTATCCGAGTGCAGAAACCTCTAACCCCGCACTCGTCACCGAAAGCGGGTGGAAAATGGCTCCGTAGGGCCAATTTACACAGTCTCCTGTCCGAGACTGTCAAGAGGCCGTTCATTCGGAATAACCGAACAAAACTCCTCGCCCCTCGATTGGCTCAGTTTCAGATGCAATGGTGCCGATTGGATAAGCGTCAAAAGACCCTATGAGATCTTACGCACCCGGGTCCCTTTCTGGTGAGTTCGTTTGCCCAAATTCGAAAATTTGGATCTGACCTGGTCTTTTAAATGGCCCAACTTTCCTGCAATGCCTGTGGAAGCGGGCTGTTTTGCAGGAGCCTTCTCAGGCTGATTCGGTTGCTCCGTCTGTCTGAGCCACATGTTGAATGAATCGACGATCTCCTGATCCCACGAAGCAGGTGGCTTCACTACCCTGCTCTCACGATAGAGCCTCTCCAGTGAACGCTTCTTTGGACAGCCTGAATCTTCCATCGCCTCTCGGAGTTCCGACTCGGCCTTCCGCAATCCCTTCTCAACGTCCTTCCTGCTGACATCCAACGCCCTGGAAATGGCCGTTTCACTGATACCTATCTCGTGTTTGAAGAGAAAGTAGCGCTTTTTCACATCGGAGAGCTGCTTGAAGTGCTCTATCAGGACCAAACTCCAGTTACCGTCTTCCTCGATATTGCGGGGTAGATAGTTGCTCGGCATATCCGAGCTTTGAACGATTCCCGGGTACTGCTCCGACTTGCCGAGATATTGATAGAAAGAGAGCTTGAGGTCTTTAGGCGTTTTGACGGTTAGTCCCGAAACCACCAGGTGGCGCCATGCCGAATAGTAGGCTGCCTTACCATACTCACCGGTGCCATATTGCCTGACTATAAAGCGATATACTCGCCCTCTGTATCGCTCATAGAAAGAGGTAAAACCCTCCTTATCGTGCTGCAATATCTTCTCAAGTACAGCATCGGTATCAAATCTTCTCGATCTCACTTCAGCATAGGCTCCGAGGAGAAACCCTCCTCTCAGGTAGGTTGCCGGAATGTGCAAAATCCCTTGCCAGGCACTCATTTTGAAGAATCCATCCATAGGTTACAGTGCACAGTATCGTTGACAATTATAAAGCATACGGTTTTTTTTGCCTGCTTTTTGCAAAACAACTCAAACAATTTCACAAAAAAACTCTTGATTTCCAGGCCATTAAGATCTGTTCAGACGATCTCCCCATATTTCGCTTATTGTTAATGTGCTATAAACACTCCACTTACCGCCGTCAGTAACTGTTGCTGCAGAACGGACACATTCAATCAACCCTCTTAAACCTGTTTTCACACCACCAACTCTAGCCTTGACGTATGTCGGTCTCAGTTATCATTCCAACCTACAATCGCGCACATACGCTATCGAGGGCAATTGACTCCGTATTGTCACAGACCCACCCCCCACAGGAGATCATTGTCGTTGATGACGGTTCCGATGACGACACTGCGCGTTTGATGGCGGTCCGGTATGGCCAGTGCGGCTATCTCTACCAATCCAATCAAGGTGTCAGCAGTGCGCGAAATCTGGGAATCGAAAAGGCCCGTGGCGAATGGATCGCCTTGCTCGACTCAGACGACCGCTGGTTACCGGATAAACTTCAACTGCAGCTCGAGGCATTGACCGCTTCGCCCCAGTACCGTCTCTGCCACAGCAACGAATTATGGATTCGCAAAGGCGTCAGGGTTAACCAAATGCGAAAACACGCGAAAAGCGGCGGCATGATCTTCCAGCGCTGTCTACCGCTCTGTGTCATCTCTCCCTCATCAGTCATATTGCACCGTACATTGTTTGACGAATTCGGTCTGTTCGATACCGAACTGCCGGCCTGTGAGGATTACGATCTGTGGCTGAGGGTGTGCGCCACAGAAGAGGTCCTGTTCATCGACAAACCCCTGATAGAGAAGTATGGCGGTCACACCGACCAGTTGTCCCGGCGCCACTGGGGCATGGATAGATTTCGCGTCCAGGCGTTAATCAAGTTACTTGAAAATCGACGGCTTGATAGGGATGATCGGATTGCCGCCGTGAATACATTGGTGAAAAAAAGCGGAATCCTAGCCCAGGGTGCAGAGAAGCGCGGTCAACACGAACGTGCGGAATATTATCGGGAAATTCAGCGGCGCTATACGGTGGAATGAAACAAATGCGAAAACGGGAGAGCAGTTCCATCAACCTCGTCATAGCGTTACCTGCCGAGGCGAGGCCATTGATAAACCTGCTAAATTTACAACGGGATCAGGAAAACATGAGGATGCCTGTTTACCACGCTAACGGGATCCAATTAGTCATAACCGGACCTGGAGCGACAGCATCCGCCCAAGGGGTGCACTATATACACTCAATCAAGCCCCGCTCTTCTGCACAATGGGTCAATTTGGGTATCTGCGGTCACGGATCTCTTGAAGTCGGCACGCCGCTCTTGATCAACCGTATCATCGACCAGCAGAGCGGTAAGGAGTGGTCATTGACAATCCGTCATCCCATTACCGAGACGATCGGAGCATTGACATGCGTACCCGAGCCCCAGTTTGAATATACGGATGACATGGCCTTCGACATGGAATCATCCGGGTTCATTGAGGCCGCAAGTGAAATCGACATGATCGAATGCGTCAAGGTTTTCAAGATCGTTTCGGATAATCCCGCCAATGACTCACGAGGAATCAGTGCCAAATTCGTCGACATGTTGGTTCGGCAACAGCTCGGTCTGATTCGCTCTATGCTCGAACAGCCTCACTAGGGCCTGTTCGGCAATATTTTGCTCATGCTGAATTGGAAGGCGTTTCTCGTCACTGTTGTTAAAATGGATTACCGTTCTCAACAAGCAATTGTTACCCTATCCGCTCCACCCCGGATGACAAACAGTGACAAGTTGAATTACCGATGGATAAAAAGTCTCAGGCGTCAGCACGAAAATTCCTGGTAACCGGCGCCAGTAACGGTATCGGCGCCGCGATTACTCGGCGCTTGCTGAATCGGGGCCATCAAGTGGTGGCCGTTGGACGTGACTTTGCAAGCTGGCCCAACGAAAAAGGTCTTGAAAAGCGTATTGTGGACCTCGCTTCCCTCACTACCTTGCCAAGGCACTTGGAGGAGATAACGGGTGATCATCCGGATATGGACGGCGCCATCTTGAATGCGGGAACCGGACGCTTCGGCAATATGGAGGAGTTCTCTTATCGGCAGATCAGTGATCTGGTGACAATCAATTTGTTACAGCATCTCTATGTCGCCCGCGCCCTGGTACCCCTACTCAAGAAATCGGGCCACGGCGATCTGATAGTCATTGGTTCGGAGGCGGCGCTGACAGGCGGGCGCAAGGGTGCGGTCTACTCGGCTTGTAAATTTGCCTTGAGGGGTTTTACTCAGTCACTACGCACCGAATGTAGCAGCAGAGGCATCAGAGTCTGCCTCATCAATCCCGGTATGGTGGACACGGGTTTTTATGACAATCTCAATTTCAAGCCGGGAGAACTGGCGGAAAACGCACTGCGGGCGGAAGATATCGCAGACGCTGTAGTATTGGTATTGGATTCACATCCGGGCACAGTCTTCGATGAAATCAACCTCAATCCGCTGAAAAAGGTTATTCAGTTCAAAAACTAAATATGCAGTTCGAGTTTCAACCGATCGGTATCATCCACTCCTGTTTCAAAGAGAAGTTCGGTATCCCCAGGCAGTCACGCCTGATACCCGAAGCCGAGGCACGGCTGGAGATCCTCACTCCCTACAACCGGGTGGAGGCCTTTCGCGAGCTGGCCGACTACTCCCATCTCTGGATCATGTTCGTATTCCACGCATCCGCAACCGGCGAGTGGAAGCCCACCGTTCGCCCTCCCCGTTTGGGCGGAAACCAGCGGGTGGGTGTATTCGCCTCGCGCAGCCCCATGCGCCCCAATCCCATCGGTCTCTCGGTGGTCGATCTGCTCAACCTCGAATTGTCACACAATTGTGTCAATCTGCATTTGGGTGGGATTGACCTGCTGGACGGTACCCCGGTGCTGGATATCAAACCCTATCTGCCTTATGTAGATGCCATTCCGAAGGCAAACAGCGGGTACGCCGCCGATGCACCAGGAAAGGCGATCGAGTTGAGTTACTCGTCAGCGGCGGAAAGTGTTCTCAAGCGTTTGCCGCCGGCAGAGGCCCTTAAACTGCAACGGCTGATACTGCGCGTTCTGCAAAATGATCCGCGTCCCGCTTATCTGGACGAAACCAAAAGGAGTCGTTTCGGCATGCGCCTATACGATTTCAATATTCGTTGGGAGGTCAAAGGGAGCGCCTTTCATATCACCGAGCTGCAATCGATCGAGGAGATCTCCCCCGATTAAAAGAGCGGTCAGCCGGTCCTCATTTCTCCGGACATACGGATCTGTGTTGTATCTAGCCATTTCTTCAAAGAGTGCTTCCTGTCAGCTTCACAAACCGCTATCATTCCTTGACCGGACAAGTAGTTAGAAGCTGAAGCAGATGTCATGCATTGACTCGCTGTCACGGCGTCTCGTGCATATGCGCTGTAAAGGTAAAAAAATAAAGCCAAACCCCTAATGAGTAACGACAAACCTGTCAAACATATTGCAAAACCCGACCTGGTGCAGACATTTCTGAATCAAGTCCCCGGTAGAGTCTCCGCGATTCTGGAGAATTGGCATCAGTTGGTCCATAGCGACTGGAAAGGCAACCACCTGGATACGCTTATCGAACGAATCACAACGCTGAATGAATCAGGAACGAAATTCGGCGTACCGCAAATTGCACAGAGCGGGAGATCTCTGATTTCCCATCTCGGCGACTATCACGGTACCGGCCTGAAACCGCAACATGACGATGTGGTTGCACTGGACGGCTTGGTTCACGCCTTCAAGGACGCTGCGATTCAGGCCTGCAATCAACAGGCGGAACTACTCGCCAGCAAACCTGCGGAGACCGACAAGGAGGAATCGGAGTTCTCTGCCGATCAGAAGGTCTTTATTCTCGGTATCGATGAAGCGCTGGCGGCCAATCTGACCCGACACCTGCAGGCCAACCAATTCAACATCGAGTATCTTACCGATGTGGAAGAGATCGTACATTACTACGAGATCAATCCGGATGATTCCAGCATACTGATCAGCCATGTGGATTTGCTGGGCAAACTCTTCCCAGAATCGAAAAAGGCTGGGCTGTGGAACAAAAACAATGGACTCCCGGGTATGCCCGTAGCCTTCATCGCGGACAACTCGGACCTTAAAACCCGCCTCTCCGCCATGCGCGTGGATGCCAGTGCCTATTGGGTGAAACCGGTCGATCCCTACCTGGCGGCGAAGCGCATCCGTGATCTCTCTTCCACGCATTCGCACACCGCCTATCGTGTCCTGATCGTCGAGGACGACCCGGCACAGGCCGATTTTGCCGACGCCATTTTGAGCAAGGCCAATTTCGATTGCCGGTGTGTGACAGATCCGCTGCAAGTCATGGAGATACTGCAGGAATTCAAGCCGGACTTGATCCTGATGGATCTCTATATGCCGGAAGCCAGCGGTACGGAACTGACAACCGTCATCAGGGAAGACAATGAATTTCTCGACGTGCCGATCGTCTTTCTCTCCGGTGAGCAGGATCTTGACAAGCAGTTGAGTGCACTCAGTTTTGGCGGAGAAGACTTTCTTTCCAAACCGATTGCGCCGAAGCATCTCATTACCACTGTCACCAACCGCATCCGGCGTGCACGCCAACTCAGTCACCGTCTGCACGGACATACCCGGGGTGAAAAAGAGACCGGTCTTCACTCCCGCAACTATCTGCTTGAACGTCTCGACGCCCTGTTGCTATCGGAGTCTCCAATCGATGAAATCACGGGGATCTTCTTTCTGCAGATAGACAATCCGGAAGACCTTATCAAATCGGTGGGTATCGGCGGCCTCGATGCGGTACTCGCGATGGTTGCAGATCATCTTAAACAGCACCTGCAGAGCCAGGATATACTGACCCGTTTTGGTGACAACAGCCTGAGTCTGCTTGCCTTGCGTCCATCCAAGGAGGAGTTGCAGTCTCTTGGTGAAACCCTGTGTCAGTCGGTATCCAAGCAGATTATCGAGGTTGAGAATACCACTGTCGGGGTCACGCTGAGCGTCGGCATCTACCCGGTTGAGACAAATAACCACGATTCTCGCTCTATTATCGCCCATGCCCAGATTGCCAGTCGCCATGCCCGTGAAGCAGGCGGCAATCAAATCAAATTCGTTGAACGGAAGAAGGCTCCCCAGGCTCAGGCTGGCGAAGGTGCTGCGGTGGATATGGGCACATTGATCGAAAACGCCATCGATAACGACTATTTCGACATCTATTTCCAGCCGATCGTGGCCCTGCAGGGCAGTACACAGGCCCACTACCAGACTCTGCTTCGACTTCAGGAGCCCGATGGCAAGCTGCATCGTGCCGCAGAGTTCATCCCCATGGCCGAGAAGTTGGGATTGATCAGCAAGGTCGATCAATGGACTGCACGACGGGCGATTTATGTCATCAATGAACATAAACTCCAGGGGAGCGATCTCCATCTGTTCGTCTCCCAATCCACCGATCTGCTGGAAAATATGGAGCGTCTCACCTGGCTGCGTGAGAAACACCGCCATGGCCAGATACTAAAAGGATCACTGACATTCGAGTTCAATATCAACGATGTGGCCAAAAAGCTTAAATCCGCAAAAATCTGTTTCGATGTCCTGGCTAAGATCGGTATCTCATCCCTGCTGACCCGTGCCACCCTTACAGCGGAAACCGAACGAGTTATCGAACACCTGCCAATTCAATATATAAAGCTCGATTTCAACCTACTGCAGGATCCCGAGCAGGGACTCAAACAGCTTATCGAACTTGCCCATGAAAAAGGTATCAAAGTCATAGCCCCGCAAGTAGAGGACCCACGCAGCATCGCCATTTTGTGGAGCAGTGGTACCGATTACGTTCAGGGGAATTTCGTACAGCGGCCGGAAAGCAATCTGATCTACGATTTCAACGAGTCCGTACTCTGAAGTATTCCCCTTTCCGGGTCGCTGACATGACTCGCCGAGGAATTAGGGAGCCGTATAATGATGCAACTGCAACGATACACCCTGCTACTGTTGCTGGTTTCAATACCCGCCATATCGGACGATGAGCCTAGAGCCTATCCGAGACCGGTTGAACCTCTCTATGAGGATGGGGACGGACAACTCGACTGCAGGCAGCTGGAAGAGCGGTTGTCACAACTCGAGAGTCGATCCTACAGCGCCAAACCGGGATTCTATGAGGATCCTTATACCGGGGCATCCATCTGGATCGGTTCCCTTTGGGTGCCAGGCGCACTGAGCTATCTGGGCTATTCCGCTCTCGCAGATTATCAAGAGAACGATCGTCTTCACCACACCCAGAGCCGCATTGAGGGTCTGCGGCGAATGAAGGCCAACCTTCGTTGTCATGAGTAGCGATGTCTCATACCCACTGTCCAAATCCGGCTTACGCGAGGGGGAGTATCGCTGGAATGAGTTGATCCAAATGGTTTTGCGTCACAGGCGTGAGCTGGTTGCCGCCAATGTGATTGCAGTGCTTGGCGCCATAGCCGCAGTCCCCGTCCCCCTGTTGATTCCGTTGTTGGTGGACGAAGTATTGCTCGATCAACCCGGGAAGGCGATTGCCGCCATGAATGCCCTTTTTCCACAGGCCTGGCACGGTCCCGTGCTCTACATTCTTGCGGTTCTTGTTCTCACCCTTATTCTGCGCCTTCTCGCTCTCATCTTCGGTGTATGGCAAACCTGGCAATTCACAAGGATCGCCAAGGATGTCATTTTTCATATCCGGCGGGATTTGCTGCTCAGACTTGAATGTATCTCCATGTCCGCTTACGAGACCATGGGCAGCGGCACCGTTGCCTCCCATCTCGTTACCGACCTGGAAGCCGTGGACAGCTTCGTCAGCGTCACTACCAGCAAGTTTCTTGTGGCTGCGTTGAGTATCATCGGGACTGCAATCGTATTGCTTTGGATCAACTGGGCACTGGCATTGTTCATCCTTTTTCTCAATCCCTTGGTGATCTACTTCACTACCATTTTCGGGCGCAAAGTCAAGCAGCTCAAAAAGAGGGAGAACTCAGCCTTCCAACTGTTCCAGGAATCTCTCGAGGAAACCCTGGATGCCATTCAACAGATTCGCGCCAGTAACCGGGAGCGGCACTATATCCGACGCATCATCGACAAGGCCGACCATATCCGCCATCACTCCGCGGCATTCACCTGGAAGAGCGATGCGGCCAATCGCCTCTCTTTCATGATCTTCCTCTTCGGTTTTGATATCTTTCGCGCGGTCAGTATGTTCATGGTGCTCTGGTCGGATTTGACGATTGGAGAAATGTTAGGCGTCTACGCCTATCTCTGGTTCATGATGGGGCCGGTGCAGGAAGTGTTGAATATCCAGTATGCCTATAATGGCGCACAGGCAGCGCTTGCGCGCATAAATGAGATGTTGAGGGTCGACCTTGAACCGACCTATCCGCATAAGCACAATCCCTTTCTCGGGAAACCTACTGTCGGTCTCCGTCTTGAGGATATTCACTTTGCCTATGGCGATGGTTCGTCTGTATTAAACGGTGTCAATCTGGAAGTCAAAGCCGGTGAAAAGGTTGCTTTCGTCGGAGCCAGCGGTGGAGGGAAAACCACTTTGGTACAAATCATACTGGGTCTCTATCCCGTCAAGTCCGGTCGGATTCTGTTTGACGACATCGCTGTAGACGAGATCGGTATGGATGTGGTGCGGGACCATGTCGCCACTGTTCTGCAGCACCCGGCCCTGCTCAATGACAGTGTCAGGATCAATCTCACACTTGGACGCGAGATTGATGATGGGAAATTATGGCAGGCCCTTGAGATTGCGCAGTTGAAAGAGACCGTGCAAAACATGGAGCAGGGCCTGGGGACGCTGATCGGTCGATTCGGTGTCCGTCTCTCCGGCGGACAGCGCCAACGGCTTGCCATTGCCCGCATGGTATTGACCGACCCCAAGGTGGTGATTCTCGATGAAGCCACCTCCGCCCTCGATACCACAACGGAAGGCGACCTACATACCGCCCTGCAGGGCTTTCTCAAAGGGCGAACCACAATAATAATCGCCCACAGACTGAGCGCTGTAAAACAGGCTGACCGGGTGCTGGTGTTTGAAGATGGACATGTGGTTGAAGAGGGTCGTCATGAAGAGCTGTTGGAAAACAACGGCCTTTACACCACTCTGTACGGGCGGCAGGAACAACACAGCTAGAAACACTCGAGTTCGTTGCCATCATGGATATCTACACTCCCAGCACCGACCATCGATGTCGCAACGAATACCTTTTCAGCGGTAATCATTCAGTACCAGGGAACTGGTATATGAAACCTTATATGGGCATATTACGTACTGTTGAATAACAGGTTTATTTACATCATTCGCCCACTCACCCTCTTCTATAAAATGCACTGACAGATAATTGGAAACGAAAGGAATCAGGGATACTCACTAATCTCTATGTCAAACACCAATCCATATAGATCGCATTTCACCCTGTTCTTGCAGGGTATTCTCCTGACGCTGTCTCTATCAGGCACACAAAACGCGGGAAGTACCGAGAAAATGCTTGCTCAAGATGAGCCATATGACACCGGCTGGCAGTTCTATTTCGACAATGACGTCTCTTTCAATGACGAAAAGGATCGCAACTATACAGGTGGCCTGGCACTCACTTTAACCGGTAAGCGTGCAACCGATTACCCGTTTTCTCTCGACTACTGGCTGGATGGGATGGATCGAGTCAGTGGCTTCGACAAACTACAGGCAGGGGACAATGGCATCCACAGGCATGCCATTGAATTCGGCCTAACCATTTTTACGCCGGATGATATCGCTGAATCAGATCCCATTGAGAACGATCACCCCTATGCCAACATGCTGTTTATTTCCAACAGCCAGAGTCGTGTCTACCCCTCACGCGGTTTGCTTTTTCAGTCGACTCTGCTGCTGGGTGTACTAGGCACGGATGTAGGTGAGGAAGTGCAAAAGGCGATGCACAACCTGACCGACTCCGACCAACCCCGGGGATGGAGCAATCAGATCTCCGACGGCGGTGAGTTGACGGCCAAATACTCATTCTCCGTTCAGAAGATGCTATTGAGTCGTCAGGGAACCCTTTCATATGATGTCAGAGCCGGGCTTGAAGCCGGCATTGGTTATACGACGGACGTCAACAGCGCAATCAGTTTTCGGCTGGGGAAACTCAAAGCGCCCTGGTGGAGTTTTACTCCTCATCAATCCGAATACATCAGCTTTGGACAGACATTCGGACAAACTACTGATCGTGGTTCCAATCAGCCTGAACTCTTTATCTGGGGTGGATTGAATCTGAAGTACCGCTTCTATAACGCTATCCTGCAAGGTCAATTTCGCGACAGTGCCGTAACATTCGATCGGGACGAATTGGAATCCGTGATTCTGAATGGTTGGCTGGGTGTTACCAAGACTTTCAGCAACGGAATGGGTATCAGCTTTGTAATGCGCAAACAGAACAATGAGATCAAGAATAGCGGTAGGGATGATCCTATCTGGAGTGGTCTGATTATCAGCAAGACCTATTGATGTTCGTTATCACATTCACACACTGCCGCGTGGGCACAGGAAAACAGTGATACAGGATGCGGCTTGCCCAAGTCTACTCCAATGACCAGCGCTGCAACACCTGATAGCGTGTCTCGGATGAACCCGGATTTGCCGAGGAAGCCAGCACAAACTCTTTTACCCGCCAGGGGATGGGGGGCGCCAAATTAGCCGATACGGCCCGTCGCGCCTTTCTGTAGAGAGTGACGTGGGGCTTGTAGGTGCGGCGCTCGGGTTCGAATCCACAGCCTCGCAAACCGTGTTTTAAATCAGCGACCAGCTGCGCCAACGGCGAAGGGGTATCCCCGGGTGAGGCCCAGAATATCCTGGGTCTCGACCAGTAGCCGGTATGATCAATGGACAACTCAAAGGGCACTCCACGGATGTCATCGGCAATATCTTCGATACAGTGCCTTTGAGTCGGGGCTACCTGACCGAGAAAGACCAGAGTCATGTGCAGATCCTCAGCAACATGACGGCGCCCTTCTCCCGGGTTTGATACACGCGCCAATGCGCTGAGCCGGTCACGTACCGCCTTGTCAGGCCACAGGGCAAAAAAATAACGTTGCTCACTCATTCATCAGCCTGGTTAACTATCATAGTCAGCTATCGAATCTATGATCCGTAACTCAACATCAACTATTACAATAGCCGACATTGGCGGGTTTCATGTCAGTCACCGATCATCGGTTGATAAAATGGAGACAGGATAATCACTCAGTAAAGACTCGAGCTGTTGTAGGGCGCAGACAACCGCCTGCCAACGCACCTGGTTGCGATCACCATCGAAACGGTATCGCCGGGTTACCCCCTCGCTTCCCTTGAGCTGCCAGGCGAAGCAGACGGTTCCCACCGGCTTTTCCGTGCTGCCCCCTCCGGGCCCGGCAATTCCGCTGATCGCCACCGCAACGTCACCACCGCTTTCACGTAACGCCCCTACTGTCATCTCCAAGACACACGCTTCGCTCACAGCGCCGGCTTGCTCCAGGGTGATGGAAGAGACACCGAGCATCGTCTGCTTCGCCCGGTTGCTGTAGGTAACAAATCCACGGTCGAACCAATCGCTGCTCCCCGGCAGGTCGGTCAATATCTTGGCCAGCCATCCGCCGGTACAGGACTCGGCGACAACCAGACGAAAACCGCGTTGACGAAGATGGCCGGCACATTTCGCGGTTAACTCTTCAATATTCTGAGCCGAGACGACAGCCATCTATTTTAACTTCACCTTTAAGTGCTTACTTTTCTTCGGTCTATCCGCCTCGACCTGCCAGGTGATGCGCAGATTGATGCGATGCCGCTCCTCATCCTGAGTGGCTGCGACTTTCAACTGCAGCAGTCCTCCTGGTTGCATAACCATCTCATCATCCTCATCGCTGAGGGTCAACTTACCTTTGGCGATACCTTGAGAGATCGCCTTTAAGAGTGCCTGAATCGAATCTTTGTCCTGCAATGATTCGTGACGGAAATTTTTCTTGCCCTGTCTCATGTTTATTTTCCCGCTCTACATCGATTAACCAAGGAACGATAAGAGATTCCCTATAAGAATGACTTCTGATCGAACACCTTGATATGGGGATAGTCGGTACTGACTCCCATGACTAGCTGCTTCGGATGGAAGATGGTCACTGCGGCACCCTTTCCTTTAAGCCCCTCCTTCCTTCGAGTATAGCGATCGATTGTGGCATCGCACTCGAAATGGATCATGCCCTTACGCAACATGATACGCTGTCCGTAGTGGCGGTTGGCATGGCCATGAACAATCGTGTGGATACCCGCTTCGTGCATCAAGTCGACCCCCTTGCGTGTCAACGGCATATCCACATCCCGGTATTTTGTACGAATCAGATTGGCCATCGGACCGTAGTAAAATTCAAAAATCTCATCTTCGACACTCTCCCTGAACTCCTTGTTGATGTACTTGATGCCTTTACGCTCGATAAGTTTCGCCATCCTGTCATCTACACCTGCATGGACAAAAAGAAATGAGCCTTGGCGATAGACAAGCTTCATCTGTTTGAAGAACCAGTTGAATTCACCGTCGGGCTTGAGAAACAGCTGCTGCCATTTCATCGCTGCAGCGTAGACATGACGCAATGAGAGACCCACAGCATCGCAATCCGATTCGAAATCCTCAATCTTCTCCTTAAGACGCTTCAGCTCCCTGGCCATCCGCTTATCCGGCATGACCCAGCTCGCCATTTTGGGAAACTCCCTGAACCAGCGCTTCGGCGGGTAGAGTATGCGACGGCAGGTACGGGTGGGCGGCACGCCCCGCAACGCATTCTTATCCTGGAGATACTCATCGACGATTTCACGCAACATGGGTATGACCTTGCTGCCCATACGGATAAAGAAGTGATCGTGTCGGGGATCGGGATCCATACCCACAGACGCTATACCCAATTTGACACGCAGATCGTGATTGCCCGCCAGGAGTACAACTTTCGCGCCCAGCCGTGTGAGCTGTCGTATCGCCCGCAACAGTTTAAGATTGCTCGGCCCCTTGTCGAAACAGTCCCCGCCAATGACGAAAATGGCATCTTTGCCGTGGGATGTAAGCTTCAATGCATGCTGTTTACTCCCTGTCTTTTTCACCCCGCCCGATGCCACCAGCGAGGCGATAAAGGCATCCGCGTCTGCATGGAGGTCGGCGAAGAAATAGAGCTTTCGTTTTGGCCACTGCCACTTGCCCCGTTTCACCACTTCTCTCAACAACCCCTCCGTGGAACTGCGCTGCCCCCTCTCTTTGACCACCGAACGCTGTCTGCCCAAGAGCCACGGCTGACTCTCTGTCGGCAGTTCGATATCAAGCCATTTCAGACCCTTGTATTCCGGCAGATATCTGCTGTGACGCTTATTGTTGTTTTGGCTCTTAGTCGTCAAATGACTCTCCTTTCGAGCGGATCTTCCACTCTCCGGTCAGATGCTGCCAGGATCCATCCGGCAGACGTTCGAGAAAAACCGGCCGGCAATGATACATGCTCAGTGCCGCAATCTGATCAAATGCCAACACGCCAAGATGGTGGGCGGCATGACGGAAGGCGGCACCGTGGCCGACAAACAGCTTCACGGTATCCGTCTTTACTTGCGATTGCAGCTCGGCAAGACGATGCTGCATATGTTCAGCCACCCGTTCGCCGGCATCCATCAACGATTCTGCCCCCTGAAGTGGCAACCGATAGTGGCTGTCCGACTTCCAACCGGCCGGAGGAGGCGAAAAGCGCGGATCCTCCCGTAGCACTGACTCTATCCGTTGTAAAGACAGGTTGGCCGCCGAACCCAAGGATCGCTCAGCCAGGACGTCGTACGATTCGATTTGTAAGCTGTCCGAAGTACCGATCTGCAATCCTTTGCGAATCACTTCAGCAGTCTGCCACCCACGCAATAAACGTGAACTGTCGATTACGGGGTGCAAGCGCCATTTGAACATTTCCAGAACACCCTGAATCAGGGTTACCGATCGCTCCGCCTGCTCCGCTCCAATCCCGGTCAGGGCAAAGGGTTGCAATGCGCTCGGGGTATCAGGCAGTTGATGATATTCACCATGACGCAACAATGCGGCTATCAATCTAGCCACGAGTCTGCGCCACGATAGACGAGGGTTGTTTGATCATTAAAACCATGAAGATGACGACCTAGCCATTCAATTGCTTCGCCAGGGCTTGAATCATCGGTTTCAATTCCGTCTGCTTGACCCTTTTCATCGCCTGTTTCGGGGCAAGCCACTCGCGTCCGCGATGATTCTCCTGCCACTCGTTTTCCGGCAGTTCGCGGGTAACCTGCATCGGGTAGACACTCACTGTGCATTCGGCACCCCATTTCTCATAGATATAGGCGCCGATGGGCTCTTCCGCGACTTCTCCCTCGACTCCCGCCTCCTCGAGGGCCTCTTTCGCAGCCGACTCCTGCAGGCTCAATGCGGGTTCGCTGATCCCTTTCGGCAGTACCCAATGTTTCCGCTTACTCGACATGACCACCAGAATTTCAACCTTGCCATCCCTTATCCTGTAAGGAACCACCGAGGATTGTTTATAATAGTAGGCCGGCCGATCCCGCATCTCAGTGCCGTTTTCATCAGGAAAGGGAAATTTCTTATCAATACTGCTTGGGCGAACGATGGATAGCAGTTCTCCGTCTCCTGCCTTCATGTCACTCCAGTCATCTGGCATTTTAAAAAGCGCCAATGTGGCGGTGGGTATCAGCTTCCCGTCACTTGGCAGGGGAATTCGATCACCCTGCAGATACTCTGTCAGCATCTCCAAACCCGGGTTGTGCCCCACCAGCATAACCCGTTTGTTTTCGGCGGGTATATCTGAGAGTACCTGCAGCAACTCTTCCACATTTGCGGCATAGATACGCCGATCCTGTATGATGGCTTTGGCATCTCCACCCATGGTCTTTACCGTCTTTTGCGCCGTTACGATGGCGCGCTCGGCAGGAGAACTGACGACATAGTCGGGCTGCATCCGCTGTTGCAACAACCACACTCCCATGCGTTGGGCGCCGCGTTTACCGCGATCCTTAAGCGGGCGTTTGAAATCCTCCACCTGTTGGGTCCAATCGGACTTCCCATGTCTGAGCAACATCAATTCTCTAGCCATTGTCTGTCAGCCTCATGTTTCATCGTTGTGTGGTGCCTGTGCGTCATCCTGGATCCGTCAACAGCGATTACCCCCACGATTTAAAACACAATCCACTCAATTCGGCGAAATCTATCCTTCCTGTCACCTCGTAGACTGGGACACTCTTCAGCAGATCCAGATAGGGCGCAGGCCGAAGGGGTTCATCGTCCCTGATAAAATCACCAAGACCATCCTGAAAAAACGGCCCGGGAGACTTCATCACCGCATTCAGCAATTCACTGCGTTGAGCGATATCGACTTTTGTCATCTTAACAGGCGCCGTCTCCTCTCTGCTCCAGTTAAGGATCACCATCGCCTCAAGGGGTACAGGTGTCGAGGTATCGATGCGATCGCGGCCGTAGAGTCGCTCTACATCCACATCGAACTTCTCTTCAAGCTCCCACAGCTCCTGTTGCGGCAACTTCAGCAGCTGTTCCCTTCTCTGTTCATCGATCAGCGGTGAAAGCCGCGAACTGTTCACCACGGTGCCCGGATTGATGCGGGGGAGCTTGGGGATGCCCACTGCCTCCACCCTGAGGTCTTGACGTCGCAGGAAGAGCCGGTCATTGGTCAGATAGCGACTTTTCGGGTGTTCCATGAGATGCAACATCAGGGTAGACTTGCCGCCCCCGGAAAAACCGGCCATGGCTATCCCATGCCCCCCCAGAATCAGACCGGCGGCATGGCAGATCAGCCACTCCCGCTGCTGCAGCCAGTTCATTACCTGCGAATTGATGAAATTGATCAGCTGGTTGTCATACGTCTCACAAGGTCCGACCGCAATGCGCCACTGCTCACTCTGCAGAAACAGCATACCGGTACGCACCTTGAGTACCAGGCGGCCATCAGTCAGGTCCACATAGGCATCCTTGCGACCGCTTTTACCCGCTTCGCGGCGCCAGTCGATGAACGGCAGGCCGGTCTCGAGCTTGTCACTCTCGATCGCGGTGACCTCGATCGTCGCCACACCCTTGTTCTTGGGCAGATGGTGAAAATAGCCGGCCAGCCGGTCGAGTAGCGACTGGCTATTGGATCGAATCAGCAGGACACATTCACCAATGCTCAGCTGCAACGGCTGCTCACATAGACGCACCTCCTGCATCAGCAGCGTGGCTGCATCCCTGGCGCCGATGACATCGGTCCATTCAGCGGACATATTCATGCGTCCAGTTCCTCCAGTATGTAGGCCACATAGCGGGATGGCACATCGATGCCGATCCCCTCATGCGCCCCGCGAAAACCGCCGAATGCGGAGACTTCGAAGACAACCGGCCCCTGTTCGGTCTCCGCCACATCGACAGTGGTGAAGTCGAGGCCGAAGATCGCCTGTGTCTTTCGGGCCAATGCCACCAGCTCCTCGTCGGCTTGATACCCCTCGTAGTGACCGCCGCTCCTGATGGTGGTGTTCCAGGCCCCCGATTTCCCCACCCGGGCATAACTGCCGAGATAGTCGCCGTCAAGAAACACCATCCCCAGGTCCCTGCCCGGTAGTGCGAGCCTTTTCTGGATATACATCACCGGATTGTCCACACGAAAGGCCTCGATCTGTTCAAGTATCTGTTGCGGATCCTGCTCGGCCTCGACCACCGTCATCCCGCGGGCCTTGGTGGAGTAAAGGGGTTTGAAGATCGCTGAACCGAAGGCACTGACCGCTTCGGCGGCAATGGTTGGGCTCTCGGTGACACGGGTCGGAGGCATGGGTACCTCGGCATTGTAGAGCGACAGGGTACAGCTGAGGCGGTCGATAAGGCGTATGATGCGTTCCACCTTGCTGAATACCCGCACCCCGGAACGCTGCAACTGTCGCAACATCTCCAGCCTGTCGAGGACGTGAGGGCTGTACTCTTCGCTGATCTTTTTCACCACGATCCCATCGAGACGGGTCAGATCCTGCTTCCGATAGATGAGTCTGCCGCTGTCGAGTTCGGCACAGACCTCCGCCATATCGATAACCAGGCGAAAGCCCGTGGCCGCTTCAACCGCGTCTGCCAGCGCCTCGGTGGACCATTTTCCGGGGATGCCGACCACCCCAATGCTCGGTTTAGCCAATGAATACCTCCTTCACGGGCACCACAAAGGGGCGCTTGGGTTTTGATTCGCTCTCGAGCAGTCTCTCCATCAGATAAGCGGCGCGCGAGAACATGCGCTCAGACAGGGATTTATCCAGTATAAATCGGGTAGATGTGGCAAAGGAGCGGATCAGGCCCATCGCCAGCCGCAGCTCGAAGCTCTCATCCCCCTGTTTGCGGGCAAAGGCCCTGGCGAAGCGATAGAAGGCGTGGCAGAGATCCATGATCCGCTGTCTGACCCGGGGATCGAACACCCGCAGTCGATAGTTGGAGACCATGAATACGCTGACATCCTGCAGATAATCCATATAGCTGGAACGATGCAGATCGATGAAATTGATACGTCTCTCCCGCGGGTCGAAGATGATGTTATCGACGTTGAAATCACCATGGATATAGACAGAAAACGGCGCCTTGACACCAGACTCAAAGCGCTGCATCCGTTTCAGGAGGTCATCGAAAGCGGGCAATGCCACGCCTCCGATATTGACCGCCGGCTGTCTGAATTCGGGATGGATGGCATATACATCGCCCATGCGCTTCGCCAGCTGTTTCATATACCCGGCGGAAACAGGTTTCTTGGTCTTGGTCTCAAGCCATACCTGACTCAGGGTCTTGGTCAGATGATTCAGGGCCTGCTGAAGCAGCGCATCCGAACCGTCCAGCAGGATCTGTTCGAAGGTCTGCCCAGCCAAATGCTCAATCAACAGGGCCGCGGAATCGCCCTGTTTCTGATAGGCGAGGATCTTCGGCGCAAGTCCGGGAAAGATATCGTGCCAATCATTGACCCGCTGCTTCTCCTCCTTCAGCTTACGCTTACGGCCATCCTTGAAGATGGCGTGGTAACCGCTACCCTCTTCATCGCTGCTGAGCGCGTTGATGGCGCTACCCGATTTGGTCTCTGCGATGGGTTTGAACGCCAGTTTATCGATGTCGTTCACTGTCTTGAGTTCAGTCACCGAGGCATTGAACACATGGTAACGGTCGGTACTGAAATGCTGCCCCATGGATGCAGAGATGATCGCCTCGCTGACACGCAACATGGCATTGCCCATCTGCTCGATAATATGCGCCAACATGATGAGCGATATACGATCCGCTGTATGTTTCTCCTTTTTCAGCAGTCGTGAGTATCGTTTGAGCTGTTTTTGATAGGCATCGACCAGGCGTCGTTCCACCTTGCCGATCTTCAGGGCCCGGCGGGTATCCTTGGCCGACAATGCCGGTTCGATCAACTCCAGTCCATTGCTCACCCGATCGATCATGGCGATGAAATCCTTCACCTTCAGCATACCCCGATGCTGGACATGGGCACTCTGCATCACCGCATCCCGGCAGAGCTCCACTATCCGCTCCAGCTGGCTGGCGATCACCTCCACCGATCTCAGCAACTGGTAATCCGCATCCTGCCGGCGGGATGAAGACATCTCGCGCAAACAGTGGTTATGGATGCTCAGCTTAAGGTTTTCCACATACCCCTGACGGTCCAGCAGCCGCATGGGGATGGTTGCGGTAGGCAGGGTCAGGTAGTCTTCCAGCAGGGAGAGGTGAGTCGTGGTCTCAGTCAGCAGAAAATGAAGATTTTCCTGAATGCTTTTCACGATGGGCATGTCAGTCGATGACTCCCAGGTATGTCGGTGTCGTCGCTTGCGCAAGACCGGGCAGATGGGATGCCATTCCTTTGGGGAAAATCTCATGGCTGCGGATATCGGCAAAGGGCATCCACACAACATCGATCTGATGTTTGTCCGGATGGTGACCCGATGCGGGTTGATAACCTGCCGGCAGGGAACAGCCGAACAGAAACTCAACCAGATGCCGAACCGAAGGATAGGTCGTATCGCGCTGTTTGTAGAAATCGGCGATGGCGAGCAGGCTGTCGATCTCCACGATGGCGCCGATCTCCTCCTCGCATTCACGCACCAGTGCCTGGATCAGAGTTTCATGCACATCCTGCCCCCCACCGGGGAGGGTGTACCAGGTACCGCGCTGCTGCGCCCATTTCTTCTGCATCAATACCGCATGATCGCGCACGATCACAGCACGTACGGCATTGCGGATGTTCGGTTCCAGCCCTTCAGGTTGCGGTTGGTCGTTCATAGGGCAGTTGTTTAGCCACCTTTTAGCTCATTGTAATAAGCATTGGATAGGAAAAGCATTGCTTTCAATCATTATTGGTACAGTTTCTTAATTCGGCTATTCACAACCCATAACAAACTTGGGATGCCGTGCAAGCACCGCCGGCATACCCCAAGGGTATTTCCTTCGGGCATAGAGATGTGCTGTCGGGGCATTTGAGAAAGACAAGCGTCAGTCGCCGGGGTTCGGCGTTCATTCGTATATCCGAACTGATACGTTCTCTAAGCCGACAGCCTATTCGCAAATACCAATCCCCAGCACACAACAACCAGTAGCAGGGAAATCAAAACCGCCGCCGATCCCTGATCCTTGGCCCGTCCCGACAGCTTGTGCTTTTCATCGCTGATCCTGTCGACCACACTTTCTATGGCGCTGTTGAGCAGTTCCACGATCAGTACAATCAATAGCGGCGCCACCAGTAACGCACGCTCCACGCCGTTATTCCCCAACCAGAACCCCAAGGGCGCCAACAGAATCAGCAGATAGACCTCCTGTCTGAACGCCTCCTCATGTTTGAAAGTCGCTCTCAAACCTTTCATAGACCAACCCAGGGCATTTGCCAAACGCCTGATGCCGATATTTTGTTGTTGATTCTCTAGCATGACGGCCTTTCTAACAGCTTATACAAAAAAAAGCGACTGCGTCATAAACAAATCATATTCCCCACATCAAACTGCAACACTCCGCTCCTATGGTGCGCAGCAATGAAGCACATGAGAGCAGGTATATGTCGACGCTGCACTACAAGAGTCTCTTCATATCAGATACCCACCTCGGCCTTCGCGCCTCCCGCACCGAATATCTCCTCGACTTTCTCAAACACACCGAGAGCGACAATCTCTATCTGGTCGGAGATATTCTCGATTTCTGGAAGATGCGATCCGGATGGTACTGGCCGACCATCAACAATGAGATCGTTCACCAGATCATCGCCAAGGCGAAACGGGGCACCCGGGTGGTGTATGTGCCCGGTAATCACGACGAACTGTTGCGCGACTACTTGAACTTTTATATCTCCGGTATCGAAATCCGGAAAGAGGTGATCCACACCACCGCGGATAAGCGTCGATTCCTGATCCTCCACGGCGATGAGTTCGACGGAGTGGTGATGAACAACAAATGGCTGGCCCATCTCGGCAGCGACGCTTACGACCTGCTGCTGTGGCTCAACCGCTGGTTCAACGTCGCCCGGCGGCGTCTCGGTTTCGGCTACTGGTCACTCTCCGCTTACCTCAAAAACCAGGTCAAAGAGGCGGTGAAGTACATCGGCAATTTCGAACAAGCGGTAATCCACACCGTGCGCGAACGCAACCTGGACGGTGTCATCTGCGGCCATATCCATCATGCGGTGATAAGCGACATGGACGGACTCACTTACGCCAACTGCGGCGACTGGGTGGAGAGCTGCACCGCCCTGGCCGAAGAGTCCGACGGATCACTGAAACTGATCCGTTGGATTGACGAATCGATGAATCTACTAGATGAGAAAGAGTATGCGCATAGCAATAGCGACGGACGCGTGGTTTCCACAAATTAACGGCGTCGTTCGCACCCTCGATAAGACCATCAATCTGTTGAAGGAGTGGGGACATGATGTTCTCTGCATCAATCCGGGGCTGTTCCGCACCGTACCGATGCCGAGCTACCCCGATATCCCGCTGGCACTATTTCCCTATGGCCGGGTAAGAAAGCTGTTGGATGAGTTTCAAGCCGATGCCATCCACCTCTCCACCGAAGGTCCCATCGGATGGGCCGGGCGCCGTTACTGCCTCAGGCACAACCGCCCCTACACCACCACATACCACACCCGTTTCCCCGAGTATGTAAGACTGCGAGCACCCATTCCGCTGTCGCTCTCCTACGCCTTTGTCAGGACCTTCCACAGCAAAGCGGCCCTGACCATGGTGGCGACGAGTTCCATGAAGGCGACACTGGAATCGCGGGGTTTCAAAAACCTCGAATACTGGACGCGAGGGGTCGATATCGAACATTTCGTCCCCATCGATCAGCCGGTGCTCGACCTGCCCCACCCAATCGCCCTCTACCTGGGCCGGGTCGCTGTGGAAAAAAACATCGGCGAATTTCTGGACCTGAAGATGCCGGGCTCGAAAGTGGTGATCGGCGACGGCCCCGCCCTGGCGTCGTTGCGGCAGTGCCATCCCCAGGCTCATTTTCTCGGCTACCGGAAAAACGGCGATCTCGCCCGCCTCCTCGCCTCCGCCGACGTGATGGTCTTCCCCAGCCGCACCGATACCTTCGGCCTGGTGATGCTGGAAGCCATGGCCTGCGGCGTGCCTGTCGCCACCTATCCGGTGGAAGGCCCCCTCGACATCATCAAAAACGGGATAAACGGCTGGATGGACCAAGATCTGCAGACCGCCGCCGCCAATGCCCTCGAGGTGGATCGCGAAGGCTGCCGGCATTTCGCCCAAGGCTACTCCTGGGAGGCCTGCACCCGGCAGTTCCTCTCGCTGATTCAGTCGAATCTCACGGACCCGGCTGCCGAACCGGTAGCGACAGAGAAGAGCCTTTGACAATGACGGTGCGGCTTGCCGCACCGAGGTATTGCTCTCGCTTCAGCGCTAAAACCCGATCAGGGAGAGGTTGAGCAGAACCATCCATGTTCTCTAGAATACCGGTATGACCAGCAAAACAACGGCGGCCTAAAGACCATGGAAGATCTAAACCACCCGCTGAACGAAGAAGAGATTGAACGACTCGATCAATTCCTACTGAACCGTGTCGACGACCAGTTCATCACGGAAGAGATGGATGAAGGCATTTTCGACATCTCGACACTGGACGGCTTTCTCACCGCCATCGTCAGCGGACCGGTGACCATCCCGCCTTCGGTATGGCTGCCTTCAGTGTGGGGCGACTTCGAACCGGAATGGGAAAATGAGCAGGCCTTCAGCGAAATCCTCTCTCTATTGATACGGCACATGAACAGCATCATTCAGACCCTGATGGAGTATCCCGAGGATTTCGAACCGCTCTATCTGGAGCGTATAGTGGATGACAAGTCATATGTCATCGTGGATGAGTGGTGCGAGGGTTACCACCGCGGCACAGAGCTCTCCCCCGACCATTGGCGAAACGGCGGTGAAGAGATGGCCAACCTGCTGAGCCCAATCTTGGCCTTCACCGCGGCAACCGACTGGAAAGGACACGACAAACCATACGAAGAGATCGAAACCATCCAACAGACCATCGCCCCCAATGCCAGGGAGATCCACGCCTACTGGCTGACCAGACGCGAAGAGATCCCGCAAGATGACCTGCTCAAGCAAAGCGATCATCCCCCGGTCGGCCGCAATGACCCCTGCCCCTGCGGCAGCGGCAAGAAATACAAAAAGTGCTGCCTGCACTGATCTGAGCGTACTACCGTATCCCATACCTCCTCGTTCCCACGCTAGAGTGTGGGAACGAGAGCTCGATTGATTTGTAGGCGAACGATGCAGCAAGCCGCACCCAGGGTTAACCTCCTCCCCCCATTCGGGGTAAACTCTGCCGTCTGATTCACGGCCGCGCCCAGGTGTAGGCCTACCCATCAACGCCAGAACGAAACGGACAACATGACTGAACTGAAAATTCTCTGCGAGCACCGTCCCTCCGCCATGAAGCTGGAGATCCAGGGGGTCTATGACTGGCCTATCTGGAACAAGGAGGTCTCCAAGTTCGACTGGGAGTACGACCAGACCGAGACCTGCTATTTCCTGCGCGGCAAGGTGATCGTCACCCCTGAGGGAGGCGAACCCCAGGAGTTCGGACGGGGCGACCTGGTGACCTTCCCGGCCGGGATGAAGTGTACCTGGGATATTCTCAAAGACGTGGAAAAGCACTACACCTTCGAGTAGCCGCCCTATCCGATGGCCAAAGCAGTAAAATCGCCCCAGCACACCCCCATGATGCAGCAGTATCTGCGCATCAAGGGGGAGCATCCCGATATGCTGGTGTTCTATCGCATGGGGGATTTCTACGAACTCTTCTTTGCCGATGCGGAGAAGGCGGCGCGGCTGCTCGACATCACCCTCACAAAGCGGGGCCAGTCGGCGGGCAAACCGATCCCGATGGCGGGTGTCCCCTACCATGCCGCCGAAAGCTACCTGGCACGCCTGGTGAAACAGGGGGAGTCGGTGGCGATCTGCGAACAGATCGGCGATCCCACCGCCAGCAAGGGGCCGGTGGAGCGCAAGGTGGTGCGTATCGTCACCCCCGGCACCCTCACTGACGAGGCGCTGCTTGAGGAGCGGCGGGAAAATCTGCTGGTCGCCATCAACGAAGACGAGGGCTATGGCCTGGCAGCCCTGGATCTGGCCAGTGGCCGGTTTACCATTCAGCAACTTAGCGGTCCGGAGGCCCTGAGCGGCGAACTGGAACGTCTCAGCCCGGCAGAGATCCTGCTCGATGAGGACTCCACACTTCCCGAGGAACTTGCATTGCTCAAGGGTGTGACCCGGCGCCCCGCCTGGCACTACGATCTCGACTCTGCGGAGAGGCTGTTGAGCAAGCAGTTCGGTACCCGAGACCTGGGTGGTTTCGGCTGTCAGGACCAGCCCCTTGCCATTGCCGCCGCCGGTTGTCTGATGCAGTATGTGGAGGAGACACAGTTCGGCGCCCTGCCCCATATCCGCGGTATGCGGGTGGAGCAGCGGGAGCAGAGCGTGATCATCGATGCCGCGACCCGGCGCAATCTGGAGCTGCTCCACTCCCTCTCAAACCAACCGCAACACACCCTAGCGGGAATCATGGATCGCACTGTGACCGCCATGGGCAGCCGCATGTTGCGGCGCTGGATCAGTCAGCCGTTGCGGCAAAGGGAGGCGGTGGCCCAGCGTCATTCCACCATCGAGGCCCTGCTGGCCTCCCGCCTCTACAGCGAGCTGCGGGAGATCCTGCAGGGTATCGGCGACATCGAACGCATCCTCGCCCGGGTGGCATTGAAGAGTGCCCGCCCCCGGGATCTGGCCACCCTGCGGGAGGCCCTTGGCGCCCTGCCGCAGCTGCAGCCTCCGTTGACCCAGCTCGACAGCCCGCTCTCCCCCACCCTGTCACAACAGATCGGCGAACACCCGACGCTACACCGGTTACTGCAAGGGGCCATCATAGAACAGCCGCCGATGTTGATCCGCGACGGTGGTGTCATCGCCAAGGGTTATGACGCGGAACTGGATGAGCTGCGCGCCCTCTCCCAAAACGCCGACCGGTTCCTGCTCGATCTGGAGAGCCGCGAGCGTGAGCGCACCGGCATATCCACACTCAAGGTGAGCTACAACAGGGTCCATGGCTACTACATCGAGATCAGCCGTGCACAATCCGACAAGGCACCGCAAGACTATATCCGCCGTCAGACACTGAAGGGTGCGGAGCGCTTCATCACACCGGAGTTGAAGAAATTCGAGGATCAGGTATTGAGCGCCAGGGAACGCGCCCTGGCAAGGGAGAAATATCTCTACGAACAACTGCTTGATCAGCTCTGCGACGAGCTGGCGCCTCTGCAGCAGTGTGCCGAGGGATTGGCCCAGCTGGATGTGCTCTGCAACCTGGCGGAGCGGGCTCAGAGTCTCAATCTGGTCTCTCCTCTCATGGTGGAAGAGCCTGGACTGGAGATCACTGACGGACGCCACCCGGTGGTGGAACAGGTCAGCAGCGAACCATTTGTCGCCAACAGCGTCACCTTCGACGACCGGCAGCGTATGCTGATCATCACCGGACCCAACATGGGCGGCAAATCGACCTTCATGCGTCAGATAGCCCTCATTGTGCTGCTCGCCTACAGCGGCAGCTTCGTGCCCGCCGCCGCGGCACGGATCGGACCCATCGACCGCATCTTCTCCCGCATCGGCGCCTCCGACGATCTGGCCGGGGGACGCTCCACCTTCATGGTGGAGATGGAAGAGACCGCCAACATTTTGCACAATGCCACCGCACAGAGCCTGGTGTTGATGGATGAGATCGGCCGCGGCACATCCACCTTCGACGGGCTCTCCCTGGCCTGGTCCTGCGCCGTGGAGCTGGCCACCTGCCTCAAGGCCTACACCCTCTTCGCCACCCACTATTTCGAACTCACCACCCTGCCGGAAGAGTATCCGGGTATCGGCAATCTGCACCTGGACGCGGTAGAGCACGGCGACTCCATCGTCTTTCTGCACGCGGTGCGGGAGGGACCGGCCAACCAGAGCTACGGCCTCCAGGTAGCCACCCTTGCCGGGGTGCCGAAGCCAGTGATCCGCAGGGCACGCCAGCGCCTGCTGGAGCTGGAGGCCAGCGCCCAGCGCCATGCGGAACAGCAACAGAGTCAGTTGCCCCTGTTCGACACAGAACCGGCCTGCACGGAAGAGTCCGCGGTTGAACGGCAGCTGCATGAAATCGATCCCGATGAGCTGACCCCAAGAGAGGCGTTGGAAGCCTTGTATCTGTTGAAGCAAAAACTTGAAGAGTGATTTTGAATTGCCGTGCTCGCTTCGCTCGCGGAATATTTTACTATCGGGTCCCGAAAGTTTTCAGTGAGTAATCATAAAACTGTGTGCAATGCACATACATCCATTCATAATTCAACATTTGAAATTCAAGATTAAAAAAACCGGAGGTTTTTTATCATGAGCGATCACGTCTACAAGAAGATCCAGCTGGTGGGTTCATCTCAAACCAGCAGCGACGATGCCATTCGCAATGCCATTGCGCGCGCCGGAGAGACCCTCGACAACATGAACTGGTTTGAGGTCGTGGAGACCCGCGGTCACATCGATAACGGACAGGTAGCCCATTGGCAGGTCACCATCAATATCGGCTTTCGACTCAAGGATTGAACCCTATCCCCTGAGCATTCGGTAAAACCCTGATCAGCCTTGGTATTATTCCTCATACAAAGCGAAAGAGCGCCTGCCTACATTAAAATGTGACTTGATTATTACAGGGGCATGACAATGGACGCTCGCAGAAGCCCAAGAACAAAAACATCGATTCAAGCGATACTCGCATCCAAAACCGGGGGTGTCGAACAGGTGAGAACAATCAAGGACCTCAGCGAATCGGGCTTCTTCGTTACCTCTCTGGCCACAGCCAAGGTCAATGACAGCTACCTGGTTTCCATTAAAAGGCCTGGGCAAGGGGAAAGCCGGCAGTTTTCAGCAAAAGTCATCCGAGTCGGTACCCCGGGTTGCGGGCTCGTCTTCGATCGGCTGGAACCCCGGGAGAGTCAATTCCTGTCCGACTTGATACATCCGAAGTGGGATGGCAAAGATCTGCTGGAGGGTGTGATCATGCACGGTATTCTTGAGGATACCGCCAACTTCGCTGCCTGCATGAGGCTGACCTCACTATTGAACAGCAATTACAAGCACGCCAATCGTGCACTATAGCCAGTTGTACGACAAGGCTGCACCCTGCCGTGGATGGTATGTATCTGAGCTTCTCTAATTGAGAAATTCCAGTGACAGATCCCCCAGATCGATGCGGTCACCGTCGTGCAGTTCCACTCCACCCGCTTTGATGGGTTCGCCATTGATCATCGGCGGTTTGTCGCCACCCACTTTGAGCAGGAAAAAACCTGAATGACGCTGATTTATCAGAACCAGATCCCCGCCCGGGTTTCCTACACTGAAAAAGGCCCTATCGACCACTTTCACCTCACCCTTATTTTCACCATCAAGGAAACGGACCCTGGGCCGATCCTCGACCTGCGTCTCGGTATCCGGTTGCGTGGCGGCTTGTGGAGATGGCGCGGCATGCTGCGAAACCGATTCCGCACTGGCCGGTGGGGTTCCCGTAACGTCCATAACTGGTGGCTGAGTAGATTTGGGTTCACGCGGACGCAATACCACTGTCCGATCGGGATCATCCATGTCTTGAGGTGGCACTTCAGCGATGAAGCGTAGATGGTATTTACCAACCTCGATCAGATCCCCATGTTTCAAAAAACGCTTTGTTACCGTGTTGCCATTTACTCGAGTGCCATTGGTGCTCTGTTCATCCTCAATGGAATATCCTCTGAAGACTTTTAACAGAGTGGCATGGTGGCGGCTGACTGAACGATCCTTAAGGCAAACATCGCAGCTCTCGTCACGTCCGATCAGCATGCGTTTGCCGAAAAGCGGAAACTCTTGCGGTGACTCTTCATCACCCATAACAACGAGTTTGTCCATATAGCTATCTACCCAGGTACCTTATTCTTAAACCCGAACCAAGAGATTCAGGTTAACTTGACTCACTATTCGCTCGCTACGGTGCGAACCAGGATAACAGAAATGTTGTCCATACCACCCATCCTGCATGCAAAATCGATAAGTTCATCAGCCTGTTGCATGAGATCGAGGTTTGCATTTTCTAGGATACTTTGGATTTCGTCATCCGTCACCATACCTGTGAGACCATCGGAGCAGATGAGATAGAGATCACCCAGATCGATCTCCGCCTCGTTCAGGTCGATATCTACAATCGCTTCCGAACCGATGGCCCGTGACAAAACATTGGTCGGCACACCTGCCATGAGTGCCTGTTCAATGCTAGCAAAATCCCCAAGATTGACCATCTCCTGGATCATTGTATGGTCTGTGGTCAGTTGCTCGAATACACCTGCCCGCAGGCGATAGAGCCTTGAATCGCCTACATGGGCGTAAAGCAGGCTGTGCTCAGCGAATAGCCCGACCACCAAGGTCGTTCCCATCCCCTGATATTCCGGCACCTGCTGCGAGAGCTCTTGTATTGCCTGATTCACATCCTGTATGGCATTTAGCAGACGTTCCCTCCCTGATTCTGTATCACCGGCTTCACCGGCACTGATCAACTGGCTCGTCAGCATCTCGACCGTCAAGCTGCTGGCGATCTCACCGGCATTGGCGCCTCCCATACCGTCCGCGAGTATTAAAAGCCCGGCTTCAGGGTCTCCGCCGATAGCATCCTCATTCTGCTCCCGTACCACCCCTTTGTCGGTACGCATTGCCACGTCAAATTTCAAGCTGACTCCTGAAGTGTAGCGATACAGGCCCTAAGATTAACTTACATTGCGGATCGATTCCCGAAACGAATTGAGAAACAACAGCTTTTATCATCACTTCCGAGACTGATTCTTCTCCAACTCCTGTAAAATAGTACTCAGGCGTTGTGCGGGGATATAGCCGGGTAGCATATCTCCGCTTTCCAGGAATATGGCCGGTGTCCCGTTCACTCCCAGGCTCTTGCCGAGTGCCCAGTGCTGTTCGACGGGATTGTCGCACTCTTTCTTAGCCAGCTTTTCACCTGCCTTGGAACGGGTCATGGCATCGTTGCGGTCATCGGAACACAAGACGGTTACCGCCTTGTCGAAGGATTCACTGCCTATGCCGGCCCTGGGGAACATCAGGTAGCGCACACTGATGCCCAAATCAGTGTAATCGTCGATTTCACTATGGAGCTTCTGGCAATAGCCACAATCGATATCGGTGAATATGGTGACAGTGTGTTTGGTCTTTTGCGGCGCGAAGATTACCATGTTGGCTTCACCCACCGCCTCGATCGCTTCGGCTTTGGCATGGGAAACCTTCGGCGTGGTCAAATCCTCCCGGGTTTCGATATCGTACATGTTGCCACTCAACAGATACCTGCCGTCCCCGGATACATAATAGAGCTGCGGACCCACCATGACCTCGTACAGGCCATTGATCTTGGAAGGCGCAACACTGGTGATATTGCCCCGCTTGAGTATTTTGTTGACCCCATCGCGCACCTTCCGGATTTCAGCGTTTTGCTTGCTAGGTTCTGCCATTACGGGTCCGGTCAGGAACAGGGTAACTAGCGGCAGTATCGTAACGCTCCTGCGCAGGGCAACTTGATAGTTTTGTTTCATAGATGATTAGTCCCGAAAATTTTGAAATTGCAGGGGAAGTCCGTAGTCGGCATCCCGAATAAGCGCGATGGTCTGTTGCAGATCGTCTCGCTTCTTCCCTGTCACACGGATCTGCTCGCCCTGGATCTGGGCCTGTACCTTCAGTTTGCTGCCCTTGATCTGCTTGACCATCTTTTTCGCCACATCGCTCTCGATACCCTGTTTAATGACCACCCGCTGTCGAGCGGCATGCAGACCAGTCTCGGCATCTTCAATGTGCATAGCGGCGATATCAACCTTACGTTTGACCAGTTTTTGGCGCAGAATATCCATCATCTGATTGAGCTGGAACTCCTGCTCGGCACGTAATAGGATCTCGTTCTCGTTCTGCTCGTAAGCAGCATCCACGCCTTTGAAGTCAAATCGTGTCCCTATCTCCCGGTTGGCCTGATCGACTGCATTTCTGACCTCCTGCAGATCCACTTCAGAGACGATATCGAACGATGGCATATTGACTCCTGATCGGTTTAACGCTGGGAGGGGACTCTACCATAACCTGGCCCCACTCACATGCGTTGCTGCCGGTTCTGTGACGAATCAGCCCCGAGGATGGTGGGTTGCGTGCAGTTGTTTCAGACGCTCCCGCGCCACATGGGTATAGATCTGAGTGGTGGACAAATCGCTGTGTCCCAAAAGCAGCTGCACGACGCGCAGATCGGCTCCATGGTTCAATAGATGGGTGGCAAAGGCATGCCGTAAGGTATGGGGCGAGATGGAATGACTGATTCCCGCACCTGCCGCATGCTTTTTGATCCGGTACCAGAATGCCTGCCTGGTCATACCCTGGCCACGTCGGGTCGGAAAAAGATGTGAGCAGACCTTCTCTCCCAGCAGCTCGATCCGAGCACCGGAATAGAAGCGTTCGAGCCAACCCTGGGCTTCATCACCCATCGGTACAAGCCGTTCCTTACCACCTTTACCGACGATACGCATTACCCCCTGGGACAGATTCACCTGCTCCGGTCGCAGATCAACCAGTTCGGAGACCCGCAATCCCGATGCGTAGAGCACCTCCAGCATGGTTCGGTCCCGCATACCCTCCGCATTCTCAAGATCCGGCGCCCTCAGCAGTGCCTCGACTTCGCCTTCGGAGAGTGATTTTGGTAAGGGTCTGCCGAGCTTGGGGGAATCGATACGAACACTGGGATCGGCACTCAACCAGCCTTCCCGTAAAGCGAATTGATAGAACTGCCTGATACAGGAGAGCAGGCGCGCAGTGGAGCGCGGCTTTCGGCCCTGTTTTACCAGCACCGCCAAATAGGATTGCAGATCGGCCCGTTTGGCCTGGAGCAGTCCGTAACCCCGGTTATCGCGCAGCCAATCGGCAACCTTGGCTAAATCGGACTGATACGCTGAAAGCGTATTACGACTGAGACCTCGCTCCATCCACAGGGCATCTGAAAATGATTCGATAAGTGTACCGTCCTCACCATCCCCTTTCACATGACGCCCTCATGCCTCAACAGCCAGCGTTTGATATCCAGCTTCTCGCCACCTCTCTCACCAGCAAAGCCACCCAGGCCGGTCACACCGACAACCCGGTGACAAGGCACAACCAATGGGCAGGGATTGGCGCGACAGGCATTGCCCACTGCCCTGGCGCCACTGCCGATTTGTCTTGCCAGCTCTCCGTAGGTCATTGTTGAACCGGAGGGTATCTCCTGCAGCACCTGCCAAACACGGCGTTGAAATGGCGTTCCGTCGAGTATCAGTTCCAGATCGAATTTTCTTTTTGGATCCTGTAAATAGGCTTGAATCGCGTCGATCACGTTACTCAACCCGGAAGCCCCATTGCGGTACTCGTGCTGTGGTCGGGTCAAATATTCGAGAGATTTCAGTCTGCCCTTGGAGAGGGTGATGCCGACCGGTGCGAACGGAAGGTTCAATACGGCCTGATAGGGTTGGCATCTTCCAGTCATGATCTTTGCTCCGCGGTTAGGATTGACCAGATATTAACTGACCATAGATAGCGTGACGACGACTCGGGGAGTATGGCCGACTCCAGCTCTAAATGTGTCCACAGTTTCTGTGGATAACTTTGTGAGTAAGCTGGAGGAACTGAGCTGCAGCCCTTGATCTTGTTCATCTCTTTTTAAATTGTGTAATTTCTATACAATTCATTAATAATGTTATATTTCAGTTAGTTATGGTTTATTTCAAATGTACCATCACAGAAGTTCCCCTTAACTTATCAATCTCTGATCGGAGTGACCCTCATTGTGCATAAAAGCTATTGACAGATGGTTTCATACATGATCGGAACAATGCCCGCCACACAAATATGTCAGGTTCCCTCACCTTGCGGTATTGCAGCTCCTAAACTCCCCGCTACCTGCCTCACTTATAGTGATATTATCCCATAAATGGACCTTACCGAATCCCCATTCTGGACTACCACGCCGCTTGAAGAGATGCCCCACGAAATGTGGGAGTCGCTCTGTGATGGCTGTGGGAAATGCTGTCTGCAGAAACTGGAGGATGAGGAGACACGGGAGATCTTCAACACCAATATCGTGTGCGATCTGCTCGATCTCGAGAACTGCCGTTGCACACGCTATTCGGAACGTTCAAAACTGGTGCCCAATTGCGTCACCCTGACACCAAATGACCTGGCCGACCCCTACTGGCTGCCACGGACATGCGCCTACCGCCTGTTGGCGGAAGGGAAACCGCTTCCCGACTGGCACCCTTTGGTAAGCAGTGATCCTCAGAGCGTGGAAAATGCAGGCCACTCCATCCGCGGCAAGGTCATCAGGGAATCGGAGGCGGACGACTGGGAGCATCATCTGGTCGATTGGATATAGTGATTGCCGCAAACGAACGCAAATAACCTCCAAATATGCGCAAATAGAAATTAGTTGATGTGGCCAATGATGACTGTCTTAAGAAAACACAACCTATCAATAAATCCCTGTTTTAACATTTGCGTCAAATTTGCGGTTGTTTGCGTTCATTTGCGGCTAACTGACTGTTCTTTAAGCAGATGAACTGCCCCTTTAGAACCTGCAGATTAATCTAGGCTTGTATTTATGAACACGATCGCCACACTGACTGAATTCATCGAATCCGGCGGACTCTCACTGGATTTTTCGGATATGGGCCGCAGGGTCAACACCATTCCTAGGGAGCAATTCGTCGCATTCGAAAAGACGGAGACTCCCTACCCGTTACCACTGCAACAGCGGGCGTGGTTTGCCCTGACCCTTGCCGACCCGGCGCAGCAACAGATTGAGGCCATGATCTGGTTCATCCGCTTTCCACTGGATGAACAGGGCAAGCTGCTACTGCCGGCAAGGGATGAGTTCATGCATCATCTGGTGGAGAGTTTGGGGACTAGACCCCATGCGGACGGTATGCAGACCGCACTGCAGAACAATCCATATGCCTTCCAGCCCAAGCAGGAACGCTTGGCCATATTTCATGCGCGCCTGACCCGCAGCCTGAATAAGCCGGTCTCCCGTTTCCACGACCATGCCAAGGCCTATTTCGACGGTGACTTGGGCTGGGATCAGTGGTCATTCATCGGTTATCAGGGGATTGCCGATCTGACCGCCCGACTCGATCAGCATGGCAATACCCAGCGTCTGGCCAAATCGATTCCATCTCTGCCTCCCTCCCCCCTGGAGGCATTGTGCCACTGTCTCGAAAACGAGGTGATACCCCATACGATCGCAAAGGCCCTGGTGCAAAGAGGCCTATCGACCCTGCAACAGGATAGGCCGAATCCACAAATACTATCGGCAGTGGTACGCGGCCTCTCCCAAAGCAGCGAAAAGACGATTCGCGATGATTTCATGCACCGGCTCCTCGACCATTCCATCTCTCGTCGCAGCGACCTGCTGGCGGCAATAGCGGGACGTGCCTGGGAGTCGCTGGAGGATGTCTCACTGCGCCATCGCTATCTTGAACGGCTGGCGGACAACGAGGTGGGTCAAACGTTTTTCAATGGCATCTTAAGCGACCTGCTCTATCTGCCTGCTACCAGATCCGATATGCAATCCAGTCTGCGCAATCCAAAACGTACAGAAAGGCTGAGCCAGGTAATCGGCACATTTTTCAGTCAAATAAGGGGTGAGTAATCAGTAACGGTAAAGACAATCGGCACTCAGCTATCGCATCCTTGCGATAAAGGCCGAGTCCGTCTTACCCCTACATCATATTGATCATGGCATCGCCGAAAGCCGAACAGCTCAACTCCTGAGGATTATCCATCAATCTTGCGAAGTCGTATGTGACAGTCTTTGCGGAGATCGTATCGCCCAGGCTTTTGATGATCAGATCCGCCGCCTCGAACCAACCCATGTGACGCAACATCATTTCGGCCGAAAGGATCAGCGATCCGGGATTGACCTTGTCCTGTCCGGCATATTTCGGCGCTGTACCATGGGTCGCTTCGAACATGGCCACCTCATCCGACAGGTTGGCACCCGGCGCTATACCGATACCGCCCACCTGCGCCGCCAGGGCATCGGAGATATAGTCGCCGTTCAGATTCAGGGTCGCAATCACGCTGTACTCGGCGGGTCGCAACAGGATCTGCTGCAGGAAGGCATCGGCGATTACATCCTTGACGATGATCTCCTTGCCGCTCTTTGGATTCTTGAAACTGCACCAGGGTCCACCATCCAACTCAACCGCGCCGAACTCCTCCCTGGCCAACTCGTAACCCCAGTTTTTGAAGGCGCCTTCGGTAAATTTCATGATATTGCCCTTGTGCACCAGCGTCACCGAATCGCGGTTGTTATCGATGGCATACTGAATCGCCTTGCGCACCAGACGTTTGGTGCCGTCGCTGGAAACGGGTTTTACACCGATACCGGACGTGGCCGGAAAGCGGATCTTGCTGACACCCATGGCGTCCTGCAGAAAATCGATCACCTTCTTTGCCTCTTCGCTGCCTGACTCCCACTCTATACCGGCATAGATGTCTTCCGAATTCTCGCGGAAAATCACCATGTTGGTCTTTTCAGGCTCCTTCAGCGGACTGGGAGTACCATCGAAATAGCGTACCGGCCTTAGACACACATACAGATCGAGCTGTTGACGAAGCGCTACATTGAGGGAGCGGATACCGCCACCCACCGGTGTCGTCAACGGACCTTTGATGGAGACGACGAAGTCCTTCACAGCATCCAGGGTCTCCTCTGGCAGCCAGGTATCGCTGTCGTAGACATGGGTCGCCTTCTCGCCGGCATAAACCTCCATCCAGGCTATCTTCTTCTCTCCTCCGTAGGCCTTCTCCACCGCGGCATCGATCACTTTTTTCATTACCGGAGTAATATCCACGCCTATGCCATCACCTTCTATGTAGGGAATAATGGGGTTATCCGGTACATTCAGCGCCCCATTCGGATTAACGGTAATCTTTTCCCCTGTGGAAGGGATCTCAATCTTGTCATATGCCATGGATGTTTCCTGTATTTAGAAAAAACGGTGAAATCATCGCAAACCCGAAAAGCAGGTCATTCGATCTTTATAAAAGATGCAATTGTAGCTGTGTTTCGGTGGATGTTTACAGACCTATCGCCTTTTGATCTAAAAAAAGCTCAAGATGTTATGATAATGCACGCTATAAGAGGTTAATAAATGCCTAATTCCGTGGAATATTTAAGTAATTGACCACTCCGATTGAGTCCCCTCAAGATGGTTACAGGGAGGTTTGATGTCAGATTCCAATCGACTAACACCGGGTAAGCTGCTCCGTTCACTGTTGGCAGAGTGGCAAAAAGCCATTATCGGCAAGCCGGATACCCTGCGCCTGGTGATGATCAGCCTGCTCTGCCGTGGACACCTGCTGCTGGAGGATTTGCCCGGCCTGGGCAAAACCACCCTGGCCAAGGCCCTGGCAAAGAGCCTGGATCTGACTTTCAAGCGGATTCAATGTACCCCGGATCTGCTGCCGGCGGACATCACAGGCATCTCCATATTCGATCAGAAGGCGCAGGCATTCCGCTTTTTACCCGGTCCGGTGTTTACCAACATTCTGCTGGCCGATGAGATCAACCGGACCTCGCCGCGCACGCAATCGGCCCTGCTCGAGGCGATGGCGGAGAGGACGGTCACCGCGGATCGAAAGACCCGTAAGCTGCCGGCCACTTTCATGGTTATCGCCACCCAGAATCCGATCGAATTCAGTGGCACATTTCCACTGCCTGAAGCACAACTGGATCGTTTTTTCATGCGTGTCTCCCTGGGCTATCCCAAACTGCGGGACGAAACCCGCATCATGCAGATGAACCGTGGCGATGACCCACTCGAACAGATTGCGGCAAATATCGACGAAGAAACCCTGCTCAAACTGCAGCGTGCGGTGAGCAAGATCCAGATAGACCAGAAAATCGTCGATTACATAGCAGCCCTGATTCACGCCACCCGTGTACATAAAAAGATCCGCCTGGGCGTCAGCCCTCGAGGTTCGATATCCCTGATGAAGGCGGCGCAGGCCAGCGCGCTGCTGAACGACGAAAGCTTTGTCACGCCACTCCGGGTACAGGAATTGGTGGTACCCGTTCTGGCACATCGTATGCTGTTAAGAAGCAATAACGACAATGATCAGAATCTCCTGCAGGAGATCGTCGATGCCACGCCGGTTCCCGCCATGCCGGAGAGTAAGGGTGACAGTCAAAAAACGGAGACTGTTCTCGAACTGGCGGAGTGAGCGGAATGAGGGAGCAGGCCTTGTCATCCAACAGGCTTCCACCTGAAGTCATCGCCTGGCTGCAGCGCTGGTTCAACCTGCATGTCGTCATCTGGCTGCTCTCCCTGGCCTGTTTTTTTGCCGCCTGGAACCGGGGACTGGCTCTGCTTTACGGTTTATCTTCACTCTGCTTGTCGCTATTGCTGATCTCCCATTTGCTACCCAGACTGCAATTGCGTGGTATCACGGTGGAGCGCTCATTGGTCGGCGATCTGACTGCCGGCAGTGAAGGCGAGTTGGTCTACCGGATTTCATCAAAAGGTCGACGTTATCATCTTCAGTTGACCGACCACCTCCCATTTGCCGAAGCTAAGCAGAAGCTATTCATCTCGCGATGCGACAAGGCGATCCGCAGCCGCGCAACGATACACTGCGAGCGCCGCGGCAAGTTTCAGCTGCAACAGCTCACACTCTCCTCCTCCTATCCATTCGGTGTGGTAAGACATAGCCGACAACTGACAACCGATACGCTGGATGTCCTGGTACTTCCCCGGGTATATGACCTGCAGTGCATTCCCCTGCCTGTCATTGCGGATGCCAACAGCGATGGCAATCTGCGCATACCTCAACAGGGCGGCCAGGACGAGTTTGCGACGGTACGGGAATATACCCAGGGCGATAGTCTGCGCCACATCCACTGGCGCGCCTCCGCCCGACAACAGCAACTGGTGGTTAAAGAATATGAACGCAGCGACCGTCCGGTTTTGTTGGTGATACTCGACTGCAGACCGGACTTCAATCGGGGTGAGGGCTCGAGATCCACTTTTGAATATGCCATCTCTATCGCCGCCTCGATGATTCACTTTGCCAGCCGTGACGGGATGCAGAGTATATTGGTGGTCGAAAACGGAAACTGGCACGACTATGTTGTCCCGGCCTATACATCCGACCTCTACGATCTGTATGCCTTGCTGGCGACGCTCGAGAGCAACGGCACTCAAAGTTGCAGCGATTTGATCGAGCAGGCAGTGATCAGATTTCCTCAGGCCAATCTGATAACCGGATTTCGTCTCCAGGATGATGGTCAACTGCCAATTCTCCCCCCCTATCTGACCCACGTCGATATCGAGATGGATGCAGAGAGTTTTCTCTTTCCCATGCGTAAAAACCCGACCAGTGACTACCATCGGGAAGGCAATCGGTTGATCTATCCTGTCAACGCCCTTTCCCCGCTACAGGAGCTTTTCCAGTGAAGCTCGAATCGCTCAAGGTCGTCTATTGGTATAGCCTGGTATCAGCGGTTGCGGCAGGGGCGGCCCTGTTTGCCTACCTGGGTGTATTGGCCGCGCTTCTCGGTGCGACTGTGACTGTGGCCGCAACCCATTTCATACTGGCGCTCGTGGGACGCACCGATGAGCAGACCAATCCCTATCTGAAGATCTCGGAACAGATCGCCGCCACGGGGATTGTTCTCTTCCTGCCCCTGATGGTCATCTACGGTCCCCTCCCGGCGCTTTTAGTCTTCATAGGATTCGCCCATCTTGCACTGCTGTTTCAAACCCATGACTACCGCCGGCTCTATATGGGACTGGCGGTGGGTTTCACCGCACTGATAGCCGGTGCGGTCGAATCGAAATCAGGTCATTATCTACTTTTTTTTCTCGCCTATTCAGTGACTATCAGCATCGCCCTGGGCTATGCCTATATTGAACCCTTGAGCCGCAACCGTTCCCAATGGAACCCGCTCGACCAACTGCGTGCCGCTTCCCTGCTGGTTGGCTTGGCGCTGATCATCTATCTGATCGTACCCCGGTTTCCAGCGGGCAATCTCGGCGCCATTCCGGGTTCCGACCATTTCTATGAAAACCCGGCGTGGGAGCAGGAAGCGGAACAAGGTCATGGCAACGAAACCGGACAAAGTCCTGCTGAGTCTCTACTCCAGGATCTGGCCGAAAAGTTCGATGCGGATGATTCACACGATAGATCAGGCCGATCATCCGGCAGTCAATCCACACAGTCACCTTTCCGTTATCGTGGTTTCGACTACGAGATGGATATCGACAATCCGGACGACCAGGGCGATCGTTTCAGTAATGTAATCGTTGCTCATGTCCGTGCAGACCGCCCCCTCTATCTACGTGCACGTATCTTTGATCGTTTCGATGGCCTGCGTTGGTACAGTTCAGCAAAACGGTTAAGTAAGCTGCAGCTCTCCCGCGGGGAGATAGAATTGCAGCCTTCGACAATCAATTTACCAGGAAGCATGACTGAACATTATGAGGTCTTTATCGAGCGCGATCTGGGTGACTATATCCCGGCGGCGGCAGTACCGGTAAAGGTCAATTTCCCCTCAACAGTCATCGCCCTGGATGCATTCGGCCAGCTTCACTCGCCAGGGGCGTTAAAAAGCGGCACGGCATATGCCGTTGAATCACAGCGCACAATACGCAACGGTCGAACCTTCGCCGAAACAGAATATGTGGAATTGCCCAACTTCAGACAACTACCGCAGAATATCGATCCCCGTATAATCCAATTGGCCAGTCAAGTAGCCGAACCGTACGACAGCCAGTTTGCAAAGGCCATAGCCTTGGAACAGCACCTGCGCAAGCACTATGACTACGACTTCGACTCCATTTTCAAATCACAGCATCAGACACCCCTGAGCCGGTTTCTGTTTGAAACCAAAAAGGGACATTGCGAGTACTTTGCCAGTGCGCTTGCCATCATGCTACGTACTCAGGGTATACCTTCTCGATTGGTCACCGGCTTTTCCGCGACGAACCAAAACCCGATGACCGGTTATTACGATATTTATGCCCTGGATGGCCATGCATGGGTCGAAGCCTATGTTGATGATATCGGTTGGCTGGAGCTGGAACCCACCGCCTACTACGATGGCCCGGCGGTCGACAATGAAACACTCTCCGCCGAACAGATCAACGACTATGTCGAGCGACAGTTGCGTCTCCAGCATGCGATGGGAGAGAGTGAACTCACGCTTGAGATGATGTTGAGCGCCAGCTGGCAAGCGGCGTATCTTCTGGTCACCTGGGCAGGCGCTTATCTGAAACTCTTTTTCATCAAAACATGGCCGCTATTCACCGCCCTCGGTGCAATCCTGTTGTGCTTGTGGATAGCCTGGCCATACATTCACCCCAGATGGCGCGCATTCCAAATCAAGCGCAGGCTCGACTCCACACGGGCAGCAACATCCGATGAGGCGATAGCCTACCACTTGCAGGCGATTGACGACCTGTTACACAACGCCGGATATCGGAGACCCGCGGGACTGACCATTGAGAAATTACTCGATAGACTGGCGGCACTGAATGTTCCGTTACAAGCCAATGAAATTTCCCGTGAGTTTAACCAGATCAACTACTCAGATAGATCGGCCAGAGCCAATTTGTCACACTATAGCAGAATTTTTAACAGCCTCTATTCACTCGGACATGACGATCTCAGGCAGCGTGTCCATGACATGCAATAGACACGAATTCCCATAGCCTGTCATCACCAATCCAATCATCTGCGCTGTGACTATTCCGCAGACCCTTTCCATTCACATGACAGCATGTGCAATCCTTACGATCGATAGTTTGAACCATTTCCACGACACTAAGTGGACCGGCAACAACGGTATGGCCTGCCACCCCTTCTGAATTTGTTGTTATTGACGAGGTAAATATAGTTATACTTAGTTTTTCAGATCCGTTGAGCAACAGGTTAGGCGACCGAAAGTATGGAGGATTTCATCATGCATGGTTGTTCGTTTCGTTCTATCGGAATCATCCTGGTCGCTGCCGCTCTCGCCGGATGTGAAAAACCGCCGCCGCCAGATACCAAGAACATTGTGCGCCCGGTAAAGAGCTTTGTCGTCGAGCAGGCCGGATCCACCGATGTACGATCATTCCCGGCACGAATCGATGCGGGTAGAAAAGCGGAACTCGCTTTCAGGGTTGCAGGCAAGGTTATGCAACTCTCAGTGAAAGAGGGTGACGATGTGGAAAAGGACCAGCTGATCGCCTCCTTGGACCGCACTGACTACAAGATCGCTTATAACAACCGAAAGGCGAATTTCGATAAGGCAAAAAAGGACTATGCCCGCGCACAGGAACTGGTCACAAAAGGACACATCTCGAAGATGGACCATGACCGCCTCGAAGCTGAATTCAAAAGCGCTCAATCCGCATTGGAATCTGCACAGCAAGAACTCAATTACACGAAGTTGACCGCCCCGTTCAAAGGAGTCATCGCCAAGCGTTACGTTGAAAACTTCGAAGAGGTACAGGCCAAGCAGGTAATCCTGGATCTGCAGGATATCTCACAGCTGGAAGTTAAATTCGATGTCCCGGAAAGCCAGCTTCGCGAACTGCAACCCGATAGGGAGTCACCGCAGACGAAACGCGACCAGATTCCCGTCAACGTCAGTTTCTCCGATCTACCGGGAAAAAGTTACCCTCTTACCTTTCGTGAAGTAAGCACCAAGGCCGACGCCAAAACGCAGACCTTTCAGGTCACCTACACCATGCAGCGGGTAGACGACGTAACCCTATTACCCGGTATGACCGCCACCGTGACAGTCGACCTGAACGGCTTCCTCAATAAAAGCGAAAGACACCTGGTCCCGGCCACTGCGATTGTAGGCGATACCAATCTCGACCCAAAAGCCTGGGTCATCGATGAGCAGAGCATGACCGTCAAATCCCGCAAGGTAAAAATCGGCCAGCTCTTGGGAAGCCGCATTGAAGTCCTGGAAGGTCTCAAACCGGGTGAACGAATCGTCAGTGCCGGCACCCCCTTTCTGCTTGAGGATATGGAAATCAGACTGCTGCCGGATCGGGAACAGGCGGAGCCCCGCACACAGCATCCGATCAGTCAGTAATCCCTGATCAGCGTACAAGAAAAACAAAGGGACGTGGAATGAATATCGGTGAGTATTCCGTTCGTACACCAGTGATTTCATGGTTGTTGGTCATCATCATGCTTGGCGGTGGGCTGTGGGCATTCGAGAGAATCGGCAAACTGGAAGACCCCGCCTTCACCATCAAGCTGGCCAAGATCATCACTTACTATCCCGGCGCATCAGCGAAACAGGTTCAGGATGAAGTGACCTACCATGTTGAAGATGCGATACAACGCATGGAGCAGGTCAAACGGATAAAGATGTCGATCTCCAGGCCTGGCGTTTCCGATATTCAGATTGAGTTCAAAGACAAGTACCGTGCCGCCGACTTCCCCAATATCTTCGATGAACTGAGACGCAAGATCGCCGACATGAAGGGCAAGCTGCCGCCTGGCGCCCAAAGCCCGATCGTTATCGACGATTTCGGTGATGTCTTCGGTGTCTACCTGGCGCTGACGGGTGAAGGCTACAGCTGGCGCGATCTGTGGGACTTTGCCGACGCCTTCAAGCGCCAGCTGGTGCTGGTCCCCGGGATCCGCAAAATCAGCATCGGCGGTGCGCAAAAAGAGGTTGTCTATGTAGACATCTCACGCGCTCAAATGGGTGAACTGGGAATTTCACCAAACCAGATCTCGCAGATCCTTGAATCACAAAATGTTGTCGTGAATGCAGGCAACGCCAGTGTCGGCGAGGAGTATCTGCGCATCGAACCGACCGGGGAGTTCGATTCGGTGAAGGCGATCGGGGACGTACTGATCGGATCCGACGACAAGAAGCTGGTCTATCTCAAGGATATTGCCGAGATAACCCGGGCCTATGAGGAAACCCCCAGCCAGATGTATTACGTCAACGGCCAGCAGGCATTGACCCTGGGCATCTCCATGCAGGCCGGGGAGAATGTGGTTGCGGTGGGAGAGAGGCTGCGCCAGCGGGTGCTGGAACTCATACCCACCATGCCTGTCGGGATGGAGCTGGTCGAGATCTACAATCAACCCGCTGAAGTGGATAAATCGGTGGGCGGATTCCTTGTCAGTGTCGGACAGGCAGTTGCCATCGTAATCCTGGTGCTGCTTCTGTTTATGGGATTGCGCGTGGGTCTGATCATCGGCTCTGTGCTGCTGATTACGGTGGCCGGCACCCTCTTCATCATGTATCTCGAAGGAATTGAACTACAGCGTGTCTCATTGGGAGCGCTGGTGATAGCCCTCGGTATGTTGGTGGACAACGCCATTGTCGTGGCCGAGGGCATGCTGGTTCGGATCCAAGCCGGTATGCAGGCGGCGGATGCGGCGCGGGAGACCGTCGGCAAGACCATTTGGGCCCTGCTCGGCGGAACGATCATCGGCATTCTTGCGTTCTCCGCCATCGGCCTGTCACCGGACAGCACCGGCGAATTCACGAACTCGCTGTTTTGGGTGATTCTCTACTCTCTGCTGCTCTCCTGGATTACCGCCATTACTATCACCCCCCTGTTCTGCGCGCATTTGCTTAAACCGGGACAACCCGGCGGCAAGCATGCAACAGATCCCTATGGTGGACCGGTCTTCACAATCTTCAGGAACATCGTCGACCGGGCCATCCGCTTGCGATGGCTCACTGTCGGGATGGTGATTTCACTGTTCCTGCTTGCTCTCATCGGTTTCGGCAGTGTCAAACAAGCCTTTTTTCCCGCATCCAACACACCGCTTTTCTTCGTCGATATCTGGGAGATCGAAGGTACGGATATCAGAAAGACCAGGGAAGACACGCTCCGCGTGGAAGCGTTCATGCGTGAACTGGAGGGTGTGGTACAAACAACGACGGCAATCGGCGGACCGCACCAGCGATACACCCTGGTCTATGATCCACGGGAGATATCGCCGGCCTATGCCCAGATAATCGTTAAAACGGATACCCTTGAACGCATCTCCGAAATCTGGACAAAAGTCGAGCGTTATATGCGGGAGCAAATCCCCTGGACCGATCCGATCATCAAATCGATGCGGATCGGACCCGGCAGGGACAGCAAGATCGAGGTGCGTTTTCATGGCCCCGATCCGGCCGTATTGCGTGAACTGTCACAACAGGCCCAGGCCGTTATGCATGCTGATCCCAGATCGAAGGATGTGCGGGATAACTGGCGGCAACCTGTCAAGCTGATACGCCCGATCTTCAATGAACAGGTGGGCAGGCAGTTGGGTATCACCCGCGAGCATCTGGCCACGGCGCTGCAGTACGCCTATGACGGCACCCCCGTCGGTCGCTATCGCGATGGCATTCGTATCCTGCCGATATTGATGCGCGCACCGGAAACGGAACGCAAGGATCCCGGCAACCTGCAGAATATCGCTATCTGGAGCCCTGCCCTCAACCAGTCGGTTGCAGCCGCTCAGGTGGTGAGTGGCTATGAAACCCTTTTCGAAAACACCATCATACGCTCCCGTGACCGGATCCAGACCATCACCGCCTCGTGCAACTCGGTGGATGAGTTGGCCACACCGCTGTTCAGTCAATTGAAACCACAGATCGAGGCGATGCAACTGCCGCCGGGTTACAGCCTATCATGGGGTGGTGAATATGAGGATTCGAATAATGCCCAAGGGGGTCTGATGCGTGCACTGCCGATAGGATTCCTGCTGATGATCCTGGTCACCATCCTGTTGTTCGGCAAGATTCGACAACCCCTGTTGATCTGGCTTACGGTGCCCTTGGCGGTGATCGGCATTACTGCCGGCCTGCTGCTTCTCAACGGCGCTTTCGATTTCATGTCCCTGCTCGGTGCACTCTCATTGATCGGCCTGCTGATCAAGAACGCCATTGTCCTGATCGACGAAATCGATCAGCAGAACTCATTGGGGAAAGAGACCTATAGCGCGATTCTCGACTCAACCGTGAGCCGTCTGCGCCCGGTCGTGCTTGCCGCAGCCACCACCATACTGGGGCTGATTCCTCTGTTACAGGACGTCTTCTTCGTGAACATGTCGTTGACCATCATGGCGGGACTGGGATTCGCCACGCTGCTGACACTGCTCTTCGTGCCGACCCTGTATGCGATTCTTTTCGGCATTAAACCACCGCCGGGATAAGGCCGCCTGTTATAGCTCACAAGCGGTGCATAAACCGTTGTGGACGCGGCAAATAGTAGTTGTCATAGCTTAATGAGAGCAGCACATGGCGTGCTCTGCCGACAATCTCTTGTCTCGGCACGAACCCGATCACCCTCGAATCCGCGCTGTTGTCCCGGTTGTCGCCCAACACCAGATAGTGACCGTCCGGCACCTTGACAGGTGGAAATCCGGCTAGCCCGCTCTCTTGATCCAGCCACCTTACCCAGTGCTCAACACCGAGAAGATGCTCGATTCTGTCCTGCCCGGTCGCGGCAGTTTCGGTTTCACTGTAGCCAATCTGTCGGCCATTGATCCAGAGACGGTTGTCATGCATGGCAATCCAATCACCAGGCAAGCCGACAACACGTTTGACCATACGCTTACCGGCCGCCTCCGAATCGAAAATGACGATCTCCCCTCTCGCAGGATCACCGCGTTTAAGCAATGAGATATGGGTAAAAGGCAGACGCAGATCGTAGGCCATTTTGTTGACCAGGATACGGTCCCCCTCCAGTATGGTAGGTTTCATGGATCCGGTCGGGACCACATTCCAGTCAGCAATGACGCTTCTGAACGTCAGCAGTAACACAACAAAGAGAATGAATGACCGGTTCCCTTTCCAGAGCGAGACGAAACGTTGCCTCATAAACAGCTCCTGTTGACTATAACCACCCCCTACGACCGCAATACATCGCCTTAAGTTCATACCGGCCTTATCGCAACCCGTGCTTCCCCTATAATGACAGGGTTAATAAGTTGTGCAATATTCACAATAATAATATTCATAATCTCATATAAAATATAGTTATCGCATGTGGAAATACGGCTGCATGAAAAGAGAGCGAAGATAAGCATAGGAAGGCGTACCGAGGAGAACGGCCATCGCTAACATCTTCATATCTTACCGGCGTGAAGACAGTGCGGATGTTACCGGAAGGATACATGACCGCCTTGTCGAGCATTTTGGGGAATCGGCAGTATTCATGGATGTCGACGATATCCCCTTGGGCGTCGATTTTACCCGGTATATCGATGAAAAGGTCGGACAGTGCGAGGTCTTCCTGGCCGTCATCGGACGCGATTGGCTATCCGCCACCAATGAAGAGGGCAACAGGCGCCTGGACCAACCGGGTGATTATGTTCGAATCGAGTTGCAATCCGCGCTGAAGCGGAATATACCCATAATACCCCTCCTCGTTCGCCGCGCTTCGATGCCCGAGGCTGACGAGTTGCCGGAGAGCATCCGTGAAATCTCGAAAAGAAACGGCATGCATGTCAGGGCCGATCCGGATTTCCGTACCGATTGCGATCGATTGATCGAAGGCCTGGAAAGGGACAGAACGGGAAAAAGGCCGATAGTATCGAGTCGTAACAGATCAGTGGCGAAAAAACCGAAACGCAGATACAAGCCACTCGCGATGGGAGTGCTTGGGATTGCTGTCGTCGGTGTACTCATCGGTTTTTTCGTATGGTACTCGGGAAGCACTGGGCCGGCACCGGCCATTGTCGAGTTTCAAGCCAGTCCAAACAGCATCGAGCAGGGGGCCACCACAACACTGAGGTGGGTGACGAAGAATGCCAAGAAGGTGACTATTCTACCCTCAATCGGCACGGTATCGGCCTCAGGCTCCAAGGTTATATCGCCGACAGAAAATACGACATACACCCTGGCCACAAGAGCTTCCGACAATCGTTATGCGAAACAACGGCTTTCCATTCGAGTCAATTCACAACCTGTAGCCGCCATTCCTGTATCGAGGCTTTCAGTAGCAGAAAACGCTATTGAGTTGGGTAAATCCACAACCCTTAGCTGGCGAACCAGAGACGCAACCGATGTTGAAATCCAACCCGGTATCGGCCGTGTCGAAGCAAACGGTTCCGTCAAAATCTCGCCCAGGCGCAATACGACTTACACGCTCACAGCAACGAGTTCAGCAGGAACATCAACATCAACTACCCTGGTCGAGGTCGAAAGAACAACCCCTCGCACCATCATCACTCGGCCAGCTATAAGATAGTGTCAGAAGCCTGTTGATAGCGAGTTGTACGCGTAAGCCGCAAATTCTCGCGAACGGTTTTAGTCCGCAAATGAACGCCAATTAACGCAAATATGGCAATTGAACTGCTTTGTCTGGCACCCATGGACAGCACCCGCATCCTGTAGAGCGTGTCAGATAAAACACTGTTGGATGGGGCTCGTCTTGTATCCCGATAGATAGCACATAACCAAGGAAGCTCTGAATTATGGCCTGTTAACACTAATCCAATCAGCTCTGCTGGAGCTGTTTTTTACCCAGCAAGGCAGAATGAGCGAGGTTTAGCCGTGCTAAATGAGCGAATGATAACGCCGTTGGGTGAAAAAACAGCCCCAGCCCTTCGGGTTGCGCCCAGAAGGAAGTGCCCTTGGAGTGTGCCTGAAAACGCGCCACTCGGCGTTGCTCGTCGTTCATTTGCGGACTCATTCTTCTCTCCACGCACTATATTTGTAAGTAGGAAAGGAGGAGCTTGGCATGCCTAACAGACGACTTGTCAGCGGCGTTACGTTAATTGCCCTCGCCAGCGCCTGGACTTTGTCCTTGGGCGCTGCCGACACCTACAGTGCGGCCAGGGAGCGGATGGTAAGGTTGATCGAGCAGGACGTTCGGGAAACCAGCATCTACCTGGAAAAATCGAAGCTCGATGAGCGGATCCTGAAATCACTGAGCACCGTGCCGCGCCACCAGTTCGTACCTGCCGATATCCGTAGCCGGGCCTACGAAAACCGCCCTCTTCCGATCGGTTACAGCCAAACCATCTCTCAGCCCTATATCGTGGCCATCATGACCGACCTGATTGCCCCCAAGGCGAAGCATAAGGCGCTCGAAATCGGTACCGGCTCCGGTTACCAGGCCGCCGTGCTATCACACCTGGTCGAACGGGTATACACCATGGAGATCGTGGAGCCCCTGGGCAAACAGGCGACAGAGCGGCTGAAGCGCCTCGGCTATGACAATATCGAGGTCTCCATCGCCGACGGCTATTACGGATGGAAGGAACATGCGCCCTTCGACATCATCATCGTCACCGCCGCCGCCAGCCACATACCCCCTCCACTGATCGAGCAGTTGAAACCGGGGGGCAAGATGATCATCCCGGTGGGCAGCCGTTTCTTGACCCAACAGCTGCTGCTGGTTGATAAGGATGCGGATAAAGAAATCACGGTACGTCAGATTCTGCCGGTCAGGTTCGTGCCGCTTACCGGAGAGCATTAACACCGAGGGTGTTAATAATTTTCAATTATGAATGTTGAATTTTGAATTAATGGCCGAGCTGCACTCGCAATTTGTTAAATGAACAAGATGTGCGCAACGCGTGCGCACAAACGATTCAACATTCAAAATTAAAAAAACCACAGTTATGTTGAGACGTCCGCCCTATCTCTCGATCGCCATTCTCTCCGCATCGGCGCTGGGTTACGAAATCCTGCTGATGCGACTCTTCTCGATCATTCAGTGGCACCACTTTGCCTATATGATCATTGCGCTGGCATTGCTGGGTTACGGCATCAGCGGCAGCCTGCTCTCAACCATTCAGCCCACAATCGCCCGTCACTATCGATGGCTCTTCCCGCTCTCCCTGATGCTCTTCGCCCTGACCGCCCTGGGAGCGTTCTTGATTGCGCAGTCGCTCAGTTTCAACAGCGAGGAACTGTTCTGGGATTTTCGCCAGGCCTTCAATCTGGCGATCATCTGTTTGTTGCTTGCACTGCCATTCATCTTCACCGCCAGTGCAATCTGTATGACCTTCATGGTCTACAGCGACAGGCTGGTCTCCCGCATCTATGCCGTCGATCTGCTGGGCGCCGGCATAGGCGCATTGGGTATCGTAGCCATCATGTTTCTCCTGATGCCGGAGCAGATCCTCGTGGCCATCACCCTTGCCGGCCTGACAGCGGTGGCCATTGCCATATGGGAGCTCAATCTCTCCTCAAAATCCCGGCTCTATATTCCGCTCATTATCACTACCGTTCTGCTGCTCATCGCCACACCCCAGATCACCCTCAACTTCTCCCCCTACAAGGGGCTGATGCAGACACTGCAGATCAAAGGCACACGCGTTGTCGATCGATATTCAAGCCCCCTGGGCTACCTGACCCTTGTCGCCAGCGACGAGATGCCGCTGCGTCACGCGCCTGGATTGAGTCTGGTCAATCCGCGGGAGCCCCCGCAACAGCTGGGACTGTTCACCGATGCGGATAATCTCTCCGCCATCACCCGCTTCAGCGGCAAGCTCGACGTCCTCGGCTATCTCGACCAGACAACCCCGGCCCTCCCCTACCACCTGCGGAAGCCGGCTGATCTGCTGGTGATCGGCAGCGGCACCGGCTCCGACCTGCTGCTGGCACGCTACCACCAGGTGGAATCGGTGGATGCCCTGGAACTCAATCCGCAGCTGGTCACGCTTCTAAGGCAAAACTATAAGGCGTTCGCCGGTGAAATCTATGACAATCCCTACACCCGGCTACACATCGCCGAGGCACGGGATTTTCTCGGCCAAAGCGATAAAAAGTATGACCTGATCCAGATCGTACTGGTCGATGCGGCCAGTGCTTCATCCTCAGGCCTCTATGCGCTGAACGAAAGTTATCTCTATACCCGGGAGGCGATAGCGCTCTACCTTTCACACCTCGCGCCAGAGGGCTATCTCGCCATCACCCGCTGGATCAAAGCGCCCCCCAGGGACACCCTCAAACTCTTCCTGACCGCGTATCAGGCGATGGAATCCTTGGGGCTGGACAACCTGGAGAAACGCCTGCTGTTGATTAGAAACTGGCAGACCGCCACGTTGCTGGTGAAGAACGGGGCTTTTACTCCGCAGGAACTGGAGCGTGTCGAAGCCTTTTGTCAGGCCAGGCTCTTCGATCAGGCCTATAGCCATCGTCTCAGGGAAGCGCAGGCAAACCGCTACAACCGGCTGCGCGAACCCTATTTCTACCGGGCAAGCAAACAGATTGTCTCGGGGGCGAAGGATCGACTCCTGGAGAGTTATAAATTCAATCTCCAGCCCGCTTCGGACGACAGACCCTATTTCCATCACTTCTTCAAGTGGGAGAGCTTTTTCGAGGCATTGAAGCTGCGGAACCAGGGCGGCATGCCGCTGATTGAGTGGGGTTACATCATCCTTATTCTTACCCTAGTGATCACCGCACTGCTCAGCGCCCTGCTGATACTGCTCCCTTTGAGCATCATCTCGCGCAGTACAGGGACTACGGACAGTGGTACCAGTCGCTGGCGTGTCTTCTACTACTTCTTCGGCATCGGCGTGGCGTTCCTCTTTATCGAGATCGCCTTTATACAGAAATTCATCCGTTTTCTGCACCACCCCATCTATGCCATATCGATCTCCCTCGCCGGATTCCTGCTGTTTGCGGGCCTGGGCAGTTATGTCAGCGAGCACTTGGCACAAAACCGTTCGCACTACCGAATCGCAGTCCTGGCGATCCTCGCCATCACGCTCGTAAGCATCGGCTATCTGTTTCTGCTGGAGCCGCTGTTCGACCGGCTGGGTCATCTCCCCATGGCGTTCAAGTTCGTGATCTCCTCACTCCTGATCGCGCCTTTGGCCTTCTTCATGGGAATGCCTTTCCCTTTGGCCATCTCCTCACTTAAAAATCAGGCCTCGAATCTGATTCCCTGGGCCTGGGGCATCAACGGTTACGCCTCGGTGATCAGCGCCGGATCGGCGACGCTGATCGCCATCGATCTTGGGTTTACTGCGGTCATCATCATCGCAGCACTGCTCTATCTTTCGATTTTGGTGGCTTTTCCGGGTTTGAGTGATGAAAGCGGAGACCCTGATTGATAATCCATAGATGAAATTGACTGCTAAAACGACGAAAAGTAGTATAAAAATTAATTAAACAGGGAGGTTATTCAATGCTTAGCCCAACCTCCCACATGGAGATAGCAGGCAGGTTGCCTGCTAATTAAATGTTAAGCATATTAGGAGAAGATTCGTGAATTCTCAAACGGAAGAGCCAGAACCCGAAAATTCCGGATCAGATGGCAAACAAGTTAGAGCAGAAGAAGTAGATACCGTTAAGGAGTTTCAGCCGGTAGGTAGACCTATGGCTAATGCAATATCTGGATTAGCGGCATCAAACGCCCGCGCTTTCGGTGGCGAAGTAGCATCTACCTTAATTGCTGGTGCAACATCGCAAATGGCAGTTTAATTAGATCAAACAAGACAGGAGCTTGTAGAACAGCGCCAAAGAAATGATCAGTTATTATCTGACCTTTCTGGCGAAAGAATAAAAACAGCTGTATTAACTGAAAGAATTAACTCTTTTAGATCTACACGGCATTTGAAGAATATCGGGATTGCTATTGGGACACTTATTTTTGGAGCAGGAATACAATTAATTCGAAATGACACTTTAAATTTAGGGGTGGCTAGTATTGCAATTGGCGTTGTGTTGTTAATTTTCAGCTGGGTATCCACACCTAAGGAAGGCGACAAATGATCGTTGCCGGCCTCTCTGAGTTGCAATTGTTTTCTGTTGCAGATCGCGGAATACCAAACTCCGAGAGAATTCCAATTCAAGTTCGTGAGCACACCGATATGGGCCAATTCGGTCTCATGGTTGGCGTTTCATCTAATAATGGATTTGCAATGCCTATCAGAGATAACCTTTTTTGGTTTGGAGATGGGACTGTAAACCCAGGCGATTGGATTCTTGTTTATACAGGAAATGGCGCCCCACAAAAATTAGATTGGCATACTCCGCCTGGAAGCAAGCTATATGTTGTTCATTGGGGGAGAGATAAAACGATGTTTGCAAATTCACAGGTCGTACCAGTCCTATTTAAAGCTGGCTCTATCCTGGTAGATCAGCCGCCTAGTGACATGCCACAACTAAATGCAACAAATGCTTAACAAGCAGCGCAACTCGGACTCTGGCGCTGACGTGCCTACGCCAGTTCACCGATCGTTATGTGACCAAGTTACCCATGAAAAGTAGACATCTCACTCCAGCTGATTAATCGAGTAATTATTATGATATTTCCTAACTGGCAAGGAAGTTTAGGTGTCCCTACTGTAGGGGATTCTATAACTACCAAATATGAAATTTACTTTGAGTCGAAGGAAACAGATCGAAAGCAACCTCTAATGTATATACAGCCAAGATCTTTGGATGGCATATTGACCGAAAGGGGAGAAGATATAAGAGATTTGCTTCAATACAATCATACTCTGACTGAGAATCTATTAGAGCAATATTTAGCTTCAAAGACTAGTTTAGCTATTAGTGCGAACTTAAAAGGTAACCTTAAAAATGTACTTGAAAATTATAGATCATTGTTGGAGTACGTTTCACATTATATGGCAGACTACTGTTATCCAAAACCAAGCGTAGAAAAAATTCAATTTCCTGTTGCAAATAAAAATGATACAGAAGGTAGCTTCTCAAGAAAAATAGATAAATGGTATCCAGGGTTGGGCGATGAAAAACCTAAAGTAAAAGAGTTCCTCATATCGCAGCAACATTTTAGTGGTGAGTACTGGTTAAATGACCTTACGGTTTTATCAAACGCAAACAAGCATAGAGCTCTATCTAGACCTGTATTAAACGAATTTGAATCCACGCTAGTTTATTTTCAAGGAGCAGGGGTTAGACTGGGTCATATGGGATTAAGTTATGTCAAAATAGAAGAAGAAGGTGCGTTGAAATTTATCGGTGGAAATGGTGAGGAAGCGTTTATAGGAGGCCCATGTCTCTTAACTGTCAATAATATTCCTGAAAAGGCTTTAGATCCCGGTATTATTGTAAAAAAAGAGTCTAGTTTAATGCATCACATAGAAGGTACAAGTAGCTCTTTGGCTCAAACTATTTGGGTAATATCCAAAAATGTTTATAGAACTGTTAGCTCAATTTGCGGGCGCTTGTCATAAAGGCGCAGCCTAACAAAAAGCTATTGTGAAAAAACCATAAATTATAGATAGCGGCGTGATAAGGCAAATTAGGCCATCAAGAGAGGCGATTAATTTGGTGGATATATCAATTGTGCTTGCAAAATTTTGGGGTGGCCTTTTTATTATTTTCGGCTTTCTTTTTATTGTGACGAAGCAACTCGGTAAAACTATCGAAATGACTGAAGATAAGGCGTTTGTCATTTCTACTGGATATATTACTTTGCTTCTGGGCTTAATCACTGTTGTGCTTCATAACAGATGGGAAGTTCATTGGCGCTTAGCGATCACGCTCCTTGGCTGGTCGACATTAATCAAAGGTATCGGAAAAGTGGGCTTTCCAGAATTAATCCATCAACAAGCTCAGAAATTCAAGAAGAATCAAAATATTAGCGGTTTGGCTCTAATCGTTTTCGGTAGCTGGCTAGTTTGGATGAGCTTTTCATGATCATACGAGCAAAAGTAAACCGCATGCCATCTGGCATGGGGCTTTGCCCAGCAACAAGGGTTTGATCAATATGTCGGATGTCGCCCATGCTTCGGTTTGTCACAACTCATCCAAGAATATTCTGGTCTATCTGGGTGGGGCATCGCATTGGTCGTTGTGTTGGCGGTCATCGGCATGCTGATTTCTCACATTCCGGACATGATACAGCTTGCGGACCGCACCCTGAAATAGCGCCGCCCTCTCCATAGGCTGTTTGATTGGACTTCAACACACGGTCAGTGAGATCATTACGGGGTTGTTCTGTCAGAGGCAGGCAGGTTTTTCCCATTCCGTGCTCAGCATCACTTCTGCTGCACGATCATCATTGAAATCAACCATTATGCTTGACAACCACCCCCGTTGGCGCAAATTGCTGATCCTACCCCCCATCGCACTGGGCATCCTGGTGTTAATGTTAATGGCCAGCAACAGGCAACCACCACTGAAGGTGGAACGTGGCGAGCCCACCAAACTGGTACGCACCGTGGAGGCCCGCCAGCTCGAACTGATTCCCGTGGCGGAAGGTTATGGCGCCGTGCAGCCCGCACGGGTTTGGAGCGCTGTGGCGCAGGTGGCAGGCCGCATCGTTGATATCCATCCACGTCTCAGAGACGGCGAGATCATCAGTGAAGGCAGCCTGTTGCTGCAGATCGACCCCGCCGATTATCAGCTCAACCTGGCCCAGGCCGAGGCTGAACTGGCCGAGTTGGAGGTGGAGGCATCGAATGCCAAGGCCTCGCTGTCGATCGAAGAGCGCAGTCTGGGCATCGCGCAACGGGAGTTTCAACGGGTCAGCAAACTGGCGAAGAAAGGCACCGCATCCCAGAGCGCCGTGGATGATGCCGAACGCAATCTGCTTGCCAGCCGGAATGCGGTACAGAACGTTAAAAACACCCTGGCATTGATACCCACCAAGCGCAAGGTCCTGGAGGCCAAACGGACACAGGCCGAACGCGATCTGGCGAATACCCGTCTGCTCGCTCCGTTCAACCTGCGGGTCGCCAATATGAGCATCGAGGTCGACCAATATGTCAGCAAGGGGGAGACCCTGCTTGCCGGGGATGCGGTGGACAGGATCGAGGTAATCGCCCGCTTTCCCATGACATCCCTGCGACGACTCTTTATCGGCCGCGAACAGCGGGACATCTCGGCCGAAATCCTGAATGGAAACCTGGCGGATTTCGTCGCCCTGAAACCCCGGGTCAGGCTCGACCTGGGTACGACCATTGCCGAGTGGGAGGCGGAGTTCGTTCGCTTCAGTGACAATGTGGACCCGGAGACGCGCACCATGGGTGTTGTGGTTGCCGTCGACAGACCCTTTGAGAAAATCGAGCCGGGTATTCGTCCCCCCCTCTCGAAAGGGATGTTCGTGCAGGTTTTGCTGCAGGGCAAGCCGCAAGCCGAGCGTATCGTCATACCCCGCTCGGCGGTCAGGGATGGTGTCGTCTATCTGGCAGATGGGGAGAATAGATTACGCCGTCAACCGGTGGATCTGCTGTTCAGCCAGGGAGAGATCAGTATCGTCGCATCCGGTATCGCCGCCGGAGAGAAGATTGTTGTTTCCGACCTGGTGCCGGCCGTGAGCGGTATGCAGCTCGAAACCAAAACTGACAAAGAGGTCGCACAGGCGATCGTCAGCGCCGCCAGGGGCGAACAATGATCGACTGGTTCGCCCGGCATCCGACTGCCGCCAACCTGCTGATGGCATCGATCATGATCCTCGGCCTGACCGCCCTGCCCGGTCTGCAACGGGAAACCCTGCCGGAGATCCAGAACGACAAGGTGGAGGTCCGGGTCGTCTACAAGGGAGCAACCGCGGATGAAGTCGAGGATGCCATCTGCCGCCGTCTGGAGGATGCCCTGGAGGGGATCAGCAGTCTGGATGAGATGGAGTGCGAGTCCCGCGAGGGTGTAGGCGTGGCCGCCGCGGTGATGCAGGAAGGGGCGCAGATGACCCGCTTTCTCGACGATGTCAATGCCGAGATCGATGCCATCGCCGACTTCCCCACGGAGACCGAACTGCCGTTGATAGAGGAGTTGGGCCGCACCGATGCGGTCATCTCCATCGCTGTAACCGGCCCCGATGATCCAGTGGCATTGAAGGCCTATGCGGAACACCTCAAATCCAAACTGCTGACCCAGGAGAAGATCGCCGAGGTCAACATCGACGGTTTCTCGGATCACCATATCCGTATTGAAATACCCGCCTGGCGGCTTCGCCAATACGGACTCTCGGCGCAGGATATCGCCAACGCCATCGGCGGACACAGTATCAGCACACCGGCCGGCCGTCTTGAGGGGGACCGGGAAGAGATCCTGTTACGCTTCGACGACCAACGCAAACAGGTGGATGACTTTTACGATCTGGTGGTGATCTCTGGCAGCAGCGGCGCCACCATCCGGCTCGGCGATATTGCCCGGATCAGCGATCGTTTCGATCGCGACGAGGAGAAGATAAGCTTCAACGGGCAGCGAGCGGCCATCCTGAATATTGCCAAGACTCGTTCGCAGGATATTCTTCAGGTCCTCGCCAGGGTGGAGTCGTTCGTGGTAACGGAGAATCAACTTGCACCCGAAGGCCTCCGATTGACGCTTACTCAGGACCGGGCCTCGGTGGTGCAGGACCGGCTCGATATGCTGGTGCGCAACGGCGCGCAGGGGCTGGTGGCCGTATTCTTCGTACTCTGGTTGTTTTTCAGTTTCCGTTACAGTTTCTGGGTAACCATGGGACTGCCGGTCTCCTTTCTCGGGGCGCTTTTCATACTGCCGATCATCGGCGTCACCATCAATATGATTTCAATGGTCGGACTGTTGATCGGTATCGGTCTGTTGATGGATGACGCGATCGTCATCGCTGAGAATATCGCCTCGCGCATGGCCAAGGGGGACAAACCGCTGCATGCCGCGATCACGGGTGTGCGTCAGGTACTGCCAGGCATCGCCTCCTCCTTTGCCACCACCCTGCTGGTATTCGGTTCCCTCGCCTTCATCACCGGCGATATCGGTCAGATCCTGCGTATCATGCCGATGGTATTGATCATGGTCATCAGCGTCAGTCTGCTGGAGGCCTTCCTGATTCTGCCTCACCATTTGAGCCATTCACTGGCGCACATGAAGCACAAGCGGGTCTCCCGCTTCCGGGAACGGTTTGAAGCCGGATTCGATCGCTTCCGCGAAGCACGCTTCGGCCCCCTGCTGGACCGCGCCATTGAATACCGCTATATGACACTCGGTGTTGTTCTGATGCTGCTTATCCTGGCCATTGCCATGCCGGTGGGCGGGAAGTTGAAGTTTGTCGGATTTCCCGACCTGGACGGCGATGTCATCGAGGCCCGCGTATTGCTGCCTCAGGGAACACCCTTGGCGCATACCGAATCCATCGTCTACAAGATCACTGCGGCACTGCGGCGCACCAATCAGGTCTTTGTCCCGGACCAGCCCGAGCAACAGCCGTTGGTGGAGAACATCACAGTAATCTACGGCCAGAATCCAGACGCCTATGAAACCGGCCCTCATGTCGCCCGTATCGTCGCCGATCTGCTCAGCGCTGAAATCAGAAATGCAAAGCTGGATGACGTCATCAACCGCTGGCGCCAGGAGACAGGCGAGCTCACCGATGTCATTTCGATCAAATTCACCGAACCCACATTCGGACCCGGAGGCCGACCCATCGATCTGCGCCTGATGGGTTATGACCTGGAGCGTCTGAAGCAGGCCTCCAACGAGCTGCAGCATTGGCTCAACTCCCACCAGGGAGTAAACGATCTGAGCGATGACCTGCGTCCCGGAAAACGGGAATACCGGCTCCATCTAAAGGCGGGAGCGGGTGTATTGGGACTCAATGCAAAACAGGTTGCGGAACAGGTGCGGGCCTCCTATCAGGGCATCAAGATCGATGAGTTTCCCGTCGGTCCCGAGACCTACGAGGTCAATCTCAGGCTGATCGCGGATGATCGCACGGATGCGGAAGATCTCTACAATCTCAGCATCACCGGCCCCGGTGGTTCACTCATACCCCTCTCAGTGGTGGCCGACATCGAAGAGGTCAGAGGTTGGGCCCGCATTAACAGGGTCAACCGGCAACGGGCCGTCACCCTGCAGGGTGACGTGGACCGGAACCTTGTCAATGCGCAGGAGCTGTTGGCATTGGCTCAGGCCAGCTTCATTCCCGAACTCCTCGAGCGCTATCCCGACATCGAATTCGACATCCAGGGAGAGAGCAAGGAGTCGGCGAAGACGGGCCAGTCGATCGTGACCAATGTCCTGCTTGGCCTGATCGGCGTCTATATGTTGCTTGCGCTGCAATTCAAGGGCTATCTCGCCCCCATGACTGTGATGATCGTCATTCCGTCGGCCCTGATCGGTGTGATTTTCGGCCATATGGCCCTGGGACTCGATCTGACCATGCCCAGTATCGTCGGCATGGCCTCACTGTTTGGCGTGGTCGTCAACGATTCGATCCTGCTGGTCGTCTTTATCCGAGACCACCGCGCATCGGGAATCCCTGTCGCGGTAGCCGCCAAGCTGGCGGGACGCGCTCGCTTCAGACCGATTCTGTTGACCTCCATCAGTACCATTGCCGGATTGACGCCCCTGTTGCTGGAAAAGAGTCTGCAGGCACAGATCCTGATCCCGCTCGCCGCCAGTATCGCTTTCGGCCTGACGGCAGCCACCCTGGTTGCGCTGTTTCTGGTCCCCGCCGTCTACTGCATTCTGGATGATTTTAATCTGCTCGGTAAACTGCACGATGAGCGTGATGAGGAGATCTCCGGAAAGAACGAGGAGTTGACGGGCGCCTAGCACCCGGACGGGCACAGGTTTCAAATTCCGTATCAGCGTATCGAGTCGTGCTCAGTCAATCTCATGCTGCCTGGCGTAGCTTAGCCACGTCAGCAATTTTTCCCGTAGCACCTCTTTGGTATAAGGCTTGCTCAAATAGTCATCCATACCGGCCGCGAGACAGCGTTCCCGGTCACCCTCCAAGGCATTTGCGGTCAAGGCTATGATCGGCAATCTTCTCTTGTCATACCGTTTTTCCCGGTCGCGCCATATGCGGGTTGCCTCGTACCCATCCATCTCGGGCATCTGGCAATCCATCAGCACTAGATCGTAGTGGGATTCAGCAAGCATTTTAAGGGCAATAGCGCCATCTTCAGCCAACGCGCCAACCACATCCAACTCCTCAAGCATGGCTTCGCACAACTCCTGATTTATCGGATTATCCTCCACCAGGAGTATCCGCACTCCATCCGGCATGTCGTCGAGCGCAATACCTCTATCACTGTCGACCAGGCGTCGCTCGGCCCCACTCTGCCGGCCATTGTCCGCCATACATGCCGTATCACACGGTTCATCGGCCGTTGGCAAGCGCAAACGAAAGCCAACCGTTGTCCCCGCTCCCGGTTGGCTTTTCATCTCCAAAGACGAGCCCATTAATTCAACGATGCGTTGTGAGATGATAAGACCAAGCCCGGTACCGCCATACTTTCGTGTCGTGGAACTATCGGCTTGAGTGAATGCGCGAAACAGTCTCTCCATGGCTTCAGGGGCTATCCCGATGCCGCTGTCCTTCACTGAAAAACGGTGCGACTCATCCTCATAGGTCATATGGATCTCCACGCCGCCGTGTTCGGTAAACTTAATGGCATTGCCCACCAAGTTGGTTAAAACCTGCCTTAGCCTGACCGGATCACCATATACGAATCGAGGCGCTTCGGGCGAGGTGTTGCAACTCAAGCCAATGGACAGACGTTCCGCCTGCACAGAAAAAAGATCAACGATCTCATCCAGTAACTGGTGCAGATCGACAACTTCCGACTCGAGCCCTAACTGACCGGCATCGATTTTTGAGAAATCCAGTATGTCGTTGATCAAAATCAGCAGTGATCTTGCCGAACTGCGCGCGGTTTTGAGGTATCGTCGCCTCTTCTCATCCAAACCGCTGTCAGATACCAATTCAAGCATACCCAGGATACCGTTCATGGGGGTACGTATCTCATGGCTCATATTTGCGAGAAACTCCGATTTAGCCCGTGCCGCGGACTCTGCTTCATCCCTTGCCTGTTCCAATTCCTGCGACCTGACTTCCGCCAAATGCGTGTTAAGCAAAGCTCTCCAATACTCACGATGCCAGTAATTCAGTTGCGCCAGCATATAGGCGAGAAATGCCAATGAGGCAAATACCAGGGCATAGCCCTGCATATTCATGAGCGATGCATTCGCCATACTTATAGGCAGCAGCATCGCAACCAACGAGATCCTTCCCACACCCCGGCGCACGCAAAAGCTGGCCATGACGCCGGTCGCTATCCCCGCGGTGAAGAAAAGGGTCAGATATGCCGGCCAATCCGTCTCATAGATCATCACCAGGACGGCAACGAAACAGCCCCAAACAACAGCATTGACCACCACGCTGCCGGCCAAAATCTTGAAAGGCACGGCTTCTGAACCGTCATTCCCACGTGTAACCAGGTTACCGGAAACAAGCCGGGTCACGCCTGTGAGCAATAAAAGGCCGGTGAACAACCAAAACAGCACAGTATGCTCGGAGGCAACGTCGGTCGTATATCCAACCACCAGGATAGCGATGATGTAGACGACGCCCCCCGGCATCGATCGCCTCGCCATCTCCCGATTCGCATGACACTCTATCTGCCGCATGCGTGCCTCGCCGATTTCGTCGATCCTAGGGCGTGAAAGAAATGGCAACTCGTTAGAGAGGACGGACATGTATTTGACTCAGAATCCCAATCGGCACCGGATGACTACCGCTGTTCAATGAACCCGGTATCAGACCGGCATGATGCAGCGTACTTGCTATGTCATCGGCAGTTTCCTGAATTCATTAACTAAAAAAGGAATCTCCGGCTAATTTTATTGCCGCAAGTGATTGAAAATGGGAGAAACAAGAAACTGAAATACCGGTACCGGTGATGGGTAATGATTCAAACTGCTGCAGCTAGGCTTTTATGGGTATATATTTAGGGGTAGGAAGGAAATAAAGTTCAACAATCGATTCAGCTCACTGAATCTCAGGAGGTAGTGACAGATGCGTTTCAGTGAATATCGGATTCACTGTGAAATGTGTAATCTGCTCTCCTCTGACAACGGAGATAGTGGATTTACTATTCAAGTCCCCATCGATGCTTCAACGCAAAAAGAGCATCTCATAGCGACAATATTCTGCCAAATCACCGATCAATCACACCAGTTGACTCTGCGCACTCTCAATGACTCATCCGGGCAGATGGTCACCCTTTCCAAGCGTGAAAAAAACAAACTTGCATCGGTTCTGAAAAGAGTGGAAGAAGACTGTTTATGCGGCAATGCAAAAATCTGTCCGCAACGCATTGTTAAGCTTGTCGCCGAATTGCACGGCACGACAAAAGTGTGATTCCACTTTCAATTTCAATGGATATCCTTTAGTATTAGCATGTTTTAATATAGACCGGCAAGCGGTCTTGGGTGGGGCCTGAATCGATGATCCAGGTAAAAAAATCATAGCTTACTAAGAAGTTCGATCATACGTCCGTAGACACGTTAATACGAGGTCTCGGCGGCGTCCAAGCAGTGGCATTGCCGCAATCTAATTCGTCGCGATAAAAGTCGTAAAGAGCAACCGGTAAGCACCTAACTCCATTAGGTGAAAAACGATCATGTGGGAGCATATACAGAGTCTGATGGCGGGCTGGAAAGGGGCCTTTATCCCGTTTCTGGGTTGGATCGGAGAAATTAAGGACAAAGAGACGATAAGAGCCGATATCATCGCCGGTATTACCGTCGCCCTGGTACTGGTGCCTCAATCCATGGCCTATGCTCAGCTTGCAGGTTTACCTGTCTACTACGGCCTCTATGCCTCTTTTCTTCCCCCGATGGTTGCCGCCTTCTTCGGCTCTTCGCGGCAATTGGCCACCGGTCCGGTAGCCGTGGTGTCGCTGATGACGGCAGCGGCACTTGAACCCCTTGCCACCTCCCCCGACACATATCTTGCCTATGCATTGCTGTTGGCCTTTATGGTCGGTGTATTCCAGATGTTTCTTGGCCTGTTCAAGCTCGGCGTACTGGTCGACTTCCTCTCCCACCCCGTCGTGGTCGGCTTCACCAATGCCGGCGCCCTGATTATCGCAACCTCCCAACTGGGTAAGGTATTCGGTGTCTCCGTGGAGCGGGAGGCCCACCATTATGAAACCGTTTGGAATACCATATTGGCGGCCGTGGACAGTACCCACGGCTCGACCCTTGGCATGGCGATTCTGGCATTTGGCATTATGTGGGGTATCCGTCGTTACGCCCCCAACCTTCCCGGTGTTTTGATCGCGGTTGTCATTACCACACTGATCGCCTGGCTTGCGGGCTTTAATGAGGCGGGCGGTAAAGTGGTAGGCGACATACCAAAAGGCCTGCCTGCGCTGGCGCTGCCGGTTTTTGACATAAAGACCGTGTGGCAACTGATTCCCGCCGCCATCACCATTTCCCTGATCGGTTTCATGGAGGCCATCTCCATCGCCAAGGCAATGGCCGCACGTACCCGGCAGCGGTTGAACGCCAATCAGGAACTCATCGGCCAGGGTCTCTCCAATGTGGTCGCCAGCATGTTCTCCGGTTATCCGGTCTCAGGTTCATTTTCCCGTTCCGCGGTGAATATCAACGCCGGCGCCATCACGGGGTTCTCCTCAATCGTCACCGGTCTGGTGGTCATGATCACCCTGATTTTCCTGACCCCGCTGCTCTATCACCTGCCACAGGCCACCCTGGCAGCCGTGATCATCATGGCGGTCATCAATCTGATCAAGATCGATCCGATCATCCATGCCTGGAAGGCCCAGCCCCATGATGCGATCGTTGCGGTGATCACCTTTGTTTTGACCCTGGTATTCGCACCCCATCTCGACAAAGGCATCATCATCGGCGTACTCCTCTCGCTTGGACTCTTCCTGTGGCGCACCATGCGGCCACGCTTCGCCCAGCTCTCCCGCTATAAGGACGGCACGATGCGCGATATCCGTGTACGCCACCTACCGACCAGCCCGGTTATCTCCGTGGTGCGTTTCGACGGCTCGCTCTATTTTGCCAGCGCGGGTTATTTCGAAACCAAGATACTTGGCGTGGTCGCCACCAATCCGGAGTTGAAATACATCATTCTGGATGGAGAAGGTATCAATCAGATCGACGCAACCGGTGAAGAGGTGCTGCACCACTTGTGGGAGCGGTTGCAGGCGCAGGGAATCACCCTTGTCATTGCTCGCATGAAGAAACAGTTCATGGACACCATTCGACGAACCGGGCTGAAGGATAAAATGGGTGACGCCACCTTCTACTCCCGCATCGGCCTGGCTCTGAATTATGTCTGGAACCAACTGGGCGACTCCTACGACAGGGAGAATTGTCCGCTGCGCTCCCCGATAGGCGTAAACAAGGACTGAATACGATGATGCAGCAAGCAGCCGCTCGGCAAAAATATTGCGCCGGGCGTGTATATTTTCATGCCTGATCTGAGTTATCTTCTCCTGACACCGTTCGTTGGTGCACTCGCTATCACATTCCTGCCCCGTGATGCGAGCTGGGCCATACGCGCAACCGCCCTGTTTGCATCGGCGGTGACGTTCGCACTCTCATGGGCCTATATCGGCGACTTCGATTACAACCAGGCGGGCTTGCAGTTTTTTCACCAAACGGAGTGGAATACCCGTCTCGGTACCTCCTTTGCCCTGGGCCTGGATGGCTTCTCCTACCCCATGGTGTTGTTGGCTACCCTGTTGAGCCTGGTGGCGCTGCTCGCCTCTACCGCAATTCACGAGCGGGTCAAGGGCTACTACATTCTTGTGCTGTTGCTCGAGTCGGCCATGCTCGGTGTCTTCATGGCGCAGGACTGGTCGCTGTTTTATGTGTTTTGGGAGTTGACCCTGATCCCGCTGTTCTTCCTTATCGACCGCTGGGGGGGTAAGAATCGGCACGGGGCGGCATTGAACTTCGTCCTCTACACCATGGGCGGTTCGGTTTTCATGTTGATAAGCCTGCTGGTACTGTTTGACGCCGTACCGGGGCACAGCTTCGCCATGTCCGCCATGGCGGAAAGCGGACGTACCCTGCCTCAGCACACCCAGATACTGATTTTTCTCGGATTTCTGGTCGGTTTCGGGGTAAAGATGCCTATCTTTCCTCTCCACGGCTGGCTCCCGCTGGCCCATGTCGAGGCACCGAGCCCGATCTCTATACTCCTCTCGGGTATCTTGTTGAAAATGGGATCATACGGACTGATCCGCGCAGCGGGTATGCTGCCGGATGCCGTACTGGCGCTCCAGGACATCCTCGCCACACTTGCCTTTGTCAGCCTGATCTACGGTGGTCTTCTTGCCTGGAGACACAGCGACCTCAAAGCGATGATCGCCTACTCATCGGTCAGCCACATGGGAGTCGTGTTACTCGGCATTGCCGCCCTCAATCTGGCGGGTCTGCACGGTGCCCTGATGCAGATGGTGGCCCATGGCTTGGTTGCAGGTTCACTCTTCCTCTTGATCGGCTTACTCTACGAACGCACCCACACCCGTGAGGTAACTGACTACAGCTCGCTGGTTCGAGTCATGCCAAGGTTCGCATTTTTCACGACCCTTGCCTTCGTTGCCGCGGTTTCACTCCCCGGCACAGCCGGGTTCGTCGCGGAGCTGAACGCATTGATCGGTGGATTCGCCCGCTGGGGTTGGGTCGCCGCTTTGCTGACTGTCGGTGTGTTACTCAGCGCTGCCTACGCGGTACGCACCATCAGTCAGCTGTTCACTGGACCGGTTCGTCCCGGCATGCAGAATGTGGAGGATCTGCGCCCCGCCGAGCTGTTGGCAGCCGGCACATTGGCAGCCGGTACCCTGCTGCTCGGATTCATGCCAAGTCCAGTACTCGACTTGGTGAACGCCTCTGCCGTTCAACTCTCAAGCCTGTTCGCGTTGTAAGGGCGGTTAAATGAAGGATAACCACGGCAAGAGCGGCGATATCCGGGAACAGATCAGAACGGCGGTCGATCACCTGCAGCACCTCCTGCCCAGTCAGGCACCGATCCGGGATTTCGTTCATCACAATACCCTGCATGGCTTTCAGCACCTTCCCTTCGGCCAGGCCCTTGCCAGTGCCCGTCAGATAACTGGTGCACGGGGTTTCTTGCCTCTGGAGAAATATCGTGAGTACTATCACCAGGGTCGCATATCCCATGCAGACCTGATCAGTTGTGTCGAACAAGAGAGGGACCTGAAGCCAGAAAGCCTCTTGGCGGATACGGAGCATGGATCGATCAGTCGCGGCGACATCATCGTTGCGGTGATGAGCATGCCCTATCAGCCTGTGTCCGGCTGCCAGCTCAATTGGCAGATCGAGGAGAACCGCGTCTTTGAGCGACTCCGGCCCGACCTGCCCAAAGCAAGCCGAAATCGTCTGTTGAGCAATGCCCAGCAACGAGGGCTGACAACTGAATCGAGCGCGCTGAACGACCTGTGGGAAGCCTGCCTCCAGGTATTGCACCTGGAACACGACTCCACTCACCCGGAGGAGCTGCTCGATTTGGCCCCGGAGCAGGCCGAAACACTTCTGCATGACATGCTTGATGTGGCGCGCGGTGGTGAGGAGAGGCCGAATACGACCACTCAGCTGATGCAGCAGACGGCCAACACTCGTTTAGACGAGCTGCTGGGTCGTTTGGGTCGCGACATGACCATGAGGGATCTGTTACTCGCCATATCCGGTCACGACCTGTTGGAAGATATCCGTCCCCAGTTGATCAGAGATCTCTCGAGTTTTCTCGATCAGGGGGTGGCAAGTTGGCACCCCCCATCCCCGGCCGAAGGTTTTTATCACTACTGGTGCGAACGGGTCGAACAGGATCTCGACTGGCAATTGCGCAACATCGAGGGTTGGCAACAGCATCTCGAATTGCTGCAGAACGATCCGCTGGAAACCATCATCAGCGAGCTGCATAGGCTGGGTTTGGAGCGGGACAGCTGGACAGGCTACCTGGAGCGGTTGGCATTGGAACTGCCCGGTTGGTCAGGCATGGTACTCTGGCGGCATCTACATCCCGATTATGAATCACTCTCCGCCCGCATCGACATGCTCGATTATCTCGCCGTGCGGCTGATCCTGGAGAGAATCTACGCCCACAACCTCTGCGCACGTCTGTTCAGCATCGAATCCAGTGTCGATATGTTGCGCTGGTATTTTCACCATCAGGCCGATGAGTTCACTGTCCGTGAGGCGCTTTTCAACAGCCGGTTACCGGAATACCTGGCCAGCCGCGCCCAACGTGCGGTGCATGCCCCGGCAGAAACGGATGGGGATGATACTGCCTCACGCTGGCAACATCTTGCCCAATTGATCTGGACCTGGCGTCAAAGCAGCGGCAGTTATGAAAACAATACTCAACCGACACTCTGCCAGGGCGCCTGGCCTCTGTTCCAGCTGATGCAGCAACTCGGCTGGTGCGGTGATGAGGTGCGTTGTCTCACCTATGAACAGATCCAGGCGATTTTCGATACGGTTGATGCACTCGATGAAGACCGTATGGGTTTTATCTGGCTTCGCGCCTACGAAAAACAGTATCGGGACCAGATCCTCAACGCACTGGCAAAAAACCGGGGACGGGGTGCCTGGCCGAATCGGGAAGAGAGGCCGGCCGCCCAAGTGATCTTCTGTATGGATGACCGTGAAGAGGGTACGCGCCGGCATCTCGAAGAGATCTATCCCGAGGTAGAGACCCTTGGCACCGCTGCACACTTTAGTGTACCCCACAACTGGCGGGGCCTGGATGACACTAGTGCCGGGCCTCAGGCTCCGGTCATCCCCGCCCCCGTGATCCCGGTCCATGAAGTCAGGGAAACGCCGGCTGACCCCGATATCGAGGCCGGCAAAGTGCATCGACGGCGCCATCAACTGTTGAAAAAAGGCCATCAACTGCTGCTGCAAAATACCCGACGTGGAGCACTCCTGCCCGGTCTGTTGACGGCAATGGCGGCACCCGCCACTCTGGGTGTATTGATCGGTAAGATTCTGGCACCCAGACCCTTTGGACGGTTGTTGAGTTATCTTCAACAGGGCTTTGAAAAACCGGTAGCAACCCGCATTGAATACAGTGCTCCGAATGACAGTCCCGAGGCGACCATCGAATCACCCCGCCTGGGCTTCACCGATACCGAACAGGCGGATCGGGTACAAGCCATGTTGAAGAGCATGGGACTAGTCAATGGTTTCGCTCCATTGGTCACCATCATCGGTCATGGCTCACGCAACCAGAACAATCCACATACTTCGGCATACAATTGCGGTGCATGTTCCGGACGCTTCAGCGGACCGAATGCACGCCTTGTTGCCGGGATGGCCAACCGACCTGAGGTCAGATCCATACTGGCCGAACGCGGGATTGCCATCCCGCAGGATAGTTGGTTTATTGGCGCTGAACACGATACCTGTGGTGATGTCATTGATTGGTACGATCTGGAACAAATCCCGGTCGAACTGCAGCAGTCACAACAGAAACTGACAAAGGCCTGTGAACAGGCCTGTTATCTGCACGCCCAGGAACGATGCAGACGATTCGCCTCCGCACCTAAACAGCCAGCTCCCCAGCAGGCCTTTATGCATGTCCTCGGCCGCTCCCTCGACTTTTCCCAGGTCAGGCCTGAACTTGGCCATGCCACCAACGCCTGTGCCTTTATCGGCCGGCGATCCATCAGTCGGGGAGCATTTTTCGACCGGCGAGCCTTTCTCATCTCCTACGATGCCTCACATGATCCAACCGGCGAAATACTCGAACGGCATCTATTGATCAATGGCGCGGTAGGTGCCGGTATCAATCTCGAATATTACTTCTCCACAGTGGACAACGAACATTATGGCTGTGGCTCCAAGGTCACCCACAATGTGACGGGGTTTCTCGGGATAATGGAAGGTGCCAGCTCAGACCTGCGCACCGGACTGCCGCGGCAAATGATCGAGATACATGAAGCCATGCGTCTCCTGGCCGTGGTGGAGGCTTCTACAGAGAGACTGACTGAGATCTACCAGCGTCAACCCCCCTTGCAGGAGTTGGTGGGAAATGGCTGGGTAATACTGGTGGCCATGGATCCCACTAGCGGCGAGTTCCACATGTTCGATCCCGAGGCGGGCTGGGTTGCCTGGCAACCCGACGAAAATGCGATCGCCAATGTGCCCCGTTCGGCCGACTGGTATACAGGATCGACAGGCCCACTGCGGCCGGTATTGATCAAGACCCCAGAGGAGGCTGATGCAGATGCTTAAGCAATTCGCATGGCTCATCCCCCTGCTTCCCTGGGTGGCTTCCGGATGGATCGGTATCGGCTACATACTGAACTTCAACCGTGCCGAGTCCGGCGAAGGACAGACATCCCTGGTTGCGCTGGGCGCCACCGCCGGTTCCTTGCTGCTATCGCTGGCCCTGGTACTCGAAGCGGTAATCTACGGGGCGCCGGGTCAACTGGTTTTGGGAACCTGGTTCGATTCCGGAGAGATTCACCTGCCGATCAGTCTAAGCCTGGATACGACCGGACTCTCACTGCTGACTGTGGTAACGCTCATCGTATTTCTGACGTTAAAGTTTTCCGTCAACTATATGCATCGTGAGCCTGGCTACCAGCGCATATTCATGCTGTTCTGCCTGTTCGCCGGCGGTATGGAGCTCATCGTTTTGGCGGGTAATGCGCTACTTGCCTTTGTCGGCTGGGAAATCGTTGGCATTACTTCGTATCTGCTCATCGGATATGCGATCGAACGACAGACAGCGACCAAGAACGCGGTCCGGGTTTTTGTGACCAACCGTGTCGGTGACACCGGATTCATCATCGGCATTGCCCTCTCGATCTTCTGGCTTGGAGGGGTCGAGTGGTCGCAGATCAATAGTGGGGCAGGAAACATCGAAACCCTTGCGGCCGGTGTGATCGCAAGCGGCTTCGTGATAGCCGCATTGGTTAAATCGGCTCAACTGCCCTTCGCACCTTGGATATCCCATGCATTGGAGGGCCCGACACCATCATCCGCCATCTTTTACAGTTCATTGATGGTGCATGCAGGTGTCATACTGTTGATCCGCCTGGCGCCACTACTCGAACAAGCGCCTGCGATAATGGTTACCATTGCCATCCTGGGATTGTTGACTGTGATTTATGGCTGGTTGGCCGGTCTCACACAATCCGATATAAAAAGCTCTCTCATGTTCGCCACCACATCCCAGGTCGGTCTGATGTTCTTCTGGTGCGGGATGGGGTGGTTTACCCTGGCCGCCTGGCATCTGAGCCTGCATGCCGTGTGGCGATTGTTTCAGTTCCTGGCATCACCGGCATTGGTCAACCAGATCGATCACGCCACACCGCCGCCGCCATCTTGGCTGACACGTATACGCTGGCTCTATAATGCAGCCCTTCAACGCTTCTGGCTCGATGCCTTGTCCGATGCACTCCTGGTCCGCCCAACAGTATCGCTGGCAAAAGATGTGCAGTTCTTTGACGAGCAGGTCGTCACGCGGGTAATTGGACTGCCGGTATACACCCGGAGCGTCTCTTCACTCACCCAGTGGGAGGCGATTCAGAAAAGAAGTTCCTCGAAGCAAATGGACGGCGTGGGACAGGGAACCGGATTGGCCGGTAAATTCATGACATGGCTTGCCAACATTCTATATTGGTTCGAATCCCATCTGGTGCTGCGAGGAGGTGGCGAAGGCCTGCTGAAAAATCTCCAACGTGTGGGAGGGACCCTCGAACGGGTCGAGCAGCTGCTGTCCAAGCCACGCTACCTGATCGTTTTGGTCGTGGCTACATTCGTGGTGATATTGTGAGGGCCTTCACGTGACGATAGAAACCCTCCATTGGTCTACCCAGATTTCCTATCCGATTCTGACTGTATTACAGCTACTGCCGTTGGTTACTGTGTTGTTGCTGTGGTTTATGCGCCAACACAAGTGGCTTGTCCCTGGAGGCGTAGTCGCAGCGCTTTTGGAGTTTCTTGTGAGTGTCGATCTGTGGCGTCACTACGATACCGATGTGGCGGGTTTTCAGTTCGCTGAACAGGTTCGGATCGTGCCGCAACTCACTTATCATGCCGGCGTTGATGGCATATCGGTCATCTTTATTCTTCTAACGGGGCTACTGACTCTGTTGGTAACACTTTATGGCATTGTACGCGATTTGAAACCCTTTAACCGTCTCTACATGGTGGTCTTCGCGGTACAGGCCTGCTTGATGGGTCTCTTCGTTACCCTCAATCTGCTCTGGTTCGTACTGCTATCCGCAGTACAAATCGGCTTCATCGGCTATCTGCTATGGCGCTGGGGGAACTCGCCGGATAAGGAACTGGCGCTAAAAAGGTTTTATCAGTTCATGTCGGTAAGTGTCATGCTTTTGATTGCAGGCACCCTATTGTTGGGTTGGAACTATTCTGACAGTCATGCTGGCGTGTGGAGCTTCAACCTGCTCCACCTCGCACAGACACCTGTCTCCGAAACCTTTCGTTCAGCTGCCTTCTTTCTACTCTTTTACGGCTTGGCAATACGTACACCCCTGTTCCCGCTACACGGCTGGCTACCGATGATTGCCGAACATGGAAATGTGGCCGTCGCGCCCACACTACTGCTTGGACTCAAGATCGGTATTTATGGTCTGCTGCGTTTTGTCCTGCCGTTATTACCGGGCGCAGTCATCGAGTGGCACAACTATGTGGCCTTGTTCGCGCTCACAGGGATATTCTATGCCGCGTTTCTTGCAATGATGCAGAATAATCTGCGCCGCTTGCTTGCCTATGCCGTGATTTCTCACACAGGCATTCTTATCCTGGGTATCTTCAGCCTGGAACATGCTGCCTTTATGGGCAGCGTAATCCTCTCCGCCACTTTTGGTCTTGCCCTGGCTGCATTGGTATTCACAACCGGCCTGCTGTTTCGGCGTACCCACACGACCCTGCTGGACAATTTAGGTGGTCTGTTTGATTCCTTGCCCTTCCTCGGAATCACCTTTCTGATTGGCGGTTTGGCCATTATCGGTATGCCGGGTACGCCGGGATTCGATGCCGTACACCTTATTCTTGAGTCAGCCATCCATAAGTTCGGTGCTTTAGTGACAATCGCATCCGCGCTTGGGAATGTGGTCGCGGCAGGTTTTCTGTTATGGGCCTTCCAACGAGCTTTCCTGGCACCGCGTCCCAGTGGCAGACAGCCGTTTCAGGTCATTCCCATTTCAAAACCCGAGGTATTCGTGGTGAGCGCCCTGATTCTCGTGTTACTGAGCGCCGGTTTCTTTATAGAACCCTGGCTGGCCCTGATTGATAAGCCGCTCGCACTATTGAGCGCTATTTATACCGCCCATTGAGACTCTAGAAAATGGGATCACTTCAAGCAATAACCGATCTACCGCTTCTTTCAACACTGCTACTGCTGCCACTTGCGGGTGCCGGTGCGATCTGGTTTTTCCCAGTCACCTGGGCGCGCACTGTCACGCTTGCCACACTGTTGGGGGCACTGTTCCCTGCGATCGCGGTTGTCGTTCTGCTGGAGAGTAATAATCCCGGGTTTCAGTTCGTCGAACAATATCCCTGGATACCCGCGCTGGATGCCAATTTCAGATTTGGCGTCGACGGTCTCTCGGCAGCTTTTCTACCCTTGACGATAGTGCTGTTCATTGCAGTAACCCTTGCCTCCTGGACCCATATTCAGAGCCTGCAAAGAGTCTACTTCAATCTCTTGCTGTTATTCGCCACCGCCACGCTTGGCGTATTCATGAGTATCGATGTACTGGCCTTTTTTCTGTTCTGGGAATTGACCCTGGCTCCGCTCTATTTCCTTATCAGCCTATGGGGAATCGGCCCCCATCGGCGTTACGCGGCAACGAAATATACCCTCTTCATGCTGGCTGGGGGCATACCGTTGCTGCTGGCGATTGCTGTGCTGGCCTTCAATCATGCTGAGATCGTCGGTGCCTTACCACCGGATGGGCTCTCGTTCGATTACCAGACTCTGCTCGAGACCCCCCTGCCTGCCGGCCTTGAGATCATCGTATTCCTATTTCTGTTGACAGGCTTTGCGGTCAAGACCCCGCTGTTTCCACTCCATACCTGGCTGCCGATCGTCGCCCTGGAAGGCCCCGCACCTATCGCCGCGTTGCTGGTGGGTATCAAGTTGGGCGCCTACGGCATTATTCGTTTTGCCGTACCCTTGGCACCCAATGCTGCCCAGGAACTGCACTGGTTGCTGGCGGGACTGGGCGTCGTCGGCCTTCTTTATGGCGCACTGGCGGCCCTCAACCAGACGAATCTCAGACGCATGCTGGCCTACTCCTCCATGAGTCATGTGGGACTGGTGATTCTGGGCATCGCATCTTTTAACCTACAAGGCCTGCAAGGTGCGGTTTTTCAGCTACTCAACTTCGTCGTGATTGCAGGAGGACTTTTCCTGCTTACCGGCTATCTGCATCATCGTCTGGGATCCACCGATCTGATCCACCTCGGCGGCGTTGCGCAAACAATGCCACTGCTTGCAGCTTTCTTCATGTTTCTGGGTTTGGCCTCATTGGGTATACCCGGGACCAGTGGATTTCCCGCTGAGCTGCTGATCCTCATCAGTACCTTAGAAACCCACACTGGCGCCGGACTCGCCGCCCTGTTCGGACTCATCATTGGCACTGGGTATCTGTTGAACAGCTATCGCCAAAGCTTCTTTGGACCGATTACCGACGGGCAGGTAAGAGCCAGTCATGATCTACGCCCGAGAGAACTGGCTAGTATGATTTTATTTTCACTCCTGGTACTGATTTTCGGTCTTTTTCCCGGGATTGTGCTCGACTTGATGGAATCGACATCTGGATTATGGCTGATGCGTTTGCAATGAGTCCGCAAATGAACGCGAATGAACGCTAATAAAACAAATAATCCATCTGATTCGCCAAGATGGTGTTGCTTTTCTTCACAGCATAAGGGTGAATAAATCCAAACAGTATAATGGTGCGGCAAGCCGCACCCTATGCAGGAAATAATTGCTCTTTTTGCCGATCATACAGCCTATGCGGCATAGCCTGCATCATAAATATTTGCGTTTATTCGCGTTCATTTGCGGACTTAATCTCACCCTTGCGAAAGCATCTCCAGATGCCGGGAATGCCAATTCAGCACAGCGGTCTTGACAGTCATCTTCTTGGCAAGTTCAGGGTGGGAAACACGGATCCGATCGGCAGCGAAGCTGCTCATAAACTTCGATTTTACCTCTGCCCTGGCCCTGTCCACACCAACATCCTGGTAAGGCACAGATGCCAGTAAAAGAAAACCGTCATCAGGTATGCGTCCCGCCTTCATGTTGCTCTCGATAATACCGGCCGCCTTATCGATGGGATCCGAAAGATTGGGACTGTAGGGACCGATGATCAGCGCAAGATTCGGCGTATGCAGAAAATCGAAACCACGACCGATACAGATCATCCATTCACGATGCACGATATCCAGCTCTCGCTGCAACTGTCGCGCCTCTTCCACGTGATCCAGATTACCGGCTACCAGCGGTAGCAGATCCTGCCGCATCTGAGCTGACATATCTGGGAAAAGCGCCTCCAGGCGGGGCAACAGAGTATCTTTGTCGCTCGGCTTCAGTTCCGACATATTCAGCTGCTGACCTGTGGACCCATGCAGGATCAGTGCATCATCATCGGTTTCGAAACCGCATACGATAGGATATACCGTCGCGTGATCCTCGCCGAACACCTCTTCCACTTGCCGCTTGATCTGATAGGTATGCTTCTTTGCGGCTTCGGTATCGTAATTGAAACCGGCGCAGCCGCGCTGGGGATCGCCTTTCGAAAAGTGATAAGTGATCAATGTCATCACCCGCCTGCCATCCGAGACCACGTTTTGAACGTAGTTCGCCAAGACCTCCCCGAGGTGCGGCCAACCGAGATCGAAAATACCACCAAGATTTCGGAACGGTTGAATTATTCCCTGAGGCGTATTGGTGGCAATGGGTATGTTGATACGACCATCCATGCACTTCAGTACGGCGATCGAGGTAGGATGCTCGGAGAGATATCGCGTGCGGGCAAGCCAGCTACCAGGCTTGCTGTAGATCTCTGAATGAGTACTGGCATGATTGATCAACCATTCAATACGGTCCTGAATGGGTTTATTATGGATATCCATGGTCCTTCCTGCTAAAAAACGGGTAGTGAGAACTTGCCCCAAGTTTATTGAGCTGTCAATCTTCGTCGTGCAATCGATGGTCAAGGCTTGACGATACTGGATCAATAGGCTCCGTCAGGGCGATCTTTTAGACCGGCAAGACAAACCATGCACAGCAACTCTATATGAGAGGATGGCAATATGAACTGACGGAGTCAAAAACGCTCGGTGAATTAAAGGTCGACAATTTCCACAAAAAGATATGATTTAAATATCCGCCCGCTAGTGAAATGATGCGATTCTTCCTCCTTCAATTTCATCAAGGTATACATTGCGAATGAACCAACAAGATTTGATCAGTCGAATACAAGACCTCTACCCGGATGCTGAAATCAGTGTTTCGGGTGAAAGCTGCAACTTTGAGGTGAATGTGACAACACAGGCATTCGACAACATGAAGAGTCTGCAGAGACAACGCTCCATCCTGACCCTGTTCAATGAGGAGATCGCCAGCGGTGAACTGCACGCATTGACTGTTCGGGCAAAAACACCGGAAGAGATTCGGCAAGCATAATTCCTCTTTTTATGATAAACCGTAAGTTTTATATACTACTTATTGTTTTATATAAGAATTATGATTCTTTTGCGAGGCAATTGGAGAGCGTGCGCGCCTGACATCGATCCGGCAGATGAGAGAACGGGCTGTGCAGGATGTCCTGTGGGGTTCAGCTTAAAACCTGGGAGGAGTTCTAATACTTTCTATTGACGTATATAGACTGTCCATTGAAAGATAAATAACTATACTTATCTGTCCATCCAACAAATTTATAGAGAGAGAGGATTACCTGAATGAAACCCGCAGTAAAAGTCACAATCACCGGTGCTGCAGGACATATCGGCTATGCGCTGGTATTTCGAATTGCATCCGGCGCCATGTTCGGTCCGGATCAACCTGTGATTCTCAAACTGCTTGAGATCCCCCAATCGATGTCGTCATTGAGGGGCGTGGGCATGGAGCTGGAAGATTGCGCCTACCCGCTGCTGCATGACATCGTTTTGACGGATAATCCGGAGATCGGTTTTCGGGACACCGATTACGCCATCCTGATCGGGGCAAAACCCCGCGGTAAGGGTATGGAGCGCAAGGACCTGATCACCGAAAACGCCAAAATCTTCTCTATTCAAGGCAAGGCAATAAACGACCACGCCTCACGGGATGTGAAGGTATTGGTCGTGGGCAATCCAGCCAACACCAACGCACTGATTGCCGCCTCCAATGCGCCTGACCTGGATAAGCGCCAATTCACCGCCATGACACGCCTGGACCACAACCGCGCCATCGGGCAACTGGCCATTAAGACAAACTCCCTGGTTGCGGATATCAATCGGGTGACGATCTGGGGTAACCATTCGATGACCCAATTTCCCCACATCGATAACTGTCAGGTCAATGGCAAACCGGTGTACGATCTGGTATCGCGGGATTGGGCCATCGACCACTTCATCCCAAGAATCCAACGCCGGGGCGCCGAGATCATCGAAGCGCGTGGGCTCTCTTCGGCTGCATCGGCAGCCGATGCAATAGTTGATCATATGCATGACTGGGCGCTCGGCACCCCTGAAGGTGACTGGGTCAGCATGGCCATCCCTTCCGACGGTAGCTACGGTATCGAGGAGGGTGTAGTTTACTCCTATCCAGTCACATGCAAGGATGGCAACTACGAAATCGTACAGGGACTTGAACTGGACGAATTTAGCGTATCCCGTCTCAAGGCATCCCAGAAGGAGCTACTCGAAGAGCGTGCGATCATTGAGGACCTGCTGCGCGGCTGAGCCGATCCGGATAGACCAATCGAGACCCGGTTTTGTCTGGATCCGTTAACTGAATTAACGGTCTCTGCCGCTGCCGTTAGATTATTCACCCGGCAACCAAATGTGATGCGTCAACAGTCGAAAACCGCACTTCTGCCCCATGATTCCGATTTCAAATACCAGGTGTTGGAGCAGAAGTGCCTTCCCTTCCCCATTAGTTTTTCCACGCAACTCCACTGTCCGGACATTATCCGTAATTGACGTAAATATTTCACATCATTTATGTGATTTTCTCATTACCCCTTCATCAACGACTCATTTACCATCGATCATGCAGTAAGGATCGCTGTCTGTTCATCAGATGGTTAGGCATTAAGAGGGCTCTGAACAAGTCATGGAAGGCCATCATGCGGCCAAAAACTTCCGCCTTGTCGTAATCAATCGGCCAATAGACCGGCTATTACCTGTGATTGATGACTTGATGCGAAAGATTTTGGCTCAAAATCAGGCCCACCCAGGCTTGTTCGGGACTTGCTTAAGTACAGAGATGGTATACATCTTTTGTAAACATGTTGTTGCGTTAAACTATCTAAATCGAGGGAAACGACCATGAAACGACCAACATCTTTCGTTATTTCCAGCCTGCTTGCGCTTATGATCGGTACGGAGGCATCAGCCACTGCCGCAGTAACCGCTTCGGATACCTTATCAACCACAAGCCTCAACCGATCACAAATCGATGATAACTACATGACAAGCGCCCCGCTTCGGCTCGCTGGCAAATCGAAAACCACAACCAAAGTCAAACAAAAGACCAAGACACGAACAGTCGATGAGGATGGCAATATTACAAAAACCAAGATAAAGACAAAAACCAAAACCACGACTACTTCGTCATCGGACGACACCGATGACAGTTCAAACCAAAGTAGCAGCTCCGGTGGATATATCGGTGCAAGTTACGAAGGGGAGTAGAAGTCATTATAGGGTGTGGCTTCGCCACACCCTTTCGTGTATCCATACCCTGATAGCGACGGCGCCGAACATATACCAGGAAACGGGTATGCGCGTACATTACAGAGTCCTATGTTCACTTTTTATCAGGTTCCAGATAATATTCAGTGATAAACAATAACCATTCACCAATCTGTATAACAGTAGCCATTTGAACTCCACGCCATCCAGACTCAGCGCATCAGTTCGTCCCGAAGGCAGCCTAGAGGTCCTGTCGCAGCTGGAAGTCAACGCCTTGCTCGATACCAGTGCACGCGGTCTCTACGGGCTGTTTCGCCGTTGTGCCCTGGCAGTACTCAACTGCGGCAGTGAAACCGATAACGCGCGCGAAATTTTCGAGACCTATCGCGATTTCGGTATTCATTTGATGCAGACAAACAGGGGCATTCAACTTCGTCTGGAGAACGCCCCTGGAAGCGCCTTCGTCGACAGCAAGATGATTCGTGGTATTCAGGAACATCTATTCGCCGTACTGCGGGACATCATCTATGTCCACAATGAAATTCAACACGACTCACTCTACGATCCGAACGACTCGAGCCATATCACCTCTGCCGTTTTTCATATCCTGCGCAATGCACGGGTTTTACACACCGGTATGGATCCGAACCTGGTGGTGTGTTGGGGCGGACACTCTATCGGCAGAAGTGAATATGACTACACCAAGGAGGTTGGCTATCAATTGGGCCTGAGAGGACTGAATGTCTGCACCGGTTGTGGACCGGGCGCCATGAAAGGTCCCATGAAAGGCGCGGCCATCGGGCATGCCAAGCAGCGTATCAGGAATGGCCGCTATCTCGGAATCACTGAGCCTGGGATCATCGCATCCGAACCGCCCAACCCAATCGTCAACGACCTGGTTATCATGCCCGACATCGAAAAGCGTCTGGAAGCATTCGTACGCGTTGGGCACGGTATCGTTATCTTTCCCGGCGGGGCCGGCACCATGGAGGAATTGCTCTATCTGCTAGGCATCCTCATGCATCCGCGCAACAGTGAACACGTCTTTCCCCTGATATTGACCGGCCCCACCGAGAGTAAAGACTACTTTACCGAGATGGATCGTTTTGTCCGCGCAACATTGGGTTCTGAAGCGCAGAGTTACTACTCCGTCATCATTGACGACCCTGTCGCTGTGGCAGGCACATTGGGCAATGCCATGGATCACGTTAGGGCCTACCGTTACGAGGGTAATGACGCCTTCTATTTTAATTGGCGACTCTTTATTGAAACAGCCCTGCAGCAACCCTTTTTACCTACACACAAAGCAATGTCGGAACTTGATTTGACGGCAGGTCAGGATGGATATGCAATGGCCGCCAATCTACGGCGCGCTTTTTCCGGTATCGTTGCCGGGAATGTGAAGGAGGATGGGATACGGGCAGTTGAGACGCATGGTCCCTTCATCATCCATGGAGACGCTGAAATCGTCACCGCCATGGACAGGTTGTTGATCGCTTTTGCCGAACAGAACAGAATGAAGTTGCAAGGGGACTACTCACCCTGTTATGAACTAAAAACTTAGGCAACCGTTGAGTAACCTGTTAGACCGCTTTCAACACACTCTGGTTGAGAACCGTACCCCCGTAAAGCCCGATCTTGAAACCCTGAACTGCCGGGTTAGCGAGGTGCCCGGTAGCTGATACCCAGTCACTCATCCCCGTCATCAACTTCCAGCCCCATCCTGTTTGCGCGTTTCTTCCATAGCCGTCTTGCCAGTTTTCGCATATCGTCGATGCGATCACCCTCATCGACAATCTCGATTCCAAGAATGGTCTCGAGAATATCCTCCAGGGTTAGTATGCCTTCCATACTGCCGTACTCATCCACAACCAGCATGATATGGCCACGCTTTTCGATAAAAAGTTCGAAGGCTGCCTGTAACGAGCTTGTGTCCGGCAGTGCCGGCATATCACGACGATATACATCCAGACTGTTTTCTGAATTCCCCCTGGCGTGTGAAAGCAGCAGATCGCTGCGTAGTACGAAGCCGGTAACATGATCGCGATCGCCTCTGTAGACCGGTATACGTGAAAAGCGGCTGCTGTTGTGCTTATCGAAATACTCCCTGACCAGGAGCGCCTCATCCAGAGAAAACACCACTGTACGGGGAGTCATGACATCGGTTACACGGGTTTCCTTGAGGAGAAAGAGATTTTTAAGTATGAGGGATTCATGCAGGTCGAGTTTTCCCTCTTCAACTCCGGCTTTCGCCATGGCGGTAAACTCTTCTTTGCGGAAATGGCCATGGGAGCCTTCCCGGGAGAGTAACCGCGTCAACAACGCCGACATCACTACGAATGGATAGAGTATCCAGATGAGAAATCTGAGTGTGTAGGCAGTGGCAGGAGCGAGTTGACGCCAGTAATTGGCCCCCAGTGTCTTGGGAATGATCTCTGAAAACACCAGTATCATGAAAGTAAGCACGGCGGATGCAACGCCCACATAGCCACTGCCGAATACCGCCGCAGCCTGTGCTCCGGCTCCTGCGGCACCGATGGTATGCGCTGTGGTATTTAAAGTAAGGATCGCTGCCAATGGGTCATTAATATCCTTCTTCATCTCGCGCAAAATGGGCGCGGCCCCGCTACCTTTCTGCCCAAGGACAGAGATGTAGGGATGGGTGATGCTGAGAATGACCGCCTCAGCTATGGAGCAAAGAAATGAAAAGCCTAGGGCTATGAGTACATAGACAATGAGTAACAGCATTGTTAAACCATGGGTTCAGCTTGTGTCAGTCATTGTTTATACAGACATTTCAAACGCTTTTCACTATTAGGCCCCATTAATGCTGATCCAGTGGATTCCGCTGGGGCAGTTTAGCTTCAGCAGGCACGGAATCGGCGTATTGTAGTCGCTTTGCATAAAGCCAATGATGCCACGGCCGGACAGAAAAACATCCCCAGCCAAACACAACAGTCAACATTCAAACCGCGGGATGCGCAAGCACCACGATGCCGTCTTCATCGGCATAGAGCCACTCTCCGGGTCTGAAAGTGACGCCGCTGAAGTTGACTTCCAGAGCCGTTTCCCCCATCCCTTTCTTAATGCTTTTGCGTGGATTCGTGGCCAGCGCCATCACCCCGAGAGACATCTCGCCGATCTCAGCGGAATCGCGAATACATCCATTCACCAGGACTCCGGCCCAACCGTTGTCGACCGCCTTCTTGGCTAAGATGTCACCCAGCAGGGCGCAACGCAGAGACCCGCCACCATCGACCACGAGCACCCTACCCTGCCCCGGTTGATCCAATTGTTCACGCACCAACGAATTGTCTTCAAAACACTTCAGTGTCGCTATGGGACCATGGAACGCTTCATCTCCTCCGTAGTGACGCAAACCTGGATTACAGATCTGCAGGTTCTCTTCATGGACATCGTAGAGATCGGCCGTCTTCAAACCACCTGCTGCCTGGTTCATGTTACTCTCCTCACGCTTCGTTTAGTCAGTATTACCCTTATCATGGAAAATCTGAAAACAATACAGGCCGCAAATGAACGCCAATCACCGCGAATTCACGCGAAAGGTTTGTTCAGTTTGCGTAATGAAAACGACTCACGAAATACTCACGCTTACAGCCACGTCATGCACAACGATAAGATCTCAATTCAACCTTACAAAAGGGTCAGAAACCATTCATCCCACATATAATGACATATCCAATTCGCGACTGTTTGCGGTAATTAGCGTTCATTTGCGGCCAATCTACTAGTACCTGTTAACAGGCCCTAACCAATTTACGTTAATAAAAAAAAGCCGCGCCAGTGGCGCGGCCGAAGGGCAGAAAAAACGGTAATACACACGCAGCAGCACAGCCTCGGAGGGGTATGAGCACTGATGCGAAATCAGCTGCGTGTGAAAAGTGGCTCTACATACCGGCCGCGCTGTCGAACTGCTCCTCTTCCGTGGATCCTGTCAATGCGGTAACTGACGACGCACCACCCTGGATAACCGTGGTTACATCGTCAAAATATCCGGCCCCTACCTCTTGTTGGTGTGAGACGAAGGTATAACCTTTTTCACGTGCCTCGAATTCGGGTTGCTGAACCTTCTCAACATAATGTTTCATACCCTCACCGCGGGCATATTCATAGGCAAGATCGAACATGTTGAACCACATGTTGTGGATACCGGCCAAGGTGATGAATTGATATTTGTAACCCATATCTGACAGTTCATCCTGGAACTTGGCGATGGTCTTGTCGTCCAGATTCTTTTTCCAGTTGAACGATGGCGAGCAGTTGTATGCCAGCAGTTTGTTGGGATTTTCCGCCAATACAGCCTGCGCGAATTCACGGGCAAAACCGAGGTCGGGCGTGCCTGTCTCACACCACACCAGATCCGCATAGGGGGCATAGGCCACACCGCGAGAAATGGCCTGTTCAAGACCGTTTTTGACTCGATAGAATCCCTCGTCGGTCCGTTCACCGGTGAGGAATGGCTGGTCATTGGCATCCACATCGGAGGTCAACAGGTTGGCTGCCTCGGAATCGGTACGCGCCAGCACCAGGGTGGGCACACCCATGACATCGGCCGCCAGACGCGCGGCGATCAGCTTTTGTATCGCTTCCTGGGTCGGCACCAATACCTTGCCACCCATGTGACCACACTTTTTAACCGCCGCGAGTTGATCTTCGAAATGCACACCGGCTGCACCTGCGGCAATCATATTCTTCATTAATTCAAAGGCGTTGAGCACACCGCCGAAGCCGGCTTCGGCATCGGCAACGATTGGCAGGAAGTAGTCGATATATCCTTCGTCCTCCGATCCGATATCCCTTGACCACTGAATCTCATCGGCACGTTTGAAGGCACTATTGATACGACGCACCATGGTGGGTACCGAATCGTAGGCGTAGAGTGACTGGTCCGGATACATGGTTTCGGAGGTATTGCCGTCCGCCGCCACCTGCCAACCGGAGAGATAGATCGCCTCGATACCGGCCTTGGCCTGCTGCATCGCCTGTCCGCCGGTGATCGCGCCCATGCAGTTCACATATCCCTTCTTGGCATCGCCATGAACCAGTTTCCAGAGCTTTTCGGCACCATTCTTGGCATAGGTGTATTCAGGTTGTACCGAGCCGCGAAGACGTACTACGTCTTCTGCACTGTAACCGCGTTTCACATCGGTCCAGCGGGGATTTTCCGCCCAATCCTTCTGCAAGGCTTCGATCTGTTCTCTACGTGTCATCTGTCGTTTCTCCAGTGGTATGTTTGGTTTAGTTTTTGCTCTCGCCCCAACTCAGTCGAGTTGCTCATAGGCAGGTAGGGTTAGAAACTCCTCAAATTCATCAGCCGCGACGATTTGTCTCAACAGGGTTGCCGCCAGTTCGTATCGGCCAGTCTCATAAGCCAGTTCACCAGCCTCTTTCCGAATCAGCTCCAGCTCATCGCTGACTGCATGGTCGAAAAGCTGATAGGTGACATCTCGGCCATCATTGAGCACCCCTTTGGGGTAGCGGATCCATTGCCAGATCTGCGACCGGGCAATCTCTGCGGTTGCCGCATCCTCCATCAGATGATGAATCGGCACGGCACCGCGCCCACCCAGCCAGGCGGCCATATAGCGCAGCGCAGCGCTGATATTGTTACGCAGTCCCGCTTCGGTTATTTCACCTTCAGGCACCTGTAACAGGTCGCTGTTGGCGATAACCAATCCATCATCCGTATGGTCCAGCTGATTGGGTCCAGGCATATGTTTATCGAAAACTTCCATTGCTATCGGCACCAGCCCGGGATGGGCGACCCATGTGCCATCGTGACCGTCACCTGCTTCCCGTTCCTTATCCTGGCGAACCTTCTGTTTGGCTTCGGCATCCGCTTCCGCATCGTCACGGATCGGGATCTGTGCCGCCATACCTCCCATGGCATGGGCGCCGCGGCGGTGGCAGGTATTGATCAGCAGCCTTGAATAGGCGCGCAGAAAGGGAACGGACATGGTGACTTGGCTGCGATCAGGCAGCACACATTCGGGATGAGCGTGAAAACGCTTGATGAAGCTGAAAATGTAGTCCCAACGTCCGCAGTTGAGACCGCAGATATAGTCACGCAGCTCGTAGAGGATTTCATCCATCTCGAAAACTGCAGTGATGGTTTCGATCAACACCGTACAGCGGATCGTCCCGAGCTCCAGATGTAATTGGTTTTCGGACCAGGCAAAGATGTCCCGCCACAGTTGGGCCTCCAGATGGCTCTCCATCTTTGGCAGATAGAGATAGGGACCGGTACCCCGATCGAGCAGGGTTTTCGCGTTATGAAACAGATAGAGACCGAAATCGAACAAAGCAGCGGAGAGGCGACGCCCGTCCACCAGTACATGTTTCTCTTCCAGGTGCCATCCCCTGGGACGAACGATCAGCGTCGCCAACTCATCTTTGAGGGCATAGGCTTTGCCTTCCGGACTGGTATAGGACAAAGTCCGATTGACCGCTTCCCTGAGGTTGATCTGACCCTCAACCGTAGCTTCCCAGGTCGGCGAGTGTGCGTCTTCCAAATCCGCCATGAAACATTTGGCGCCTGAGTTCAACGCATTTATCAGCATCTTGCGATCAACCGGGCCGGTAATCTCCACGCGCCGGTCCTGCAGATCCGCCGGCGCCGGCCGAACCTTCCACTCCGATTGCCGGATGCCGCTGGTTTGCTCAAGAAAATCGGGTAGCTCACCACGATTCAGGCGCACTTGCCTCGCTTCCCGGAGCTTCAGCAACTCACGCCGCCTGCTGCCGAAATGGCGTTCAAGCTCAGCCACGAAATGCAGGGCTTCCGCTGTGAGGACAGTTTCGAAACCCGGGCCCATGGGGCCGGTTACTCTTACCTCATGTGGCTGTCGCCTGAGACCCGTTGGCGTGCTGGACATAATCTTTGCTCTCCTCGTTTCACTCTTGCCACGCACCTTGAGCGGGCATGGAATTAGTTGTCTTTTGATCGTGTCCCTAATCTTGAGGTCCACGATTTTTTGTGCACTGCGTTAAAGCATAGTGAAAAGGTCAAGATTATTTTCAAAAAAATATCAATAGTTAGCTTTGATAAAAAAAATAGTGCGGTGCAAAAAAATCAGCTAAACCTTAGTAAATATCTCAAGTTTATGGCCATGCAACGAAGAAACGCACCAAAATGATGCAAATCCATCCACGCCAGATTGCACAGTCGATCCTTACCGGGTTCGAGCGACACTTCTCCTTTTTCCAGGAGATCAGCAGTGCCGCCCGCCAGCGCTTCGAACATGCGGACTGGGAGGCGGTACGGGAGGCCTCTGCAAAACGCATCAGCTTTTATGATCTGCGTGTGCAGGAGGCGATAGAGCGACTGCATGTAAACTTCGCTATCAACGATCTGGACGAGAAATTATGGCAGCAGGTCAAGCAATCCTACGCCGGCATGCTGAAGACCCATAGCAGGCCGGAGCTTGCGGAGACTTTTTACAATTCAGTCTTCTGTCGCTTGTTCGACCGCAAGTATTACGACAACGACAAGATCTTCATTGAATCCCAGGTCGATCGGGGTCAGTTGTCGGCACGTTATCGCGTCTATATGTCTTTCCACGTCGCTGATGGGGGATTGACTGGAACGATCTGGGATATTCTCTCTGCCTTCTATTTTTCACTCCCTTACGAAGATATTAAGCGGGACTGCGAGCGGGTGGCCCAATCCCTGCTCGAGCAGGCCGGTTTCGATGAGCTCCCGGCAGATTTACGCTTCGATCTGTTGGAATCACCGTTTTATCGAAACAAGGCGGCTTACATCATCGGGCGCATGGTATATGACAATAAGGTTCGCCCCTTCATCCTGCCGCTGATCAATAATGAAAGCAGTGCTCTGTATGTGGACACCCTGCTCATTCGGGGCCGCCACGTAGAGGCTGTGTTCAGCTTCGCGCGGGCCTACTTCATGGCGAAGACACCGGTGCCGACGGCAACGGTGGAGTTTCTGCAGAGCATCATGCCCTACAAAACCCTTGCCGAACTCTATAACAGTATCGGTTTTCACAAACAGGCCAAGAACGAGTTCTATAGAGATCTGCTGAACCACCTTGCCGAAAGTAATGATCTATTCGTTACCGCGGCCGGAACTCCAGGATTGGTCATGCAGGTATTTACGCTCCCCTCTTTTCCCTATGTCTTCAAAGTGATTCGAGACCGTTTTCCACCGCAAAAAGAGGTCACCCACAAGCTGGTAAAAGAACGTTACCTACAGGTCAAGAAACACGATCGTATTGGCCGCATGGCGGATACGCTTGATTTCATGGATGTCGCCCTGCCTCTCGATCGCATAGAACCTAAATTGCTGAAGGAACTGCAGGAGACAGTGGACTCGCAACTGGAATACGATGGCGACATGCTGGTCATCAGGCACCTCTACATCGAACGCCGGATGGTGCCTCTCAATCTCTTTCTGCAAAATGCGGATGAGACTCAGAGCAAAGAGATACTTGATGATTGGGGACTGGCGCTAAAACAGTTGATGGGCGTGAATATCTTTCCCGGCGACCTGTTGTTCAAGAACTTTGGTGTCAATTGTCAGGGTAAGGTCGTTTTCTACGATTACGACGAGATCTGTTATCTCAGTGAGGTCAATTTTCGCAAGATCCCCCCTCCCCGAAGTTCCCTGGATCTCTACCGAGATGAACCCTGGTATAGCATCAACCCCAACGATGTCTTTCCGGAAGAGTTCATTACCTTCTTGACCACGGATGTCAAAACCCGCAAGTTACTGATGGATCTGCATCCGGAGCTTTTCGACTATCGCTATTGGCAGATGGCTCAACAGAATCTTGCCGCAGGGATACAGGCGGATGTCTATCCCTACTCTCAGAAGCTGCGCTTTGAGCGTCCTGTCTCGATTCAGGAAGAAGCGATGAAACTTGCCAATATGGCATAATGTTATTGCGCGCCCTTACCGAGCAGCACCACTTCGATGGTCTGTAACAGAATAATGAAATCGAGCATCGTGCTGGCATTCTTCACATAGTAGAGGTCATACTCCAGCTTCCGCTTGGCATCCTCTTCGGATGCGCCGTATGGGTAGAGCAACTGTGCCCAACCTGTCAATCCCGGCTTGACCCAGTGGCGCTGTAAATAGTATGGGATGTCATTCGATAGCTGGAGTACAAACTCCGGCCGTTCCGGGCGAGGACCTACCAAGCTCATATCCCCATTCAAAATATTGAAAATCTGCGGCAATTCGTCGAGGCGGGTCTTTCTGAGAAAACCACCCAGTCTAGTAATGCGGGAGTCGTTCTTACTTGCCCACCTTGCGACACCGTCAGCCTCCGCATCGGTACGCATACTGCGGAATTTATAAACCTTGAACAGTTTTCCATTCTTGCCTACTCGCACCTGGCTATAGAGGATAGGATCCCTGCCACCCGACTCAATCAAGCTGGCAAGCGCAACCAGGACCATTATTGGCGCAGACACAATGAAAATCACGATACCCACTGTCATATCGAAAGTTTTCTTTATGGTCCGGTTTAAGGCCCTTTGACGATATCCATCGGTATATAGCATCCAGCTTGGATAGAGCAGATCGATATTGATGATCGAAAGTTCCTTCTCAAAAAAAGTCAGCAGATCGAGTATCTGAATCCCTTTAATCTTGCACTCCAGAAGTTCATGGTTCGGCAGTTTCTTGCGCCTGTCATCGACAGCCACCACGATCTCGTCAACCGCCAGACGATTTGAAATCTCGAGCAGTGTCTGGTCCTTTACAACCTGTCGCTCCTCATCGATCAACTCGATTCGGTCACCCAGATTGACATATCCGACAACGACAATGCCCACGGTATCCTTGGCCTTGACCGACTCTTCGATACGGTCCGCGTTTATCCCGACACCCAATACCAACACGCGACGTTTCAACGTCTTGTCCGAGGCAACCCTGACAAACAGAGTCCTGGCAACGAGAATACCCAGTATCGATATGGTAAAACCGTGTGTGAGCAGAGAGCGCTCGGAAACTGGGAACAGGTGCAGGGTATAGAAGAAAAAAGACATTACCAAACCACCGACCAGAAACCCGAGTATAAGCCTTAGCAGGAACCCCGATGAGGAGGCCATTGAGCCCTTTTGGTAAAGGCCCAATGCCGTCATGGACGAAAACATGATCACGGCGAAGATGGTCGGCAGATTATTCAGGGTCTCAGTATCGACGGGAATAGGACTGGTGCCGAATTTGTGACGCAGATATATCGCACCAAACATCGATGAAAAAAAGATAAGGATCTCTATGACACCAAGCAGGACGACTGCCTTAGAGATGTAGATGCCAAAAAGCTTGATCATGACTGCGCTGTTTCTGTCCTTCAACCGGGTATTTTGCTGAAATCTGCCTATCCAGACCCTTACAATACAAATAGTTTTCCAACCTACCCGTAACTAGCGACCGGATTCTAACAAATTTTAAATAAAATAACCGGATGGATTCTGTTTCTTGGATTCGGGTGAACAACGCAAAGCTGCAACATTAAATCTTCGATTGAAAGACAACGATATAATCTAATCTGTACCTATCACCTGTATATTGAAGGAGGAATTCACGTGCCGTATGTCAATATCAAGATCACAAGGGAAGAGGTCACCAAGGAGCAGAAACAACAGCTCATTGCCGGCACAACCAGGCTATTGGCGGACATACTGGGAAAAAACCCGGCTACCACCTTTGTAATCATCGAGGAGGTCGATACCGATAATTGGGGCATAGCCGGCGAGCAGGTCACTGAGCGGCGCAAAAAAGGGCTTTAATGCCTGCCCTGACTGGAAAAAGACAAAACCCGCTCATTGGAGCGGGTTAATCGCCTTTCGCAGAAGAAATTTGCGATAGACGGGATTAGCCGTCGAGTCTCTCCCGGATTGCATTGACGACCACCTCACTTGAAGTGGCGCTAACGGTCAGCAGCATATTTTCGTTTTTATAGAAATCGACAAGCGGCGCGGTCTTCTCATTATAGACGTCGAGTCGGTTGGAGATCGCCTCCTCGGTCTCGTCATCACGCTGCACAACACTCCCGCCACATTTGTCGCATACGCCCTCGACCTTGGTGGGCATACTCTTGACGTTATAGATAGCTCCGCAGTCGACGCATGTACGGCGGGTGGTAAGGCGATCGAGGATCACCTCACGGGGCACATCGATCTCCACCGCAAAATCGAGTTCTACGCCGATTTTCTTCAGCAACTCCTTGAGAGCCTCGGCCTGAGGGATTGTGCGGGGAAACCCGTCCAGGAGAAAACCCTTTTCACAATCCGGTTCCTGAAGACGTTGCTCCATGATCCCCATGATCAGCTCGTCAGGCACCAGATCGCCAGCCTTCATGTAGGCCTCCGCCTGCTTGCCCAACTCACTGCCGGCCTGAACGGCTCCCCGCAGAATATCGCCGGTGGAGATTTGCACCGAGCCGTCCAGCTGAGTCAGCAGTTTGGCCACAGTCCCTTTACCTGCACCGGGTGCACCCAACAGAATAAGTTTCATTGATCGCTCCTATTTTATTCCTTTTGATTTTTTTGATACGCCAAGTGCGGGACCAACCTCGGGTTGAATCAATCGCCCCGGCTAAGTGTCAAAACCGGCGCTATTATACTTATTTCGGGCTTCAGGTCGCGGCCTGATGATTTATTAACCCATAGATTAAACTGTTGGAATAAACCATAAATGCAGAATCCGCGTGGAATCCGTTTCGAACCGACCTTACATGAATCCAGACCTTCGGGTCTCGCCCTGATGCGAGCCGCCTTACTGCTCTGCCTGACAGCCATTTACGGCTGCTCCAGCTCGCCGCCACGCAATATGGCCGACGCCTGCGATATTTTCGAGGAGAAAGACGATTGGTATGAGGCATCCGAGGAGGCCTTCGAAAAGTGGGGGGTGCCGATCCATGTGCAATTGGCCATCATTCACCAGGAGTCGCGCTTCGAACACGATGCCAAACCCCCAAGAGAGAAGCTGTTCTGGTTCATTCCGTGGTTTCGCAAATCGTCCGCCTACGGCTATGCCCAGGTTCAGGATACTACCTGGAAGTGGTACAAGCGGGAAACGGGAAACAGTTGGGCTGACCGGGATGATTACGATGATGCGGTCGACTTTATCGGCTGGTACGGGAGTGTCTCACATCGCAAACTGGGTATCTCGAAGTGGGACACCTACCGGCAGTATCTCGCCTACCACGAGGGCCATGGCGGCTACAAACGCGCCACTTACAACAAAAAACCCTGGTTGCTGAAGGTGGCCCGTAAAGTGGAAAGCAACGCCAAACGCTACCGCTCTCAAATCGCCGCATGCAGAGAGAGACTGGAACGGGGCTGGAGCCTGTGGCCATTCTGATACTGATCTAACGCTTGTTACAAGGACCTTCTCTAGCTGCCCGTCTATTCGATCAGTTGAAATTACCAATAAGCTTTTATCAAGTTAAGCCGCTATATAAACTACTGGCACACATCAGATACCTGTAATTAGGAAATCGGATTTTTTACTTGTAGTGACCCATGTTTTGAGACAAGGTTGGAAACATTCCCGGATAAGCCAACATGGTTGAAATTCAAGTCTTTAGATATAGAGTTGACTAAGGAGCAGCAATAGACAATTACTCGAATTTAAATAGTTAATATTGATGTTTTAAATGCTGAGTGACATTTAAAAAAACTAATACTATCTATTGAAGCCATTCCATGGACCAATACTAAAGCCAACACTACACTATTTGAGGTTTCTCTTGGCTTACCTTTCTATGACATTTGAGTAAAGGCTATGGATACTGACATCGCACTCAACGTTACAACCGCAATCCTATTCATGGGAGTGCTTGGTCTGTTGCTCTCATCCATGCTGGCCTTTGCCAATAAAAAACTCTGGGTCTTTGAAGACCCGCGGATTGACGAGATCGAAAGTATGTTGCCCGCCACCAATTGTGGCGCCTGCGGCAATGCCGGGTGTCGTCCGTTTGCGGAGGCCCTGATATCGGGTGAAGTCACTCCTGCTCAGTGCACGGTCAGCAGCAGCGAAGCGATCGATGAGATAGCGGACTATCTGGGTGTGGAGAGTGGCGATGTGGTTAAGCGGGTGGCACGCCTCGCCTGTGCAGGCGGATCGCACGTGGCGCGCATGCGCGCCCATTACAATGGACTCGAGAGTTGTCGCGCGGCATCGGTCGTCTCCGGCGGCCCCAAGAGCTGTACCTGGGGCTGTATCGGCCTGGCCGATTGCGCCGATGTGTGTGATTTCGACGCCATCACCATGGATAGCCACGGTCTGCCGGTGGTAGACGCGGAAAAGTGCACGGCCTGCGAGGATTGCGTGGAGATCTGCCCTAAGGGTCTCTTCTCCGTTCAACCCGTGGATCGCAGACTCTGGGTGGCCTGTAAAAATCTGGAGCATGGCGATACCGCCGAGAACGAATGCGAGGTTGCCTGCACGGCCTGTGAACGTTGTGTGAAGGATTCCCCGGAGGGACTGATTACGATTCAAAACTACCTGGCAGTGGTCGATTACAGTAACAACAGTCTCGCCTCACCGGTGGCCACAGAGAGGTGTCCAACGGGGGCTATTGTATGGCTCGACGATGACAAAGGACCGGTCAAAGGTATCCACGCCAAGCGTATCGTGAGAAGTGAAGCCCTTCCCCTTTGAGTGAAGGCTGTTGTATCGATTTCAGCGCAGAGTACTCACACCAAGTGCTAAAAGCTGAGATTAATAATCCTTAACTAGACAAGAGATGTGTTCAATGTTTGGTAAAAAAGACGAGAAGACCTTCAAGTATCCCGGCATCCGCATGGCGATGGACGGCAATGGCGCGGTGATCATGTGTGAGCGGGAGGCTTCGGACGCAGCGGGCGCATACCCGATCACACCCTCCACCCAGATGGGTGAGTATTGGGCAGAAGAGACGGCCAAAGGTCATGTCAATATCTCCGACCGCTCATTGATCTTCATTGAACCGGAATCTGAACACGCTGCGGCTGCCGTAACCGCCGGCATGTCCATGACCGGCCTGCGCGCAACCAACTTCTCGTCTGCCCAGGGCATTGCATTTATGCACGAATCCCTCTACGCCGCGGTGGGAAAACGTCTGCCTTATGTATTGAACATCGGTTGTCGCGCCATCACCAAGGCCTCGTTGAATGTGCACTGCGGCCATGACGATTTTCACTGTATCGACGATACCGGTTTTTTTCAGGTATTCGCCAATAATGCCCAGGGCGCGGCTGATCTCAACCTGATCGGACGCAAGATTGCCGAACTCTCACTGACCCCTGCGGCGGTTGCCCAGGATGGCTTTCTCACCACCCACCTGATTGAACCCCTGATGGTGCCGGAGCGGGAGCTGATCAACGAATTCCTGGGATGTCCCGACGATGAAATAGAGTGTCCAACGCCGGCGCAAAAACTGCTTTACGGTGAAACCCGACGCCGGGTGCCCATGGTCTGGGATGTGGACAATCCGATGCTCTCCGGTTCCGTGCAGAATCAGGACGCCTATATGCAGACCACCGCAGCTCAGCGTCCCTACTTTTTCCAACATATTCCGCAGATAGCTGACCAGGTGATGGAGGAGTACTACCAGCTCACCGGTCGTCGCTACCAGCGCATCGGCTGTTACAACACCGACAAGGCCGACTATGTCATCGTCGGCATGGGATCGATGATCGTGCAGGCCCATGGGGTTGCCGACTATCTGCAGAAGACCCGCAAGCTGAAGGTGGGTGTCGTCGACATCACCATGTTCCGCCCCTTCCCCGGTGACCTGCTAGGTTCTTTGCTGAAGGGCAAAAAGGGTGTCTGTGTGCTCGAACGCACCGACCAGCCGCTGGCGGAAGACCTACCGTTGATGCGTGAAGTCCGTTCGGTGATTTCCAAATGTATCGAAAACGGGCAGGCCGCTGCGGGCAAACAGCAACTGCCCTACCCCAGCTACGACAGCTATTCCAGTTTCAGCGATGCGCCACGCCTCTACTCCGGCGCCTATGGTCTCGGATCGAGAGACCTGCAGCCCGAGGCCCTGATCGGCGCGGTCGAAAACATGCTGCCTGATGGCGGGCATCGCAAATTCTTCTATCTGGGTATCGATTTCATCCGCGACGCTGACAATCCCAAACAGGAGATCCATATCGAGCGATTGCTGGAAGCCTATCCGGACATCGGCAAAATGGCCCTTCGCGGTTCCGAGAATCCCAATCTGATGCCGGAGGGATCGATTACGGTGCGTATGCACTCAGTCGGTGGCTGGGGCGCAATCACCACCGGTAAAAATCTGGTTATGACCCTGTACGATCTGCTGGGTTATGAGATCAAGGCCAATCCGAAATACGGCTCGGAGAAAAAAGGACAACCAACCACCTACTACCTGTCTGCGGCGCCGACACCGATCCCCCTAAACTGCGAATACCACTATGTGGATGTGGTGCTGAGTCCCGATCCGAATGTTTTCGGCCACTCCAATCCCCTCGCCGGCCTGAAGAAGGGTGGCACCCTGATCATCCAGTCCAATCTGGGGAGTGCCGACGAAGTCTGGCAGACCTTCCCCCGTTGGATGCAGCAGCAGATCATCGACAATGAGATTCATGTCTTCTATGTGGATGGTTTCAAGATCGCCCGTGAAGAGGCAACCGATGCGGATCTGCAGCTGCGTATGCAGGGAAATGCCTTCCAGGGCGCATTCTTTGCCGGCTCACCATTGATGGAAATGGCGGGCCTGGATGAGAAGAAGCTGTTCTCAGCCATCGAAGACCAACTGCAACATAAGTTCGGCAGCAAAGGCCGCCGGGTAGTGGAGGATAATCTGCGTGTGGTAAGGCGCGGTTTCGATGAAATCCACGAAATCACCAACAAGGTTGTCGACTCAGCCGCACAGATGCCTGTCAAGAAAGAGCTTGGATTGCCGGTCATGCTCAAGCAGCTTCCTCAGGCGGATGGCGGCATCTCCGATGTACATCGTTTCTGGGAGCAGACCGGCAGCTTCTATGCAACCGGCAAAGGCAATGAAAACCTTGCGGACCCCTATCAGGCGTTGTCATTGATCCCGGCCGCTACCGGCGTCTTTCGCGATATGACCCAGATCCGTTTCGACTATCCCAAGTGGGTCGCGGAAAACTGCACTGCCTGTGGCGACTGCTACGTGGTCTGTCCCGACAGCGCGATCCCGGGTCTGGTCAACACCCTGAGCGATATCTTCAACACCGCTATCAACCGAATCGAGACAACAGGCCGCCCAACCCAATACCTCAGGCGTGAAAGCCGCAACGTGGAGAAACGTCTTCGTGAGCTCCTGAACGAAGGCGGTGAAGCTGCCAATGTCAGGCAGTGCCTGGATCAGGCCGTTCTTGAATCCATCGCGGCTGCCGAGGTCGATGAGGAGTCCCGGCCCAATCTGGAAGAGGAGTTCGCACTGTTCCTGCAGGCACTGGGCGAATTCGATTTCTCCGTGACCAAACCGTATTGGAACACCATGGAGAAGAGGAACAAAAACAGCGGTGGACTCTTCTCCATTACAGTCAATCCCTATACCTGTAAAGGGTGCATGGAGTGTGTCGAGATCTGTGAGGACGACGCCCTGGTCGCCACCCACCAGGATGAAGCGGCCATACAGCGTATGCGTGACGACTGGGATATCTGGCTCGATCTGCCGACCAGCCATCCCTCTTTCAACCGCATCGACGACCTGGACGAGAAGATTGGCGCTCTGCACACCCTGCTGATGGACAAGGCCAACTACAACTCCATGTCCTGCGGTGACGGCGCCTGCCTCGGTTGTGGTGAAAAGACCATCATCCACCTGTTCACCAGTACCGTGACCGCCTTGATGCAGCCCAGGGTTAAACAGCATCTGGAGAAGATCGACAGGTTGATCGCGGATCTGGAACAACACGTGCGTCTGAAACTCGCATCAGGTGTTGATCTAAGCGATTCGAGTGCGATCGCTGAGGCCGTCTCAAGTAATACTGAGGGTGATCTCACCCTTTCCAACCTGAGCGACAATCTCGACAGTGGCCATGAGAAGACTGTTATCGATCGCGAATGGCTGCAGTGGGCGACACAGTTGCTGGATCAGCTGCGCGAGTTGAAATGGCAATATCTAGAGGGTGTCACCAAGAACGGCCGTGCTGAAATGGGCATAATCAATGCGACAGGGTGCACCTCAGTATGGGGATCGACCTACCCCTATAACCCTTACCCATTCCCCTGGGCCAGCCACCTTTTTCAGGACAGTCCATCGGTTGCGATGGGATTGTTCGAGGGGCATATGCGCAAGATGGCCGACGGTTTCGCAGCGATCCGTAAGGCTGAACTGGAGTTGACCGGTAAATACAACCCGTCCGAACATGGGGAGTATTTCAAACAGTTCAGCTGGAATGATTTCACTGATGAGGAATGGCTGCTTTGCCCACCGGTGGTCTCAGTGGGCGGTGACGGTGCGATGTACGATATCGGTTTCCAGAATCTCTCAAGAGCCCTCGCCTCCGGTATGCCGATAAAGGTTCTGGTACTCGACACCCAGGTCTACTCCAATACCGGCGGTCAGGCCTGTACTTCCGGCTACATCGGCCAGGTTGCCGACATGAGCCCATATGGCAAGGCGTGGAAAGGCAAGGAGGAGATCCGCAAAGAGGTCTCTCTGATCGGTATCGCCCACCGCACCACGTATGTGTTACAGGGCACGATCAACAACACGACACACTTGATCGAAGGCTATATCGACGGTCTCAACAGCCGCCGGCCGGCACTGTTCAATATCTACGCCGTATGTCCGCCCGAACATGGAATCGGTGACGATATCGCTGCCCAGCAATCGAAAATGGCCGTCGAGGGACGCGCCTATCCGTTGATCAAATATGATCCGGATGCGGGTATAACCATAGAAGAGTGCATCGATCTGGAAGGCAATCCGGCAATGGACAGAGACTGGCCGATGTATAGCATCAACTATCAGGATGAGAAGGGCGAAGAGTGCAAGCTGGAGGTCCCGATGACCTTTGCCGACTTTGCCGTGACCGAGGGACGCTTCCGCAAGCAGTTCCGTATGGCTCCTCCGGAAACGTGGAATGACAATATGGTGCCGATGCATGAATTTATCGATCTTGACGAGGATGACCGGGACGGAATGTTTCCCTACATATGGGGAGTCGACAGTAAGAATCGCCTGATGAGAATCATCTGCGCGGAAGAGATCGCCCGCTCCTGTGATGAGCGCCGTCAGTTCTGGCGTCAACTCAAGGGTATCGCCGGTGAACTCGATAAGGTCGATGTGAATGCCTTGGTGGATCAGGCCAAGATCGATATGGCCAACCGGCTCAGTTCCACCCTGCTCTCCCTGGCCGCCACCGGCAATGCAGAGGCATTGGCAGGTTCCATTTCGGCCAACGGCACACCGGGAAATGGCGCAGCAACTGTCGGTGCCGGTGACGCCATTGGTGATTACGAACCGGTATGGATCGAAACGCCGGAATGCACGGCTTGTGACGAGTGTATCGAGATCAATCCAAGTATCTTCACCTATAACGACGACAAAAAAGCGGTCATAGTCGATCCAAAGGCTGGCCACTTCAAGGACATCGTCAAGGCGGCCGAAAAGTGCACTGCCGGATGCATCCATCCCGGCACACCCTGGAACCCATCTGAAAAAGACTTGGATAAATTAGTCAAGCGCGCGGCGAAGTATCAATAAGCACGTTGACGATAGCGATGATGGTAAACAGAAAACGCTTCTTAATAAATAGGCGGATCATTAGATCCGCCTGCTGACCGAGTCTGAAAGATATGGGACTTCTCAACCTGCTGTTTGGGCTGAAAAGCTTTACCCACGGCATCCATCCACCCTATCACAAGGATACGGCGGACAAGCCTATCCGGCGTCTAGCTTTCCCCGCGCAACTGATACTGCCGCTGGACCAACATATAGGAAAACCAGCGATCCCGCTGGTCAAGAAGGGACAGGAAGTTGTACGCGGTGAACCGATTGCCAAAGCCGACGGCAACTTCTCCGTGCCCCTGCACGCACCGGCCACCGGACGGGTACGGGATATTGAGCTGCTGCCGACTCCCAAAGGCCCGAAATCGAATGGGATCGTCATGGACGTCTATGAAGGTTCAACCCAGGAGGTATTGTGGGGACATCCCCGTGAGATGAGCGATCTAAACCAGGAGGAGATCATTCAGACTATCCAGGACAGCGGCATGGTAGGGCTCGGTGGGGCAGCCTTTCCTTCGCATATGAAGCTTATGATCCCAAAGGATAAGCAGGTCGATACCCTTGTCATCAATGGTTGTGAATGCGAGCCCTATTTAACTTGTGACCATCGCATTATGCTGGAATACCCCAAAGAGCTGGTTCGGGGTATTCGCTATGCGATGCGGGCATCCGGCACCCGTCAGGCCATCATCGGCATTGAAGACAACAAAATGGATGCCGCCGAGGTATTGCGTGCAAATCTCTCCAAAGGCAGTTCGATCCGGGTCGAGGTGGTTGAAACCAAGTACCCGCAAGGCTCTGAAAAGATGCTGATCAAGTCGCTGCTTGACCGGGAAGTGCCCAGCGGCGGATTACCGGCCGATATCGGTGTCGTCGTCAACAATGTAGGCACACTGGCGTTTCTTGGCATGTTACTGCCACAGGGACAGGGACTTATCGAACGGGTGATCACCGTCGCCGGGCCCGGCATCCTCAAACCGGGTAACTATATGGTGCCTCTTGGGACACCGATACGGCATATCCTGGAACAGGCGGGGTATGAGGGTTCACGCACCGAATTCATTCTCGGCGGGCCGATGATGGGGCCCGCAGTATCCGCCATGGATACCCCCATCACCAAGGGCACCTCCGGGCTGTTGGTATTGAATGAGCCTTCGATTGAAGATGAGAGCCATCGAATCTGGCCCTGTATCCGCTGTGCGCGTTGCGTCAATGCCTGTCCGATGCATCTCAATCCATCTATGCTTGGACAGATGGCGGCAAAACGTAAATATGAAGAGATGGCCCTGGACTACCATCTCAATGATTGTTTCGAGTGCGGCTGTTGTTCCTATGTCTGTCCTTCAAACATTCCGCTTGTACAATATTTCCGCATCGCAAAGGCAATCAATAGAGAGCAGGCCGCATGAGTAAGAAACCGACCATTGAATTGCGCACCTCGCCCCATGCCCATGCGGGAGACGATGTTGTGCGGATCATGCGCAACGTAGTCTACGCCTTGCTCCCGATCTGCATCTTCACGGTCTGGCAATTCGGCCTCAGCGCCCTGGCCCTGCTCGTGGTGGTAACCGTCACCTGCCTGTTGAGCGAACGTCTCTTCAATCGTCTGAATGACGAGCCAAACAGCCTGGGTGACTGGTCCGCAACCATTACCGGCCTGTTGCTGGCATTGACCCTTCCCCCAGGCTTTCCCCTTTGGATGGGTGCGGTGGCGGGCTTCATCGCCATCGCCTTGGGAAAGGCCCTGTTCGGCGGTCTCGGTATGAATGCCATGAACCCGGCGCTGATCGGCCGCGCTTTTGTCCAGGCGGCCTTTCCGGTGGCAATCACCACCTGGACACCGGCTTTCTTCGAAGGACGTTTCTCCCAGTTTATTCCGACCACATTGACCCCTCCATTCCTGCAGTCTCCCGCTCTTGGCGATTGGGTGGCGGAGGTAAAGGTTGACGCCTTCAGCGGCGCCACGCCACTGGCACTGCAAAAATTCGATGGCGTTCAGACCGAAATCATGGATATGCTGCTGGGTACCACGGCCGGGTCGGCGGGCGAGACTTCGGCACTCTTGATCCTGATCTGCGGGATCTACCTGGCTGCAAGAAAAATGCTCGACTGGCGTATTCCGGTGATGGTGATGCTAGGCGCTACGCTGACAGCCGGTATCTTTTTCCTCATCGATCCCGGCCGTTATCCGGATCCCCTGTTTGTACTCTGTTCCGGTGGCCTGATGCTGGGGGCATGGTTTATGGCAAGTGATATGGTCGGCTCGCCAGTCACCCCGCTTGGAGTCATTATCTATGGATTGATGATCGGCATAATCACGGTGATCATCCGCCTTTTCGGTGGCCTGACCGAAGGTGTGATGTACGCCATTCTACTTGGAAACGCGGCCACACCACTGATCGATCAGATAACCCAGCCCCGTATTTTCGGCGAGCAGAAGGCAAGTAAATGAGTACACCCGAAGCAGAAGTCATGCAACCGTCGACCCCCACCGGACCCATGATCCGGACGTTGATGGGTATTGCCATGTTGTCGGGATTTCTGGTCGTTCTCACCTATCAGCTGACCAAACCGATAATCGCTGAAAATCAACGCCGAGCCATTGAAGCGGCAGTTTTCAATGTCATCCCAGGGGCCGTTGCACGCAGGGATTTTGTGATCAACGAAGGGGAGCTTCACCCGGTAACTGCAGACAAACCTGCCGATGGCATTCTGATCTACGCCGGATATGACAGTGAGGGCGATTTGAAGGGAGTCGCGGCAAAAGCCGCAGCACAAGGTTATGCGGATTTGATCCATATCCTGTACGGCTACGATCCAAGCTGCGAATGTATCCGCGGCATGAAAGTGCTGAAATTGGCCGAGACACCCGGATTGGGCGATAAAATCATCACCGACGCCAATTTTGTCGCCAACTTCGAGGCGTTGGATGCCAGGCTAAGCAGCGATGGTCAGGCGTTGGCAAATGAGATCGTCACGGTCAAGCAAGGCAGTAAGCAGAACCCCTGGGAGATCGATGCCATCTCCGGTGCCACCATTTCATCGAAAGCAGTGGGAAAGGCAATCAATCAGTCGGCAAAACGCCTGCTGCCCGATCTTGTTCCCCACCTGGATAAGCTGGTGCAGGAAGACAACACTGTGGATCGGCCTGAGATCAGCGATGAATAAAAGACACGTCATGCAACTCCACTCATCCCTACAGAAGCGAATCGTTCATGGGTAAAGACAACAACACCATCACCTGGGAGACATTCTCTGAAGGCCTGTGGAGGGACAATCCGGTGTTCGTCATGCTGCTCGGCATGTGCCCTGTTCTGGCGGTCACCAATTCGGCGATCAACGCCTTGGCAATGGGTCTCGCCACAACTTTTGTACTTCTCGCCTCCGGCACCCTGATCTCGCTGCTGCGTCACAGCATACCGAAACAGGTCCGGATCGCCACCTATATCGTCATCATCGCCACCTTTGTCACCATCGTCGATTACACCATCCAGGCGATATCCCTCGACCTCTATAATGCCTTGGGCGCCTTTATTCAGCTGATTGTGGTGAATTGCATGATTCTCGGTCGAGCGGAGGCCTACGCTTCCAGAAACCGACCGTTAAAGGCTGTCACAAATGGACTTGGGATGGGCATCGGCTTCACATTCGCTCTTCTCTGTCTGGGCGTGGTACGCGAGATCCTCGGCGCCGGCAGCCTGTTCGGAATCGATCTGTTCGGACCCCGGTTCGAACCCTGGGTGGTGATGGTACTGCCGGCTGGCGGTTTTCTTGTGCTCGGGGCCTGGCTGCTGTTGTTTGAATGGTTAAATCAACGGAAAGAGCGGGCGGAGCTGGAAACAGCGGCGGAAACGCGGTGATTAACTTTAAATTCACAATTCGGAATGAAATGAACCATGGGCACTGAATCACTCAGCTTTATATTTCTAAACGCGGTACTGGCAAACAACTTCGTGCTGGCCCTGTTCCTCGGTCTTTGCCCGTTTCTTGGTGTCTCAGGCAAACTCAACACCGCCCTGCCCATGGGATTGGCCACCATGTTCGTGATGCTGGTCAGTTCTGTCTGCGCCTATCTGATCAATATCGTCCTGGTGACATTCGAAATCGAGTTTCTGCGTCTGATCGCCTACATCGCAGTGATTGCCAGTGCGGTACAGCTGGTCGAGATGACCCTGAAGAAATTCACTCCCGGATTATTCCGTTCACTGGGCATCTTTCTGCCACTGATCACAACCAATTGTGCGATCCTTGGACTGGCGCTGTTCCAAACCTTTAAAGAATATGACTTCCTGCAATCCTTGATCTATGCCCTGGGCGCCGGTACAGGCTTTATACTGGCGATTCTGCTGATGGCTGGCCTACGGGAAAAGCTGGAGCTCTCTACCATGCCCAGCATCACCCAGGGGGCCGCTGTCAGTCTCATGCTCGGTGGCCTGCTGTCGCTCTCGTTCATGGGTTTTGCAGGACTCGGAGGCTAAACGCATTGCTCACAAGGCGGACCCCTTTAATGGAGAAAACCTTTAAATATACAATACTTGGGCGTTCTAAACTCATGGCAATAAATTTGCGGACAAAACAATGATCGACTATCTAATCGCCATGACTATCATACCTATTCTGCTGCTCGGTTGGTTGATCGTACAATCCATCGCGCGGCGTTTCGCCAAGCTGCATCCAGAATTCGGCCCCCCCAGGGAAGAGGGTACGGGCTGCGGAAAGAGCTGTTTGTGCAGCGGCAACAGCTGCCAACGTAAAGGGGACCACCTCAGAGGTTACAACAATGAATGAGTCATCCAATCAATCCAACAGCAGAGGACAAGCGGTGAATGAGCAAATCATCTGGTTCGAACATCTGAAGATGCAGGATGTGGATCAGGTCGGAGGGAAGAACGCATCCCTGGGTGAGATGATCAGCGGTCTCGCCGATGCGGGTGTCAGCGTACCGGGAGGCTTCGCCACAACAGCCCATGCATTTCGTGAATTCCTGCGTCACAATCGGCTTGCGGAACGGATTGATCCATTATTGAGTGCCCTGGATGTGGAGGATGTAACCGCCCTGGCCGAGGCAGGCAAGACGATTCGCCAGTGGGTGATTGAATCCCCGTTCCCTGAAGTACTGGAAACCGCGGTAACCGAAGCCTATAAACAGCTCACAGGCGACTCGGCCAACCCCCCGTCTGTCGCTGTCCGCTCCTCTGCAACAGCCGAAGACCTGCCGGATGCCTCATTCGCCGGCCAACAGGAGACCTTCCTCAATGTACAGGGATTGAATGATGTGATGATCGCCATCAAGGAGGTATTCGCCTCCCTTTACAACGATCGGGCGATCTCCTATCGGGTGCATCAGGGTTTTGCCCATGAAGATGTCGCTCTCTCCGCCGGTATTCAGCGCATGGTGCGTTCCGATATCGGATCGTCCGGGGTCATGTTCACCCTGGATACAGAATCCGGGTTCAAGGATGCCGTCTTCATCACCAGCTCCTACGGCTTGGGTGAGACGGTGGTGCAGGGCTCGGTGAATCCCGATGAGTTCTATGTCCACAAGGGTAACGTGGAAGCGGGACGTCCGGCCATCCTGCGTCGCAATCTGGGCGGCAAGGCAATCAAAATGATCTATGGTCAAGCGGATGAAGAGCGCGTCGTTACCGTCGAAGTGCCGGAACAGGAGCGTCGGCGGTTTTCTCTTACAAAGGAACAGGTAGAAAGCCTGGCGCAGATGGCGATTACGATCGAAAAACACTATCAGCGCCCGATGGATATCGAGTGGGGCCTGGATGGCAGTGACGGTCAGCTCTATATTCTGCAAGCCAGACCGGAGACGGTGGAGAGCCGGGTCGATGCCTCCACGGTAGAGCGATTCAAGCTGGAGGAGAAAGGCAAGGTGTTGGCCCAGGGCCGCGCCATCGGTCAACGCATCGGTGTCGGCGCGGCTAAAATCATTCATGATGCCAGCGAAATGGCCAGGGTCGAACCCGGTGATGTACTGATCACCGATATGACCGACCCTGATTGGGAACCGGTAATGAAACGAGCCTCCGCCATCGTCACCAACAGGGGGGGGCGAACCTGTCATGCTGCGATTATCGCCCGTGAACTTGGCATCCCAGCCGTGGTGGGTTGTAACGACGCCACCGAAACTCTGCAAGATGGCCAGGAAGTCACGGTATCCTGCGCCGAGGGCGATGACGGTTTTATCTATGAAGGTCTGCTGAAATTCTCGATCAGTCGCGGCGATGTCACCTCCCTTCCAGAACCGCCCACCAAGATCATGATGAATGTGGCCAATCCGAGCCGAGCCTTCACCTTCAGCCGTATTCCCAATGCCGGTATCGGCCTGGCGCGCCTGGAATTCATCATCAACACCACCATCGGTGTCCATCCCCGGGCGTTGATGGAGTTTGACAATCTGCCCAGCGATATCAAAGCCGACGTACAGAAGCAGATCGACGGTTATACAGCCCCGGTCGATTTCTACGTCGAGAAACTGGTCGAAGGCATCTCCACGCTTGCTGCCGCCTTCAATGGTAAACCGGTAATCGTGCGTATGTCCGATTTCAAATCGAACGAATACGCAAACCTGATCGGTGGCAAGCTCTATGAACCCGAAGAAGAGAACCCGATGATCGGTTTTCGCGGGGCCTCCCGCTACATTTCAGAGAGTTTCAGGCCCTGCTTCGAGCTGGAGTGCCGAGCCCTGAAACGGGTGCGTGAAGAGATGGGATTCGAGAATGTGGAGATCATGATCCCCTTTGTGCGCACCCTTGATGAAGCAGCAGCCGTCATCCAGCTGTTGGAAGAGAATGGCCTGAAACGGGGCGAAAATGGGTTAAAGGTGATCATGATGTGCGAATTGCCTTCAAACGCTGTCCAGGCCAGGGAGTTTCTGGAATATTTCGACGGATTTTCTATCGGCTCCAACGATATGACCCAGTTGACGCTGGGATTGGACCGGGATTCCGGCTTGGTGGCCAAGAGCTTTGACGAAAGAGACCCGGCGGTTAAACGGATGCTCGATATGGCCATTCAGGCATGCAACGAGGCCGGCAAATATGTCGGTATCTGCGGGCAGGGCCCCTCCGACTACCCCGATCTGGCAGAATGGCTGGTAGGGCGAGGTATCAAAAGCATATCCTTGAATCCGGATACAGTAATCGACACATGGCGTCTCCTGGCCGCTCTGGAGGACTGAACGACGAACAGCCTGGGTGCCGCTAACCAGCCGCACCAAAGGCTGCTTCACACTCTAGTCCCAGCCGCACCCGCAATACCCGGATAATCGCCTCTACAGAAAAGGCTCTGCAACCTAGCGAATGAAACGTACCATCTTCTTTCTTGCCGACCATACCGGTATCACTGTCGAGGCCATGGGACGCTCGCTGTTGAGTCAATTCGATGGTTTTACGTACGAGACTGTGCATTGGCCTTTTATTGATACCCTCGACAAGGCGAGGCGGGTTGCTGAGCGAATCAATCAGACAACCATCGAGTCCGAACAGAAGCCGATTGTCTTCACAACCCTGGTGGATCCTCAAATCCGCGACTATTTCAAACAGCTGGATGTCCCGGTAATGGACTTTTTCGAGACATTCACCGCCCGCCTGGAGGAGGAGCTGCAACTCCCCTCCTCCCATGCCCTGGGCCGTTTTCACACGACTGACAACAGCCGCGCCTACGATCAGCGCATCCATGCGGTCAATTTTGCCCTGAACAATGATGACGGGGCAGTCACCAGGAACTACACCACCGCCGATCTGATCCTGATTGGAGTATCCCGCGTCGGCAAGACCCCCACCTGCCTCTTCCTCGGACTGCAGCACAGCGTTCTGGCGGCGAACTACCCCCTCACGGAAGACGACCTTGAGAATGATCTGTTGCCAAGGGTCTTGAGTAACTACCGTGACAAGCTCTATGGCCTGACCATCGATCCACACCAATTGCAACGAATTCGGCAGGAACGGCGTCCAGATCGCCGCTACTCGTCTCTCGAACAGTGTAAAATGGAGATAAAGCTGGCTGAAGATCTCTACAAGCACTACACGATCCCCTACCTGGATACCACATCCATGTCAATCGAGGAGATATCCGCCCGGCTTTTACAACATATCAACAGGGCGGCCAAGGTTACAAACGAGTAATCTTCGGTTTACTCACCGACCCTCCCATAAGATTTCAGTGCAGTCTGTCTGACGCCGTTTTTTGGTATTTTTTTCATGAAAGCATTCGACTATCTCAATATACTATGTGCGAATCCGTCCTAGGCCCGATTTACTTGCACCTGGGTCTGTTTACACATATACCATCGCCACGACCTAGGTTCTAGAATGGCAGGAACAGTCCCGTGTATGCTTTCCGGCAACGGTTGCGGTCGCTCACTCAGATCCGGAAAGCAGAGACACGTTATTTAACTTGAATTACAAATTAACACTCATATCTAACTGATTTATAAGACTATAATTGTGATAAACTGGTTTGTACGACTGTTTAGGAAGGCACCCGTACCCATCGCCATCAAATGGACGATCTACATCGGTACACTGATAACGATGGTTATGGGCGTTCTCGGCTGGTTTCTCATCACCCAACAGACCAGCTTTCATATGCGCGAAGTCAAGGGCTTTGGTGAGGTTTTGGTTGAACAACTGGCCCACTCCGCCAGCGAACCCTTACTCGCAGATGACCAGTTCAATCTCCAGGGGCTTGTTAGCCGCCAGACGCAAAACGACAAGGTGGTCGGAGCGGCGATCGTGCCTAGCGAAAAACCGTGGATCACATCCGGCAATGTTCCCCACCAGCTCCCAATCTCCGAAGAGCTGTTACCGATGATCTGGTCTTGGCGCGACGAGGGGAACATCAGACATCCCGCAATCACTTTTTTCAGTCCCATCAAATTTCGCGATGTCATCGCCGGTCATGCGATGATCACCTTGGACCGGCAATTTCTCGACCGCAACCAGAAACGCACCATCGGTATCATCGGTTATGCGACATTTGGACTGATTCTGATTGCAGCCATACTCTCTTATGTCCTGAGCAAACGCCTGAGTAGACCGATCACCTTGCTTGCCCAGGCAGGACAGCAACCTGAGGCAGGCTTGCTGGTCAGCCCGACGGAGATAGACCGTCATGACGAGATTGGCCAGGTGTATGCCCATTTTGACCGTATGAGTGCGGGACTATTGGAAAAACGCCAGGTTGAAGATGCCCTTTCCCGTTATGTATCCCCCGTAGTAGCAGAGAAAATCCTCTCAAACCTGTCACAACCACGCCTGGCCAATCAGGAGATGGAGGGCAGTATTATGTTCTGTGACATTGTGGGTTTCACTCGGCTTTCGGAGGATCTCCCGGCAGATGACGTAGCTTCACTGCTGAACCTCTATTTGGGTGCAATCGCCAACTCCGCTCACCGTTGTCGAGGTGTTGTGGATAAATTTATCGGCGACAGCGCCATGATCCTGTTCGGTGTACCCGAAGCGGATATGGAACATGGCCAGCAGGCGATCCGGTGTGCATGGCTGATTCAAGCCATGGTTCGACATATCAACAAGAAACGTCGTCAAACCGGCAAGGAACCGATCATGCTACGTATCGGTATAAACAGCGGTACAATGCTGGCCGGTAATATCGGAATACCCGACCGACTGGAATATACTGTGGTGGGCGATACGGTGAATCTCGCCTCCCGTCTGTGTGGTGCGGCTCCGGCTGACGGGATCATCATGAGCCAAGCCACTGCGGAATTCCCAGGCGTTGCCAATATGGTTGAACTACACAAACAACCCACGCTGAAGATACGTGGCAAGAAAAATCTCGTCACACCCTACATTGCGGGAACACCGTCGCGGGAATTCGGTCAATGGTTGATGCGTACCATGGCCCATATATTGAATAAACAGGTTAGATGAAACAGCCTTTCAAACTATTCGTAGCCTATCTTGCGTTAACGATGCTTGCGGGCTGCCAACTGATGGAAAGCAAAAAAGCCGCCCCCGCTCCCGTTGAAGAGAACGCACTCGATAAGAGTCGACAGCTGGCGGCCAAGGGGCGTTATGGCGAGGCAATCAGCCTACTTGACCGTGCCAGCACCAACAGGAATCAGAACACAGCCTATTCGAAAGAGCTCGAAAGTTTCAGAAACCAACAAAAAACACTGGAAGAGGAGCTGAACGATCAATTGCTCATCAGCAATACTTCAGCTTTGAAGAATCAGCTGCCGATACTTACCAAACTGACCCAAGCCAGTCCCGATAAACCCCATTACGCCTCGCTTTTGCAAGAGACCCGGGAAACCCTGCTCAGTATGCAAAAGGCGCTATCTGAGTGCGCATGGCGCCATTTCAAGCGAAACAATGCCCTATCTAAGGATTGCCTCACTCTCGCCCTTTCACTGAAACAGGACAAGGCCGATCAGAATCTCATGGAGCATCTGCTTAAGGAGCAGATTCAGTACAAAAAAGAGGTTGCAAAGAAAGAGCAGGTCAATCGAGAGCAGAAGTGGAAAAAACGCATCGATAAAAACCTGACTGAGGCCCAGCGACTCGTTGAGAGCGGGCAACTCAAGGAGGCCAGGCGTGCACTGAAGCTCGTGTTGAAGGAATCGCCGAAAAACGAGACAGCGAAAAAACTGCTTGCCGACGTCAACCGAACACTGAAGAAATATATTGAAAACCTACTGCTGGCAGGTGACCGCCTCTATCGGGATGGAGAGATAGAGAGTGCCAAGGCGACCTGGCGGGCAGCGCTGACCCTTGATCCTTTGGATTTGCGGGCACGGGAAAAAATCCAGCGTGCCCAACGCGTGCTCGACAATCTGGAAAACCTGAGAAAAACCAACGAAGATGGAATAAAGCAGTAATAACTATCTGTTTTTAAATCATTTAAACCTCCTAAATCCATATTTTTTTTGCCCTGCGATACTATCCGCACCCTCGTCTCGAATGTCATAGTCATCCTACCGAGTCCATAAATCACACGAAAAATGGTGGTTCCTGATTGACGATCCGCTATAATCGCGGCCGGCGGTTCCTGTCTCACTCACTATCCGAAGTTGAAGAATCAGACTCATCTGTCGCCATTGCCCACACCAGGCAGCAGATATCTGCATATGACCATAGAAACGAAACATATCGACACTCAGTTAAGGAACCCGATGAGATGGCTCCTGAGTTGTCTCATGCTGCTACCGCTGATGGGTCATGCGCAATCCAGTGAGTGGCTGCCCGTAAGCCCGGTCTCGTTTTATGAGTTGGCATCGGCACAAGAGATCTTGCCGCAACAGTTCCCTGCACGTTACCCCGGCATATTCGAGCTACAGGAATCCTCAGCCCCCTTCACGCAGCAGGAGAGGCCCTACGGCTTTGGCCGGGAGCTCGATGACACCAGCCCTGTCGACTATCCCGGCTTGAGACGCGATGCCGCCTATTTTTTCGGTTACCAATTTTTTATTGTGGGATTGTTATACGTCATGCCGGAAGATATTTCCGCATGGACTGAAGAGCAAAAAGAGGAATATACATTCGAAAAGTGGTGGGACAATGTTTCACACCCACGCTGGGATCCTGACGAGTGGTATATCAACTACATACTGCATCCCTATTGGGGTATGACCTACTACACCCGAGGCAGGGAGCGGGGACTGTCGGAAACTGGGGCTTTCTGGTTTTCCTTTACCCTCTCCTCAATCTATGAGTTCGGACTCGAGGCGCTGTTTGAGCCCGTCTCCGTACAGGATGTCATTTTTACCCCAACCATGGGTGCCTTGCTGGGTTGGTATTTTGAGGAGACCCGTCGCGAGATCAAACAGCAATCAACCTTCAGCACCTGGGACAAAACAATTCTTATTGCCACCGATCCCCTCGGAACCTTGAATACCATGGTGGATAGTCTGTTCGGCATCGGCGTCGAGAGTGAGTTGGCGTTACGCACCTTTTACCAGAGTCCGAATCTCATTGAATCCTCGCAACCGAACTGGAGGGATCCCCACAGGGCACATACGGATCCTGTGGCAACAGACTATATCGGCATCCAACTTACCTTGCACTGGCACTGAAGGTCTTGAGACAGCGGCGTTCAGCTGCATCACGCATATTCTTATCTTCGAGTTCCAAGCTGGGTTTCCGGCGACTACGTCAATATACGCGCCGCAGCATCCATACCGCCAAGGCTAGAAACAGCAGCAGGGGAAAGAATGCGGCAAACAATCCATTCAGAGAATAGACCACCGCCATGTATGAGAAAGCCCTGTTCAAAAGATAGAAAACAATACCCAGCATGGCACCGACAAAGATCCGCTGTCCTACCCCAACACTGCGCAGAGAACCGAACACGAAGGGGATACTTAAAAACAGCATCACCATAGTCACCAGCGGGGTTGTCAGCTTGCCCCAGAACGCCACTTCATAATTGATCGAAGCCTGACCGTTCTTTTGCAGATAGCCGATATATCGCCACAGATCCCAGGCGGCCAGCATGTGTGGCTTCACTGTCAGCACATCGAGAGCAGATGGATCCAACTCGGCATGCCAGGATTGACGGGGTTTCGCTGTTACCGATATACCGGCTTCAACGAAATCCGTCTGCTTCACATCCTCTATGACCCAACCACCTGACTGATAGCTGGCCCGATCCGCATGTATCGCCCGGAGAAGACTGGCATCCTCACCATACTCATAGATCGAAATGTCAGCCAACTGAGAATCCGGAAGTATCTGTCTGATATTGATGAACGTGTTGCCGTCACGCGACCAAAAACCGTAGCGGGTCTTCAGGCTGACCTGGCCGGACAAGGCCTCATTTTTCATACGTTGTGCCTGTTGTTCCGATTCGGGGGCCAGATATTCGCCAACAATCACTACGATCGCCAACACCAAAAGCCCCGTCTTCAGCACCGATAACACAATCCTGGCAATCGAGATACCTGCCGCCCGCATTGCCAGTAGTTCCGAATTCCCTGCCAGCACTCCCAATCCGATCAGGCTTCCGAGCAGGGTTGCCAACGGAAAGAGTTCATAGCAATATCGGGGCATTCCCAGCAGCACATAGGTGTATGCCATCGATGCGGTATATCCCCGCTCCACCTCTTCCAGTTCGGCGACCAACTCAAAGAATCCTATCAATACCAGCAGCAACGCCAGTACACCGACGATCCCAATCAACACTGTACGGCCGATATATCTGTCAAACAGGGTTATCATGCCCCGCCCCTCAACAATTTCCGATGCATCCGACGATAGTGGTGAGAGTCGGGAATCAGAAGCGAAAGCCCGATCAGCGCCAGCATCACATGTACCCACCAGACCCCCACCCACTCCGCCGTCGTGCCATCGATCATCCAGTTCTCCGCCACACCCTGCAGGCTCAGGTAGAGTGTGTAGAGGATAAAGGCCAACACCAATCGGCCAAAAGGACCTTGACGAGGCATGGATCGGCTGAGAGGCAGGCTGAGGAGTGCGAATACCAACAATCCGAGTATCTGCGCGATTCTGGCCTGGAATTCAGCTCGATCCCGGATCGACTTGGAGCTCAATAGCGCTTCATTCGAGAGAGATTTGCGATTGATCTTCGCAACCACCCCTTCGGCCCCCTTGATACGCAAACCATAGCGCTCAAATTCGCTGATCCGGTAGTTCGCCTCCCCCGGCGAACCTTCATATCTGGCCCCATTCTCCAATACCAGGTAGCGTTCACCCGACTCCTCATCAACATATTGATAACCCTGCTTTGCCGTTACCAGGCTAAGCACACCCGCTTTGCGCTGTTGCACGAAGACATTGCGCATTCGCCTTTTCTCGCTTGCGATCGACTCCACATAGAGCACAACATCGCCACGACTGTATTCGTTGAAGCGTCCGGCACTTATCCCGGCCAATTCGGTAGCCTGTCCGCGCTGCATGCTGATCAGCTCCGCACTGAGACGGCTCGCCCAGGGTTGCACATAGAGCGATAACCAGCCTGTCAACAACGCGATCGGTGTAACCACGAAAATCAGAGAGCGGTAGAGTCGAAGATCACCGACGCCACAGGAGGCCAAGGCAACCACCTCGCTGTCACGGTACATTCTGCCGATCACATAAAGCACAGCAAAGAAAAAGGCCGGTGGAATCAGGCGTGGAATATAGACTACCATCTGCAGACCCAGTAGCTGGAAAAGCAGATTGCTATTGAGATCTCCGGATGCCACCTCTTTCAGTAACTTGATGAAACTATTACCAAGCAGTATCAGGACGAGTACAAGCAGAATCGCAAACAGCGCCTTGAGCACGTCTCTCAACAGGTAGCGGTCAATCAGCGTGATCAAATATCATATCCTGTCAGTGTTGAGTCAATCGATCAGGGTCGAAGCTTATGTTTAACGATAAGTGCATGTCCACAACTGCATAAGGGGATGCTCTCAATATGTCCTATTCATTCTACTTAGATTACACCACACAAGGTGTTAAATGGCTTATGATTGGGTAGACTTGAGTTAACCGTTGCCTAGTCATGATCCTGACATTTTTAACCCATAGTGTATATAAAACGTTGCGTCGGCTGTCTATCCTACTGATTGATCTGCAACATAAAACAGAGAGGCCATCCATTCCATGGAATACAGCATTAAAACCGGAGATCCCGCCAAGCTAAACACTGCCTGCCTGGTAGTCGGCATCTTCTCCAAGCGTCAACTCCCGCCTTTGGCGCAGCAGTTGGACAGGTCCAGCAAGGGCGCTCTGCAACGCATCCTGAAGCGCGGTGATATGAATGGGGAGAGCGGGCAGCAGTTGTTACTCTACGACCTACCCGGCATCCAGGCAGAGCGTATCCTCTTAGTCGGGCTGGGTAAACAGCGCGATTTCGGCAGAAAGCAGTACGCCAAATGTGTCAACTCAGTAGTCAAGAGCCTGAATAAAAAGCATGCAATGGAGGCAATCTGGGGTCTCTGTGAACTCGTAAATGACGATTTTTCCCTCACTCAGGCAGTCAGAGAGACAGTGATCACTGCTGAGGCCGGCCTCTACCAATTCAACGAAACCAAGAGTGAAGTCAAAAAAAACCAACGCCCGCTTAAACGATTCGCAATCTTCCTGCACGACCGGCGCCACTTAAAAGTAGCGCAAAAGGCACTCGCTCAGGCAGGAGCCATCGCAGGTGGCATGGAATTGACCAAGAATCTGGCCAATCTGCCAGGCAACATCTGCACTCCCAGCTATCTCGCCGATCAGGCACGAAAACTGGGACGGAACGAGAGTCGTCTCAAAGTGAGGATACTGGATGAGAAGCAGATGGCTAAATTGGGCATGGGCGCCCTGCTCTCAGTCTCCCGCGGAAGTCGCCAGCCGGCGAAGCTGATCATCATGGAGTATTCAGGGGGGAAACCCGGGGCCAAACCGGTTGTCCTGGTTGGCAAGGGACTAACCTTCGATGCAGGCGGTATATCCCTCAAACCCTCAGCGGCAATGGATGAAATGAAATATGACATGTGTGGTGGCGCCACGGTCATTGGTACTGTCAAGGCGGCCATCGCCATGGATTTGCCGATTAATCTGATTGGTGTCGTGCCTGCTTCTGAAAACCTTCCTGATGGAGATGCCAATAAACCGGGCGATATCGTAACCAGCATGTCAGGTCAAACCATTGAGATACTCAATACCGATGCCGAAGGTCGCCTCATACTCTGCGATGCCCTTACCTACAGCGAGCGCTTCAATCCCGCTGTAGTGATTGACATTGCCACACTTACCGGTGCCTGCATTGTGGCCCTGGGCAACCAGACTTCCGGATTAATGGCCAATAATGAATCCCTTGCGCAGGAACTGTTGGCCGCTGGCAACCACACTGGAGACCGGGCCTGGCAATTGCCCCTATGGGATGATTATCAGGAGCAACTCGATAGCAATTTTGCCGACATGGCAAATATCGGCGGCAAAGGCGCGGGCACAATCACAGCTGCCTGCTTCCTTTCCCGCTACACGAAAAAGTTCAAATGGGCTCACCTGGACATTGCGGGCACCGCCTGGCGTAGCGGCACAAACAAAGGTGCCACCGGCAGGCCGGTGGGACTACTCACCCAGTTTCTCATAAAGCGTTGTGGCCTGTGACATTTACCCATAAACTGATTATGGTTTTTCATTCGAATGCATCGATCTCATTCAGCCGTTGCCGGCAGGAGATACTATGACGCAAGTCGACTTTTATGTACTCGATGAGCGTGCCATGGGAAATCGCTTTACCCTCGCCTGCCGCCTGAGCGAGAAAATTTATCATCAGGGACGTAGGATATTTATTCATACTGACTCTGAAGATGAGTCAAGACATATGAATAGGTTGTTATGGACATTTCGACAGGGCAGTTTCATACCCCATGGGATGGCTAACGAGAGTGATCCTTTGACCACGCCTGTGATTATCAGCCATGATAAGGAGAGCGGTGAAGAAAAGGATGTTCTGATCAATCTTGCGAGAAATGTACCCAACTTTTTCAGCAGATTCGAGCGCGTTGCAGAGATAATTGACAAGGAACCACAGGTTGTGACAGCCGGGCGGGAGCGTTTTCGCTTCTACCGTGACAGGGGCTATCCACTAAACAAGCACGATATAAGATAGATGAACACAGACGATAAGTCACGCGATCCGGATTCAGCCATTCCGCTACTGGAAGATGTGGTTTCAATGGATGAAATAGAATCGGAGTATATCGACTTCGGCAATGAGGAAGCCGATATAGAGGATAGCGGCATCCCCGAGTATGATGAAGAGCTTCTATCCATGCGGGACGATATCGCCAAGCAACTCGAGGGTGACCTCCAAGCATTCGTTTCTGAGGCGGTGAATAACGCAATCGATGAAGCCACAAATCGTATTGGCCAGATACTACACGATGAACTTGACAACACCATAACTCACCGAATTCGCAATCTCATTGAACAACGGCTGGAAAAAGAATTCGGACCTCGTCACCAACACGCAAAAGAAGAGCCCATTCAGGATCCGATTGATCTCTATCGTGATGATAATCTTTAACTGGCCAATAGACCCGGCATAGAGAAAACATCACGCAACTCGTAAAACCTGATCACCTGACGCTCACCATCGGTGATATTGATGATACTGTTTCCTTCCATACAAACGCTTTGGGACGGCAGCACAACACAGAAATAACTGAAGGCCCTCTAATTAACTATTATCATTTAACGTTGGAGCAAACGTTTTTTCTTGCTGACATACAGCCATGCGCCGATATAGACAGAGCATAGTGTCAACAGACTTAACAGTAGGTTTTCACTCACCGAGTAGTAAGACAAGCCCATGGTCAAGCCGAAAATAATTACAATGATCGCAAATATCGCTACAGTTTTGTATTCAGAATGATTAACCAATTTTGCACATAAATATCCGGCGAAAATAGTTATCAGGCAACCAGACATCAAAACCACCAACGAAACCCTGGACGTCAATTCCATGCTGGAAAGCTTCGAAGTTATAATTTCAATGGAGTCGCCGTTGGAAGCGAGTATCACGCCGTAAACGATTGATATCACAATTCCGACAAAAATGGTGGCTGTGACATCCACAATAGTTGCAATAAAGATAGCTTTTACTGCAGATCCTTTTTTCTCCAGCTGGCTGGTTAAATCCGATTTCGGTGTCCTGTAGACATCTTCATCCATCGATTCTGTTCCTATATCCGTCGTGGCTTATGCAATGTTGATTACACAGCCCTACAAACAAGTGTGTTTTGTTTGTTTACAACGATTAATCCACTGACTATGAATACCGCGTCCCGTTTGATCGCTATATCTTAGTTACCAGAGAGCATCCCCGTTAAATACGTAGCAGAGTAAATTTATGTTACATATATATTAAATAAATCTGTCTCAGCTCTCCTTCATCTCTTCAAGGCAGCCTTAATAATTAAAAATTGTGAATCAGGTTCTGGCAGATAGCCAAATTACGTTACTATCATCCGTTTCCGAGATAAATTTCTCGAATGGCTTAGGATGAGCTATGCCATACCCTTGACCAAGATCTATACCCACCCGGCGCAATTCCTCTATAATCGCGTCATTTTCAACGAATTCAGCTATGGTCGTCAACCTCATTGTGTCCGCAACTGTTTTTATTGCCTCTACCATTCCCTTGTCAAGCGAGTCATTGTTCATGTCTTTTATGAACATACCGTCGATTTTCAAGTAATCAATGGGTAAGTTCTTTAAATATCCGAATGAGGAGAGCCCAGAGCCAAAATCGTCTAATGCGAAACGACATCCCAGTTCACGCAGTTCACGGATCATTCTCAACGCACTCGAGAGGTTTTGAATAGCTGCGGTCTCTGTGACCTCGAAAGTAATTTTTTCAGGTCTAACCTCATACTTTTGCAATAATTTCTTGACCATTGGCGTAATTCGGCCATGGCTAAGAGTGCCACCGGATAAATTGATGAAGCAGTCTGGGCAATTACTGCTACAATCCGCCAACAATCGCATGACTTCCTCAACAACCCAATGGTCGATACGCTCTATCAAATCATATCTTTCGGCGGCGGGCAGAAAAGCGCCAGGCGGAATCAGCTCTCCATCGACTGCACGCATCCTTACAAGAATTTCTACGGCAACAATCAGTTTGTCATCACTATGTAAGTTTACAATTGGCTGAGCATAGAGAACCAGGCGTCCTTCACCCATAGCACTGTTAATGCGTGAAATCCATTGCATCTCTCCCAACCTGCGTTTGGTTGACGCGCTATCTTTTTCATAGACGACAATACGGTTGCGGCCTGAATCCTTTGCGGAATAGCAAGCAGCATCTGCTGCGCTCATCAACTTGGCAATATTCTCGCTATACATATTTATGGGAGAGACTCCGATACTGAGACTTATCCTGAAGCTCTGATTTTCCCAGTAAAAATGGTGCTGTTGAACATCCTCCCTCAATGAGTCAATTCGCTCTATGGCCTGTGCTAGCGGACAATCAATCAATATTGCACTGAACTCATCTCCTCCCACACGCGCAAGCACATCGCTCCCTCGAAAGTGTTTGCGCATGAGGCGTGCCAGTTGACGCAAAAGCTCATCCCCAGCAACGTGGCCACAGGTATCGTTAACCACCTTGAATTGATCCAAATCCATGAAGCAGAGGATATGCTCGCGACCCCGGTGCCTGGCCGTTTCCAAAGCGCTTTCCAAATGCGTCTCGAATGCGCTGCGATTCATCAAATCGGTGAGACTGTCATGACTTGCTTGCCGGTGCAGTTCCTCCTGCAGACGATATTCACGCGTAATGTCACGCAATACAATAACCACACCATCAGTCTCTATGTTTTGGCTGCAGATCCGAGCCGCTGTCACCTGCACTTGCAGCTCTTCACCCTCCTCTACCAACAGCGAGATCTGTTGGTTGACTACCTGATTAGGTTTACTGGTACGACACTGAGCTATCAGACTTTCTATAGCCCACTCTTCACCATCATCCATCAGTCTTACCAACTTAGAAAAATGCTGTCCAATTGCTTGCTCGGTATCCGTTCCGAACAACTTCATTGCCTTATTATTCAAATAGCTGATCAAACCGTCCATATCGACAGTTATCACACTGTCACCAATCGACGCCAACGTTGTATGAGCTTGATTGCGCTCCTTACGCAATTCCTTCTCTGCGTTGCGCTGAGCCGTAATATCCTGGATATAGACGTAGACCTCATCAGCGACATCGATCATTTGATAGTGCGCGAGTATATGTAATTTACCAAACTCTTTTTCTCCGAAGACCTGACGTTCTCCGTTTGCGAGACGTTCTATGAATACGTTGTGGTTGTCCGGCAGTATGCTGATTGGATCAACAATGTTGAGTTTGACCAGTAATCTTCTGAGTGCCGGGTTTTTGAATGTTAGTTTCCCGTTTAGATCGAATGCGATAATAGGATTCGGGTTTTCACGCAGATAGGCAGCCAGTTGCATATTTCGGGATTCAGTATCCCTTAACTCTTCAACCATCAAAGAGAGCAGATTTGCCTTGTAACGGCGAGTCAGGAAAAGATAGATTAAAAGTGCAAACAGGCCGGTTAGTGAAAAAACCGCTATTGCAAACCTTACTCCCTGTTTCATGGTGTGCTTGTACACACTTTCGAGACTAATGGCCAATGTTAGTTTTGCAAGGCCACGGTATGAGTATGGAACATCCTGTTCAAGAATATATCGGCGTACAGAGGGCTGAAAAGGACCGTAACCTGCAATGATGAATCCATTTCGCGATACCAACTTTATCTCATCGACCTCTTTATGCCGGGCTGCCCATCGGTTGATAATTTTGGATAAAGATTCATAATTGCCTTTATGGAGCTCAGCCTCTGCAATCGAAACAATGATCTCCATTTGACCCTTCGCCAGTTCTTCGGTGAACTGCACATGCTGATAATGTTCATTCCTTAAGGCGATCCCTGATACCAGCGTAAGTACCAGGAAAAACATAATGGTCACTAGCACCGCCCATACCAAGGTTGGTGTGTGCAGATCCTTGCTCACTTGACCACACCCCTGACTCGCAATTCGGCAATAACATCTCTGAGTTTTTGATAATCACCCTCTTCAACACTAACCAGCGCTGTCGCTGTTTTCTTGATAGGATAGAGTACCTGATTGGTTTCAGGACTGCCTGCGGTCAGGCCGAGCAAATGCTGCCGCAGTAAGCTTACCTTATCGGGATCCGTGTTGGCTGGAGCAATGAAGAGATGTTCCGATATCTCAGGTGTGGTAGCGATAGCGATAATCCCTTTGTGATGATATTTATCAAACACAGCCTCTTTTACAGCGCCCGCATCGGCGTCACCGGCAAGAACAGCTAGCGCAACGTTGTCATGGCTACTGTAAAAATTATAACTTGCAAAATCTTCGACATCGATACCCGCTTCAAATATCACCTGTCGAGGTACAAGATGGCTCATCGTGGAGGATGAACTGCCAAATGCGAAATGGCGTCCCTTGAGGTCTCTAAGGGTACGTATGTCGCTACCCTCTCTGGTAAAAATTTTTCCGGTAAATGTGGGTTTCCCGTCGATCTCCAATCTAGCCAACAGATATGGAACAACACCCTTGTCCTTCAATTGAACAAAAAGCGCAGGACCGATATATGCAAGATCCAACTGTCCCTGAATTATTGCATTTATGTGAGATTCATAGGACTCCCCGATCCGCACCTCGACAGGTTGCCCGATGCGTTGGCTCAGAAACTCCGCTAATGGCGTGAACATCCCTCGGATTTCATCATGGGAACGATAAGGATGGATGCCGAGAATCAGTGAATCAGTACTATGCGCTGCGGTAGAAATACAGATAATGAAAATGGCGGCTATTCGAACTAGCCGCCCTATCCCTAGTCTGCTCCTTAGTACCTTTTGCATGCGCTCCCAATCCCGGGTTCAGGGTTTTTATCTTTACCTTAATCCATAACCCCTATTCAGCATTTTTTACAGGGTTTATAAAGCATATCCTAGTCCAATCCCGGTAATCCACCTTAATAAAATCTGTGACCGAATCTCAATTGGGTCCCATGCGAAGCAGCTTCTGCTCTTTTCTGCTACGTTTGATAATTTTTCTGCAGATTTTCTTATCCAAAAGCGCCATGATCTCCAGATCTACCACATCTGCTCGGCTGCTATCACCGTCGCGACGAAGATTTGCCGCCAAGAGCTCAAGTTCCCGAACGCTGCCTTTAACCCGTTTGCGATTATGATTGATTGTCGCAGCACCCATTCTGATCTGCCTATCTAGATCATCGGTTGTAAGTAGAGTCGGAGTTCCGTTTTCATTCAGCATATCGGCCACCAATTTTGGCTGTTTTCACAATCTTGTTGTCATCGATACTACTGCATCAGGCAAAAGAGAATCTTTAAATTAACTATAAGCCTTTAATTTTAAACAAAAAGTGAAATATGGCACTGCAGGACAGTGGAAAATGCACACCAGGCTGAGCCTACGGGGATCTGCCATGTAGCCCTTTGTGGGTAGATGATTGATTGTCCTGCGACGCTTCGCGTCTGGTCGAACGAAGGGTTCGAATCAAGGCCTCTCTCTCCGCCATATAAAAAGGGGCTGAGGGTCTCCCAACTTGGTTGCCAGCTGATGGGAGGGATTGATTCGCCTACGGCTCACCCCTTCGGGGCGCTCTCGCTACGCTCGGCGTCCTGCGACGCTTCGCGTCTGGTCGAACGAAGGGTTCGAATCAAGGCCTCTCTCTCCGCCATATAAAAAGGGGCTGAGGGTCTCCCAACTTGGTTGCCAGCTGATGGGAGGGATTGATTCGCCTACGGCTCACCCCTTCGGGGCGCTCTCGCTACGCTCGGCGTCCTGCGACGCTTCGCGTCTGGTCGAACGAAGAGTTCGAATCAAATCCTCCCTATCCGCCATATAAAAAGGGGCCCTGTAGGGCCCCTTTTTATATGGCGGAGAGAGAGGGATTCGAACCCTCGATGGAGCTATTAACCCCATACTCCCTTAGCAGGGGAGCGCCTTCAGCCGCTCGGCCATCTCTCCGGGTGTAGTTGATTTTGGATGCAGTCAAACCCTGTATGGGTGACTTTTACATCTTTTCAGGATTGAGGCGGTCTCAAGATTTGGGACCCTGGTTCCCCTGATCCTTCAAGGTGCTGAGATTGTACAGATTTCTTCTTCTACAAACAAAAAAACTTTACCTTCCATGGTAAAGTTGTTTTTTGAGGTTAAGCCTTGTCGTTTTGTTCTGACCAGACGCCTCTAGGACGACTCTTCCGACTGCTCTCTTTTTATGCGTTCGTAGATCTCTTCCCGGTGTACGGTCACATCACGCGGCGCATTGACACCAATACGTACTTGATTTCCTTTAACACCTAATACAGTAACCGTAACCTCATCTCCAATCATCAGGGTTTCGCCAACACGGCGAGTAAGTATTAACATGTCCAGTCTCCATGTTGTTCCTTGAATTTGTGGCGGGCTTCGATTTGGTAACAATTAAATCTCAGCACACCATTGCCAACCAAGCCTCCGTAAAATACGGGACTGGCAGTTTTATTTTAGCAACTGGACTATGGGTAAAAAAGGGAAAAAACGACTGAAAAGACCTGTTTATAGGGCCTAAATGCTCTTATATGCCGATTTTTAGGATTGTACTTCTTTCTCCAGCTCAAATGCCTCGTGCAGCGCCCGAACACCCAGTTCGAGATATTTTTCATCAACCACCACAGAAATCTTGATTTCAGATGTGGATATCATACGGATGTTGATACCTTCGTCAGCGAGGGCCTCGAACATTTTGCTGGCGATCCCCGCATGGGAACGCATACCGACACCGACCAAGGAGATCTTGACGATCTTGTCATCGGCCAATACTTCGCGTGCACCCATTTCATCGGCTGTCTGCTGAAGAATGTCCCTGGCACGATTAAAGTCGACCCGATTCACAGTGAAGGTGAAATCTGTGCGGCCGGTATCGTGAGAGATGTTCTGAATTATCATGTCGACTTCGATATTCTGGCTCGATATTGGGCCGATTATCTTATAAGCCACGCCCGGTTGATCCGGAACGCCCAGAATGGTCAGCTTCGCCTCATCGCGATTGAATGCAATACCGGAAATCTTCGCCTGTTCCATGTTCTCTTCCTCAAAGGTAATCAGTGTGCCTTCGCCCTCTTCGAAGCTGGACAGGACACGTAGGGGAACATTGTATTTGCCTGCAAATTCAACGGCGCGAATCTGCAGCACCTTGGAACCGAGGCTGGCCATCTCCAGCATCTCTTCGAAGGTGATACGCTCCAGCCGTCTGGCCTTGGGTTCAACTCTGGGATCGGTTGTGTAGACACCATCCACATCGGTATAGATCTGACACTCGTCAGCCTTAAGGGCGGCAGCCATGGCTACTGCGGTGGTATCCGATCCGCCTCGGCCAAGTGTGGTTATACTGCCGTGTTCATCGACACCTTGAAAGCCGGCCACGACAACCACCCGCCCCGCCTCAAGATCCGCACGAACACGGGCGGCATCGATATCACGTATGCGTGCCTTGCTGTATGCGCTGTCAGTAAGAATGTGCACCTGTCCACCGGTATAGGAGCGGGCAGGACATCCAACCTTGTGCAAGGCCATGGAAAGCAGTGCGATCGTAACCTGCTCGCCTGTGGAGACCAATACATCCATCTCCCTGGGATCAGGTGCATTATCGATCTCCCCGGCCAGGGAGATCAGACGGTTGGTCTCGCCCGACATTGCGGAGACAACCACCACAACTTGGTCACCTCTATCTCTGTATCCCCTGACCTTGTTCGCAACGGTCATGATTCGCTCAATCGAGCCGACAGAGGTGCCGCCATACTTCTGCACAATCATTGCCATGACAGTTTTAAACCCCAAATATCCAAGCGCCTAAAAAAGCTGCACATTAAACACCAAACCGGTCCACAACGGAACCGTATATTGAATCCAATTTAACGCTGAGACGTTCAATCCAAGCCAAGTTGCTCCCTAACCCAGGGTTCGACAATTTCCAGGGCTTGCGGAAGTGCATCGGGGTTACTGCCTCCGGCTTGCGCCATATCCGGCCTTCCACCACCCTTGCCATCAACCTTTTCAGCAGCCAGTCTCACTAGATCTCCCGCCTTCATCTGCCCGGTAAGATCCTTGGTCACACCCGCCACCAGTGAAACCTTGCCCCCGGCCGTCGCAGCCAACAGTATGACCGCGGTGCCAAGTTTGTTTTTCAGCTGATCCATGGTCTCGCGCAGTGATTTGGCATCGGCACCATCCAGGTTGGCCGCTAGCACCTTCACCTCACCCACAGAAACGGCGCCGGCTGCCAGATCAGTGCCTGCAGCACTGGCAAGTTTCCCCTTCAGCCGTTCCAATTCCTTCTCCAGTTTGCGGTTGCGAACGAGAATCTGCTCCAACTTATCCTCGATCTCATCGCGCCCTGATTTGATCATTTCTGCAATCCGCTGCACCCGCTCTTCATCCGCCTCCATCCATTCAACGGCTCGTTGACCGGTTATCGCTTCGATTCGGCGCACACCGGCGGCAATGCCGCTCTCTGCGGTAATCTTGAAAAGCCCGATATCCCCCACCGCATTGACATGGGTTCCACCGCACAGCTCGGTGGAAAAATCCCCCATGCTCAGCACCCGTACCTGGTCGGCATACTTCTCGCCGAAGAGCGCCATGGCACCGGATGCCTTTGCCTGATCCAGGGACATGAGTTGAGTTGCAACCACATGATTGTGGCGTATCTGAAGATTCACCAGTTGCTCGATAGTCTGTAGTTGTTCACGGGTAATGGGTTCGAAATGGGAAAAATCGAAACGAAGTCTCTCCGCATCGACCAGCGAACCCTTCTGAGTCACATGCTCACCCAGTTCCTGGCGCAGTGCTGCGTGTAACAGATGGGTTGCTGAGTGATTGAGTGCTGTGGCTTGGCGGGTATAGGCATTGACCTGTGCTGTCACCTCGTCGCCGATGGCGAGAGTTCCTTCCTCAAGTTTGCCGATGTGAGCAAAGAGTTCACCGCCCTGTTTTTGCATATCTTCCACTTCGAACAGCAGGCCATTCCCTTCGAGAACACCTTGATCACCCACCTGACCACCGGATTCTGCATAGAACGGCGTATTATCCAGAAACACCATTCCGGATTCCCCCTGCTGCAGCGTACTCACCGACTCGCCATCATGCAGGAGTGCGACAACCCTGCCCTGATCCTCAAGCTGATCGTAACCGGAAAACCGGGTCTCCTCTTCCAACCCCAGGTCGACATTCGCCACTACGCCAAATTGACTCGCGGCCTGGGCCCGTTCTCGTTGTGCCGACATGGCCTCGTCGAAACCTGACTGATCGATGGTCAGTTCGCGCTCGCGTGCGATATCGGCGGTCAGATCCCGGGGAAACCCATAGGTATCGTAAAGCTTGAATACGAGTTCACCGGGTATAACCTCGCCGTCAAGCTCCTCAATGGCCTCTTCGAGAATCTTCATCCCCTGTTCCAGGGTCTGGGCAAACCGCTCCTCCTCCAGGCGCAGCACCTTTTCTACCTGGCCACGCTGTGACAGCAACTCGGGATAGGCCTCTCCCATCTCATCACACAAACCGCCTACAAGCTTATGGAAGAAAGGGTCCTTCACCCCCAGCATGTAACCGTGACGAATGGCGCGGCGAATTATCCGCCGCAATACATACCCGCGACCCTCATTGGACGGCAAAACACCATCGGTGATGAGGAAGGCACAGGAGCGTATATGGTCTGCTATGACCCGCAGGGACTTCTCTTCCAGATTTCTGCAGCCGGTCAACTCAGCAGCAATCTGAATGAGATGGACGAACAGATCGATTTCATAATTGCTGTGCACGTTCTGCATGACGGCAGCCAGACGCTCCAGTCCCATACCCGTATCCACGGACGGCTTGGGTAGCGGTGTCAACACGCCATCGGCATCACGATTGTATTGCATGAATACCAGGTTCCAGATCTCGATATATCGATCACCCTCCTCTTCCGCAGTGCCGGGCGGACCACCCCATATACCCTCTCCATGGTCGAAAAAGATCTCGGAACAGGGGCCGCAAGGTCCGGTTTCCCCCATTGACCAGAAATTGTCGCTCTCATAGCGTTTGCCCCCCGGTTTGTCACCAATTCTGGTGAAACGGGCGGGATCGACTCCGATCTCGTCAAGCCAGATTTTTGCCGCTTCGTCATCCTCTTCATAGACGGTCACCCACAGCTTTTCAGCCGGCAGGCCGATGCTTTCGGTGAGAAACACCCAGGCATAGCTGATAGCGTCGCGCTTGAAGTAGTCACCGAAACTGAAATTTCCCAGCATTTCGAAAAAGGTATGGTGGCGAGCGGTATAACCGACATTCTCAAGATCATTGTGCTTTCCTCCTGCGCGCACACAACGCTGAGAACTCGCTGCTCTTTGGTAGTTGCGCTCTTCCCGACCGAGAAACAGATCCTTGAACTGCACCATGCCTGCATTGGTAAAAAGCAGGGTAGGATCGTTCTGCGGTACCAAGGGGCTGCTGGCGACCACCTCATGTCCGCGATCGGCGAAATAGTCCAGAAAAGTTTTACGTATATCGGCGCTGGTTTTCATCATGAAGGAAAAAAATTAACCGGGAAATAAACCCTGAAAGATAACAGGAACGGAGATAAAAAGCCCGTACAGGTTACATTAAAAGCGCATACTCCAGCTATCACCGCCTCCACGGGAACGGTAGCGGGTGGAAAAGCCACGAATACGGTGTATGCGCCGCCAATACGGGCTGTCGATGAGGGGATATTGGATATCCCCTCAGCTGTGGCAAGCCGGTAATCAATCGAAAAGGAATTGACGGATCAGCTCGCCAGGGAAGCCCCGATGTTGAAGAAATCTCGCCTTTCTGGCCAGTGTCTTTCGATCCGTGCAGGATTCGGTACCGAATTTTGCATCGTGTACCCGTTGCAACAAGGATGGCCATTGCTCGGCATATCCCTCGAGATAGGTTTCAATCACTGCCTCATCAATACCACGCTCGTGCAACTCTGCCCTGATGCGTACAGGTCCGCTGCCTCTCGCTGTCCTGCTGGCGATAAAGTTTTCGGTGTAACGGTCATCACTCTGCAGACCTGACTCACTCAAACGTTGCAGGATCGTATCGATTGCGTGCTCCTCGAAACCGCGGGAGTGCAGTTTAAACCGCAGCTCCTGCAGCGAGTGTTCACGCTGAGTCAGCAAGCGGACCGCCGCCGCCTCTATCTCCGTATAGTCCTCCCCGTTCAGACTTCAGCCTCGGCGAGTTCTTCTTCGCTGTCTTGTGATGGCAGCAACTCCCCTCGGATACGGGTTTCGATCGCCTCGGAAATGTCGGGATTCTCCTTGAGAAAATTACGCACATTCTCTTTGCCCTGACCGATGCGGTCACCACTATAGCTATACCAGGCACCTGATTTATCGATAATGCCCTGTTGCACACCCAGTTCGATGATTTCGCCCTCGTGGGAGATACCCTCACCATAGAGAATCTCAAACTGCACCTGTTTGAAGGGAGGCGCAACCTTGTTCTTCACCACCTTGACCCGGGTATCATTGCCAACCACTTCATCGCCCTTCTTGATCGCGCCGATGCGGCGGATATCGAGGCGTACGGATGAATAGAACTTCAGCGCATTACCGCCAGTGGTCGTTTCGGGATTGCCGAACATGACACCGATCTTCATGCGAATCTGATTGATGAAGATCACCAGGCAATTGGTGCGTTTGATATTGGCGGTCAGTTTCCGCAACGCCTGCGACATCAATCGAGCCTGCAGTCCGACATGGGAATCCCCCATATCGCCTTCGATCTCCGCCTTGGGTGTCAAGGCCGCCACGGAATCGATGACAACCACATCCACTGCACCGGAACGCACCAACATATCGGTAATCTCCAGGGCCTGCTCACCGGTATCGGGTTGCGACACCAGCAACTCATCCACATTCACGCCCAATTTCTCAGCATACTGTGGATCGAGCGCATGCTCTGCATCTATGAAAGCGGCGGTACCTCCCATCTTCTGCGCTTCAGCCACCACCTGCAGGGTCAATGTGGTCTTGCCTGATGATTCCGGTCCGTAGATCTCCACAACACGACCTTTGGGCAACCCACCGATACCCAGCGCAATATCCAGGCTCAGGGAACCGGTAGAGATCGCATCGATGTTACGAACTGCACTGGTGTCACCCATCCGCATCACAGATCCCTTGCCGAACTGCTTTTCAATCTGCCCCAGAGCGGCACTCAGCGCTTTTGTACGGTTTTCATCCATTCGGTCAATCCTCATCTGTTGAAATTAAGCGATGCGCCGGACATCCCAGTCCGACCATCTGTCATGATCGGATGAAATTATCACATAGCCAAAGGCTCACGTCATGAGTCGATGCACCGGGTTTTTAATCCTTCAGCAGCTCAAGAGAAAACCTGAAAAATGGATATTTTCAATAATTTCCGGCTGTTACACTAATCACTTAGAGACGCGTTTAGATTACACCGAACTTCCGCATTGAGCATTCAGTCCTGCATGGTCTCGATGACGGAGGAATTGTTGTTGCCAAACAGCGGCTTGCGTCTGCCCAACCATACGGAGATGCTGAAGGTGAGACTCAGCACGAACAACGAGCCGATCACCACCCCCTCCCATTCAGCCCAGCGCCAAAACGGTTCCAGATAAAATCCCCCCAAGGTGGCTCCGGCATAATAGAACATTAAATAGAGAGAGGTCGCGCTGGCGCGTGCCCATTGAGCATGGCCGGTAACCCAGCCGGCTGCCAGGGAGTGGGTGAAGAAAAAGCCAAGGGCATTGATAAAAAAACCGGCGATGATCACGATCAGATTGGGCGTCAGGGTCAATAATGTACCGGCCATAAAAATCACGATACCTACGCCCATCGCTCCGGTTTGAGATCTGTTTTTCACCAGGCGACCGGAAATTGAAGCCGCCAAGGTACCTGTAAGATAGGTCAGAAAAAACAGTCCCAGCCAGTCAGAGGATAGACCATAAGGCTCATCCGCCAGAACAAAGGTGATATAGCTATACTGGTTGACGAAGATAAAGAAATTCAGCCCTCCGATGAAACAGGCGGCCAGAATCATCGGATTGCACAAATGCAGCTTGAGGTCGCTTATCATCTGCTGGAATCGAAACGGCCTTGGAACAAACCGCTGTGATGCAGGCATCAGGCGAAACACCAAAAACAGACAAACCAGATCGAAAGCGCCCAGGAAGAGAAAACTGCTCCGCCATCCCCATTCGGCCGCAACCAAGCCACTGATCAATCGACCTGCAACGCCTCCCAGGGTGTTTGCACCGATATAGATCCCAACGGCCAGCAACAAGGCCTTTGAATCGAACTCCTCACCCATATAGGCAAGCGCAGCCGCAGGCAGGCCGGCAATCAACGCCCCTTGAATGCAGCGCAATATCAAAAGATCGGTGTAATCGGCGGCGAAAGCGGTTGCGGCCGTCACCAGACAAAGCAACAACAGCGTGGTCAGGATAACCACACGGCGACCTATGGCATCGGAGAGAGGCCCGAAGAAGAGCAGGCAGACACCCATGGAGAGGGTCGCCACGGATAGGCTCAGGGCCGCCTCAAGGGAGTCTATGGCGAAAGCGTCACGTAATACCGGCAACAACGGCTGCGTGATGTAGAGATTGCTGAAAACCATCACCGAACCGATACAGAGTGCCAGTGTGGCGTACCAGAATTTCGGTGTATTTGATTGAATCATGTTCGCTTGAAACGGATACGGCTGGGATATATTGAGCCTAATCCCAATCAAGCTATAATAAAAATATATAATTTATATAGATATCATTCGATTTATATATGGATATCAAGCAACTGACCTATTTTCAGGCCGTATGCCAGTATGGCGGATTTAGCGCAGCAGCCCGTCGACTGCATATCGCTCAGCCAGCCATTAGCATCGCCATGCGCAAACTCGAGGATGAGCTGAATCTTACCCTGCTCCACCGCAGCGAACGCAAGATCACACCGACGGTTGAGGGTGAGGTGTTGTTGGGCCACGCCATCCGCATCATCGAAATGTCAGAGGCCGCTGAACTGGAGATGCGCGAGCTTCGGGGATTGACGAAGGGCGAGATGCGCATCGGGATCCCCAGCATGCTGGGCTCCTACTATTTCCCACCCATACTCATGGGTTTCAAGCATCGTTATCCGGAGTTGAGTCTCTCTGTTTTCGAACAGGGCACACGCCGCCTGCAGGATATGATAAGGATTGGCGAACTCGATCTTGGCGTCGTGGTTGCGGATCCACCCCCGGAGGATCTGGAAACCCGTCTGCTGATCCGTGAAGAGATGGTTGCCTGTGTGCCCAGAGAACATCCGCTCGCGGCACAGGCCAATATATGCATGGAGGAGTTCTTCAGCCATGAACTAGTGGTCTTCAAGACGGGCTATTTCCTGCGCGAGTTTATCGATCGTTACAGCCAAAAACGAAGGCTGTCGCCAAAGATAGCATTTGAAACCAATCTGATTCCTCTCACCAAGGCGATCGTGCGTCAAGGCTTTGGTATTACAACTTTTTTGCGCATGGTGGTCGAGCAGGATACGCAGAATGATCTGGTGGCGGTGCCATTTGACGAACCGGTTTTTCTCGATCTTTCACTGGCGTGGAAAAAAGGGGGATATCTATCAAGAGCGAACCAGGCCTTTGTCGACTTTGTTCTGAGCCAAACCAGAGACATGAAATCCCGCCTGCGACAATAGTCATTTCAGGCGGGGTCTTACAATAACACCGATCGAAAGATAGGGGAGATGGGATCTACAGCTCCACAAACTGTGTTTTAAAGTGCACAATTCTCGGCGGAGGGTTGGTTTACTTTTAGCCTATCCCTGTGTATACCGGCAATCTTTGACGGTGACCCACCCTCTTCATACTGTTCTAAAATATATGTTCTAAATGAGTGAGTAGTAACTAAATCCATGTTTACAGGTATTGTTCAAGGGACCGCGGAAATTGTCGACATCAAAAGGAAAGAGGCATTCCGTACTCATCGGATACGCATGCCTGCGACCGCTTTGCAGGGACTAAAGCCGGGAGCCTCGGTGGCACATAATGGCTGTTGCCTGACAGTAACCCGCATCGAAGGTGATCGCGTAGATTTCGATCTGATGCAGGAAACGCTGCGTGTCACCAATCTTGGAGAAGTTGATATCGGAGATCGCGTCAATTTTGAACGGGCCGCACGCTTCGGCGACGAAATCGGCGGTCACGCCATGTCAGGGCATATCCTTTGCACGGCGGAAGTCGTCAATATTGACCGTAGTGAAAATAATTACCGGATAAGTTTCAAATTGCCTTCTCAATGGCGACATTACATCTTTACCAAAGGCTATATCGGCATCGATGGCATCAGCCTGACAATCGGTCAGGTAGAGGGCGGTCAATTCGATGTCAACCTGATTCCGGAAACCTTGCAACGTACCAACATCGGCACGCGTGAGATCGGTGACCGTGTGAATATCGAAATCGATCCCCAGACTCAGGCGATCGTCGATACTGTAACCAACTTACTGCCAGATCTATTACGGCGGTTAGAAATGGCAAAGCAATGATTCGCGATTTTCTTGTCGGTTCCCCGCGGCTATATAATAGATTCCCGGTTAAGGTTTCAGACCCCGATTGATAGGATTCGGTACAATCTTTCAACCCGCATAATTTGGTTTTGGCTCAATTGTACGGACAGGTGCCTTATGCAAATCGAACATTGGAATGAAGCAATCGACGGTGAAATAAGCGAAACCGCGATGTGTAGCAAGCTTGAGGCACGGGGCTACGATGTCACGCGTTATGTCTATCCTCCCGGCACTTTCTTTCCACCCCATCAACATGCCGTCGACAAAATAGATGGCGTGCTGTCTGGCCGCTTCAGAATGAGTATGGGAGGTCATTCCCATATTCTGGAAGCGGGCGACTGTCTGCAAATCCCCAAGGGAGTCATCCACTCAGCCGAAGTCATTGGCGATCAGCCGGTAGTCAGCATCGATGCGGTAAAAACGGGAATGTAACAGGTGAAGGCCGCAAGACGCCGATGACTCAGTTACTGGAATCCGGAAGCCTGTGGAAGAAGATTCGCTCACGCACAGAATCAGCCATCGCCAAAGGTGCGCTCCACTCCATTCCAACCGACTTCCACATCCTGCAACAGTACGGACTCGAGTTTATGGTGCGCGTGGCGCAGAACCTAAAACGCAAAGCGCTGGATAAAGCAAGACAAACCGCTATCCCTTCAAAGGTCCCTTTCAATCCCTTCCTGCCACCAGAGCCTGAAATGACGGTTGCGGATATTACACCGACCCATCTCTCGGTATTGAATAAATTCAATGTTGTGGAGAACCATCTACTGATTGTGACCCGCGATTTTCAGCATCAGGAGCATTTGCTGACACTTGCGGATTTCGAAGCGCTTTGGATCTGCCTGAGGGAGTACCCTTCACTGGGTTTCTACAATGGGGGTGCCGCAGCCGGCGCCAGCCAACAACATAAACATCTGCAGCTGGTTCCGCTGCCGCTCTATCAGGGGCATTCCGGTACCCCGTTTGACTCTCTCTATACCAATGTCCCACCGGAGGAGGAATTACAAAGCCTGAAGCAATTCCCATTTCGGCATTGCTGGTCTGCATTGCCGGGTAAACTCGCCGACAATCCGTCGGAAGCAGCCAAACGGACCCTATCCCGATATCTGCAGATGCTGAAGTGGGTTGGCATCGATAGTGTGAAAAACACGGATGGTAACTACCAATCAGCCCCATACAACCTGTTGCTCACGAGAGAATGGATGCTTTTGGTACCCCGCTCGCAAGAGTGCTACAAAGGCATATCGATTAATGCATTGGGGTATGTGGGATCACTGTTTGTAAAGGAGATGAGCGAGCTGGAAACGGTAAAACGCAAGGGTCCGATGAACTTGCTGGAGGCTGTATCAATAGCCGCTTGAGATAGTGAGCGGTGAAACAGACAAGGCACTACCCCGCAACCTCTTCTCCTCTGCCGGCAGACTATCCATACTCGGCCAAAGACCTGTAATCAAGGCTGTTGCGTATCCATCGGACCTGCCGGATTCCCGCATGGAGGCGTTCGCCGCCGCGGCATCATAACTGAGTCGCTTCCATTCACAGCGTACACCCTTCGATTCCGGTATCAATAAAAGATACCAACCATCCCGGGTTCCGTCGTTGGCGGGCATTCCGACCATACCGCTATTCAACCAGTGCCGATTACCAGGTTGTAACAGCGTGTCCCCCAATCCCCGAAACGGTCGAATAAAAAACTTTGAATACTGTTGTAGCCCTTGCGAAAGCGCAGATCATTGATAATCAGACCGCCGGTCAAAAACGAGAGATAGTAAAAGGCGTAGGCAAGCGTACCCCAAAGCCCGTAATAAAAACCCAGTATCGCGGCATTCATCAAGGAACGTGCGAAGATCCATGTAGTCACTTGGGATAAGGTCAATGTCAACAGGCCGGGGACACCACCCGCCGGTGAAAGACCCTGAAAAAAAGTACCGCCGTCATTAGCTTTGGGAGTGATAATTATAGATACCACTGCCACAACGGCAATAAATACAGGCAGTACGTATTCCATTTATGCTCCCATTGATATTGTCTCGAATGAGTAAGTTTTGATCAGTTATTAATGAAAAAAATAGAGATTGTTTTCAATCTCTACGTCCATGTGGTTAGTATGGATTCAGGGGCACTCTCCCACCGTCTTATAGATAACCCATCCCCTTTCTGGGTACACTGCCCCTGTATCTTTTGGAAATGTCGGCATCCATCCCAGGGTCTGTTAGCGCTAATGCAAAGCGATTCACTGCAATCTCGTGTAAGCAAGAAAACCGGAGAACTGCTTCAGATCGGCTGCGAACGATTCAATCTATCCATCGAGTATCCAGAGATTCGCTTTGACTTGAACGGCAAGACCGCCGGTATGGTCCTTTTTCCAGCAACAGGAGGCTGCATCATCCGCTATAATCTTCCGCTACTTGCGAAGTATGGGGAGGAATTCATCAACGCTACGGTACCCCACGAGGTTTCACACCTGATTGCCCGTGCCGTGTACGGATCACGAATCAAACCCCATGGCATAGAGTGGAAAAGGATCATGACAATCTTTCACGCTTCACCGGAGCGCTGCCACAAATTCGATACGGAACAGGCGGGGGGAAGGAAACTGCGCTATTTCGAGTACCGTTGTGACTGCCGGGACCACCGCTTGAGTGCGATCCGTCACAACAGGGTCATCCAGGGCACCGTCTACCTCTGTAGACATTGCGGTTCTCGGCTCAGATAAGCGCCTATGCGACTGAGCAGAGGATTGTCGTCAGACCAAGGCCCCTCCTTTTCCGGGTTTAGATGCTTCGATCATTTTTCGTTTTTGGGCCAGGCTCATTCGCTTAATCTGATATTCGCGGCGCAGCGCATCTCCATGACATCTCATCCCCTCCGCAAAGACGAGTTCAACCGGGGTGCGTCCTCGGGTATATTTAGCGCCAGTGCCGCTGTTGTGTTGCACCAGACGTTTCTCAAGATCCTTGGCTATTCCCGTGTAGAGGGATCGATCAGAGCATTGCAGTATGTAGACATACCAGGGTTGGGGATCATTCCTCGGCATCATCGATTATAATTTGGCCCGATTAGGAGTGGTAATTGCTTTCATATTATTCAAAAAACCTGCTTTTCCATAGGTAATACCGGGGTAAACCACTACCTTTTTCACCATTTTCTGGACTTTACATAGCGTTGTCATAAAGATAACAATGCTCTAAGCCTAAAAAGCGTCCTAAAGAGACACAGGCACTCAAGCGACTTGTTGTACCATACTTACACGAGATATCAGGCATAACTGCCAAAATAACAACAGGTTAGAACCACATTCACCCCCATCTGGAGGATACGATGATTGGTAACACCAAAAAGTGGATAGGAATGGCCGGCGCGATAAGCGTCCTAGCCGGCCAGTTTCTGGTCTCCCCTGCAATCTTCGCCGAAGGAGGCAATGCCGTCGCGGAGGGAAAGAAGATTGCCTTTGACAGAAAAAAAGGGAATTGCCTCGCATGTCACAATATTATCGGTGCGCCTTCCCCGGGTAACATCGCACCTGCATTGGTCGCGATGCAATCCCGCTTTCCGAAAAAGGAGGATCTGCGCCTGCAAATTTGGGATGCAACCATCAAGAACCCCGAATCGGCCATGCCTCCTTTCGGCAAACACGGAATCCTCTCCGAAGCTGATTTCGAAAAAGTCGTCGAGTACGTCTGGACACTCTAGTGTTCCCGCGATTTTTACCCCAGACAGCAACTCCCTTGAGGATTGAAAGATCATGAAACAACTATTTCGTCAATTAACCGCGACGGTTATAAGCTGCTGTTTTTTCACTGCAGTACAGGCAACTACCCCTGAGGAGGACCTACAGGCCTTCCAGGATTTTTATAAAAAACGCTTTCCCAATGTAGAGACTACCGATTACATCAATGGCGCCTATGCAATCGACCCGGTGGGCCGAGAAAACTGGGAAGCCATCGAAGAGTTTCCACCCTATGAGCCATTCATCGATGAAGGCCAGGCAATGTGGGAAAAACCCTTCGCCAACGGCAAGACATTCAAGGACTGCTTTCCGGACGGTCCCGCCCTCGCCGGAAAATATCCGAGCTGGGACAAGGAAAAAGGCATGGTCATGACGCTGCCTTTGGCCCTCAACAACTGTCTCAAGGCAAACGGCGAGAAGCCCTTGAAATATAAGAAGGGGCCGATTAATGACATCCTCTCATATTTAGCCTTTGAATCACGCGGTCAGATCACCAATGTGGAGATTCCCACCGATGATCCCCGCGCCCTTGAGGCCTACGAGGCTGGCAAAAAGTTCTACTATACCCGTCGTGGCCAACTCAATTTTGCCTGTGCACACTGCCATCTGCAGAATGCCGGTATGATTCTGCGAACAGAGATCCTCAGCCCTGCACTCGGGCACACCACCCACTTCCCCGTCTATCGTTCCAAATGGGGTACCGTTGGCACACTGCATCGTCGATTCACCGGTTGTAACAAGCAGGTTCGAGCAAAGCCATTCAAGGCCCATGGTGAAGAGTATCGCAATCTCGAGTACTTCCTCACCTACATGAGCAACGGTCTGCCGTTAAACGGTCCTGGTGCCAGAAAGTAGTAAATGCAACCAGCTAACTGCTAAAAAAGATTTACGCGATCGGAGTAAAAAGCGATGCACAAAAAATCAGTTCTCTTTTCAAGTTTGCTGGTCTGGATATTAGGTTCAGGCCTTGCAACCACGTCGATGGCAGATGAAGCCTCTGCCGAGAAGGTCAAAAAATTGATCGAGGCCGCGGATGAAGCCAGAAAACAGGCAGCCAGTGTTGGCGGTGAATGGCGAGATACAGGTAAAATGATCAAAAAGGCAAAGCAACTGCTGAAGAAAGGCGATTTTGTGTCGGCCGCCAAGCTTGCAAACAAGGCCGCCAAACAGGGTCACTTGGGTTATGAACAGGCAATGTCCCAGAAAGATTTGAAAATGCCCTCATACCTACACTACAAATAATGGCTAACGCCTGGAGGAAGACATAATGAAGTTTGTCAAAGCACTCATGCTTACCGTACTTGTCAGTGGCGTTGCACTCTCGTCCCAACTACTCGCTGCCGATGGCAATCAGATCACGCCCGGACTGCAAGCCGTTGAAGTGATACACAGTGGCGAAAAGGTGATTATCACCCGTGCGTCAGACAAAGACGCGAAAATCCCGGGTACATTCGCCAAGGTTTCTCGCCACTGCCCCCCCTTCTGTATCCAGCCCTCGACCGTTGCCGCCGGTGTGGAAACAGTAGGTGAGCTGGAGGTTCTCGGCTACCTGAAGAGAATCGGTGACGGTGACCGCAAGGTCATGGTTATCGATTCCCGTACCCCGGACTGGATTATCCGCGGCACTATTCCCGGTTCGGTAAACATCCCCTGGAACAGGATCAACGTGGATCTGCAGGGCACCTTCGAAGTCGCCGCTGAAGCGGAAGGCATACATGACATATTGGTAGACCAACTCGGGGTTCAGGAAGTTGACGGCAATCTCGACTTTCGCAATGCCAAGACCCTGGTGATGTTCTGTAACGGTATCTGGTGTCCACAGTCGTCTACCAACATCAAGACCCTGATCAAGCTCGGATACCCTGCCTATAAGCTGAAGTGGTATCGCGGCGGCATGCAGGACTGGGTCAGCTTGGGACTTACCACCGTCAATAAATAGACCTGTTATTTTATCAATCTAGGTAATGAGGCTGCCGCAAGGCAGCCTTTTTTATGCGAGCCGCAAATGGACGCGAATCACCGCAAATTTTCGCTAATGGTATGAGGATGTGAATGGTTGCTGCTCAATACTCTGCGAAATTTCGTCAAAATCAATTTGCGTATATTCGCGTTCATTCGTGGTTAAGAAACAATGGCGCCCTGATAGTGGATTGATGTTGATCGGTCACCCCAATCCGGGAGCAGGCGGGTAGAAAAAAGGGCTACCTGAGACAGGTAACCCTATTTATTTGGTCCGGGCGGGGTGATTCGAACACCCGACCCCTACAACCCCATTGTAGTGCGCTACCAGACTGCGCTACGCCCGGAAAGAGCGGCAATACTAGGCAGTTAATCGGCCTATGTCAATCTGAGATGGGCTTTATCTTTTAAGGATATGCAGAACTTCTTCGAGTTCGCTGCGCAACTGTTTGACGATCTGCTGGCTCTGCTGCAGATCCTCTTTTGCTGTATCGCCTGAGAGCTGCTGTCGTGCACCACCGATGGTAAACCCCTGCTCATACAGGAGACTGCGAATCTGCCTGATCATGAGCACATCATGGCGTTGATAGTAACGTCTGTTACCGCGCCGCTTGACAGGTTTCAGTTGCGGGAACTCCTGCTCCCAATAACGCAGTACATGGGGTTTCACCTGACAGAGGTCACTGACCTCACCAATGGTAAAATACCTTTTACCCGGAATCGCGGGTAGATCTAAATTACTGCTGCTCGGATCCAGCATAGGCTTCCACTCGTGCCTTCAATTTTTGACCGGGTCTGAAAGTAACCACTCGACGGGCGGAGATGGGGATCTCCTTTCCGGTTTTCGGGTTACGCCCAGGCCGTTGTTTTTTCTCGCGCAGATCGAAATTTCCGAACCCGGAAAGTTTGACCTGTCCTCCTCTTTCAAGAGATTGACGGATCTCCTCAAAGAACATCTCCACCATCTCTTTGGCCTCACGTTTGTTCAGACCAAGCTCGTCGAAGAGCCTGGCGGCCATATCTGCTTTTGTTAATGCCATCTCCGTCTACCCTACTCTCTAAGATTTGCACCTAAATCATCGCCCAGACGGCTTATCACCGTAGCGACCACTTCATCAACTTCTTTATCAGTAAGGGTGTGTGATTTTTCCTGTAAAATCAATCCCAATGCGAGACTTTTTCGTCCCGAATCTATGTTTTCCCCAGTATAGACATCAAATAACAGTATGTCTGTAATTATTTTGCCGGACACGTCACGAATAAGATTCCTAATTGACTCGAAAGTGACCGATTTGTCGACAACAATGGCGATATCCCGCCTGATCGAGGGATATTTGGAGAGACTCTCAAAGGCGGGGAGCCTCCCTAGCGCCACTTTGTCCAGCTTGATCTCGAACAGAAAGGTGGCGCCATTGAGATCAAGTCGTTTCTCGATTTCAGGATGTAACATCCCAATCAGACCGACTTTTTCTCCCAAAATGGTGATTTCCGCAGATTGACCGGGATGAAGCGCACTATGTTCGGCCGGTATGAAACTGATACTATCCTGTTGTCCTGTGAGTGAGAGAAGCGCCTCGACGTCGGCTTTAACGTCATAAAAATCGGCACGCCGGCTCTCTCCGCCCCACTGCTCCGGGATAGAGTCACCCGAGACCAGACCGCCTAAAACCCGCTCTTGCCTGATTTCGCCATCTTGCCTGTAGAAACAGAGCCCGCTTTCAAAGATTCGCACCCGCTGCTGTTGCCGCGATTGGTTATAGCGTGCCGTTTGCAATAGACCCGGCCAGGTTGAAGTGCGCATCACGGACATATCGGCAGAGATCGGATTGGCGAGACGGATACCGCTCTTTTGCGGATCGACCAGGGCTTCAATCTCGGGGCTGACAAAGCTGTAGGTAATCACCTCCTGGTAGTCACGCCCGACCAGCAGCAGCTTGGCCCTGTGCAGATCGAAATCGACTTCGGGCCGATCATGCATCTCCATGGCGGAGAGACCACGATTGGTTGGAATGCGCGCGTAACCGTAGATACGCCCAATCTCTTCGATCAGGTCCTCCTCGATAGCGATATCGAAACGGCAACTGGGCGCCCTGACCCGCCACCCCTGGTCCATCCTCTCTAACTCCATCTCAAGACGGGTGAGAATATCGCCCACTTCGTCAGGTTCAATCTCAATCCCCAGAACCTTATTGACCCGGCCTGTTCTCAACTCGATAAGCGGCCGTTGCTCGATCTGCGTCTCATTTGCCGCTTCCACCACCGGACCCGGCTCTCCACCGGCAATCTCGACCAGCAGTTGAGTTGCACGCTCCATCGCCTTTGCCTGAAGTTGCGGATCGACTCCACGCTCAAAACGGTGTGATGAGTCCGTATGCAAGCCATAGCTTCGGGCCTTTCCGCTGATGGCTAACGGGGTGAAAAATGCGCTCTCCAAGAGAATATGGCGAGTCGTATCACTCACTGCCGAGGCATCGCCTCCCATGATCCCCGCCAGCGCCACAGGCCGATCCGCATCAGCGATCACCAGCGTCTCTTCATCCAAATCGATCTCCTGTCCACCGATCAGGACCAGTTTTTCGTCCTGCTTCGCCATACGGACACGGATCCTCCCGTTTATCCGCTCCAGGTCAAAGCCATGCATCGGCTGGCCCAGCTCAAGCAGCACATAGTTGGTGACATCCACCACAGGCCCCAGACTGCGGATATCGCTGCGACGCAGTCGTTCCTGCATCCATAGGGGCGTCTCCGCATTGACATCCACATCACGAACAACACGGCAGAGGTAACGAGGACAGGCCGTATCCGCCTCCAGATCGACAGCGACCCGATCATCAATTGTCGATCCGACCGCCTGCATGGCAGGAGGCGTCACCTGACATCGGTTGATCACGCCAACCTCCCTGGCGATGCCCGCCATACCGAGGCAATCGCCCCGGTCCGGCGTCAGATCGACATCGATGGTTTGATCCTCGAGTTGAAGATAATCTCTGAAATCCTCGCCGATAGGCGCATCGGCGGGCAACGGCATAATCCCGTCAGAACTCTCGGTCAGTCCCAGCTCGCTGGCGGAACAGATCATACCGAACGACTCCACACCGCGTAATTTCGCTTTCTTGATCTTGAAATCACCCGGCAGCAACGCCCCGACGGTGGCTACGGGCACTCGCATGCCGGCAGCCACATTCCCGGCGCCGCAGACGATCTGCAGCGGTTGCCCCTCTCCGACGTTCACGCTGCAAACGCTGAGCTTGTCGGCATCGGGATGTTGTTCACGGCTGAGCACCTCGCCAACGACCACGCCATTGAAGTCGGCGGCCACTGATTCAACAGAATCGACCTCCAGGCCCGCCATACTCAATTGATCGGCCAGTTCCCGAGTGGCTACCGAGGGATCGACCCATTCTCGCAACCAGGCTTCACTGAATTTCATGTCGCTCTACTCACCCTATGCAAACTGTTTCAGAAAGCGCAGATCGTTTTCAAAAAACAATCGCAAATCGTTGACCCCGTAACGCAGCATGGTCATCCGTTCGACCCCCATGCCGAAGGCGTAGCCGGTATAGGTTTCGCTGTCGATGCCGACATGCCTGAACACCTCCGGATGAATCATGCCGCAGCCCAGTACCTCTATCCATCCGCTTTGGCCACAAACCCGACACCCTTCACCGCCACACATCACGCACTCGATATCGACCTCCGCCGAAGGTTCGGTAAAGGGGAAATAGGAGGGACGAAATCGCAACTTCAGCTCGCGTTCGAAAAAGCTGCTGAAAAAATCGTAGAGCACCCCTTTCAGGTCGGCAAAGGAGACATCCCGGTCGACCAGGAAGCCCTCTACCTGATGGAACATCGGCGTGTGGGTAAGGTCCGAATCGCAACGATAGACCCGTCCCGGGGCAATAATCTTCAGCGGCGGCTCACCCTTCTCCATGGTGCGTATCTGCACCGGAGAAGTATGGGTGCGCAACAGCAGGTGGGCATCGAAGTAGAATGTGTCATGCATCGCACGGGCCGGATGGTGTGCGGGGATATTCAGCGCTTCGAAGTTGTGGTAGTCGTCTTCGATCTCCGGTCCCTCCACGGTCTCGAAACCGGCATGTTCGAACAGCCGCTCCATGCGCTCCAACGTACGTGACACCGGATGCAGGCCACCCCGCTGCAAGCCTCGCCCAGGCAGCGTGACATCGATCTTCTCGGCAGCAAGCCGTTTGCTGAGCGCCTCTCTTTCCAACTCGGCCTTGCGTGACTCGATCGCCTGTTGCAAGGCCTGTTTGGCATTATTGATCGCCTGTCCCGCCTGTGGCCTCTGTTGCGGTGGCAGCGTCCCGAGTTTTTTCAGCTGTGATGTCAACTGACCGTTTTTGCCCAGGTAGCCGACCCGTACCTCATCCAGCAAAGCCAGGCTATCCGCATCCGCGATTGCTGTTTCAGCCGCCTCGACCAGATTGTCTATATCCAGCGTGGAGTCATCCATCTGTCTCATCTAACCTCAAAATTCTTCTTCGCTTTCCTTGATATTCAAAACTAAAAAAGGGAAAAGCCCCAAGGCCTTTCCCTTTTCTGTGGTCACAATTCGGTCGGAATCAAGCCGACCTCACGACATGCAGTTAGCTGGAAAGAGCGGCCTTGGCCTGTTCTGCCAGCACACGAAATGCCGTTTTGTCATTAACAGCCAGATCGGCCAGCATCTTGCGATCGACCTCGATATCGGCCTTGTGCAAACCGTTGATCATGCGGCTGTAGGAGAGACCGTTTTCACGCGCGCCGGCATTGATACGGGCGATCCAGAGTGCGCGAAACTGACGCTTTTTCTGGCGACGGTCACGGTATGCGTATTGGCCCGCCTTGATGACCGCCTGTTTGGCGACACGGTAGACCTTGCTTCGGGCTCCGTAATAGCCCTTCGCTTCATCAAGCACCTTTTTATGACGGGCGCGTGCTTGTACACCACGTTTTACTCTTGACATTGTTCAGATCCGATTCGTTAACTTAAGCGTAGGGCAACATGCGACGGGCGATCGCCACATCGGATTTTGCGATGGCGTTGGGGGCACGCAACTGGCGTTTCCGCTTAGTGCTCTTCTTGGTCAGAATATGACGCCGATGAGAGCAGTTGCGTTTGAATGAACCGGATGAGGTGCGCTTAAACCGCTTGGCCGCACCCCGATTTGTCTTAATCTTAGGCATTGTCTTTAAACTCCGCTATTTGTGACGTCGTGTGACGCCAGAAAGTTACTTTTTCTTAGGACCCAGCACCATCACCATCTGGCGGCCCTCCATGACGGGTTTCTGTTCAATCTGTCCGTAATCGGACAAATCTCTTTCAACCCGTTCAAGAAGCTCCAAACCCAACTCGCGGTGAGCGTGCTCACGACCGCGGAAACGCATGGTCACCTTGGTCTTGTCCCCGTCTTCAAGGAAACGTATCAGGTTGCGCAGTTTTACCTGATAATCCCCTTCGCCCGTCCCTGGCCTGAATTTGATCTCTTTGATGTGTACCTGCTTCTGCTTCTTTTTGGCGGCCTGCTTCTGCTTCTTCAGTTCAAAAAGAAACTTGCCATAGTCCATGACGCGGCAAACGGGGGGTTCCCCATTCGGCACGATCTCCACCAAATCCAGAGCTGCCTCTTGAGCGGCCTGTTGGGCCTCTTCTATCGAGACAACACCTACTTGTTCACCATCAGCTCCTATGAGTCTTACCTCAACAGCTGTTATGTCATCATTCAGACGGTGCTTTTTTACAGCAGCGATAACCGGTTCCTCCAAAAAGTCCAAACCCGAAAAGTAGAAAAGCACCGGATCGACCGGTGCTTTAC
>JBFNNX010000036.1:0-17152 GCA_040791665.1 Candidatus Thiodiazotropha sp. | reverse complement strand
GATCGACACCACCTGGCTGCGCCAGCAGATCGGCGTGGTGCTGCAGGAGAACTTTCTTTTCAACCGCACCATCCGGGAGAACATCGCTCTGTCCAACCCGGCATTGCCGATGGAACAGGTCATCCATGCGGCGAAACTCTCCGGCGCCCATGAGTTCATCGTGGATCTGCCCGAGGGTTACGATACCCTGGTGGGTGAGCAGGGCAGCAACCTCTCCGGCGGACAACGGCAACGCCTCGCCATCGCCCGGGCGTTGATCGGTAATCCAAGGTTACTGATCTTCGACGAGGCCACCAGCGCCCTGGACTATGAATCGGAACGGCTTATCCAGGACAACATGGCGGCAATCTGCCGGGGTCGCACCGTGTTCATCATCGCCCACCGCCTCAGCACAGTCAGGCAGTGCGACCGCATCATCGTATTGGAGAAGGGGCGCATCGTCGAGCAAGGGGATCACGAAGGCCTACTCAAGGCGAACGGCTACTATGCGAAACTGCACAGTTATCAGAATCATACACCTGTGTTGCGCCAGGTACCCCAAAGAAACGAAAAGCAAGACCCGGTAGTAGGAACAAAAAACACAACCGTAGATGACGTGGGAAAAGGTATACCTATAAAGCCGAGTGCAGATAACTGGCAGGGTGTCGTCAGCGACGCGACAGAGATAGAAGAGGTCGATGAAAGCTGGGCGATTGAAATGCTCGAGGCGCTTGAGAGGGAAGATAGGGAGAATGAAAACAGGGCAAAGCAGTAGACTGAATATATCTGTTATTCATGTCAGATGTTCATACAAGGAATTTGGTTTGAAGCAATGAATGGATTGTTCAACAGATTCAAGGATGCCTGGATCAACCGGCATGCAATGGGCGACAGTGAAAAAGGCCGTGAGTTGAGCGCCTTTCTTCCCGCCGCACTGGAGATAGAGGCGACCCCGCCCAATCCCATCACCCAATGGCTGGCGAGAAGCATCGTGGTGTTACTCATATTGTTTCTGCTATGGGCGCTGTTTGGCGAGGTCAATATCGTTGCCAGCGCGCAGGGTAAGATTCTGCCCGGTTCAAGGGTGAAAGTCGTTCAGCCTTTGCAAAAGGGTGTCATCAAGAAAATTTTTATCAATGAGGGCGAATATGTCACCAGAGGTGAAGCGTTGATCGAGCTTGACGGAACCCGGACAAGCGCCGATGAAAACAGAATGAACAGCGAACTGGCAAATGCAAAGTTGAAGCTTACAGTCAATGAGGTGTTGTTGAAAAGACTAAGTAGTGAAGATGATCAAAACGAAGAGTCGGAGAGAGTCAAACTCGAATCGGAAAAATGGTCACATGGCTCTACTGATGAGCAAACGCACTTCAAAAATTTACTGCATGAGAAGTGGCGGCAATATCAGGCAAGAATTTCCACATTAGTCAGTGCCAGTGAAGCGGCGGATGCGGAATATGAGGCGACAAAAATAGAAATAGCGAAACTGAAGAGGACGCTGCCGATTATTACTAAAAGGACCAAGATTATCAGGGGGCTCTACGACAAAAAGTTTGCCTCTGAAACAGAATACCTGCAACTTGAACAGGAACGAATAGAGCAATCCCATCAATTGGAGTCAGAAAAACAACGATTGAGTCAGCTCCAAGCCACGAGAAACCAGGCGCAGCAGCAGATAGATACCCTGCGTGCCGAGACCAAGGCAGGTGTTTTGGCAGAGATCACGGAAAACCGGCGTGAAATAGCCGCATTTCAAGAAGAACTGGTTAAGGCAAGGGATATTAACGAACGACAGATCCTCTATGCGCCGGTATCGGGTCAAGTGCAGGAATTGGCGGTGAACACCGAGGGTGGCGTGGTAACCGAGGCGGAGCCATTGATGAAGATCGTGCCGGATGAAGCGTCACTGGTTGTCGAGGTGTCTCTCGAAAACAAGGATATCGGTTTCGTCGAAAAAAATATGCCGGCAGAAGTGAAGATTCATACTTTCCCATTTACCAAATATGGCGTTGTTGAAGCTGAGGTTGAGAATATCTCGGATGACGCCATCTTTGATGAAAAGAGAGGTTTTACTTACAGCATGCTGTTAGCTATGAAAAAGAAGACCATAGATGTCGATGGCAAAGCAGTGCGACTGATGCCGGGTATGGAGGTGACAGCGGAGATCAAAACTGGAGAGCGGCGGTTGATTGAGTACTTTTTGGCGCCGTTATTGAGGCATGGACAAGAGAGCTTGAGAGAGCGGTAGTTATCCAAAAAATGTCTGATTTCTATTTTAAAAAATAGGAATTATATGGTCAACGCGCTTATTTTTTAGTTGGTGGGGTTTGGTCATTGGAAAGGAACATCTGAGTGATTTATGAAAACAAAGCGTTAAAAAGCGATTTTTGAGCATTAGGCTGTTTTGAGCAGTTCACAAGCTGTTGGTGATACTTACTATCGGTTGTGCCAGAGAATCCAAATAGAGACAAAAAAATGAAAACTGTAGAGATTTTCCTATATGTGATTTTAAGTATTTTGGCTATCTTTCTTGCATTTATTTTGATGTATAGAGCAGGGCTTAGTTATGAAGAAGCAATTAAAAAAGCTGAGCGCTATATGGCTTATTTAGTGTTGTTTTTATTGTTTGCATTTATCGGTTTTATATGGGTAATGTTGGAAGGTTAAATAGAATTAGGTGGTATTCAATGAGTGCTTATAATCTAAAGAAAATAATTCTCTGGGTTCTGGCAATATTGCTACTGAATCACTCTACGACGATCACAACCAAAACGGTGAGTTAGAGGTTTATAACCCAGACACCCAAACAGGCGCCCTGACTGAGGCGTACTTGCAGGACCGTACTTATTACCTGCGCGCAATGATGCATAGGAACGAGTTCGATTTGGAGAATCTCACGACTACCGGAGACGGCGTATATTTTTGGGACGCCGACGCAGGCGGGTTTGCTTCCGTATCCGATCCCGAGATTGTGGTGAGGTAGGATTGGGATGACCTGGTTCATTATCGCTTTGGCGGCGACGGCGATGAAAGGAATGGTGAGCTTGATGGAAAAAATAGAGATGATCTGATCTTTGGCGGTGGCGGCAATGATACCCTGAATGGCAACGCAGGTAACGACTATCTGGAAGGCAACGCCGGAATCGATAAACTGGATGGCGGTATCGGAAATGATGAATTGCGCGGAGGATCGGGAGACGATGCCTGCATACACGGCCCCGATCTCTTTGGTTGTGTCGGCGATGGTCTCTACTTTGCCGGAGCCGGTGCTGGCGACGTGATCAGTGATAAAGAGTATTGGAGAGATGCAGTATGAGTGGTATTTACTTGCTGGGTTTGATCGCCATCTGGCTGTTCGTCGGTTGGTTGATCCACCGGTTCTGGCGTAACGCAATAGTTATCAGAGATTTTAACAAAATCGCACACTATGCACTTGGTGGGGTGCTGCTCATTGTATGGTTAGGTAGCGGCTTCTGGCCCTTTGCAGGAAAGAAAATGTACTACGATGCAAAGGTTAGGGAAATGTGTGCGGAGGATGGAGGAATTACAGTGTATGAGACAGTTGAGTTACCAGTAGATAAATTTGACAAATATGGAAATGTGAATCTTACAAGTGAAAAACTAACTAAGCCCTCTGTAAACTATTTTTCTGAAATTAGTGAAAAAGCTATAAGGGAAAACGATCCAACAATAATTCAATATACACTAAGAATTATAAGGAAAAGCGATAATAAAGTACTAGGTAAAGCAATTCGTTATGGTCGTGGTGGTGGTGATCTACCTGGTTTTTGGCATCCATCTTCATACGGCTGCCCACCAATTATGGAATCAATAGGTCGCTTAGAATCATCAGTCTTTAAGAAGGGAGAGAAGTCATGAGTATTGTTAGTAATTACTATGATAATTCTGAATTGGCACTTGCTGCATACTCTGAGTTTGTACAAGGGATGAATTTAGATGCATATATTGTTGCTCTACGGAATGATGATAAAGGCATGTCTCTCACCCAAGCCAGAGACTTTGCAGAACACTGGCGCGTCCTAGACCAATACGACGGCCGTATGGAAGAGACCTACACTGATGAATTCGGCCAAGAGCACACCTACCTCAATCCAACCGGCTTATCAGTCACCGCCTTTGAAAATGTCACCACTGGCGAACAAGTGGTCGCGATTCGCGGTACAGAACCCACAGACATAAACGATGTGCTTACCGATATCATTGATATCGGTTTTCTCGGGACAGCAGAAAAGCAGTCACAATATGCTGCGCTTAATGCGAAAGTACGTGAATGGTTGGGCAGCGGTACACTGCAATCAGGTTTTAGTGTTACAGGCCATTCATTGGGCGGCTTTCTCGCGACCAATCTCGCAATAGATTATTCCACCGATGTGGCACATACCTATCTCTATAATGCACCGGGTTTGACTGGTGTGGTTTTCGGTGTGTTCCAGGCCATCCACAACGCACTCTCGCCTGACAACCCAATAACCCTACCTAATGTGTTGCCCATCAGCAATATCATAGCGACCGGTGATGTCGTGTCATCGGCCGGAATGTATGTTTCGCCGCCGATCATGATGAGTGTTGAGACACGCTCTCCACTCGGCGCACATAGTATGGTTAGGGTGACAGACGCACTTGCGATCTATAACTTGTTTTCCTCGATAGATGCCAATGCCACCCTGCCTGATCTGACCCCTATTCTGAATGCCGCTTCAAACCAAGGCAATGAAACCCTTGAAACGATCGTTTATGCCTTATCAGAACTCCTTATAGACCCAATCGAAGTGCCTACGGATGACCGTGACGTGCTCTACCAAGCGATCCAGGCTATTGAAACCGAGATATTTATCGATCGTAATGTATCTACGCCTCAGCTTAAACCGGCTTATCAAAATCTCACAGTCGTATCTTTACCCAATCTTATCCAAGACCAAATCGTTGCACAGGCAAACAGCGATATTAGTTATCGCTATGCCCTTACCAATCTCAATCCCTTCGCAATTACCGGACGTGAATCACTCTACGACGATCACAACCAAAACGGTGAGTTAGAGGTTTATAATTCAGACACCCAAACAGGCGCCCTGACTGAGGCGTACTTGCAGGACCGTACTTATTACCTGCGCGCAATGATGCATAGGAACGAGTTCGATGTGGAAAACCTCACGACTACCGGAGACGGCGTATATTTTTGGGACGCCGACGCAGGCGGGTTTGCTTCCGTATCCGATCCCGAGATTGTGGTGAGGCAGGATTGGGATGACCTGGGTCATTATCGCTTTGGTGGTGACGGCGATGAAAACAATGGTGAGCTTGATGGAAAAAATAGAGATGACCTGATTTACGGCGGTGGCGGCAACGACACCCTGAATGGCAATGCAGGCGACGACTACCTGGAAGGCAACGCCGGGATCGACAAACTGGATGGCGGTGTCGGAAATGATGAATTGCGCGGAGGATCGGGAGACGATGCCCGCATACACGACTCCGGTCTCTTTGGCGACACGGGTGATGACGCCTTGTACGGTGAAGCCGGCCACGACACCCTCGACGGCGGCGCCGGCCGTGACCTGTTGGTGGGCGGCCTTGGGCAGGATCACCTGATCGGCAGTGATGGTGCCTCCATTCATTTCAATGTTAATCTCTGTATATGCACCTTACAATATCCGGGTAGTAGCCTGTAGGAAAATGACTACATACTCACCGGTCAGATTCTGTTAGGATCCAACCAGAATACAAGGGATACGAAGCAGCAGATCGCTACAGATTTCATGGAAGACTATCGATGTCACTCATCATTTTCCAGCATTGCCAACGCCGATTGTCTTTCGGTCGTATTTCTGAAAACAGCATATTCAGAATATACAGTAAACAATCCACTACGACATCACTTCATATTACACCAATGTCATCCACCAGAATCTGTAGTAACTACAGAAAGTGCAAACAACTGGTCCAGTCTAATGGGCTCAAACAGGGTTAATAATAAGCTTATGCAACATAATGCGCAGATTGAAAGAGGTCTTTGCCGATGTTAGCCATAGCATTCTTATTTTTCTTCTTGCTTTACCTGGCGATCAGCGTCGGTGTTGCGCGATGGGCGGCAAAACAGGCGAACAAGCGCGGCCACTCTGGCAGGAAATGGGGTGTGGCAGTGTTTCTGCTGATGCTTGGATTGATCTTTTGGGATTGGCTGCCCATGGAGATTCTCTATCGATACCAGTGTGAGAATTATGCCGGGTTCTTTCAGGACAAGACGCTTGAAGAGTGGAAGGCGGAGAATCCTGGTGTTTGGGAAACGCTTAGTTTTGAAACACTGCCGGAGGAGTACTTTGTGAGTGTGGAGCATGGCCGAGAGAAAAGTAAGGACCGTTATTATCTGTTGCCTGATGGAACTGAGCTGATTGCTCACTATAACCCGGCTGGGAAACATAGTACTACCAGGATAGTTCGAGATGATGGGAAAACCCGTTACTGGCTCAACCAGAGCTTTTTCTGGGAGACGGTCTGGACCAAACACTTTTTTCATGTCCGTGAATGGGAAGAGCGGATTGTGGATTTTGAAACGGGCGAGGTTCTGGCGCGATATGTGGATTTTAAAACGAGTATTCCACCGATCGGGATCGGAGGTAGTAGCCTTGGCGATTACAAGTTTTGGATGCGGAAGCGTTCGTGTGTGAGCGGACCAACAATGCCTGAAAAAATCAGATTTAATGATCTTAAGGGAATCCTCAGAGATATAGGAAAAGAAAATGGAAACAAATAATGCTGCAATCATGGCACAAATGGCTGAAGCTAGTTATGCTGATTTCACACCGGCACGGCGAACGGACGGGTCGTATCTTGAGGATGATGTACGAACAGCCCTACAAAGAATCGGCAACGATGAAGACGAACCCGACGATCCAGACAAAGGTTTCTCGCCAATTCAAGCCGAATTGTTTACAGATGATTGGGAAGTGGTCCACCATCAACCCGACACCGATTCCGGTTTCTCCGCAACCCTTTTCAAAAGCACAGACGCCAGTTCAGACCAACCCTATGTTCTGGCCATTCGCGGCACAGATGGCTACCGCGATCTGGTAATCACGGATGGCTCGGACATTGTTGTCGATGGCCTGGCGTTCGACCAGATTGTCGACCTCTGGCATTATTGGAAACAGTTGACTACACCACAAGGTGAGACCTTTGTAGGCTCAAGATTAGTGACCCTTACAGAGGAGACAGCAGCACTAGCCGCCGCCAAGCTGGGTCAGTTCGTGCCGGGTTTCAATATGGCGGCGGATGCCTATCTCGAATAGCTCTACTCGCGAGATGACATCATCATCGATAACGGTCCCTTAGGCGAACGGGTTCGGACCATCCAGCCTGTTATCCCCGCGCCGGGTGACCCTGAGTTTACCGGGGTTCTCAGCAATCCATTGACGGCAGGCGAACTGGCCGCGGTAACCGGCCACTCCCTGGGCGGTCACCTCTCCACGGCCTTGACCCGTCTGGTGCCGGGAATAGAGGCCTTGACTATCAATGGGGCAGGATTTGCCACAGGAGCAGTGCCGGGCCTTGGTGGTGATGCGGCACTCAATATCCGTAACCTGTTCGGCATGCTGGGCGGAGCCGACAGTTTTAATGCCACTCGCATACTCAATCTGTATGGCGACAAGATGCCGGAGTTCGTCACGCAGAACAATTTTTTTGGTCTGGTTCAGCAGGGTGGTCACGAACCCGTATTTATCGAGCAGAGCCCATGGTGGGAAAATGTTCTGGGGCACGGTTCCAGTCAGATAACTGACACCCTTGCCGTCTACAACTTGCTTATCGAACTCTCCAGTACACTTGCTTCAACCACGCCACAAGCTGCTTTGGAACAACTGATGCCGGTCTTCAAGGCAGTCTCATGGGAGGCGGACCACTCGATTGAGGGATTGGTGCGTTCCTTTGGCCGATTGTTCGGAGTCAGTGAGTCACTTCCGGCCATCGATGACCGTGAAGCGCTCTACACGGCGATCAGGGATATCGGTAACTCTATACTCTTCGAACAGGCTAAGGGTGTGGTGGAAATTATTCCGCTCACAGACCTCACGCAGGAGGAAATAGTCAACCATGCTATGTCGGGTGAAACTGCTATAGCGTACCGTTACGCCTTAACCCACCTCGATCCATTTGCCGTGACCGGTGACGCAGGCATTTTCGAACAACACAATCAAAGCAGCGAGCTTGAGCTATATGACACGGTTACCCAAACCGGCGCCCTAACACAAGCCTACCTACAGGATCGTGCCTACATTCTGCGTGCAATGATGCATAGGAACGAGTTCGATATTGAAAACCTCATGACTACCGGAGACGGCGTATATTTTTGGGGCGCCGACGCAGGCGGGTTTGCTTTCGTATCCGATCCCGAGATTGTGGTGAGGCAGGATTGGGATGACCTGGTTCATTATCGCTTTGGTGGTGACGGCGATGAAAACAATGGTGAGCTTGATGGAAAAAATAGAGATGACCTGATTTACGGCGGTGGCGGCAACGACACCCTGAATGGCAATGCAGGCGACGACTACCTGGAAGGCAACGCCGGGATCGATAAACTGGATGGCGGTGTCGGAAATGATGAATTGCGCGGAGGATCGGGAGACGATGCCCGCATACACGACTCCGGACTCTACGGAAGAGAAGGTGATGATGCCTTGTACGGCGAAGCCGGCCACGACACCCTCGACGGTGGCGCCGGCCGCGACCTGTTGGTGGGTGGCTTGGGGCAGGACCACCTGATCGGCGGCGACGGTTTCGACAACCTCTACGGCGACAACCGCTATTTTGATGAAGCGAACAACCGGTATGTGCTGGTCGATGACGGCGTATCTGATCGCTTAGAGGGCGGCTTGGGTGACGACCTCTACTATGCCGGCGCAGGGGACGTGATCAACGATGCGGATGGTCTGGGTACGGTCTGTATGAACGTGACGACCGGGAGTGGCGATCAGACCTATGTGATGTTGGGCCTCAACACGCTCCGTCAAACCGATAGCCCCAATGTCTACGAGGAGTACAACGCCTTTTACGACGCTACTATCCGCTACACCGTCAACGGCAGCACGCTGACTGTGACTGATGTCGGAAACAGCGGCAACTCGATCACTATTGAGAATTTCAGCGACCATGCATTGGGTATCAATGTCGGTGGGGAGTATAACCGTCCCAATTGGCTTGATCCGGAACATATCAGTTATTGGTTCGACTGGTATAGGAGCATAGATCACGCCGACCAATACAATGTCTGGTGGCCGGCAGGCGTCAATCTGTTTGAAGATGCGATCAGGATGGTACCCCGTTTTATACCCATTTCCTGGGAGACGTTGCCTGGCGATGCGACCAACATTTTCGATGGTACCGATTGGGGCGAGTCGATGGAGGGTAGTCCACAAGACGACCGGATGGATGGTGGTAGGGGTGAAGACATCCTATCGGGTGATGCGGGAAACGATTGGCTGGAAGGCGGTGAAGGAAACGATGATCTGGATGGCGGCGAAGGCGACGACTGGCTGTTCGGAGGCGACGGTGACGACAATCTGGATGGTGGCGAGGGTGCCGACATCCTGAATGGAGGGGGTGGTGACGATCGATTGCGTGGCGGTAATGGGGATGTGCTCACGGGAGGGCTCGGTAATGACCGTTACCTCTATGCAAGGGGGGATGGAAATATCAGGATCGGCAATTACGATACCGATACCGGCCACCAGGACACCCTGCAGTTTCTTGACGGCATCGACCCGAGCGATGTCACGATAAACCGTTACGCCAATGATCTGTGCTTGACCGTACAGGGTAGCGGGGATGTGATCGTTGCGGGCTATTTTTCCAATTGGCCCGAGATTGAATTCAGTCTGGATGTGATCGAATTCGACGACGGGAGCCAATGGGACAGTGCGACGATTCAGGACTGGATGGACCGGACCGGTAATGGTGACGATGATTTGACAGGTACCGATGTCGCGGATCTGCTGGAGGGCCGTGCCGGCGACGACCGGCTGCACGGGGGAGCCGGGGATGACACCCTGACCGGGGGTGACGGCCATGACGTGATGTATGGCGAGCTCGGAAACGACGGTCTTTCAGGGGATGCGGGTAACGATCAGCTGTTCGGTGGCGTGGGGGATGACACCCTGACCGGTGGCGCTGGATACGACTGGATTTATGGCAATGACGGCAACGATCGGCTGGAGGGTGGTGCGGGTGACGACAAGCTATGGGGCCATGCCGGCGACGATCATTTGATCAGTGGTGAGGGAGGCGGAGAATTGGACCAGCAGTTGTTTGGCGGCGATGGCAACGACATCCTGGAATGTCAGGGTGGTTTTTGCCAAGGCAATGCCGGTGACGACACTTACATACATACCGCTGGCCAAGGTCATGTTTGGATCGCCAACGCCGACTCGGACGGCAGTGGCTTCGATGAACTGCTGTTGCATGGCATCGCGAGTACGGACGTAGCAAGGAAGCGGGGATTACTCAGCAGAGAGAATGACCTGGTGTTGAGTTATGTGGTTGACGGCAGTGCAGAGAGGATAACCATCCATGGCTATTTCAATCGAGGCGGGACAAGCGTACAAGCGCTTGATCGCATTACCTTCGATGATGGCGTCTCATGGGATTTCGATACGGTCAATACCGAAGTGCGACAAGCGACTGAGGGTCAGGACAATTTCTATGCTGATAGCAGTGGTGATACTTTTCATGGTTTGGGGGGTAATGACAATCTGCATGGCGCCGAGGGTAATGACCAGTTTTTCGGCGATGCAGGCAGAGACTATCTGGCAGGTGATCGCGGCGACGACACACTTGCAGGTGGGCCGGGCAACGACAGGCTGCTTGGCGGTGAGGGCTCCGACCTCTACCTGTTCAATCTTGGTGACGGGCACGATCGGCTCCTCGATGCTGTGCTGAATAACCCAGATGAAGTCAATCTGATCAGGTTTGGCGAGGGTTTGACGAGAGAAAACGTCAATTTCCGTCCAGTCTCTGTCTCACCGCTAATCATGTCCGGATACATTGCTCAGCCAACCTACGGAAGTATGACGGGAGACTCGCTACTGATCGAGTCGCGGATTTCGGATGACACCCTCCTCCTGGTCAACTATTTCTCCGAATATATGAATCCGGATAGCAACTATCGATACCCCTATGAGATTGAATTTTCAGATGGTGCCCGGATATCGAGAGAAGAACTGATTGCACAATTTACCCAGTCGACTGATGCGTCCGACAACTATATTGGCGACATCAATGCGAATACCGTGTATCTCCAGCAGGGTGACGATCAGGCCAATGGAGCAAATGGGAATGATCGGTTGTTCGGTGATGATGGAAACGATGGACTTTATGGTGGGTTAGGCGATGATGTGCTGAATGGGGGTAGTGGAAATGACAGGCTGTTGGGCCATCAGGGCAATGACGATCTGATTGGGGGTAGCGGAAATGACCAGCTGTTGGGCCATCAGGGCGATGACGAGCTGAATGGGGGCAGCGGCACCGACGAGCTTTTAGGTGGGGGTGGAAATGACCGCTTGAACGGTGGTGAGGGGGATGACGAACTCTTGGGCTCGCATGGAGACGACATACTCCGAGGCGGCGGCGGTAACGATTATCTCAAGGGCGAATTCGGCAATGACGTCTATCTGTTCGGGAGTGGAGACGGTCAATGCACGATCGATAATTATGATCCTGGCCACGCAACAAGGCAGGATATCTTGCGCTTTCTCCCCGGTGTGTTGGTGGAAAATGTCACTCTTGCCAGAGAAGAGAGGGATTTGATCGTCACCCTGACGGGTACGGGTGAGAAGGTTACCGTAACAGATTATTTCCTCGACGGTGGGCTCGGCGATTATGCACTCAACGCCATTGAGTTCGCGGATGGTACGGTTTGGGATGCGCAGACCATTCAGGACAGGCTGTTGTGGCCGAGCGCCGGCGACGATCTTCTCTATGCCGATACTGCGGGCAGTGTGTTGGACGGCCAGGGCGGTAACGACACCCTGTTGGGTGCGGAGGGTGACGACCGGCTTTCCGGTGGCAGCGGTAACGATCATTTGGACGGCGGCGCGGGTGACGATGTGCTATTGGGGAATGGCGACAATGATGAGATTCATGGCGGTCTGGGTAATGACATCATGGCCGGCGACACAGGTGATGATCTACTAGATGGAGGACAAGGCAATGATCGGCTGACGGGCGGTGCCGGGGTTGATCAGCTTGATGGTGGTGAAGGCGATGATCTGTTGAGTGCCTCTGAAGGGAGCAATACCCTGAGAGGGGGAGCGGGGAACGACGTCTATATGTTGGGTTCGGTCGCCGGAGAGAATACCATCATCAACAGAAATAGATTTAACGAAAACGCGTTTGACAGGATCGTGTTCGATGAAGGGATTACCATGGAGATGGTCGTGCTATCCCGCACAGAAGATGATCTGGTTTTAGAGTATGGGGATGCTGTAACGCGAGTAGAGCGCTATTTCACTGCGAGTTTGTCGAGAAGAATAGACGTTATCGAATTCCATGACGGCGACTACTGGAGCTACGATGACGTCAGAGCGATATTGCTGGAGGGCGATGCTACCGATCAGGTGTTGATAGGGTATGACTCGAATGACCTGATCGATGGCAGAGCGGGAGACGACACGATCAACGGTATGCGAGGTGACGACCAGCTCATCGGAGCAGCGGGTAACGACACACTGGAAGGCTTCAGCGGGAATGACATTCTGGATGGCGGCGCCGGCCATGACCACCTTGACGGCGGCTACGGAAGTGACATCTATCGTATCAGTAGCGGGGATGGTCAGGATGTCATCATTGATGCGGACGGTCATAACACAATCGAATACCTCGATCTGACCTCGACACAAATCCATGCCAGTCGTTCGGGTGACGATCTGATCCTTACCGATCTCGAAGGCAGCGGTCAGGTGACGGTGACGGATCAGTACACGGGGTCGAGCAGTTCATCTGTCGCCAACACTGTTCAGGAGATCCACTTTTCCGATGGTGTTGTCTGGAATGCAGAAGCCTTATTGGATCAGGTCACTCAAGGTAGTGCCGGTGATGATGTGCTCAATGGAACGGTCGAAGCGGATAATATCGAGGCGCTGGCCGGGAACGATGATGTTTTTGTCTTCGAAGGTGACGATCGCGTCGATGGTGGTGCGGGAGACGACTACCTGATGGGCGATACAGGTAACGATCTACTACTGGGCGGGGCCGACAGTGACTTCCTGTTCGGCCAGGACGGGAATGATTATCTTCAGGGTGGCGTGGGCAATGATTTTCTGTTCGGCCACCAATATATACCTAACCATTATCAGATTACGGATCCAAGAGAGTATATAGCCTATGACAACTACGGTTGGGAGACTTGGAACACTTCAATGTGGGTTCGGAGAACTCGTGCCGGCTACGATGTATTACATGGAGGTGAAGGGTCCGATGTGGTTATTGGTACAGGTGAGCTCTATGGCGACGATGGTGATGACCGACTCATGGGCAGTGGCGCACTCTATGGTGGTGCCGGCAACGATACACTAGTCATTCGTGAGGTTGACTATTGGATTTATGACAACATCAATGGTTCTTACGAATCCATCTATCGGGAAGATAGTAACAACAGCATTCTGGTGGGTGGCCGGGGAAATGATACGCTCACGGGTGATGCCACTGGGAGGACGACCTTTTACTTTGAATTGGGTGATGGGCAGGATACGCTCATCAATGGCATTATAGAGAATAACGACAATACGGTATTGTTCGGTGAAGGTATCTCTACCTCCGATGTGAGTTTCAGGCGCAACGGAACTGACTTGGTTGTCCAATATGGCGAACAGGGTGATCAGATCACGCTTACTGGATGGTTTGTACAACAGCTATCCTATTATCGAAGAAAAACCTGTCAATTCGAATTTGCAGACGGCAGCCTTATCGCCCCTGAGGAGGTGGACCAATTGTTTGGCGTCAACATACCCGGGTATCAGCCTGAGGTGCCGTCGGGTGATGTCGAAGATCAAAATCTCGTCGCCCCAGACGGACATGATTCGTTAACTGGCGGCAGGGGTAATGACACACTGCGGGGTAATGGCGGCAAGATCACCCTGCGTGGCCTGGATGGTAACGATACTTACCTCTACGGCATAGAAGACGGGGACACCTTCATCGACAACCGTGATACATATGATAATGGCAGTGGACACGATGTACTGCAGTTTCTTGCTGGGATTGCGACAACAGATGTTCAGCTAAAGCGGGATAGAACCAATCTAATCATAACGGTGGGTAGTAATGAGATCACCGTGATAAGCTATTTTCTGAATGAAGGTATCAGTCAGTACACATTGAATGCTATTGAATTTGCAGATGGCACAAGCTGGAACTATGAAGATGTATTGGCGAATCTAACACAGGGTACATCCCAAGGTGATGTGCTGTATGGTGACTCGGGCAGTGATAACCTGGAAGGGTTTGCCGACGAAGACAGCTTATATGGTGCGCAGGGCGATGACAATTTGGCTGGTGGAGAAGGCGGTGACTTACTCTACGGGCAGGATGGAAATGACACCTTAAACGGTGATACCGGTGACGATAGCATACAGGGTGGTGCAGGTAACGATAACCTGATCGGTGGAGACGGTGCTGATAGGTTATTTGGTGGATTAGGCAACGACACCTTGCAGGGCGGTACCGGCGATGATGACTACAGTTACAGTCTCGGCCATGGCATGGATGTCATCGACAATGCGGGGGGCGGTATCGACACCCTCTCGTTCATGGATGTAACCGCAGAGCGCCTCAGCTACAGCCGCGACGGCGACGATCTGGTGGTGCTGGTGGATGGCGACCTTGACCAGTCGGTGCGGGTGACGAATCACTTTCTCGATGGGGATACCGCGATTGACCTCATCCGGCCGAGTGGAGGGGCTGAACTCACTGCCATCCAGTTACCGGAATTGTTGACGCCCCTGCCAACTGCCGGGGGTAATTCCGATGGCGTTAGCGACAGCGGCGGCAGTGATGCCGGTACCGGCGATACACCGCCGGATGGAAGTGGCGGTAGTGGCAACACTTCAGATCCCGACCCTGTCACGCCACCGTCACCGCAACCGGGGGGCGATGAAAGCCTGACCGGCACGACTTCTGATGATACCCTGATCGCCGGTGCAGGCAACGATACCTTGCTCGGTGGCGGGGGCAACGACAGGCTGCTGGGTGGGAGCGGGGACGATACCTATGTCTATATCGCTGGCCGGGACACCCTGGAAGAGACGGCTGGCGCCGACTGCCTGCGTTTTGAAAACGGTATTACCTTCGGTCAGGTAGCTTCCGGCCTGCTCAAGTCGGGTGATGACCTGGTGCTGCGGGTCGATGGTGGGCCCGATCAGATCACTTTACGCAACTTCTTCCTGGGTGGCGATCATCTGGTTGAGACTATCGAGTTCGCCACAGGCGGCGCGTTGACGGCAGAGCAGATCTTCGGCGCCTTTGGTCTTGCCATGCCGGCTGAGACGAGTGACTTTGTACAAACCATCGATGGGACTTCCGCCAGCGACGGTGCATTAAGCGGCGGTGACCAGGCTGATTTGATCGCCGGCTACAACGGTGACGATGCCTTGGTCGGTGGTGCCGGGGATGATCGTCTTGAAGGAGGCAATGGCGCCGATACGCTTACGGGGGGCGCCGGCAACGATCAACTTGTGGGCGGAAGAGGCAACGATACCTATATCTTCAACGCGGGTGATGGTCAGGACATCATCGACAATCAGGGTGGCGGGCTTGATACCCTGCGCTTCGAGGGTATCGATTTCTATCAGGTGGCCAGTGGTTTGATGCGCTCGGGGAATAACCTGATTCTGCGGGTGAGTGGCGGCAGTGATCAGGTGACCTTGCGGGACTATTTCAAAGGGGGCGATCAGGCAGTCGACCGGATTGTCTTTGCCAGCGGTGGTGAGCTTACCTCCGCCCAGCTCTTTGGTGTCTTCGGTGTGACCGATCCCGATCCGGCCGGTTCTCCCAACTATTCCGGTTTACCGGACGAACGTAACTACGGCACGATAACGTTGGGTGGTGCCGGCAATGGCAACTACCTGGCCGGATCCGACGCCGACTTCATCGATGCCGGAGCAGGTGACGATCTGCTCGACGGCGGCGTGGGCAACGACTACCTGATCGGCGGGTATGGCAGCGACACCTATCTGGTTGGTGCGGCTTCAGGTCATGACATCATCAACAATCATGATGCCGATGATACGGGGAGTGATACCCTGCGTTTCGAGACGGCTGCCATTGAGGATCTTTGGTTCAGCCGCGAGGGCAATGATCTTATGATCACCCAGGCAGGTACCGATGACCGGGTAACACTGGCCCATTGGTACGATCTGCCGGCCAACGAGGTTGACAGGATCGAGGCGGCAGGATCGGTGTTGCTCAACAATCAAGTGGATCAATTGGTCGCTGCCATGGCAACCTACGATGTACCTGCGGGCGTGGGTAATGTGATACCGCAGGATGTAATAGATAATCTACAGCCGGTATTGGCTGAAAATTGGCAGGCGATTACTTAGGGCCTGTTAACACTAATCCAATCGGCCCTGCTGTAATACTACGCTACCTACTTGAAGATGATGCCGGTCAATCTGCCATTGCGGCAAGATTAATTACAGGTAAGCGACCTGTATTGGTCACAGATGCTGTGTTGATGGAATTGATTTGGACACTGAGAGGAAAAAAGTATCAGCTAAAAAAGCCCGATACAATAGCCGTCATTCTGGCCCTTTTTCAGGAGCCCAATATCAGGTTCGAGGATGGACAAGTGGCATGGATGGCATTAAACGGCTACCGCAAATCTAAGCCTGTCAAAAGTAAAGAAGCGGATTTTACCGATGGACTGATCGTCAACAAGGCCAAATCCATAGCAGTCAGAAAGAAGCAGCGGTTTCAAGGGAGCTATACCTTCGATACGGCTGCGCAGTCATTGCCCGGGGCCAAGGCCCCGATAGGATAGACAGCCACCTTCGCCATCAGTACAATACCCGCTCAACTATTTCGGGTGTTCTCCTCGATCGACACGCCCGGAACCTACTGATTTACGCAGACATTGGGGCAGGCACTTCGTGACCTGCCCCTTTTTGCA
>JBFNNX010000035.1:0-29842 GCA_040791665.1 Candidatus Thiodiazotropha sp. | reverse complement strand
CTTGTGCCATCACTCTCCTCCCAAGCTTTTCGTGATTTGGTCCCGGCTATTAGAATGCAGTCAACCCTCACTACCTTGATATTGGTCAAATGAGACTCGACAGGGCTTCTGCCGCCAGGGTGGCGGGATAAGCACGGTTTATTTCAGCTAGTTTGGGGAAAGACTGTTTGATAGAGGGCGAAGCTGGCATATGCCAAGACGGGGAGAACCAGCAGCAGCAGAGGCAGCAGCAGGATCGCCATCACGATAGAGAGGCTGAGTATCAGCGCCCAGCTCATGGTGCTAACGAAGTTTTTAAAGACAGCACGGACACTGGCATGAACCGCCTGCACCAGGCTGCTTCGTCCCTCGAAGAGCAAGGGAACGGAGAAGGCCGACACACAGAATATGATGAACGCGAGCACCGCCCCCATCAGCGCGCCCCAGAACCAGAAACTGGTGATATCCTTATCCGCTTTCAGGAACCAGGGGAGCTCGTAAGGAATGTGCTCACCGCCGATGATAAAGCTGTAGAGCACACCCGCATCGGTAATCCAGATGAGGAAGATGAATGCGCAAAAAAGCGCCACCATCCAGGTCTGCGGAGGGGTATGGAGAAATGCGGCAAAAGGTGTCGAAAATGCCGTTTCTTTGTCGGACAATACGTTTGAGGCCAGTTGAAAAAAGCCGGTCAGCATCGCCGGGGCGACCAGCATGAAACCGCCTGCGAAGGGGAGCGACATGGGAGAAATACCGAGTTCACCGACCGCGTAGAGCAGAACCAGTCCAATCAGGGCGGCAATCGACGCATAGGCCGCGCTTGGTAGCGGCACCGCTCTAAAAATCCTCCAACCGGTTTTGATGGCTGCTGATAAATCGGTGGGTGTCAGTTTCGCAGGCTGCAGTTCTGAGTTGTTCAACGGGCGCCCCCTTCCGTCTGTGTTATCGTTTTTTTCAGTCTACACAACCACTCTCAACGGCAAACACCTATCCACTATCGTGGCAACAGCAAGGCAATGACCAATGTCGCTAGGGATAGTAACGCAAACAGGATCAGAAATCGTCCCTTGCCGCCCACTCTGAAGCCTTTTTTCTGAAAGTGCGAAGGGGCACCGCAATGTGGACAGCGATCGATATCATCTGCGATCGACTCGCCGCAATAGAGGCAGTTAACCCGCATACATCAAAATCCAGTTGTATGAGTATTGGTCACTATGGGCACAGGTATCGACCTGATAATCGAATACCCGACTCTATTATCGAACACCCTTCTCTCTAAGGAACTGGCTATATTTTTGATCGGTTCCGGCAATATGGTCGATCAACCAGCTCTTGAGGAAGCCGGTTAGCTCATCGATAGTGGATTCGCGGTCTTTTTCATAGGAGTCCAAAAAGCGAGACACCTTGGCGATCATCTCTTCATGCTGCTTTTTGTGTTCCTCATAATCCGGATAACCGTTGTCACTCATCAGTTTCTCTTCCCGCGCAAAGTGATATTTGGTGTAGTCAACCAGTTCACTCAAGGCCTGGCGCTCAAAGGATTCACCCGTGGGATAGAGAACCGCCGTCTGCAGATTGTTGATCAGCGTCAAGAGTTTTTGATGATCGTCATCGATCGCCTGAATTCCCACGCTCAAGTTGTCGTCCCAGGATACAAAATCGCGGGACGTCATTTTCTTGTGGATAACCGGTAAAGCTATGAGTACGGCAATCATGATCCAGGGGACTGGATTGTCGATACCGAAAAGAAAGCCGATACCGATGACCAGAAAGGCCAGCACAATGAAGAGGGAGAGGCCAAAGGTCTTAAAGCTCTTACGCATAATGGATATCCCCAGAGGATTGTCTAACGGAAAAGCGGTGTTCTAATGTTAAAACAGGCACAACCCGCCTGCCGGGATCATCTCACTCAGATTTTATTTAGCCTTGATCCTCGTCAATTCGGGTCCACACTCTCTGAACCGTGAATCAGACTATCGGAGATACGGACATTTTTTGATTTGACATTTGTCAAGGTGAGTGCGCCCAACCGGGCGCTTAATCTGTCTTGCGTAATCGACAAGAAGGGAGGATTTCTCCAATGATCAAAAGTTCCCGGCCAGGCGCACACTCTATTTTAAACGCAAGTGCACTATCAATGGCAATCGGCATATCCATCAGTGGCTTAGGGTTATCCGCCCAAGCAGCCACGCCAACTCTCAGCGAAGCAGACTTCGAAGCATCCAAGACTACCTACTTCCAGCGTTGCGCAGGTTGCCATGGCACCCTGCGTAAAGGCGCGACCGGTAAGAATCTGGAGCCGAAAGAAACCCAGAAGCTGGGACAAGAGCGTCTCGAAAAAATCATCAGTTTCGGTACTGAAGGCGGCATGAACAACTTCGACGATATCATGACAAAAGATGAGATCAAGAAGATGGCCACCTACATTCAGATGGAAGCACCCATTCCACCTGAGATGTCCCTGGCATTGATGAAAGAGCGTCACAAGGTTTTTGTGGAACCCAAGGATTATCCCACCAAGCCTATGCATGGACGTAACTGGGAAAATTTCTTCCTCGTCATCGAACGCGATGTGGGTAAGGTAGCTGTTATCGACGGTGACAAAAAAGAGGTGGTCGCTCACGTACCCACCGGCTATGCGGTACATGTACTGAAAGCCGCCGAGCATCACAACACGCTGCATGCCAAAAATCCCGGCCGCTTCTGGTACACCCAGGGCCGTGACGGCAAGCTGACCAAGATCGATCTGTGGCAGACACCTGACAAGATGAAGGTTGCCGAAGTTCAGATCGCTTATGACGCCCGTGACGTGGCGGTATCCGGCGATGGCAAGTATGTGGTCGGCGGCGGCTACTGGCCACCCCACTTCGTAATCGCTGACGCCATGACCATGGAACCGTTGAAAGTGGTCTCCGCCCGCGGTGTGAATGTGGACGGCGAGTATGTCAACGAGTCCCGTGTGGCGGCTATCTACGATACGCCCAACCACCCCAGCTGGCTTGTATCCATGAAGGAGCTGGGTCAGATGTGGCAGGTCGACTACAGTGACATCGACAACCTGAAGATCACCAAGATGGATACCGCCAAGTTCCTGCATGACGGTTTCTACGATCCAACAGGCCGTTACTTCCAGATCGCGGCAAACGCCTCCAACAAGATGGTTGTTGTAGACACCGAAACCCAGAAGCTCACCAAGCTGATTGACGTTGACAAGCTGCCGCATCCCGGTCCGGGCGCCAACTGGGTCGATCCGAAGTGTGGTCCGGTCGGTGGCACCGTGCATCTTGGTGTCGGCAAGGTCACTGCCTGGGGTAACGATCCCAAGGGTCATCCCGATCAGGCATGGAAAGTCTGCTACGAAACCGAGACCGATGGCCCCGGTGTATTCATCCGGACTCATCCCAAGAGCGACTACGTCTGGGCCGACCAGACCAAGCATCCTGAACCTGAAGTTCAACAGTCGCTCCAGGTCATCGATAAGAAGACCCGCGAGATCGTCAAAACTATCCGCTTGACCGAAAAGCCCGGCTATGCCGCGGTCCATATCGAGTTCAACAACGATGGTTCTGAGGTCTGGACCTCTGTCTGGAATCGTAAGGACAGCAAGGAACCCAATGGTGAGATCATCATCTTCGACGCCAAGACCCTCGAAGAGAAGGCACGCGTCAAAGGTCTGTTCGCACCGACCGGTAAGTTCAACGTGCACAATCGGGTCAATCACGTCACCTGATGACTGCAAGGTTACACGCACGTAACTGAAGACAGGGCGGACATGAGGCTTGGCCTCATGTCCGCCTGGTATACGCCAACACCTACACCACACAATCTCCAACAGTGGTGTATCACCTGAACATTGTGACCTGAACGGGGAAAACGATGCATCAGCAGTCTCTATTCAAAAGCCTACTTTCACGCAAAGTCGCCTTTGGCGCGACCCTGGGTGGTGCTGTCCTGTTCATGATCATCGGTGTGGTGCTCTGGGGCGGTTTTAATACCGTAATGGAGGCCACCAACACCATGGAATTTTGTATCTCCTGCCACGAGATGGAGGAGAATGTCTACGCCGAGTTCAAGGGAACGGCACATGACGGCAACCGCAGTGGCGTGGGCGCGAGCTGTCCGGACTGCCATGTCCCACGCCCTTGGGTACACAAGATCGTCAGAAAAATCAAAGCCAGTAACGAACTCTGGCATAAAATGCTGGGGACCGTCGATACCCCCGAAAAGTTTGAAGCGCATCGGCTGACCATGGCGAGGCGGGTCTGGCAGGCAATGAAGGAGACCGATTCGAGAGAGTGCCGCAACTGCCACGATTGGGACACGATGAATCCCGAAAAGCAGAAACCGCGTGCCCGCAACCAACACGTCTTTGCCATGGAGAACGGCAACACCTGTATCGATTGCCATAAAGGCATCGCCCACAAACCGGTACATAAGGAGATCAGCGAGGAGGAGCTGGATGAGTGGGCAAAACCTATCGAAGCCTATAAATCAGAGATACCGGAATCGTTCAAAACGGGTCTTGCAAGAGCCGAAACGGCAGAGGCCGAGGCGGAAACGGCTCGCCAGGAGGAGGCCCAGAAAGAGCGTGAACGTCGCAGGGCGCAGGCATTGGCTACTCAGAAGAAGATCGATGCCGCTGTTGCCAAGGCAATCGCCGCAGTCAAATCGAAGCAGACAGATGATGGTGTCGCACCAGCGGCCGTCGCCACTCACGGTTTCGGGGTCGATTGGAGCGGTTCTCCGGAACGTCTGATCACCCTCTTCTATCCCGGCCAGACCTCCATGGAGTGGACCCTGGTGGGAAAATATCATGGTGGGGCCAGGCCTTTCAGAGCCGGTGATCGCTGCACAGTCTGCCACGATAAAGAGACTGCCGACATGGGCGAGAAGATGGTCACTGGGCAGAAAGCGGAACCCACACCACCCGTTGGCAAGCGAGGATCGATCCCCGTAACCGTCCAAGCCGCCCATGATGATGAGAATCTCTATCTGCGCTTCCAGTGGGAAGACACGGAACATGTCCCGGTCCCCTTCGTCGACGGTGGCAAAATGGATCCGGACAACCAGGTCAAACTGGCCCTGATGCTGGCGACCGATGAGGTGGAGTACGCCTCCCAGGCCGGTTGTTGGGGTACCTGCCACGAAGACCTGCGAACCATGCCCGGTCATCCCGAGGATGCCGGTGCAGCCGGTCTCAACCTGGATCTCTCCAAAGGCGTGACGAAATATATCAAGGAGTCCCGTACCAAGGTCGAGGAGAAGGGACGCCGGGGCAAGAAACTCGGCGGATGGGATAAGTTGAAGGACGATGCCGCCATCCAGGCAGAGCGAGAGGCGCACAAATATATGGACCTGGTGCGCTGGAACAGCAGCGGTAAGACAGAAAACGGCTACGTACTGGAACAGCGCATCATGGACGATGGCGGCAAGGTGGATGCCCAAGGCTGGTTGGAAGCAGGTCTCTGGACCGTTGAAGTTAGACGCCCCCTTAAATCCACGGGTGCGGGCGATATTTCCCTTGAGCCCGGTACTGTTTACAACTTTGGCTTCGCCATCCATGACGACTATACCGACGCACGTTTTCACCACGTCTCGCTCGGTTACAAACTGGCGCTGGACAACGACCAGGCCGAGCTCAATGCGGTGAAAGCCAAGATAACTGCAGCTGTCGCCGCAGCAGCGCCGCAACAAGCAGCGGCATCCCCGGGGGCCGGGGGTGATGTGGATAGCGGAGTGGACTGGTCGAAAGCGGGAGAGCGCCAGATCACCCTCTTCTATCCCGGCCAGACTTCAATGGAATGGACCCTGGTGGGTAAATACCATGGTGGGGCCAGACCCTTCAGAGCCGGTGATCGCTGCACAGTCTGCCATGACAAAGAGACTGCCGACATGGGCATTAAGATGGTCACTGGTCAGAAGGCCGAGCCGACGCCGCCCGAAGGCAAGCGAGGATCAATCCCCGTAACGGTCCAGGCCACCCACGACAGTGAGAATCTCTATCTGCGCTTCCAGTGGGAAGGCACCGAGCATGTTCCCGTTCCCTTCGTGGACGGCGGCAAGATGGATCCCGACAATCAGGTGAAGCTGGCGTTCATGCTGGCGACCGATGAGGTGGAATATGCCTCCCAGGCCGGTTGTTGGGGTACCTGCCACGAAGACTTGAGAACCATGCCGGGTCATCCCGAAGATCCGGTGGCATCAGGCCTGTCCCTCGACTTCAGCCGGGGTGTGACCAAATACATCAAGGAGTCGCGCACAAAGGTCGAAGAGAAAGGCCGGCGAGGTAAGAAACTGGGCGGCTGGGACAAGCTGAAAGACAATGCAGCCCTTCAGGCGGAACTCGATGCCCATAAAACCATGGATCTGATACGGATAAGCAGCGGTACCGGCAATGTGGAAAACGGCTATATCCTGGAACAGCGCATCATGACGGGAGGTCAAGCGTTACAGGGGAGCATCAAGGAAGAGGCGGGCTATTGGACCGCCACCTTCAAGCGCAAGCTGAAATCTGAACTATCCGACGATGTTAACATCGAAAAGGGGACAGTCTACAATTTCGGATTCGCGATCCACGATGACTATACCGACAGCCGCTTCCATCATGTCTCACTCGGCTATAAACTGGGATTGGATAACCCGGATGCGGAGATCAACGCCGTGGCGCAGTAACCGCCCCGCTCTCCGCACCAAAGGAACGGGAACGGCAGACGACGAACAGAGGTAACCATTATGTTTCGAACTAACATAATCCTGCTGCTGTTGGGGCTGTTTGTTGCGCCACACACATTGGCCGGAGAGACGATTACGGTCATTGCGAAGGACTACAAATTCCAGCCGGAGGAGATCACCGTCAAGGTCGGTACCACCGTACGCTGGGAAAACCACGAAAAACGCCAGTATCACAGTGCCTGGTTTGAGGTGCTGGGCGAGGAGCCCGGCGACTACTTCTTTCCTGGCGACGTCAGGGAGCGCACCTTCGACAAACCGGGCAGTTACCACTATATCTGTGAGCCTCACCACGAAAGCCACCAGATGAAGGGTGTCGTATACGTTGTAGAATAGACATCCGTGTTCGTCTGATAGAAAGTGGCATTTCAAGCCAGCCTCAATATTGTACGCAGTCAACCGCTCCGACCAGTTAAAAACATAGATGAAATGATGTATCGAAAACGGCTCTGGCTCGTCGGCATTTTCACCATCCTGCTGACAAGTCAGAGCAGCCAATCATTCGCGGAAGAGGAACGCAGCATCACGCTGCTGCCCGACTCCCTTGCACAGTGGTACAAACCCGAGAACAAGAGACAGGTCTGGCTCCATACCATGTTTGCCCTGCGCAGGGAATTGCAGGCAATAGACGAGTATGCCGCCGAACAGGATCTGACGTTGACCCGGAAGTGGAGCGATAAGTTCGTCAACCATTTTCGCAAGCTGCCCGACATGGTGCCGGAGTGGCGGGACGAGGTGGAGCTGGATGAGGCCGATCGATTGGAAACGGCAGCCCGGTCGGGTGATTTCAAAACCGTAGACAGCGTGGTTTCACGGCTTCAACGCAATTGCCGAAACTGTCATCGGGAGTATCGGGCCCTTGCCGCGCTCCGATACCGCTCACCGGATTTCAGCAACATTGAGATCGCTGACGAAGAGGGTGTAATGAAGGACTACGGCACGCATATGGACAGCCTGTCCAAAACAGTCAACCGTATCAAGATCGCCAGTGAAGACAAACGATGGGCGCAGGCGGCGAAGGCCTCCCGGGAGCTCAGGGGACAACTGTATCGTTTGGCGGAGAGCTGCGAGTCCTGTCACAAAGACGAGTTGCCTCGTCAGCGGATACTTGGCGACGCCAGCAAGCGAACTCTTAATGAACTGGATGAGGCACTGACCCGGCAGCAGCCGAAAGCGACAGGCAGAAAGCTGGGTGAGGCCGCCGTGATCATCTGCGCAAGATGCCACGGAGTACACCGTACATTAGGCGATACCCGATCCTTTCTGTTTAATTGATGGGAATCAAAATGAATCAAAAGGTCAGTCTCGCTATCGTATCGTTTCTGTTCCTGTTCAGCACCGGTGTGCAGGCGGATAAAACCGATCGCCTGATCAGGAAAGCCAACCGCTACTTCGAACCACTGCCCCAGACCATGCCCGGTAGTGAAAACGACACACCGGCACGCATCGAGCTGGGAAAACAGCTCTATTTCGACACTCGCCTCTCCATCAATGACACCCAGTCCTGTGCGAGCTGTCACCCGCTCGGTGATGGCAGGGGCGGCATGGACAACCTTCCCACATCGCCGGGGGCCCGTGGGGAGTTCGGAAACCGCAACACCCCAACCGTATTGAATGCCGGATGGCAAAGTTCGCAGTTCTGGGACGGCCGTGCCACAGACCTGGCCGATCAGGCGGGCCAGCCAATTCTGAATCCCATCGAAATGGGTATGCCGGATAAAGAGAGTGTGGTGAAGAAGCTCAGTGCCATAACGGAGTATGTCGAATCCTTCGCAAGGGCTTTTCCGGAAGACGCCTCTCCCCTCTCCTATGCCAATCTGGCGAAGGCCATCGCCGCTTTCGAACGGACGCTGCGCAGTGAGTCCCACTTCGACGATTTCATGCGGGGAGACAAAACAGCGCTGACGACTCAGGAACAGTCAGGGCTAAACAGCTTCATACGGCACAATTGCATACGATGCCACGATGGTCCCATGCTCGGCGGTACGCTGATCGAGAAACTGGGCGTCTACAAAGATTTCCACAATACCGTGGATAAAGGCCGACACCGCGTAACCGGAGACGAGGCGGACGAGATGATGTTCAAAGTGGCATCCTTGCGCAATGTGGCCATCACCGGTCCCTGGTTTCATGACGGTTCCGGTAAAACCCTGGAGGATGTCATCCGTACCATGGGAAGCATCCAGCTGGATATCGAGCTCAAAGAGGATGAGATTGCCGATATTGCAGCCTTTCTTGTCACCCTGACAGGAAAGGAGATCAAAAACGGTCAGTCTGAGAACTAGACCGAAGCAATCGGGTACAAGCTCATCGGTTATGTCTCATAAACACGAAAAACCCGCTCGATCAGACCGCATGCGGGATCTTCACCTTCATAAAGAGGGTGTACAGGAGAGGTACCACACCGAGTGTGAGTACCGTGCCCACCACTAGCGCAAAGGCCATCATCGAGGCCATGCCGTAGAAGAGAATATCCCGATAGACGATCAAAGGCAGCAAACCAAGCACCGTCGTGAATACCGATAACAGGATGGGACGCAGTCGGGACAGGGCCGAACGAACAACGGCCTCATAAGGGGGTGTGCCGATCAGCCGCTCTTCCTCAATCCGGTCGATCATGACGATACCATTGTTGATAATGATGCCTGCCAGCGCCAACAGACCGAGAATGGTCATGAATCCAAACACCGCCTGCATGGTGAGCAGGCCGATGGTGGCCCCTACAATGATGAGAGGAATCGTCAGCATAATGACGGCAGCCCGCCTGATGGAGTTGAACTGCCAGACGATCAAGGCAAAGATCAGGGCAAATGCCAACGGCATCCAAGTGGCAAGATGTCCCTGCGCCTCGGACGAACCCTCCAGCTCGCCACCCAACTCGATGAAGTAACCCGGCGGCATCGAAGACTGCAGGGATTCGAGAACCGGTAACATAAGCTTTTGGATCTGATCCGCTTTCAACCGGGGGTGTTTGGCCTGCACGGTAATCGTGCGCACCTGGTTACGGCGCTTTATCCGGCTGTACTCTCCCAACCCCTCCAGATCAGCCACCTGTCCCAGTGCCACACTGTTGCCGGTGGATAAGGAGAAAACAGCGAGTTCCCAGAGATTACTGACCAACGCACGCTCTTCATCCTTGCCTCGGGCAACAATGGGAATAATCGTGTCCCCCTCCCGGTATTCGGTCAGTTCGACACCATCCATGAAGTTATTCAAAGCCATGGCAATATCGGTGGAAGTCACACCTACACGACGGGCCCGGGACTGGTCAACCTTGACATGGAACTTAACCTGGGGATTTTCCCAGTTCTGGAAAACATCGATAGTTCCCGGAATCGCGCTTAAGCCCTCCTGGACACGTTCTGCAAAATCCATCAAAGACGCTGCGTCAGTGCCGGATATTCGCACTTCATACAGACCGGTTTCGGAAGGTCCCATCCACATCGCCTTGACCCGGCCACGCACCTCCGGGTGGTTATTGATGAGATAGTTGTGTGTACGCCTCACCAGTTCCGAGACCTGGTCGCTACGCTCCAGATTGACGAGCATGAACGCCTTGTGCGGATCGGGGTCGAGCGGTGCAAGGGAGAGAAAAAACCGGGGACCCCCCTGACCGACATAGGCGACCGTACTTTCGACCTCGGGATTGCTCTCCGGATCGAGCAACCATTGGTTGATCGCTTGCAACTCCTTGACGACTTGAGTCGATCTGGTGCCGGCGGGCATATCGAGATAGACAAGAAATTGGTTGCGCTCACCTTTCGGAAAAAACTCTTTCGCGACAAAGTTCCCGAAGGCCCATCCCGATACGATCAGGGATAGCAAGACGACAGCCATCACCACCAGGCGATGATTTAACATCCACATCAACAATCGCCGATAGACTTTGTAGAAGCCCCTGTCGAAGCGATGGAACTCATCATTCTCCTTCCTCTTCACTTTCATAAAACGAACGCTGACCAGCGGCACGATGAGCATGGCCAGGAGCCATGAGCCGACCATAAGAATACCGATCACATAACTCAGCGATCCCGTAAATTCCCCGGCTGCCCCGACCATCAGCATCAATGGCATGAATGCCAGCACGGTGGTCAACGAAGAGGTCATCAGGGGCACGGTCAAGGATTGACCCATGGCGATGGCCGCATCCCGTGCTGTCGCCCCGTCTTGCATGCGTGTACGGATATCTTCGGCAACCACGATACCGTTATCCACCAACATGCCAAGCGCGATAATCATGGAAGCGATTGATATCCGCTGCAGTTCAATGTCGAAAAACGACATCATGACCATGCCGAACATCATGACCAGGGGCACAAAAGCGCCAACGATAAGTCCCGTGCGCAAGCCCAGGGCCAACACGACGACCGCCAGTACGATCACAACGGTCTGGCCCAGGTTGACGACTGCAGCGCTGACCGTCTTCTCGATCAACTCCGGTTGGTAGGAGGCAAACTCCAGCTCCAAACCCCAGGGCAGTTCACGCTTTATCTCCTCGATTCGCACTTTCAACTGATCACCAAAGGCAACAGCGTCCACGCCCTCCATCACCGAAACGCTGATCACGATCGCCTGCCGTCCATTGAAGAACGCCGGCATTTCGGGAGGATCGACATAACCGCGCTCAATCTCCGCCAGATCGCGCAAGGCAATGCTCTGTGCGGTACCGGGTATCCCGATCGGTATGGCGGCAATCTCCTCCAGGTTTTCGAAATTACCGCCCGGCTCGATGGCGAATGACCTGCCCGAGATATCCAGTACACCGCCCGGCAACAGGATGTTCTGCTGTTCGAGTGTGTTACCTACCGTTTCCGGTGAGATACCGAACTTAGCCAGCTTGGCGTTGGCGGTCTGCAGATAGACTCTCTCCTCCTGCACACCAAACAGCTCAATGCGCTTGATACCCTGAAGTGAATAGAGACGATCACGTATATCACGAGCCGTTTCACGCATCTCGGCAAGGGTGAAGCCATCTGACCACAGAGCTATGCTGGCTACTGCTGTCAAGCCAAATTCATCGTTGACGAAAGGCCCTCTCGTGCCGGCAGGCAGATCGTCTGCGATATCCTCCATGCGGTTGCGTAGATCCTGCCAAACGGAGGCCAAATCATCGACTTCGTCTCTGGCAACCACATGAACGGTTGCGCTACCGGTCTTGGATTCCGAGATGATGTCGTCGACCTCGGGGATTTCGCGGATCTTCTCCTCCAGTTTGCGGGTCAGCAGATCTTCAACCCGCTTTGGCGACATGCCGGGGAAGCTGGCCGTGACCACAGCCTCCCGGATCGTGATCGTCGGATCCTCCTGTTTCGGGTACCCCTGATACAGGAGGATCCCCGCAGCGATGATGAAGAGCGCGAACAACGACATGACACGGGAGTTGTCGAGTGCAAAACGGGAAAGATTCATGATCTGGCTCGTGTGGTGTGGGAGGATCAGTCTCGCTTCTCATCGAGCAAACGGACTTTCATGCCATCGGTAAGAAAACTCACGCCTGCAACAGCGACAATATCGCCTGTTTTCAAGCCTTCACCAATCCGCGCCATTTGTCGCTGACCTCCCGCGACAAATACCGGTCTCTTGCGAACAGTACCGGATTCCGGCTCGTATACGAAAACAAAGTGGCGTCCTGATCCTGTGCCCACACCGGCGACAATGGCCGATGCAGGCAACAGGAATCCCTCGTTTTGCTCACCGTGATCGATCATGAGTTGGACTTCTGCGGTCATACCTGGATAGAGGCTGTCCGGACGTTGATTGAGGCGCAGCGAGACGGGAAATGTATTGGCGGCTTCAGCCAGCGTACCGATCTCGTCGATACGCCCTTCCACATGAATGCCTTGCAGACTGGGGAAAGATGCGATGCCGGCATCGCCATGCTTCAGATAACCAATAATGTTCTCAGGCAACATCAGCTCCACGTCTACCTCTTCCAACTCATCGAGCTGCAGGAGTTCTTGCCCCGAAACGATCTCCTGGTGGGGCTCCACCAGTCGTTTTGAGATATATCCACCGAACGGCGCCTTCAGTACCGTTTTCCTTAAATCTCTTTTGGCGATATTGAGCTGGGATAGCGCCATGGCTTCCTGGTTACGGGCCGCATCGCGCTGTGCCAATGCCGAGTCCAGATCCGAAGCTGAAACATAGCCCTTTACCGCCAATTCGCTTTTACGCTCATAATCGCTTGCACTATGCTTGAAATTGGCTTTGGCTTTCTTGAAGTCCGCCTCGGCCGACTGGACCTTAAGCTTGAAGGGCTCATCATCGATAACCGCCAGTCGCTGACCGGCGACCACTTGATCGCCGACATCCACTGTAATCTCGATCACTTTGCCGGACACTTCAAAACTGAGGGTGGACGAGTTCGCGGGACTGACCAGCCCGGAAAATTTCCGCTCTTCGGTCGCTTGAGCCTTGGCCGTAAGCGTGATGGTTTTTATGGGGCGAATATTCTCTGCTTTGGTTTCAGTCTCATCTTGCTGACAGCCGGAAAGGCCGCCCAATGCGAGCACAGCAAGAAGAAAAATATGATTGTGCGGCTGATACATGATGGAAACTCCATGAGTTTCGAGGCGTTGAATCAATGTCATTGAGCTAAATAGCATCGATCACAAACACTTGCTAAGGATGTAGGCATTACTTTCGAGTCTGCATCATTCTCTGCGTTCACCGAATAACCGGGGTTTGAACGAACCCAGTACCATTTCAAGAATCAGCGGAATCACATTCGACATACCGACCAGTTGCTCAGTGGCAGTTTTATCAAGAAATGCCTGACTGACCTCCCCATTCGGCAATGACTCCCTGGCCAGTTCAACCAGCTCAGGCATCATGGGAACAAGGAAAATAAAAGCGTTGGCAGAGAGAAACGCCATCATCAGCATCTTGCCCTTCAACCAGTTGGCTTTCACTCCCAGACCGAAATAGAGGATGAGATCACAGACCACCTTCAGTCCCAGTCCCGGTAGAATGAGAACGTAGGCGCTCGTCTCCTTGTAGACATAAACGTTGTATGCCGTGGCGGCATCGGGGTGTCCCAGCACGACACCGATCACGATATGCGAGAGTATCCCGCCCACATACATGATAGTGCCGATCTCTTGGATGAAATCGAGGGCTTTTCTCATGACTGAACCTCGGATGAAGTGGATGTGCGGCGACCAAACCACATACGGGAAAACAGGCCGTCTTTCCGGACGTACTGGTGATACAGAAAGGCCAGAACATGGCCGATGATCAATATCAGCAGTAGTTGACTCAACACGCCATGCGCAATGCGTGGGGGAAGATCATCGAATGTTGAAACCAACGGTGTGCCTGAATTACCAAACACGACCTCCGGCAACCCCGCCATATTGGCTGTCGCGAGACCGCTGGCCCCCATCAGGATCACCACCAGGTAGAACAGGTAGTGTGTAGCGATACCCAGTTTGTTAAACAGGCTGTTCCCGATATCCGCCGCCGGCGGTTTCGCTGTAAAAAAACGGATACCTAAACGTATAGTCATGAGTATGAAGATGATAATGCCCATCGACATATGCATTTTCAGGTAGAACAACTTTTCGGGAGCGTCGTTGGGGGTAGCGCTCAGGACATTCGTGCCCATGATCAGTCCTGCCACGATCATGACTGCCAGCAACCAATGTAAAAGTACCAATGCAGGATGGTAACGCCTCATCAGATTCTCCAGGTGTTGGATGATAGTGCTGATTGTAATTAACAAATGCATCAATTGCAATTGCAATTATTGCTGATTTACATTATTGTGGCATCATGTTGTTATGAACATGATTAAGAAGACTGAATCTCAGGCTGAAAAAGTCAGAAAAGGCAGTACCGGGTGGATGTTGAAAATACTCTGCGCCTCGCTTGATGCCGAAATGAGTAGCGAACTGAAGCGCCTGGGGTTAAACTTGGGACAATTCGCCGTGCTGATGACGCTGTCGGAAGCCGAAGGGCTAACCCAATCTGAGATCGGTAAAAAAATCACCATGCCCGGCTACGCAACGACCCGGACTATCGACGCGCTGGAAGAAAAACGTTTCGTTGAACGCCGCAAAGATGACCGGTCACGTCGGAGTTATCGAATATATCTCACCGATCAAAGTCGCAAGGTTATCCCACAGCTTTTTGCAGTCGTCGGTAAGGTCAACGAGCATCTTTTGTCGGCCCTCTCTCCGAAGGAGCAGAAAGATCTCATGAAGATTTTGAAGAAACTAGTACTTTCCAGAATTGAATAGGTACTGGAGAGGCGCGGCCTATTCTATTGAGCAGTATCAGGTTTATTCCATCGGTAACACAATCTCTACACACAACCCGTGACCTTCCCGGTTGTATGCCGACACCTGGCCCCCATGATGAATAATGGCCCGTTTTGCAATGGCCAGTCCCAGACCGTAACCACCGCTAGTACGATCCCTGGCGTCGGAAATACGGGCGAAGGGTTCGAAAATCCTGTCTAACTGATCCTCCTCAACGCCAGGACCTCGATCGCAGACCGATATCCGAATCCACCCTGCTCTCTCTGGAGGATCCACGTCTAAATCCACTTCGACCAACGTGCCGTTCGATGTATAACGCACCGCATTGCGGATAATATTTTCCATCGCTCGACGCAACAGCTCGGCATTGACCTTCAGGGTACCCGATGCCCGAGTAACAAACCGGACGTGACGACCTTGGTTTGCCGCCTCGTACTCCACATCTTCCAGAATGGTTTTCAGAAACTCGACCAAATCGATGTAGTCCTCACCCACATCCGGTTGTCTGACCTCCAGTCGCGCTAAAGTCAGTACCTGGCCCACAAGATCATCCATACGATCGATTTCACGCTCAATACGATCCATCTCCTCTACAACCTGACTGCTGATTTTCTTCCTTGTAAGGCCTACAGCCACCTGTAATCGGGCCAATGGTGAGCGCAATTCGTGCGAAATGTCGTTCAACAGCTGCTTCTGGGATGCAATCAATGCCTGGAGACGCTCCGCCATCCAGTCGAAATCTTTCCCCAGATCGGCAATTTCGTCCCGTCGCCGCCCCATCGCCTGTGCAACACGTATATCAAGATCACCCTCGGACAAACGGCGACTGGCCTCACGCAAACGCCGGACCGGCTTCGCCAGATACCAGGCCAGCCAGAAACAGACCACCCCACTGACGACGACAGCTATGCCTAGTCGTAGATAAAACAGCCAGGGATCCCGGTTAAACAAACCGATCGGTAATGCACGCCAAACAGGTCTCGATACACCGGATCTGAAAGGAGCCTGAGCCGTAACACGATAACGGCTGCCATCTGGCGCATCCACTATCCGCTGTAGATCACTTGTAAGCTCTCTATCGCCGGGCAGTGGGCGACCGAGAAGCTCTAGGCCCTGGTTATCGATCACCAAGATTTTCAATGGGGAGACCCCCGCGAGTTCCTCCAAAATCACCTTGGTTTCAGGCTCGCCGCGATACTTCAGTACCGTGGCCACCGCCACGATTTGTGTCATGGCAATCCTGTTCAGTGGTTTGGCTGAGAAACGCTCGTCCGCAGATTGCAGGAACTGCGCCATGCCCCAAGCGATACCCAATGTCATTAGGATCATCGCCAGCCAAAACCATAGAAAGATTTTCCAGAAAGGTGGCGGACGCGGCAGAGGAATGGAAAATAGAGATGTTTCAGGCGGACGCGGGAGGGGGGGTGGCGGCCGTGACACCTCGTTTCGAACCCTTCAGGTGCTCTTCAACGTATCTGATAATCTCATTGTTGAACATGAAGATCCTCTGTTTCTCATAATAACTGGTGATGGCCGGAAACAACGGATATATACGGATAACCGTGGTGCCAGTGTATCCATCTCTGGCGGCATGGATCAGAAAGTGGTTACGGCGGGCTGGGAAAAAAATGTTCTGGTTGTAGAAACCACCAGCGACAGTGGTCCCCGGGTAGTTCAGCACTACACGTTGAATACCGACTCGTTCCAGCTTGTCGTCAGTACCATCTTCAAACCCTCCGAATCATCTGAGGTAGTCTCCATCAATCGTATCTATGATTCGGTTCCTACTCATACAACCGACGAACTATCCCCTGATTAGTCGATCAGGGGATGGGAATCGGTCAATATGGATCCAGGCTCCGAAAAAGGTGCCAAACGTTCCATGAAATCGATGATGCCCATAATGGGGGTACCGCGGAAGAATTGGGTAACCGGCCTATCCATCCAGATCCGGTCCGCATAGAGTTTGATGGTATGCGGTGTGTCTCCGAAACCATCCTGATCCTGGTCGAATCCCCTGTAATCGTCCCATAGATTTCCCTGCCAGTCATTGCTTTTGGCACTGTCTACGTGACTGACGGCAATTGTAGACAGATTGTTGATAAAACGATTGCCATGAATGATATGGCCGCCCTTCTCTCCATAGAAATACATTGCCACACTGTTGTAAGAAAAGTGGTTATTCTCCAGATAGAGGATATTTTCCGGGAATACCGGTGAGTTAGCGGTCAATCCCACAGCATTGTGGAGAATTTCGTTATCTGAAATTCTTACCTGTGAACTCTCCTTGATTGCCAAGGCCGAACTCCCGGGATTCCTGATGTGCTCAATATGATTACTCTCGATCGTCAAACCGTCAGAGTAGATTGCCACGATACCGGTATCGTTGTCGCTGATATGATTGCCTTTAACAAGATTGTCCCCTGAGAAGATGAATTCCATACTGATACGATTATGGTGCAGAACGTTGTCGATGATTTGATTGGATGATGCATTGGTCAAGAGCAGGTCCCGGACATGTTGAAAAGTGTTTCCCTCTATGAGGTTATCCCGCCCATACCAGATCCTCAATCCTTCTCCGCGCAGGCTTGGTTCGAATGGTTTGGAAGTTACGAAATTGTTGCGGATAGTATTTCCGTTTCCCTGCCGTATATGAATCCCGAACAGAACGTCATCCAAGCGGTTGTCTTCAAACAGAACCTCATCAGCCTCGATCACGACACCGGCATCCATGGCATCATAGGAGGTGCCTGAGCCAGTCAGATGTATACCGCGTACCACTGCCCGGTCAGCCTTGATCGTCATCACCGTACCCTTGCCCTCATTGTCGACGGTCACTTCGCCACCACCCTCTATGACAATTGGTTTAGTGATGACGGCTGGACCGGAGTAGGCACCAGGCATCAAGCGGAGTGTCTTACCCATTGGTGTCAAATCAACAAACAACTGCAGGGGAGGCAACGCATCGGCCGATGAATAAATCAGCAGGCCTGTAACGATTAAAAGGAGCTTGTAAATCACATACATGGTACTACTCTGGATGACAGTTTTTTGCCCCCTTATAAAATGAATCGCTTGCCTTTATAACCCAGCCTAAGAAAAAAGTTGCCTACCGCCTGTTAGTATCAAGCGATTGCTGCATGTTTTCGATTCAGCCAGATAATGTAAGCGAATGTGGGAATCAGCATCAGAATGCCGTACATCACCGGTGCGATGGTCATGGCCGGATTGTTCAGGATCGTGCCTGTGACCAGTATTGCCGTTCCTCCGTTTTGAATGCCTGTCTCTATGGCAACCGTCCGTGCATCTGTCTCCGTTATCCTGCTCATGCGGGCAAAAGCGTATCCCACCCCCAACGCCAGCGTGGCAAGCAGCAGTGCGGGCATACCTGTCTGGGCAAGAAACAGCGGCATTGCTTCCCAGTTCTGCCGAATGATTCCGATAATGACCAGCAGCAGCATTATCAGTGGGGTCCGGGTCAGAATTCTCTCATGCTTCAAGCAGAATTTTGGTCTACGGTGCCGTAAGAGCATACCGAGTGCGACAGGTATCAATGTCACGACAACGAGTTTTGCAAAAGTAGACGCAAATGGGAGGACAATTTCGCCACTACCGCCCATCTGCCATTGAATAACCTGTCCCGCCAACAGAGGAAGGGTAAGCGGCGTTACCAGACTGACGATTGCCGTCAAGGTGATGGAGAGCGCCACATTTCCCCCGCCGAGATAGGAGAACATGTTGGAGGTGGTACCGCCTGGGCTGAAGGCCAGGATCATGAATCCGACAAAAAGCACCGGAGGAAGTTGCAGCATCATGAGCACAATCAGGGCCACGATGGGTAGTATAACCATCTGACTGACGATACCTATCAGCACTGACAGTGGAGATTCGACGATGAGCCGGAAGTCTCTTGATATAAGGGCAGTCCCCATACTGAACATAATACAGAACAGGGTGATCGGCAGCGCAAAACTCAGAATGAGATCTTGATTCATGGCAGGTCCATCCAGAGGGTTGCAAGATAGGTTGCACCAAACAGGAGATAGAAACGTCCGGTCAAGGGTGTCAGTTTTTGCCGCTGTGCATTTGGAGAATCAAGCTGATTCAGCGGACCGATCAGCGCCACCGAGGTCACCAACAGCATCAGGAAGCCGGGTAGCATTTCTGCCCAATAGAGTATTGCACTGATCAGATAGACCAGACTGATCAACAAGTAATAGAGCCTGACACCTGAGTGGTATCCGATCCTGACGATCAGGGTTCGGATGCCCGCATCACGATCCGATTCATAATCCCGCAATTCATTGCTGAGTAAAAGCAACGACGACAGCAGACTGAATGGCAGCGACAGCCAGAAGACCTCCCAGGTATAGAGACCAGTCAGCACATAGTAAGAGCCACCGATCAGTAATACGCCCATGAGAAGAAATACCAGCACAATACCCAGACCGCGCTGTTTATAGTTGACCTTGCCGCCGGTATAACCCCAGGCGCCCGCAACACCGACCACTCCCAGCACAAGTAACGGCCACCCCCTGATGGAGACCATATAGAGTCCTAGCAGCACAGCCACCAACATTACTCCCCAGCCGATCTTCAAATTGCGACGAATGGATTGCCGACTCGGCTGATCCAGTCCGGGATTGGCCAAATCGGGGGCATCGTTGATCAGATTAACCGAGATCTGCAACAGCAGGCCCGCCAAGAGCACAAGCCATCCCAACCAACTATCTGCAGCTTGGTCTATGATGGCCAGACTGACCCCCAGTCCGCAGGTGGCGATGGCAACCACCAGCGAAAAGGGGCGCAAGGCGCAAAGAAAATTATATTTTCCACTCATAGGGTATAGAACCAGGTGACATCCAGGGATGCCTCCCACTGTTGTTCGTCCTCACCGAAGAATACCGTCGGCACCCACCCTCCGAAGGGTTTGCCAGGTCCGCTGTAGTGATCGTAGCGCAACTCAGGACGGAATCTAAGGCTCTCCCTAACCCACCATGAGAGGTTCATTGTCAGCGAACGATAGAAGCCATCAGGGAGTAAGGCATGCGCGCCCTGCTCGTCTCTGAACCACTCGGCCCTCAAACCCAGCTGCTTATCTTCATACCACTGAAAATAGTAGTTGAGATTGACGCCATACCATCGGCTATCTTTTGTGATGAGAAATCCTGGTGGATTGTTGGCGTCAGCCACCAAATCCCCCCCTTCCTGTTTTCCATGGACGGCATTCACTACCACACGGTGTGCGCGGTTAAAGCGGTGACTCAGGGTTACTGAATGCATGCGCCTTAACAGTTTCTCATCAGTGTTGCTGACGGCATTAAAGGGCCTTGTCTGATCGGTAATGCCTTCCTCCGACTGTTCATAGCCGATGATATTTTCTATATCGAGCCAGGTTCTGAAATCGGGACTTCGCCAACGAAGATCGAAGATAAGGGTTTTATCGCTGTTATTGTCCTGCAGATTATTCCAACCCTGCACAATGCCGAGACCGAGAGACCAGAGCCCGTTCTCCCGCTTCAAAGGCAGTTTCAGAGCTCCCATCACGCCGACATGTTTTACCGGTTGATAGGTAAAAGCATAGGAATGTGTATAGAAGGCAGTCGGCGGATCGACCGGCGCACCGATCTCGTACCCGACAGGTGTAAACCAACTGCCGGCAATCCAGGAAAACCCATCCCCTATCGGCAGGTAACCGTTGAAAAACCACTGAGGCAGCAGGTAGAGCCGTTCATTACCCTCATTGATCTCGAGATCGTCGTCCAAGCCGAAGGTAATCGCGGCATCCTCCCCGTACCGCAGGTCTACCTCGAAACCCCAGTCTGCCGTATCGGGTGTGGGACCGGGGAAAGGACCGATACGTGGCTTGATGTTGGTTCGGGGTATCTTTTCCAGGATCAACTCGGCACGATTGAGGTTGAGGCCCTCGTCAAAGTTGAGGAAGCCCGACGGAAAGACATTTTCTGAGCTGTTGTCGTTTTTGATCACGCCAAACTGTAACCGGGTTTTTACCTCAATGTCATCATCCCCTGTTGCATTCAGAGAATAACTCAGGAGTAATACAGAAACAGGTAAAAATCGAGAAAGCTTAGTTTTCATTGTATACAGCAATAGTCATCGCAGATCCGAATGACGGAATCATAAAATCATAATGAGTCTGCCTCATTGATATAAGCCAGCTCAGTGGGAACGTTGGGTGTGCATTAAAGCCCTGTGCGGGCATCGAACATCATATAGAAGAAGGCAGCGGTATGCTCAGGCAGATCCCGGTATCATTAGCGATCATAGGGCCTTTATTGAGTTGGAGCAGAACCAGACCAGAGACGGGTCTGCTTGGGCAACAACCCCCATAACCCCCTCTTTTCCTGCTGCGCCTGCTGCTGTAATGCCACATAGGGGTGCGGCGTATTCGGCTCCCCTAACGGCTTGGCGATCGCATAGCCGTTCGTGACCATCTTTTCGCTGATGGAGACGCCTGCCTCATCCCTCAAGTCTGCAAGCAATCGGCCATACCTGTCGAGTCTATCCGGTTCATATACCAGCTTGAAACCATCTTCTTCAGCCAGCAGCTTGCGCAGATGTTTAGTGGCAATCGCACCCAGGGAGAACAGTGTGTCGTAGTCCAAACCTGTTCGCTTCATATCCACCTTGAATTTAGCGTTATCCGTATCTTCAGGCGCATCGATATCGATCAGCTGGACCCGCTTCTCACCATCATCAAAACTGATCAGCAGAGTATCGCCATCCTCCACAGCTATTTTATCTGCGCTAAGCAGCAGTTCCTTAGACCAGGATTGGGATGAAGCGAAGAAAAGCAGGACATTGATTAGGTTCAATAGGGTTTTTGAATGAATCATTCTGTGACTCCCTGATCAGTGGCTGGTACCCGAAGAACGTGTCAGTTTGTTGTGGACATTATATTTGCCGGACGGCTTCTTCATCGGCAGTCTTTCGACCTCTTCGAAGGTGTTGGCGTCGTACACCACCAGTGCCCCGGCATCATCCCAAATGCTGACAAGGGCATACCGCCCGTCCTTGGTAAACTCCACATGGGCAGAGGTCTTTCCCTCGGCCGGACGCAAGGTCTTGACGATCTCCAGGGACTGTTTATCGATAACATGCATGGCATCCCTCTCTTTACCGAAAAAGACATCCACCCAGGCATAGGGACTCTGCTCATGGCTGCGCATGAAAAAGCCGGGGCCCAGAGTCGGTATCTCCTTGATCACCTCCCAGCTTTTAGTATCGATTACGGTAACTTTGTTCGCCTTTATATTGGGTGTGGCCATCACCTGGCGGTCGCCACTGCGCCAGGTGATGGCAGAGCTAAGATGCGGCATACCGGGTAGCTCGAGCGCTTGCACGGCTCGCCCGATATCGAGATCCACAACCTGTCCAGTACCGTCCCTTGCCGTACCTGCTATCTGCGTGTAATCCTGAGTGATAAAAAAATCGTCCAAGTAGTCTTTCACCTGGATCCGGCGGACAGGAAATGGATCGGTGACACCCTGCTCTCCCGAATCCTCCCGGTAGTCGTGGATCCAGGCACCGAAGCCCTTGGGCGGAGGGATCTCATAGCTTATCTCCCAGACCTCGGCGATATCCTTCAGTGCCGCGATGAAACTGGATCGGGGATCGGCGGTATAGACGGCGCTGACCCTGGATGAGTTGCCGTCGTCGTCTTCGACCGGGATCACCTTCAGCGGTTTGAGATCTTCCGCATCCAGCACTACCAGACTATGAGGGAGATAGTTCGCCACCATCACGAATCGGCCGTCATGGGAGACGGCCAGGTTGCGGGTATTGATCCCCGCCCGCACCTCGGCGGTGTAGGTTAGATTGTAGACATCGAATTTACTGATCCAGCCATCCCTTGAGGCGAAATAGACATATCGCCCGCCCTTCGCATACTTCGGACCGCCATGCAGGGCGAAACGGGTCGGGAAACGATGGATCGGCGCAAAGGTGTCGCCGTTCAACAGGGTCGCATGGTGATCACCGAGCTCCACCACAACGAACAGGTTCTCGATATCGGCATCGAACAAGGGCTGATCCGGAAGACCGTCCGGTTTGTGGTGTTCGAGTCGGCTGGCCGATATCTGCGGCATTCCCCACTCAGGAATATTCACCAGGGGTGTGTAGATATAGCTGACCAACGACTCGATCTGGGTATCGTTCAGCTTATCCTTGAATGGCGGCATCTGTGTGGCCGGCCGACCTTCGGCGATCGTCGTATGCGCTTTTTTCTTGTGCAGGCGATGCAGATTCTCGGGCAACAGCGCAGGTCCCTGACCGCCCAGCCTCTCTACGCCATGACATTCGCCGCAATGTGTCAAATAGAGTTTATCGACACTCTCATCGCCTATTTGTGAGGAATCGGCAAACAGGCATAGCGGCAGCGACAAAACCACCCGAAGAGACCAGACGGCGGCTTTTGGAAAAACGAGTTTCGTTAGTGGACGATTCACGCACATGCTTTGGCTGTCACTCATTAACTGAATCTATCCTATAAGTGGCGTGACAGGAGACACAATTGGCCATCAATTCGGCCAGTTGCTGCAGGCTGTGCTGTGAGTCCCCCAACTGCTCTGCATCCAGCGCCAATTGGTCGAAACGGCGATGAGTATCGAACCCCAGCATTTTAAACCCGGCCGGCAATCGCTTGACCAGTGTCCCCGGCATAGCCTGTTGCTGAGTCGCGCCCACCGCTCGGGCCGCATCCGCGATACCCTGTGTATCCTCTTCATTTACTGCGGCAAGAATAACCTGTACTGCCTGTAAGAATCCCCGCATCTCCCCAAGTACGAGATCTCGCTCATGCTGAGGCATCAGGATTGTGCTGCGTCCGTCACTGGCGGGTATTATCTCTCCTCGCCAAAGAAACTTGTATAAAAGCCCCACGATAACCAGTAACAACAGTGCAGCCGGAAGACAACAGGATTTCATTCTCATGGATATCAGGCCATCTAACGTGGAATACCGCTCAGCCTATCGCTGTGCGGAGTTTCGGCGGCGGCTTGATCTCATCATCCGTCAGATAGCAGCCAGGATCCTCCGCCCAAGGATTGCCGGTAAGCCGCCAGGCTCGCGTACGGCTGTTGCCACCACAGATTGTACGGTGGGTGCATACGGCACAACGCCCCTCCAGCGGCCGCTCTTTCAGTTTGAGACCGGCCATCAGGGGCTCACTGCTGTCCTGCCAGATCTCTGAAAAGCGTCGTTCCTTGACGCTGCCGAGGGTATAGTCCCACCACATGGTGTCGGGGTGTACGCGGCCTTCATTATCGATATTGGCGATATTGACGCCGCTCGAATTGCCTCCCCATCGGGAGACCATGCCCTGTAGCCGAGCAAGATGTTGCGGCAGATGGCGTGCCGCCCAAAGCAATAGGTACGCCCCATCCGCATCGTTGTTGCCGGTAACAAACTCTCTTTTGCGTCCCTGTTGTACATCGTCCCAACAGGTGGCGAAGAGAAGATCCATTGCCTCACGGGTGATTCGGTGATGCACGTCGTCACCACGGTTCTTGTATCCGCGGCCTGCATAGTTGAGGTGTGAAAGATAGAATTTGTCGATACCCTCATCGTCCATCAACCGCAACAGATCGGGTAGCTCCGGGGCATTTTCCTGAGTCAGGGTAAATCTCAAGCCGACTTTAAGGCCTGCATCCCTGCAGCATCGGATACCGCGTATCGACTCATCGAAGGCGCCCTGTTTACGGCGGAACCGGTCATGGGTCTCGCGCATGCCGTCGATACTGATACCAACGTAATCGTAACCGACATCTGCGATATCGGCTATCGTCTCTTCATTGATGAGCGTGCCATTACTGGAAAGTCCCACGTAGAAACCCATTGACTTGGCGCGCTGCGAGATTGTGAAAATATCAGGCCGCAACAGGGGTTCGCCACCGGAGAGAATCAATACGGGAACACCGAAAGTCTTCAGGTCATCCATCACATCGAAGATTTCTTGCGTACTCAGTTCACCCGGAAAATCCTTATCAGCCGAGGTGGCGTAGCAGTGGCGACAGGTCAGGTTACAGCGCCTTACCAGGTTCCAGATAACAACAGGACCCGTTGGTTTCGTCGGGTGTTGAACGGGGCCGGCCGATCGATTCAAGGCATGCATGTAACGACTGATGCGAAACATAATCAAATCCTATAAGGCAAGCCGCATGCCGGTCTTTTTCAGCACGGCTGAACTGAAAAGTACCTTATGGCCCTGGTTGTACTCTCTAAGTTGATGGCTCAATTCGTTGACCTTGTCCATGACGTCGCTGCGATCCCTGCCATGCACCATGGCAAACAGATTGTAAGGCCAATCAGGCAGATGACGTGGCCTGGCGTAACAGTGACTGACGAAATCCATGGCGCCTATCCGCTCGCCCGCCTCAAGTAATTGACCATCCGGAATGTTCCATACCGTCATACCATTACCCTTGAAACCGAGACGGTAGTGGTTGGGTACCAGACCCAGACGACGAATGACGCCGGTCTGCAGCATCCTGTCCAGACGGGTGACTATTTCGCTCGGCCAACAGCCTATGCGCCATGCCAGAGTTTCACAGGGATCGTGCGTCAGTGGCATGCCTTGCTGTGTCTCGGCGATGATCTGCCGATCGAGTTCGTCCAGGGCCACACTCTCCGTCGACTTTACGGCGGGAATCGAGCGGGTATTCAGGCTACCGTCATCACCCATTTCAAACCAGAGACCGAGATAGAACTCCTGCTCCTTGGGAAAAGCGAACACCTGCAAACCCGTCTCGGTTTCAATCTGTTGAATGGTCGTATTCATCGAGTCCGAGCAGTCGGTTGCCAGCACGAACCACATATTGAGCCAATGATCACGTCGATAGTTATGGGCAACGGCCGCTAAGGCATTGACCTGTTCCGTTGCTTTATCGAAGTCCGCATCGGGCACCGACATGGCTGCAAGCACCAGGCTGCCGCCTAGGCGCTCAGCGTTATAGAGCGGACCGAAGCGGGAAAGCCAGCCCGTCTCCAGTAACCGTCGTACCGATTCCAAGACGGCGTCTTCTTCGGACTCGAGCGCTTTGGCCATCTGGCGGAAGGGCCTTTCGGAGATGGCCACACCGCCTTGGAAACGATTTATCAGCTGCCGTTCAAATGATGTCAGTGTCTGTTGCATCTTGATACCGGTTCCTATGAGAGACTCGCTGACAGTTGGCCAGATCGCTTACCGGACTCGTCCCGTTCGCTGATATATTTTGCTCCGCGTTGTTTAAACTGACGTAGGCTGAACAGGATATCGTGCTTTATCCATCCGAGATTGCAATCATCGATCAACCGATCCAGGTGACGCAGTACACCTTCCCTGTTCCTGCCATGAATCATGCAGAAGAGATTGTAGGGCCAACGGCCGGGGCGTCGTGGGCGACGATAGCAGAGTGTGACGCAGGATTGCCGTCCCAGCAGTTGCCCGATCTCGGATACGCGCTCGTCAGGCACATCCCAGACCACCATGGCATTGGCGCGATAGCCAAGTTCCCGATGACGTACTACTACACCGAGCCGCCTAATATCGCCTGTCTCCAATAAGCGCTCGAGGCGCCTAATGACTTCCTCCTCGGTGATGTTCAACTCGCTTGCGATCCGGGCATAAGGCTGCTCAACCAGTGGCAATCCACCCTGAATGGCATGCACCAGGTCAAGATCCAGCGGATCGGGTTCCAACAGTTGTGACAGTTCTCTCAGGTCCATTGCAGGGGAAATCCAAGGTTGATGTAGAAGTCCTCTACCATCGGCAGATCGATCACCTCAAGTCCCGATCTCTTTTCGATCTCCTGCAGTACACGGTTTAACGACTCCCGGTCTTCCGCGGTAACGACAAACCAGAGATTCAGACTGTGTTCCCGCTCATAGTTGTGATTGACTTCACCATAACTGCTGACAATGTCGGCGACATGCTCCAACCTGTCTTTCGGCACTTCCATGGCGGCCAGGGTACTGGCTCCCACTCGATTTGGGCGGAAAACCGGTCCTACCCGACTGATCAGTCGATGTGACTGTAGGTTTTGTATAGTTGTCATCACTTCACTCTCCGTGCTTCCCACGCGTTCCGCGATGGTCCGGAACGGACGTGGCGTCAGTGGAAAACCGTCCTGGAAGTCATTCAACAACCGACGCTCCAAGGCGTTCAAAGGGCGATCAAGGATGGTCTCTTTCTGCGCAACCATGATCAGAGTCCAATTTGGTGAGCCCGGGAGGTGAGAAAAATCCCGGAGGGTTTCAGTACCGGCCAATCGGCGCGACGTGAAAAGGTATCGGTGTCGTAGACCTGCAGCCTGTCGATATCGCGTACGGAGACCCAGACCTCTTCCCCCCTGGGTTCGAATTCCATATGCAACACCCCTTTGCCCGGTTTCAATGTGGTAATCAGCCTAAGGTTCTGGGTATCGATGACCTGCAGTGTATCGTTATCGGGAAAGGCGAAATTGACCCATACCTGCCGGCCGTCCGGGCGTGCCATCACAAACACCGGTTGTCCGTGGACCTCGAGCCGACCGACTTCCCGCCAGCTGTCGGTGTCGACTACCAGCACCTGATGCTGACCCACTGCCGGGATGAACAAGCGCTTGCCTGCGATAGCCCAACCTTCGAGATGGGGCATCTTATAGACAGGCAACCTCTGCTCGCCTTTACCGTAATCGGCCAGAATCCGGCGTGGCCCCTTGTCCAGGTTCCACAGATCCAGAAGGGCCAGGCCGTCTTCCCCGTAGAGTCCGGCGATATAGTAGCGACCATCCGGTGTAATCAAGGCGTCGTAGGGTTGCAGGCCGATGTCCCTGAATTTCCGCACTAAGGGTTTTGTCGGTTCACTCATATCGACCATCCAGATCTCACCGGCATCCCACAGGCTGAAGACAAACCGGTTGCCCGGTGCATCAACCAGCCCAACCACTTTCGACTGTTTGCCGCTTCCGTAGGTTGCCGGGATATCGGCTACCATTTCCAGACTGGCGGCATCGAAGATACGCACACCACCCGGCTCGTAGTTGGAGACCGCCACCAATCGGCCGTCCTGTGATATCGCCCCCCCGATGCTGTTGCCTGACTGCACGACTCGGGCAACCACTTTGTGTTGCAGGATATCGACTTTGGTCAGGCCCCCGTCCCGCCCGAACAGATAGGCAAACCGCTCATCCCGGGAAAAGACGGCCGAGGCGTGAGATAGATCGCCCAGCCCCTCGATACGACCCAGGATGGTGTTACCGGTTGTCTCGATGACCTGAAGACTTCCGTCCGCCCGTTCCACGACCACCCCGAGATCGCCCGTACCTCTCCATTGAGTGGCATTCAACAAGGGCGAGAAGGTCAGCAATAAAATGATTGTGAAAAGCCGAACGCTCATTGCATACCCTCCTTGATCCGCCGAGCAAGCCAATCAGCCTCACTGTCGGTGAGAAATGGCCGCCATGGCGGCATGGGGGTGCCCGATCGGCCATAGAGGATGGTGGCAGTGAGAAAGTCGATCGGCTTGCCTTGCAGGTTCGCCGGTGTCAGTGGCGGTCCCAATCCCCCCTTCAGGGAGAGGCCATGGCAGGAACCGCAATCATGTTTAAGCAGGTTGAGCAATTCGATACGCCTCGGTTCGGCAATCCCGGCGGCTGAAGCGGTCTGGACCAGGAACAGGAGACTAGCAACGATCAAGACAGGATGTTTCATCGCTCATCTCCTGGGTCTGGTACCAGGCAAGTTGATCGGCCAGTGCCACTGTCTCACCGATAATAATCATGACAGGCGAACTGAGCCCTGCCTGCGCTACCTCACGACTAAGTGTTGAGAGTGTTGCCTGGACCATACGCTGGCGGGGTGTGGTGCCTTCCTGAATCACGGCTGCCGGCGTTTCCGCCGAGCGACCTGCGCCCATCAACCGTTGGGTGATCGTCTGCAGATTCGATAGACCCATATAGACCACCAGGGTGGCGCTCTCATCCGCCAATTTCTCCCAATCAAGATCCAGCGATTCCCCATCGCGAAAGTGTCCGGTTACCATCCTGACGCCCCGGCTCATGGAACGATGTGTCAGGGGAATGCCGGCATAACAACTGACGGCAGATGCGGCGGTGATACCCGGCACAATTTCGAAGCGGATGCCGTGTCGACGCAGATGCAGCGCCTCCTCGCTACCCCGTCCGAAGACAAAGGGGTCGCCACCTTTGAGACGTACGATTGTGCGTGACTTCTTGGCCAGCCGTGCCAGCAGGGAATTGATCTCGTGCTGTGGCACACAGTGCATACCCGGTGACTTGCCCACAGCGATGCGGGAAACACCGGGGGGAATCATCTCCATGATCTCAGGTGATACCAGGCGATCGTAGACCACTACATCGGCTGACTGCATCAGCCGCAACGCCTTAACGGTCAAGAGTTCCGGATCCCCAGGTCCTGAACCTACCAGATAGACAACCCCTTCTGTTTTCATAAGATGTGCCTGTCAACGTATTGGCTTGAGTCGCACCGGCAAGTCCATGATTATCGAAATCGATTCGACGCCGGACTGGATCTCATACGATTTATGTATTCCGTATGACCACCGATCCATTGGTCTGATAGCCACTTTATGATTCCGTGGCTAACCATCCTTGACAAAGATCAAAGTGAAAAACGCCTAAAATACAAAGCGGTTAATGGGGGACGAATCTATCCTGCCCACTTATCCAAAAACAGCCGTCTCCTGCCATCAAAATTACTCTCTTAGTAGTAGAAAAAACGGAAATGTCCTGAAGGCCACAGGCTACTGCTCGGGAACGGCAATAGATAGGGCCGCAAATGGACGCCAGTCACCGCGAATGCACGCAAATAGTTTCATTGCGATCACTAATGTTTGCGTCTATTAGCGGAGATTC
>JBFNNX010000034.1:0-2014 GCA_040791665.1 Candidatus Thiodiazotropha sp. | reverse complement strand
GGCCTTGAGGAAGCCAGCATAAGACGAACCAGCAGCCAGGAACTGGGACATGTCAAGGAACTTCAACGACTCCGTGGCAATGCAAGTATAACTGTTGTTTTTCTTGACCACGAACGTTCCAGGGTCATCGTGCATATTCAGGTGCTTGGCTAACCACCGTTTGATGAGGTTCAAGTCATACTTGGCCGAATTGAACCCCAGCACGGGCACCTGAGACATGTAAGTTACCATATGACCGTAAATTCTATGAAGCGGGTGAGAAGTCTTTTTGGTTTCACCATCATCCTCCAAGGCTCCATCAGTCACTTTATCTTGACTATAGTGTTGCGGGTCCACCTCTAAATCCAGCGCTTCTTCTTCACTTTCCAGAATTTTCTCACCGATGGCCTCCAGAACCCAGCCCCACTTCTCCTCGGCCAGTTCGTAGACCCGGTTGGCTATGACGCTCATTTGGGACACCATCTTTTCGACTAGCTGGTCCTGCTGGGACTCCACAAGACACACAGGCTCAGTATGGCCTTTCACGTTGCTGCAAATGGAAACGCTAACAGGGACGTGCTTGTGGGTCCACTGCAGCATGTCCGTTGGCTGGTCGTGAATTTTCTGGAGGAGGGCCTCATAGTCGTAGCAAATGTACCATGGAAAAGTGCGTTCGTTTTCGGGCACGTGAATCTCGTACTGGTCTAGTCGCTCAAAAATGTTTTCCCTATCTTGATGAAACCCTCCCGGGTACACGAACTTGGTCTTGTTGGTGCATCCTTTTTGGTGTTGGTGAAGATTTCCGGCATGATCGAAATGTCGCTCACAGCTCTGGCACTGAAACTTTTTGGCGTACTGAGCAAAGTTTCGAATGTATGATAGATGATTCTCGAAGAGGTTGACATACATCGAGGTCTCATGCTTTCCCCGAGATTTGTAGATGGATCTTGCGAAACCGTCTTCAGTTAAACTATAGACTTCCATGTTCATTTGGAAACGGGTTTCGAACTCGGGAAAGTCCTCTAAACTCAACCCTTCGAAGTCTTCTTCAGGGTCATCTGTCCACTGACGAAAAAATTGTTTGGCTGGACCATCTATGCATCTGATTTCGTAACCACGATGTAGAGCGAGACAACGAAAAGCGCAGAGATTGTCCTTGTAGAGCTTCCCATTTTGCCGATTCTTCACTAATGGATACAGACTGTCCTTCTTGAGCAGGAAGTCTGGCAGTTTTCCTTGACCCAAAGGATAGTAGGTGCTATAGATGACGAAATGCACGTTGGTCACCAGCACTGGTATCCACTTGGTGTCGGGTCGATTCCTAAGCAGTTCGGTCATGATGTCCTTTCTCTCCAATTCACGACGGAAGCGTTGCAGGTCGACTCTTCTGGAAATGTAGAGGGGTCTCTCGAATATTCCATTATTATTGTAAGGTATAAAATACCTATATCGACCTGTCTCTCGGTTTTGGAGAATCATCCCGAACACCGCGTTTAGGCGAAAAGCTCTGTCTTGTTGACGATAGATGTCTTCCGCAAATCCCATCAGCTGGTTGAGATTGACATCATTAGTCAGGGGAAAGTTGTAGACAGAGCGCAGAGGGCCTTGATTGTGATTTTCTAAAATGAGAGGCGCATTGGCATCGTAGACCTCTCGCAAAGCATCGTTGCCATCCAAAGGTGTCACTTCATAACGGCCCCATGGTCGAGGCTGTAAGGCCCCACCGTACTGGTTAAAGTGTTGCCTCCTGCCGTGCAGATACAAGTCATGCCGATTATTGAATACCTCGGAGCAGCGCCTGCATCTGAACTGGAGAGGACGAGCTTCTGTGACAGACGACGTTTTGTCTGCTGGTGGTATAGGGCGTGATTGGATATCTGGTTTATGTCTAGTTTGTTCTTTTGCTTTTGTCTTAGGTGCTTTCTCGTGCCATTGAAGATGCCGACGTAATCCGTGTGCGGTAGAACAACATTTGCTGCACTGAGAACAGAAATGGATAATCTCTCCGTTGCAAGACTTTTCGTGCCGGCGTTTG
>JBFNNX010000033.1:0-40590 GCA_040791665.1 Candidatus Thiodiazotropha sp. | reverse complement strand
CAGCTACGACATTGCCTATAGGCTCCATATTCACGCCTGTTGGGTAGCCTAGATTGGTAATCCCGCCTTGCTCGATATTGGCTCGCCAACTACTCCAGTCTGCAAAGTCGTTCTGTACCTGCTTAACTGTGACCATCGCTATTCCTCATCGTCACTACCCGGCTCTCTCACGTACTCATCACAACCACGCGGGAATTCTTCTTTCCCCTTCTCGCACCACCTGTCGAATTTACAATACAACCCGTTGAATTTGATAAATTCACTGGTTACGTTGTATGTGCAGGATTTACATGCACTATCCATTTAACTCTCCGTTGCGCTGGACCTTTGGCCAGCGAACTTGGTGTTATGTGTCTTTGTATGGCACTACGTTTTCAAGTTCTTTCTTCACACCGCCACTCTCTTTAAACTCTCGCCACATCAGTGCGTGGCCAGGGCAGTAGTGAATTTCCGGTGCTACCTCGAAAGCGTGACCGTAGCACAGTGGCATGTCGCAGGTTTTGTCTTCGCCTACTGGGTAGTCGCACAGGTAAGTCCCCACGTCGCCGCAATTGGCATCGCCGCAGTGTGGGCCGAGGTCTCCGCACAAAAAGCCTTTGCCGCCACCTTCAAGATGTATTGTGTAACAAACCATATTGTCTCCAGTTCGGCACATAACCAGTAGTTCCAGTGGTAGAGGGGCCTGCAAAGGTGCAGCACCTGTCTTAGCTGCGTTGTGGGGCTTAAACGGACTCTCCCGCCTCAGACCCCTCTCCACTGAACACTGGCCGTTATGGCTCTCTCAAGTCCTTCACGTTCCCCGCGAACCTTTGAACTTCTTCAAGTCGTCTGCGAGCAGCAGCCAGTGCATCTTCGGCATACTTAGTCATATACGCTTTGGCATCATCAAAGCTATCGAAATAATTCTCGTAATCGCTACGCTTGGCAGATCTGCGCCCATTAATCCATACACTTTTGTCAGTTTCCTTCTCCACCTGTACAGGTTCAATCAATTTACCAAAGGCGGATCTTCTTGCTAGATATTTCGTAATCATTTAGTCCTCACAACGTCAAACATAATTCTCAAACTCAATCCGCCCGGTTACGCCTTCCGCTCTCAGGCTCCGCATGCGCTCAAGTTCTGCCTTGTAATGCTTGGCTATATCCCCCTTGCCTTTCGTCTTTCTGACAAGCTTTCCTAAGCCTGTATCGTTCTTTTTGTCTCTCAATATCTCAATCTGCGCATCAGTCATTACCTTGTGCATTCTTTCGTTAGTGCCTCCCTCTTTAAAATGACATGCCATGCATAACGCTTCTGCATTCATGGGGTCGAATCGAACACCCCAGTTTCCTCTTGAGAAATGGTGTGAGCAATGAAGACCCTGGCTGTTCTCTTTATGATGTTGTCCGCACCTCTCACATTTATATTCTGCTCGATTCCTAACGCACTTTGAGAATGCTGAATCGGCTGGAGTAATTTTAATTGCCGGCATATGTTTCTCCGTACCTCGCTGTCGCTTTGTGTCCGTATGTATCTGTTGCTCTATGGCACTCTTTACAGAGAGTCCTTCCGTTGTCTACGTCGAACCTCAATTCAGGAAAATAGGCAAACGGCTTAATGTGGTCAGGTTCCAAATAGCCTCCGCGCTTCCCACATTCTTGGCATGTATAGTCATCCCTCTTAAATACCTTCTCCCTCCATTCTTTGAATGCTGCGGATGACCTTAATCTGCGTGATTCTTTGCTTACACCACCTTTCCACGACGGGTTGTTTTCACCTTTCTGCGCCTCTCTCTTATCCAGTCCGCGACATTTTTTGCTGCAAAATATTGGCGTGCTCCTTAGCTTTTCTACTGATTTTGGAATCTCAAACTTCTCTCCGCATTGCCTGCAAGTGTACTCATTACGATTTTTGATTGATTCACCAAAACACTTTAGTGAACAAAACCTGTTATTTACCTTTATCTCGCTTGGCTTTCTGTAGAACTCTTTTCCGCACGTCTCACACGCCTTAACATCACCACTCCTTGGTTTTTTTCCTTTACTGACAAGCAAGTGATGGTTGTCTGCTGGCGTTACTTTAATGGCTGCCACTTTTATTCCCCATGGCCACACCGTAGATATCAGGGTGTGTGAGCTGGATACTTCTCTGTGCCGCCCAAACATCCACCTTTTCCAGAAACTCACTCATTTCGTTAACCTTCAAGTCGCTGGTGCCTATTTGCCGGACCTTTGGCTTACCGTCTATCTCAATCACCTTCTTGGGCAGAAACTCATCCACCAGCCAATCATGTACGTCTGAATCTGATATTGTTTGGTCACTGTTCTCTGTCAGAAAATCGGCTATTTCCCTGTACCACATCCACGACAAGCGATTCTGCGCTAAGCTGCGCGTGAGCTTGTTAGGGCGGACTTCGAGCAGATACTTACCGTCTGCGTTCAAATCGGCTAACCAGCTCTGTACACGCTGCTTACCTTGCTTGTTTAGGATTATTTCGTGGCGCATCGATCCTTAACCTAACCCCGTAATCCGCACGTTATCTGTATCTGTTCTAAGCTTGCTTCCACCAAGAAGCGCATTACCACATGTGACAAGCCCGTCCTCTTCATCTACCGATGGGATGAACACCAACACATCAAATCCGGCATTCTTGAGCCTATTCTCAATGTCTTCATATGGAGCGTAGCTATCGTAGCCCCCAACAGTTGCAATATTGTTCCTCTTACATGCACTGTTGTTATGAATTGGCGTAATCTTGACCATGAACTTCTCAGGATCAAATAGTCCTGCAAGGACATCTGCATCCACAATGTAATCTGTCGAATATGCGAAATTGAGGCAGTATTTCCTGCCAACTGGCATTGGCATAGATTCGCTAATACTGGAAATCTCCTTAAGAGATAGCGCCATCCCCCCAAACATTTCTTCTCTTTGGCTGTAGTCGGTGGAATTAATCGAAAACTGAAGTCCGGCCTGGCCGTTAAATGTCTTATTTTTCATGTAGCACCAGTCAACAATATTAACTTTTAATTGCTTAAAGCGATTAGGTAAGCTTGTCGTAAGAACTGGATGGATTACTTCAACCCTCAGCCCGAGATCTTCCTGGATTTTGTCTTTATTAAACGCAAGCCAGCCAGCAAAACTAAGCACATTCTGATTGAATATTGGCTCTCCCATTCTTGCGAAGTGGATATTCAGCCGCTCCGTATATGTAACAGACGGAAACATTCTGATAGCCGAATAAAGCTGAGCCCTCAGATCCTGAAGTGTTGCATTTCCCCTAAATTTTACATTTGGTACATCGCAGAAATTACACTTCATTACGCACCCGTATTGGGTACTGAGAGTAATGACCCACTTCTCACTGAGCGGCATACACTCAACATTAGGGACGCCATTGATAGGCCTTGTATAACCGAGAAAATCAGCTTTTACATTATGCGCCTTACCATAATCTCCTATAGAAAGCGTTTCTAGATGACCCTTGCTGTACTCAGCAGAGAACAGATAGCCAGTTGGTAGTGTATATATATTCATCAACCTACCCTCTCCCCGTCACGCCGAAGCTTGTCAACAGTCATGGTGCAACTCGTCCACTCCTGTTCCAGGCAGTTCCAGAAAAATACAATGCCCCTGTCATTAACTTTGTACCAGGTGCTACCAAGTAAATACCGCTCTTCTTCACGTTTCCTAGAAGGGGATATCGTCATCGAAATCACCAGTATCGGAAGTTTGCTGGTTACTCTGTCTCGGTTTTGGCTCAAACATCTGCAACCAACCGTCCCATGGACACTTATTACCGTTCTTGTCCAAGACGGCAGTAGGTACACAGTCCATTTTCATAGCAAACCCACCGTTCTTCTTTGCCAAAACTCGCCCCACTCTTAGCCAGGTCGTCTTGGTTTCACCGTCTTTCAGATACTTGCCGTTAGGCACCATTAGTTCGTATTTAACTGCCATTCTCTTTCCTCTGCGTGTCAGGTCGGGGAGACTCCCGCCTCCCCTTGCTTACTTAAGCCGCTTCGTCTTGGTAATATTCCTTAGGCGGAATAAGACTAAGCGAACCAGTCCAAGAGACCTGGTTTCCATTACCATCAACAGTCCAATTCGGGATTACATCAAGCTGCAGTTCTACAGCTCCGTTGCTATCCTGCCATACACGCCCCACTTTCATCGGATAGGGTTTGTCGCCACTGGGTACCGCAACAGTGGGAACTATCAGTTCATACATTACGCTGATATCGCCAACCTCTTCTTTCATGTCTTTCTCCTCTGTGAGCGGATTGATTGTTAAACATGAACGCTCCGCTCATTGCGTTCAAGATTGTTCTTTAACTCTGCCGACACCCTGAAAACGCATTGAAGCTACATTCCTCTGCCTATTCATTTCCTGCGTTAACCGCTCCACGTTCGCAGTACCCCTCCGCCTTATCATCCTGCTCTTTGCCTTACGCCATTCATTCATGCCATTTATTCTTTCCCATGTAATCCAGAACCGAGCTTCGCATTCAAGGCGGTGACGCTCAGTATTCTTCGTCATAAGAAGGGGCTAAATCTTCAAACCTCATCGACTCGGCTATCCAAGCAGCTTTGGCCATCCCTATCGGGCCGTGACGATTCTTCTCAATATTCAGTTCAGCAACGCCCTTATCCGGCGTGTCAGGGTTGTAAACCTCATCCCGGTACAGCATAACTATGCAGTCCGCTTCCTGTTCAATTGCTCCAGAGTCTTTCAGGTCAGCCATACAGGGACGTTTGTTTGCCCTCTTCTCGACTTCACGGTTAACTTGAGCCATTGCAACAACAGGAATATCTAATTCCCTTGCGAGCTCCTTCAGCCCTTGGCAGATTTCTTCGACCTGCTCATGTTTTTTAACCGTCCTATCGGTTGCCTTAATGCGCTGAATGTAATCGACGTACAGAACCCTGATCTGGTGCTTGTGCTTCCAGGCCCTGGCTTGACGAACTACATCCATGATCGACGGCGCCGCCTTGTCGTAGATGTAATACGGCATTTCCTTGAGCTTTCGGGTTACGTCACCAACACGGCCCCAGCTCGCTTCGCTCAGAATGTTATTTCGCAAGGCCCAGGCATTGACCTTGCTCATGATCGCCATATTCCTCCCAGCAATTTGTGTGTGGCCCTGTTCTGCTGACACGACACCACAGGGAGCGCTTGAGGCAAGAGAGAAATTCAGCATTAAGGCTGTCTTGCCCATTGCAGGCCTTGCGCCTACCACGTAAAAATCACCCTTCCTGAAACCACCAAGCAGTTTGTCCATCCCCTCTAACCCTGAGGTAACGCCCTGATCGCTACTTTCAACCTCATCGTAAAATGCCCTGGTCGCATCGCTCAGGCTGAAACTGTACCGGCGTGATTCTGTTCCCAGGTTCATCAGCGCCTGAATCGCCGCATCAATGTTCTTGTCCTCCGCCAACTGGTAGCCGATCTCAACCGCCTTGCGTTCTTTGGCGCGGTCCTTGACCGCCTCGGCCAGTGCCTTGGTGTTGCTCGCCCCTACCTCTGCCGCTTCATAGGCGTTCTGTAAAACATCGAGGTGTCCGTCACCTGTCTTACCCTCCAAATGCCGAGCAACCGTCAACAAGTCGATTGTTTTACTATGGCTGTACATCTCAAGCATGGCGGCATGGATTTCACGCAAGCTCTCGAATTGAAAATCCTCTGGCTTCAGACTTACCGACCCAACAAAATTCGAGTTGATCAACATGCCGCCAATGACCCTGAGTTCTAAAACCTGGTCCATGTCAGTACCTCTGTGCACCTACCACCTGGTCAACTGACGGAAGGGTTTTCTTCTCGCCTGTCGCCGGCCGCTTTCGCAAATTTGCCCAGTCATCACGAATCGCACCCATCAACGCATCATCCCAGTTCACGTACTTGTAGCCCTTCGCCCTGGCTTTCATGACAAAGTTTTCAAAATGCTCCTCAAGCTGTTTGAATCCCTTCTTTTCCGCCCATACCTTCACCCTGTTCGATATGCCGAAGTCTTCAGGCATAGTCATTTTCTTTTTGTTTATTTTTTCTTTACTCTTCTCTTCTCTAGGTAACGCACCAGGCGTTACCTTTGCGTTACCTTTGTGCTTAGCTACCCGTTTGGCTGTAAGCGCTCGTTTTTTGGCTGTTTTTCCGTTGTGCCTATGAAAATTAGGTACCTGTAAAACCCCGTTTTTTTCGATCAACCAACCCGCTTTAACTACCGAGTCACAAAACCCTCGAACCCCAACTAAACGATCTAGTAACATTTTGGTAACGCTGGGAGCGTTACCTTTTTCAGTGTGTTGATCGAACCAACACCAGACCCTTAAAAGCTTCCCAACGGCGGCATCTGGATCTATCTCAAGGTCTTCAGCTATTGCCCATATTTCCGGCTTGTCCGGTGTTGCGATCTCAAACTTGATCCAATCACCGGCCATTATTCGCCGCCTTCCAATTGTTCTTTTTTGGTGCCGGCAGTATCTTTGCCAGATCCTTTAAAACTGCTTTTGCACCATCACTGTTTCCCTGCTCCAATCGCTGCAGAGCGAGCCTTACACGGGCAGATATGGCGCGCAGTCCTTCCATTTACACCAACCGATACCGAGCCAGCTTTCCTACGCCTGACTCAATTGTCTTAATGTCGTGACCCTTTCGACGGAGGTCATAGATTCGAGCGCCAAGTCGATAACCTTTGGGGAAATCCAGTGGTGTGATTCCGCGAGTCGGTCGGCGCTTGAGTTTGGCTAAGACTGTTTCTGCTTGGGTCACTGAATCACCTCGCTACTGCTTTCAGCAGTGCTTCAACCTGCGGCATCAGAGAGGCCAACTGCGCTACTGCCTGTCGCTGCGTAGTCTCTGAATCAACCAAGAACTTTTCTGCAAGCCAGAGCACAGGCCTGTTGTCGTCTGTTGCTTCTACAAGTTCTGGTAGTTTTTCTGCAGGGAAATGAATCGGATCGTTGGGATTATCTGCGAGCATGCGTGATAGCTTGCTTGCAGTCATATCAAGATCGGCAGCTACATGCTTGAATGGCCTACCGCATCCATATGCTGCCGCCCTCAGTACGTCCCTGAATGTCGGAAACTGCTCTAACAGCCCGGCCTGGAAGGATAAATCAAGCTGCACCTGAAACCTCCTGAGTATTAGTTTCAGTGAGTTTCAGCTTGCGAATCAGCGAAAATTTTTTCCAGGATTCACAAACCGGAAGAAAAAAAAGACGAGGCCCAGGACCGGACCTCGACAAAGCAGGCGCATGCAACTGCGCCTTTCGGGGAGGAATAGAGGCCCCGCTACGTGTGTGTTGAGTCTGGAGACCACGTAGCGAGGCACCCCGCCTAGGGGTAACTGGGTAGCCGTCGAGGGTTAGGCGGTTCATGCGGCTGTTTCTTGTCTTGGCCCGAATATATCTGGGCGAAGATCATGTCCAGTAACGCTACCGTTACTTGCTTGTTCTATCGCATGAACTGTTTTTAAACCGGCTTTTCTGTGGCCGTTTGCAAGCTGGGAAAGATAAGCGACCGAGGTTTTTGCACGTTCCGCGAACGCCGCTTTCTCATCTGCCGACATCGGCTCAATAAACGCTTTTATGTCCATATGTGGAATATAGCAATCGCTATGCTTATTTGCAATAGCATTTGCTCTATTGTGGCTAAATATAGCAATTGCTATGGTGAACACATGGACATTGAGAAAAAGAAACGAGAAATCAGACGGCAACGGTTAAGGCTATTGGCAGATAAGTTTGGTCAGAGTCGGATTGCTGCAATAATCGACGTCACTCCGCCATATATCTATCAGCTCCTGACCGGCAGACGCTCAATAAACGAAAACACCGCTACTAAATATGAGGAAAGACTTTCTCTGGAGCCTGGGTGGCTCACGAAAGGATTCAAAAATGATCGAGATAAATTACCAGTGTTTGTGCTGCCAGAAAATGACAAGGCATATGATTTATTTTTGTCGTATTTGCAATGTGATACACGCGGAGTAGGCGCAATCCTGGCAGTAGCCAAGCAGCAAGCTGAATGGAAAGAACCGGCCGAAAGCGAACAGAGCGCTGAGAAAAAGAATCCATATGCCAGTGACCGAATACCCACAAAATCAGAACCTGACAAACAGTCACAAAAAAACGCTGACCCATTCTCAGAAGATCGGATAGCAACAGCAGGGTCAGGCACTAAAAAGCGGACGACGAAGAAAAAGCCTACGAAGAAGAAATAATCTCACAAAGGACTGCGAATTGTGGCGTTACATTATCGCCCAAAAATAGGAACGATTGTTATTTGTGACTTTAATTCAGGGTTCAGACCGCCGGAAATGGTTAAGCGACGGCCAGCTATCGTCATGTCACCAAGACTAAGGGCTAGAGACAGACTGTGCACCATAGTACCTCTAAGTACCACGCCACCCCAACGAGTAATGCCTTATCACTATAGACTTCGGCTTGATGAACCTCTTCCTCGCCCATATGACAACGATACCCAATGGGTAAAAGCGGATATGGTTGTAACAGTATGTTTTAATAGACTATTTTTACCGTTAATAGGTACAGATGAAACTGGCAGGAGAAATTATGATGTGCGGGTAGTGGATGATGCGGATATCAAAAAAATCAGAGAATGCATGCTGCATGCCTTAGGTATGGTCACATTGACAGAATACCTGTGACATCCGATAATATAGATGTCCCCGCTCTGCTACGGCATCGGGCTTAAGTCCTCCTCGGAGGCCGCCGCGAGTCAGGAGATTGCAATCCTTCGCGGTGTCTGTAACCCGCCCTCCGTGGCGGGTTTTGCTTTATCTGAACCTGTGCCTGAGTCTAGCCGCTACCATTGCCTGCTTCTCTATACTGGCCTGCAGCTCTGACTGGTTTAGGCTTATCAATTCTGCAATTGACTCCTCTAACACATCTGCAAAGTTGAGTAGGTTGTCTCGATAGTTCTCTATCGTGACAGGTTCGTCGACCGTTCCTAGATGTCTGATATTCTCTAACACCATATACCTCGCCTCATGTTCGGGTGTTTTAGGGACGATGTTTACAACCTTACTGCAATCGTCGTCTTTGTCATCGAACAGGTCATACTGTTTTTCCTTGTGGTCGCACATGCGCCTTCTCCTTATACATCAATTGACATATATCAGTTTTTACTGATACACGAACAATATCGCGATATTCAGGAGTCTCTTTAGACTTGCTCGCAAGCGCTTCAAAAACCACGGCATTGCAGTCGCTTATCGGACAGTTTTTTCTGGTCATTTGTACTCTTAGCCTCCGTATTTTTTTATGGGCTCTGCTTCAACTAACTACGTTGACGGATAAAGAGTACACGCTTTGTTTACTACGTTACAACTCCAGTAAACTATTTGTTTATCATATACTTACCATAAATTTATTGTGTTGCGTTACATCGAATGAATGAATAGAATTCCCGGCCATTTGATAATTTTGTTGGAAATATTGTGGCAAAGAAGAGCTCAATATCGCGAAGTGTCTTTAAGCGATTGGATGACCATCTGAAGGAAACAGAACAGGAGTGGCAGGACTTCAAAAAAGACTTCGGGGTTTCAAAGCAAACCATCAACAACTGGCAATCGCGGGGGTCGTTGCCGGTAGACTATTTTTTCATCGCTTCGCGAATTCTTGATGTGGATGTATCAAGTTTCTTTATAAGTGACCCACAAAAAAAGAACAAATCCCAACTGCCGCTTCTGTGTTATATCTGCCAGGAGTGTGCGAGCAAGGAAATTAACACAAAATCACTGAAGCTTGGGGATGTTAAGTGCCTGCTTTTTAGGGTCGTTCTGCTACTGCACGGGAACAAGCATTGCCCCTATTTTAAAGATGGGAAATGCACCTACTATAAGGAAGACTAAAACACACTGCTTCTTTCGCCCTAAATCTTGTGGCGCTTCGGTCGCCCGGCCCTGATATCTTGTGGTTTTAGTCACGTCCCTGTGATTAGAATTTTAGCGAGGTATTGCTAAATCAGGCCCTAGATCCATTTCCTTAGTTTCTTCTTTTGTGGTCATTTCCGCTTCAGCTTGCGCTTGTCGTATCTTCTCAAACTCCTGAGTATCACACTCTTTTATAATGGCAGCCTCTTCCAGGGCGTCAAACTCACCCTTCAATTGGGCATACTCTGCCGCTTCTGGCCCGTCCCCTCCTTCTAAGAAAAACAAAGCAGGCCAGAATAAAATCATACCTACCCCCATTTGAGCGGCGTCATCTGAAGCCTTTTTGTCTAATTGCCCATGTAACCGTGTGGTTCGTCTGTTCACTCGCCTTAGCTCCATTGATATTTGCGAGCAATTGAAATCTTTATATTCGAGTGGCGAGACGTATGTCGATTGAATTTCTGTTGGTTTGGAAGCGCACCCTAGTATTAAGAGCCCGCTTAATCCTATTACTAATAGTCTTTTCATTCCTTTTCTCCCTTCATATCAAGCACATACATATTATCAAACCCATAGCCTAATTAAATATAGCGTTTGCTATTGTTTTTGTGTTTAGCGTTTGCTATCCTTTTAACCATACCCACCACACACCAGGGCAGACATGACAGAGCAGACTGACAATATTCTTATCGATTCTGCGTTAGAGCGAATCAAGAAGTTGGAGAAGGACTTAATTCCTTTGGCGGTTGAGCGGGAAGTCAACGACCCCCAGGAATTCAGGATTGAAGTGCGCGATTCAATTAGCGATTTAAGGCATGAATTATCTGACCAAATTTACAAGTTGAAGAACCAGCTTCATTTTACCTGGCTCGTTATTTGGGTGTTGTTTTTGGCCTTTTTAGTGATTTGTTTACCCAACGATTAACCACACACCAGGAGATACCAAAAGTGGACCTTAACGAAATGACAATTGGCGAATTAAAAGAAATATCTGCAATGTTCGGCGTGAACCAATCATGCCGTGAACGTCACCCGCTACATGGTAAGCGAGTTGTAGCAGTTCTCCCGCATGGCTTTATCCACTTCGGAACTCTGAAAGACAGAGGCGGACGTTACGTCCTGGAGGACGCCAGTAACCTTCGCTACTGGAAGCAGCGTGATGGTGGCCTGCCGGAATTTGCTGCGCAAGGCCCCAAGAGCGATGACAGGATTGACAAGATAGGTGACGCCCACCTTGAAACGGTCCTTTTCTTTTACCCGACAGGTAGCTGGACATGAGTAGAGGCTACGGCTACGGCTACGGCTCCGGCTACGGCGACGGCTACGGCTCCGGCTACGGCTCCGGCTCCGGCTCCGGCTACGGCTACGGCTCCGGCTACGGCTCCGGCGACGGCTACGGCTCCGGCTACGGCTCCGGCTCCGGCTCCGGCTCCGGCTACGGCTACGGCTCCGGCTACGGCTCCGGCTCCGGCTCCGGCTCCGGCTACGGCTACGGCTCCGGCTACGGCTCCGGCGACGGCTACGGCTCCGGCTACGGCTCCGGCTCCGGCTCCGGCTACGGCTCCGGCGACGGCTACGGCTCCGGCTACGGCTCCGGCGACGGCTACGGCTCCGGCTACGGCTCCGGCTCCGGCTCCGGCTACGGCTCCGGCGATTGACACACCAGGAGATAGGCCGTGGAGCAATTCATAACAGACGCTGCTTACACGCTCCTATTTGTATCGGGGTTTGGCGTGTGTCTGTTGTTGCTGAATCCGTTTGCTGTCTTGGCTGATTGGATTATGTAGAGGAGAGGGAAATGAATCACAAGATAGTTTGCTGGAGACATTATGCGATACCTGTGCCTGTGTGGGCTAAGTGGATGGCGCGGGATAAAAATGGGGGTTGGTATGTTTATTCAACTGAACCGAAAAGGAAGAGAAGTATATGGAACCTTGACGGGATAGTGGAAGGGAGTCTTGAAACAATGGTTTCCGATGAGTTTGGGCTCAGTATTGCCCCACCAGAACCCGGCCCATGGACAGACCAGCTCTACTGGATAGGTGACTAGCATGACCCCCTACGAACTATACCAATTTTGGAAACAAACCGGAGACCCAAACTATGAGCCTAACTGGACAGACGAACAGTCAGACCTTATCGGCGAGATTATCCGGCATGAACGCAAAGACGAGATTGATATGTTGGTAGGTCAATGCTCTTCAGAACCTGAAGAAGTGGGGCCATGCTTCAGGAAACTTGTCAACGACATTATCAAAGACCTTGAATCACAAGCAGAGCAAATCAGGCAGGAGTTTTACCATGGAGCAGCCTAAGGACTACATTGACAAAGACTATGACCCTATCGCGGACAGTATACCTGAAGCCATGGGTGAACTGATAGACGAGCCTGAGCTTGATATCACCAATTTCAGGTATGCAATTCTGCTTAGTGTTGTCCTGTGGGTAATCATTATCAGCCTAATCGCATGGTGGTTGTGATGTTTTATACAAAACAAGACTTCGCGACAGCGGCGATTGATGCGGTAGACGCCTTTAACCAAGGAAAGGTCACAGAGGCAATAGCGGCACACAGGCGCATGGATGAGATGCTTATGAAAGAGTACAACCGGCAGATTTCAAAGCTGCCACCGATTCCTGAAGTGTTTAGAAAGCAGGCGTGGTGAGTTATGAATACTTGGCCAAATGGGCGCAGAAAAGCACTAACCCAAGACGAGCATGAATCGTGGAATTCACGGAATTACCCAGGCACGCGCCAACTCTGTACAGAATGCGGAGAACCTACTGGTAGATGCGAAGACGATTCTATTTATATTGAATATACAGATAAAGAAGTTGGCCCAATCTGCGAGGAATGCAGATCAAAGCACTGGGTTTGTGAGGAATGTGGAATTGGAGTTTACCCTGAGAACGTGACCTTTGAGGAAACACACGAAGGCTGTGGCGGCATTTGTTCATAATCGAAAGTGCTTATCGGCAAGGGCGCTTGTATGGCAGGTCAATTCTTTGATTCCGTCTCTCAGCCATCACTGGAGTAAGAGAGGCCAAGCGCCCTTACCAATGAGTAACAGGAGATAGATGTGGGAGATGACGGCGAACTTTTTGTGGTAACTGCTGAGCGAGACACTTTTGATGTCAGAGAAGACAGCAGATCTATTGTGTTTGAGCAGCACTTAGACCACGGCGCTGCAAATCTCGACAATGTCAAAGAATTCCAACGCAGGCTTGGTGACAAATATGGCAAGACAAGAATAGCCAGGCTCGTATTTATTGATGAACAAGGTGATTGATATGAGTATTTTTGAGAAGGCAACAAACACACAAGCATTTTTGAAGTGCGGCATCATGGGCTTTGCTGGTTCTGGTAAGACATACACCGCCTCAAAAATTGCTGTCGGACTTGTCCACTACATGCGTGACCTTGAACTTGAAAGTGGGAATAATCCTGTGATGTTTCTCGATACAGAAACTGGTTCTGACTGGGTACAGCCCATGTTTAACCAGGAGGGCATCGAGCTGTTCACAGCAAAGACCCGCGCATTTAAGAATCTTATCCCTGCGGTAAGGGAGGCTGAGAAAAACGGATCTGTCCTGCTTATCGATTCCATCTCCCACTTCTGGCGTGAACTCACAGAATCCTATGCCGAAAGGAAAAACCGCAAGTACGGCCTGCAGTTTCAAGACTGGGCCTGGCTCAAACAAACATGGGGGCAGTTCACCGATATCTTTGTGAACTCTAACGCCCATATCATTATGTGTGGTCGAGCCGGTTATGAGTATGATTTCTTTGAGCAGGAAGGCGGCAAAAAAGAATTGGAGAAGACCGGCATTAAAATGAAGGCCGAGACTGAAACAGGTTATGAGCCATCAATCCTGATCCTCATGGATAAACACATGGACATGGACAACAAAACCACTTACCGGACAGCCAACATCCTGAAGGATCGGGCCGATCTAATTGACGGTAAAACATTCAGGAATCCAACCTTCGAGAATATTTTGCCTCACATTCAATTCCTGAATCTCGGCGGACAGCATCTTGGTGTTGATACCAGCGAAGACAGCAAGTCCATGATCAGTCGTGATAGCAAGTCTGAATGGCAGATTCAGAAGGAAGAGAAGGAAGTTAGGCTTGATGAGATTCAGACTCTCATGGTGTCGAAGTATCCTTCTACCTCAAAAGAGGACAAACTTGCCAAGTTCGATCTATTGCAAAGGCATTTCAACACAAAGTCATGGAAGCGCGTTGAAACATATTCACTTGATAAGCTGGACCAGGGCTATGACAGTCTTCACATGGAACTTGTTGGCAGACCTGCTTTCGGTAAGCCTGACCCAGATCTGGATAAGCCTGAAAACAATGAGATCCCTATGGGTGACGAGCTGCCACCTGAAGACGAAAAACCAACCGCTGAAGAAAAGCCGAAAAAGGACACAAAGGACAAGGCAGCAGCATGACCACTATTCCCGTGAATTCCACATACCGCATAGCCGCTGATTCCAACTCATGGATGATTCAGAAATCCGGTAATCGCAAGAACAAGGATACCGGAGAAATGGAAACTGTGTGGACTGCAATACGCTGGTACAACACTTTGAACAAGGCTGCGCATGGCTTAATGGAACTCGCTGTAAGGACTTCTGACGCCCAAGGGGTACATGAGGTTATGGAAGTCTATAAAGACGTGCTACTGCAGCTCACCGCAGCGTTAACGCCTGAGTACACGATAGATATTAAGCGTGGATAACGTGATAGGTAAGCAGCGATGAAAACATGCAGACAATGTAACAATTCGGCATCTGACGGAGAGTCGAACTCTCATATTCGATGCTTGGTAGCTTCCCATGATGAAACTGCCGATATAAGAAGCGGCTTAATCGGCGAGTGCAATTCGTTCGCACCCAAAGAGTCGTCTGCTTCACTGGCTGGTTATATTGATGAAAAGCTTTCTTCCGGTGACATCTGCCTCAACAAGACAAACGGGGCAATGCTCACTATCCGCAAAGATAAGCTGATCCCACTCATCGATGGAATGTATCAAGTCCAGATCACTCTGGAGCATAGAGCGTGGGAGTGTCCTTTCTGTGGTAAATCTCAGGAATACTACCTGGTGAATGGAAACGTTGTACTTGGCTCAGGGGGGCACACGCAAGTATCAAATAGAAAAATATCTAATTCTTGTAGTGACTGTTTTCAGAAGTCTGACGAATGGCACAAGTCAACATAACGATTGAATACAGCGGCTCGCCCGCTGGTATGACTGGTTAATACGAGATGATTGCTGCTTTATTTGTTGAAAAGAATGGGTGCTACTACGGAATTGATGACGTAGACCCTTGGGATATCGAAAGAGATGCCAGGCTGTATGAAGGCCCGCATCCTGTAGTTGCTCATCCCCCATGCGAAAGGTGGGGTAGATACTGGGGCGGCGGCCCAATGCTTCACGGAACACCTCGCCAGAAAAAGCTAGGAGATGACGAAGGTTGTTTTGATGCTGCGATTAATGCTGTACGTAAATTCGGTGGTGTGCTGGAGCACCCGGAAGGCAGTCACGCATGGCGAGCTCACGATCTCAATTTACCACCACGCTCTGGTGGATGGGTAAACGCCGATCTTATCGGCGGATGGACTTGCTGTGTTGAGCAGGGCGCATATGGTCACAGAGCTCGCAAGGCAACATGGCTTTATGCTTTTGGTGTTGATCTCCCATCTCTGAAATGGGGATCAGCAGAAGGCACTTTTAATTTATTGGATGAAGGTTTTCATTCGAAAGAGGAAAGAGCACGCAAAATCAAGACTGGGATTTGTCAGCGGCTCTCGAAAAAGCAGCGGCTCTCGAAAAAGCAGCGGCTCTCTACGCCGTTACCGTTTCGAGATTTGCTGTTAGAAATAACTCGAACTGCGGCACGTAGAGAGTATTAACAGAGTGATAACAAGCCAATGGCTATATAACTACCCAAGCAGTTTATAGGGTTATGGGTTTTGATAGAGAGGGGTTATTGGAATGGAAGTATTGATACGAGAAATGTGTACCAAGTGCGGAGGCACTGCAAAGAACGGGATGAGCCGAAAAGCCGCTCAAGAGCAAATTGACAAAATACCTCCCGGTGGAGTTCTCACTCCTGACTTTCATGGCCCACTTTCTAACGAAGAACGCCTGTTTGAATACATGAAGTGTGGGTATTGTCATGAAGGGTACAACGAACGGTGGGTAAGTCTGAACGAATTAATGAGTTCAGGTATGTAACAAACATACCCTAAACAACCGTAGGTGGGAGATATGAATCCACATAACCGAGTGATCATTTTAAGAATGAATCCTGATCAGCATTGGAAGGTGCAAACCAATCCATCTTGGAGTAGCAGTGAACACCATTGTAACCAGTTGTTACATAATGATGCTAATGACTATGTTGAGTATCAAAACTGTGGTGTAAAACACAGAATGATCAGATTCAGAGACCTTGGGCAATATGATATTAAGAAATCTGAGGTTAAGCCCGAATGGTTACTAGACCCAACAGGTAGCTAAGAGGTAGGTATGAGCGAGTGGATATCAGTTGAGGATGGGTTGCCAGCGATTGGCGAAACCGTGATTCTTTTTGCTAATGGCGTGGTACAGAAAGAAACCTTCGAATTTGATGCGGCAGATACAAGTGATTATGCACCTGCTGAATATTTTTGGAGAAGGGATGATTTAGATGAATGCCCTGGCGTTCAACCAGGACAGAAGTGGATACCCCTACCCGAACCCCCGCAGAGTTCCTGAATACTGAGGTGAGATGTGAAGATTGTAATTAATAACTGTTTTGGTGGATTTACTCTCAGTCCTAAAGCTGAGAGTGAGTATGCCAAGTTAGCTGGATTTGAGATTCATAGATACGTTCAAACTAAGTACAAGCATCGTGATGGCCATGACTTGTACGAAAAAACGGACAGTCTGAATAATAGCAACCTAACCTATACGTTCAAAAAAGATTGCGGTCCAAGCTTCACAGACTTCCCTGAAGATGGCGGGTACTGGTATAGCAGTAATGTCGAACGTGATGACCCGCTATTAATCCAGGTCGTCGAAAAACTGGGCAAAGAAGCGTCTGGTTTATGCGCAAAACTGAAGATAGTGGAGATCCCTGATGGAGTTGACTGGGAGATAGACGAATATGACGGGAATGAACATGTGGCAGAGTGTCACCGCACTTGGTATTAACTAACTCCGAGACCCAGCCATGATAGTGCCTTTAGATAAGAGGTAAACCGATGAGCGACAGATACGCCTACGCAGCCTTAACTATCGCAATCATGCTTTCCATGCTGCAGGAAAAATTCACTGATACTGAGATCAAGCGGTTACTCACCAGGAAGAAAGTAAGCGCCGCTCTCAAGGTACTGAAGAGCTGACGGACTGATGAATAAGCCCCTGGTAGTCACCTACGCCGAAGCAGGCAAGATCCTGATGGGGATCAGCGCCCGGTCTGTGCGCCGGATGGTTGACAAGGGTGATCTGCCATACGTGAAGGTCCGGGGCCGTGTTGGTATCCCTTATGACGCATTGTTAGTATATGTGAACAGTCGAACCCAATTTGCACATGAAAACCAGGAAAAACAATGCCTTACCGCAGAAAGGATAGCCCATTCTGGTGGGTCACGTACACCAACAGCACAGGCAGACAAGCTTGCAGAAGTAGTAAAACTACTGACTTCAAAGAAGCAAAAGCGGTAGAACATGAGTTACGAGCGCAATCAATCAGACTGGCCGATCCGCACGCGGACAAGACCTTCGAGGATGTAATGCTCACCTATCTGAGAGCAAACCCGGATACCCGTCGCGGCTACGCCGCACAGGCACTCGCCCCTTTCTTTGGGGGGATGATGATCAGCCAAATCAATGCAACCGTCATGCGCCGGTACAAAACCAAGCGGAAAGTATCCCCTGGCACCCAGGCTCGAGAATTGGCCGTCTTCTCAGCCGCTATCGCGTGGTGCAACAAAGAACTGGACTGGCGGCTGAATAACCCAGTCCATGGACGCATGCCACCACAAACCCCGCACCGGCTGCGGTGGATCACCAACCAGCAGGCTGCCGATCTACTGGATGCCGTAGGTGTCAGAGTGCCGTATCTGAGAGATTTCATAACCCTTGGACTGAACACCGGGATGCGCATGGGAGAGATGCTGAAATTGGAGTGGTCCCGCGTGGATCTGAACGAAGGGGTTATCTATCTGTCGCCCAAAGATCAGAAAGACCGCCGCTACGGATCTGTGCCAATCAACTCCCAAGCCAGGGAGGCGCTATTATCCAGAGCAAGATTCAGGGCCGATAACTGCCCCGATGCGAAATCGGTATTTGTGCGCCGTGACGGCTCCCGCATTGCTTCGGTGAAAAAAGGATTTGCTGCGGCCTGTAAGAAAGCAGGACTCGAGAATTTCCATATCCATGACCTACGGCACACCTGTGCCGCTTGGCTGGTTCAGGCGGGCGTACCGCTCCGTACAGTGGCCGAAATTCTACGCCATAAAGACATTCGCACCACTATGAGATATGCCCACCTGGCCCCGGATGATGCGCGGTCTGGAGTGGCCGCACTCGAGCAGGCCATGCAACGTAGTAAAAACGTAGTAACCGATGGCAAAAAGGTGGCTAAAAGTGTCAATAATTGACCATTTTACTACGCAGGGATAAGGTTAACACATTGATTTATATACATTTCATAAAGGCGATGCGCTGTCACATTGCAGAGGTCACAGGTTCGATCCCTGTTGCGCCCACCATTTCCCCTTTATTTTCAATATATTGCAAAGAGTGTAGTAAACGCCATAACCTGCAACGTAGTATCAACGTAGTACCCAGCATTCTGGTCAACATTCGGCACCAGTTGTATGTGCATTATGACCACCTGATTAAAAGAAGCTTTTCCGAAACGGGCGATTCTGTCCGTTATTCAACCACTTACAACACCTTATCTGTCCAGTATGGGGGCGATATCAGCAACCATTTATCAGATAGTTGGGGTTGTTTTGCCTGGAGAAATTAGACAGATGACTGAAGGACTGCGCCTGGTAATTAAAAAGATGTTCCGATCATTTTGGATTAAGCACTGGCTTAGTAAATACCGATGGTATCGGAAGTGGTACGGCGGGAGATGGGAGAGGCACTGGATTGATATTTGTTACGGTTCAATGTGGCTTGATATGACTCCGCCCCACGTATGGCCTGAATGGAGACAGCCCTGTTCACACGGAACGCCCGAAATAGAAGATTGGTAGCGCATGGTAACTCCACCCCTACCCGGGGTTGTTTCACTGAAAGGAAATAGACATGAGCGATGTAACCGGCCCTATAAGCACATTACCTGGAGATAGGCATAAAGCCCCTGATGGCCAGATGTGCGACAACCATCCAGATAGAAAAGCAGTATGCCGGGTTCAAGGTGAAACTGACTCTTTCGGGTCAGAGCTACACGACCTATGTCAAGAATGCTTCGATTCACTCAAGCAGCAGAGTAGCGACAGGACCGGGAAGTGTGATTGGTGCGGCAAAGAGGCTAAAGACCTGCGGAAAAAGCGTGATTTGGATGAAGGCCGTTGTGGTCCTGTCTATGACGTATGCGGTGAATGCTCAAGAAATCATGATAGCTACCAAATGCTGAGGTACGAAGACGACTATGAAAACTATTGGGACTAAATCCCATAGCGCCCCTACCCGAGGTTTACCAACTGAAATGATGGGAGATTGAAATGAATGAACAGCGAATAAAGAAAACTTTTGAGATTGAAACAAGTCCAGCAGTAATGGAAAGATTTGAGCGATTTCTAGCCTTATTGCATTACAACTCGGCATTTGGTCATAGCTCCACATTTGCAATGGCTTTAGATGGTGATGGGGCAGATAAGGTTGTTATCTCTCCTCGACCACGATTCAAGAACGAAGTTGATGTAACTGGAGGTATAGGGGGCGATGTAGAGATCGCTTTAGATGATGGCTATATGGCTAAGAGAATATCTAACCTCGGTTCAGATTGGTTTGTTGGACCAGCCGCTGCGCTTTACAAGAACGGAGAGATACAAAAAGTAATCCCGAAAAATCTGCGAAAGTAGCAGTCACTACATAACCCCACCCCGTAAGGAGGGAATAGACAGTGAGCAAGCAAATTATTGATAGAAAATTCCAGATCCTCGCAGTAAATCCTTGCAAAAAAGGTGCTGTTTATACCGAGAAGGACGGCGTGTTCTTCTGTGCTAAAGATGCCGGTCTTCCATCGGCGCTTCGTGCCTATCGAGAGTATTGTCAAGGTGCAGGTTGCAATCCAGAACACATTGAAAGCATTTCTCTTTTGATTGGGCGAGTGGACGAATACCAGAAGACATTAAAGAAGCTGCCTGATACTGAGACAAGCTGTGAGATTGACCGTTGTATAGGTGGGATCGGCCTGTAACCCCATAGCCCTTGTTAACCAACCAGGAGAAAGAGATGGATGGGACAACTTGCAGAAAATGCGGACGGGATATCTGGGCTATTGCGAAGGAAGGTAAATATCTAGAGCGAGTCTCAAAAATAGGCGAATCATTCGTAGGTGAGTGCAGGCCCTCCTGTGAAGGTAATCACGGAAGCCAGGAAGACTCCTTACTTAACGCTTTAGAAGAACACCCACCCCTTGATTAGCCCAGTCGGATAGGAGAGAAAGATGAAAATAGTAGGATTATTTGTTGTTGTGTTTGCTTGCGCTGCGGTGAATAAACTACTTGGATTTAGCACTGAAGCAATGCTCGTGGGGACTGTTATTGGTGCTGGAACGTACATTCTCATGCAGATTGATAGTTACTCATAACGTATTGAGGTAAGCAGCGATGACTATAGCAGCACATAATGGAAGATGCCCTACATGCGGGTATGATTCTGACGAAATAGAACGGGCTATTTCTGATGCCTATGACATTGGCGTATCTGATACTGTTGACGCAGAACAGAGAGCGTTGCCGAGTGGCTCAGTTTATGACGATATAACGTTCTTTCGTGAAATAGCAGAACAACTTAACCGCTGGGCTGACGAGTCACGTACTGGCGGATGGTCAACACATCAGGTAAAGCCTCAACGAGAACTTGCCGAAAAGATATACGCCCATCTTGGTAAAAAGCACTGTACCCATGATTAACGCAAGGAGAAAATAGAATGGGCGTGCGTAACTGCCAGATAGACCGCTTTCAAGGGTGCTGCTGTACATGCAGGTATCGCGTTTCTATTAACTGCCACCCATGGAATAAGGACGATAGATTCAAAGGCGATATCACTAAAACAGTCACCTATGGCTGTGCATTTGAATTTAGTCAATATATCGAAGAAGACTTAGATGCCAGTCCCATAGTTACTATTAATGATAGTGGTCATGGGATATGTGAATGCTGGTCGCTTATAGATTAACCCCACAACGAGCAGACGGGTGATGCCTGACCCGTGGATGGGAGACTAACTACATGGGCGGGTAGGTTTCCGGTCGCATTTGTGCTCAAATTCCCACACTCTTACTTCAAACCCATTGAATTTCACAATCATCTCAAGCCAACAGTAAGGGGCATCGATCGGGTCAAAGTAAAAGCTGCCTGCTTTTGATGGGATAGGCCAATTATAATAAATATCTATACAGCCAGTGTAATCAACCAAATATTTAACAAGACCTTTTGAGACTACAAAAAATAGCTCCTCACCTGTATCAGCCCTTTGTCCATAGACAGTATCACAAGCAAGAGTCCAGTCACCCTCACAATCTACAGCCAATAGCGCTGAATCTGCTTGAGCTTGGGTTAAGAATAAGCTCAATACAAAAAAGATAATGGCTTTCATGGTCGTTCTACTTGTAGTTCTATGCTGTAGGGCATATAAGGGGAATCTATGGATAATCGGTCTCTTTTGACCTAGAATATAAAGAGGAGGTATGAATTATGGAAATGGTTGCGGCCGCTATTATTCTTTTCGTGCTAGGGATAGTGTTCCTATCACTCAGAAGTTAGTTCTTCTATTCTGCCCGTCTGAAGCAATCCTAACAGCGCATTTGTGCTTGGTCGGCCAAGTAGCCCCGTAGTCGGGTTTTGCGCCCTATATAAGGCTCTGGCCATGCGTGACTTAATGCCCGGGTTCTCCAACACTGAAAGAAGCCCCATAGCAGAAGCACCCTCAACTCCACCACCAGCACCACCTGCCAACACGTTCATTCTCGCGCCAAGCCCAACCGGCGCAGAGTTGTCCAGCCGTAATGCGTTCCTTTCTAAATGTTCCATCATATCCAGGAACGGACCGTACTCCTTGTTAAGCTCTCTTAATCCTGGTACGGACTGATCCAGAACATACTTAGAGCGACCAGCGAGCTTGTCTTGTACTAGCCTTCTGGTTGGCGTGCCTGCATTAAAGTTGGCATCGAAGTTCATATCGGTGTAAAGCTTCCTTTTGAACTTCAGTAATTCTTGGGGGGTGAATGATTTTTTGCCTTGAGCAAAATCCTCTTTGAAGTCTGTAATCCACTTATTGAAAATTTCTCGCCTTACGGCAGACCCGCCAGAAGTATTTCGAGTATCATCGATCGACTTCCACAAAGAGTCATAGACGGATTTAACAGGAATTTTCGTGCCGCTATCTGTAGCCTTATCAATCAAGGACTTAGATTTTGCCTCAAAGTTCTTTACTATTTCTTTTGCTGTTTCTACACCAGTCCGGCCTAAAGGCAAGTCATGTTTTAAGATTTGGTCAGCAATAATATCCCGGCGCTGGAAGCCGTCTTTGGTATTACTCCAATTGAGGGAGTTAGACATCATTGACCGGGGACGGTCAGGCGATAACAAGCCAGCGCCCGTTCTGCTTGCTGTCTTACCGAATACTGACGCACCTTTACCCAGCGTCACCGCATCTAGTGTGCTCCCTGCTGGGTCTTCCTGTATGGTTTTCAGGATATTATCAACACCGCCATACCTATCTACCATTGCCTGCCATACAGCTTTGGGGTACTCCTCGCTCGGGTCATAACCATCTATCAATAGGTTCCCCGTCCCTTTCGCAAGATTGTAAATGCCTTCGACTGTTTCTTTGGGGTGCGTTACCGCGTGCACAACACCCTCTTTTAGATTACCAACTGAAGCTGGGATGTTGCCAACCATGAGGGATGCGTCGAATTCGCCTTCTTTAGCAGGCATTACCTTACCATCCTGCATATATGCCCTGGCAAACAAATCAGCACCAGGCAGCAATGTTTTTAGCCCATACTCCTTAGCCAGGTCTTTGGCGTCATCTACCAGAGATTTCTTTTCCTGTTGCGGCTTATCCTGATATTTAGTCCACGGCTTTTCTTTCTGGTACTTTTCCCAGGGTTTCATATCTCTTCCCAATTATTAGGGTCAGCGGGATTGCCTCCTTTGAACCTATAGCCGCCTTCCTCTGCTCCGGCTTCCAGGCCATCCGGTGTTTTGTCCAGTACAGTATAAAAGTCATCAATAGTGAATGTAGGTCCACTCCATCCGTCCAATGTTCTATTCTTCTTGAAATAAGCTGCGGCAGACTTCTTCGCTTCATGAGCTGATTTTATTTGGTTTATCAATCGCCCAACGCGTTTCCTGTTCTCTTCTTCACTAAGCTTTGGATTGTATGCTCTAGCTACAAGTCTCTCGCCTTCCCTTTCGGTGAACTGGGCACCGAGTATAGCCTTCAGATTTCTTTGAACAACCTCCTCAACTGCCTCCCTGTTTGCTATTGCTTCAGGGTTGATAAAACTAAGGATAGAATCAGGCATCTGCCCTATAACAGGGCCAGTAAGATTCTTGCTTTTATCACCTAAAGCGTAAAACGCCTCAATGAGTTGGTCTAGCATTTTTTCAGAATCAGCGAACTTACCGCCTGCCTCGAATTCAGCAAGCTGCCCTGCGTAGGTTTCGTCTAGTTTCTTAGACCCAGGCATGTTATTGATAACCTGGGTTGCGCCAGACTTCCTAAGTCCCATCATCCAATCTTCAAATGACCCCTCATACCCCTGCTTTAATGCTTGATTATATTCCGCCATGTCATCTGTAACCTTGGGCGGAACTGGAATCATTTTGGCTTCCATGATCCGCTGCATTATCTCCGGCGCACCTACTGCCATATCCTCAGCTATGGGATTTAGCGCGTAGGCAGACTGGGGGTTTTGGCTGATTGGCCCACTACCAGGAATGGGTGTGGCTGTACTCGCCTTTGCGAGCCTTTTTAATGCCGCCTGCTGGTCATCCACCCTTTGGTCCTTCCGCTGGGCTAGTGCCTGCTGTGCCTGCATTTTGTTCATTAGGGCATTCTGATATTGTCCTTTTTGAGCGAGTTGGAGACCAGTCAATAGCCCTTTAGGCTGCCCTCTTTCACCCAAAAGCCCCATACCCATTAGAAAGATAGGGTCTGATAGTAATCCCATAATTACCTCACAATAAGCCGCCGAGGATAGCGCCGCCTATTCCCCAGGGAAGCGCACCACCGAACCCAAGCGCTGGTAGACCACCTTTTGTTAGTTCTCCTGCTAAGCCTATCCCGGTCATAGCACCCCCCAATGCTTGCCCAGCTGAATTACTGGGGGCGGTTGCTGTTGCCCGACTGCCACCAGGCGACCCATAAACAAGATCGGCGTATCTTTCGAGATTCGACCAAGGCTGCTCAACGTCATAGTTATAACGACCCATAGAATCGTCAATCATGCGCTGCTGTTCATTTTGGTAGAAATCACCCGCTTGCAAAGGTACGCCTGCAAAACCTAGTTGAGAACTGCCGAGTTTTGGCACCATGCCATACAAATTGGCCGCTGTATTAAGCCTGGTAGAGTCCGTTAGGGCGGACTTTCCGTATAAGTCGATAGCTTGGTTGACTCCCTGTGTCGCGCGGTTCTGACCGCCCTCATAGGCCCCTAGATACATGTTTGCAAGTGAATCCGTAAGGGAATCCTGAGCACCCTTTCTCAATATCCCTTCGGCGACCCCGTGACGACTTGAACCGCTCTGCCCCATCATGGCCGCTAGTTGATCATTCTCTCCAACCTGCGCGTTCACAGCGCCCATTGTCTGACGCCTCATGGCGTTAGCCACTTGGTTGTAGGGGTCTAGGTCAATCTGCCCTGAAAGCTGCTGTGTGAGCCTCTGCGTGGGGTCTACGGTAGGTGTTTCACGTGAAGCACCCATGCCTGCCATGCCCGCAAGATTAAAGACATTCTGCCCTGCGAGATCCGTCATACCCCCGTATCGCTGAGCAACTCCCATCTGCCCGCCGAAACCCAAATCATGTAACGGATTGCTTCGAGCGAAAGTTTCACCAGGATAATAAGGAACCTGTCGATTGGATAAGTCTTGCCCTCGCCTGAAGATATCCTGAATAAAGGGCATCTGTTCATCATAAGGACGTGTGCTCGTGGTTTGTGGCTTACCGCCACCGAATAGTCCGCTCAGAAGTCCCATATCACATACTCTCGTCTGTATTAAAATCGTGCCTGCTTCGTCTGGCCTGCAGCCATTCACCGATCGGCACGTTTGAGAACCTTGGGTCTCTTCGATAATCCATAAACCCCATATCGCCTAACTGGGGAAGACTCTCATCTTGTTGAGGGGATAAAAGGCTTGGTTGTGGGGTATAGCGTGGAATCTCCTGCACGAATTGATTTCTGAGCGGCGTCTGATATCCGATTCTATCCAACAATCCACCGCCGTAACTCAAACCAGGGATAGGCATGCGTGTAATCAAGTCGCCGTGGCCACCGCCACTGTAACCGCCCATAAAACCCAATGACCCACCCATTTGGTTGAATGTCTGAGCCTGGTTGACTGCTCTGTTCTGGTAAGGTCCGGTGTTCGCTGAAATGAAGTCCTGTATCCGCTGTGCATCCGACCGATACGGGTTATGAACAATATTATTGGATACCGGAGTTGGACCAAAGCCAGCATTACCAAATCCAGGCATACTATTAGTTGGTCTACCGAATGGCCTGCTCATATCAAACTCCACGCGCCTGATTGATATTTATAAATCCCTTCTCCACTCCCCGGATTCCAATCCGTTCCGTCTGCATAAACCACCATGCCCTCCTCCACCCTTTCAGGGGCTTCATGGGTTTTTGTCAAGGTAAGTGAGTCCACTTCAGGATCATTAAAATACTGCTGGAGAATAGGAATTAACTTGGCGAGATACTGGGGGATATCCGCTTCATCTGTAGGGGGTTGAGGGAGAATCATCGATCACCTGCCGGTTGGTACTCTAATTCGTAACTGGACAGCTTCCATTTCAATTTCCCGACGTATCGAAACCTGAACCCGAAGTATCGACCGGATATCCTTAAATCCACTTTCCTTTGCGTGTCTGGGTCAAATGTGTAAGGCCCATACCATTTAGGCGAGGCTTCTAAATTGAACTTCCGGGAAACGTAAATATTAATCGGCGTCCCGCTGGAAACCACTTTGGGCCTGATGGCGGTCAACATATTCACGCCGGGACTAATCATGGTGTCTTCTTTGGCTACGAAGGAAACCATGTCCAATCCGTTGGCGCTATTACCAACATCCAGGGTATAAAGTTTATTTGCCGCCACCCCTACTATGGATTGACCGGTGGCCGAAGTGACCAGCTCATTCCACTGAGTTGTATCCGAATCCCATGTATTTGAGTCACCATCCCAGGTATCGGCAGAGCCTATGACTTTCCCCGAGGTGGCATAGATTAAATCCGGCAGGTCAGATAATCCCGTTTCATTGGTACGCCAGTTCCAGACAAATGCTTTATTAGGGTAGGTATAACCCAGCTCGGGATAGCAAAACATAACCTCAGACTTGTTATTGTTCGCAACGACAAAGCAGTTACCTTTATTGTCTGGGTCAATTTGCTGAAACAACCACTCTTTTAAAGAGGAGTGAATGATTGACTGCTTTTTATAGCCATCATGAATAAATATGTCACCATTGGAAAAAACCGCATGCCTTCCCCCTATATCAGCAACGCAGTTCTCGGCAATCACCCCAAAATCGCCGAATACCTTTTGAATTTGAAAGACGTACTTATTAGTAACTGGGACCATTCTCCATACGGAGCCTTCCGTATAGATGAGAAACTCACCCCCCAGCGTCAAGCCGTCCTTAATGTCACCTGCAGCTTCTGATAACTCTGTTCTTCCTGAGCGGTTAGTATCAGCCGTGTAATCCCATGACGAAGGCACCGAACCCGCATCGGCAGGGTGTGACCATCTCACCAGCTTCTCATTCCTGGTCCCTGCCTCGGTAATATCCAAGGCAATCAGATAAGAACCGAATGTCCTTATCAGCTTACAGGTAGTGCTTGCTGGCCAGTTGGTTAAATCGACAAAGTTTGCCCCGGATATCCAGGCTTGCGGAACCTCCGTGTTATTCGTGAATATAGGGATAGATCCTAAAACCGTCCCGTTCCAGTCGCCTGAGGTATAAGTCCCATTGCTTCTATCTGTGTGATTTGTCCCGTCGTCATCACAGGAATAAATAGCGGTGGCTCCACCATACACCCAATAATCTTCATTGTTGATAATGTAGGTCGGGGAAACAGTTGGTGTTCCCAAATGCTCGTCATATCCATTGACAGAATGAACCGCCCCACCCCTCATTTGGACATTATTACCGTCACTCCAGGCATTTGGTTCCAGTTGGTTTGGAAGAATATCCTTGATAATTCCATGCTCACCAACTGTATCTATAGGGACTCTCATCAGTCAGTCAGCGCCCTATATTGGATAGTACCCTGAGTCAAGGACGTGGCAGCGTTGAAAGTCACATACAGGTCGAAGGTCTTAAAATTAATCTGAAACCCTGATACCTCGTTAGTGGTCGCCGACCGCAACATGGGATAGTAATAAACAGAGGTACTTGCAGAGGAAATGGTCTTTGTGTATTCAACACCGTCCACTACCGCACGCAAATCAATCGAAAGCGCACCGGTTCCATTTATATGGGCCTCCAGAAAATCAATTGTCCCGTTTGTCAATTGACAGACAGTAACCTCCGACCCTTCTGTCGCGGTATTAAAAGTGGTCGCACCTGTAACCGCCCAATTGCTGTTAGAACTGTCGTCAGAAGAGAGCGGATTCTTAACCCCTGGATTAATGTTAGAAGTGATTGAGCGACCCATTATGCGGACTCCTCAATGCCCCAGGCGACAGCACTGACATTCGCTGTATCTGAATAAGCTACAATTGAATGACCGGCTGCCAGTACAATTCCTGTCCTTTCTAGGACACCACCGCCCGCAGCGAGAACTTCACCGTATTCAATGTAATCTTCGTTCGCAGGCGTACCTGTTGCCCCGTCTTCAATTGCCAGTCGAACAGTTGCAGCTGTTGAAGCATTTCGATTACAGAGATTGACATTGGCGACCGTCACCGTTCCCGAAGTCCCGGTACAGACAATTGTATTGGTAGTTGCAGCAAGGTCTTGAGAGCCTAAACGTCCACTAGCCATGTTTTACCTCACAGTTGACCGTAGAAATAAGATTTGATTTTGGCATGTTTAAACGTCATAACGTCCACGCTCCCAGGGACAGCCGGGGACGTGACGATATTCGTTAGCTGAGAGCCGTCCAGGGCTGGAAGTCCGGCATTACCGCCTACATCGGATACCACCAGGACATTACCGATTGCCGACCCTTTGACGAGTTCCAGGTTTGTCCGGGCATCTGCGGCAGTAGTCGCCCCTGTTCCGCCATTGGCAATGGGTACGGTGTCATAGCCTGAAGCGTCGCCCAGTGACGTTTTTCCATCTAACAGGTTCAGTTCCGTATGAGTTGCGGTAATAGCTCCCGTTATATTCGGGAACGAATTTAGAAGGGTGCTCTTAATCAAACGAACGTGGTCGTCACCCTCGTACTTAAAGTCCGTCCCTGACGGGTTTGCATTATCCAGACTGGCTACATAAGTTGCTGACTCAATAGTCATACATCACCTTACGATTTCGTGAAAACCGTACCTGGATTTCCGACAGCCGCGCCGTTGAAGTTGATTGTCATCGGACCGGCTGAAATATCGACAGTCCCCAACTCGACAAAACAAACCGCTTGGTCTGCCGGGGCCGTGTCGTTGTATATGACACCCCATGCGCCATTAGTGAACCCTGTTGAAGCGTCCTGTGCAGCAGTGAAACTGTTGATTTGAAGCGTCACTGTCCCAGCTGCTTCGGTCCATGTATGGGTCAGAGTGATACCGCCTGCGCTATAGGAAGTGCCCGTGGAAACTTCATTGCCTGAATAATCAGCCCAGCGGGGAGTAGCGTCCCCGGCGGTAGGGGCGGTAGTGGACGTGATAATCCCCATTTTTAGGGTATCCGCCGAGAAATTATGTATCTCCTCGCCCTCTTCGCGTTTAAACTCATCAAAAATCGTAACGTCGCCTGTAGCCATGTTATACCTCTGTCCAGGTAGTTGAACTGCGTGGTATCTCTGTCCACACAGAAGGTGACGAAACCGTTGCCGGAATCGCCGTGTATCGAATGGAAGCCCGATTGGTCACAAGCCCGGCTATTGAGCTAACCGTTGCGCTGCTTGTGGCATAAGTAATGCTCGGCGTGGTAGTGGAGATAACGTTCTCGTTACCTACCGTTGCACTAAAGGGCGAGTAAACAATCTGCCTTGTGTTGGTCTGCAGGATGGTCGCTGCGGTTACAGTCGCTGCAACGGGTGTATACGTTATGCTCGGGGTTGTGGTCGTAATACTCGCATTGATAACGATTGACCATGCGGCTTCAGAAGACCGCGCAGAAGCCGATTCGTCCCATACAGCATAAGTCCCAGACCGCGCACCAGCCGGAGAAACCGTGGGTATCCACTGCCCGTCTACCGTCATATTCGCGGCAGTTGTGTGTTGTAGCTGGTCGCCCGTATCAGCGGTTATCGAGAAATCCGCTATTGCCTCTTCGTAAAAAGACTCTGTCGTCCCTGTATCGGGAGCAGGGCCTACCCATTCAACTGTCTCCCATCCTGTTCTTGCATTTAGGGTGGTGCTGAGTTGCTCAGTGACATAGGGGTCTGTAACTGCCAGATTGTAGGATTGCGCCCACTTGAGATTGATATTTGTCGGTATCGTACAAATCGGGTTGCCGTTGTTCTGGGCGTCAATGGTTAATGACTCACCACCCAGAGTAACAGTGTTGACCGTCCCGAATCCTGTACAGTTAACCGTTATCTGTTCGCCTGGGGCTACCGTACCCGTAATAGAATCAACAGACTTTGCAATCGCTGTAACACTGGCTGCTGACGTGGCGTAAGTAATGCTCTCAGTGGTCGTAGTTACAACAAAACTAAAATCAACCGTCGCCGCGATAGGTGTGTAGGTCAGGCTTACAGGCGATGTCGTAATAACCGACTCATTAACTACCGCGGCATTCTGGGTCGTATAGGTGATACTTCTCGTTGTGGTGGTTATTACACTTCCACCAGTCGAATACGTCAGGTATATCGAATAATCGGGTTGGGTCTGACCAATCGTACCGGCTGTTGCAGCCAACGCAGGGTAAGTCGAAGAATTGTCACCGGAATAACCTACATTATTAGGCGCTCCAGCATTAGCAATGCCACCCGCACCTGTGCCACCACTAAAAGCTGCAAATAGGTAGTAACTGCTTCCGTTGGTTAAATCCAAGTCCCCGGCGGAGACTTCATTGTCTAGATTAAGGGTTAACAGCGCTTCGTCAGTATGGCTCCCCGCCGATTCATTGGAATAGCCTAAAAGATTCCCCGAAGAATCATATAGCGCAAATACTGCCGTTCTGGCTGAATTCGCCCCGGTCGTAATGTAGGCGGAGATGGAATCGGCCGTTCCATCTTCCGTCATGGTTATCTGAATACCACGAACAGAATCGTTGCCGTTCCCTTCCCAAAGGTAATTGTAATTCGCAAATTCTGTGGTATTACCGATATCAGGCATAGCTAGGGTTGCTCCTTGGCCCTATCTCGTCTGATCCTATGTAACAACCCTGGTTAATAGCTGCGGAAGTACCTTGACCAAGGAGATTCAAAATATCCCGCCCTGCATCAATACAGTTCGATCCAGTATCCAGGGTGTAATCCCCACCACCCACAAACCCTGGATTAGCTTGCTGACCATTGGCATCCAATCCCTGTGCCCGAAGGGTCGCAAAGGAATCAGAGTTGAATACAGTCGGATTCGCATAACAGTTGTAATTAAACGTGCCGAACTGTGCAAACTGTGTTGTTATGCCTTCGTCGCCAGTCAATCGGTGATTGACAATGTTGTTCTGGAACACACAGCCGTTATAAACGGTCGCTCCTGGAGAATCGTCCTTAAAGTAACTGTTAGCGTCACCCGCCGAAGCAAGAGTGTTATTAACAACCCTTACATCTAATGGGGCCGGATCACTCCAGGTCTGCCAGGAAATATCTTGGGCATTGATATCGTCATGGCCGTAAAACAGGTTCTGATAGATATCGACAAAACCAGTATTCCGGTTAACCCCGCCTATCCTCAATCCACCCGCGTCATTTGTATGAATTTTGTTATGGTGGACATAACCAGGCGCACGTAAGTACACCGTTGGAACACCTGCAGCCCCTTTAAGATATACACCCGTTGTGTTATCAGTCGTTTCGTTATTGGCAATGGTGAAATCCGTGGACGCATACAGAAGAATGGCCGCCTGGTTCCAATTATTCGTCCCCGTGCACCGAAAGCCTGTCAATCTATTGTCAAGCGCCTTACAGCCCACTGACTGCTCAAACCGGATTCCGTTGTGGTTGTCGCCCCAGGTCGCGGTCACGCCCGCAATCTCACAGCGCCTGATCTCACTGCCAGTCGTCTCATGTAAAACAACGGGGCCGGTATCAGAATGGGTCGCCGCATTAGATTCACTGGCGTAAAACCCGTCCCAGATAATGTAATCACGGGTCGCAAACTCCCCGGACACACCAAAGGTCGGGCAGCCGCTCCCCATGGTAGTAGCGCCGTTTCTCAACTCGCTTCTATGGAGAATGTTGGTAACCGCCGGGAACTCGGCAAAGAAAATAATCGGATTTCCCAAAGTCCCTGAATTCGACAAAGCCCAAGACACCTGCCAGCGATCGTTGTTATTTGTCCCCGTGTAAATCCCAGGGCCTACCTGAATAACGTTACCTGCCTGAGCGTTTGCTACAGCGGTTGATAGCGAACATGGCGTAGATGACGACGTCGCTTGCGCCCAGTTGGCCGTACCCGTAGAAGTTACATAGTGGGTCGGGGTGTAACCACCACCCCCAGGCGGTACATAATCACCATTGGGGTATGCTCCGTAGGCGTTACCATCTACGGAGGGGTATATGTACATTACGCCCATTATGCGGATGTCATGGTTAACGGGCCTGTGGACCATTCATCCTTGGTGTCCATTTCCTTGATGTTTTCAATCTTCGCGCTTGCGCGTGCAGCCCACCTGTCTGATGCTTCATAGTCTTTGATGTATTCAAAGCCGTACTTTAGGGCCATGGACAGATACAGATCCGGGTCTTGTTCGAGAAGCCAGTTAGAAGTTTGCGTAGTAGAGAGACTGGGGATTTCCTTAATAAAGGAGACCTCAATTTCATAATTGGAATCAGGGGTTGGCCCTAATTCAATTTGATTGGCGTTAATCGTAAACGCTTCTGGCTGTCCTGTACCCGTCGCATAATGCAGGTCCAATTGGTCTTTACTGAACCTTTTCAATAAGGCCTTAGGATCAGTGTTTAATTGGATATTGGTTATTGTGATTGCATCGGTAGGATAATCGTAGAAAGACGTACCGGCCGTGGTTGAAGTGGTGGCGCGATACTCCATATCATTCGTTCTAAGCTCTCGGTTAAATTCACCTTCAGCCAAGACAATGAAATCTTCTATTTCAGTTGTTAGGGTATCCCTGTCGAGCCAACCGGCGATCGAAGCCTTCAGCTCGGTATAGCTGCTAATAGCCATCAGGTGACCCTCTGGCCGACATTACCGCTCAAACGAAGGCCTGTTTTGTTAGTCGAGGTATTACCAATCATTCTTCTTCCACCAGTGGTGTTTTTCTGAATGACCTTGCCTTTTTTGCCTTTCAAAACTTTCCTTCCCATACCCTTAGCCCTTTAAAATCAGGGTCCAATAGAATCCTTCTCACATGAACGTCATCTGATAAGAACTCGTTGAACGTAATCCCCATCTCTTTCATGTACTCTTCCACTACGACACCAGGAATTGTCCCGGCTTTGACCCCCAGCCCTTCAACATCACGGACTGAAAGTTTTTCTTCCTGGATCTTCTTGAGAATCGGCTCGACATCTTGAACGCGCTGTATATAAACGCGCTCCTCCTGGTCGTCGTAGTGGATTGTTTCCTTCATCCTTTCTCAATCAACCGTTCAATGATTTCGTTCTGCCTACCCTCCAGGAACTCAACTTCCTTGGCTGGCAGCATTTTCTTTTCCTTGCGGACCATTTTTCCTCTGGTCGTCCAGATATTTCTGACCTTACATTCGAACTCTTTCTCTACCGGAGGCCGACCCGGCCTTCTTTCTTCAGTCATGTTTCTCTCCAATAAAAAAGGCCCCGAAGGGTCTTTATCTAGGTTATGGATAAAACTTATCCGTTGGTATCGCCGATAATGGCGTGCGCCGCCTCGTTGCAGACTTCCAAGGTGGTCTCCCACACAATGGACTTACGGTGCGAATCGCCGGTTTTTGCGAGGTCGTATGAATGAATAGGCCTCATGTCTGCCAATTTGACGTACTCCGGGTCTATCAAGAGAACGTCCTCGGAGAAAATGTGGCGGGAGGGGACAGCCTTAAGGGTATGACCCAAACCACCCACATACACGTCAACAGCGTTAATCAGTTCCTTATCGTCCTTATCGACGTAATGAGTACCGCCCGCATCGAATCCATCAACCAAATTCTTATTGGTCGCTGACAACATCATCAGTTTCGGATTTGCACCTTCGTCATAACAGGACTGAAGAACAGTCGTCAGAAGGGTTTCGGTAAAATCACGGTTAGTGCCTGCGCCGGGAACATCAGAACCATCACCGGTCGGCTCTGATGCGCCTACACCACGGTCACTGTTAGTTGTGATATAGGTCTGAAGAGAACCTAGTTCACGGGCGGTAGTATCATTACCTGCAACCTTTGCGTTATGAGGGCCGATACACGCAAGTTCCAGGTCAAGCTTGATTTCCTTCATGCGCTTGGAGATCTTACGGGCCATCATGTTTTTGATACCCGCATGATTCATACCGTCCTGCTGGGTGCCGGTAACTACCGCATGCTTCTTGAGAATCTGCGTGTAGTTATCTACCCGAGTGGTTTGGGTATCTGCCACCGGGGTATCGTCGTCACCTTCAATGTTCGCATTGGCGGCTGCCGCTTCCAGGGCGTCTTTCTGCCATTCATGCTTGGTGTTAGTGGCCTTGGTTTTGCCACATGCTGAAATGAAAGGAGTATCTGTCGGCGAGATCATAGCGATCAGGTCGGACAAATCTTCCCGGTTTGAACTCATATCATATGAGCTTACTGTGCCTGCCGGTTGTGCCATTTTGAATTACCTCAAATTCTATCTAAAATCACCGCAGTCAAATCATCCGTAGAGCCTGTCTTCTTCAGCTTGCTAAGCTTCTGTTTCGTGGCTTCGGATTTTTCATTCTGCTGGGCCTTGCCCTTACCGGGCTTCATTACTTTTGGCTTTTTCACAACCTTCTTTTTGGCTATCTCGATATTGCTTTTTTGCTTTCTGTACAACATGGCATCACGGGCAATCGCAACGGCTCTGTGATCCAATACAGAGGCGATCTCTTCCTTCGAATACCCCATGGTGAGAAGGTATTCATTCACACCTTCCATCTCCTGTTTAGCGACACTCTCGTCGCTCCAGGTTGGGATTTTATCGAGGAGGGCTACGCTCTCTTTTTGGTAGAGTTCGGCTAACTGTTGTTCTGTTAGCGCTTGCTGCTGTTGCTGGGTGGCCGCTTTGGCGTTTTGAATCTGGCTATACCTTTCTTGGAATTCCTGCCGTTTTGCTGCGAACTCGGCGGGGTTTTCCGTTCTTAAGGCATTCCAGTCAATGTTGTACTCGGCAATCAAACCTTCTTCGGACAACTTCAAAAGTTCAGTTGCTTGACCAAGTGCAGATTTCAACTCCGTCATCTGAGCATCACGTTCTTGTTCAAAAACGCGGCGGTCCTCATTTAACTTTGTTGATTTCTTAATGAAGTGACTCTCTCCAGAGTAGCCTTTGAGTAGTTCAACCGGGTCAACCAGCTCTCTTTTACCATCGACTTTTGGCATGAACTTGATACCTTCGTCATCTATGACGACCAATTCAGGCTCAATACCTAATGCTTCGGCAATAAAGTTGGAATCCAGTGGAATTTCTTCGGTCTCTTCAGACTCGTCATCTTCTGAAGACTCATCATCGACAGTTTCAGTTTTCTCTGTTTGCGCTTCTTCTGTTGTAGTTTCTTCAGTAACCTCGCTTTGTTCTTTTTCTGAACTTTGCTCAGGTGCCGCTTCATTGTCTACATCTAGAATGGCTTGCTCTATCTTTTCAATGATTTCGTCTTCCACAGTTACACCTCAATGTGTCTCATTGCTTCTACGCCTTAAAAGGTTGGTTAGAAGGGTAAGTTTAAGGAGCGAGATCTAACCCTGTGGGCTAGTCTCCTTTTCTCTTAGCAGTGCTAGTGCTAATTGTTTGGCGTTGATGTCATTTCGCATCACACGCTCAATCAGTTCAAATCCCAACGCCATATAGGCTACTGGGGTTGGGTCCTGGTTTTTCTCGCCTGCTTCTACCAGAAGTCCCCAGGCGTCATCACGCATCCGCTCTCGAATGTGTTTCCAGTAGTCTGAGTTTTGGATTTGTTCGGCTTGTGAGCCGTTTTCAATTTCTGACATTACTCATTCCCGCTTCATAAGCATCGATAGCGATTCTTTCTTCTTCTTGTTCGAGCTTCTCTCTTTCAATATCCATATTGAAGAGCATTTGAATCTCTTTCAGCCTTGCGTCGTTGGCGTTCTTCTGTTCGGTAGTCATGGCCTTGGTTTGGTCATTTCTCGCAGCCATCAACAACTTGGCCTGCTCAAGCTTCAACTCCTCCATCTTGACCATGGTCTTATCACGCTCTATCTGCGCTTGGAGCTGTAACATCTGCTGTTGCGGGTCAGGTTGAGGGGGTTTAGGCAGAATGGATAACGGGTCGGTAAAATAGGGTCTTGCATCAATCCCTGCCAATTTGTACTTATCGATTTGCGCTTTATAAAGATTCTGTTCATTAACTGACATTCCACCGGACTGCATGATGGACATCTGGTCTTGCGTGACCTGCTCCATCGAGCCTTGCTTTTTAAGCTGGTCGCCCGTTCCTAGACCAACCTTAACAGTCATCGAAGTTCTTTCGCGCCACTCAGAAGGATTAATCGGGACGTAATTACCCCTGAGCTCGATTGTCCGCTCTTTGTCCTGGTGTTTAATCAACAGGGCGTGCATTTGAAGAAAAAGGTCTTTAACGCCTGTCTCCGCGAAAATCCTGGCGATCAACCCAACCAATTCTTCCTTGGCGGACATTAATCTCTCGATACCATGGGCGGTATCATTTGAGATATTAATGTTCTGCCCCATCGCCTCAGGGCCTATCCCCGTTCTTCCATTTCTCAGATCGTCGAGAAATTCAATCATTTGATATGCAGAAGAAGACGCTTGCGGGGTGACTATCGGGAATATGTTTTCTGCCGGGACACCATTCACCCTGACAACACCGCCAGGCTGATTCATGAGCATATCTGAGACGTTTACCTTGTTCTCATTTACCCCGACCCTCGCATTGGTCTGGAAATAGAGGTTGTCCATCAAAGAGCGCCATACAAATGTCTTTTGTTTAGCAATCTCTTTAATCCGGTCATAGATAGACCGGCCCACATGCCTGTGTGGATTGATTATTGGAGTTAGTGAAGGAAAGGGAACGTTGTCGAATTCTTCATTCTCTAGAATGTGGTTCCCTTTGACATAGAGAATCTTCCGTCTCTCGGCAATCCCGTCCTCGTCATAATCCATGAGAATGTAACAGTCATAAACTTTGTACTGTCGTTGTGATTTATCTGCCGAATAGTCCTCCTCATCCTCTTCATAGGTCGTATTCCGGTCGATGTCGTCCCAGTCCTGGTCATGCTTGGGAAGCTTATCGATGGTTTTCTGAGGAATCCCCATTTCCCGAAGTTCGGAGGCGGTCAGAATCTCTTCATGGGCAACAAAACGCGCATTGTGTAAAACAACGCTTTTATGGTCTGCATTGACCAGGACATTTTCAGGCGGGCAGTTCTCAACAACAACCTTGCCCTTGCTCTCTTTTCTTCTCAGCCTTAAATCATGGGTGATTTCCAATTCACCCGAGACGGCAGTATGTTCCAGAACCTCAACCTCAGGATTTGAAACAAGAACCTGAAGTTCAGCATCGTTTAGATTCGAATACTCTTCATGAGTGACCTTCTCATCATCGTCAAAATAGGGTTTGACATACCCATTCTTCAGAAGGAGCGCATCCTTGAACCAGGTATAAAGAATCAGAAATCCGGGGTTGTCTTTGTAAAAGACGTAATTACAGGTATCGGTCTCCTGGGCCGCTAAAGGTTCATCTTCAGCATTGATAGGGTCGAACCTGACCGCTTCATCTGTTTGGGTGAAGGTTTTAAGCAGAACCGGGAGAATCCACTCGATAACCTCTTCTACGTCCGTAGAAACGACTTTTGAACGGTTAGGGATAGCTGGGGGTGCTAGTTCCCCTACTGCACGGCCATGAAAGTAATTTAACGCCTCTTCCCTGTCTACCTTGATTTCACCGTTCTCATCAGACCCAATCGCTTTCTTAAGCTCGGTTTCGATTATTTGGGAGACTTGTCTATTGCTTAACATATACCTAAGCTCGGATATACCAAAGGTTTCCTAAAAGATTTATTGTCAGAGGTTGCGAAAGTGAGTAAAAAGGCATCCGCGCGGTTAGGAGAGCGTTCTCCGCGTTTTTTCATGTCATCCTTGCTCTCAACCTGGGTCTTACCAGCGGAACTTAATTCATAAATCGGAGTTGTGATTTCTCCAATAAACGCAGGGTCATCAGGAATGCATACGTCTTGCAATTGAAACCACTCCCTACCCAACCACCAAAGCTCATCCCTTAACCTGAGATGTTTTTCACTATTGGAGGGACGCTCCGCAACGTTAATTCCTATGGCAGGTAATCCCTGCTCTTTAAGACGATCAACCACACCAGCGCCAATACCAATGGAATCCACCAATATTTCATCTGGCTTCTCTTTATCGGGTGTTTCGTTGTACTCCCTTACAACAATGCCCACGGTTTGCATGGTGTCTTTGCCGCGCCACTCCTTGATAGGCTCCAGTAAGTGATTTTTCTCTCTCTTCGCTAAAGCGCAGGAATCATCACCAAATCGCGCAACATCCAAACCCCACTTCTTGCGGCCAACCTGCTTCTCAACTTCTCGGCCTACTGAAGAATCAACCCACTCAAAAGGAATTACTGTGTTATCGTCCGTTGTTGGGAATTCACCTAGAACACGAACCCGGTAGACATTGGAATCAATGCCATACTCTTCCGCCGTTTCCTCAACGTACTTCTGTGAGGCCATCTTGGCATCAGCGCACGATACCTTCATCGTGTACCAAAACTTCGCCAACTTAGTGTGGGTTTTCCAGAAATAACCAGACGTACGAGTAGGATTCCCAGTTAAAATGGTTTGCGCCCCCTCCGTGGACATCGAACCCTTACCCATTTCAAAAATGATATCGTGGATACCAGACGCCTCATCCCCAATAAAAAGCATGTCAGGGGCGTGCATCCCCTGAAAAGCTTCTGGCTGCTCTTTTCTCGCTGTCCTGGCGGCACACCACAATTTCCTGGGATTTCTGGTCGCTACAACCGTGTCCGCCTTAATTTCAATATGCTCTTTTAGTGCTGGCGGTAAGATTTCATGCCAAGTCGCGATCTCGCCCCATAGATTCTTTTCCAGTTGGGGAGCAGAAGGCGCTGTACACGCGATTCGCGGCGCACTTTTAGTAAGCATCCACCAAATGATGATCATCGCGAGAAATGACGTTTTACCAACACCATGCCCGGACCGAATCGATAAATTGTGACCCGCCGCTAAAGCGCTTGCCGCCTCTTTCTGCCACTTGTCAAGCAATTCATCATCTTCTGGGCGCTTGCCCGCTGCAAAAACCGTCTCAATGAAATAAACAGGATCGTCCTGCCACCGCATCAACTCATCGAGAGCAGGATTGATCTTTCTAGCCGCAGTCATCTCTCAGAAAGGATTCCTGAAAATTTGAAAAAATTTGGAAGAGTAGGCCCGTGAAAATCACAGGAAATTTTTAGAAAGCACTTATGGGGTGTGTGTGGGTGGGTATGTATAGATATAAACACCCACCCCCCTTGATTTACCGGCCCCTTAGCCCGAACCCCACCCCTATTCCTGGCATTCAAGGTGCGTGCCAGCCTGGGATTGCTATACCCCATCAGAGATAGAGAAGTGTGGTGATAGAGCGATTGTTTGTTCTAATCGCCCGGAGAGCCAGTGTTTACGGGCCTTTTAACATAATTACTGTTATGCGGTGCAACGGCAATGATAGACTAAGACTATCGATACTTGTATATATCCCCGTGATTTCCGGCACTTTGGCCTGTTTTCCATAGGCTCTGGCTATTACACCACGATTCATGCTCGTCCCACTCAGTGGTTACGGCATAGAATACAGCCCCTGGCTCGACCATTCTGACTGAGCCAGGCTTCAACTCAACCCCGCAATTGTGACCGTCTGTCACTCTTTCGTACATGGCTTGTTTAGTGCTTAGTCGTTGATTCACTTGGAGTTTCTCGCTTCGGTGCAGGCTCTAACTGCCTTAGGTCTCTGGCCTGTGCCAGCAACTCTGACAAGCCTGTCTCTACTTCTCCTGTGTGCTCTACGCTCTTAAGATCAGGTAAGTATTTATCTACAAGTCTCATTGAACCATTGATAGCAGAGTTAAGTCGTTGTATTTGTTGGGGTGTTAGGTCTTTATCTACGTCCCTTAATTGTTCAACCATATCAACGACATGTTCAATATGCTTCCCTGCTGCTAAGCGCTTTCTCAATTCCTCTTGTCGGATTGCTCTATTCCTGTCTGCTCTCTTCTTTCCGAATGAACTGTCTCTAGCCATGTCGTCTCTCTAGTAACTCTGTTACGCTGTCTGCATTACAGTTATTCGTGGCTCTTTTAGGCTGTTCCTTGTTTGCTTCAAGCGCCATATGGAACCGAGTCTTAGGGCTATAGGTTGTTTTCCCTGATTTCCTGTGTCTCGATGTGCTTAGTCCTGTTCTGTTACGTGCTGTCATGGTCTTCTCAATAGCCTGTAATCTTATCCAGTCGTTTATTACTGGCCTGTAGTTCCTTTTCAAGCTCTTTGTCTTTGCTGTCCAGCCTATGAATTGCGTCACGCAATGACCGATAGCCCCCGTCTACGTAGACATGCCTTAAATCGCGATCATGCTGGATAACAGTATCCCGGATAAGCACGAGACCGCCAGCAATCGCCAAGACGATGGCAGATACCACCGTAGGCAAGACCTTTTCACGAAACGTCGATAACTTTCTTCTGTCGTCCTGAACTTCATTTGCCACTGTTTGGCCTCACATATGTTCATGTGTTCTATTCATACTCCGGGATATTTGCCTTAAACCGCTCACGC
>JBFNNX010000032.1:0-1688 GCA_040791665.1 Candidatus Thiodiazotropha sp. | reverse complement strand
TCTCGCATTCCTCAATGACGTATTAATACTGGGTAACGTTCGAGGATCACCTAAGCAATTTAGGGGATGCCTTGAAGCGGTTTCGTAAATACAGTTTGAAATTAAAGCCAACTAAATGTGTATTCTTCCAAAAGGAGGTGGAGTTCCTGGGGCGTTTAGTCAGTAGTGATAAGCTGTCTATGACTAAGGCAGACATACAGGTCGTGGCATCATGGCCTACACCCACGTGTTCCAAAGATGTTGAACGTTTCAGGGGACTTGCACACTACCACAGAAGCTTTGTTAAGAACTTCTCGAAATTGGCAGAACCGCTGTGCAGTGTAGTGGGGAAGCACAAGTTCAGGTGGAAAGAAGAGCAGATGGAAGCCTTTGATGCCTTGAAGCGAGCCCTTACATGCCCACCAGTTCTTGCAATCCCGAACCAGCATGACAGTTTCGTGCTGGATACCGATGCTTCGAATGACGCCATTGGCGGGGAGCTGATCCAGGTCCAGAACGGTCAAGAGAAGGTTATCGCATATGGTAGCTATGCTCTCACAAAGGAACAGAGAAGATATTGTACCACGCGGAAAGAGCTGCTGGCGATTGTACGATTCTGTCGACAGTACAGATACTACTTACTGGGCAAGCCATTCACGATACGAACCGACCATTCTAGTCTGAGATGGTTGTTGCGTTTTAGGGAGCCTCAAGGGCAGTTGGCTAGATGGATAGAGGAGCTGTCACAATACAACATGGTCTTAAAGCATAGATTAGGGGTAAAGCACTTGAATGCGGACGCATTGTCCCGCATTCCAACCCGTGACCAGGTTCAGTGTGACGAGTTTGTTTCAGGGGTGAAGCCAACCGAGCTACCTTGTGGGGGATGTCAGTACTGCGTAAGGGCTGATAGCCAGTGGGGAACCTTTACCCGTGAGGTTGACGACGCAGTTCCATTGACGTTGCTGGATTCTTCTGGCACAGGAGGCGTGGTGCACAACGCGGGGGTGCCAGGGGCTGGGGGCAGCGGTCATGGGGGACTGGGGATCCCACCGGTTGGTGATACGGCACTGGGTAGGAAACAGAACTCAGCTGCGGAGCAGACGTATCAGGTGATATCAGCGGAGACTGTGAGTGTCAGGGCGAATAACCAGATCAGACAGAGTGGCAAGCCGGAGCGTCGTGAGGGTGGAGCGTGTGAGGTAGAGGGATGTTCACAGGAACAGTTATCGACAACAGAAAATGAGCGGGTAATAACCGGATCATTGTCGAAGGACAAACGGCCAGCAGTACAGCTAACAACCAAGGACTCTGACGAGTCATTTATTGAGATACTATGGGATAGTGGTGGTACAGTAGACGTAAATGTATTCAAACCAGTAGTAAAGGTCTGTGATGTTGGGACTCCGAGTCCAGAAGCTGCAGCATGATGATCCAGACCTGGCCTTCCTATGGAAATGGTTGGAAACAGGTGACTCTCCAAATGAGGCAGATCTCTTCATTGCCAGTCCAGCTGCTAAGTACTACTGGTTGTCAAAGGCGGAGTTCCATATCATAGGTAACCTCTTATATCACCAGCGACCTGACGGCTCTGAGAAGGATTTAGTGATCCCTCAAGACCTGAAACAGACAGCATTGGAATTGAACCATGATCTACCTTCATCTGGGCATCAGGGTGGGGATAGAACCAAGGCGCGAATAAAAGAAAA
>JBFNNX010000031.1:0-248375 GCA_040791665.1 Candidatus Thiodiazotropha sp. | reverse complement strand
AATGGATGCCTGAGATCGGCTATCGCACTTTTGAGGAAGCGAAGCACCATATCACGGAGTATATTATTGGATACTATAGCCAAATTAGGCCGCATACTCACAATGACGGATTGGTGCCCAGGGTAGTTGAGCAGCAGTACTGGAATGCACAGAAAACCGTGGCCAAAAAGACTTGACCACTACACCCGAAACCAAAATTCGTTGCAGGGCGCGCTGGAGCCTCTGCATAGTCTAAGATCCTTATCAATCGAAAAGAAGCATCAAGTAATCAAAACTGAGAATCGTACGCACATTTGAGGCTATATGTACGATTAAGAAATAGAAAGCCATCCATGCTGGCGTCAAACATCTAGACTAGGCTTCTAGAAAGTTTCATCTGACCCCACTTATTGCGGAATTCCCAGGATTTTCCAGTGATTTCACATACAAACTATTTTTATTGGCAAGCCATCTTTTAAAGCATAGTACTCTAAGCATTCCTTACCTTTATGCATAACTTTTCTATTGCCATACGATGTAACATATTCGATTTCTTGAATTGATAGAAAACCGTTCTTATTGATATCTATTTCACTATATGTAAAAGGCATGGACCGCAATAAAGCAATAAACCCAAACACCACCAAAATTATAACCACTATCGTAACAAACAGCGCTTTAAATAGATTACTTTTTGTCATGATATTTCCACACGAACCCTTGCAATCTATCTATTACGCGGGTATGGCGTAATAGGATTCCCTGGACGAGATACCCCGATACTAAAACCCATACCTGCAGGCGTAATAGTATTATTCCCAAAAACACCTTCAAGTGGCATACCCATACCACTCAGACAGTTTTGGATTGGGTGCGTACAATTATTATCTGGAAAATCATAGTCTCCATACTTATCTTCATAGTTCTCCAAGCACTGTTCGTACTGATCATCTTCTTGAGGGGTGAATCCCATATCAAATCCCATTCCAGGACGAAAGTCAGTATTCATATCTATATAGGATTGCGCTGGACGAACATCCATGCCGGAAGGCCCCCAAGAATATGACGTACCATTAACAACAGAAGACGTATGCCCAAAAGAAGAACTACCCTGTCCAACTGGCGCCCATATAATTACTTCAGCCAGCCCGTACCGATCGACCCAAAATAGTGGATTCCCCCTCACATAAGCGTATGTATTAATCCCACCAGCTAAACCTATCGGATCAGACTGAAGGTACCGTCCCGTACTCGGATCATAATCCCTAAAGTAGTTGTAGTAATTTCCACTCTCTTCGTCAAAGTACTGGCCCGGAAATCCCAACGGCATCTCAATTTGCGCCGTGGTGACTGATCGTTCACCAAACGGCTTGCGTTCCACATCCCACACCAGTGCTTGCGTACCGTCCGTCGCCTTGACCACAGCACCCAGATGGTCCGTATGCAGATAATAGATGATATTGGCCGCCGTCACCGGATCGGTTGAGACAAGAGCAACGGGCTGGCCTTCCAGGGTGATATATTCCCGAATCGCCTGACCATTCTGGTCGTATTCACCCAGCAGTTGACCTGCCGGTGCGTAACGAAACCGTGTAATGGTCCCATCAACGTTCTTGCTGATACGCTCGCCCTTCCCGTTGTAGGCATAGGTGGCTGTGGTGCCGGTCTTGGTAAAGCTGACCATCCGATTGGTGTCATCGTAGGTGTAGCTCCCGATAAGGCTCTGAATCGTATTACCCGCGGCATCGTATGTACGATCGTCAGTGACGCTGCCGAGGATCTGCTGTAGCCGGTGACTGCTTGGCACATAGCTATAGGTCTCGGTACTGCCGTCCAGGGTGAGTGAGAGCCGGTTGCCGGTGGCGTCGTAGGTGTAGGTGAAATCACCATAGGCACCACTGGCATTGATCAGCCGATACAAGGCGTCATAGTCGAAGAGTTGGTCTTGCCCCGTACTGAGCAGATCCTGCCAGTCGGTGATATTGCCCACCGGGTCGTGCTGATAGCTGCTCTGGAGAATTCCGGGGATAGTTTGACTGATCAGCAGGGTTTTTGGGACACCCATTAAATATTTCTTAAATGTTTCTGATATTTCAAAGAGTTAATCCCAAATAATCCCTTTAATCACTATTAAGTAGTAACAAGGCGGTAACTCTTTAGGGCTGATCGCTGCCCTCTGTGCCAGATTTTTTTCTGGAGCTGGGCATACGCTTTGATTCGGTCGATCGCTCCCAGCACTGAAAAGTAGTTTTGGTTGTAGTGGCTGACGCTCTGTAGCCAGGCATCTGGATTTAATCCTATACGCTCCAGGATCAGGGTCAGATCGGCTGGTATTGATCCTTTCTTATCATCTCGTATGGCTCGGCCTGTCCAGTCTACCAGTCGTAGGTAGTCATTGAGTTCAAAGTCAATACTCTTTGCCGGGTCCTTCTCTCTAGCTTTCTTAAAGGGATAGAGCTTTGTGGACTGTTTTTGAGGGCTCCGTTTTGCTTTGCTCGCGTGCTTTTGCTTGCCATAGGCTTCGATACGTTCTTGGATCGAGGTAAAATCCGAGCTCTCCGGTGTCTTTGCCAATCCGGCCCGGATGGGATTGAGATCAACATAGCTCATGCAGGTCAGCAGAGCCCCTTCGTCCAGCAGGGCCTGACTCTTGAATCGCCCTTCCCAGAATCTTCCTTTGCAGTTGTCTTCCGCATTGGCTTGCTGGGCCAGGTGTTCGTTCAAACAGCGCATGAACCAGCTGATGTCATATAATCTTGAACGCCACTCCCCGACCAGCTCTGAGAGTGCCGTCCATTCCGCCTTGCTCAGAACCTCACCAGCCAGGTACCGAGCAGCCAGCATGTGGCCTTTATATAACCGGTACCACTGTTCGATAACCTGTTGATCAGTCCAGCCTTTAGCCTTGTCTTCATCAACATGCAGCACCACATGATAGTGGTTGGACATGATGGCATAGGCACACACATCAATGGCGAATATATCGACTAATTCCTGCAGCCGATCAAGCACCCAATGGCGTCGATGTTCGAAGCATTGGCCTGTATAGGGATCCTCACCACATAACCAGGCACGGCGTACGCAGCGGGAGAACAGTGGTAGTAGGGGGTGGCTTCCAGGCTGATTAAGGTTTCACGGGCGCGGGTCATCACAACCTCCTTGTTGCTTCAGATGAACTCTGAATAGACTATCTCAACCTCGGTGAAATCGCAAAATTTTTATGGGTGTCCCTGCTTTCTGCTGCTTTCTGGCTGCTTTCTTGGCAAAATTTTTATGGGTGTCCCTGCTTTCTCTGCTTTCTTTTATATCATTCTAATAAGAAGAAAATTGGCGATACCAACATCGGTAAAAGGAATATTATGCTAAGGAAAAAATTTATTCTGAATAGACGGTAAATAGTAAATCTTGATATTCGATTCACCTTGTTTGCTAATAATATTGATATGGTTGCTGTGCCGAACGCGAACAGTCCATAGTACGCAAATTCGGCATCTAGCAGCACCCTTATATCAATTGGTCCGTATTCTTGAACTGCGTCATTAACCCCTAATAAAGAGGCAAGCATACCGACCCAAGAAGCAAAAAGAAAAACAATAGCAAGAGCAATAATAACTGCTCTATATATATACGCTGTCTTGGTCATGGATTCTTTTTCTTACATTTTTTTCGGCATTCAAGAATTGTATCAGTAGCCCACTGACCGCAATTCGCACCCCGATAGTAATATCCTTGAGAAGGCAGCGGTCTTGGTCTTAAATTCCATGCTATGCAGTCATTGAATGATTTGGTATCACAATTCTGTTCAGGAACGTCTGAGCAGTATGCATTAGGCTTATCTGCCAAGTCGTCCCTTATTTCGCTATTCCAACTCGCAATAGCTGGCCTTCCTCCACCCGCATGTTTTCCACCACATTTTCGAGGACACCCGATAATTAAATTGACGACTACAGCCGCGATTACCCACTTCGTTGACGCCCACTAAGCTATGACAAGACGATAACTACGCAATACTGCACGCTGACCTCGATGCCAGCTCTTTTTCTGCACCAGTGCAAATGCCCTGACTCGGTCGATTGCCCCCAGTACCGAGAAGTAATTTCGATTATAGTGACTGACGCTCTTTAACCAGGCATCCGGATTCAAACCAATTCTCTCCAGGATGGGTGCGAGATCACTTGGAATTGCGCCTTTCTTGTCTTCTCGTATGGCCCGCCCTGTCCAATCCACCAGGCGCAGGAACATTTTCGAGGACACCCGATAATTAAATTGACGACTACAGCCGCGATTACCCACTTCGTTGACGCCCACTAAGCTATGACAAGACGATAACTACGCAATACTGCACGCTGACCTCGATGCCAGCTCTTTTTCTGCACCAGTGCAAATGCCCTGACTCGGTCGATTGCCCCCAGTACCGAGAAGTAATTTCGATTATAGTGACTGACGCTCTTTAACCAGGCATCCGGATTCAAACCAATTCTCTCCAGGATGGGTGCGAGATCACTTGGAATTGCGCCTTTCTTGTCTTCTCGTATGGCCCGCCCTGTCCAATCCACCAGGCGCAGGTAGTCATTGAGTTTAAAATCGATACACTTATCGGGATCCTTTTCTCTCGGTCTCTTAAATGGGTAGAGTTTTGTCTGTTGCTGTTTTGGTGCTTGTTTGGCTTTGCCCCTGTTCTGCCGTTTCGCATAGGCTTCGATACGTTCCTGGATCGAGGTGAAGTCCGAACGCTCCGGTGTCTTTGCCAAGCCGGCTCTTATGGGATTGAGATCCACATAGCTCATGCAGGTCAGCAGCGCCCCTTCATCCAGCAAGGCCTGGCTCTTGAAGCGCCCCTCCCAAAATCTACCCTTGCACTGGTCTTCCGCATTGGCACGCTGGGCCAGGTATTCGTTCATACAACGCATGAACCAACTGATGTCATAGAGGCGCAAACGCCACTTCTCGATCAACTCCGAGAGTGCCGTCCATTCCGCTTTGCTCATAACCTCCCCGGCAAGATATCGATCTGCCAGCATATGGCCTTTGTATAACCGCATCCATTGCTCGATTACCTGCTGATCCGTCCAACCTTTGGCTTTTTCCACATCAACATGCAGCACAACGTGAAAATGATTTGAGAGAATTGCATAAGCACACACGTCAATAGCAAAGATATCCACTAATTCCCGCAGCCGATCCAAAATCCATTGGCGTCGATGCTCAAAGCTTTGACCGGTATAGGGGTCTTCTCCGCACAGCCAGGCACGGCGTACGCAGCGGGAGATACAGTGGTAGTACGGGGTTGATTCCAAGCAAACCAAAGACTCGCGGGCGCGCGTCATAACAACCTCCTTGTTGTTTCTGATGAGTTACTACAACGCTACATTATTCGCGTTGATTTCGCAATATTTTTTGGGGTGTCCTTTATTTTTTTATCCGTCCTGACTGATCACGAGGAAGCCGGTTATCACACCGTGTTTTCTGGCTGCCTTAAATGCAGCCATTTCATCGCTCAGTGATGCAAAGTCCTCTGAATATTCGATAACACTGGGAACGGATATTAGGCTGCGTAATGCCTTCGAGGAATGATCCACGTCAATAAACATCCAATCACGTTCAGTGATGATGCCCATCAATTCAGAAGGCATTAAGTCACTGAAATCCTGAATTGCAATCTTATCACCGGTTATGGGATAACCCGCATCGCTCCATGCCTTCAAGCCATCCCGCAAGACAGCTATCTGTTTGAATCCTTGTACTTTAAGTGTCTGACAACTTTGTTCCAAAGTTGTCAGTTGCGCGCCTTTGTTAACAAGAACGATATTCTTTTTTTGTAAACTCTCTTTGAATTTGAGCATATACAAGGGAAGATTTATCGAGCCGGGAATTTTATTCCTGCCAAAAGCCTTCGCATCTCTTGTATCGATTAATAGATTTTTTTTCCTTGTCCAATTTTCATGTACACCTTCAACGGATATCAAGCAGCTGAAGGTTGCTTTGACGCGATCTGCTATTGATGTTTCTAGATCTCGATTCTGTTGCTTTTGAAGCTTTGATAAATACGATGCGGTTTGAATATCTTTTTTACAACTTTGCGGATTTGTTAAATCCTGATCTAGAGGAGGTAATGGATTAATTTCAGTTGTGACTACTTCTGCATGCGCAATTGCAAGGAAAAAAGTTAAGCATATAGCGAATACACTGGTAATTTTTTTAATAGCGTAAAATAAACTTTCGGCATCCTTGGACATAGGTCATTCCTGAAACGATCAGCTACTTGCATTTCAGGGAGAGTATCAACTCATACCAGTCGATCACAAGTCTTAATCGCTATAATCGGTCTGAACGTAATCCGCCGCCTCGGACCAGTGCAAACTGATCTGACCGAATTTCTCCACTCTGGGTAGAATGATCTTTGCTTGCAGTGAGTGTACTTGAGTGGCGATCTCATGAATCTTTTCATGGTTTGTCTGCATCAGGGAGATATGTGGCCGTATTCCATCAGCTTTCAGGTAGGCCAGCACCTTATAGGCGGTCTCGTTACAGGCGAAGTTTCCGAGCAAGGTGGAGATACCCATAGCCGAGAGCTCACCGAGAAAGTGACGTGCCTGCTTAAGGTTTGACGCCAGCGAGGGGAGGTTGAACTCTATGATCAAACCGGTACCAATCAACTGCATTTTACGCAATTCGGTCTTTAAAAAATCGAGAATGGATTCGTCACCTGCAGCATTGGCGGACAAGCGAATGAGCAACTGGGTCGTGTTCCCTTGAAGTGCAAACTGCCCAAGCATTTTTACCGCGTTATGGCAAATATATTGGTCGAGCAGATCACTTGCTCCATGCCGTTCGGCGGTTAGATAGATATCATCGGAGATCAAAACGATATCGGTCGCCGGCGCAGGCACCAGTATCTGTTCCCTGATCTCTTTGCCTATATCGTGGGATGCGTTGAATTTGTGTTCACGGAACTCTATCAGCCCTGCCTTGAGGGCGTTCATAAACTGTTGTTTCTGGAATTCATCGGCGACCTGTTCACCGGAATCCTCTCTGGCGGCATGCTCATGATGGCGCAGATATCCGTCATGTTCCTCGAGATAGGCCTGCAGCGACGCCGCCTCTCCCCTGGTGAGATGGAGATAGGCGTCCAGCTGATCCGCATCGATCAGTTCCAGGCCGACACCGAAACGATGCCCGCCTCCCGATGCCGGATCATCGGCAAGGGCCTCGCCGAGTTGCTCGTAGAGGGCTGCACCGATCTCTTCGACCTCCGCTTCCGTTCTGCGTTGAATCAGAACACCGAGGCTCTGCCCCGCGGTTCTGGCGATGATATCGCGTTTGCCGAACAGTGCACCGGCCAGATCGGCGACATCCAGCACAAGACTGTTGAGCACCTCACTCTCATCGCTGCTGAGATGCCGTTCACGGTCGGCAAGGGTTATGGAAAACAGTGCGCAAACCATCTCTCCCTTTTGCATCGCCTGGTTGCTGAGATCGATCTGCCGTAACAACTCCCTTCTGTTGCGCAAGCCCGTAGAGTGATCGATGTCTCCCTTTCTGCCTGCCGTGAAGATCGCTCTGGCCCTGTTGATGCGTGTTTTAACGGTAGCCAGCAGATGTTGAGGTCTGACAGGCTTGGTCAGAAAGTCATCGGCGCCTGCGTGGAGAGCAAGCAACTTCTTATCCAAGTCATCTTCCCCGGAGAGAAAGACGATAGGTATGGTCAGCGACTCATCCCTCTCGCGTATCACCTGGGTCAACTCAATCCCGTTCGCACCCGGCATGTAGAGATCCATAAGAATAAGATCCGGCAGAAACCGCTCCACCGCTTCCATCACACCCAGCGGGTCGGTTATCGCCAGCGTTTCCAGGCCGCCTTTACGTAACAGTGTACTGGCGAATTTCGCTTGTGACTCATCATCCTCGACGACCAATACTCTGTAGTGCGGCTTCACATCAGGCGAGATGACCTGCTTGAGATTCAACATCAGATCGGGGATGTTGATCGGTTTGGAAAAACACTGGGTAGCGCCCGATCGCAGGGCCTCGAGACGGATTTCAATATCGCACCGATTCGAGAGAAAAATCAGTTCGGGCCGCCTTTTCTTCTGCGTGCGCAACTCATCGAGGAGTTGATTCACTTCTCCCATGTGCTGCAGGTGCTCCGTGTCGACAAGCACGGCCTTCGCCATCTCATCGGCCATCGCCGTGCGCAGATCTTCAACACGATGGATATTGAGCACATGCCATCCATTCTTCTGTATGGCTGCGTTGATTTGATCCTTGGCGCCATCCTCATGATTCAGATAGATCACTTCGTAGGATGACTGAATTGCCGGCTTGACACCGCTGGGTGCCTGAGAAGCGGTTACGGCAGCCTTCAGTTCTTCGAGATGTTGGTTGAGGCGGTCTATCTCTTCCGCGTCGGGTTGGACACCCTCCTGAAAGATCTCGTTGATCGCCAGGTCGATGACCTGGGAAGTTTTATTGACATTGACCAGGCCCGCCTGCCGGCTCTTCCTTGTCAGTTCATTGAGATGACGCAAGACCGATCTCACCCCTGATGCGTTCCACATGCCCGAGGGCAGTACCGGCCAATTCACCTCGATATTGACGAGGATCTCAGGGAGCTGTTGCAGCAGATACCGATTGTGTGAGTCCCCAGTGGCGGTCATCTTCAATTACCCTGATAACTATTAATAACCAACTCAGATAGCACCATGCATGATCAGTCTGCATATCTCATTTTGTTCCATCTACGCAGCCTAATTCCACTATTTATTTACGGCTATTATATGATCATCTGAAGTTTTTTCTACAGTTGACTGAAAAATATAGAAAAAGTTTAAACAAACATCAATCCGCACTATTCCATTGGTGATATAAACATACTGTTTTAATCAACTATTTTTATAGCAATATGGATGAGAATTATTTCTATTTTTATTAACAATTATCCAATTGGGTGAGCCGATATGAAAAAGCACCAGACACCGATGCTTGACCAGCTGGAGAGTGGCGAGTGGCCCAGTTTCATCACCGGTATTAAGCGCTTGCGTGACCAACACAGTGATCCCCGCATTCGCGAGACCACCAATGACCTGTTAGGACAGCTGGAACACTCTTACGAGACGATCAAAGGCTACTGGAAAGGGGGAACCGTCAGTGTCTTCGGCTATGGCGGCGGAATCATACCGCGCTTTTCCGAAATCGGTCACCTGTACCCGAAATCGAAGGAGTTCCACACCCTGCGGGTTCAACCACCCGCGGGAAACTACTATACCACCGACTGTCTGCGGCAGCTTGCGAACAGCTGGGAGAAGTGGGGCTCGGGTCTGGTCACCTTCCATGGCCAGACGGGTAACATCATGTTCATCGGCGCCACGACGGCTAATACCCAGCACTTTTTCGATGAGATCAATGACTATGGCTTCGATTTGGGAGGGGCCGGTCCCTGTGTCAGGACGGCTCAATCCTGTGTCGGTTCCGGCCGTTGCGAACAGTCCTGTACCAATGAGCACGATATCCACCGCTGCCTGGTCAACAACTTTCTTGACGAGATGCACCGCCCCGCCCTGCCCTACAAATTCAAGTTCAAGGTCTCCGGTTGTCCCAACGATTGCATGAACGCCATCGAACGGGCCGATTTTGCGGTAATAGGCACCTGGCGCGATGAGATGCAGGTGGATCAGGAGACGGTACGGGAATATGTCGCCGACAAAGGACGGAAGTATCTGGTGGACAATGTCATCACCCGCTGTCCGACCCATGCCCTGTCCCTCAATGATGACGACACCCTCAGCGTGGACAACCGCAACTGCGTACGCTGCATGCACTGTCTGAATGTGATGCCGAAGGCCCTCTCTCCGGGAAATGACAGAGGCATCAGTGTGCTCATCGGTGGCAAGCGCACGCTAAAGATCGGCGACCGCTTCGGCACCGTAATCGTACCGTTCATGAAGATGGAAACGGAAGCGGATTATGAGCGTTTGGTGGAACTCGCCGAAGCGGTGATCGATTTCTTCGCCGAGAACGCGCTGGAACATGAACGTATCGGGGAGATGATCGAGCGCATCGGCCTGGTCAATTTTCTCGATGCATTGAATATCGAAATGGACCCCAACATGATCATTCATCCGCGGGAGAACTCCTATGTCCGAACCGATAATTGGGATCAAGAGGCCACGAAGTGGATAGCGCGTAAGAACAGTGGCGATGCCAACGCAGCCTAGGAGCCGATCCGATGCCAAACACACAACGCAGAATTCCCATCGAGAGCGGTTGCCCCGACGGTATGCAGTATATGCATCCCGTGATGAAGAAAAACTTCGGACAATGGAAATACCATGAAGACCCCAAACCCGGTGTATTGAAACATATCGCCCATGACGGCGATGAGATCTGGACAGTACGCGCAGGCACGCAACGCATACTCGACATCTTCACCCTGCGCAAGATATGCGAGATCGGGGACCGCTACGCGGACGGCTATGTACGCTTCACCATTCGCAGCAATATCGAATTCATGCTGGCGGACGGCGCCAAGGTGGATGCGCTGATCGACGAGCTGGAGCGCAACGGTTTTATCGTCGGCGGCACCAGAAACTCCGTCGCCTCGATCTCCCATACCCAGGGCTGGCTCCACTGCGACATCCCCGCCACCGACGCCTCCGGCGTGGTGAAGTCGATGATGGACCGGCTGATCGGTGAATTCCGCGCCTGGAATATGCCGAACCGGGTCCATATCACCACCTCCTGCTGCCAGATCAACTGTGGCGGACAGGGGGATATCGCCATCAATATCCAACACACCAAACCGCCGAAGATCAACCATGATCAGGTGGCGAATATCTGTGAACGCCCCTCGGTGGTCGCCCGCTGTCCGGTCGCCGCCATTCGTCCGGCGATGGTCAACGGCAAGCCTTCCTTGGAGGTCGATGAACGCAAGTGTGTCTGCTGCGGCGCCTGCTATCCCCCCTGCCCACCGATGCAGATCAATGACCCGCAACACTCGAAACTGGCCGTCTGGATCGGCGGCAACCACTCCAATGCACGCGGCAGACCGACCTTTCAAAAACTGGTGGCTGCAGGCATCCCCAACAATCCGCCACGCTGGCCGGAGGCCACGGCCATTGTAAAGCGGATACTGGCGGCCTATCAGCAGGACGCACAGGATTGGGAGCGAATCAACGATTGGGTGGAACGCATCGGTTGGCCGCGCTTCTTCGAACTCACCGAACTGCCGTTCACCAAATTCCATATCGATAACTGGCGCGGCCAGCAAAAGAGTCTGAACGCCTCGAGCCATCTGCGTTTTTGATGACAGTGTTTAGAGACTCAAGCCGCGAAATGAACGCTAATCACTGCAAATTTACGCGAGTCTTTTTGTCGATCCATACCATGAGATATTGTTGAGACTATCAAAACTGAGCCAATCGCCCAGATATCAAGTACTTTTTCATTCGTGATCTCTAGTATGCCCTGATCCAGTTGAAATACTTATCAGACTATTTGCGAAAAGTATGCGGTGATTAGCGTTCATTCGCGGCTAATCTCCCAATAGATTCATCACCAAGCCCCTGCTAACCCCCCATCCATTACCGCAACACGCTCGGGTAGACTAGAATGACTTGTGTTCGATGAATTTCACGCTGTAACAACAATAAGACATTAATCTATGACCGCCAAAGCCGTCCCCATTGAGCGTTTACGCAATATTGGTTTGATCGCCCATATAGACGCCGGCAAGACAACCACCACGGAACGCATACTCTATTATGCGGGCCGCACCCATCAATTGGGCTCGGTTGACAGCGGCACCACCGTCACCGATTGGATGGATCAGGAGCGCGAGCGTGGAATTACCATTGTGGATGCGGCTGTCTCCGCCTTTTGGAACGATCATCAGATCAACCTGATCGACACGCCCGGACATATCGACTTTACCGCTGAGGTACAGCGTGCTCTGCGGGTACTGGATGGGGCCGTGGTGGTGTTTGATGCCTCTCAGGGCGTAGAACCTCAAAGTGAAACGGTGTGGCGACAGGCCGACCGCTATCGTGTTCCCCGACTCTGTTTCATCAATAAAATGGATCGCATCGGCGCCGACTTCGAGCATGCGGTCAACACCATTCGCAAGCAGCTCGGCGCCAACCCGATCCCCCTGCAGTTGCCGCTGGGCGCAGAAGCGGATTTCGAAGGTGTCATAGACCTGATCCGCATGCAACTCATCCGTTGGCACGATGAACTGGGGGCACACAGGGAGTACGAGGCGATACCGCCGCAACACCTGGCTGATGCGGAATCCGCCCGTGCAACAATGATCGAGCAACTCGCCGAGCAGGATGACACTTTGCTTTCGATTTGGTTGGAAGACGGTGAAGCCGATGAAGAGATGATACATGGCGCCCTGCGTCGTGCCACGCTGGATAATGCCATCGTGCCGGTCATTTGCGGCAGCGCACTGAGGAACCGAGGCGTTCAACCCCTACTCGATGCGCTGATCCGCTATCTGCCCTCCCCACTCGATATCGGCGAGACCCGGGGCGTTCATCCGCAGAACGGTGAAGCGGTCATGCGCGCTCCGAGTAATGACAGTCCCCTCAGCGCACTCCTGTTCAAGACCGTCACCGATCCCTATGCCGGGCGTCTCTGCTATGTCCGCGTCTACTCCGGCAGTTTGCAATCGGGCGCCATGGTGCTCAACCCGCGCCATAAGCGCAACCAACGGGTTGGACGCCTGGAACGGATGTATGCCGAGCATCGGGAGGATATCGAAGCCATCCAGGCCGGAGATATCGCTGCCCTGTTGGGCATGAAGGATGCGGTAACCGGTGACACACTCTGCGATCCAAAACATCCCTTGCTACTTGAATCGATCAGCTTTCCCGAGCCCGTTATCAAGATCACGGTGGCGCCGATTACAGCACAGGATAATGAACGCCTGGCAGATGCCCTGCACAACCTTGCGGAAGACGACCCCACCTTCAAGGCTGAAACCGATGAAGAGACCGGACAGACGATCCTCTCCGGCATGGGAGAGCTTCACCTGGAGGTACTGTTGGACAGGCTGCAGCGCGAACAAGGGGTCAATGTACGCACCGGTCAGCCGAAAGTCGCCTACAAAGAGACTATCACCCAGCAGGCAAAGAGTGTCGAGGGCCGCTTTGTCAGACAGACCGGAGGCCACGGACAGTATGGCCATGTCGTTATCGATATAACACCCGGCGAGACCGGATCAGGGTTAATCTTCGAAAACCGGATCACCGGCGGCGCTATTCCGGCTGCGTACGTTCCGGCTGTGGAGAACGGCATCCGCGAGACAGCCCGCAGTGGAGTGATCGGCGGCTATCCGGTCACCGATATCAAGGTTGTGTTGATCGACGGTTCCGAACACAGCGTTGACTCCAATCCGATGGCTTACCAAATCGCGGCAGGCATGGCACTGCGTAGCGGTTTGGAAAAAGGCCTACCGGTTTTACTCGAACCCATTGTACGATGCGAGGTAATCACCCCTGAAGAGCATCTGGGCGATGTCTTGGCACAATTGGCCAATCGGCGTGCCGAGATCGACGGTGTCTCGGACCGGCCGGGACAGATCAAGGCGATTCGCAACCAGGTCCCCCTTTCCGAGATGTTCGGCTACGCGACGGAACTGCGCTCGGCGACCCACGGGCGCGGCTCATTCACCATGGAGATCGACCATTTCGCAGCGGTACCGGCAACGATTATGAAATCTTTGGGCCGCTAGCTATTGCACACTATCCAGTAAATGCCTGATCTGATTTCAGGTAGGTCAGTTCCTCAGCAGAACTCTCACGACCCAGTATCTTATTCCTGTGGGGAAAGCGACCGAACCGGCGGATCACTTCCCGATGGTGTTTGGCCCATTTGAGATTCTCGTACAAGCCCGCTGATTCGAACAGTGAAACCGATCTGTCCTGGTCGGTGAGCGACTCGCTATGCATGAACGGCAGATAGAGAAACGCCTGCCATACGGCAGGCATCCGTTTGTCGAAGCCGGCATCGATGGCATACCCGGCCACGTCTCGGGACTGCTGCTCAGTGGCAAAGGCTTCAGCTTGGTGGCGAAACATATTCAGGGGAAACTGATCGAGAAGGATGACCAATGCTAAACAACCCTCTTTTGTCCCTTTCCAATGGTCCAATTCGCCCTTGCGCCCTCGATGCCAAAGTTTCAGATAGCGATGCCTAATCTCCCGATCGAATTCCGCCGTCGAATTGAAATGCAGCGGTTCGGCCCGCCCGGAAAACCAAAAATCGATAATCTCGTGTACTTCTTTGTCGTTCATCTCAATGCAGTAAGGGATTTGACGATTACCCGCTGGTCGCGTAACTATGGGGGCAGGGTCAACCTCATCATGAGAGCCATAAGCTAAAGGATAGGCCGCTACTTCTACTGTTTACAACAGTAAATTGTTCACCGGACATGGCGATGTAAAAAACCGATTCCAATCCGGGAAGCCGGCCTTGGTTATTAGGGCCTAATACTATTCATCTTGTGGAAATTGAGAACAATCTATGGTTGAAACGCAACTTTGGGATGATATTGAATTATTTCAAATCGACGACGGCGAAGCCTCGCTGAGTTTTTGCACGCGCCTGGCACGGGAAAATGACTGGTCTGTCAGGTATGCGGAAAGGGTCATCGCCGAATACCGGCGATTTATCTATCTGGCTGCCGTCTCGAAAAATGAGATCACCCCATCCGATCAGGTTGATCAAGCCTGGCATCTCCATCTGACGTATACCAAATCCTATTGGAACACCCTGTGCAAAGAGATACTTGGCATCGAGTTGCACCATCTGCCGACCAAAGGGGGTATTGAAGAGCAGCAACGATTCAGAGATCAATATCAATATACCCTTGAGCTCTATCAAATCACATTCAAGGAATCGCCGCCCGAGGATATCTGGCCATCGATCGAGAGACGCTTCGATGCTGTCGAATCGTTCGTCCGGGTCAATACAGAGAGACACTTACTGGTTCCCAGACCTACTCCACTTATCGCCAACATCGCGCTCATCGCATCACTACCGTTTTTCCTCGTCTCTTGCAGTGACGATCTTTCCGATACCGATATCTGGTTTTGGCTGAAGCTGGCGTTTGGCATCTACATCCTCTACCGGGTCTTGAAATGGCTTGGCTCCGGAGGCGGAAGAAACTCGGGTAGCGGCGGCTGTGGCGGTTGCGCCGGTTGCGCCGGTTGTGGTGGGTGATAATGATATCGCCCCTATTGTCACAATAGTTATCATTTCGCATCTACTTGGCCGTATCCTTACTTGATAGACTCCTTGTATGCGTTATACAGCAAACCATTCTTTACATTATTGTATGCAATTGTGAGTTGATTCGACAAGAAACATACGTCGCTTAAAGCGGTTTACGATCGTATTTGGCTGGGTATAAACATACCGATTTCTATTTTTTTCAGTTACCTGTTCTGCTTGAATCGGCTGTGGGCAACATTGTAATGCATTAACTGAAAATTAGTGTGACTGACTTGGCCGAACACTATATTTCGAATAAGGAGCCTATGATGGATTTAACTTCTCTGTTGATTTTTCTTGCTATCGGTGCGGTTGCGGGGTGGCTGGCAGGCACCATAATGAAAGGCGGCGGTTTCGGTCTGCTCGGTAACATTATCGTTGGCGTGATTGGTGCATTTATCGGTGGTTGGGTCTTCGGGCTTCTTGGACTCTCCGTAAACGGGCTGATCGGGTCATTGATTACCGCGGTCGCAGGCGCTGCAATACTGCTGTTTATCGTTGGACTGATCAAGAAATAGCTGCCCACCCAATCCATCGGGTCACAGGCGAATTCATAGCAGCCTGTTTCCTGATGCAGCCCTATCGGCATTCAATCAGAATGCTTCGGAGATCGTACTGCCCAATTGTGAATATTCGCAATCATGTCATCTGGCTTCGCCCCTCATCCACTCATATCTCGGGGATGGGTCCTAAGGGCTGTTAGCACTTATCCAATCGGCTCTGCCGGGACTATTTTTTCGTCCTGCAAGGCCGCATGAGCGAATGATAACGCCGCTGGGCGAAATTATTGCCCCAGCCCTGTGGGGTGCTTGCCCTTGGGGTACACCTTGATTGGCGTTTTTTCAGGCGCAACAGGGCGCATTGGATTAATTTTAACAGGCCCTAGTAGTATGCCTTAAACAGGTGGTTTGATATCCTTGATTTCATGCCAAAAAGACTACTTGCCGTAATATTGCTGCAGCTACCTGTATACTGCCTGGCTGGACAGTTCGAGGATAGGCTTGTAGCTGCGGCACTGGAACGCACAAAACATAGTGTCAGATACGACGGCTCTTACATAGCAATCGCCTATCCTAATGGCGATATACCGGACAACATTGGTGTCTGCACCGATGTTTTGATCCGCTCATATCGCACACTTGGTATCGATCTGCAACAGCTGGTTCATGAGGATATGGCATCACACTTTGATCTCTACCCCTCACGGCGGATATGGGGCCTTACAAAAACTGACAGGAATATCGATCATCGGCGTGTACCGAATCTACAACGCTTTTTCATGCGCCATGGAGTAAGTCTGCCTACAACACACCATGGCAGCGACTACAAACCCGGCGACATAGTGACCTGGACGCTACCCGGCAACCTGCCTCATATCGGTATTGTCAGCGATAAGCTCGATCAACGGACAGGGTCGCCTCTAATCATCCACAACATCGGATCAGGCCCAAAACTGGAGGATATGCTTTTTGACTATCCGATTACCGGTCATTATCACTATTCACCCCGAGATTAGCCTGAAGGATCGAGGTGCCTCAAATATTATACAGGGTGGGGAGTAACCAACTGTAGGCGACCCACATGATAAAAATGAGCGGTAGCCCCACGCGTGCGAAGTCTGAGAATCTGTAGTTTCCCGCACTCATGACCAACAGGTTAGTCTGGTAAGCCATTGGCGTTGCATAGCTCATATTTGCGCCAAACAGCACCGCGAGCACGAAGGGCTCCGCCGGCAATTGAAGTGAATGCGCGATACTGATGGCAATGGGAGTGCCTATAACAGCCGCTGCGTTATTGGATACAATATTCGTTAACAACGCCATTACCAGAATAAGGCCGCTCAATACTACAGTAGATGAGGCGCCTTGAGTCATCTCAAGGAACAGATGCGCCAGAAAATCACTGCCCCCTGTCATCAGCAAGGCGTTTCCCAGCGCCAGGCTGGCAACAATGATCAGAATGACCTGTGCATTCAGGGCACGACCGACATCGCGCCACGACAGACATCCGCAGATCAGCATCAGCAGTACACCGCCAATCGCACTTACGGCAATGGATAGGATACCGAACGCGGCCAGTAAGATAATCCCCAACATAATCAACAGCGAATAGGGTGCCTTCCTGGTATGGGGTAGATCGGTGGTGGAATCGAGCACCATCACGATGGACTGTTGTTTCAATTCTCTGATATGGCTCCTTTTGCCCTGTACCAGCAATACGTCGCCAATCCTCAGATTGAGATTCCCCAAACCTTGCGGCATCGCCTTGATCCGCTCATTGGCCCGGTGAATCGCCAATACGACAAGCTGATAGCTGTCGGCAAAGCGGATCTCATTCAGGGTCCTGTTCTGCAACGGCGACCCCCGAAATATGATTGCCTCCGCAAGTTGTTGATCATGGGCCTGCAACGGGTGGTCCTCATCGACTTCATCGCCTGCGGAGTAGAGGGTTGCGCCAAGCTGCTGTTCGAACTCTTTCAGATGCGCAGGCGTATCGTGCACCAACAACCGGTCGCCCGGATAGATCACCGCATCGGGCAAGGGCATTATGTAGGTTGTCTCGCTGCGCCGAACTCTGTCTACATTCATGACATTGTGGGTAAGCGCAATCGCTTCCGACAATTTCATACCCGCCGCCGTGCTATCTTCCTTGATGACCAATTGGGCGGTAAATATCCTCGGTGAGCTATCCGCCAACACCAGTTCACGATTCGGTAAAATACGCGGTGCAATAAGCCAGAGATAGAGCAGTCCCAATGCGTTGGCAATCAGTGCGGGCACAACGAAATCGAACATTTCCATCCTGCGCAGTCCCAGATCCGCTGCTACGCCAATTACCAGCAAATTCGTTGAAGTCCCAATCGTTGTGCTCATACCTCCGATCAGGGTTGCGAAACCCATCGGCATCAACAGAGAGGATGCATTGGAATTGGTCTGCAACGACACACTGACCAGAATCGGTAGCAGCAGTATGACTATCGGAGTATTGTTGATGAACGCACTGAGAATTCCTGCAATCAGCAGGGTCGCCAAAAACGACAGACTTGGACTGGCGCTCCACAGTCTCGCCAATGTTCTGCCTACAGGTTCAAGGGCACCGGAACGCACCAAGCCGTGTCCTGCCACCATCAATGCACAGACTGCGATCAAGGCTTCATGACCAAAACCTCGAAAAAAATCGATTGCACTGATCTCTCCAGCCACACCTTGATAGGGAAATAACTCGAAGCCCACTGCAAGCAGTGTCAGTACAAACAGAGACGAAGTCTCTAATGGGATCTTTTCACGACTGAATAGTATTAATGCAACAACGGTGAGCGATAAGACCGCCAGGGTATGTGGATTAGTCACTCCATTCTCTAACATGGATCAAGCCTTTTCTGGCCAGTATAGCTACAATATCCGGAAGCGGTTTACAAAGGACCTAAAAAATCCCGCTCATTTTGAATACACCGGCGCAATAACTACATAAAATTTTCTAAAGAAAATTCAAAACCAAACGATTTACTCTTCTACACGCAGTGTCATTTCAAACTTATAGCATGTCTAAAACGTTTTTACTTGCCTCTGCATTTCCATTAATTCCTGTAAAAATTGAGATAAAAAGCAAAAAAAATAGTAATTTTATACATAATTAAAGCTATAAGAGTTGTTCTTATACTAAACTGCAACTATATTGTGCATGTTTGTTCAATCACTAAGGAGTACCAATGGCCTTAAAGAAAACTGTGAAAAAGCGTCGTAGAGCTAAAAGAAAAGTTGTCTCGATGGAGACTGTCGTCGAAGCTCTTCAGGCTGAAATCACCTTATCATCTTCCAACAAACGCGCCCTGAGCAGATTGAACTCAGCCGGAAAAGCTGTAGACCGCCAGGACAAGTTAGTGGATAGCACTGGCGAAAGAGTAACCAAAGCACGCGCTGCAGTTGCCAAAGCAAAAACCCCGGCCAGCAAGGAAAAGGCAAAAGAGCGGCTTGCCGCTGCCCAGGCCAAGCTGAAAGAGGTCAAGGCGGCACGTACGGCGGCCGCCGCCGAGCAACGTAAGGCGGAACGTCTGGCCAAGGGTCTCTTTACGGCCATGCAGAGAGCACGCGGGAAGATGGTCAAAGAGTATGAAAAAGCGGCCAAATCACTTGAAAAGTCGGTTGACAAAAGGACTCGACGACGCCGCAGAAGCAAGAAGAAAGCAGCATCCTCCGCATAAACTACCGCCACTTAGGCGGTGTTCATTACAACTCTGTCTTGGTAATCCTGCCAAGACAGAGTGTCTAATCCCTGCCCCCCTACGCCCGGTCTCTTCTTTCAACGAAATTGCGCATTATCATTTTCTCTATCTCTACCAGCAGTCGAACGGACGCGGAGACCGTGATGATTCGAATCCAAATTGAAATATCAATTCCACGAGTACCAAACAAGGTCTGCAGATGGGTTTGATAAGTGAAACTCATCTGAATAACCAGTAATACACCTATGGCGTAAAGCACATAGCGATTGCCCACCAAACCTTTCCAATTGAGCGCCGACGCAGTCATGCAACGGGTGTTGAAAAGGTAGAAGATCTCGAATGGTTAATCTCGTGGAAACGAACGCAATACGCCACAACAGTTATGCTGTCAGCAACTGTTCCGGAACGCCTTTTATAATGATAAAGGCATTTCCGCTACGGTTATGGTGCGGTGTCGCCATCAAACGGCGTTCAGATTCAAAAGGTATGAGGTCATTACGGGGATATTGTTTTTTGGTGATATCGACATCCAATCCAGCCCCCGTCCCGGCTATCAATAACGCGCCTTCCATTGGATCGCCATGCATTCGCCATAGGCCGTCGCGTTGTTCAAGCGATGCCTCGTTACAGTGAACAGCCGCGCGACTCATGATATTGAGCATGGACTGCTCTTCGGAATCGAGCTCCCGCCCATCGAGAACGATAGAGCCGTGGGCAACGAAACCGGTACTTGTCACTTGATAGACCCGTTCGGCTGTTGCCATGGAACGAACCGCCATCTCATTGCGCGATGGTCTCGGCATCGTCGGCCTGCCAAGGCGCCTGGGATGAGTCACGAATGGCATCATGTGCGTGCGCAGTTTCGTCTACCCGTCATAACCGACACTAGATGTGACGCAATAAACGCTAACGGGTACGCGACGATACGAGGTAACACCTGCAAATCACGATAATCATCGGCTGACTTGCTTGCACTGAAAGAGATGGACTAAAAAATCATATGCGTTAATTATATATAGATCCAATGAAGGTGCAGACACCGATGAATACCACTGACATCCATATCAACGATAATGGTGTGCTCCAGACGTGCAACTATGAAGATGCCCTTAAGTTCCATCAGGGCAACGCTTACTGGGGCTGTGCGCTTGCCTATAGAATGCTGCAATACGCCGCACAGCTGCTCTCCCGGGAGAGGATCTGGGAGCGTCAAGCTCTCACCATAGAGAGCGGTCATCCCGGGCCAGGCGTGAGAGATACGATCGAATATGTCACCGGTTGCGTATCCGCCGGACGATTCCTATTGACCTGCAGCACCAGCGAGGCCCGCTGTGTGAGTGATATGGACTACAGTTGGCGGGTGAGTGACGGTAAGCAGCATCTCGAGCTGAGACTGGCGGAAGGCATAGTCTCATCCGAGTTCCTTCAACTGCTCGACGCCATTAACCGGAACGAGGCTAACGATAGTGAGCATGAATGCCTGGAATCACTCAAAACGGCCATGACGGAGAAGATCTGGTCACTCGATCTCGAGCAGGCCTTTCCGGATGCACGGCTTACCAGGGCCTGTTAGAGCGTAATAAAATCGCTATATTCTATAATTCTAATTAATAATCAATACCTTATAAATAGCCTAGAAATCAACTTAGTTATTGCGTTACGCCCCATCTTTGTCATATTCTTTTGACCCAGATCAATAAAAATACTGATCTAGATCAATAATAGACGCCAGGCAGTATCGGCCGTCAGAGCTAACTGCGGGATGGCAAATGGTCTTTAGAGCACCACAAAACAGTGACAGTGATGAAGCTGTACTCGTCGTCCAACCCAATAGGAGTCTGACCTGGAATCAGTCCAAGTGGCTATTTTTATTGCTTGCATTTTGTATCGGTCTGGTCGGCCTCTATTTCCTTTCGCTTGGCGCCTGGTTGGTCCTGCCCTTCACCGGACTGGAGATCTTCGTTGTTGGCATAGCCATCTACTGCCACAGCTTTTGTGCTCATTCGCAAGAGATCATCCACATCGATGACACCTATGTGAGGGTCAGCGACAACCGCAACCGTCAGGCAGTTAAGTGTTTTCATAAGGCCTGGCTGAAAATTATTCAAAACCATGATCCCAAAGGCTGGTATCCAAGCCGTCTTTTGATCGGATCTCATGGTGAGTATATAGAAGTAGGCAAAAATCTGTTGGAAGAGGAGCGAGAGATGCTCGCCAACAATCTTAGAAACGCAATCGAGGGCTTCTGATCGGTATGCATAATAATCACAAGACAGAAACACTGGATTTTGAATCCGACTCTCGCTTGAGAGTGACTCAGGCCAACCGCTCTGTAATACCCGGTTATTGGCTTTTAGCACCATTAGCGCTGGTGATGGGCGATGCTGCGGCTGAATACGGTCTCAACTTCCCCGAACCCGCAGCCAATGTGGCCCAGGAGATCTTCGATATCCATATGATGACTATGGGCATCGCCACATTCCTGCTGATTGTCGTCTTCGCGATCGTCTTCTACTCGCTCTATTTTCATCGCAAGAGCCGCGGCTACGAGGCCGACCAGGAATTCCACAATTCATGGTTTGGCAACTGGTCCTGGGTCATCGTGCCTGTGATGGTGTTGGGTGTCGACCTGACCATTGCGGGTAAAGCGGATGCGGTTTTGAAAAAGGTCTGGGATGTACCGAAGGAAGAGAACATCATGGACGTGAAGGTGACCGGCCACCAGTGGTGGTGGGAGTTCGACTATCTGGATCACGGTATCAAGGTGGAGAGTCGTTATGTACCGGCAGAGGAATCCGGGGACCTCTACCTGCGGGAAGTCGACAACCGCCTGGTCCTGCCCACCGGTATCAAGATTCGCTTTCTGCACACCTCTGCGGACGTCCTCCATGCCTTCTGGGTACCCGAACTGGCGGTGAAGAAAGATGCCATTCCCGGCTACGTCACCGAGACCTGGGCCGAACTCAACCGGGAAGGGGTCTTTCGCGGTCAGTGTGCAGAAATCTGCGGCACTTGGCACTCCCGTATGCCCATCGTAGTGGAGTCTGTCTCACAGGAGAAGTTCGCGGCATGGATAGACGATCAAAATGCGATCAAGGTAGCTGCCGCGGCTGAGGCAAGCGCCGATAAGACCTGGAGCATGGACGAACTGATGGCCAAGGGTAAAACACTCTACGATACAAAATGCGCGGCCTGTCACCAGGTTACCGGTGTAGGTCTACCGCCTGCCTTCCCGCCGCTTAGCGGATCGGCGATTGCTACCGGAGCCATAGAGGATCATCTGAATATCGTCATCAACGGTAAAGAGGGGACTGCAATGCAGCCTTGGGGTTCACTTAACGATCTCGAAATCGCGGCAATCATGACCTATGAACGCAATGCCTGGGATAACAAAACGGGTGATGTCGTGCAGCCTGCAGACGTCAAACAGGCCAGATAGAGGAGAATTCAACCATGAGTACAACCACTCTGACCCATGACGAGGCACACCATCACGATGCACCCAAAGGTTGGAAGCGCTGGCTCTTCAGCACCAATCACAAGGATATCGGCACCCTCTACCTACTTTTCGCCTTGATTATGCTCTTTCTCGGCGGCGCCAGCGCAATGCTGATCCGCATGGAGCTGTTTCAGCCGGGCATCCAGCTGCTCGACCCCGATCTGTATAACAATCTGGTCACCAATCATGCCCTTATCATGATCTTTGGCGCGGTAATGCCGGCAGCCGCGGGTTTGGCCAACTGGATGATACCGATGATGATCGGTGCCCCCGACATGGCCCTGCCGCGCATGAACAACCTCAGTTTCTGGGTATTGCCGGCTGCAGCAACCATGCTGATCCTCTCCTTCGTGGTACCCTTCTTTCCCGGTGGCGGTACCCAGATCAATACCGGCTGGACCATCTACCCGCCACTATCGGTGCAGGTTGGCATGTCGATGGACTTCCTGATCTTCGCCATCCACCTGCTGGGTATCTCCTCGGTGCTGGCCTCTATCAATATCATCGTCACCCTACTGAATATGCGTGCGCCGGGGATGACTCTGATGAAGATGCCGATGTTCTGCTGGACCTGGCTGGTCACCGCCTTCCTGCTGATCCTGGTGATACCCGTCTTGGCCGGCGGCGTCACCATGCTGCTGTTCGACCGCCATTTCGGTACCAGCTTCTTCGACGCAGCCGGCGGTGGTGATCCGGTCCTGTTTCAACACTTGTTCTGGTTCTTCGGTCATCCTGAGGTCTACATTCTGCTGCTGCCCTCCATCGGGGTACTCTCCCACGTGATACCGACTTTCGCGCGTAAGCCGCTGTTCGGTTACAAATCGATGGTCGGCGCCATGCTCGCCGTGGCCACCATCGGCATGGTGGTGTGGGCGCATCATCAATACACTGTCGGCATGTCCCTGGGGGCGGTCACCTATTTCATGATCGGTACCATTCTGATCTCCATACCGGTGGGCCTGATGGTTTTCAACTTCATCGCCACCATGTGGCGCGGGGCCATGACCTTTGAAACCCCGATGCTGTTCGCGGTGGGTATCGTCCTGATGTTCACCTTCGGCGGATTGAGCGGCGTCATGCTGGCAGTGGTACCTGCCGACATGCAGTATCACGACAGTATGTTCGTCGTCGCACATTTCCACTACGTGTTGATGCCCGGCGCGGTATTCGGCCTGTTTGCCGGCGTCTTCTACTGGCTGCCAAAATGGACCGGCCACATGTATGACGAGAAGCTGGGAAAACTCTTTTTCTGGACCAACGTCATCAGTTTCAACATCACCTTCTTTCCACAGCATTTCCTCGGCCTGGCGGGCATGCCGCGAAGGATCGTCGACTACAACATGATCTTTACCGAGTTTAATGTGATATCGAGCATCGGCGCGATGATCTTCGGTCTCAGCCATCTGCTGTTTCTCTACATCATCATCAAGACCATCCGCGGCGGCAAGAAGGCCGAGGGCAGGTCCTGGGAAGGCGCCAAAGGTCTCGAGTGGGAGCTTGACTCTCCACCGGCCTTCCATACCTGGACGGTTGCCCCTCAAATCAAATAGGAGCTATGGGGAGCTATGCGTATTCCTGACTATCAAACAGCCGAACTGAGACGTAAGAATGTACGCCTTGCCTGGGGACTGGCCGGACTTGCACTGTTCTTTCTCGTGACCTCATTCCCCTTCTGGACAGGTATCTTTCGAATTGTCGGTACACAGGCGATGCAATGAATCAAAGGGTACCGGACAATCAGCGCAAGAACCGCCGCACAACCCTGCTGTTGTCCGGACTGGTCGTGGCAATGTTCGGTTTCGGCTTCGCTCTGGTGCCCTTGTACAACCTCTTCTGCCAAATCACGGGAACACAGTCACTTGCCCAACGTAGCCAAATCGGCCTGGCCACACCAACCTCCGAGCGGGTGGATCAGGCCCGCTGGGTCACTGTCAAATTCGACACCACGGTCAACCCGAACCTGCCCTGGGAGTTCGTTGCCGAGACGAATAAGATGCGTGTCCATCCCGGTCAGACCTATGAGGTCAATTTTCACGCCCGCAACCGCAGCAATAGCGCCGTAACCGGACAGGCCATACCGAGCGTGGCGCCCTGGCAGGCAACACCCTATTTCAGCAAACTGGAATGTTTCTGTTTCAACAAGCAGAGACTCGACGGCAGCCAGAAGACCACCATGCCTCTGCAATTTATGGTTTCGACGGAACTGCCTGAAGAGATCAACTCGTTGACACTCTCATACAGTTTCATGCGCCTGAAAGATGTGGATAGCGACGACCAGGACAGCGTGCTTCCACCAATGATTGCGGCAACCCCGGATCAATAACGAGCAGAGCTAGCGAAGCAAACACTATGACTATGACAAAAAGATCAACATCGAGAGGAGTATCAGCATGTCGGTAAAGGAACACAGCGGGGATTATTTCATACCCGATCCCAGTCCCTGGCCCATTATTGGCATGGTTTCACTGCTGACCACCCTGTTCGGTGGCGCCCTGGCCATGAATGGGGTCACCATCGGCGGTTATATTGTTACCGCCGGCCTGCTGTTGTTTTTCTTTCTGCTGTTTGGCTGGTTTCGGGATGTCATCGGGGAAAATCTGAACGACTGTTACAATAAACAGGTCGATACCTCCTTCCGCATGGGCATGTTCTGGTTCATCGCCTCGGAGGTCTTTTTCTTTCTCAGCTTTTTCGGCTCGCTCTACTATATCCGCAACATCGCCCTGCCGTGGCTCGGCGGCGAAGGTTATCTGGGTGTAACCAATGAGCTCCTCTATAACGGATTCGAGGCGGTATGGCCCTCCCACGGCCCAGGTGAGCTTGGAGGGGATTTCCAACCAATGGGTGCGTGGGGCATACCCGCCATCAACACCCTGATCCTCCTCTCCAGCGGCGCCACCATCACCTGGGCCCACTGGGGATTGAAACTCGATAATCAGAAACAGCTGGTATGGGGCCTGGTCGCAACTATTGCCTTGGGCCTGCTGTTCGTGGCCCTGCAGGCCTATGAATACGGTCACGCCTATTCAGATTTGAATCTCACCCTGGAATCGGGTGCATATGGATCGACATTTTACATGCTGACCGGATTTCACGGCTTCCACGTCACCATGGGTGCGGTAATGTTGATGGCAATCCTGGGACGCAGCATGAAGAGCCACTTCAGTGCCCACAACCACTTCGCCTTCGAAGCGGTTGCCTGGTACTGGCACTTCGTCGACGTGGTCTGGCTAGGGCTCTTCGTCTTCGTCTACTGGCTCTGATCGCCTATTGCGGCAACAGGCTGTGAGGTTGGAGAAGACCGAAGTAGTAACCCGCCATGAGTAGGATGAACAACAGTAGCGATAGTACAACCCGAAGGGTCAGGGCACGCACCACGCGGGTACTCTCGTTCCTGCCATCGTCCTTGGCCATATAGTACATTCCCTGAAACAGACTGAAGAGGATGAAGCCCAAGACCAGCAACACCGGTAGTTTGAATATGATGTCCATGATCTCTCCCGATCCGGAATTGATAAGGTTAGCCTGCCGATACCTCAACAACAGGAACAGATAACTTCACTATAGCCCTTATGACCAGCAACACCCGTCAATTTCGTGCTCAGGCAATCCCTACAATTATAATGGTAATCCTGGCGCCCCTTTTCGTCGGCCTCGCTATCTGGCAGCTCGATCGTGCCGAACAGAAACGCAACCAGGCCTCATCGCTGGAGATGAGACGTAAGCAGCCCCCAATCTCGCTGGACGGACCCCACCCGGATACCGAACATTTGCGCTTCCGCCAGGTGGTGGCACGTGGACGCTATCTCAACGGTAAAAGTGTGCTGATCGAAAACCGCAAACATCAGGGTAGGATAGGTTTTCATTTGGTCACCCCCCTGCAACTGCAGGAGAGCGGCAGGATACTGCTTGTCAACAGGGGCTGGATAGCCCATGACCAGCTCGATCAAGCCCTGACTGCAGCCGGTGTCGATGAAATGGTCAGTATTAACGGTGAGGTCAGGATCCCTCAACCACCTGCCATAGAGCTAGAGCAGGGTGGTACGGCAGCAACGGATATCCCGCCCCGCTGGCCATTTCTTACTCTGAAGCACTTCAGGGAATGGTCCGGCCTGGATATCTTTCCCTTCATGGTGCTGCAATCTCCGCAGGACGCTCATGGTTTCGTGCGCCAATGGCCCCATCCTCGAGTCAGTGACATGATGCATATCGGCTACGCCGTTCAGTGGTTTGCGTTTGCCGTCATCACCCTGCTGGTCTGGGTTCGTCTCTCGCTGCACAAGCGCAAAACAACTGAGGTTGCGTTATGACCGGTGTGGCGGACAGCAGCGCCAAGCCGCGCAGCCTCTCCTCGTTATCGGTACTGATTGCATTGTTCGCCCTGCCGATGATCGCTGCCTGGCTGTTCTTCCTCAATCCGAAGTGGCTGCCGGCGGGGCGCACCAACAACGGTGACCTGATCGATCCGCCGAGGAGTGTTCAGTCACTTCGATTGCAAACGACGGATGGCGAATGGTTCGATTGGCAATCTCTGCAGGATATGTGGGCCATGACACTGGTCAGCGAAGGTGGCTGTGATGCCGCCTGTATAGAGATTTTGATCAAGGTGCGCCAGATCCGCCGCGCCACTGCCGCGAATCGTCAACGCATCGCCCGCTTGCTGATTCTCATACCCGACGAGGCCGGTCGTCTCGACCTGCCCAACATGGCTGGACTTGAAGGCACTGAGCTGCTGATCGCGGACAGCGATCAACGCCCCACTCTCGGATCTCTGTTTCCACTACAGTTGTCGGAACAGGCTATTCCCATCTTTCTCATCGACCCCCGGGGTAACCTGATGATGAAGCACGATACAACCAAGATCAGCTCGAAAGAGATCCTACAGGATCTGGAAAAACTACTTAAAGCCTCGGAAAACTGGGCTAAAGGAGGTCGTTATGGCCATCAGTAATGTTTCTGCACAACATGTCGGTTTTGCCTGGCGTCACTATTATGAGATGACCAAACCCAAGGTCGTCCTGCTCATCGCCTTTACCGCCTTGGTTGGCATGCTGTTGTCGAGGGAAGGCCTGGTACCCTGGCAGCCACTCCTGTTCGGCCTTGTCGGTATCTCTCTGGCGGCTGCCTCGGGTGCGGTGATCAACCATGTTATCGACCAGCGCATAGACGCCATGATGGAGAGAACCAGCTGGCGCCCCATACCCAGCGGGCATATGGACACCCCCCACGCAATCAGCTTTGCCCTGGTATTGGGCGGTATCTCCATGCTGCTGCTCTATCTTCTGGTCAACCCGTTGACGGCACTGCTTACCTTTTTCGCCCTGATCGGTTATGCCGTGATCTACACTCTCTATCTGAAACGCAATACCCCACAAAACATCGTCTGGGGTGGATTGGCCGGGGCGGCGCCCCCGTTATTGGGCTGGTGTGCGGTTACCGGCGAGGTCACCATTGAGGCCTTTCTGTTGTTGTTGATCATATTTGTCTGGACACCTCCCCACTTCTGGCCCCTGGCGATTCACCGCCGAGACGATTACGCCAAGGCCGATATACCGATGCTGCCCGTTACCCACGGCATCGATTTCACCAAGCAGCAGGTATTGGTCTACGCCATCATGCTGCTGGCTGTCTCGCTACTGCCCTTTGTGATCCAGATGAGCGGTTATCTCTACCTGGCCGGCGCACTGGTGCTGGGATGCACCTTTGTCTATCATGCCATCAGGCTGCTGCAGAGCGAGGGACGCGACCACGCCATGAAGACCTTCGCTTTTTCGATTCTCTACCTCAGTCTGCTGTTCACCCTGCTGCTGGCCGATCATTATGTGGGCCTGCTGCTGCCCACGGACGTCGCCACCTGACAGCAGAAGAAAAGTTTCTGCGGCAATATCGTCATCCGAGGGGTGCGGCTTGCCGCACCCTACATTATTGGCAAGATGATCAGAGATAATGTTTAACTCCCTGTTCTCGTTTTAGAGTCATCCACCCAAAAGACGTGGGGAGGGCTGACTGTATCTTGACGCTTGCCTTGACCCTACTTCGTCAGATAGTGTTTCAGACATATTTTCAGGCAGACAGCGGTATCGCTTGACATGACAAGATGACTATTCGCATGCGTTTGCTATATCCTGAAGTATCACTGATGTCGTCAAGGTAGGGGTTGAATTGGTGAAAGTGCTCTTCGAAAACCTGCTCCGCAGCACCACACAACTCATCAACCGAATCGCCCGGCTCTATCATCCCCAGACCCTGCGGGACAAGGGCTGGATTTGGGGCAGTATGCTTGGCATTGTCACCCTTGCCATGTTGCTTTTTCTCCTCGGCATCTATTGGAGCCGCGTACCCGAGCCCTTCGATGTGCGCGATAACACCCGCAACATACTGGATGAGATCAACCTGCAACCGGTCACCGGCTCCTACACCACCGCCACCTTAGTCACTGTCATGGAAACCCTGTTGCAAAAACCCGGCGGATATCTGAGCAATGACATCATGCCGCCGAGCGTTTTTCTGGATAATATTCCCAACTGGGAGTTCGGCGCCCTCACCCAGGCCCGCGACCTGGCCCGCTCGCTACGCAATGATATGAGCCGCTCGCAATCCCAGTCTTTGGAAAATGAAGATCTGGCCATCGCCGAGCCCCAGTTCAACTACAGTAACGATTCCTGGATCTTCCCCTCGACCGAGGGTGAGTACCATGAGGGTCTCGATGCACTCAGACGCTATCTCGACGGTCTCTCGCAAGAAGGCGATATGGCTACCCAGTTCTTTGCCCGCGCCGATAATCTGCGCGACTGGCTGGCGGTAATCGAGAAGCGCCTTGGAAGCCTATCCCAGCGCCTGAGCGCCAGTGTCGGGCAGGAACGCATCAATACCGACCTCGCCGGTGACCCTGACGCAGCACAATCCACCACTACTTCGGACAATGTCAGGGTACAGACCCCCTGGTTGGAGATTGATGATGTCTTCTACGAGGCCCGTGGCGCCACCTGGGCACTTATTCATTTCCTGCATGCTGTGGAGATCGACTTCCAGGAGATATTGAGAAAAAAGAACGCCCTGGTAAGCTTGCGCCAGATCATCCGCGAGCTGGAAGCCACCCAGGGCCCCATCAGCAGCCCGGTGGTGTTGAACGGCAGTGGATTGGGTATCTTCGCCAACTACTCACTGGTCATGGCCTCTTACATTTCACGCGCCAATGCGGCAGTCATCGATCTGAGGAATCTATTGAGTCAGGGTTAGGGTTGTTACTTTGTAAACCGTTTCCTGATCTTTGCTAAAAGTTTGCTTAATTCCTTGCGCATTTTTTTTGGCTTCTCAGCGTGTTTTTCGGTGATCTTGACGAAACGATTCTCGTATTTCTTGGCCTGATTACGCGTTTTCCTGTCGGAATCTTCAAGTTTCTTGCGCAGCTTCTTTTTCCTCAGCGCCTCGATCAGTTCACGATCGCGCTTGGCGAAATAGATATCCTCTTCCGCCTGTCCCTTGAGCCAAAGTTTGTTGAACGAGTCAGCCATGCGTTACCACAAGTTACCGTTATCAGTGCCTATGATCAGATCCAGGTTTCACCTTGCCGGAGCCATCCCGTATGACCTGAGGATAGAGACAAACTCCCGCAACGCCTCCACCCCGCTCGCTTCCGCCTGGACGCACCATAGACTCAGGGCTTCGAGGCGTTTTTCGTGGCTGGAGGCCTGCTGCTCCCAGATCGCCTGGAGCTTCAATTTGAACTGATAGACCTTGTCCAGGGCCGCGTTGGTGTCGAGAATCTCTTTCAGCTGTAACAGGTCGCTATCGCTCAGCAGCATGCTATCCCGGCGCACAAGGCGTTGGGCACTGCGATAGAGGCGTCGGAGCGGGCGCTTGGCATGCCTGATCTCATTCTTGAACACCGGCTTCAACACCTTGCGACGATAGTCGCTCAGCAATTGCAGACGATTGACAGTCAGTGCCTTGATCGCATCTATGTCCAGTTGGGGACGTTCTGCGATCAGGGCTCGCTTGGGTGCGATCTTGAGCACCCTCGCCAACCTCAGCAAAGTGAACAACTTAATATAAAACCAGCCCAGATCGAACTCCCACCACTGGGTCGACAGCTTGGCAGAGCTGCCGAAGGCGTGGTGGTTGTTGTGCAACTCCTCTCCCCCGATAAAGATTCCCCACGGGACAATATTGGTCGCCGCATTGGGAATTTCGAAATTGCGATAGCCCCAATAGTGGCCGATGCCGTTGATCACACCCGCAGCCCAGAACGGTATCCATATCATCTGCACAGCCCAGACAGTGATGCCTGCAGGGCCCAGCAGTATCAGCTCAATGGCAAACAGCAGTGCAATACCCGAGTAGTTGTAGCGCGTATAGAGATGGCGTTCCAGCCAATCGTCCGGCGTTCCCTTACCGTAGCGCTCCAGGGTCTCCAGATTGTTCGCCTCCTGCTGGTAAAGCTCCGCACCTTGCCACAACACTTTGCTCAATCCCAGGATCTGGGGACTGTGTGGATCGCCCTCCGTTTCACACCTCGCATGGTGCTTGCGATGGATGGCCACCCATTCACGGGTCACCATACCGGTCGTCAACCATAGCCAGAAACGAAAGAAGTGGCTCAGCAGCGGATGGAGCTCGAGCGCCCGATGGGCCTGATGACGGTGAAGAAAGAGTGTCACCGAAACGATGGTGACATGGGTGAGAACCAGGGTCAGAATAATAAATTCCGACAGCGATAAATCGAATAAGCCATTGAGTGTCATGAATAACCTGCTGGCATCAGTGATGCTTTGCCAAATATGGCAAGTGATTTATTGGTCAGGGATACCCCTATCAACTGACGGATCATCGCCGGATGCTACTTTCAGCGAGAATATCCTCATAGTATATACGGTATATTCCGGTTTGCAGCTTCCCGAATTCTACTCTCATGTCTGGCGCTTAAGCGAATCGTAGAAGCCATTAAAACCATGAGTAAATAGAGAGTAGAATGCTCTACCCTAGGTCAGGGAGAGCAGAGCCGATACCAGCAGTTTCGAATCGTAGTAAGGTGCGCTGCGCGTACTGACAAGCGGTGTATCGATAACCTGAAGATCCAATTCCTCGATTAGCTTTGCAGAGAGTTTCGATGGATATTGCCCGTTTTTACTATCGAGGAGCACGAAATTCAGCTGCTTTCCTTTAGCGATGCTACCTGGGATACCTTTCTGCAAGTAGTGCATCAACCGACGCACCGCATCGTTCAGACTCAAACCCACCTGTTCCGGGTCCGTCCCCAGATTTGGTACATAGACCTTTGGGCAGTTGTTTTCCGCTATCGAGGCCCCGACACCTTGAGGCAGAAGATTGGCCACCAGACTGGTGTAAAAACTGCCGGGAGGATAGACGATCAGCTCCGCTTTTTGTATCAGCTTATGGTTCTTTTTACGCAATTGCGATTTGACCGGCGTGTACTTATCCAAGCGACCGGAGAGGGAGATATCCTTCACCGGACTCTCTAGAGGCGAAACCTCCTTGCCGGTCAGCAGATGTTGACCGACTATGCGACTGCCATCTTCCAGCTCAGCCGTGAGATGGTATTTGTCATTCACAACTGCGCGTACCAACCCCTGCACCCCCACGAGCTTTTCGAACAGAAAAATGATCGGATCGAGATGTTCATGGTTATTGAGATAACCGCCGCTGAGAATCAGATTACCGATGCTGGCTCCGCGCAGATCGAACTTTTCCGGCATGGCATCATAGAAATACCCCAACTGATTGCGGATGATACGCCTGATTGGATTGCTTACCGGTTCCACCAAAGGGTGTCTGCCTCTGATCATTGACTCGAGCTGACGTAGCAGTTCACCCTTCCCTGCCTTGCGGGGAAAACGGTAGGTCAGCAGTTCATAGACCTCCGGATGGCCGGTCACTGTTTCATCCGCCAAGGCAACGAGGCGACTGCGCAGGTCGCCGATCGAGGGCATATCGAATGCCTGCCGCAGTTTGGCGGAACTGCCACCGGAATCGAAAGGGGTTACCAGATGTATTGAATTGTGGGTATAGCTTTTCAAGACACGACTGACGTCGTTGAGGGCGCTGCCACCGCTGAAGAAGAGTATCCTTGGTCCGAATTCAGGGCTTTTTTGATAACGGCTGATGCGGAGCGGATCAGGTATGCGCACAGTGCGTGTGATAAAGATGCTTTTCATGTAGCGCCCATTCGATCAGCTGTCGCTTGTGGAACAGAATACTGTCTATAAATTATTCACTATTGAAACAGTATACAAAGACACAACCCCATATGACCTAATTATATTGACCCGGCACCAGAATAGGTAGTGCACAGGGCTTCAGTGATATCCTTGATCAAGGCGTAACCCGCTGGCAATGATGGCTCCCTTGTCAGTATCACAACGTGGAGCCAGGACGTTATCGAAGCCCCTATCATTTGATTCTTTGTTAAGACAGGCCCCAGATCCATCCTTAAATCAATGCTCTGGCATACGGGATGAATAAATGACATGATGTGCCGATGAACGGTTCGACAAAGGCGGTCAACAGCATCCACAGCGATCGGGAAAAAACCATCACGATGGTGGTGTATGCGCTGCAGGCCCTATCATTCCTATTCGTCATTACCTTTCCGATCGCGCTCATCATCAACTACGTCAAGCGCGACGATGTCAGGAACAGTTGGCTGGAATCGCATTTCAGATGGCAGATCCGTACCTTCTGGTTCTGTATCCTATGGATGATAATTGGTTACCTCACGATCATTGTCCTGCTTGGATATCTGGTACTTTCAGCAAATATGCTCTGGTTGATATATCGCATCGTCAAGGGCTGGCTGAGACTCTCCGAAGGACGGGAGATGTACAGTTTGAGTGATAACTGATCCAACCACTCGCATCATGCAAAACCGGCGTCCGTCAGCAAAGTCACAGCAGCGGCTTAGAGAAGCCCTGATCCGAGGCGCTATCTGGGCATTTATCGGCCTGCTTTACGCCATGCTCTTTGTTTTCTTGTCCGCTTTCGCCGACCATTGGCAACTGCCGATCGATCCCAACCTGTTCGCTGGCGTGCTTGCCGGAACCCTCGGTGCACTGATCTACAGCAGTATGCGTCTCGCGGTCTTGATGACGACCATCATCTCGCCCATCTCCATCTTCTATTTCATCCTTTCCGACCACCCGGTCGATCTGCTCCTGCTTGTGATACTGGTATCCCTTGTGGGGGCGGTCGTCGGTGCGCTCTATGGCATTTTCTCCATGGGCTCACGGGTAAATCGAGCAGATGCGAAAACCCTTGCCGGATTCAGCGCCGGCTGGTTGGCCGCGCTCGCCTATCTGCTGGCAGTCAACCTCACTGGCCCGGTTTCGATCACTACGGTAGTTGCCATCCTCTGCCCCCTTACCGGTATCCTATATGTCGCCCTGGTCCCCGGTTTTATCAAACTCTATGACAACCTGCTACCGCCGGTGGGAGATGGTTTGATGGTGGGTGTGGGGGTATCGGGTTTTATCGCACTCTGTTTCTTCGTGATGATCGGCACGATCGACAATAGTGTGGCGGGACCGCTCTCCGCTGCATTGGAGGTCATACATGCCAATCTGCCGGGTGCAGTTGTCGGAGGTATTCTCGGGGGCGGTCTGGCTGGTATCGGATCGGGGCTTCTATTGACCGACTGGCAGGACCTGTAGTGCAAGGCAATCTTTTTGTGCGGCAGGCACTTTATTTAAAAAGTAAAGTCCGCAAATGAACGCAAATAGCTTTAATATTTTTCCTGGTTACCCACCATTTTCAGCTATCCGCTCTCACCCTACCTCTCCCTCGCGGTAGGTTAGAGTCTGAGTTACATCCTGTTGTACAGTAATAAATATATTTACGTTCATTCGCGTTCATTTGCGGACAGAAATACATTCGCGACTTGCTTATACAACCCACGATCACCAAGTCACCTATACAGTGGCTGAGTATTGTGGGCAATCAGGATATTTTTTACTGCCAGTCCGAGTGAACGAAACCCCATTCGGGGTGATCCACGCGTTCATAGGTATGGGCGCCGAAGGCATCCCGCTGTGCCTGGATGAGGTTTTGCGGTAATCGATCGGTACGGTAACTGTCGAAATAGTTGAGACAGGCGCTCATTACGGGAACCGGGATCCCGGCACTGGAGGCGAAACAGGCCACCCTCCTCCAGGCGCCCTGCAACCCTTGCAACTGTGCCGCCAAGGCAGGATCGACCATCAGATTCTGCGGTTTCGGGTCATTGGAATAGGCGTTGCGGATAGGATCGAGGAGACGTGCCCTGATTATGCATCCTCCCTTCCAGATACGTGCTGTTTCCGCCAGATCGATCGACCACTGATAGCGATCCGAGGCGTTTTGAATCAGATCCAATCCCTGGGCGTAGGCGGTGATTCGAGAAGCGTAGATGGCGCCGTGGAAATCCGCCAGCAAGGATTCCGTCTCTTTCGTAGCGGCAGCCTCCGGCCCGCGCAGCAGGGGTGATGCCGCCACGCGTTGGGCTTTCATTGCGGAGAGTAGCCTGGCATCCACTGCGGCAGCGATACCAGGCACCGCCACGCCCTGCTCCAGCGCAGCCTGTACAGTCCAACGGCCAGTCCCTTTCTGTCCCGCCTTGTCCATCACCAGGCTCACCAGGGGTATGCCGGTATCCCGATCGACAGCCTTCATCACCTGAGCGGTCAATTCCACCAGGAACGACTCCATCGCTCCCCGGTTCCACTGCTCAAACTGTTCAGCCATCTCTTTTTCACTCAGGCCAAGACCCCGATGCATCAGGTCATAGACCTCCGCAAGCAGCTGCATATCCGCATATTCAATACCGTTATGGACCATCTTGACGAAATGACCGGCACCGTCCGGGCCCACATGCGTGACACAGGCCCCGGCCTCGGTCTGGGCTGTGATCGCTTCGAAGACAGCACGCACCTCCGCATAGGAGTCACGGGAGCCGCCCGGCATCATCGAGGGACCATGGCGTGCCCCCTCCTCACCACCGGATATGCCGACTCCGACAAAATGGAGTCCTTTCTCACGAAGGTAGCTCTCCCGACGCCGGGTATCCTCGAACCATGAGTTACCGCCATCCATGACGATATCGCCGGGTTCCAGCAAGGGGATCAATTGTTCGATTACCTGGTCCACGGGATCCCCCGCCTTGATCATCAGCAAAATCCGCCGTGGTCGCTCCAGCAGGGCGACAAACCGGGCCAGGTCGGGATCCCCGCCAAACCGTTTACCACGATTTTCACGCAAGAACTCTGTGATCGTGGCGCTGCGGCGATTCCACACCGCAACTGGAAATCCCTTCTCTTCCATATTCATCGCCAGATTGCGTCCCATGACACCGAGTCCGATGAGGCCGATATGAAACTGCTTGATTTCAGGCATAGTCTGTTCCTGTCAGTTAAGGCCTGTTAACACTAAATTCTATAGGTCAGAAACCCAGTCTTTGATCGGCCGGTAGTGAACGGGCCGCCCGGACATCCATCATCCAATCCCCATCCAAGGCTATGGCTGCCGGTACGTTGTGATTGACCAGCGCGCTACGAACGGCATCCGCCTTCTCATCACCCTGAACCATCACCAACAGATACCTGGCGCTTTGGATAACGGGCGGTGTAATCGTCAGCCTTTGTAGAGGCGGTTTGGTGGCTATCGCCGGCATCACACGCCGTTTCTCCTCATCCAGCACGGCCGACCCGGGGAAGATCGATGCCGTATGACCGTCATCACCGACACCCAGGAGAAGGATGTCGATCCTCTCCGGCAAAACCAGTTCGTACACTTCCGCCGCCTTGTCAGGATCCTCTTCGCCGCACATGCGAAAGACGCTCATCCCTTCCGGCCGGTCACCATCCGGAAACAGGCTGTTCATCACCGTGGAGTAGTTACTCTCCTGTGTGTTCAACGGCACACAACGCTCATCGCCAAAATAGAGGTTGATGCGCAACCAGGGAATATCCCCGCGTTGAGCCAGGCGTTGGTAAATGGGCAGGGGTGTCGCGCCACCGGCCAACATCAGATTACAACGCTGCTGCGACTCGAGCACCAACTGTATCTTGTTGCATATCCACCGCTCGGCATGTTCGGCGAACTCACCTGGATCGACAATGAAACGCTCCATCAGACTATCTCCCGCCATTGACGATTGTAACGGTCCATCAATTTTTCGGCTTCTTCGGGACCTTCACTGCCCTCGGCATAAAATAAAGGTTGCCGTTTTGTCGCTGCTTCCCAGTGATTCAGAATGGGGGTTACGAAACGCCAGGCGAACTCCACTTCATCCCGTCTGGCGAAGAGAGTGGCATCCCCTTTCATCGCATCCAACAGCAGTCTTTCGTAAGCATCTTTGATGGGATGGGTGTATGTCTCTGAGTAGCTGAAGTCCATCTCCACCGAACCCACCTCCATCTCACCACCCGGCCGCTTGCTGGATATCTTAAGGGCCATGCCCTCATCGGGCTGGATGCGGATGGTCAACACATTCGGTTCCAGATCCTGACAGACATCGTCACGCCCGAACAGGCACAACGGGACAGGACGAAACACTACCGAGATTTCGGTCATCCGCTGCGCCAGATGCTTGCCGACCCGAAGAAAGAACGGGACACCCTGCCATCGCCAGTTATCGACATAGCATTTGATGGCGGCATAGGTTGGTGTTCGTGACTTTGGCTCCACATTCTCCTCATCGCGGTAGCCGCGATACTGGCCGAAGACCATATTTTCCAATACCTCCCGGGATGAGAATTGGCGCAGGGAACGCAATACCTCGACCCGTTTATCGCGAATATCGTCAGCGGCGAAAGAGACCGGCGGTTCCATGGCGCAGAGTGAGAGTACCTGCAGCAGATGACTCTGAACCATATCCCTTATCACCCCTGTTCTGTCATAGAATCTGCCCCTGCCTTCCACGCCGATGGATTCCGCTGCAGTGATCTGCACATGATCGATATATTTTCGATTCCACAGGGGTTCGAATATGGTGTTTCCCAAACGAGCCACCAATATATTCTGTACCGTCTCCTTACCCAAATAGTGATCGATCCGGTAGACCTGATCCTCTTGCAACACCTCGGCGACGATACGGTTCAGATCGCTTGCCGATTCGAGATCCCGGCCATAGGGTTTTTCCATGACAACTCTTGTCCAAGGTATTGCTGACCCTCCAGATTGCAGTAACCCGGCCTCACTCAGACGGTGTAGTATCACCGGCGCCGCCGAGGGAGGCGTGGCGAAATAGAAAAGACGATTTCCATCGCTGCCGATCAATTGCTCGACGGCTTCCAATGCGCCGCGCAGGGCAACATAACCTTCCGGGTCTTCAAAATCACCTTTCACGTAGCTGATGTGCTTGCTGAATGCCTGCCAGACACTGTCATCGATGGGCTGAGATCGCGAATAGGTCTTTAGGCCATCAAAAAGGATTGCCCGATATTGGTTGTCGCTTTGAGGCCTGCGACTGTAGCCGATTACGGCAAAACGTTCATCCAGCACCTGTTCACGCACCAAGTTATAGAGTGCGGGTATGAGTTTCCGTTGCGTCAAATCACCAGCAGCACCGAAAATCACCAATACACATGGCTCTAATCGATCTGCCTGCAGAAACAGTTCATGCGCGTTGAAACGTTGATGTACCGGAATATCGGTGGCCGTCATGTTACCCGCCTTTGGGTTTCCGTTATTGTTTTGTTCTATCTTATAACATGTTCAATTGTAAGGCTTGCGTGAATCACGAATTTCTCTTTCCCAATGCAATGGCAATATTTCATAGTACCGACGGAGATTATTTATCTTCCAAATACGCTGCTATGCATGATTATCCGGTATCCAGCAGCAACGACTCTTACCTGCGGTACAGACATGGGAAACTTAGGGAAATCGCGAAATATCCCGCAATTTTGTGAGTCTTAGTTTAGCTCGCCATTAAAAATATTCCCAAAACCGTTGTATAATTAATATACTTTTAAGAACAAAGATGAATGAAACGATTATCAATACATAACTATCTATATTATTTTTGGTTGGTTTTCCATCTTTAAAAAAACAGGCTATTGATCGAGCTATTCGACCCATTGGGCGTACAATCGGCGTGACCAACGCCATAGGACTAGCAGGGATACACGCACTGTCAACGACCCTCAATCGTGGGGATGTCGCTTCATCACACAATGCCTAAACACTTTTTATCTTTTTAATAGTTCAGGTACAACACATTGCATCAAGATATTAAAATTGGCGTGTTTGTCGACGCAGAAAATGTTCGATACAACGGCGGATACCAGCTACGCTACGACATCCTAAGGATGTTCGCTGCAAGATACGGCGGCTCCCTACTCAGACTCAATACCTACATTGCCTTCGACCAGGAGCGCGCCAAGGAGGATCCTGAATATCGTCGTCGTGCAATGACCTACCAGCAGATGGTAAGGGAGTACGGCTGGAAGGTCATTGTGAAGAATGTGCGCCGTTATACGGATGAAGAGGGTAACGTCACCACCAAAGCCAATGCAGACCTGGATATGGCCGTTGACGCCATGTTGCAATCGGAGAAGCTCGACCTGCTGCTTCTGGTCACCGGCGACGGTGATTTTCTGCAGGTCGTAACCGCCCTGCAGGATCGTGGCTGCCGTGTGGAATTGCTGGGATTCCGTAATGTTTCGCAGGAGTTGCGCAGACTTGTGGATGATTACTATTCGGGTTTTCTGATCCCCGATTTGTTGCCGATCTCATATGAACCGCGCAATGAATGGGGAGAACCGGGTTCCTGTGTCCGGGGTGTCTGTGCAAAATGGTTTCCGGAAAAGGGGTACGGTTTTTTGCGTTTTCTCAAACGTATCGATCCCAATATGTGGATTATCGATCCCCGCCAAGAGGGCTCACCTTACGAAAGCGTCTTTTGCCATGCCAATGAACTGGCCGACGAAGTCACGGATGAGGTCATGTCAAATCGGGATTCCATACTCGAATTCTATATCCAAAAGAGTGATAAGGATGACGGCTATGTGGCCAATAACGTACGTCTGGTACCAAGCTATGGCGGTACGGGACTCTAGGGCCTGTTAACACTCCCTGCGGAGTGCGCCTCCTGGCCGGCCGCATAGCGTCACGCCGATATCTACATGGAAGTACTCGGCATATGTCGTGAAAATGATCGCTAACCCGGATCAAGGATAGTGCGGTAGCCTCTGGCTGAACCTGCGGCACGGACTATGGTGCCGCCACGCAATGGATATTTCCCCGTTTCGCGATCGGCATAATAGAGCTTTAGCGACTCTTTTATCACAGGAAAAGCAAGCTTTTCCCAAGGTATCTCCTGTTCATCGAATAACTTGACTTCCAGGCTCTCCTCCCCCGCAGCGAAATCGAGGTTGAGCAAGCGACTGCGAAACAACAGATATACCTGATTGATATGCGGAAGATTGAATAGCGTGTATAGCCCTTCCACTTCAACCCGTGCACATGCCTCCTCCAAGGTTTCGCGAGCGGCGCCTTGTTGACTCGTCTCACCATTCTCCATAAATCCTGCCGGCACGGTCCACAAACCATAGCGGGGTTCTATGGCTCGGCGACATAAGAGGATTTGCCTTCCCCACACGGGAATGCATCCGACGACGATCTTGGGATTTTGATAATGAACGGTACTGCAGATATTACAAACATGTCTTGGCCTGTTATCACCTTCGGGAACCTTGACTTCGACCTCTGCGCCGCAGTAGCTGCAATACTTCATTATCCAGATCCTAGCGCCTGTTAACACTCATCCGATCATCCCTATCGGGACTGTTTATTCGTCCTGCAAGGCAGCATGAGCGATGTGTAGTTGCACTACCTAAGCGAATCATCACTTCGCTGAGCGGAATAACAGCCCCAACCCTACGGGACGCGCCCCGAAGGAAGTGCCCTTGGGGTGCACCCCGAAGGAAGTGCCTTTGGGGTACGCCCTGAAGGAAATGCCCTTGGGGTACGCCTGATAATGCGCCACGCTGCGTTGCTCGTCGTTCATTTGGCGTAACCAAACCTCTCTCCTCGCGCCTTGATTGGCGCTTTTTCAGGTGCAACAGGACCAATTGGATGCGTGTTGACTGGCCCTGATGACTCGTCAGTCACTATTGTCACCGATTGTTGAAAGTGGCGTCCAGGACGCAATCCCGCGGCGGGACGTTGACAGGCTCCTGTCAATAATTCCTGATATGATGTCTGACCTTTTAAGCAGGGCTAAAGATCCTCATCAGAGTATATTGAGCGCTCAGTATCACATAATCAGGAGTCAAGATAGAGAATGCCGGAACAGATCCCAGAAGCCAATCTCGATGAAGCGATCGCTGCCATTGACCTCGGCTCAAACAGTTTTCACCTGATCGTTGCGCGGGTCATCGACGGTCATCTACAGATCATCGACAGGATGAAAGAGACCGTCAGACTCGGTGAAGGGTTGACCGCAGACAAGCGTCTCAAACCCCACGTTGCAGAGCGGGCCCTCGATTGTTTACAAAGATATGCACAACGACTACGTCCGTTACCGGCTGAAAATATCCGTGTTGTCGGCACCAATACCATGCGCCAGATTCATGCTGATGACAACTTCCACGCTCTGGCCGAAAAGGCGCTGCTGCATCCTATTGAGATCATCGCCGGACGTGAGGAGGCGCGGCTGATCTACCTTGGTGTGGCGCACGGCCTCGCCGCGGGGGATGAAACACGTTTGGTGGTCGATATCGGTGGTGGCAGTACCGAATTGATCATCGGTCAAGGTTATCAGCCTCAAGAGCGGGAGAGTCTTCATATGGGGTGCGTCAGTATAAGCCGCAGATTCTTTGCCGAGGGTAAGATAACGGCACAGGCCATGCGTGATGCGGAGCTTGCCTGCAGCTTGGAAATTCGTCCGGTAAGGTATGAATTCAGAGATGGGGATTGGACGCGGGCAATCGGCAGTTCAGGCAGTATCAAATCGATCGGAAACGTAATCCTGCAACAGGGATGGAGCGAAACCGGAATCTATCGTGACTCACTGGAGCGTCTCAAGCAAACATTGACCGATGCCGGCAGCATAGACAAGCTTTCATTGAAGGGGTTGTCTGAAGAGAGAAAACCGGTGTTTGCCGGAGGTCTTGCCGTACTATCGGCGATCTTCGATCAGATCGGCATCGAACATATGGAAGTCTCTTCCGAGGCCTTGCGCGAAGGCCTGATATACGACATGGTCGGACGCAGCCAACAGGAGGATGCCCGTGAGCGGACCCTTAAAACCCTGATGCGCCGATACGATGTGGACCAGGAACAGGCCGACCGAGTGGAGACCACCGCCCTGGCCCTCCTGGAACAGGCTAAGAGACCCTGGAATCTGCAGGAACCGCGTCATATCGCAATGCTTTCATGGGCAGCCAAGGTCCATGAGATAGGATTGACAGTCTCTCACAGTCAATTTCAAAAACACGGCGCCTACCTGCTGGAAAAATCCGATCTATCCGGCTTCTCCCTGCAGGAGCAGAAGGTTCTTGCCGCCCTGGTCAGAGGACATCGGCGTAAATTCCCAACCGTCGTATTCGAGGCGCTTCCCAAGGATGTAGTGAGCTGTACAAAACAGCTCTGCATGCTGCTTCGGCTCTCCGTACTGACCCATCGGGCAAGATCAGCGGCGGCAAAGCCCGTACCGCGGTTGGAGGTGGAAGATCACAAAGTATCCCTGGTATTTCCCAAAGAGTGGATTGCTCACCATCCATTGACTCGAAAGGAGCTGGAGCAGGAGGCGGACTACCTGGAATCGGCGGGCTATCTACTCAGGTTTTCCTGAAGCAGCGGTTGTATTGCGCCGAGCATCTCCTCGATGCCGGATCCATGCGCCATCCTACGCACCAACTTGCCCCGCTTGTCGATGATATAGGTATCGGACGTGTGATCAACGACATAAGGTTCATCATCCTTTTTGTCCACGATACGGTATGCGCCGCCATATCGTTCGACTATTTCGTCAATCACATTCTTACCGCCGGTCAGACCGAGTAGTGAGGGATGGAAATACTCGACATACTCCTTCAGGCGTTGCGGGGTATCACGTTCCGGATCGACACTCACAAACAGCGGTTGTATCTGAGCTCGCTCAGCGTCGTTCATTGCCGACAGGGCCGTACTCATCATGGCAAGATTGGTCGGGCAAATATCGGGGCACCAAGTATAGCCAAAATAGAGCAGTACGACCTTGCCGCGATAGTCACTCAGACTGACTGGACCGCGATAGGAGGTTAAGGAAAAATCGCCGCCTGTCGGTTCCGTGGTAATCGCCGGATCGATAACGACATGCTCATCCCGAGCGACAGGATTCCAGAATAAAAGCAGCCATATGAGTACACAACCCGCCAAAGCGATAGCTGCATAAAGTGCTATTCTTTGCATATCGATAACTCTATCACCTGAATGTCATGGTCGAACTGCAACCCGTCCGTGACGGCGATCTAGGGCCTGCTAACACTTATCCAACCGGCTCTGCCGGGGCGATTTTTCACCCGGCGGATTGTGCCAGGAAAAGCGCCACCAAGCATTGTTCGTCGTCTATTTGGCATCACAAAACCTCTCACCTCGCGCCTTGATCAGCGCTATATTCGGAAACAACAGAGCCTATTGGATTAATGATACTAGCATTTGGTGTATTGGCACTGACTAATAACCCGGCAATTAGATAGATCCAATTCGCTGCCGGATTAACGGATATAGGCCGCAATGATGCATGGTGTTCGCTGAGCGATCATTGACATATGGCAAATCACTGCGTTTTCCGCAGATACGCCGAGCGAAGAGTGGTTACTCCGTCGATTGCGGTGATATATCCCGGGGCTCCCCGGATACCAGCTGCAAACTCTGATTCACCAATCGACTGTAATCTTGAAGCAGGGAGAGCAGTTGACTGTCTTCCTCACTGATTCCCGTATTCTGAATCTCATTTTCCTCCGACACACCATACTTCTTCATAATCCGTTGTGTTACATGCGACAGGCCTTGATCCAGGGTTGATGCCTTGCGTCGAAGGTCATCCACCAGAAAGTGGGCTCTGGTGGAGTTGACACGATCTGTTTTATGCATAGCGATCAAACGCTCGATATCGGTTTGCGCTTTTCCGATACCGCGCTCGATGTCATGAATCTGCCTGATATCGAATTTCATAGTCATGCGTACGCTTCTCAATTGTATGCGTAATTGCGGCGCCAGCTGCTGCATAGTCTTCAAGTGTTCAGCCATACTCATGAGAGAAATCTCATCGAGCGGTTCAAACTCAGCCGCATACGAAGAGTTCAACCAACCACTGGCAAAAAACAAGGCGAGGAGAAAGAAAACACGGCTCAAGCTCAACTCGGTCTTGTTAAAATGTTTACTGTAAAACATCATTCCTCGATCTCTAAACAGTTGTTATATCTCAGCCAGATCCCCTTTCTTTTCCAGCCACTTTTTACGATCGGACGACCTCTTCTTGGCAAGCATCATATCCATGATACGGTTTGTGTTGTCGCCATGTTCTATCGTCAGCTGTATCAGGCGACGGGTATCCGGATGAATAGTCGTTTCCCGTAGTTGTAAAGGATTCATTTCACCCAGACCTTTAAAACGCTGTACATTGATCTTGCCACGTAATTTCTCCGCTTCAATGCGATCCAGCACTCCCTGTTTTTCCGAGTCATCCAAAGCATAGAAGACCTGTTTTCCCACATCGATCCTATAGAGTGGCGGCATGGCTATGTAGACATGCCCCTGCTCCACAAGTTGCTTGAAATGACGCAGAAACAATGCACACAAAAGGGTCGCAATATGCAGTCCATCCGAATCCGCATCGGCAAGGATGCAGATTTTGCCGAACCTTAGGTTAGACAGGTCGCTGCTGCCGGGCTCAACGCCGATGGCGACGGAAATGTCATGTACCTCCTGCGAGGCCAGCACATCACCATGTTCAACCTCCCAGGTGTTGAGGATCTTGCCCCGCAACGGCATGATCGCCTGGAACTCCCTATCTCTCGCCTGTTTCGCCGACCCTCCAGCTGAATCACCCTCTACCAGAAACAGTTCGCTTCTTGCCGGATCCGCCGAACTGCAATCGGCCAACTTGCCAGGCAAAGCCGGTCCCTGAGTCACCTTCTTTCTGGCCACCTTGCGTCCGGCACGCATTCGGCTCTGTGCGGATGAAATCGCCATCTCGGCAATCTGTTCACCCATATCCGTATGTTGATTCAGCCAAAGACTGAAGGAGTCCTTGACCACCCCGGAGACGAAGGCGGCACACTCCCTAGAAGATAGACGCTCTTTGGTTTGTCCGGAAAACTGAGGGTCCTGTAATTTGACAGAGAGCACATAGCAGACACGATTCCATACATCTTCAGGGGTCAGCTTGACCCCGCGGGGAAGTAGATTCCGAAATTCGCAGAACTCTCTGACCGCGTCGGTAAGGCCTGTACGCAGACCGTTTACATGCGTTCCCCCCTGGGAGGTGGGAATCAGATTGACGTAGCTCTCCGTAACCAGTTCACCGCCCTCCGGCAACCAGATCACGGCCCAGGCGGCGGTTTCGGTATTCCCTGACATTTCACCCACAAATGCCTGCTGTGGGATCTTTGCCACGCCATGCAAGGCGTCCAGCAGGTAGTCTCTCAACCCATCCTGGTAGACCCATGCCTCCCTCTCACCACTCTTCTCATCGAAGAATGAGACTTTCAGGCCAGGGCAGAGTACCGCTTTCGCCCTGAGAACATGGCGTAATTGCCGCGTAGAGAAGCGTGAGGAGTCAAAATAGCTCGAATCGGGCCAGAAACGCACACGAGTGCCGGTATTGTTTCGACCCACTTTACCGACGATCTCCAGGTCAGAGACCTTATGACCGTCGGCAAAGGCCATGTTGTACTCCTTGCCACCCCGTCGCACCCATACCTCCAGATGCTTCGAGAGCGCATTGACGACAGACACGCCAACACCATGGAGGCCGCCGGCGAAACGGTAACTTTTGTTGGAAAACTTGCCGCCGGCATGCAGTTTGGTCAGGATTACCTCGACCCCTGGCACACCCTGCTGGGGGTGAACATCCACAGGCATGCCGCGGCCGTCATCCACCACCTCCAGCGAACCGTCCTTATGCAGGGTGACATCGATCGACTTGGCATAGCCCGCAACGGCCTCGTCGACACTGTTATCTATAACCTCCTGGGCAAGATGATTGGGCCGGGTGGTATCGGTGTACATCCCTGGTCGCTTACGTACCGGTTCCAGACCGCTGAGGACTTCGATATCAGAAGCGTCGTAACTACCACTCATCTTTCTCTGTCGATCCTATGCTAATGGTTGTCAACGGCGGGAGTTTACACATCTGGAAGAGCGCTGGCGAGTCTCATCTAGGACCTGTAGACACTAAGTCCGATCGGCTCAGCCGGGGCTATTTTTTCGTCCTGCAAGGCAGAATAAGCGATGTGCGGCCGATCTACATGAAGGAATAACAGCGCCGCAGGGCGGAAATCGGGGATGATGTGGCCAATTGTTAGACGCTTTCAGACGCAACAGAACCTACCGGTTTAACCATAACCTACCCTGGATCACTTGCTCCGTTCGGTGATGGGTTCGGCTTGTCTCCATCATTGACCGATGTATAAGGGGTGGGTTAGTTTACCTCTGGTACCCCGGCTTCCCTGGAAGCCCATTATTACAGTGACTGAAAAAGTGCCAAGAAAACAGAAAACACCCACCTTCGAAGAGGCGATGAAGGAGCTGGAAGGCCTGATAGAATCACTTGAACAGGGCGATTTGTCTCTCGAGGAGTCATTGAAATCTTTTGAGCGCGGCGTAGCCCTGACTCGAATCTGCCAATCTTCACTGCAAGAGGCTGAGCAGAAGATACGCATCCTCAACGGCGAGACACAAACATCCGAGCTGGAACCCTTCACCGATGACAATGAATGACGGCCTGAAGGCCTTCACCCTCGAATGCCAACAGCGCGTGGAACAAGCACTGGACCGTCTTCTCCCCCCGTCCACCACCCTGCCAACACGCCTGCATGGGGCGATGCGGTACGCCACCCTTAATGGTGGCAAGCGTATCCGGCCCTTACTGGTGTATGCAGCCGGACGGGCGCTCAATGTCTCCTGGGAGAGACTCGACACTCCTGCCAGCGCTGTCGAGTTGATCCATGCCTATTCCCTCGTTCATGACGATCTGCCTGCAATGGACGACGATGACTTGAGACGGAATCAACCAACCTGTCACCGCGCTTATGATGAAGCGACGGCGATACTGGTGGGGGATGCCTTGCAATCCCTGGCTTTCAAATCCCTCTGTTGCGACTCCCACATGCAGGCGGATGCACAGATCAGGCTCTTGATGGTGGAGACCCTTGCGCGGGCCAGCGGTTCTCGTGGCATGGCGGGAGGACAGGCAATCGACCTGCAGGCGGTAGGCATGGAACTCAACCTGGCAGAACTGGAGAATCTGCATATACATAAGACCGGTGCATTGATCCGTGCCGCGGTGCGCCTGGGGGCCCTGCTCGATCCTGATGCCGATAAAGCGCTTACCCATCGCCTCGATCACTATGCCAAGTGTATCGGACTGGCATTTCAGATTCGGGACGATATTCTCGATATCGAGGGCGATACCGAGACCCTGGGAAAGACCAAAGGCAAGGATCTGATCCAGGAAAAACCGACCTACCCATCGCTACTCGGACTCGCCGGCGCCAAGGAGAAAGCGGAAGATCTCATACATGAGGCGTTACAGAGCCTGAACGCCTTCGACGCCGAGGCTGATCCGCTACGATGGATTGGACACTACATAACAGCCAGAAACCACTGATTTGAAAAACTATGACCTTAATATTGCTAACCGTTTGTTTTATAAATGGTTAATAAGAGCAGTCGAGGCATCCCCTCAAACACTCTCGGTTTGACTCTAGCCCTGGGTTTTGGAGATAATCGCCCGTTCGACCCGGTTGATTCCTGGGGAATGGTCACGAAATCCGGCCCTGAATCCGATGATTCGGCCGCAAATACCTGATGTTCTATCAGTTGTCCCCGACCTGTGGTGACGATACCCTTGAATCAACATTTATCATAAGCCCTCACTTCGTGGTGGGGCAGGAAAAATGAACATGCTCGACAAGACACCGCTTAGCGGTTCACAAATTGCCGATGTGCAGAACTCGGCCGATACACGCCAGATTGCCATCAACAAGGTAGGCATCAAAGACATTCGCCACCCCATGAGAATCAGGGACCGCAGTGAGGGCGAGCAACATACGATTGCCAACTTCAATATGTACGTTAACCTTCCGCACAACTTCAAGGGCACCCATATGTCCAGGTTCGTGGAGATCCTGAACAGCCATGAAACAGAGGTTACGGTCGAGTCATTCAAGGACATGCTGGCAGAGATGACCGAACGACTTGAGGCGGAATCGGGCCATATTGAGATGAATTTCCCCTTCTTCATCAACAAAACGGCACCCGTCTCAGGTGTGAAGAGCCTGCTGGACTACGATGTCACGTTGATTGGCGAGATCCATGGAGGTAAACCAGTCATAGATATCAAGGTTGTGGTTCCGGTTACCAGCCTTTGTCCCTGTTCGAAGAAGATCTCCGACCGCGGTGCACACAACCAACGCTCTCATGTCACCGTGCAGGCGAGGACTGTCGGTTTTATCTGGATCGAAGAGATAATCGACATGGTGGAGGAGCAGGCCTCATGTGAACTCTTTGGCCTGCTGAAAAGACCTGATGAGAAATTCGTTACCGAACACGCCTACGACAACCCTAAGTTCGTCGAGGACATGGTGCGGGATATCGCAGTGCAATTGAATCGTGAACAGCGAATCAGCGCCTATACAGTGGAGTCGGAGAATTTCGAATCCATCCACAACCACTCCGCGTACGCCTTGATTGAACGGGACAAGACAAGCGATCCCGTATAATTCCGATCAGCCGCTCACTCATGCATGCCTGTCAGAAACGCTTTTCCAACAGCAGTACTGTCCCCTGATCCTCCATTTTGACCCGATTGAGAAAGCTCATACCCAATAACACACGTGCGGGACCATTGTTATCTATGACGAATCCTCTGACGTTATTGAGAGTGATATCCCCTACCTGAACCCTGTCGAGGGTAACATCATAAGCAGCCGCGGTACCACTGGCCGTATTGACAAAGATACGCTCTCCTTTCAGTTTGTAGGATATCCCCAGACGCTTGGCTTGATTGGCATGCATGGCGACTGCCGAAGCACCCGTATCGACGAGAAAATTGACTGTCCTGCCGTTGATCGTACCCACTGTGGTATAAGCGCCCGCTTGATTTCGCCATACCTTGGCGGTCATCACTTCGGGCTTGGAAAAACGGGTTGTGATATGCCCACCGAGGGGATACGTTCTACGTTCTCCATCCACCTCAAGCACCGCCTCCTTGCTGCTTGCAGAGATGAGCCGCACACCTTCAGGAGACGGCTTGTCGAGTTTCAGCAATCTTCTGACACCGTCAATGTTAACCATGGCCTTATCCGTGAACAGCGCTTCCACGACCACACGGTCGATTGCAAGGGTCTGACCATGGTAGACAGCGGCCAGAAACAGCAACATGAAACAGCCTTTTCTCATGAGATCCATCCTGTCAGGTTGAGCAGAAAAATCGCGCCTGCGGTATAGAGTCCCGCCAAGAGATCGTCAAGCATGATACCCAATCCGCCCTTGACTCTACGATCAATCCAGAGAATAGGCCAGGGTTTGAGAATATCAAACAGCCGGAAAAGCAAAAAACCGATCACAATCCATACCCAGCCGGGTGGAGCGAACGCCATCCCAACCAGGAAGCCAACGATCTCATCCCATACGATGCCGCTATGATCATGCACCCCCAGGTCGTCAGAAGTACGTTGGCAGATCCAGAGACCGGCGACGAATGCCAACAGCACAAAGAGCATGTAGAGTGACAACGACAACGGCTGCAGCAGCAGATAGAACGGTATCCCGACCAAGGTGCCATATGTGCCAGGGGCCTTAGGCAGAAGTCCGCTGCCGAAGCCGAATGCAAGCAGATGCACCGGCTTGCTCATGTCGGGGGCCGCCTGCTCTTCACTCATCGATCAGAGCCATCACTGCAAGCGGAGTTTGACCCATACTCAATTTTCTCCGTCTGCTCTCGAAAAATGTTCGTAGCCGGTACGCGCAGGGGGCCATAAGGATCCATCGGGCAGAAGACAATGCAGATCCGACTGCGCTTCAATTACACCGATACGTGTCATTGCGACACCTGTTCGCCGGGCGATCGCCGCCACCCGATCCCGATGGACGGATGGCAGGGTAAAACAGAGTTCATAATCGTCACCACCGGCGATGACGATCGACCAATCCTTCGATTCCCGGAGAGAGGCGCGTACCGAGGGCGATAAGGGTATCCTATCGAGTTCCACTCTGGCGCCAACGCCGCTCGATTTCAAAACGTGCCCAAGATCCGCCGCAAGTCCGTCCGAGATATCGATTGCACTGCTGGCAAAGCCGCGCAGGGCGATACCGGCCTCAACTCTGGGGAGCGGCCTTTCGAGACGCTGCAGAAGATGCTGCATCTCTTCCCGATTGCCCCCTTCACGCTTGCAAACCAGCGCCAATGCGGCATCACCAAGGGTTCCTGTGACGTAGATATCATCTCCCACGCGTGCGCCGCTGCGAGTCAGCCCTTTACCCATGGGCAACAGACCCTGCACTTGTACGGTGATACTCAAGGGTCCCGAAGTGGTATCCCCCCCCACAAGCTGGAGATTATAGTGTGCCGCCAGTTCGCTGAATCCGCGGCAAAATTCGCTGATCCATAAATCGTCGATCCCGGGCAACGTCACCGCCAGGGTTGCCCACGCCGGTTCGGCCCCCATGGCCGCCAGGTCACTCAGATTGACCGCCAGTACCTTGTGGCCAAGATCCACCGGCGAGACGTCGTGAAAAAAGTGCACACCGGCAACCAGGGTATCCACGCTCACCGCCAGATCCTTCCCCTGCGGCACCCGCAGCAACGCAGCATCATCACCGATACCCAACGCCACGTCCCCGCGGGGCGACGTCATGTCGGCAAAATAGTCATTGATAAGGTCGAATTCAGAGATATCGCGGCGCTTACTCATTGGATGGCTGGTTGTCGTCTCCGGTAAACTGCCAGTGTAACTTTCAAGATGTTGAAGAAAAAGAGCAGCATGCCCCTCGGGAGAGATTACCGCTCTCACGCGTATGCTGGCCGTCGATATCAAGGGGATGTGACGAGAAAATATCGACCTCACCGGCGCGATATCGCTGATGACCCTCGCATCCTAATCCTAAGCTATATATACCTAGCTGAAACTTGGTAACGAGTAGCACCGGTGGGACAATCCATAACAGATATGCGGCATAGGTACGAGGGCGAATAAATGGTGATCAGTGCCGTTAACGGGTAATCCTAGCTTCGCCCCACGTTGACCTCAACAGCACGTACCTTTCTCGCCACCTGATCGAGCACACCATTGACGAACTTATGACCCTGTTCCGCACCAAACACCTTGGCCAGTTCGACCGCCTCATTGATTACGACTCGATAGGGGACTTCCGGCTTGTGGCTCAATTCATAGACACCCAGACGCAGAATGGCGCGTTCGACCGGATCCACGCTCTCAATGGCCCGATCCAGGCTGGGCTTGAGCAACTCATCGAGTTCCACCAGGTGGCTTGGCACGCCTTTCATCAAATCCTGGAAGTAGGGTATTTCAAAACTGTTGAGATCCTGTTCCTCGAGAAACTGATTGATGATATCAGGGATATCCTGACCGGCTATCTGCCACTGATAGATAGCCTGTACAGCATGCTTGCGCGCTTGGTTGCGTTTTTCACTCATCAACCGATCTGACGCAAAAGGTTAACCATTTCAATGGCAGACAGGGTTGCCTCTGCACCTTTGTTCCCTGCCTTGGTGCCGGCACGCTCGATGGCCTGTTCAATGGTGTCCACGGTCAATACACCGAAAGCGATTGGAACACCATGTTTCAGCGTGACCTGCGCCATGCCTTTCACACACTCACCGGCGACATAGTCGAAATGCGGTGTGCCTCCGCGTATCACAGCACCCAATGCGATGATGGCGTCAAATTCGCCCTTCGCCGCCAATTTCTCCAATGCCAACGGCATCTCGAACGCACCCGGCACGCGTACCAGGGTAATATCGTCTTCACTGGCGCCATGTCGCTTCAGGGTATCCACGGCCCCTTCCAGCAGACTTTCTACGATGAAGCTGTTGAAACGCGCCACCACCAGACAGAAGCGTGCATTTTCAACAGTCATAGCCCCTTCGATTGTCTTCATACTCATCTATCACTACCCTGAAGTTGAAACTGATAATTACCGTTCACATCTAAACTATAGCCAGTGTCTATTCATTACAACGTATAATTTTACGATCCTGGCGTCCCATCGCCCTCTTTCCCGATATATTGTTTTACGCCGGTCACAGTCGCAATAGTCGATCGACTATTCACCAGCCACATACTCGGTAACTTCCATATCGAATCCGGAGAGGGCATGGATGCTTTTCGGTGCACTGAGCACCCGCATTTTTCTTACCCCGAGATCGAACAGTATCTGCGCCCCGACACCATAGGTCCGTAGCTCTTTGCTGTTATCTCTCTTGACAAATTTTTTCTGCGAGCTGTCGAGAGCCTGCATGTCGATCATTCTCTGCACGATCTCTCTGGCCGTATCGTGATTTCTCAGCACGACGATAACGCCCTCATCCTCCTTACCGATCATGCTCATGGCATTTCGCAACGGCCATCCGCATTCACTGATTTTAGCTTCGAAGAGATCACAAAGACTGTTCTGCATGTGAACCCTGACCAGAGTCGGCCGGTCGGCGGCGGGATGCCCCCTGACGAGTGCCAGATGGAGTTCGTTGTCCACCATATCCTGGTAGGCAACCAGCCGAAAATTGCCGAATTGCGTGGGAAAATTACACTCGCTCACCCGTTCGATAGTGGTCTCGTTTCTTATTCTGTAGTGAATCAGATCGGCAATGGTCCCAATCTTCAGACCGAAGTCTGCAGCGAATTTCTCCAGATCGGGACGACGGGCCATGGTTCCGTCCTCATTGAGGATCTCAACAATAACCGAAGCCGGCGAATGACCCGCGAGACGCGACAAATCACAGCCCGCCTCTGTGTGACCGGCACGCACCAGTACGCCACCGGGTTGCGCCATCAGAGGAAAGATATGTCCCGGCTGGACGAGATCCTGCGGTTTTGCATCTTGGGCCACGGCTGCTCGGATGGTAGTGGAGCGGTCCGCTGCGGAAATCCCTGTAGTGACCCCATCCGCCGCCTCAATGGACACCGTGAAGTTAGTGGCAGAAAGTTCATCATCGGTAGTAACCATCAGTGGCAGCCGCAGCTGGCTGCAGCGCTCCTTGGTGAGTGTCAGACAGATCAAACCGCGTCCGTAACGGGCCATGAAATTGATGGCGTCAGGTGTCACGCACTCTGCCGCCATGACCAAATCGCCCTCATTTTCACGATCCTCATCGTCCATGATGATGACCATTTTCCCCTGCCTCAGGTCGTCAATGATCTCTTCTGTGGTGTTAAGCGCCATGTACTACCCATGAAATAATGTTCAAAGTTAACCGCTTATTGTAACAGAGCTATCTGACCGGGGCATCTGAAATTCACCCATTCAGATCCTGTGCATTCATCCCAAGCCGCAGGAACAGTCGCCGGGCGTCTCCCCCTATGTGATCCATTTGTGATGATTTCGTGACCGGAAATGGAAGTTGGAGGTTCAGACTCTCATACACAGTAAAAATCACTACCCCGACCCAAAAGAGGAGAAGATCATGAAAAAATCCCTGACCGCCTTGGCCGCATCGGTCGCTGTGCTTGTCTCTACAAACACCTTGGCGGACGAAAGAGAAATCACTGTGGAGATCACGAATCTGACAAACGCCATCTACTTCACACCACTGCTGGTGGCCACCCATAACCGCAATACCCACCTGTTTGAGATCAGCACATCGGCCTCCGCCCACCTGCAGGCCATGGCTGAGGGTGGCAACATCGATGGCTTGATAAGCGACCTGGAAGCAGCCGGCGGCGAGTATGTTGCCAATCCGGCTTCCGGCCTGTTGGCACCGGGCGCCAGTGCCGAGGCGGTCATCGACAGGCCAAACAAGAGAAACCGATATCTCTCGATCGTGGGTATGCTACTACCTACCAATGACGGTTTTGTCGGCCTTGATGGCTTGAGGATCCCCAAGAAAAAAGGGACTTACACCTACTACTTGCACGGTTATGATGCCGGCACCGAAGCGAATGACGAAATCATTACCGGCGGTGGAGCACCAGGTACACCGGGAATTCCAGCCGATCCCGGTGGTAATTCAGGGAGTGGCGGCGTAGCCTCAGTGGGACCCGATCACAATCAGACAGTCCATTTACATCGGGGTGTAATAGGCGACAACGACCCGGTGGGCGGTATGAGCGACCTCGATGCCAGAGTGCATACCTGGCAGGGACCCGTAGCCCGTCTGGTACTGCGCGTAAACGAGGACGATTAAAGCCTCAGCCTACCTTCGAATAAAGCCGTGCTTCTTGAGCAGTGTCTCGGTCACCCCCGAGACACTGTGACTCGCCTCCTCTCCACCCAATACCAAACGCTCCAAGTAGCGGGCGACAAGATCGACTTCAAGATTTACTTCGCTGCCAACCCGGTAGTTTTCCATAATGGTCTGTTTCAGCGTATGGGGTACTATGTTCAAATCGAAACTGGCGCCCTCCACACCGTTCACTGTCAGACTCACGCCATCGACACAGATCGATCCTTTCTGAGCAATATAGCGTGCCAAGGCTGTTGGTGCTTCTACCCTGAAACGTATTGACCGGGCATCGTCCCGCTGTTCCACCACACGACCCACGCCGTCCACATGACCGCTGACCAGATGCCCACCCAGGGGGGTATTCAGGGTCAACGCCTTCTCCAGGTTCACCGGACTCCCCGGTTGCAGTTTCTGCAGCGTGGTAAGTGAAAGCGTCTCCCGGGACACATCGGCGCTGAAGCCTTCTCGAGACAAGTCGATCACTGTCAGGCAGATACCATTGGTGGCGATGCTGTCGCCCGATACCACATCGCTCATATCGAGCTGGCCAGCGGCGATGGTTAAGCGCAGATCACCCTGTCTGGACTCAATGCTGGCAATACTACCGACTGCCTGGATGATACCGGTGAACATATTCAGCCCCCAGGTTCGCTAAGTCTTGCAGTAATGCGGATATCAGGACCGATCTGACGTAAATCCGTCACCTGCAGTGCGATTCGATCGGCCATTCGCGCAATACCGGGAAGGAGGAAGAGGCCTAACCCCTTGTTTCCCATCAGATGCGGCGCTTGATAGATCATCAGTTCGTCCACCAATCCCTGTTCCAACATCGCACCAGCCAGGGTCGCCCCCGACTCCAACAGCACTTCATTGATCTCCTGTTCCGCCAGATAGCGCACCACCTGCTGCAGATCGAGTCGTTGCTTTTCTCCCGGCAGCCTCACAATTTGTGCGCCGGCAGCCTCCAGTGCGGCACCATGGAGCGGTTGCTCGTCACTGCAGATAATCAGCGTGGGTCCCGGCAAACCCAGCATTTTCGCATGCACCGGGGTTGTAAGTTCAGGATCCAGTACCACCCGAAGCGGATGCGGAACCGGAATGCCTTCCTCAAGACCCAACTCCCTTGCAGACAAGCGAACGTTCATTGAGGGATCATCCGCCAGCAGGGTCCCTACACCGGTGAGTATGGCTGCGCTTTGGGCACGCAATCGCTGAACATCCATTCGGGCAGCCGAGGATGTTATCCATTGACTCTCACCATCGGCCATGGCCGTGCGACCGTCCAGACTCATAGCCATTTTGCATCGTACATAAGGGAGCCCATGGAGCATGCGCTTGATAAAACCGGGATTCAGCGCCTCCACCTGCGACCGCATCACTCCCGCAGTAACCTGGATGCCGGCTTGACGCAACAGCTCCAGGCCTTGCCCCGATACCAAGGGATTCGGGTCAGGCATGCCCACCACGACGCGTTTCACACCCGATTCAATAAGGGCCTCAGTACATGGGGATGTCCTGCCGTGATGGCAGCATGGCTCCAGGGTTACATAGGCTGTCGCCCCACTGGCGGCCACACCTGCCTTTGCCAGGGCATTACGCTCGGCATGGGGTTCCCCGGCACGCCGGTGGTAACCTTCGGCAATGACCTCACCCTCTTTGACGATCAGACAGCCGACACGGGGATTTGGGTGGGTGCTGTACCAACCCAGCCTGGCAAGTTGAATGGCCCGCGCCATAAAGCGTTGGTCGAGGGCACTGTTCAACGCTTCTTTTCCTCGTCACGCAACAGTTCAAGCTGTCGCCGATGCTCTTCAGGACTCGGTTGTTGCTCCAGCTTTTCGATCTCTTCGCGAAAGGCATTCACGTCTTCAAATTTTCGATATACGGAAGCGAACCTGACATAGGCAACCTGATCCAACCGCTTCAACTCATCCATAACCAGTTCGCCAATCGCCAGCGAAGCGACCTCCCGCTCACCACATGCCATCAATTTTCGGGTAATGTGGTTGATTGCCGTATCCAGGTGCTCGGCGCTCACTGGCCTCTTTTCCAGTGCGCGAGCCATCCCCGCACGCAGCTTGCGACCGTCGAAATGGACCCGACTGCCATCATGTTTTACCACCCAGGGAAGATTGAGTTCTGCCGTCTCGTAGGTAGTGAAGCGCTCTTTGCAGACCGTACACTCGCGACGCCTGCGAATCTGATCACCCTCTCCTGCAAGTCGGGAGTCGATAACTTTAGTATCCTGGGCGCCACAGAATGGACAACGCATCTTTATAAATTTTGAATTTTGAGTTTTGAATTTTGAATTTTAATACTCACTTTATACACACCTTTTTTACTTTTAATCACCGTGTGAAGCAGTCGCATTGAATTCAGCATTCAAAATTCATAATCAATTCTTATAGACGGGATACTTGGTACAGATCGACAGAACCTTTGCCCTTACTTCATCAATGACCGTCTGATCGCCCCGACTGTCAATCACATCGCACATCCATCCCGCCAATTCCACGCAATCCGTTTTGCTGAAACCCCGGGTGGTAACCGCAGGTGTACCGACCCTTATCCCCGATGTCACGAAAGGTGACTGAGGATCATTGGGTACCGCATTTTTGTTCACTGTGATGTTGGCCGCACCCAGCCAAGCGTCAACGTCCTTACCTGTCAGACCCGCCTCGATGAAACTGACCAGGAAAAGATGATCATCCGTACCCTTGGAGACCACATCATATCCCCGTTCCATGAAGACCTTGGCCATGGCCCGCGCATTCTCGATGACATCCCGTTGATAATCCTTGAATTCCGGTTCCATCGCCTCCTTGAAGGCAACGGCCTTAGCGGCGATGACATGCATTAACGGGCCACCCTGCGTACCCGGAAAGACCAGAGAATTCAGCTTCTTTTCGATTTCCGGATTGGACTTGGCCAGGATCAGCCCGCCGCGTGGGCCACGCAGGGTCTTGTGTGTAGTGGTCGTGGTGACATCCGCAATCTGTACCGGATTGGGGTAGTGTCCTGCGGCTATCAGGCCGGCCACGTGGGCCATGTCGACAAAAAGATAAGCGCCCACTTCATCGGCAATATCGCGAAATCGCTGCCAATCTACCACCCTCGAGTAGGCGGAAAAGCCGGCCACAATCATTTTCGGTTTATGCTCTCTGGCCAGACGATCGACTTCAGCGTAGTCGATTTCACCGGTATCGGGATTCAATCCGTATTGGATCGCATGATATATCTTTCCGGAGAAATTGGGCTTTGCGCCATGGGTCAGATGGCCACCATGCGCCAGACTCATGCCGAGTATGGTATCCCCCGGCTCACACAATGCCATATAGACCGCTGCATTGGCCTGGGAGCCGGAATGGGGTTGCACATTGGCGTAGTCCGCACTGAACAGTGCCTTGGCGCGATCGATGGCCAGCTGCTCGGCAATATCGACGTTTTCACAACCGCCATAATAGCGCTTCTGCGGATATCCCTCCGCATATTTGTTGGTCATCACCCCACCCTGGGCCTGCATTACCCTTGGGCTGGTGTAGTTTTCCGACGCTATGAGTTCAATATGCTCTTCCTGACGCTGCTCCTCCGCCTCTATGGCTGCCCAAAGTTCGTCGTCATAACCCTGAATCTGCATGCTTTTTTTGAACATCTCGGTCTCTCCGGCCATAGTGGAAGGGCGGAAATATATCAAAATATCGGATCTGAGTCCTGTGCTATCGAGAAGCCTGACAGTTCAGGCCATCCCTATTGGAGGGTATTACGTACCATTGCTGATAAGAGAGAGGATGCCCGATTGTTTGATCAGCAGAATGATGTCTTCCCTCATACCCATGACATGGATGAGTACGATACCGACGAACAGCAGAAACAGCAAAATAACGACAGATACGAAGCCACCGATTTCAAGCCGCCGCTTCATCCTCACATCATCCGTCATTATCCTCGTTACCTGCCCCAGAACAGGAAACTCCAACTCCGTTCTGAGTGTACGCATATCAAAATAGACGGGTTTTATGGTCGACAGCAAGAGTGCCAGGCCTCCGCCAATGCCCAATGCCACGAACAGTACCATGGCGGACAACAGGAGTCGTTTTGGACCAACGGGGAGTATGGGGACCTTGGGCGGCTCAACGATTCTGAACTTGAGATTGTCACCGGCCTCGTCGGCTTGTTCCGACATCCTCGCCGATTCGAGTCGTTGCACCAGTTCCTGGTAGTTCTCCTTGTTGATGGAGTAGTCACGGTTTAGCCTGGTCAACTCCGCTTCGACCTTAGGCAGGGTATCCAATTTTTTCCTGAGCTCATCGACCCGGGCCTGAAACTCATCATGACGCAACCGAATCGTCCTCAATTCGACCTCGGATTCACGATAGGAGAGTTTCAACTGCTCTAACGCCGTCGATATCGTACTCGGTGTCGAGAGTGCACTAGACACTACAGGAGGCGCCGTGGCCGCCTGCCGTTTCAGATCCGCGATGGTCTCCTTCAACTCCCGCACATCCGGATGCTGCTCCGTATAGCGAAGGAGCAGTTCATCGAGACGCGTCTGCATCGCAAGTAACCGTTGCGCGGTTGGCGAGTCGGCGTTGGCGGAGACGCCCAGACTGGCCCTTCTCTGCTCCTCTTCAGCCAGTGTTGTCGTATATTGCCGCTTAAGCTCATCACGTCGAATCCGGGCCTCTTTGAGCTGCAGCTGAATCTCCTCAAGCCCTGTCCTGGCTTCTTCAAGCCGTTGGAATATACCAGCCCCTTCCCGGGGCAAGGTATCGACATTCTTACGTTTGAATTCGGTCAGCTTGTTCTCTGCCTCGACAAGCCTGGTCTCATATTCCCGAATCTGCTGTTGCAGAAACTTTTGTGCGGCATCCGACTCGATTCGGGTATCGCCCAAAGCGCTCTCGACAAAGATGTCGAGCAATACCTTTACCACTTTTTGCGCCATGAAACGGTCGCTATAGGTATATCTGATGGTATAGAAATTTTCCGTTTCGCGTGTACCGGGTATACGTCGTCGATCGACATCGATTACGATGGTTTTCCTTAACCAGTCGATAAGTTGCTCACGCTCTTCACGATTTGTAGCCTGGTGATCCAGGTCCGTTTGGAGTATCAGTTTTTGTAGATTCTCATGACTCAACAGGGTTCTGGTCATCAGGTGCAGACGTTGATTCATGTCGTTTTGCACCGCTAGACCCTCGAGTAGCGGTCTCAGCACACTCTCGGTATCCACATACACCTTTGCTTCGGATTCATACTTGTCCGGCAGTATGAATATTACCGCCCAGCCAATCAAAGCAATGGTCCATGCAAGCGCAACAGCCAGCCATCTAAAACGCCATGCAGACCGTATGTAATTTGTTATCTGTAAAATAATATCGTTCATTTATCTGAGTTGAATATGCATTAGTTGACAGCGATTCTACTCGATCCCTCGGCCAAGCCCGATGTGGTTATGTTTCCCTGATGAACCACCGTCCCTGGAAACTGCAACATTGTCCCTCTATTCAGTCTATATAGTCCAACACAGCTAATCCAGTTTTAGATTCCATGCAATCGACCGGTCCCGCATATGGATTACAACACACTCCGGTTGTGTGACCTGATTGGAGCCACAGCCGGTATCGCGCCTTCTCCTGATGGGCTCTCCCTGGCAGCCGGCAATGGGGTTTTTCATTGACTCCGTGGATCTGTGAGCATGATTGGCGACATGTTTTTTTATTTAATATCAATGGATTAAACATCACGCATTAACCATGACAATAGTTTTTCCAAGGGGTCATTGCCCACACTTGAGCTATATTATGCTACGAGAGGTATGACAGGAGCATTTACAGCTGTGACCTCTTATGCCTCATACATCTGACTGAAAAACCGTCCGCAATCACCCAATAGACAACACTGCATCGAGAAAGATCAGACACCATGAATGGCAACTTGAAGTGTGTTGATGGATTGTACTACCCGGAATTCCACGCCGGCTGGGGCGGTTGTGCTGAAGAGTTGTTTCACTACACATCAAGATATTTCGTCTGCACTCAGGCTTTTTTACGGAACCTCGCGGATCAACGCCAGTTCAATATGTCCGGGTACCAGGCCAGCAATCTGAGCAAAACCCAGAGACATCTGATGGCTGCCATACTTGCTTGTGAACCAAACCTGCAATCCGCCCGAGGCATTACCCAGATAGTCCGTTCTGTAATAAACGGTGAGAGCGACATCAGCGAGTCCCTTGCGGAGACCTACAGGGACTATCTGAACGTGATACCGGAGGATGTGGAACTCGTCTATTCCTACCAGGTTCATCATCACAGCCAACCGGATGTTGCCCCTCTCGATCCTTTCCTGAATCTCGCCAGTCGCTTGAATCTGCCGGTGGCGGTATACCAGCATCATCTTGAGGTTCCATTGAAGGTACTGGCACAACACCTCGACTCACCCAACTCGTCACTGCGTAACAACCTCCAGGAGGCGATTTTAAATCTCCACTTCGCCGGTTACGCACTCAAGAACCATCCAGGTTTGACCCACAAGGCGGCACGGACATTGGGAGATGAGAACTCGCTCTGACAAACGGTTTGGCCCACTCCCTGATCGGGTGGCGGAAGACGAGCCGCAAACTCGCTTCAATCGCTGCTAATTATCACCAATAGCACTCAGCTTGCTGCAGTGCCATCAATCCACCCAGACCCGGGCATTGCGAAACAGCCGCAGCCATGGGGCATCCTCATCCCAATCATCCGGGTGCCAGGAGTACTGAACCGTCCGGGTGACACGTTCCGGATGCGGCATCATTATCGTCACCCGACCATCCCTGTTACATAGCCCCGCGATCCCTTCGGGAGAACCGTTTGGATTGGCGGGATAGCGGTTAGCCAATTCACCGCTATTTTCGAGATAACGCAACACCGTCAGTTCACCAGCATTCTGCAGATGCCGTTGATCGTTGAACTCGGCACGACCCTCGGCGTGGGCCACGACAATCGGCAGCCTGGAACCGCTCATACCGTTCAACAGAATTGATGGTGAGTCACAGACCTCTACAGTGACGAGTCGTGACTCGAACTGTTCGGATCGGTTACGCACGAAATGGGGCCAGTGATCGGCGCCTGGAATCAGTTGATGTAGATTGGAGAGCATTTGGCAGCCGTTACAGATACCGAGAGCGAAGGTATCCTGGCGGTTGAAAAAGGCTTCGAACTCATCCCTGGCGCGGCTGTTGAAGAGGGCGGATTTGGCCCAACCCTCTCCCGCGCCCAATACATCCCCATACGAGAAACCGCCGCAGGCCACCAAGCCTCTGAAACGACTCAGGCTGACACGACCCTCGATGATATCCGACATATGGACATCCACGCATTCAAACCCGGCACGGTGGAAAGCCGCCGCCATCTCAAGCTGACCGTTGACCCCCTGCTCGCGCAAAACCGCCATTGGCGGCCTCATACCGGTAGCCACCATCGCTGAGGAGATATCCTCATCGGGATCGAAAGTAAGTTTTACCTGGATACCGGGATCCACCTCGGCTATACGATCATACTCCTCCTGAGCGCAGGCTGGATTGTCGCGCAATGACTGCATCTGACGCGTAGTCTCCGACCAAGCCTGTTGAAATTCGACCCTGGTAGCACTCAACACCTCTTTACCGGCCCGTATGAATTCGATCCGATCATCAAGGTTGAGGGTTCCTACAACATGGCTGCAGCGTCCCAACCCCTCATCGTTGAGCATCTTCAAAACCTCATCAGTATCCCGGTGACGCACTTGGATCACCGCCCCCAACTCCTCATTGAAGAGTATCGCGAGGTCATCGTCACCAAGATCGTCGATCTCCACACTCACACCGCATCGACCGGCAAATGCCATTTCACAAACTGTGGCGAACAGTCCGCCGTCAGAACGGTCATGATAGGCCAATAACAGATCGTTCTGGTTGAGTTCCTGAACCAGCGCGAAAAAACGTCGCAGGGCATCCGGGTCCTCCAGGTCGGCGCCGTGGTGGCCAATCTGTCGATAGACTTGAGCCAACGCGGTGGCCCCCAGGCGGTTCTTTCCCTTACCCAGATCAATCAGGATCAAATCGGAATCCCCGGCATCGCCGCGCAACATCGGTGTCTGGGTTGACCTGATGTCCATCACCGGTGCAAATGCCGAGACGATCAGGGATAGGGGTGCAGTCACGGCAAGCTCTTGGTCACCCTCCTGCCACACCGTCTTCATCGACATGGAGTCCTTGCCCACCGGGATGGCGATACCCAAGACCGGACACAACTCCATACCCACCGCCTTGACCGTCTCATAGAGCTTCGCATCCTCGCCTGGATGTCCGGCTGGGGCCATCCAATTGGCGGAGAGTTTGATATCGGACAGTTTTTCAATTCTCGCCGCCGCGATATTGGTAATCGCTTCGCCGATCGCCATGCGTCCGGATGCAGGAGCATCCAGCAGTGCCAACGGGGTTCTCTCTCCCATTGCCATGGCCTCACCGGTGTAGCCCATGAGCCCGGAGGAGGTTACTGCCAGATCAGCGACCGGCACCTGCCAGGGTCCCACCATCTGGTCACGATTCACCATGCCGGTAATCGAGCGATCGCCGATGGTGATCAAGAAGGTCTTGTTGGCCACAGTCGGCAGTTGCAGCACTCTCAGTGCAGCCTGCTTGAGATCGACACTGGAAAAATCGAGCTGCTGTTTTTGAAAGGTCTTGCGTCGCACATCCCGTAGCATGCGCGGTGGTTTACCGAACAGCAGGCTCATCGGGATATCGATGGGATTGTTGTCGAAATGGGCATCACCCAAGACTAGGTATTCCTCATCCATCGCCTCACCGACGATAGCATAGGGGCAGCGTTCACGTTCACAGATCGCCTTGAACTCATCCAGTTTGTCCGCATCGACAGCCATGACATAGCGTTCCTGGGACTCGTTGCACCAAATCTCCATCGGCGACATCCCGGGATCGTCATTCGGAACTGTGCGCAGCTCGAAACGTCCGCCCAGTGCAGCGTCGTGAACCAGCTCCGGCAAGGCATTCGAGAGTCCACCGGCACCCACGTCGTGGATAAACAGAATCGGATTGCTATCACCCCGCGCCCAACAGGCATCGATTACCTCCTGGCAACGACGCTGCATCTCCGGGTTTGAGCGCTGTACGGATGCAAAGTCGAGATCCTCCGCCGAAGTGCCGCTGGCCATGCTGGAAGCCGCGCCACCACCGAGACCGATCAGCATTGCAGGACCTCCGAGGACAACCAAGGGCGATCCGCTGGGGAAGCCGCTCTTTTCGATATGTCCGGTACGGATGTTTCCCAATCCGCCTGCCAACATAATAGGCTTGTGATAACCCCGCAGCTCTTCTCCATATGGCCCGGGCACCTGAGACTCATAAGTACGGAAATAGCCATTCAGATTCGGGCGGCCGAATTCATTGTTGAAAGAGGCGGCGCCGATCGGACCTTCCAGCATAATATCCAGGGCGGAGACGATACGACCCGGTTTTCCGTAGTCGATCTCCCAAGGCATCTCACCACCGGGAATACGCAGATTGGAGACTGAAAAACCGCACAGACCCGCCTTCGGTTTGGCGCCTTTTCCCGTCGCTCCCTCATCACGAATCTCACCCCCTGAACCTGTGGCCGCTCCCGGATCGGGAGAGATCGCCGTTGGATGGTTGTGGGTCTCCACCTTCATCAGGATGTGGATATCCTCCTGGCCAAAACTGTAGATATTGGTTTGCGGATCGAGGACGAAACGCTCTGCGGTCGGACCGCCGATGACTGCGGCATTGTCTTTGTACGCAGAAAGGACGTCACCCGGCGAGCTGTCGGTCGTATTGCGAATCATCTCAAACAGAGAGTGCCGCTGGTGTTCTCCATCGATAATCCAGTCTGCATTGAATATCTTATGTCTGCAGTGCTCAGAATTGGCCTGGGCGAACATCATCAATTCCACATCGGTGGGATTACGTTGCAGGGATTGAAAGCTCTCCACCAAATATTCGATCTCATCGTCCGACAGCGCAAGGCCCAACTCCGTATTGGCACCACGTAATGCTGTCTCCCCACCTCCCAGAATATCCACTTGGATGTAGGGTTTGGGCTCGGCCCGACTGAACAGACATGTCGCATCCTCAGCATCCGACAACACAATCTCGGTCATGCGGTCATGCAGTTGTTCAGATGCGATCACATACTGTTTACTGTCAAGCCCCCTTCCATCCAGGGTCAGATAGTAGGCCAAACCGCGTTCCAGGCGCTGTATTTTCTGTAAGCCGCAGTGGTGGGCGATATCGGTGGCCTTGGTGGACCAGGGTGACAGAGTGCCCGGTCGTGGGACCACCAGCAAAAGTGTGCCATCATGCCTTATGTCAGGCATGGCGGGGCCATACCGCAACAGATTGTCGAGCACCGCCCTTTCCCTTTCATCGAGAGATTGGTTGACGTCGGCAAAATGGAGATACTCCGAAACAACATTCACTTTTCCGTTTAGCAGACCGGAGAGACGTTGGGCGAGTTTTTGCAGACGGAATTCAGAGAGGGCTGGTGCGCCACGGAGAATCAACATTGGGCCTTTATCCTGCAGGTCGGAAAAAGCACAATGATACTCGAAAAACGTCAATTAAGAGAGAGCCGTAAACCATGAGCAACATCCTGATAGCCATTTCACTGATCATCCTCCTAGGACTGGGCGTTGCCGCACTCTTTCTCGCCGGCGGCAGTCACAAGTCTTCATCCGCGGAGGATCCTTCCGATGAAGATTAGGGCCCATTAACGCTGTTCCATACGGATCCGCTAATTGTCACTTTGTGATTGGATTGATTTTTCTCAATGAAACAAAAGTCCGGTGATGGTGGAATAGCCACAAGTCAGCCGGAACTGCATTGTGACGGCGGCTTATCTCCTCCATCCTCCTTTGGTATAGCCACTTCGACCTGTTGTCGAAGTGGTTTTTTTTTAACGCATCAGTGCCTGTCCGCTATCTTCCGTACATCTTGACGGTGCGCAACAGGCGCTCGGCAGTGCCATGCTTAATCTGATCCCAATTGAATCTCCAATCCCAATTACCCTCAGTGGTGCCCGGCGTGTTCATTCGGTGGGCGCCATCAAGGCCCAGCAAATCCTGGAAAGGGATTACAGCCAGGTTTGCCCTCGAAGCCAGGGCCGTACGAATCAGGGGCCATGGCATGGCCTCACGCGGCTTGCCCAGATAGTCATCGACAAACTCGCGGGTTCGATCGTCAAGCCCCTTATACCAACCGAGGCTGGTGTCATTGTCGTGGGTACCGGTATAGACCACCGAGTCGCGAGTGTGATGGAAAGGGAGGTAGGGGTTATCCGCACCCCCGGAAAAAGCAAATTGCAGAATCTTCATGCCAGGCAGATGATAGGCCTTGCGCAACGCCTCCACCTGCGGCGTGATCACGCCCAGATCCTCTGCCACCAGCTCTAGATCCGGCAGTACGCCATAGAGTTGTTCAAACAGTTTTTCGCCCGGAGCTTCCACCCACTTGCCATTAACCGCCGTCTCTTCCTCAGCCGGTATCTCCCAATAGGCTTCAAATCCCCGAAAATGGTCGATGCGCAAAAAATCGAACAGGGTTGACTGAGCCCTGAGACGTTCTATCCAGAATGAAAAGTCATCCGCCTCCAGCCTTTCCCAGCAATAGAGCGGATTACCCCAGCGCTGTCCGGTGTCGGAAAAATAGTCGGGGGGCACACCGGCAACCACTCGGGGATGGCCATCCTCGAGCAGATCGAAAAACTCACGATGGGCCCACACTTCAGCACTGTCATGAGCCACGAAGATGGGTAGATCGCCAAACAGCAGCACACCGCGCTCGTTGGCATAACGCTTGAGATTCATCCACTCGGTAAAAAACAGAAATTGCTCAAAACGAATAACGTCTATGGTTTCTGTGAAGCGCGCTCTCGTCTCTGCAATCGCCTGCGGTTCCCTGTCTCTCAAGGTGGTAGGCCATTCCCACCAACAGCCACCGTCTTCCTGTCGCAATGCCTGGAACAGGGCATAATCCTCAAGCCAATGCTTCTGCTCCGCCACAAAACGTTGATAATCGTCCCTGTCACTCTTTTCGGCACGCTCCTTGAATCCTTCCCAGGCCAGTTTGACGGCATAGGCTTTAACTGCATCTGATTGCATACCTTCATTCTCAGGCACGGCTTCAAGCCAACCCTTTTGCCGGGGTATCTCTAAACTGATCAGACGGGGATTGCCGGCATAGACGGAGCTGCTCTGGTAGGGTGAATTATCATGCATGGTGGGCCCGATCGGCAGAATTTGCCAAACGCTGACACCCGAGGAGACCAGGAAATCGACGAAATGATAGGCATCGCTACCCAGATCCCCAACCTCGCCCGGTCCGGGAAGGGATGTGATATGTAATAGAATGCCTGCCCGGCGACGGGTCAATATCTGATGGACTGGCCGAAAATTCTCTTCGGCGACATTATTCATTCACGTGTCTCATCACATCAATCATTTTTCTTCATTACCCCGCCCAGGGATGGATTACCGCTTCCTACGGCAAAGACTTGAGAAAGATAGTCGGGTTTGGGTTCTCCCAACAGATCGAAAAGATGGGAAAGCTGGCTGCGAAACAGCTGCTCGAAATCGCTCACCGTTTCACCTGGATTATAGTCTCCAAACCACCAGAACCAATCGGACCCCTCACATATCGCCAACTGTTTTTCCAACTCGGCCAGCTTTCGCTTAGTGAATTTTTTCTCGGTCAATACGCGATCGTATACCTTCTTGGCCTCACCCAGCAGATCCCAGGCACGGTTTTTGTCCTTGTCACCGATCCAGGTGGTGAATGTGCCATATACCCAACTGCCCGCCACTAGTTTCGAGAGTCTGGGCGGCGGCTGGAGCTGACGGTCGAGCACTTCTGAAAAGGTGGTTAGACATAACCGGGGATGTTGAGAGAGGCGTTCGTACATAGCCTTGAGAAAGTAGCTTCCATTATAGGGGTAGTACTCCCAGGCATTCTCCCCATCCATGATTATTGAGACAACGGCATCAGGATTATCCTGACAGGCATCGGCGATATTTACAAGATGGTTTATCAAATCCCCCACGGCATCGTCTGAATGCCACTCACCGTAGGTGAATCCGATCAGATCGGAGAGTCCATCGTCGCGAAAAAACATGTTCAGATGGCCTTCCTGGACGCAGTATGCCGAATGCACCCAATTATCGGGAAGTGGCGTATCACCGCCTCCGGCCATCAGGCTGTTACTCAATACCTGTTGACCGGTAGCAGCCCATTCAAAGCCCTCCTCTTCCAACATCTTCAGGGTTGCCACACTGACTCCACCCTCCGAAGGCCAACACCCTTTGGGCTTGAAGCCAAAATATTTCTTGAATACCTCGATGCCTTTACGCATATGCCAACGGGCCCGGGACTCCCCACCCGGGTACTCTTCCAGCTTGGGCATGGAAATCGTCGGCAAGGCCTCTGTGGCGGCATCCATATCTGCCAACAGGGGGACGATCGGATGGGCATAGGGTGTCACGGAAAGCTCTACCTGGCCTTGATCTGCCAATTGTGCGTAACGCTGGTTGAGATTACCTAAAATCTCCCAGATCATCTCGATCATCCGACGACGGTCGTCCCGGTCGAAACCATGCCCCTTTGCCTGCATGGACCGCAACCGAATATCGTTCACCCGCTGGCACTCCCCGACCCAGGCCAGGTGGTACCAGACCAAGAGATCGACCAGGTATTGATCGTTGAAATAGGCAATCATGGCCTCGTTTTCCAAAGCATGCTTGGCCAGGGCCGCCAATTCACTGAAATGTTTGAAACGGCTGATGAGGCGGTTTTCATTGGCCTTGAGACAGGCGGAAATGATCGCTTTGCGGGATGCCACATCCACCGGTAGTCCCGGCCCCGCGAGCGCCGCCAGTAACGGATCGCGAATCAAGGAACCCTTCTTCAGCCAGGCCTCGATCTGAGTGGCATAGTCATCGATCTGTTCCAACAAAACCGGGGCAAAATTCACAACCGCCTTGGCATCCGGTGTGTGCTCCAGATGAGCCGCCATGTCAGAGTAGTCTTTGATGCCGTGCAGATAGACCCAGGGTAACAGGTATTCACTATCCTCGGGCCCCTTATAGTAGGGCTGATGCATGTGCCAGCATAAGACGACCTGCAGGCGGTTATCCTGGTCGTACTCACCGGACATGGTGAATAACCTGACCCAACATTTCCGGCGTCACCAGTACGATACCCTTTTCACTGACATAAAAACGCTCCGCGTCCAGATCTGGATCATCACCGATGATGGTGCCCTCCGGTATATCACAGCCACGATCGATCACCGCCTTGCTGATGCGGCAGTTGCGTCCGATGTTAACATCCGGCAAGACAACGGTTTCATTCACCTCACTGTATGAATTGACGCGTACATTGGAAAAAAGCAGCGAGTTCGTTACCTTGGCGCCCGATATGACACACCCCCCTGAGACCATGGAATCGACCGCCATGCCTCTACGCTCATCGTCATCGAAGACAAACTTCGCGGGCGGCAGCTGTTCCTGATAGGTCCAGATCGGCCAACTCCGGTCATAGAGATTGAGGGGTGGCGTGACTCCAATCAGCTCCAGATTGGCCGTCCAGAACGCATCGATTGTACCGACATCCCGCCAATAGGCCTGCTTCCCGCTGGTGGCATCTCTGAATCGATAGGCCATAACACGGTACTTCTCGATTACCTTGGGAATGATGTCCTTGCCGAAATCGTGGGATGAATTGGGCGTATCCGCATCTTTAATCAACTGTTCGAATAGGAACTTGCGGTTAAAAACATAGATTCCCATCGAGGCCAGAGCCTCACTCTCCTTGTCGGGAATCGGCTTCGGATTGGCGGGTTTCTCGTGGAAATCGACTACCCATCCGTCACTGTCCACGGTCATCACACCAAACTCTTTGGCGCTCTCCAGATCGACCGTGAGACAGCCAACGGTCATATCGGCGCCTGACTCCACATGTTCAGCGATCATGGTGCCGTAATCCATTTTGTAGATGTGGTCTCCCGCCAGGACTAACACATAGTCAGGATTGTGGCTGCGGAGGATATCCAGGTTTTGGTATACCGCATCCGCCGTACCCTCGTACCAACTGCTCTCGATGCGCTGCTGAGCCGGCAGCAACTCTACGAATTCACCGAATTCACCCCGCAGAAACCCCCAGCCACGCTGAATGTGCAATAGCAGTGAATGGGCTTTATATTGCGTCAGCACGCCCACCTGGCGGATACCGGAGTTGATGCAATTGGATAGGGGAAAATCGACAATTCTGAACTTTCCCCCAAAGGGTACCGCGGGTTTCGATCGCCATTTAGTCAGGTGCTTGAGTCGGGAACCGCGTCCGCCTGCCAGTATCAGGGCAAGCGTATTGCGAGTCAGCCGGCTGACGAAACGCGGACTCTGGTCAGTCATCGATCACTCCTCCATAGCCAAAGCTGGCCAAATGTTACTGCAAAATCTACTCGCGAGTAGTTAGGGCCTGATAACGCTCATCCAATCGACCCTAGTTTAATTATGTGCCCCGCTCTATTGAGGATGAACCTGTTGATGAGACGGGAGTGTTGGTATGTTAACATCATGTCCCCTTCAAGGCGTACCGTTCAAAGCAGGTTTCTTAAGAGTTTATGATGAGTAAAATTCCAGCGGCGTTGCAACGGATTATTGATGCCAGTCACCATGATCCTTTCGAGGTACTGGGCAGACATGTCCATGGTGACGACTGTCGCATCAGGGTATTCATGCCACAGGCGGAAAAAGTCAATTTGGAGGGTGGCGAGTACCCCTTCAGGCGTCTTCAAGGGACCGACTTTTTTGAGCTGGAGACAGCGGCCGGCAATGTCAGCGGGCACTATCGGCTGGAGTGGCAGGATAAATCAGGGCAGACTCATAAAACCTACGACCCATACTGTTTTCCTCACCTGTTACCCGAGTTCGACCTCCACCTCTTCAGCGAAGGCAAACACCGCCATGCCTATCGCTTCTTTGGCGCCCACCTGCATGAAACAGACGGGATACACGGCGTACTGTTTGCCGTCTGGGCGCCAAACGCTGCCAGAGTCTCCGTAGTCGGCAATTTCAACCATTGGGACGGACGGGTTCACCCCATGCGCTCGAGGGGAGGCTCAGGCGTTTGGGAGCTGTTCATTCCCGATTTGGATATCGGCAATTTGTACAAATTCGAAATCCGCACTCAGGACGGCCACATCTCGTTGCGTACAGATCCCTACGGGAATTATTTTCAATGCCGACCCGATACAGCGGCCATCGTGGTCTCCGACAGCGACTATGAATGGAGTGATGGGGAGTGGATAAGTGACCGGGCCACTTCCAACTGGCAACAGGAACCTATGTCTATCTATGAGGTTCACCTGGGATCCTGGCGGAGAGACGATCAGGGAGGGTTCCTCAACTACCGTGACCTTGCCCACCAGCTTACTGACCATGCCAAAAGGATCGGCTTTACCCACATCGAACTGTTACCCATCACCGAGCACCCTCTGGACGGCTCCTGGGGTTACCAGACAACCGGGTACTTCGCCCCTACCAGTCGTTTTGGCGCGCCCGACGACTTCCGCTATTTCATCGATTATATGCATCGAAACGGCATTGGCGTCATCCTCGACTGGGTTCCCGCCCATTTCCCCCGTGACCGTTATGCCCTGGCCAGATTCGATGGCTCTGCACTGTATGAACATGAGGACCCTCGCAAGGGTGAGCACCGGGATTGGGGCACTTTGATCTTTAATTTCGGCCGCAATGAGGTACGAAACTTTCTCATCTCCAGCGCCATCTACTGGCTGGAGGAGTTTCACATCGACGGCTTACGTGTCGATGCGGTTGCCTCCATGCTCTACCTCGATTACTCCCGCGATCCGGGAGATTGGCTTCCCAACCAGTATGGGGGACGGGAGAATCTTGAGGCGGTTGACTTCCTGCGGGAACTCAACAGCGTCACCCATGACTTCCACCCGGGAACACTGATGATCGCGGAGGAGTCCACCGCCTGGCCTCAGGTGTCGCGCCCGACCTGGCTGGGGGGACTGGGTTTCAGCATGAAGTGGAACATGGGTTGGATGCACGATACGCTCTCCTACACCTCTCAGGATCCAATCTACCGCCACTATCACCACGATCTGCTGACCTTCGGGCTTCTCTATGCTTTCACCGAGAATTTCGTGCTGCCCTTCTCTCATGATGAGGTTGTCCACGGCAAAGGTTCGATGATCGACAAAATGCCCGGGGATGAGTGGCAAAAATTTGCTAATTTACGTCTTCTCTATACCTATATGTTCACCTACCCCGGGAAAAAGCTCCTCTTCATGGGCAGTGAGTTCGCCCAGGGCCGCGAATGGAACGATAGTGAGGCCCTGGACTGGTTCCTGCAGGAGCATCCTTCCCATAAGGGGATAACCGCACTTCTGACCGATCTCAACAAGCTCTATCGAGAACAGCCGATACTGCACCAGGTCGAGTTCGAATATCCCGGTTTCGACTGGATCGATTGTCATGACAGCTCACAGTCGATTCTCAGCTATGTGCGAAAAGACCGGAACGGCAATGAAATACTGATCATCCTGAACTTCACTCCGGTACCGCGCGATAACTATCGCATAGGCGTCAACCACCCCGGGACCTATACAGAGATATTTAACTCCGATTCTGAATTTTACGGGGGCAGCAACATGGGCAATGGCGGCGAATTGCACTCCGAGGAGAATCCTTGGATGGGTCGCAACCAGTCGATAGCGCTGACCCTGCCTCCCCTGGGAGCAATCCTATTGCGCAAGCAGGAAGACTGAAGCGGAACACCTCGTCACCGCCATGGAGTACGATGCCGGTTCCGGGGATGAATTATCCGCGATAGCACTTGCTTACCCAAGGCAGCCTACGCGACAAATCCATGGCTATCTCCGGTAGCCGCCAATACCCATCGGCCACTGACTACCGCTTTCTATGCCGATGGAAGTATGTAATCAACCCTTGGGTGGAGCTGTCATGCCGGGAGGATTGCTGTTTGTCCAACAGCTCCGGCAAAATCACTCCCGCCAGCTGTTTTCCCAATTCCACCCCCCATTGATCAAAGGAGTTGACCCGCCAGATGACACCTTGGATGAAGATCTTGTGCTCGTAAAGAGCAATTAGGGATCCCAGACGTGACGGGGTTATCTTGTCCACAAGCAGGGTGTTTGAGGGTCTGTTTCCGGGAAAGATTCTGTGAGGCAGCAGATCCACGATCCGCTCAGGCTCCAGGCCCGCCTGCTCCATCTCCTCACGTGCTTCGGTACGAGTCTTACCACGCATCAATGCCTCAGTCTGCGCCAGACAGTTGGCAAACAGTTTTTCGTGATGATCCCCTGTCTCGTTATGGCTGTTGACCGGAATAATGAAATCGCAAGGTATGAGCTGTGTTCCCTGATGGATGAGTTGGTAGTAGGCATGTTGCCCGTCGGTACCAGCCGTGCCCCAAATAACAGGACCGGTGGAATAGTCGACCGGCCGCCCGAAACGGGTGACACGCTTACCGTTGCTCTCCATGTCCGCTTGCTGCAAATAGTCAGGCAGATACCTCAGATACTGGTCATAAGGGAGAATCGCATGGGTACGCGCATTGGCGAAATCGATATACCAGATGCCCAGCAGCGCCATGATGACCGGCATGTTTTCAGAGAGATCGGCATGCAGGAAATGTTGGTCCATTTCATGTGCACCCTCCAGCAGTCCATAGAAATTCTGCATGCCGATTGCAATTGTGATGGGCAGGCCGATTGCTGACCAGAGCGAATAGCGCCCGCCGACCCAATCCCAGAACTCGAACATATTGGCGGTATCGATACCAAATCGGGAGACCTCCTCTCCATTTGTCGAAACAGCGACAAAATGGCGCGCAACGGCCTCATCATCATGCAGTTTTTCCAACAGCCATTTTCGTGCAGAAAGGGCGTTGGTCAGCGTCTCTTGGGTTGTGAATGTCTTTGAGGCAATGATGAACAGTGTGGTTTCCGGGTCCAGTGTATTGATGGTATCGATAATATGGGTGCCATCCACGTTAGACACGAAATGCATTCTCAAGCCTGGCTTCTGGTAAGCTTTGAGCGCCTCGCAGACCATCAATGGACCCAGGTTGGAGCCGCCTATGCCAATATTCACGACATCGCTTATCGGCTTTCCTGTATAGCCTTTCCATTCGCCGCAGCGTACCGATTCTGAAAATGCCTCCATCTTCTGCAAAACGGTATTGACCGATGGCATCACATCCTCACCATCGAACCAGATGGGTTGGTTGGAGCGATTCCGCAAAGCCACGTGAAGCACCGCTCTGTTCTCGGTAATATTCAATCGCTCGCCGGAAAACATGCGACGCCGCCAACCGTCAACATCTACAGCACGCGCCAGGTCCAGCAGAAGATTCATCGATCTGGAGTTTATCCGGTTCTTGGAATAATCGAGCATGATCCCGCACTGTCTGATGGACATCTGCTCGGCTCTCTCCGGCCCCTGATGAAACAGGTCACGCATCAGGAGCGGTTCGACCTCGGCCCAGTGTTTTTCAAGGGCCATCCATTCGTCTGTCTGATTTATCTCGGTCATGATCTAAATGCGTTTAATTTGAATATTAGTGCCAGTTTTTATAAAAAGGCTGCAACTATAGCAAGATAACATATGGCATATCGTAAAGCTGTGATGGTAAATGATAAAATAGTGCAACAAAGCGAATGTCGAAGCAGAATTGATTGATTCATACTCGCCTCCGTTAACAGCCCCTAAAAAAACAAGGACAATAAAAGGCCATGAAAATCCTCTTTGCCAGCAGTGAAGCCACACCGTTAATCAAAACGGGTGGGTTGGCTGATGTTGCGGGTAGCTTACCTGCCGCACTCAATCACATAGGCCAGGATTGTCGCTTGATTCTCCCGGGTTATCCAGATGTGTTGGAAAAAGCGGACAATTTACAAAGCCTGGCAAAACTGGATATCGCTGGCGAAAGCTCACCGGTCCATCTTTTACAGGGAAGCTGCGGTCCTCACAAGGTGCCGTTGTATGTGGTCGACGCACCACACCGGTTCAACCGTACAGGCAATCCCTACCTATCCCCTGAGGGCATGAACTGGCCCGATAACGCGGAACGTTTCAGCCTCTTCTGTCATGCGGTGGTTGCGTTTGTCCTGAACCGGACGGAACACGACTGGCAGCCTGATGTTGTACATGCGAATGACTGGCAAACCGGTCTCATCGCGCCATTGCTCTCAACAGAGGAGCATCGACCTGCAACCCTGTTCACTATCCATAATCTGGCCTATCAGGGACTCTTCGATCAAGCCACATTTCTGCGCCTCGGACTCCCGGAACACCTTTGGTCATACCATCATCTGGAGTTTCACGGCCAGCTCTCATTCATCAAAGGGGGTATCGCGCTTTCAGACCGGGTAAACACGGTTAGCCCGAGCTATGCCGCAGAGATAAGGACGGCCGAGTTCGGCTATGGCCTTGAGGGACTATTAAGCCACCGCAAAGACCATTTCAGCGGGGTCCTCAACGGGATCGATTACCATGAGTGGGATCCACAAACCGATCGGCATATCGACACACCCTACTCCACCGAACGATTTGACGACAAACGCAAGAATAAACTGGCGCTGCAACGGGAATACGGACTCCCCGAGGATGAAAACATACAACTATTCGGCTACATCGGCCGATTGGTTGATCAGAAGGGTGTCGACCTGATCCTCCAGGTTTTACCCGGGATCATGGATGCAGGGGCACAAATGGTCATGCTGGGATCGGGCAACAAGGATCTTGAGCATGCGCTGAAGAAGATTAGCAACCGCTATCACAGCCGAGTTGGGGTATTTATCGGTTATGATGAAGGCCTGTCACACCGTATCGAGGCAGGGTGCGACTGTTTCGTCATGCCCTCCCGCTTCGAGCCTTGCGGGTTGAATCAGATGTACAGTTTACGATATGGCACCGTACCTATTGTCAGACGGACCGGTGGTTTGGCGGATACGGTGGTCGATGTCACCCCCTCTACCCTAGCCAACGGCAGTGCAACTGGATTCGTCTTCGATGATGCGGATGGAAGCAGTCTATGGGGCGCGGTCGAGCACGCCATCAACTTCTACCGGCGATCGGCAACCGACTGGGAAATCCTCGCCCGGACAGGCATGCAGCAGGATTTCAGTTGGGAGGCCAGCGCTCAGCACTATCTGGAGCTTTACCAGACAGCCATCGATATACCTGGGCTCTAGACCAACCAGGTATCTGCAACGAATTCCCTATCAATCTCATGGAGTGGCAAACACCTCTATCTCCGCAAGCCCTACATTGAGTGTTGCAGGAGTGACCTGATCTACGGTAAATCTCAAGCTGGTTACAGTCCTGGGCGTTATAAAAATCTCAGTTGCGCCGCCACTGTTTTCAAGGGCGCCAACAGCAACTGTAGATCCGTCGCTAAAGGTCAACGTCCCTGACACAATCTGGTCATTTCCGTTAGGTCGATCATAGAGCAGGATACGATCCACGGTTTGCCCGCTACTCCATGTCATCTCAATCCACGCACCGGCGCCTTCTCCAGTGGTTGCCCATTCCCGTGTATGATCATTCGGATACCCCGATGGGACAGTATCAACCGCTTTATCTGCGGTCTGACTGGTTGATGTATTCTGTGATGATGCTGTAACAGACGCAGTGGGTGCAACATTGGCGCTTTGCAGGGATCCCACTGTGATATTCACGCTGTCAGGCAGACTGCTATCAATCGCATCATCCACCACCAGCTCAAACACCAGCACTTCACTTTGGGTCAGGCCAGACGGTGCAACAAAACTGGGGTTCACTGTCGTACTCCCCGAGAGCGTGACCGGTATGCCGGAAACCTGAACCCACTGATAATTGATTGGATCTCCATTCGGATCACTGCTGGCGGATCCGTCGAGATTGACTAAATCTCCTTCCACTACGGACTGATCCGGACCAGCGTCTGCAGTAGGCCTTAGGTTTATTCCATCATTTCGAGTGCCGTAGACCTCGATTTCAGCAAGGCCGATATTTGTACTGGCCGAACCGACTTGCTGTACCGTCAATCGCATATTCGTCACAGTTCTTGGTGCAAAAACGACCTCTGTCACACCGCCTGCGTTATCGAGCGCACCCACAGGCACGGTTGATCCATCACTGAAGCTCAAGAGCGCGGACACGATATGATCTGCCCCGTTCGGCCTGTCGTACAGCACAACCCGGTCGATGGTATAAGCATTACTCCAATCCAGATCGAGCCATGCTCCAGCGCCTTCACTCAAACTTGCCCATTCACGGGTGTGGTCAACAGGATAACCCGTCGCAAAACCATCAATCGTCTTGACAGCAGTTTGTGTCGTTGATGTGTTTTCCGAAGATGCCGTGACAACCGCATTGGAGGCAATATTGCTATACTGATTGCTTGATACCGTGATAATGACGGCATCCGAATTACTCGCAAGACTACCGTCATCGACAACCAGTTCGAAAACCAATTGCTCATTCTGCAGTAGGCCGGAAGGCGCAGTAAAAGTCGGGTTGATCAACGTGTCATCGGATAACAGCACATTACTGCCTGACAGCTGCGTCCACTGGTAATTCAATGGGTCATTATTGGGATCACTGCTGCCCGATCCGTCCAATTGGACAGATACGCCTTCCAGTACGATCTGATCCTGGCCGGCATCCGCGGATGGCGGCAGGTTGACACCGGCGCCTAATCCACCGAACACCTCAATCTCGGCCAAACCCACGTTTATAGTGGATCCGCTCGCCAGGTCTACGGTCATTCGCAGGCTATTGATATATTTTGTCGGGAACGAATAGGTCGTTGCCAAACCATCATTATCCAGCGGACCCACAGTTAGTGTTGAGCCGTCGCTAAAGCTGAGAGTCGCTGAAATTATTTGGTCTGCAGCGTTTGGTCGGTCAAATAACACGACCCGATTGACGGCATAGACCTGATCCCAGGTCAACTCGAGCCATGCACCTGTAGCTTCTCCTGAAGATGCCCATTCACGACGAAAATCGACAGGCCACCCCGTCGCAACACCATCTATCGCCTTTTGCGCCGTTTGAGTTGAACCGGCATTCTCCGAAGATGCGGTAATACTGCTGGCAATAGGCGCAATATTCTGATCCAGGCTTTGTACAGTCACTTCTACATGATCCGGAATACTGGAAAAGCTCCCGTTAGACACCACTAGTCGGAATCGCAAAACGGTATCTTCCTGCAACCCGGATGGCGCAGTAAAAAACGGGGTTGCTGAAGTCGGATCAGACAAAATGACGCCAGGCCCGGATAGCTGTAACCACTGATATGAGAGCTGTGCACCATCGATATCGAAGCTGCCGTTGCCATCGAGTTGAACCGTCTCATTCATTGCCACCGACATGCTTGGCCCGGCGTCGACCACTGGAGGGGAGTTGGCCGTTAACGGATTCTCAACCCAAAAAATTTCATCTTTATGACTGAATTTACCAAGAAATCCTAGAATACCGCCCTGCGTATCATGCGAAGCGATTGCATTTATCTTCGGATTGACTGAGAGCACTGTATCCTGCATCGGCAGAGGTACATTAAGACTCTCTCTGTCCGCCCAGACTAGTGCGGTTTGATTCAAATCAGGAATCGCAACATGGAACGAGGTCGGATCCAAGGGCTCGGGCCAAATAGACGGTTGCGATGACCATACAATGGTCTTGTGTAGACTTGGCGTATAGGCAGGATCGGCAGTAAAGACGTTCTGCAATCCTAATAAAACCAACTCATAGGTTGTGGAGTGATCAGTGTGATTATCGAATTCCGATGTAGTGAATATGTGATCCGGCCGATATGTATCGAATATGCTTGCTAAATCACTGATGATGTTGAAGCGATTGTAGTTGGCCGGGCTGCCGAATCGAAAAGTATGATAATCCGTTCCACCCAACCCTCTGTTTCCGTAGGTAGTGGATTGACCGAAGCCAGTCGTGTAGACATCGGTTTCATCTGTATAAAACCTGTAGATCTCGTCGAGACCACCGTCGGGATAGCCGAGAAAAATCAGATCGCTTTCTGTTGTTCCCAGATATCCGACCTGTGCATTGACCGCCTCTGATTGTCTGACCAGTCCTTGAGCGACACCGGATATATCACCATTGGTCACGAAGACAACGGTAACCTGTTCACCACGATTTACAGCATCGGCGATGACACCTGAAGCAGTAATGATATCGTCATCGGGATGGGGGGCGACAACCAGGATGGATGCCATACCCATCTGTGGAATCGATAGGATTACCAGCGAAAAATATGCGATGCATAACTTACGTGCAGCAAATTCAGTCATTTAAAGATCCTCCTAAGAACCTTTTTTAAGACGAATTAATGACTCACTGTTTATGCGCGTGCATACATGCAGGTCTTTGCCTACTGTCTTTAATTGAGCAATTACTATGCCATTTTATTTATATGCCTTGATTTTCAATGTGTTGCAAAAGAGAGCATGCGATCGGTGCAATTAGAATGCAAACAATTGTAAAAAAGTCCGACGATTATGGAAAAGCGTATGATTCAACCCTCGCCGTTGCGATGTTTCGTCTGCTTTCATGGGGATGGTCTAACTGTTGGTAATTCAGGCTGCCGGGGCTTGTCAACTCGAGGCCATTGGGACTGTTGTTGCACCTGAAAAAGCGCCGATCAAGGGTCGGAGAAAGAAGCTTGGACAAACCAAATGAACGATGAGCATCACTGATTGACGCCTCATCAGACGCAACTCGATGGCCTGGGACATTCCGTCCAGCGACGTTATTGTTCAGCCATGTAGAACGACTGCACGTCGCCCATGCTGCCTTGCTGGACGAAACAGAGTCCCGACAGAGCCTTTTGGATTAGTGTTATCAGGCCCCTAAGCAGCCTGAATAGGTATTGCGTCACCGGTCCCAGTTACCCTGTTCTCTTCGTCGAGATAGACCAATGAGGGTTTAAATGCGGACATCTCATCGCTGTCTAGGCCGGCATAGGCGCAAATGATGACTCGATCTCCAGGTTCGGCCTTATGTGCCGCCGCACCATTGACGGAAATCACGCGCGATCCTGCCTCCGCAAGTATGGCGTAGGTTGTAAAACGTTCACCATTGGTCACGTTATAGATCTGGACCTGTTCGTACTCATGGATACCCGCCAACTTCATCAAATCGGCATCAATGGCACACGAGCCTTCATAATCAAGCTCGGAGTGAGTCACACATGCTCGATGTAACTTGCACTTAAGTACTGTCAGCCGCATGGATTTCGTGCCTATCTTGGATGAATGTCTATGCTAACCATCGTCCCGGTTCAGATCGACCGGCGACCGCCCGAACGAGTGAACGGCCAATTATCCGCAATATTGCCCCAGCTATCAATAAAAAAATTGTTGCTATGCAGCATTTAGATTATCTATCAGTCGCGTAGTTCCCATATATGCTGCCGCCAGAACTACCAGATCCTGTTCTTCACGGGCGGGAGGCATCAGATCATCCGCCTGACGAATGGTAAAATAGTCCGGCCGAAAGCCTGCAGATCGCAGCAGATCGAGGCCATTTGCCTCCAGAAGCGCATAATTTCGTTCACCTTCCTTCAACGACTTGGCAGTAGCCTTGAGTATTTCGTAGAGTTTTGGCGCACGCTTTCTCTCATCCGTTGAAAGATAGCCGTTGCGGGAGCTCTTGGCCAGTCCATCCGCCTCCCTCACAGTCGGCAATCCAAGGATTTCGACAGGTATCGCCAAATCGGCAACCATACGCCGGATTACCATCAATTGTTGGTAATCCTTCTCCCCGAACACCGCGATATCCGGTTGTACGTAGTTGAAGAGTTTGCAAACAATAGTGGCGACGCCAATAAAATGGCCCGGACGGCTGGCGCCACAGAGAATATCGGAGAGTTCGGGCACCTCGACTCGGGTTTGTGCCTGATTCCCCTGTGGATAGATGGTATTTGCCGATGGCGCAAAAAGCAGATCGACACCAGCCTGTTCGAGTTTGCGCCGATCCGGTTCCAGAGTGCGAGGGTAACTTTCGTAATCCTCTCCCTCGCCAAACTGCATCGGATTCACAAAAATGCTCACCACACTCCGATCACTGCGTTTTCTGGCCGCATCGACCAGCGCCAAATGCCCCTCGTGAAGATTTCCCATGGTCGGCACAAATCCAATCATCTCGCCGGCCTTGCGCCAGCTTCCGATGCGTTTGCGCAGAATCTCAACCTCAGTAATCGTCTCCATCCCGCGCCTCACTTGAAACTGTGTTCTGCCGTTGGGAAATCGCCCGATTTAACGGCATCCACATAAGCCTTGAGTGCCTCTTGGATGGTCCTGCCGGATTGTAGAAAGTTCTTCACGAAACGGGGTGGATGCGGATTTATGCCCAGCATGTCATACAGCACCAACACCTGCCCATCGCAATCTTGGCCTGCACCAATGCCGATCACAGGTATGGTCAACTCTGTAGCAACCTGTGCAGCCAACTGATCCGGCACGCACTCCAGTACCAACATATCGATACCCGCGTCCTGCAACAGCCTGGCATCTTCCCGAATCAGGCTTGCATCCCGTTTCTCCCGTCCCTGCACGCGATAGCCGCCAAGCTTGTGTACGGATTGCGGTAGCAATCCCAGGTGTCCGCAGACAGGGATTCCCTGGGATGCAAGCTGGCGAATCGCCTCGAGCTGGGGCGCACCACCTTCAAGTTTGACCATATGGGCGCCACCCTCCTTCATCAGCCTGCCCGCGGATTCCATGGCCAGGTTCGGAGAGCGGTAACTCATGAATGGCATATCTGCCACCAGCAGGGTGTTTTCCCTGGCTCTCGCCACATTGCGGGTATGGTAGATCATCTCGTCCAAGGTCACAGGCAAGGTGCTTTCCTGCCCTTGGATCACCATGCCGAGTGAATCACCGACGAGAATCACCTCGACCCCGGCATCTTCAATTAGGCGGGTGAAGCTGGCATCGTAGCCGGTCAATACACAGATCTTCTCACCGGCAGATTTCATCTCCAGCAAACTTCTGACGGTTATGTTTTTTTTACTCATATTGTCTCGCTAAGCTCACTCAAAACCGGCTCGTACCCAGGTCTGTTAACACCAACAATCACTACAATGTTAAGTGTCTCAACGCTTAGAATCTGCGGCAAACCAGGCAGTCGGACTCAGTATATAGTTTGTTGACACGATTCGTGAAGAGTTTACAGTAACAGCGTCCCTGGGACTTGTTGACACTAATCCGATAGGCCCTCTCTCAGAGGGAAAAGCCGGTAAGATTCAAATAGCGTCGCCTCTCTGCACCCCTTTCGCAGATATGTTCCAGCAGCAGCTGAAAGTCCTCCTCTTTCTGCAGTGGATTGATCTCTGCCGCATTTACGATCAGCAGTGGCGAACGGTCGTAATGGTGGAAAAAGTCGGCATAGGCATCACACAGCTGTTGCAAATAACCCGCCTCGATTTTTCGTTCCACTGGCCGGGCACGCTGCTTGATACGCTTCATCAGCACATCAACGGGCGCCTGAAGATAGACCACCAGCTCCGGTGGCGGCGCCTCAAGTGTGAGACGCTCGTATACCTGCTCATAGAGTTGCAGCTCATCGCGGTCTAGATTGATCTGTGCGAAAAGGCGATCCTTTTCTAGCATAAAATCCGCGATCAGGTGCTGCCGGAACATATCCCCCTGTGATAAACCGTTCCATTGTCGACTACGCTGAAACAGAAAATAGAGTTGCGCCGGCAAAGCGGCTTCCCGCGGGTTTTGATAGAAGCGATGCAGAAAAGGATTCTCTTCCGCGCCTTCAAGCAATATGTCGCTGCCAAAATGGTTTGCCAGCCGATGCACCAAGCTGGTTTTCCCAACGCCGATAGGCCCTTCAACAACAATAAAGTTTGGCCTCTCAATCGAGTCGTTCAACACCCTCTCCCGACAGTGCCAGCAATAGATCCTGCAACTTACCCATGCCGGGTATATCCATATCGATCGAGACTATCTCACTAAGCGGCAGCAGAACAAAGGCCCTGCCAGCCATCTCAGGGTGGGGGATCCGCAGACGTGGTGTATCGATCATCGCCTCACCGTACATAAGCAGATCGAGATCGAGGGTACGCGGTCCCCATCGTTCACCTCCACGAACCCGTCGGTGGGTCTGTTCGATAGCCTGTAATCGATCCAACAGTTCCTCGGCATCCAGCGTGGTTGTCAACGAAGCGACTGCATTGATGTAGTTTGGTTGGTTCTGCGGACCTATCGGTCGAGTTCTGTACAATGATGAACACGCAAGCAAGGTCGAGCGCTTTATTGCAGCAAGCTCCTGCAGCGCAGTTTCTACCTGTTGTGTGGGATTTTCCAGGTTGCTGCCCAACCCGACGTAGGCAATAACCGACGGGGCACTACTCATCGCCCGGGTTGTTACTCTTACTTTTAGTGGATCGCCTTTTCCTGCCGCGCCTTCTGCCGCGCCGTCCCTGCTCGGTCATTTTTTGCTTTTGCTGACTATTGGCACGTTGGAATTCGATCCACCAATTCGAGAGTTCGGGTTCAACCTCACCCGCCTCGGCCCGCAGCAGTAGAAAATCGTATGCCGCACGAAATCTGGGGTGGCTCAACAGACGATAGGGTCTTTTTCCCTGGCGTTGCTGAAAGCGTGGCTGCAATTGCCATATATCGCGCATCGGATAACTGAACCGTTTGGGTATGGATACATGCTTGAGCTGATCACTCAAGACATCGTTGGCCGCTGTCTGCAGAGCCTCCACCGGCTCAGCATCCTGTGCCAACAGCGACTCGTAACCAAGCCTTACCGGTTCCCATAGCAGTACCGCAAAAAGGAAGGCTGGTGTGACTGACTTGTCCTGCTGTAAGCGCTTATCGGTATTGTTCAATCCACGATTGACGAAGGTAATGGGAAAATCGTGATCTTCATGGGATAGCGCCTCTTCTGTCGCGGGAAAGAGCTGCCCGAACAGTCCGTAATGGCGCAACTTCTCAAATGTTTCCAACGCTGAGCCGCCGAGAAAGAGTTTCAGTACCTCTTCATAGAGCCTGGCCGAGGGTACATCCTTAAGCAGCGGTGCCAATCGTTGCATGGGGGATTCAGTCTCCGGATCGACGATAAATCCCAGTTTGGAAGCAAATCGCACGGCCCTCAGCAAGCGTACCGGATCTTCCCTGAATCGACTCTCCACATCTCCCAGCAGCCGTATCACACCACGCTGAAGATCCGACATGCCATCGGCGAAATCTATCACCGTAAAATCGCCGACATCATAGTAGAGTGCATTGATAGTGAAATCCCGTCGCTGAGCATCCTCTTCAAGGGTGCCGTAGACATTGTCACGCAGTATCATGCCGTTCTCTACCTGGCGCTCCCCATCCTGAGCAGGCTGTCTGTTACTGCGAAATGTAGCAACCTCGATGATCTCCCGTCCGAAGTAGACGTGGGCTAGCCTAAAACGCCTGCCAATCAATCGACAGTTATTGAAAACCGATTTGACCTCCTCCGGCAGGGCGTTGGTAGCCACATCAAAGTCCTTGGGTTCCCTGCCAAGCAGCAGATCTCGCACACCCCCGCCCACAAGGTACGCCTCGTAACCGGCACCTTTTAGCTTCGTGAGGACTCTTATCGCGTTTCGGCTGATATTCGCACGTGAGATAGTATGATCATCACGCGCAATGACGGTAGGCATCACTGAGCCTCTTCTAGCTGATCCGGCAGGGGATGTAGAACTGCTGATCAATCCGGAGAACTTCGATTTCAGCCACTTGGCAGCTTGTTTCAAGGGTACGACCACTGAACTATTTTTTTAACCAGGTGATTGAGCCTGGCAACCAAGTCAGTATAATACCGCCTTTCGTGAGAAACTGCTCCCTTCGTCTAGTGGTTAGGACGCTGGCCTCTCACGCCGGTAACAGGGGTTCGAATCCCCTAGGGAGTACCAAGTAGTGAAAAGGCCGCAGCAATGCGGCCTTTGTTCTTACAACTCCTTTGATAACTCACTGAGATATTTACGAAAATCATCACCAAGCTCCTGATGCGACAAACCATATTCGACAGTCGCCTCAAGATAACCGAGTTTGCTTCCGCAGTCGTAGCGTTTGCCTTTCACCCGATAGACTCTGACCTTCTCGTACTTCAATAACTCGGCAATAGCATCAGTCAGCTGGATTTCGCCTCCGGCTCCTCTTCCTGTCTCCTTGATGAGCTCGAAGATGCGAGGTGTGAGGATATAACGACCGACTACCGCGAGATTGGATGGAGCATCCTGCGGATTTGGCTTTTCCACAATAGAGGTCATGGTTGCCGTCTCGCCATCATCGTCTTCCACTTCCACGATACCGTACTTGCCTGTCTCCTCCTGTGGAACCTCTTCAACCAGTATCACGCTGCACTGATAGCGTTCATAAACCTTGGCCATCTGTGCTATAGCGCCAACACCATCTGCACCACGGATCAAGTCGTCCGCAAGAATAACCGCGAAAGGCTCATCCGCAACCACCGCTTCCGCGCAGAGTACCGCATGCCCAAGCCCCAGGGCCTCCGCCTGCCTGAGATAGATACAGCTTACATCAGCTGGCAGGACATTCTGCACCTTCTGTAGAAGCACGTTCTTCCCGGCCTCCTTCAACTCACTCTCCAACTCATATGCCTTGTCGAAATGATCAGGTATGGAACGTTTATTTCTGCCTGTAACAAATACCAGTGATGTCACACCTGCCTCCTCCGCTTCCTCGGCGGCATATTGAATCAGAGGCTTGTCGACTATCGGTAGCATCTCCTTGGGATTGGCCTTGGTTGCGGGTAAAAAGCGGGTACCCATCCCAGCAACAGGAAAAACCGCCTTGCGTATCTTTTTCATTACCACTCCTATGGATGTTTATATAAATCGTCTCATTCAATTACCCGCATTCGGATGAATCACCATATCCAATGGCACGCGGCATCCTAACATACAGGTTCTTTGAAATGGGCCCCCTATCATAAGAAAGCGCTGAATTGCTCAGAGGTTCCTTAGCCTGTTACGGGTTGTTGGCAATCTCCTGATTGATCGATTGCAGAGCCTGGATAGGGTCGGCAGACCCGGTAATCGGTCTACCCACCACCAGGTAACTCGATCCTGCGTTTATCGCGTCTACTGGTGTCATCACACGACGTTGATCATCCTGTGTCGCTTGCTTGGGGCGGACACCGGGTGTGACGAGGAGGAAGTCATCACCCAGATCGCTACGCAACATTTCAGCCTCCCGGGGAGAACAGACAACACCATCCAGCCCTACCTGTTGTGTCAGCCTCGCCAAGCGGGAGACGTTGTCCGCGGGATCACCGGAAAAACCGATCTCATGGATCTCCTCCCGGGTCAAACTGGTAAGGACGGTAACCGCAACCAGGTAGGGTCGATCACTTCTGGCTTCCAGACGTTGCCGCGCTGCCTCCATCATTCTGCGGCCACCCGACGCATGCAAATTCATCATCCACACACCCAGATCAGCCGCCGCATCGCAGGCCGCCGCCACAGTATTTGGAATGTCGTGAAACTTCAGATCGAGAAAGACCTCATAACCTCGCCTTCTCAACACTTCTACGAAAGAAGGGCCAAGGCGTGTGAACATCTCCTTACCCACCTTGAGTCGACAAAGTGACGGATCCAAGCGATCGATAAGAGCCAGGGCCCTATCCTGCTGCGGATAATCGAGTGCTACAATGACCCTGGAATCACTGCTGTTCATGTTTATTCCACCTTTTTGGTTGTATGCGGAATCCGAGGAATCGGATCGATCTTTATGTCACTGCGTTGGCCTTAATGCTTCGCGTCAGTCCCTGCTGGGGTTTTATTTCGCCCCACCGCTTGCAGCTGGGACAGTGCCAATGCAGTTTTTTCGCCGTAAAGCCACAGTGATCACACTGATAGGCCGGTTGTTTTTCAAGCAGTTTCGTCACGGATATCAGCAGGACCTCCAAGGCCTCTTTGGGACTCTCCTCGCTTCGCTGCAGATTCAGTCTCACTAAACGTTCCAGGCCTTTGAGATCAGGCGTCTCTTCCAGATGCCTGAGCATCGCGTCTACAGCCGCACCCTCACCCTCTTTCTCCACAATCATCTCAGAGAGAATCATCATCGCTTCCGTACAGTGATGACGCTGATACAACTGTTGCAGGTATTCGAACAACTCGTGTTGTCTACCTAGTTTCCTATAGCATTCGACAAGCCTGGGCAGTACCTCGGAAAGATAGATGGGATCATTCTCCTCGACTTGCTGCAGCAACTTAACCACTGATCGACAATCACCCCGGGTATAATCGATCTCGGCCTGCAACAGTAAAGCGCGTACATTATTTCGCTGAACCTGCTGGGCACGCTTGAGATAACCCTCCGCAGCGGAGATATTCTGCTGGCTCAACATCTGCTCAGCCAATTCACAATAGAAGTGGGCAACCGCATTTTGTAGTGAAGAAAAGTGGGATACTGAGATCTTCTCAGCAACGTCCAGGCATCGCTGCCACTCTTTCTCCTGTTGGTAGATCTCCAACAGATAGATATAGGCCTGCTCGTTGTAGATTTTAAGTTCGGTCAATTCGAGGAACAGGTTTTCGGCACGATCGAACAGGCCCGCCCGCATATAGTCTTGGCCCAATTCAAGCAAGGCCTGTGCTCGCTGCTCACGATTCAGACTGGGTCTGGCTATCAGGTTTTGATGAATACGGATGGCTCGATCCACTTCTCCCCGCCGACGAAACAGGTTTCCCAGTGCAAGATGGGTCTCTACCGTATCGCTGTCCACGTCCAGCAATTCGATGAACAGATCGATCGCCTTGTCCGGCTGTTCGTTCAGCAGATAGTTGAGGCCCTTGAAATAGACCGGCGCGATCTGCGGTTGCTGCTTCTGTTTTTTTCTTGACATACCGCGCCGCGCCGTATACCAACCGGAGGCAGCGGCCACAGGCAGCAACAAGAGCAGTAGCTCAATCACTTGCCACCTCAGCAACCACATCGACGGCGTAATGTTGATAAGGTGCTACTGCTTGGGTGAAGACGCGGCACGTAAAATACATTGCAACCTCACTGCTCCTTCAAGGGTAAGGCACGAAGGTTGTTGACCTCTTCGCTCACCATTTGACTGCGTCTTTTGAGTGAGTGTATTTCCCGTTTTAGTCCCAATACTCTACCCATTCCGGCCAGGACACCCAAAACGACACCCAGTCCCAAGGCACTGGTCAGTATCAACGATAGCGGAAGATCCCGACGACCAAAATAGTAATTAATCTCTACAGGGTCGGCATTGAGTACAGCGAACACTGCACCCAGCATCATGATCAGTATCACTATAAAGAGTTTTATGAATCGCATCGGACGTTCCGTAGTTCCCCCTCTCAGGTAACCATTCTCGCCTACTGCAGTCCAGTTTGAAATAGCCAAAATGTAAGAACAGGGGGATAGATGTGGGTGTTTTCATATTTTTACGGGCCCCACCCCCTTTTATTCGATTAATAATCTATCAACTGGCGAGATTGAAGAGATATCTTGGAAGTCAGACAGTTTGTCTTTCGCTTCAGCCACACCATTACCGCGAGTAACCTCGCAGTGGAGGACTTCGTCGTCATTGGTCAGAGTGCAGGGGCAAGTGTTAAGCGTAGGTATCCACAAGACCGTCACTGCCCACAACCCATGTTTGGCTCTGTGCCGGAGTCGGTTCAGCACTCAACGAATCACCGCCAATCGTGCCGTCATCGTCAGACCCTGCTCTCCTGTCATGGGCTGATTCACCTGCCTGCTGTTGCCCCACATCGACATTGGCAAGATTGAGATTGATTTCACCAAACAGCTCCCGCAGTCGTGGTATCGAAGCCTCGATGGCTTCTCGTGTAGGGGCTTGCGTGGCAACAAATGTGACACTGGTCTGATCATTCTGCAGTGAGACCTTAATCTCCAGCGGCCCGAGATGGGGTGGATTCAACTTGATTTCCGCCTGTTGGATGTTCTGACCGACCATCCATTGGATTCGCTCACCCACCGCTCTGTCCCATCCCGCCTGACCGACGGGAATATCCAGAGGCATGATGATAGATGGTCGCATACCGGCGGATGAATTGACCGGCAGCTGCAGTGATAATGCGGACAACTGCCCAGTGGTCTCAACAGATCTCCCCGACTCCGTCAGCTGTGCAGCCACTTCACTCAGCTGCAGTTTCAGTGGCTGAGGCTGACCGTTCTCGATCAGTCGCTGGATGAGGAATTCAGGTTGCATCAATTGCGGTTGCGACTGAAGCGGTTTCAGTTGCGCTGCCCCTTCCAGCGCCGGTTCGGTCAATACCGGCTGTTGTTGGGATATCAGAAGCGGCAAGGGTTTGCCGTCAGGCTGGAGTTGCAACGGCAATACCCCGCCATCCCGGGGCGTTGTTACCAGAGGTTGCAAGGGATCTGCAGTTGACGTTGCAAGTGAGAAAAACAGTACACCCTCTTCATCCTGAGCCATCAGCAGTTCCTGAAGGGCCTGATCGAAGGTGGTCCCTAAAATCCCCCCATTTGCACTGATCTGTGTGACAAGATCGCCCCCTTCTGCGGGGCTAGCGGATTTGAGCTTATCCCCCTGTACCTGGGGTATGAGTGCTATCTGTACCATGGCTAAACCTGTCGTTGTCGCTTTCAGTCGACAATATGAATGCAGTTTCCGGGCCAGATTCCGGGCGATTCATTCTTGGCGGCCTGTTTTCTCCTTTTCCCCTCGAACCGGTGACGAGAAAGACTTCCCGGCCCATAGAAAAAATTGTTTCGCCGGCGGGATTGAGATATCGGTATCTTTGCGAGGTCCGTTAATCCGCTCTAGAGAGCAATATCCTGCGGTGTGGCGCGGCGCCACTGTGCCATCCGCAACAGCCAATCATCATCACTGCGAATGAACCGGAGTTGTAAGCGCAGCAACTCCCCGCGCCATTGGGAGAGTGTCATTTCCGCCACCTGTGGAGACCCGGCGAGTCCGGCAAAGAGCACAACTTCGGCCTCATTCTCGGAGTGCAAATCGATCCGATCAATTGTCGAGAAAATGTGAATCGATTTGTGACGCATGAAATAGCCTAGCAGCATCCTCTTCAGCGTCCTGAAATCCCGTCCGCTCTCATCACTATAATCCGGATCGACATAGGTCATTGCCGAGGAGAGATCCCTCGCTTCGAGATATGCTTCAGCCTCACTGAGGATATTCCGAATTTGCTGCTCAGGGCTCGGTGGGCTGTCGCTACAACCGCTAGACAAAAGGCCGACAAGGATCAGGAAGATACCGATACCGGGTTTTTTCCAAATCGTCACGTGCTATCTCAGGCTCAAGACATCCTGCATGTCGAAAAGCCCCTTCTCCTTATCAATCACCCATGCTGCAGCACGGATTGCACCACGGGCGAAATTCATCCGATTCGAGGCCTTATGCACGACCTCGACCCGCTCTCCTTCCATGGCGAACCAGACGCTGTGTTCACCCACCACGTCCCCTGCGCGGATGGTCTCGAAACCGATAGTCTTGCCATCCCGGGGACCGGTCTTACCCTCACGGCCATAGACGGCACACTCACTCAAATCCCGACCAAGGGTATCCGCTATCACTTCACCCAGTCTCAATGCCGTACCGGAAGGCGCATCGACCTTGTGCCGGTGGTGGGCCTCGATAATCTCCACGTCCGCTTCATCGCCCAGAACCTTGGCCGCCATTTCGACCAGCTTGAAACTGAGGTTGACCCCAACACTCATATTGGGCGCAAACACGATCGCAATATCGTCGGCCCCATCCAGCAATGACTTTTTTTCCGCTTCGTTCAAGCCGGTGGTGCCGATCACCATGCGCCTGCCTGCTTCACGGCAGATCGCCAGGTGGGCCATGGTAGCCGCTGGGGCGGTAAAGTCGATCACGACATCGAAATCCTCAACGACCGTTTTCAAATCCGATACCAGGGAGACACTGAGATGGCCGATTCCTGCCAGTTCACCCGCATCCTGGCCGATCAGCTGACTCTCCCGGCGCTCCGTTGCAGCGCCCAATACCAGACCCTCAGCCTCGCTGACCGCCGTCACCAGGGATCTGCCCATACGTCCCGCCGCGCCAACAACTGCGATTTTTGTCATCCAATGCGCCCCTTTTGATTTGCTCTGTTTTTTATAGATGGCAATGAAAAATCTGCTTTAAAAACCCATATTTTCAAAAAATTTCTTCACTCCATCAACCCAACTGGTGGAGTGAGGGCTGTGCTTTGCGCCACCCTTTTTCATGGATTCGTCGAATCGCTTGATCAGATCCTCCTGTTCGGCAGTCAGTTTAACCGGCGTTTCAACCAAGACCCGGCACATCAGATCACCCATAGGGCCACCCCGTACCGGCTTGACCCCCTTGCCTCGCATGCGGAACAGGCGGCCTGTCTGCGTCCCCGCCGGAATCTTCAGGATCACCTTGCCGTCCAATGTGGGTACCTCCAGCTCGCCACCCAAGGCAGCCACCGCGAAGCTGATAGGCACTTCACAGTAGAGATGATTATCCTCGCGACTGAAGATTTCGTGAGGTTTCACGGCAACCTGTACATAGAGATCACCGGGAGGACCGCCATGTTCCCCTGCCTCGCCTTCACCGGCCAGGCGAATACGGTCACCGGAATCGACCCCTGGCGGCACCTTGACCGACAGCGTCTTGTGCTCCTGTACACGCCCCTGCCCATGACAGCTAGGACAGGGATCCTCGATCATGGTACCTTTGCCGTGACAGCGTGGACAGGTCTGCTGAACAGAGAAGAAACCCTGTTGCATGCGTACCTGACCATGGCCGCCACAGGTATCGCAGGTCTTTGGGGTTGAACCTTTCCGGGCACCACTGCCGGCGCAGGCATCGCACTTCACCAGGGTCGGCACCCTGATCTTGACTGTGGTTCCCGCTACCGCGTCCTCCAATGAGAGTTGCAGGTTGTAACGCAGATCGGCGCCACGATGCACGCGTGAGCCTCCACCGCCGCCACGTCCTCCACCGAATATATCTCCGAATACATCACCGAATATGTCTGAGAAATTGGCGCTACCACCGCTAAAACCACCCCCCATGCCGGGATCGACACCTGCATGCCCGAACTGGTCGTAGGTCGCCCGCTTCTGCGCATCGGTCAATATTTCGTAGGCTTCCTTGGCCTCTTTGAATTTTTCTTCTGCCCCGTCGGCAGCATCCCCGGTGTTGCGGTCCGGATGATATTTCATGGCGAGACGTCTGTAGGCCTTTTTAATATCGGCCTCACTGGCATTCTTGTTGACGCCTAAAACTTCGTAATAATCACGTTTAGCCATGGTCTTATCTTTTACTACTGTTAATTGTTGACATACATCATACGTCCAGCTATCGCAATGCCGGCAACTAGGGCCCGTTAACACTCATCCGATAGGCCATAGTTTTCTGCCCGTATAACGCCAAAAACCGCACATCGGCTTGGCTGCCGATGCGCGGTTTGCAGGACTGGTATCCTTGACTAGTTTTTGTTGTCCTTAACCTCTTCGAACTCGGCATCGACAACATCATCGCCAGCAGCATCGGAGGACGCCTCCGCCCCGGACGCAGCTGCATCAGCCGTTTCAGCATCGGCACCCTTCTGGGCGTAGAGCCGCTCCGCCATCTTACCAGAGGCTTCCGCCAGTACCTTGGTCTTCGCTTCGATGGCATCCTTATCGTCACCTTTCATGGCCTCTTCGAGATCCTTGATCGCACTCTCGATCGCCTCTTTTTCACCGGCTTCAAGCTTATCCTCGCCCAACTCTTCCATCGACTTCTTGGTGGCGTGAATCATGGTATCCGCCTGATTGCGGGCACCGATCAGTTCATGGAACTTACGATCCTCATCCGCATGGGCTTCAGCATCCTTGACCATACGATTGACTTCCTCGTCACTCAGCCCGGAAGAGGCCTTGATGACGATCGACTGTTCCTTGCCGGTCGCCTTGTCCTTGGCGGAGACATTGAGAATACCGTTGGCATCGATATCGAAGCTGACCTCGATCTGCGGCACACCTCTCGGCGCGGGCGGGATATCGCTCAGATCGAAACGACCCAGGGATTTATTGGCCCCCGCCTGTTCGCGCTCGCCCTGCAAGACATGCACGGTTACCGCCGTCTGGTTATCGTCCGCCGTGGAGAATACCTGCGAGGCGCTGGTGGGGATGGTGGTATTCTTCTCGATCAGCCTGGTCATCACGCCACCCAGGGTCTCGATACCGAGGGAGAGCGGGGTTACATCGAGCAGCAGCACATCTTTGACATCGCCGCCCAATACACCGCCTTGGATCGCGGCGCCAATGGCCACAGCCTCATCCGGGTTGACGTCCTTACGAGGCTCTTTGCCAAAAAACTCCTTGACCGCCTCTTGTACCTTCGGCATCCGGGTCTGACCACCGACCAGAATCACCTCATCGATCTTGGAGGCTGTAATCCCGGCATCATTCAGGGCAATCTTGCAGGGTTCGATGGTGCGCGTGACCAGATCTTCCACCAGCGACTCCAGCTTTGAGCGGGTCAACTTGATGCTCAGATGTTTGGGACCGCTCGCATCGGCCGTGATATAAGGCAGGTTGATATCGGTCTGCTGGCTGGATGAGAGCTCGATCTTGGCCTTCTCCGCCGCCTCTTTCAGACGCTGCAACGCCAGTGGGTCGTTACGCAAATCGAAGCCCTGCTCCTTTTTGAACTCATCCACCAGAAAATCGATGACACGCATATCGAAATCTTCGCCACCGAGGAAGGTATCGCCATTGGTGGAGAGTACCTCGAACTGATGCTCGCCATCGATTTCGGCGATTTCTATGATAGAGATATCGAATGTGCCGCCACCGAGGTCATAGACCGCCAGGGTCTGATCTCCCCGCTTTTTGTCCATGCCATAGGCCAACGCGGCAGCTGTCGGCTCGTTGATGATGCGTTTGACATCCAAACCGGCAATTCGACCCGCATCCTTGGTTGCCTGGCGCTGGGAGTCGTTGAAGTAGGCCGGTACCGTGATAACCGCCTCCTTCACCTCCTCACCCAAGTAGTCTTCGGCGGTCTTTTTCATCTTCTGCAGGATCTTGGCGGAGATCTCAGGCGGCGCCATCTTCTTGCCGTTCACCTCAACCCAGGCGTCACCATTGTCCGCTTTGACAATCTTGTAGGGCACCATGTCCACGTCGCGCTGTACTACATCGTCGTTAAACATCCTTCCGATCAGACGCTTAATGGCAAACAGGGTATTTTGCGGATTCGTCACCGCCTGGCGCTTGGCGGACTGGCCGACCAGGATCTCACCATCATTGGCATAGGCAATGATGGAAGGCGTGGTGCGGTCACCCTCGCTGTTTTCAATCACTTTCGTGGAACTCCCCTCCATCACTGCTACGCAGGAGTTGGTGGTTCCCAGGTCGATACCGATGATCTTACCCATGATATTTGTGTCTCCGAAATCTTGTATTGAAAATATGTAATTATTTGCTAACTGTCCCTAATGTGGGGTCAAGTGCCTGCGATTCAAGCCTCTTCGTCTATCGCTGCCCCGGATCCGGCTTTGGAGACCATCACCATCGCCGGACGCAGCAGACGGCTGTTCAGCACATAGCCTTTTTGCACCACGGCCACGACTGTATTTGGCGCAACGTCATCGCGCTCCTGTATCGACATAGCCTGATGAAATTCCGGGTTGAACTGCTGTCCATCAGGATCGACCTGTTCGATCCCATGCTTTTGCATCACATCAACCAGGAGTTTCAGGGTCAGTTCGGTGCCCTCACGCAGTTTGTCCACATCGACCTGCTCATCCTGGGCGGCTTGATGGCCAAGCTCAAGACTGTCCCACACCTGAAGTAGATCCGTAGAGAACTTCTCCAGTGCAAATTTGTGCGCATTTTCCAAATCCCGCTGGTTACGCTTACGGATATTTTCCAATTCCGCACGGGTTCTCATCAGCTGATCCCAGTGATCATCCGCCTTGGCCCGCGCATCCTCCAGCAGCTTGGTCAGCTCTTGTTGATCCTCTTGAGAGCTATCCGCTTCTTCGCTTACCTCATTCCCGCTTGCCGGTTCAATTTCAGCTGCTTCCGCCTCATCTACGGCTTCTGCTTGGTGTTGCGCTTGATCCTTTTCAATCACTTTGTTTGACCTCTAAATAGATAGCTAGGATTCCGCCTGCGGCGTGTAATCCTCTACAGATTGGGATGATCAGTGTTTTTTCAAGACGGCGCCGAGAATTTTTGCCGTGATATCCACCACGGGGATGACCCGCTCATAATTCATACGGGTGGGACCGATGACACCCAATACACCGACCACCTCTTCATTCACTTGGTAGGGGGCGGTGACCACTGAACACCCATTGAGCAGTTGATATCCTGACTCCTCACCGATGAAGATTTGCACCCCTTCGGCATCCAGGAACTGGTCCAACAGATGTAATATCTCCCGCTTTTCGGTAAAGGCGTCGAACAATTTCCGTAGCTGCTCGAGACCTGAGAGTTCGGCAAACTCCATCAAGTTCGTCTGGCCGGCGATGACACAGTCCTCTTTGTTTTCGCTGGCATTGACCATCTCGCCCGCCATGGTCAGCGCCTGGGTCATGACCTGGTCAAAATGGTCCCGTGCATCGTTGAGCTGCTGCAATACACGCTGACGTACCACTTCCATCTCGTAGCCGGCGAAGGATTTGTTAAGGAAATTGGCTGCCTGATCGAGTTCTGCCCTGGTGAAGTCACGGTGGGTATGCAGAATCCGGTTGTGTACCTCACCGTCTTCGGTGACAAGAATGGCAAGTACGCGGCGATCGGAGAGAGGAAGAAACTCGATTTGTCGAAAATTGTTTTTGTCCCTGCGGGTAAGGGTCACCACGCCAGCCATATGGGTGACACCGGAGAGGAGCTTGGAGGCGGACTTCAACACATCACCACTCTCATCCCCGCCCACCATGAGCTCCTTTCGTATTCTCTCAACCTCCTGATTATTTAAATTTTGTACCGTCAATAACGAGTCGATGAACATGCGGTAACCGGTAATTGTGGGTATCCTACCCGCAGAGGTGTGGGGAGATGAGACCAGACCCATGTCCTCCAGGTCGGCCATCACATTGCGAATAGTGGCAGGGCTTAGATCAAGACCGGTATCTTTCGCCAGTGTACGGGAACCCACGGGCTGGCCATCACGTATGTAGCGCTCGATCAGCGCCTTGAGGAAATGCTGGGCACGCTCGTTGACAACGCTATCACTGACCGATTTGTTTGCCACCTAAGGGAATCTCCGGAACCGTTGTTAGCACTCTATCCAAATGAGTGCCAATTGATAAGGAAATTAGCAACTCGCATCTGGGTAGTCAAGCACCGCGATACAGGATATGGGGTGCTTGGATTGCCCCTATCGGCATGCTAACGTTGTGTATTTCCAAGCCAAATCCGATTCGCTCAAGTCATATACCGGTTGAATTCGATGCCACACAGCATATACACACGCTTCCAAAAGATCGGATTAATCGGCAAGCATGGCGATCCGACAGTCAAGGATACGCTGCTCACACTCTACGATTTTCTCCTCTCTCAGAAGAGGGAGGTGGTATTCGAAGAGGACACCTGTCGCCTACTGAAGGGTAAACCGCTCACCAGTGTCCCTCAGATCGAACTTGCAAGCCACAGCGACTTGGTCATCGTGGTGGGGGGTGACGGCACACTGCTGCATGCAGCCAGGGTGCTCGCAAGTCAGAATATTCCCATTCTGGGCATCAATCTGGGCCGGCTCGGGTTTTTGGTCGATCTGTCACCCGACCAGATGACAACCCGGCTTGAGGAGATACTGAACGGTAATTATGAGCAGGAGTGCCGCTTCCTGCTCGAGGTCGGCATGGGTGACGAATCCTCACCCCATCAAAACATCCTCGCATTCAACGATGTGGTACTGCACAAATGGAATATTGCCCGTATGATCGAATTCCAGATCTACGTGGATGATCAACTGGTGAACGACCAACGTTCCGACGGACTGATCGTTTCCACACCGACCGGCTCCACGGCCTATGCACTCTCCGGCGGCGGCCCCCTGCTCTATCCCACGTTGAATGCAGTGGTGATGGTGCCTATCTGTCCCCACACATTGAGTAATCGACCGATTGTGGTGGACGGTGACAGTACGATTGAAATTCATCTCCACCCGGCCCATGCCGAGGATGTACAGATTACCTGTGACGGTCAGGCCACCTTCCCAGCAATGCCAGGTGAGGTAATTAGGATTCGCAAGGCTGAGCACCAGGTTCGCCTGATCCATCCACATGGCTATGACTATTACAGTATTCTGCGCGCCAAATTGGGCTGGTCGGAAAACCCGAAAAGTAATCGATGCTGATTGAGATACAGGTCCGCAACCTGGCGATAGTATCCAGTATGGAGCTTGAACTGCTGGATGGTTTGACCGCACTTACGGGCGAAACAGGGGCCGGGAAATCGATATTGATCGATGCATTGGGGCTGGCCCTTGGCGAACGTGCTGACAACAGCCTGATCAGGGCTGACAGCGATCGCACTGAAGTAACCGCACTCTTCGACTTGAAAAATCTACCAGAAGCATCTGAATGGCTGAAACAACAGGAGCTTGACGAAGCTGATGAGTGCATCCTGCGCCGCAGCCTCAATCGGCAGGGTCGCTCCAAAGCCTACATCAATGGCCGCAATGTTCCCCTGCAACAGTTACAGGAGTTGGGTTCCCACTTGGTGGAGATACATGGACAGCACGCCCACCAATCCCTGCTCAAGAACAGCCACCAGCGCAGATTGCTGGATGCCTATGGTGGACTGCTCGACCTGGCGCAACAGGTCGCGTGGCAGTATCGACGCTATGAATCGGAACTGAACAGGCTCGAGACCCTGACCGACACGGCAGAGGAGCGGGCGTCCCGCCTCGATCTGCTGAGATATCAGGCCAATGAATTGAACAGCCTCAATCTCTCCAGCGGCGAATGGGTCAACCTGGAGCATGAGCACAGGCGACTGAGTCATCAGGAGCAGTTGGGCGACACCTGCAGAGCCATCATCAACGGATTGGATGAAGAACAGCAGGACATGCGCAGCAGACTCTCCAGCTATGTGGAGCGTCTCTCTGAAGCGGCGCAGCTTGACGAGACCCTTGGCGAAGCGCAACAGATGCTTGACAGTGCCCTGATCCAGGTGGATGAAACCCTGACGTCTCTGCGCAATTATCTGAATGATATGGAGCTCGATTCCGCAGGCTTGCAGCAGCTGGAGGAGCGGTTGAGCGCGATTCACGATATAGCGCGCAAATATCGCGTCAAACCGCAACAGTTGGCAGACAAGCTGTCCGAGATCGAGGAGGATCTGAAGCGACTGGAAAACAGTGAGATTGAATTGGCGGAACTGACCCAGATCGTGGATCAACAACGCTCGGCCTATCGGGAATTGGGGAAAAAACTCAGCACAAAACGTAAAGATGTGGCTGGACGCCTCAGTGACGAAATCACGCAGGCGATGCAAAAACTCGGTATGCCCGGAGGCAGGTTTAAGGTCTCACTTCATGAACTGCAGCAAGACCGCGCCGCTGCCAACGGGTTCGAACAGGTGGAGTTTATGGTTTCCGCCAATCCGGGCATGCCACTGCAGCCACTAAGCAAAGTCGCATCAGGCGGCGAGCTTTCCCGGATCAGTCTCGCCATTCAGGTAGCTACCATCCGCTACGGCTCGACCCCCACCCTGGTGTTCGATGAGGTGGATGTCGGTATCGGTGGCGGCGTAGCTGAGATCGTCGGTCAGATGTTACGTACCCTTGCCGCCAACCGGCAAATTCTCTGTGTCACCCATCTACCTCAGGTTGCCGCCCAGGCCATGCACCATTTCCAGGTACAGAAGACGACGCGAAAAAAGACCACCTGGACCGTGATTGCCAAACTTCAGGAGGAGGAGAGGATTCAGGAGATCGCACGTATGCTTGGAGGCGTTCAGATTACGGAGCAGACCCTGGCGCATGCCCAGGAGATGATAAACCTGGCATCCGAACCAAACTAGCCAGGGCCTGTTGAGACACCTCCGATAGGCCCCGGGACCACTCATTCCACACTACACTTGGGATTACCGCAGTGGCCATAGATGATCAGCGAGTGATCCACCATCTCGAAGCCATGTTTTTTAGCGATCTCGTGCTGTCTTTTCTCGATGGTGGGATCGATAAACTCCTCGACCTTGCCACAGACCACGCAGACCAAGTGATCGTGATGACCGCCCCTGTCGAGTTCAAACACCGCATGGCCACCCTCGAAATTGTGACGCGTAACCAAACCTGCGCTCTCAAATTGTGTCAAAACCCTGTAGACGGTAGCCAGGCCGATCTCCTCACCCTTGTCCAGGAGTAGCTTATAGACATCTTCAGCACTGACATGGCGTTGATCACAGTTTTCAAGCAACTCCAGGATCTTGACCCTGGGAAGCGTGACTTTGAGACCGGCTTTGCGTATATCCTGGTTATCCATCCAAGTTCTCCAGCCACAAAAAACAGGGCTGCTGATTCGCTGTGAATGCGTTAATATTGTGGCTTCATCCAGATTGTACTCATAATGAAAAAGATTCTCATCATCATTTTCTCACTGCTACCCATACTCGCAGGCTGCAGCTCCTGGGAGAACTTCTCCCTGGTCCACTCACCGGATATCGAGCAAGGTAACATTGTCACACCCGAGATGGTTGCCTTGCTGGAACCCGGCATGAGCAAACGCCAGGTGCGATACGCCCTCGGCACACCGATGCTGGTCGATGTCTTTCATCAACAGCGCTGGGACTATCTGTTCTCCGTCAAGCGGCGTAACGAACCCATGGAGATCAAGCACTACAGCCTCTATTTCGAAGGTGACCGGCTGTCTCATTTCGGTGGAGACATCGAACCCGCCAGCGACAGTGAATCCAACCAGGAGAAAATAGAACTGCTGGTGAGTGTGCCTGATTACGATGGTGATCTGGGTATATTGGAGCGACTCTGGCGCTCGCTGGGTTTCGGCGGCGACGAGTAGTCCCGATCCTGGCGACACTCAATTCCGACAGGCTTCAATCCCGACAAACATGATTCTCTCATTGCGGTTTATTCGCAATGATTTGTCTTCTTTAGTCGGAAGCCACCTAGCCGAAGCTCTACTTTTTCTCCCCACCACCTTTGCGCATCGTCTTCCCTTCCGCCGCACGCTTTTTGCGGGCCTCTTTCGGGTCTGCGATCAAAGGCCGGTAGATTTCCACCCGATCACCCTCAGCCAGTAACGTATCGAGTTTTGCAGCCTTGCCAAAGATCCCAATCTTGTTTGTATCGAGATCGATCTCCGGAAACATCTCCAGGATTCCAGAGGTTTCAATGGCCTGTCTAGCCGTTAATGGCTCTGCCGATTCGACCGACAATAGCGCCTGTTCATCAAGCCTGCCAAACGCAACTTCAAATATCATTTCACACCATTCCCATAGACCTGGTCGGCACGTTTGCAGAAGGCATCTACCAGGGAATTGGCAACCTGACTGAAAACACGGCCGAACGCGGCATCGATCAGTTTTCCGGCGAACTCGAACTCCAGCAACAGCTCCACTTTACAGGCCCCGGGCTGGAGCTCGGTAAACTGCCACCCGCCATGCAACTTGCGAAACGGGCCTTCCAAAAGCTCAATATCCATTTTTTCGTTTTTTACCAAATAATTACAGGTGGCAAAACGCTGTCGTATGCCAACCCGGGAGACCTCGAGTTCGCCACACAGCCTTTCAGCTGAGCGGGAGATCAACCGGCTGTCGCTGCACCAGGGAAGGAAATCCGGGTATGACTCGAAATCACAGACCAAATCGTACATCTCTTGTGCGGAGTGAAGCACCAGGGCGCTCTTACTGACAACAGGCACCTTCAGAGTATTCCTATGGCGTTGAGAAAGACCACGATCACCGCCAAGGGTGAGATATATCGAATAAGCGTCCACCAGATCTTGTAACCGACAGGCCGCATGGCGAACTCATCCTTGCTGGACGCCTTCTTCATCAGCCAGCCGCTGAATATCGCAATCAGCAAACCGCCCAGAGGCAGCATGATATTGGCCGTCAGATAGTCGAGCAGGTCGAAGAAGGTCTTGTCGAAAAATTTGACATCTGACCAGATATTGAACGAGAAAACAGTGCCAAGCCCTAATACCCATGTCACCAGACCCAGCCACACAGCTGCCCTGATCCGGGTCATATTGCGGTTCTCGACCAGCCAGGCGACAGCGGGTTCAATCAGCGAGATAGCCGAACTCCAGGCCGCAAACACAAGCAGCACAAAGAAGAGCGTGCCAAAAAACTGCCCACCGGGCATGGCGCCGAATGCGATGGGCAGGGTCTGAAAAATCAGCCCCGGGCCAGCACCCGGCTCCAGACCGTTGGCAAATACGATTGGGAATATGGCCATTCCGGCCACCAATGCCACCAGGGTGTCGAGCAGGCCAATCAAGATCGCCGAGCCGGCTATCGAGGCCTTTTTCGGCATGTATGAGCCATAAACCATGATCGCCCCCATACCCAGGCTGAGGGTGAAAAAGGCATGTCCCATGGCAACCAGTATGGGACTGCCGCTTACCTCACACTGTTCCACGCCATCCACAACCTGACAGCTGTGCAACAATTTATAGAAATCGGGAGTGAACAGAAAATCGAGGCCTTGGGTAAAAAAGCCGGTATTCATGGCGTAACCGACCAGCACGACCAGCAACATGAAGAGCGCGGGCATCAGGTAGGTCACGGCCTTTTCCAGGCCGGCCTTAACCCCTTTGGCCACCACGAACATGGTCATCAGCATAAACAGTGTGTGCCAGGCCATGAGCCGTTCGGGATCCCCCACCAAGCCGTTGAACAGGTTCTGAACACCACTTGCGTCCACCCCGTCGAATCCCCCGGTGGCCGCTCTGATGACATATGCAAGCGCCCATCCGGCTATCACGCTGTAGTAAGAAAGGATCAAAAAACCGGCCAGCACACCGCTCCATCCGACCAGAGACCACTCCCTGCTGGCACCCTCTTCAACGCTGAGTGTGGTCATGGTGTTGATGGGGCTCTGCCTGCCCCGTCGACCCAGCATGACTTCCGCCATCATGATGGGGATACCCACGACAGCTATACAAAGCAGATAGATGATGACAAATGCGCCACCGCCGTTTTCACCCGTTATGTAGGGGAACTTCCAGACATTACCCAGCCCAACGGCCGAACCGGTTGCAGCAAGAATGAATATCAGTCTCGAGGACCATTGACCGTGGATGGATTGTCTTTCAGCCATGAAACCCGCCTTGTCTATCGGATATAACGCACAATCAACACCATGCCATACGCATGAAAGTGCATCATTTTCCGTAAAATACCATCGTTTAACAAGCCGCCTCTGGTGAGAACCCCCCGTCACGATTAAAATGAGCGCATGGCCAAAAAAGCGAAAAAGAAAAATCCCGGCGGCGCCACAATCGCGCTTAACAAAAAAGTAAACCATGACTTTTTCATCGAAGAGCGCTATGAAGCTGGTATCGCCTTGCAGGGTTGGGAAGTAAAAAGCCTGCGTGAAGGCCGGGTACAGATCAAGGAGAGCTACATCACCATCAAAGAGGGTGAAGCCTTCCTGTTTGGCGCTCATATCGTCCCGCTGAGCACCGCATCCACACATATCCGTCCGGATCCGACCCGTACCAGGAAACTGCTGCTCCACCGCAGTGAGTTGAACAAGCTAATCGGCCTGGTTGAACGCAAAGGCTACACCCTGGTTCCCACAGCCATGTATTGGAAAAAGGGTTTGGCCAAATTGGAAATCGGCCTCGCCAAGGGCAAGAAAATGCACGATAAGCGCGCCACTGAAAAAGATCGCGACTGGAAAAGGGAAAAGGAGCGCCTGTTCAAGAAAGGCTAAGATCTGTTATCAGGCCCTGGTATACAAGGAACTAATCATTAACATATAATGTCTATTCACTGAACCGTATGGGGGCGACGTAGGCTTCGACGGGGGTTGCAAAACCTATAGTGCATGCCGAGGCGCAGAGTACCTCGTAAATCCAACTGCAAACTTATAGTTGCCAACGACGACAACTACGCACTCGCTGCTTAATACCCAGTAGGGTGCCGTCTGACTGGAGCCGTGCCTATGCGTCCAGCTTTTCAGGCGTCATATCTCATAGGATCGCATTGAAGCTCGTCCGGGGCGGAGATGTTAAAACCTTACCGGGATCGCTTGCCACATACCCTGCCCATCGGGTAGTGACCGGCTAAACACAATAGACAGGGCTAAGCATGTAGAACTCTAGGCAGAGGACTCGCGGACGGCGGTTCAAATCCGCCCGCCTCCACCAAATCACTATCTACATATAATCGATAACATCCATATACCCGTATAATACGGGTTTTTTTGTCTTTATATTTTGTGCTACACAGTCCATTGGAACTGCCCCGCATTATACTGGCATCCAGCATACGTCAGTGGCGTTTTTTCGAGAAAGACACTCGTGATTACAGGATTGTTGTGATCATCCGTAAGGGCAAATCGGTTAATGACTTGAATGCCGCCACGTATAACGACGTACAGCTCTCTATGCGGATGACTCTCCGACAATGGCTCGATTAAACCATCAACGATTTCAGAATGGCAACAGCCTGTTTGCAATTATCCAATAGTCACTAGCCGGGTTGCCCATGCGTTTCGCAGAAGGCGCTGAGTTCTATCGAGCGATATTTCTTTATAAACAATAGGATGTACACAGTACACATGCAGGCAGATCATGATAGGCAATAAACTGGAACTGGGGACGGCGGATGAGGCTGAGATCATCTATTACGAGGCCTTTATGCGTTGTGATCAGCAATTGATGGCGGCACTATGGGCCGATGGGGACGTGGTCTGCATCCACCCGGGGGGCAGCGCAATTGTCGGCCATGAAAAGGTAGTGCGTAGCTGGTCGAATATCTTTAGTGGTGCACAGTGTCCAGAAATAAGATACCAAGTGGTTAAAACTGTGCTCTCGGACGACTTGGCGGTACACCTTGTGACCGAGGAGGTTTCAACCGGCGAAGAGGCATACGCATTGATATTAGCCACCAATGTCTATCAAAAATTCGAGAGTGGCTGGCGGATGGTCCAGCATCATGCCTCAATGGTCCAGGCGGGACGATCTCAACATACCCTTCAATAATCCATCAACCCAAGGGACAACACCTGTCTTTGTTGTATGGTTGGTGTAATCAACCGTGCTATCTTTCATAAACCATGAGGCTAATGACAGGAATACCCGTGACCATCAATCGGATATTCCGCCAAATGCCGCACAAGTTCCGAATATCACACTCACCCGCTCAGCCACTAACTTACCATTTAGTCCGTCGTAATCAGCACGATAACAAGGTGAACTGCAATCATGTGAATTGACAGATCAGTGATGGCTGATCAGTACATTCTCCAGTTTGTTCACATCCAGAAAACGCTGATACATACGAATCATTTCCCTGTCGTGTTCGTTAATCGGCGGCGTGTGCTCAGAGATCTTTTTTTCATAGTAGTCACGTCGATCATCAGACGAGATAGCGAAGAGTTTTACGTAGTTCATATTCGCCTCCAGGTAGTCTTTTCTCGTACATCAGGCGGGATTGAAACTACTAAACAAATATTAAGATTTGCTGAAGATTCAATATCAGTGTTGGGGCAAAGAAGTAATTTTGTGATTAATTTCACACAGTACCGCGCGCCTCACCCTGACTTAAGCATGCGGGCAATGCGCGATGCCATAAACAAGCCAATTATCACTTCTCATTTACTTGCGAATGGCCACTTTTATTCTGGAAAGCGGTCTCTGTGACTTATGACGGATTAGGATATAAGTAATTTGTAATGAGGAAATATTATCAACGTACCATGATCGCAGGCCATGAGCGAATGCATCAGCAGTTGTCCCTGCCATATTCATCCGAAAATCTGACGATATCGTCCTCACCCAGATAACTGCCTGTCTGCACCTCTACGATCTCAAGGGGAATCAAACCGGGATTGGTCAAACGATGCTTGGTGCCTAACGGGATATAAACCGACTGATCCTCTGTCAGTAAGATCTCCTTCTCTCCTTTCGTGATTTGCGCCGTTCCCTTGACGACTACCCAATGCTCGGCCCGATGATGGTGTTGCTGCAGCGAAAGGCTGGCGCCCGGATTGACTACAATACGCTTGACCTTGAATCGATCGCACTCATCCACCGTCTCATAATTTCCCCAAGGTCGATATACCCTGACATGACTGATGTACTCGCATCTTCCCGAGGATTTCAGCTCCTCTACAATCTGCTTCACATCCTGGACATGAGATTTATCCGCCACCAGGACCGCATCGGCAGTTTCGACGACGATAACATTGTCGAGGCCGATGCCGGCGATCATGCGATTCTCACTGCGCAAATAGCTGTTGCTGACCCCTTTTATCAGCACATCACCTTGAACAACATTGCCGTTGTCGCCCTCCTCGACCGAGACATCGGCCAATGCCGACCATGACCCTACATCGCTCCAACCGGCGTCCATGGGAACGACCACGGACTTTTCTGTCTTCTCCATAACTGCATAGTCGATCGATTCAGAGGGACAGGCGGTAAACGCCTCCTTGTCGAGACGCAGAAAATCCATATCGGGTTTTATAAGCTCGCAGGCCTGTGTGGCAGCCTGCAGGATATCTGGATGGAACTGTTTCAGCTCTTGCAGATAGGCATCGGCCCGGAATACGAACATCCCGCTGTTCCAATAATAATCACCCGATGCCAGATAACCTTTCGCCGTTTCCAGGTCGGGTTTCTCAACGAACTCCGCGACAGGGAAGGCCCCGGAAGATAAGGATGCATCCTGCTTGCGGATGTAGCCGTAACCGACTTCAGGTTTATCGGGCACAATACCGAAAGTCACCAGGCTACCGTCATCCACACTCTGTAATCCTTGCGACATCGCCGTTACGAATCGCTCATTATCTCTGATCACATGGTCGGAAGGCGTCACCACCAGCACAGCATCCTGGTCCTTTGATAAGGCATGAAGTGCGGCACAGGCGATAGCAGGTGCGGTATTTCTACCGATCGGTTCCAGCATGATACCAAGCGACGCTATATCGAGTTGACGCATCTGTTCCGCGACCATAAAGCGGTGCTCTTCATTACAGACAATTAGCGCATCCCCAGCACCAGGTACGCCAGACATACGCTGCAACGTCTGTTGGAAGAGGGACTTCTCGTCTGTAAGGGGGATAAACTGTTTTGGATAGGCACTTCTGGAGAGGGGCCAAAGCCGGGTTCCCGATCCACCTGATAATATGACAGGGATAATCATCGTGTTCTCCAACCTTCGAGAAGGTCTATACAGGTTTTATTCATTTCTTGTGCTCGCGCCTCACTGACAGATTCAGTATAACAGCGCATTTCAGGGGCGTTCCCAGATGGCCGCAAGTGCACGATATCACCATCGGAAAAGGCAATACGCACGCCATCGGTATGGTCTATTCTCGAAACGCGGCCGAAAATGGCATCAAACTCCTCCTCAACGGCCCGAACATCGGCAGCGAAATCACCCGTCTGAAAACGAGCCAGCATACGTTGGCTGAGTTCAGTGGGAAACGCTTTTAACCGATCACTGTAGGTAAAACGTGGCGGCAGTTGGCGCATCAACTCCGATATGCTTAAACCTTGTTGTCTTGCCTGCAGCAGAATGCCCAGGATGACAATCACGGCATCACGTGTCGGCAGCGGTGCAAGTTCGCCGCCATTCAGCAGCAGGCTGTCAGCCGTGAGAAATCCTCCGTTAGCCTCATAGCCCACCACCGCCTTCCGTCCCTGCTGCAACAACGACTGCATCGCCTCGATGACAAAGGGCGATCCTATTCGTGTACGTATCACACCGGCGAATTTATTCGATAACTCAAGCGCGCTGTTACTGCTTACCGGGGTTACAACCCAACCGGCTTCCAGGTAATCGGCACATAGAATACCGGCCACATCGCCACGCAACCATTGTCCCAGTTCATCGCTTATCAGGGGACGGTCACCATCACCATCAGTGGATACGATGGTGTCGAGGGCATGATCCCGGGACCACTGCCTGGCCAATACGACATCCTCGGATCTGATGGCCTCAGTGTCCACGGGTACAAAGTTATCGGAGTATCCCAGACGGACGACGCTTGCACCCGCTCCCTCAAGTATTTGCACCAATAATGAACGGGCCACACCCGAGTGTTCATACACACCAACGGATAGACCCGACAGCGCATCACTGCCGATACAATCCAGATAGCGTTTTATGTAGTGTTCCTTGGCCGAATTATCCGCTTCCGGCAATTGCTGGGATTCTGAAAATCGATCCCCATCAAACAGAGCCTCATCAAGCTCAATCCGCTGTTGACGAATCCCCGCTTCATCCTGTTTCAGAATCTCTCCATCCGGTCTGTTGAACTTGATGCCATTGCGGTCATCAGGGATATGGCTGCCGGTCACCATGATGGTCGCTATGCCCCGTTTCAGACCGAACAAAGCCACCGCCGGCGAGGGTATGAAGCCACTGTTTATGGGTATGTAGCCACGCTCAATGACCGCCTTGCATACGGCAGCCATTATCCTTGGCGTACTTGGCCGGAGATCCCCTGCGAAAGCCACGGGATCACCTGTAGCTATCAGTCCCTCAGTATTCAGGTAGTCTAGAAAGGCACAGGTGTAGGCAAAGCAGACCCGATCCGTCATGGCATCGACCAGGCCACGGGCGCCACTGGTCCCAAACTTCACACCTGATTGCTCCATCAGAGTAGCGATAGAGAGATTTTTTTTATTCATAACTATCGTATAGTTACTCAGCCTGAGAAATTAAGAGTATGAGTAAGAAATATTAGGTGATTTCCAGGAATACGGGATAGACCTTCAGTCTATATAGCCAATCAGCAGCTTATCACAGTCTGATGCGGATGCTATTTCTCGTTGTAAAATTTTTTAAAAAGCAGTTTTGCCGACTCACGGTTGAAGTTGGTAACCCTATGTTCCTTGGCATTGGCGACAGGTTTTTGATGTTCTATTGCCTTGGATGATTGTTGATTAAACGGATAAGACTCTCGCGCATCGGGCATATCTTCAGGAGTATCGCTACGATATTCTACGGCAGCATGTTTGTCCTTCAATACTTTGGCGACCAGTGCACTATCCAACAGAGATTTCTGATCGGCAAATCCATACACAAGCGCTGTATCGCAAAGGGTATTGATGACGCGAGGTATACCGTCGCTGGCTTGATAGATAAGGTTTATCGCATTGCGGGTGAAAAGCGGTTTGTTACGCCCGGCAAATTTCAGGCGCTGAAAGATATAGAACCGTGTCTCCTCTTCATTGAGCCCCTGAAGATGGTAATCCACAGAAATGCGCTGCTGAAACTGGAGTAGGTCTTTGTGTTTAAGCAATACCCGAAGCTGCGGCTGTCCCACCAGGATTATCTGCAACACCTGGTGCTTGTCTGCATTGATATTGGATAGCAGGCGCAGCTCTTCCAATACTTCAGGATGAAGATTCTGTGCTTCATCTATGATCAATACAGTGCGTTTTTTATTGGCGTATTGGTCGATGAGAAACTGGGTGAAAAGATCGTACCGGCCTACCTTTTGTGTTTCTCTGTAATCGAGGTCGAATGCGAAGAGCAGCCACTGCAGCAGCTCACCCATCTCGTGATGGCTGCTGCTGACGAGCCCGACCGTGGTATCCTCGTCAAGCTGGTTGAGCAGATGGCGAATCAGGGTGGTCTTACCACTGCCCACTTCTCCTGTAACCACGGTAAAGCCAGCCTGACTGACCAGGCCATACTCCAATGCGGTATATGCCGCGCTGTGCTTTTCCCCCAATACCAAAAAACTGGGATCCGGTAGTAAGCTGAATGGCTTCTCGATTATTCCGTAAAACTTTTCATACATCCGTTTAACAATCCCTGGGCATGCAATTTTCCAACAACGGGTAGTCGGCCTATTGTCTCATGCCATCACGATGTCGAGCAATGACTTATATACTGTGCCCCGGCACAAACAAAACATCGTAACATTATGAATTCATAGGATATTTAATCAACAAAAATAACCCGGAAAAGAAACAGGTCAACTGATCGTCCATCCTGCACCCAAGCCGGGCGGCCTGGTCGTCGTTTACTCTTCGTGACCGATCAGGTTGATCGATCAGCCATACACTGTTTTAAGGAATCCCGCCAATTGGGCAGTTGCAGACCAAATGTCCGTTTCAACTTGGTATTGTCGAGCACAGAGTATGCTGGGCGTCTCGCCGGTGTCGGATAGTTATCCGTCGAAATAGGTTGAATGTTGCAGGAACCGCCCATCAGATCCAATATGCTCGTGGCGAAGTCGTACCAACTGGTTTCTCCGGCAGCAGTCAGATGGTAGGTCCCCTGTGGCTGGACAGTCTCCTTGGCAGTCATGCGCAGTTGATGAACGATCTGCGCTGTGGCTTCCGCAATCATGCGGCTCCATGTAGGTGCGCCGATCTGATCGTCTACCACCGAGAGCTGCCCTTTCTCCTTGAATAGACGCATCATGGTCAGCATGAAATTGTGGCCGTAGTTGCCATACACCCAGCTGGTACGCAATACCAGGGCGTCGGCACCAGTCGCCAGGAGTCGCTGTTCGCCCTCCAGCTTGGTCTGACCATAGACGCAGAGCGGCACAGCCTCGTCCTCTTCCCTGTAGGGCCGGCCGCTATCACCGGAAAAGACAAAATCGGTTGAGTAATGAACCACTGTGGCACCCAGTTCCGCAGCCAGCTGGCCGAGCAGTTCAGGTGCCTCTGCATTCAACCGGCGGGAGAGATCGACTTCGGTCTCAGCCTTGTCGACCGCCGTGTGAGCCGCTGCATTGATGATGAAATCTGGTTGTATCTGCCTGACAGTTGCGGTGACGGCATTGGCGTCCAACAGATCCAGCGGTAAGCCACCCTTTCCGGAGAGAGTCGTATTGACAACCTCGCTCATGACACCCAACGTACGCTGCAACTCCCAGCCAACCTGACCATCGCTACCCAGCAGAAGGACCTTCGGCTTATCCACAGTCATGCTATCGATTTCCTGCTGGATTGATATAGCGGCAGCTGTTGCTCGGGAATCTCGCTCAACAACGGAGCGTCACGATCCTTTTCCGCCAGTACCGGACTTACCGCCCCCGGCCACTCGACACCAATCTGTGGATCATCCCAGCGTATGGAAAACTGCGTTTCCGGATGATAGTAGTCAGTGCATTTATAGGTGAAGATCGCATCCTCACTCAATACCAGATAGCCATGGGCAAACCCGATCGGCACATAGAGTTGATGATGATTTGTTTCCGACAAGTGTACGCCAACCCACTGACCGAACCAGGGAGATCCTTGACGTACATCCACGGCGACATCGAAGACCTCGCCGCGGATAACCTGCACCAGCTTGCCCTGGCCATAGGGATTCTGGATATGCAGGCCGCGTAATACGCCCTTTTGGGAATAGGCCTGATTATCCTGCACAAAACCCGTGGGTATGCCCAGTTGTTCATAACGTTCAGCCTGCCAGCTCTCCATAAACCATCCCCGTTGATCACCAAAACGCCGGGGCTTCAGCAGTACTACTTCTGGTATCTTTGTAGGTGTCACTTCCATAGCTACATCTTTCTCTCACACAAGCTGAGCAGATATTGCCCATAACCATTCTTGCTTAGTGCATTGCCCATTCGCTTTAGCGCTTCGATATCGATCCAGTTCTGACTGAATGCTATCTCTTCTGGGCAGGCTATCTTCAAACCCTGTCTTAATTCAATAGTCTCGATAAAATTACTGGCTTGAATGAGACTCTCATGGGTCCCGGTATCGAGCCAGGCGATACCGCGCCCCATCTTCTCCAACTGCAGCGAACCCTGGTCGAGATAGAGTTTGTTGAGGTCTGTGATCTCCAGTTCGCCGCGCGCAGATGGCTTCAGCGAGGCCGCCAGTTCAGTAACCCGCTCATCATAGAAATAGAGTCCGGTAACCGCATAGTTGGACTTTGGATCATCCGGTTTCTCCTCGATACCGATTACCTGGCCATCCTGATCAAACTCAACCACGCCATAGCGTTCCGGATCCTTGACCCAGTAACCAAAAACCGTGGCCCCGCAGGTCATCGAAGCAGCACGTTTCAGTGATTCCACCAAGCCATGTCCATAGTAGATGTTGTCGCCAAGAATCAAACAACAAGGCTCGCCAGCGATGAACTCCCTTCCAATGATAAAGGCCTGCGCCAATCCTCCGGGCTCCGGCTGTACGGCATACTGGATGGTTATCCCCCACTGACTACCATTACCCAGCAGCCCCTTGAACAAGGCGGCATCCTGGGGTGTGGTGATGATAAGAATTTCTCTGATACCCGCTAACATCAGTGTAGTAAGGGGGTAGTAGATCATCGGCTTGTCATAGACGGGTAACAGCTGTTTCGAGATCGTCAGCGTAAGTGGGTGAAGACGAGTACCCGAACCACCGGCCAGAATAATACCCTTTTTAACCTGTTTATCCGACATTATCCCTGCCCCAAGCGCTCACCGAGGTAACTGCCATCCATTACCCTTTGACTCCAAGCCTCATTGTTAAGATACCAGGAAACTGTCTTTCTCAGACCTGTAGCGAAGGTCTCATCCGGCGTCCATCCCAGCTCATATTGCAGCTTTGTAGCATCGATGGCGTAGCGCCGGTCGTGTCCTGGCCGGTCTTTGACAAATTTTTTCAATTGATTGTGGGGCTTGTAGGGCGAATCGGGCACCAGCTCATCCAATAGTGCACAGAGCAGATCGATAACTTCGAGATTGCTCATCTCGTTGTTACCCCCCACGTTGTAGACCTCACCCGGTCTGCCAGCCTCCAGCACCCGCGAGATCGCCCTGCAGTGATCCTCCACAAAGAGCCAATCCCGGACATTGCTGCCATCTCCATAGATCGGCAGATCCTCCCCCGCCAGCGCCTTTTGGATAAAAAGCGGGATCAACTTTTCAGGGAATTGATAGGGACCGTAGTTGTTGGAGCAGTTGGTGGTGAGCACAGGTAAGCCGTAGGTATGATGCCACGCCCGAACCAGGTGATCCGAAGCCGCCTTGGATGCCGAGTAGGGAGAGTTTGGTGCATAGGGGGTGGTTTCAGTAAATTTCCCTTCGTCACCGAGGGAACCGTACACCTCATCCGTGGAGACATGCAGGAAACGAAATGCGTCAGCCTCATCTGACGGCAACCCCATCCAATAGGTGCGGGCAGACTCCAGCAGGTTAAAGGTACCGCCAATGTTGGTATCGATGAACTCTGCCGGTCCGTCTATGGAGCGGTCCACATGGCTTTCGGCGGCGAAGTTTACGATTCCGGTGGGCCTGAAGCGCTCGAACAGACCTGCGACCAATTCCCCGTCCTGGATCTGTCCCTGTATAAAGTGGTGGCGTGGATCTTCCATGATTGCCTGGAGCGTATCCATGTTCCCCGCGTAGGTGAGTGCATCTAGATTCACCACCTGCACTTGCTCCCTGGCCAACAGATGATGCACGAAATTACCGCCTATAAAACCTGCCCCACCAGTCACAATTATCGTCTGCATTCTAATTTTGCCAATATATACAATAGGTTAGATCAAACGCCCAGCGCGTATCCCTGCGGCATTATACAGCGTGTGGACATTGCTAACACAATGTTATTGTTGATATTTATTATTTAGTACCGGAATAGTACCCGCGGCAGGCATTTTCAGGATTATTATTGAATCTCATTCAACAGCACTTTCGCCTCTTCGATACCATCAAAGGCCTTCTCTGCAGCCAGCGCCGAGTTGAAATATTGCTTGGCGCTATCCATACGGCCCTGTTGGTAATAGGCGACCCCGAGATGATAATCGATATCCGGGAGCCCGGAACCTTTTCTGGCGGCGCGTTGCAGGATCGGGAGAGCCTTGTCGATCTCACCCCGTTTGATGTGCACCCAACCAAGGGTGTCCAGAATAATAGGATTCTCCGACAGCTCGAAGCCCTCAACCAACTGCAATGCCTTATCAAGCCTCCCCCGATCCGTCTCATCCTTGAGTAGCAGCATTGCCAGATTGTTGGAGGCCAGCAGATGCTTGGGATGGTCTTCCAGGATCCCTTCATAGACCTCGATTGCATCCTGCCTGCGGTCGATACGGGAGTAATTATTCGCCAGATCGACGCCTAGCAGCGGATCGCCCGTCTTTTCGAAGCCCTTCTCCAACAACCCCAGAACACCCTCCAGGTCGCCTTTGAGAATATTGAGATTAACCAGGTTCCGATAGGGAACCGACCACTCCGGACGCACTGCCAGGGTCTTGTTGAACGCCTCCTCCGCAAGATCCCACTGCTTCTGCGAAAGGTGCACCTCGCCCTTGAGATTCAAGGCTGTGAAATGGCCGGGATTGGCCTCCACAGCCATCTCAATCCTTTGCAAGGCATCCTCCGGCTTCTTCAAAACAAACAAGCCCTTTGCCAATCCAACCAGGGCCTCGATGGAGTTGGACTTCAATTCAAGCACTTTCTCAAAATCCGCGATGCTCGAAGAAGCCATGTTGCGATTCAGGTGGGATACTCCCCTGTAGTAGTAGCCAACAGGACTCGCCGGATGTTTCGAAATCAACAGCTCGGCTACATTAGCCACTTCGTCCCAACGCTTGAGTTTTTCCTGGACCTGTGCCAAGGACTGCAATACCTTGATATCGTCAGGCGCGAAGCGACGCATCTTCTGCAGAATCCCAACGGCCCCATCGAATTCCCGGGTGTTGATCAACAACTGCACCAGTTCGAAATTGGCTGCAGCCTCTTCAGGCCGGATCTTTATCGCATCCTCGAGGCTCTGCCTTGCCAATTCGATCTCACCTTTCTTCAAATGAGCCCGGGCCTTCAGGCGATGGGCCTTGACGTAGCCGGGATCCTCCCGCAACAGGGTGCGAAGATCCGCAATCCCCTTATCGGGGTCGTCACTCATAAGCGCCATACCGGCCCTTATCAGCAGCGCATCCTTGAATTTTGGATCGGCTTGCAGGACCTCTTCCAACAAGTTTCCGGCTTCCTCAAGAGCCCGCTCCTTGATCAAGGCACTCGCTTTCAGGGTCCTGGCAGCGAGACCATCCTTTGAAGTTCCGGCCAGCTCAATAACCGCATTGAGGGTCTTGTACGCCTCATCCCTGCGACCTCCAGCCAGGTAGTGTCTCGCCAACTCGAGCTTCAGTCCGGTTTGTTTGGGTGCCTCACTGACGTACTTCTCAAGCAATGCCTCTGCCCGGTCCATAGTACCCTGGCTCTTGTAGAGAGCGATCAATCCAAGTTTTGCGTCCATGTTATCCGGCAGATCCGCAATCGCCTGTTGCAGCATTTTCACAGCCAGCTCGTTCTCCCCTCGTTTTTGATAAAAGCTGACCAGGTGCAGCCGGTTTTGTAAATCATCTGGCTTGGACTTGATCAATTCAGAGAGGACCTTGACGACTTCGTCATTCTCGTCAGCCTGCGCATAGAGACGGGCAAGCAAAAGATATGAGGCCGCTCTATCTGCATGTTGCGCCAGGGAATCTTTTGCGATGCGGATCGCCCGCTCCATATCACCCTGATCCGCATAGAGCGCCGCAAGCAATGAAGCCGCCTCGACATTGCTTGGATCCGACTCAATGACCGTGAGTACATCATTGATGGCGTCATCTGTTTCACCCCTCTTTGCCTTTATAAAACCCTTCAATACCATCGCCGCAGCGTCGGTCGGCTCGACTTCCAGGGCTGTCTTGGCTGCAGCGAGGGCCTTATCGGTTTCGCCGGCCAACGCAAAGATCGTTCCAAGATGCACCTGAGCACCCACATGCTTGGGATCGAGTTCAGTCGCCCTTAAAAAGAGCGCATAGGCCTTGGGCCAATTCTCTTCCTTCTCTTCTATCTGCCCGAACATGAAGTAGGCGTCGGCATCTTTAGGATCGATTTGCAATACGTTCTTGAATTCCAGACGCGCCTTTGTGAAGTTGCCCTGGTTAAACAGCTCCATACCACGATCGAAGTACTTTTGCTTGCGTTCCTCCTTATCCACACAAGCAGATATAAGGATTAACGTTAAGCAAACGAGAAGCAAAATGAAGAGTTTATTTATCGAGAACTGAAGGCCCAGATTCATCTTCATGCACATATCCTTGTTTTGTAACCACAGTCCGCCCTGAATGCATTGATTGGCAGCTTATCTGTATTTATCCTTATAACAATCGGATATTGATGTAATTGTGATTCCATTAACATAAGGTTTACATTCAGCAATCAGCGCTCTGCACCAAATGCCGTCACCTAAATCCTTAATGCTCTTCTTATTTTCAGGGCCACTACTACGATCTGATCAACTATTTTGTCAGTTGGGTATGTATTCATCCAATAGGGGTACAACTTTCCTGGCAAAACCCTTCAGACGTTCATCTCCGTCCGTCCACACCTCGTCCATGCCAATGGATGTCGTTAATCTGACCAGAGCTCCATCGGTTCTGTGCATGGCCAGACCATCAAGAAAGAGATACCACTTGACCAGCCATTCATTGGTAATCACACGTCCACGCTGTTGAAACCAATAGTAGACCAACTGCTTTATTTCACCCCGTTTGATGACCAAGCGGTTGACCTTCAGGGTTTCTCCATTGACCTGTAAGCCAGGAACACCGACCGTTGTCACTCTCTCAATCTCCCAACCACCGCCGGGTATGCATGAACGGGGACTATGAGCAGCTGAACCTGCCTGCTGTGATGCATAATAGGCAATGTAGAAGTTTATTCGCGATCCCAGCGAATCGGCATAATCACCGATGAAGTAATCGTCCAATTTCAGAGATTTAAGATAGATCCCTTCCAACCTGTCCTTATCCCCCTTCCAGTTACCGACCTGCATGGGAAAACTGCTGAAGGCCTGACGCTCGGGTAGAATCTGCTGCAGTGTCCCTACATAGAGGGAACTCACTGCAATCAAGACAATCGAGACAAGAACTGCATAATGGACAGGTGTCACTGGCCTTGTGCGATACTCGGTTTCATCCGGTAGCCGTTTGGGCATCTCTAGCCCGAATACATCCCTTAGCCGCCGCTTTATTCCACCAACCTTGGCCAACAACGCCATCTCCAGCAACAGGATCAAGAGGCAAGCCATAAAAATGACCCAGCCCTCAAAATAGTGCAAAAAACCGTCAGCCTGCTCCTGCCCCCAGTTTTCCACCAGCACACCGATCACACCGATGCGAAAACTGTTCATCAATACGGTGATAGGGATACTCGATAGAAAAACAACCACCCGCTTCCAAAATTCAACCCGATAGAGATAAGCGGCCAAAAAGGCCAGGCTCACGAAGGGAAAGAGATAACGCAGCCCATTGCAGGCCTCAACAACCTGGAGCTTGTAGTCACCCAGATCGATCACATTCCCTTCAAGAAAGACACTGATGCCGAACCAGCGAATCACCTCGACACCCAGTTGGGAAGAGATAAGTTGCAGTTTTCCTGAAAGGGAATTGTAGATAAAGGGCGGAAGAGGAACGATAAAAAAAAGCAAGAACAGAGGTCCGGCGACTATCTTAAACGCCTGCCATCCCAAGAGCGCATAGGCCAAGCCAATAACAGTTAGGACGAGGGCATACTGAACAAGGGTAAAAGTCGTTGCAATCATCCCCATAAAGAAGAGTAAGCCTGCCATCAGCACGACAACCACACCGATCCAGGATGGTTGAAACGCAGCTTCAACCAACCGATCCCGCCGCTGCCAGATCAGGTATGCAGAAATGAAGGGGAGAAAATAAGCGTAACCGTACTCCTCTTTGATACCCCAGCGGTCGAGCATATCGGTAATGCCCTCCCAAAAGCCGTAGACTAAGAGGATGACGATGATACCGAACATTCCCCATATCATTAGGGAGTTACGCCAGCCTGTAGGAATACTAGATGTCGCCATGGTCCCTTGTAATCAATCCATTTTATGAGATGCAGCATCAGAAGGTGAGATGCCTGCTATTCCTGGTATAACAAAAACCCGGCACAGGTAATGATATATCAATCCACTTTCTATAGATTTCTACCCATAGATCCTGTCACAGGGCATCGTTATGTCGCTGTATTTTGATATACAAACACTATCCAAGTCCAATACACACCCTGACCAATTCAGCTTCTCAATGTCTCCTGGTTATCTAAAAACCACTTATAGGTCAGTTGGATACCCTCTTTTAAGGAAGTCTTCGCCTGCCAACCAAGAGCGGTTAAACGGCTCATATCTAACAATTTCTGTGGTGTACCATCAGGCTTTTCCGTATCGAATTCTAGCGCCCCCTCGAAGCCAATGACATCACCTACCAGCTTAGCGAGGCCAGCGATAGTGATGTCATCCCCTACGCCGATATTTACCATATCCGTGAAACCATCTTGATTCATAACATAGATGCAGGCATCAGCCATATCATCCACGTAGAGAAATTCCCTGCGAGGATTTCCAGTCCCCCATATGATGACCTTGTCACAGTTCTGCTCCCTTGCTTCATGAAATTTCCTGATCAGAGCCGGCAATACATGGGAACTCTGCAGATCAAAATTATCGTTTGGCCCATACAAATTTGTCGGCATGACTGAGACATAGTCCGTTCCATACTGACGGTTATAGGCTTCACACATCTTGATTCCCGCTATTTTGGCAACCGCATAGGGCTCATTCGTGGGCTCGAGCGAGCCAGTTAACAAATACTCCTCTCTCATTGGCTGGGGACAACACTTGGGGTATATGCAAGAGCTGCCCAAAAACATCAATCGCTTTACACCATGAGCATGGGCAGCAGATATGACATTGAGTTCTATGGCAAGGTTGTCGACAATAAAATCTACAGGGTAAGTATTGTTTGCATGTATACCACCCACCTTCGCAGCGGCAAGAAAAACATACTCAGGTTTTTCCCGCGCGAAGAAATCATCGACTTGACGCTTGTCGGATAAATCCAACTCGGCATGGGTTCTCAATAAGAGGTTGTTCCAGCCACCCTTCCTAAGAGACTGCACGATAGCAGCACCCACAAGGCCGCGATGGCCTGCAACATAAATCCTTGCATCCATTTCCATTGATGCCACCTATCACTCAAAGTAGCGATAAGAGCGGAATCCGGCATTTTCAATAACCACATCCTTTTGGGCAAGCGCCAGATCCTCTCTTGCCATTTCAGCCACCAGATCCTTAAACGTAATTTCGGGCACCCAGCCCAGTTTCTCTTTTGCCTTGGTAGGATCACACAACAGCGTTTCTACCTCTGTGGGCCTGAAATAGCGCGGATCGACCTTAACCACTATATCGCCAGGTCTGGGCCCGGTATCATTGACATTGGCTTCAACAATACCCTCTTCATTTTCATCTTTCCCTTGCCATCGTAAAGTGATTCCCAATTCATTGGCTGCTGCATCAACGAATTCACGCACCGAATGTTGTACACCTGTACCTATAGCAAAATCGTCAGGCTTGTCCTGTTGTAGCATCAACCATTGCATTTTCACATAATCGTGCGCATGACCCCAGTCACGGAGTGCATTCATATTTCCAAGATAAAGACAACTCTGCAGTCCTAATCTTATCCTAGCCATTGCACGTGTAATCTTACGCGTGACAAATGTTTCACCACGAATTGGTGACTCGTGGTTGAACAGTATACCGTTACAGGCATACATACCATAAGCCTCACGATAGTTAACAGTGATCCAATATGAGTAGAGCTTTGCACAGGCGTAAGGAGACCGAGGATAAAATGGCGTTGACTCCTTCTGTGGTATTTCACGTACGTCACCAAATAACTCAGATGTAGAAGCCTGATAGAAACGTGTTATTTTTTCTAGACCGAGAATACGCATCGCCTCAAGTAGTCGCAATGTTCCAACTGCGTCAGCATTTGCAGTATATTCAGGCGTTTCAAATGAAACCGCAACATGGCTTTGAGCCGCCAAATTATAGATCTCGTCAGGTTGGATTTCCTGGATGACACGAATCAAATTGGTTGAATCAGTTAAATCACCATAATGGAGAATAAGATCTCTGTTCTCTGTATGAGGATCCTGATAAAGGTGGTCAATCCTATCTGTATTGAATGATGATGCTCTCCGCTTTAGCCCATGTACTTCATAGCCTCTCTTTAGCAAAAACTCCGCAAGATATGCGCCGTCCTGGCCAGTGATTCCTGTAATGAATGCCTTCTTCATATCATCCCTATCGATTTGACATTAATTGTTTAGTGAAATGCCATACAAACCTTGGATTATAGATTGCGTATCTTTTCCAAAGCCTGCGTGGCTCAGTTAATAACCTGAATAACCATTCCAAGCCTATTTGTTGAACCCATTTTGGAGCTTCGCTTTTAGTCCCTCCTAAAAAATCAAATACGGCTCCTATACCTACCATAACAGCCATCACCTTTCCTTGATGATCTGCCATCCACTTTTCTTGTTTAGGGCAACCTAAACCCACAAACAGGACTTGAACTTCGGCATCGTTGATTATTTGTACATATTTGTTGTCTTCTTCTTCGCTTAATTGACGAAATGGGGGAGAAACTGCACATCCGATTTTTATGTTTGGATAGTTTTTTCCAATTAGAGATACTATTCCTTTCATAGTTTCCTCTGTTGCACCGTATAGCCCTACAATCCCTCCTCGCTCGTCACAGTCCTTAAGAATAGCTCTTGTTAAATCTGCACCCCTTAAATGCTCATTTTCTGCACATCCTAGTATTTGCAACCCTATAGCAAGCGGCTTACCATCTGCTAAAACCAAGTCCGCAGCATTGACGACCTCTCTGTACTGTTCATTATCGAATGTTTCCATGCACATGTGTACATTTGAAACACAGATATATCGACTCGTCCTGTGTATTGACCAATCTCGTATTATGCCAATAACAGTAGCTAGTGAAACGCCATTAACACGCATTTTGAGGATGTATTTACAGCATAGTTGATTATTCAAGTTATTAGACCTGTGTACTAGTAATTCATTTGCAGTTTTACATGTATTGTGTATGGGCATATACCTGATAAATTCCCATAAGCTGTCATTATTATGCGTTGTTATATATTTCCATCAATAATCTATAGTTAACTTTATCTGTATACTTCATTATAAAGTCAGTATGTGCCTCGTAGCCCATTTTGTTCATTTCATCAGGATTCTGTAGCGCCCATAATATTGAATCACTTAAATCATCTACAGAACCACATTCAAATAATAACCCAGTTCGCATATGTGTAATCAACTCCCCAAGCGCACCTATGCGACTTGCTATTATTGGCGTAGCATTCCCATAAGACTCAACTAGTGTTCTCGGCATATTTTCATACCACACACTTGGCATAATCAGAAATGGTGTTTTTTGCATTAATCTGTAGACACCCGCCTGATCCATTTTACCAAGAAGTCTAACATTAGAGAGCCTTTGCAATATTTTCTTATCTGGGCCGTCTCCGACTATATCAAATACCTGATTGGGAATTGACTTAATTGAATTGGCCAATACTGATATACCCTTTTCTTCCGATAACCGACCGACGTAAAGTGGATTTCCATCTCTAATTTGCCTTTTAGCATGTTCGAGCGTCACAAAATTAGGCTTTATTTTGATTTTATCCTTAGGCAACCCCATCTCAATTAGCTTTTGTTTACAGAATTCGTTTAACGCGATGTATGTATCGATTTTATTTTGATAAGTTCCAATTATTCTATGAAACTGTATAATCATAGCTGAAGATACACTAGCTAATATCGAGCCTCTATAGCATTTCCGAATTGCTCCTCTCCACGGCCCTTTTTTCAAACAATCTTCACATACTTTCATGTTCCTTATGTACATAGCTTGGATACATGAAAGACGAAAATTATGAATAGTCTGAATTGTTGGTATATTATGTTTTTTTGCCACCCAATAAACTGATGGCGATATCAAGGGAAATGTATTGTGGATATGAATAATATCTGGCTTTTCTACAGATATTATTTGTTCTAGATCTCTGATTGTTCTTTTAGACCAGATTGCACTTACAAACAGTAAAGTCCTATCTAAATGATCTATATCAGTATTATTTCTTGTATATAATTTTACATTATGTCCATGCGCTTCAAGCATTTTCATTTCTTCATCAACAACTGAGTCTTCTCCTCCCTGTTGTTGATATCGATTGTGTACCAGTAAAATTTTAGACTTCTCATTCATTTCTATTACAATTTAACTCTTTTACTCCAAAATATATGGAACTATAATTTAAGCATTATTTTTAGCCATATGTTTTCTGATCATAGTCCAATATATATTTCCCTCTTTGTGATCTATCGAATTGTTCAGTATTTGTTACTTCACTTACTCATTGGCGCCTTATTATGTACTATTCGATTCTACAAATATTTACTATAGTATCTCATTATACCTTTATTTGACGGCTACTCATTTACCCATCATTACTAATCAATAACCACCACTTTTCTCATGACGGATGTCGACACAGTCGCCACACCTAAAGAAAATAAAAATATATATGTAAAGCCTCCATAAAACTCTCCTGCTATAAATATCGAGACTACCGCACCAGCAGATAGTGCCGATATTTTTTTTAGTATGTTACTTGTCTGTTTTTGATGATTTGCATAAAACGCTATTACAAAAAGTAAAAAAACTGCGATACCTGAAATGAGTCCACCCTGAGCTAGGGTACTTAGCCATAGATTATGAATAATAATACCCGATTCTATAACCTGCTTACCATCACCCACAAGAGGTGAAGACTTAATAATTTTCAATGAATACGCATACTGTTGCAGTCTATCGTCTGCAGTTATTGCTGCTTGCCTGCCACCCCATGTAGCCAGTGAATCAGTTATATAGCCACCATACAACAAAAGCACAGACAAAACAGTCCCAATACCCATGATAACAAAAAACGTGTTTAAAAATATTGCAGAAGTAGCATTATTCTGTTGTCGCCCCACATACCAATAGACAATAATTGATGCAATTACAGAAAGAACCATACTTCGTGATTGCGCTCCCAAATATCCAAATAATATTGCAATATATATTACTAATGCATATGTTTTTGCGGTTATATCTGCCATGATATCTTTCGCAATAAACGTTGTAAGTATTGCTATAGATGAAACAATAGCTAGGTCTCCATAATTACTAATCAAGCCTGTTGCTTTTGGAATACCAATAATGCTCAATCTGCTAGGCGATAGTCTTGTACGCTCCAATTCTAAGATGCCAATTGACACAAGAAAGACACTAATACACCCAATTACTGCTATAAATGAAATAAACAGTAGAGTTGTCTTTATTTCCTTAATCGTATTTATATATAGTACAGGTATGAAAAAATACAGTGAATATTTTATCGCGGAAAACAACATTGACTTGACATGATTTTGATGATCAAACACTGAAACTGTAATGCCAAACGTGTATATCAAAAACATTATCACCATCAAAAAAATAATGACTTTCTTCTTTATTGTCTTCCTTGAGAAGTTGAACTTATATACGGACAGTATAAAAACAAATGGCGCCATTATATTATCAAAAGACAATGTACCTACAAGACCAAAAGAATAAAACGGGAACGATAGCACCCAAATACCATACAAATAATCCGTTAGTTTCGTAAAGAGCATTAATTACCACTCTAAATCATTCTCGTATCCATACTTCATAAGCCAAAGACCAGCATATTCTTTTATTTTATTTTTTTGTTCCTGATTAAGTATACTCACCCACTTACCAGACCCACCTCTGAAAAAGGTGGATGACTTTTGATGCTCTAATCTATTTATCATGTTTGCAATTACATCACAGCATTCATTAATTTGCAGGTGACAAAGAATTTTTTTAATCGTTTCCACTTGCTTTCCCTCTGATCCACCGTGCGTCTCTGATAATAAATCCTCGTATCTACAAACCAAAACGGATTCGAGGCTCGACCATCCCTCATATAAATTAAGTAGGGTCCTTAAATTTGGCACACCTGGTTTATTTCCTTCTATTGCCGCATCAATTCTTTCACTATCAGAATCGAATGAATTTAAGTATTCATGCGCCATATGTGTTTTATCGATGTACATGACATAATTTACAAATGAAACTACTACATCTCTTGGATCACGAATTAATAAGATAACCCTTGTCTTATTCTTTTCGACTTCATTAATTACTGAAGGTAATGCAGTTAAATGACCTAACAATACCGTACCTTTTTTTTGCTTAGCTATTTTATTTAACTGCCTGAAGTCAATATAATCCCAGCTCGACAACGTTTTACATCCAACATATCTAAGTCCCGGTATTTCATCTAGCATATCCTCTAACATATGTGTTCCTGATTTGGGTATGCTATTAATGATTACTGGGTGCCTGCTTAGTACATCACGCTTTATTATATGGCGTATGTTTTTTAAAGTGATTCTGAGTTTTTTCTTTATATGACGGAACAACACATCTATTCCTTTGTTTTGTATAGCTGCCATCGTTACACCTGCACATAGATAATTGACATTGGTGGAACTACTACATTATTGTTTGAGTTATGCTCTTCATTTATTTTTTTGAACGCTTTTGTTGATAATTGATACAATTTTCTACCCAACATACTTTTTAATCCCGATACAGAATACTCAGTGGTCGGTGAGAGATTTATTATTAGTATGATACATCTCTCATTTTTACTTCTTACCACTATGCCATTTAATGATTTGAAGCTGTGGCTTTTCAATCGAGCAACGCCATTTAATGTATCACCATCATCGAATATCAATGATTTAACACTATCGGCATGTTCAAGAAGATCACTAACGATATTTAATGCAGTACCGTTTTCATTCATGTCGCCATCTAATTTATTCGTAACAGACTGCCCTTTACCTTTCCCTAATATATGGTAGAGAATCGCTTCAACATTATCAGATGTTTTTAACCAAGAAATATAGTAATTAATCAAGAGCAGTGTTCTTATTCCAGGCAACCCCAGCAAAGCCTGAGTGTTATTATTGTGGCTGATTATCCCCAACTCCGTAAGCCATTTCTTTTTACCAGCGAAATGACTTCTTGATATAGTTCGATATTTCTTTGGATACAAATCTGAAGCAGCCAACAACCACATATAATTCAAATAATCGACACAGTTTTCACCAAGCTTGTTGTATATATCAGTATATCTCCACTTGTCCTTGTTAAATGTTCTTAAGTAGGGATGATATATAACAGCATCCACATTCTTTACTTCGGATACTCTTTTATTCCAATACTCTTTATGGTTAATGCGGTGCTTAATATTCTGAAAATCGAAAAGCGATTTCTCGAAAAGTATATCCCCTGCAACTATTCCCACTTCATCTTCAGGATAATTATCTTTTATATGCTTAGCTATAACTGCTGAATGACGCGCATATGATTCTACACTCCAACGCTCGTCACTTAATTTGAATGAATATTCATAATAATCTAACTCATTTCCAAGTTCCCAATAAATTTTTTTGTTATAAATTTCTTTTACCTTATCTATTGCAGAAATCGTGTCGTTTAAATTCTGTGTGTATAAATTCAGTACTATGAACGGCCTAAGACGAAACTCTTTTATAACCGAAAAAAATGAAGTGATATTTGCTTGTAATTCCTTTCTTTTTGATAATGCAGCATGTTTCTCATATAAATTCTTTACTGATTTTTTTGGTTTAAACGCATTCCATTCATATTTTAAACTCATAGAGTTCCAATCAAAGTAATTACCGACCGTTCCTCCAGGAAATCTTAAAGCATCCATAGTAAATAGTTCAGAGTATTTTTTGATATCTACTAACGGATAATAACCTAGTTTCTTTTTAGAGAATGTATATGACATGTTAAAACCAAATGATATGTTTTTAATTGAAATAGCCTTCGTGTCTATTTCTGCCGTAACGGTTTTCTTAATAGTCTTTCTTAGATGATCTCCTTTATTGAATGCCTCACACTCTTGCAACAAACGCTTTTCGTTAGCATGACCTGCGCTATATAAATCTGAGCTATTAGATATTAAAATTACTAAGCAAATCAGGCACCCTTTGCGACCTATCATAGTATAGGGACTACATGACATTTTTTTCACTTTATATAATCTTTAATTTCTGATTTATATATATTTTCTAATGAGTTTCTCATCGCGTTTTTCTCATCACCCAGTCTATCTAGATCTGCTTTTATGATTCTATTCTTAACACTTTCCACTCCCGCACGATTCAGCAGATATGCCCGCTTGCTATTTGTATATAATCTGGCGGGTTTCCCATATGACAAAGCAGCAACACAACCATGAACTCTGTCAGTAAGAGTCAAAGAGCTATTCTTGTATATATTTAAATAACCTTCATGACTTTGTGATATAAATGTGTTTGGTTTTCTCAACAAGAAATTTACCGGCAGTCGCATTACATTATGATTTGGTCTCACTACTGTAAACATACCGCTTTTTTTAGGAACTTTTTCATTCAATAGCATTTGCAGTCTATGTACTTGCTTAAATTTCGCATCAGGACTAATAAAATGATCTATATTATCTATTCCATCCAAGTTGATCTCAGGCTCTTTACTATTGTCAAAACTTGCAACAATATACGGCTCTAGAGATGGCGTAGGATAACCAGGGAAATACTCTGGTATAAAGAATGCGTTGCATATGCCGTTATGGGAATGTTTCGCCAAATCAGCATAGTTTTCATATGTTTCATAATCACGCGTAAACATAATATAGGGAGGATATTTTTTTAAGAAATCCCTACATATACTAATTTCCTGCTTACTGTATTCAATACCACCAGCGCTCAAGATCACAAGTTTTGTTTTGCCGTTATTAAGTATTTTTTTAAATGTTCTCTCATATTTCGAAGGAAATCCCGCATCAAACAAGGGACCACTTATGACAAACCAATCCGGCTCTGAATAACTTATATAATCCAAATCATTTTTCATATTGTAGTTTAATCTTATCGGCCAACCTCCAGAGGTTTTAGATGGGCCAGACAACACAATACTTTCTTTACAAACCATCTTTAGCATATATTTTACACCAGCAGTAAAAAATGCATTCCCTATATTCGAAGGCTTATTACTATCATGCAATAAAATTGTATGGCTCATTTTTCCCTCAATGCACTACAACTTATACACTCTATACATTAGAATTCTTTTAGCACGATGCACAACTGCATCAACAATTAACTCAAGATCATATTGCGCCTACTAATCAATCACTGAAAAATACATGCGTCTCTCAATACAAAATATAACGTTTTGACATGCCTTGACGCTTAATTAATTGCCTTTTAAAAATATCTAAAATCAATATCCGTCTAAAATACCCAAAACCAGCTCTCAATAGATCAGACAACAAATACTCGACACCTGTACGTATGCTTGTAAGTTCCTCATTTATTATTTTGTAATCATATCCAGTACTAGACAATCTATCTTCCCCAATCCATTTTAGATATTTTTTTGCCCAGTGCTTTCTATACTGATTGCATATGCTATAATGCCATTTGTTTATAGATTTTTTTGAAATAACACCATGCTCGCCTGGTTTTACCTTATCACCCATAGAACCATAAAGAGGAATATTTGATAAATCATCCAGAAAAGGACTAATTTCTATATCTAAGTATTCTTCTAGCTGAGAAACTACGTTTTCTTGATCATTTACTAGCTCCTCATAAGTAAAAGAAAGCACTTTGTCTTTATGTCTAGTAAACGATTCATACATTAATTCATATCCTTTGTACAGATCAACATAATTTGAATAAAGGCGCCACTTACCTTCTGAAAAACTTTCTAACATCGAACTAAGTATAGAAACCGGATTCCTCCATAAAAAAATATATTTAGCATCGGGAAATGTTAAAAACAGTTCTTCAATTACCAACACATTTCTCGGAGTTTTTTCTATGAAATATACACTACTGGCATCAGCAGACTTTCTAAATAACTCTAAAATAAATGAGTTCAGACTTCCCCTAAAATCGCACATGCCGTCGGGTAGAGTTTCAGTAAATTCATTTATTGCGATTTTTGCTAACTTTTGACCATACTCAGAGTATAATTCTCTGCTTGTATGCATTGAAAGTAATGGCAATAGCAGCCATGACTCAGATACAGTACCAACTCTTGGATTAGTTGCTATAATTCTCTGAAGCAAAGTTGAACCAGATCTTGGCAAAGAAATAATAAACACTGGATTGATATCACTCAACGCCTTTCACTCCATTCTTTAATTTTTTAGACCAGCTGTTCTACACATAACCAGTTGTTACTGTATCTTCCCTTATTCATAACAATTTATAGGTTGAATTTTTTATGGTTTTCTTCATTTCATGTAGCAAAATTAAAAATTCATTTTGCCCCGCATGTGTAGTAATCTTGAGATGAGCTAGACAAATAATCCACATCAACAAATTATAACTGGCAAACGTAACAGCAAAACCAATTGCCCCACCTAAATAACCCATTGATTCCGATAAAAGGTAAGTCGTAGTAATACCAATGCCTGCTGCACTTAAGCTACTAACCATAACCAACTTCTCGTGGCCAGCCATTGTAAGAACAACACCCGGCGATCCAACCACAACATTGATTAGCTGGCCCAGTATAATGATATTTAAACCATCTATCGCGTAGGCGTATTTTTCACCATATACTATTGAAAGGAAGGTCTCACCAAATGCCAGCAACAAAAAACATGCTACAATACCGACAACAACAGTAACCATTCCTGTTCCACGCAAGAGAACCTGAAGTCGATCTGTTTTTCCTCTTGCGTAAAGATGGGCTACTGCTGGTTGTATTAGTGTGTTTGTCAATCTCAATGGGACTGTTATAAATTGCACCAAGTAAATTGCTGCACCTAAAAATGCCACCTCCAGTGAAGATACTTTTGCACCAACTATCCATAGATGCACTTCACGCATTATAAGAAATCCTGCAGTTGCAAAGACTAAAGGCGCAGACACCCTTAATAACTCAATGATTCTAAATTCATAGCTAGAATACAAATGCTTAATTTTTCTAGACAGAACTGTTGCAGATGTTATGGTAGCTAATATTGCACAAACAACGACGGTTTTAACTATGCTATTAAGCCCATATTCATCCCCATAATAATAGAGGATAAGTAAGGCAATAATTGCAACAAATGTTGTTACAAAACCACTGAAAAGTGATGCGAAGCCTAATTCATGCATGCCTTTAAATATTGATGAAAAAATATTTCTGAATATCAACACTACAGCCCAGGCGCCAATTATAAGAATCAGATCTGAGTCCCAGCTAAAAAAACTAACAAATTTCTCTATATTGAAGTATAAAAAGAGACAGCCAACCATAACAATAAAAGACGACAATAAACAAAATACTAGGGATGAAAAAAGATAAGATTTTGCCATATATGTATTTTTATTTGATAATGACGAAGAGATTAATCGAACGATGGAGTTATCTGTCCCTACAAGGGATAAAGTAGCAACCAGCATTGCAATACCCAACGCGATAAAATACTGACCAACTTCCTCAGGATTAAGTATCCGAGCTAATAAAGCATTAAATAACAAGGTTAATATGGCATTTAACAATGAAAGGGCACCAATCCAAACACCTCCACTTATCAAGCGATTACTTATATTAATCATGATATCGATAGTACAATGATTTTTCCGTTACCACAGTATTTACTGAATACTGACTACCATAAATAGACAAATTACTTTATCGCTTTATTACACCTATGAACCTTCTTTTAATCATTTCATAGTTATAGTAGTAAAACGCCTTCCACGGTGAGAAGCCATTAATCAGACTTGCAGCAAATGACTCTGCATAGCTTTTTTTGTATTGACTTGTACTAATACCACCAACACTCATATTGACAATAATTTCTGGAATAAATCCTACATTGACATTATTCCAAATCCTCAGTAGGAACTCATGATCTGCCGCTACTTTAAAACCGACAGAAAACCCACCATATTCAGAATACACTTCCCTTCTCACAAATGTACTCGGATGGGCAACACGCATTTTTTTCAGCAAATCCATTTTGCTTACATCTTTACCAATAATCTTTACATATCTGCGATCGCTACTACTCAACTCAACATAGCCGTGGCATACATCAAGATCATTAGCCATCATCTCACTAATAACCAGTGACACTCTATCGTAATCCCTATAAACATCATCAGAATTCAAAATATGGACAACTTCACCTGACGATAGAGATACTCCCTTATTAAACGCATCATATACTCCGGCATCTTTTTCTGATATATATTTTACACCGTAACTCTTTATAATATTTAATGTATTGTCTGTAGACCCTCCATCTATAATGATATGCTCAATATCCGCGTAGTCTTGTGATTGAACAGATTCAATACAGTCTGCGATTTTCTTTTCACCATTATACACAGGCGTAACAATACTGACTTTCATTTACTACCTATACCTTCATAATTGTAGTATCTGAGTGATTACTATTTTATCTGAATGGTTGTGTTTGATCATAATCTTACTCAGTTACAACACAGCCATAGCATAGCTAAAACCATCAGCCACTCATCACTTAATCATTCATTGCTCATTTCATTTTGTGTAGTCACATCATAACTGGCAACTTTATACTTAGTATATTCAGCTTACATAGAGCATAAATCTAATATTCTTTATCTCGGTTATTCTTGTATTAATATTATTCAACCACTCAGTGATGATAGAACTTAGTTATAAATGCGACATTACCAACTCTCATGCGAGCATGTGAGTTCTTGAAAGGCGGTAATCCACTACTATTTAATAGTAACTATATCCTGCATTGGTATCCTTTGACTTGTTCAACACGGTACCTATAATTTCAATATTGCTTAGTAGATCATTAGCACGCTTAAGATCTACCTTACGCGTACCACCTTCAGCAACAATAATCATAGCCGTATCAACATATGGTAAAAACGCTATCACATCATCACAGGATAAAAGAGGCGGCATATCGAATAGAACAATACGATTTGGATAACGATGCTTTATCTCTTCCACTAATTTTACCATCTTTGGAGAAGAGAGAATCTCCGATGAATTAGAAAATCGCTTACTTCCTGGTAGAATAACTAATCTCTCCAATCCTGGATTGAACATAATCTCACTCAGATCCATACCATCTGTCAGATAGTCGCTTATCCCAGGCTGCTCATCTTGGAAGAAGTATTGCTGAATGCTAGGACGCCTAAGATCTAAGTCCACTAGCAGCACTGTATGGTTGACTTCCCGCGCCAGGCTAATGGCCAGATTTATAGCGGTGATTGTTTTACCACAATCTTCGTTGGGACTGGTGATAGCTAATGAATTCCACTGATTTGCCTTCAATCTCTGAAGCACATGGGTACGTAATACTTTGTATTGATCTGAAATCAAATCATTTGTATCTCCTACAATAACCCGTTTTGTCCTTAATAAATCTTTTGAGATCTCAACTGATTTAGTCTGGGTATAGGTTATTTTAGTTGGAAACTCAGGTTCCGCAGCCTGCCGTGATACAGTATGGCTATTGTCACTTCTCTTTATCGATGTACGCACATCACGTGCACGATCAAGTGCTTGTTTTATCTTTTCCATACACTTCTCACTGTTGAACTTGGCGCACCCTTCCCATGTAACAATATGCACTAGAATGGCATAACGATTTTACTGCCACCAAAGATAATCAATAAACACCCGACTCTATGCCAAGCTTACGCAGTACGATATACATAATCACATCCAAGGGTTTATAAAACATATGGACGGACACTAAAAACACACCAATCATAGCAAATAGACCCGAGATGACTATCGCACCATTCCTTTTGCGTTGTTGTTGATCATCACTACATTCAATATAGGGAATCACAGCCAAAGGTGGCGCTTTGGTAATAGCGGTGACACCTCTACTTCCATATACGGTTTGATCCATACTCTCTCTCACAGCGACATTGCCAAATCCGCCAGCAAAGCTGAAGACAAAACCCAGGAAGAGGACTGCCATTCGATTGGGTTTGTGCGGTTTCTCTGGCAGTTGAGGCGGTTCGATTAGGGAAAACCGCTCACCTTTGCGTTCACGCTCCAACGATTCAGCCAGTTGAGCTTCGAGTTGTTTCGCTTTGATCTCCTGGTATTTTACCAATGCATTTTCGTAATCACGTGTCAAATTACGGTATTCCCGCTCAACCTGGGGACTTTGCATTAAGCGTTCTTCAAAATCACGGATTTTCCCGTTTATCTCATCTTTCATGCTTCTGAGGGAGGACAACTCGCTTTCTGCTGCTTGGAGTTGAGTTTCCAGTTGCACGTAGGCCGGATTATCGGACTGTGTGATATTGTTCCTGTTACCCAGATCAGCACCGAGTTGATTTTCCAATACTTCGATTTCGCCCTTCATTTTGATCAATGTAGGATGATTGTCCGTGTACCGCGTTGCGAGCGCCAGGTATTCCGTCTGTAATACTCTCAAACGGTCTTCGGTACCCATGACTCTGTTGCCGCTTGAGTTATAAATATCAGTTGTGGGGCTGATTTGCGCCAATTCGGATTGAAGATAGATTTTTCGCTCTTCCAAGTTGCGTATTTGCTGAATTGTTTCAGATAATTCCCGCTCGTTGCGCTCCATGAGCTGAATGTTGAGCTGTTGAAGCTCGGGCAGATTATTGACATGTTTCTTTTTAAAATCCGCCAGCGATGCCTCCAGTTCGCTGATTTCTCTATTGAGTCGATCAGCCTCTGCACTCAGAAAACTCGAGGTTTCCAAAGCAGATTGTGTACGTTGCCTGAGATTTTCATCGAGATAGAGCGAGACGAGTTCATTGGTAACTTTTTGCGCAATGCGCGGGTCCTTGTTACTGAACGCGAGAGTGAAAGCAATGGTTGCCGTGGTCGGTCGACCGCTACGTGGGTCAACCACGTCGGCACTGATCATTTCCAGTTCGATATCTTCATGTAGCTTTTCTGCCAGTAGCGTAATGCTGGTGTCATCCCGTTCTTCCTTATAAAGACCATAGTTGTCGATGATCTTGCCCAGGTTTTCAGTGGTCATTACCCGTTGGCTGATCACCTGGATACGCTCACCAGCATAGGAGGTAACGGTCGAGCGGACAAGTTCGCTCGGTATCTCTTGCTGTTCAATCAAGATTGTGGCTTCAGCACGATAGATGGACGGAAGTCCGAGTGCAAGCCCTATGCTCAATAGCAGTATGATCGCAGCAGGAACGATCAGCTGCATTTTCCGTCGTTTCAGAATGGCCAGATAATCGCCGATTCCTAGTAACTCTTCCTCTTCCATTGTCCGTGTCACAAACTATTTTATCCAGCCAGGGATTGTATCATATCAAGAAGCTCTTAGAAGAAAAGCGAATATTCACTACTTCAATTACAGTAGCTCACCTAAATTATATTATGTAATTTCCTGCCGTATTTCGGTCTAGATCACGTACTCCAAATCAGCAACACTTTCAGACCTTGACAGTACTGAAAATGAACTTGCTTAATAAAGAAGTGATTATCCCTAATCGGGTTGTGATAAAACCGTATACAACCGAGTCAAAATAGTAGCTAATGCGGTCTCATGCCAAATGAACAATTGGCAACACTCATGCTCGTATAGATAATACTACACTTAAGCTGTTGAAAAACGTGATCAACACGATAAATTTAAACAATACTCATATACAGGCGATTCATCTGAGCTTAATAGTAACTGTAAATCAATTCGACACATAACTATTAATTGATCGGCATTCAATTAACATGCGGCAGCACGAAAACGGATCAAAGCAAAAATGTTAACTCTTTACTTCTTTTTGACTGCCCCATCTTTACCGTCGATTTATTCCTCGTACTGACATATCCTCAAATAGGGCGAAGCGCCTCAGACCAAATGGAATCAATCGAATAATATTTACTAATGATTGGGCAATTAGGATTGCCGAACGGTTAACCAGGATTATTATAATCAACGAATAATTCATCCGATATCAAAATCTATACAACGAATGATCGCTTTCACCATTTTACAATTGTTTTCTCAAGTCAGACATATCTCCTCTTTCCTTGTAACTTTCTTTAGCTCATAATCTCCCCCTGGATTTTTTGATAATCACAGTGGCTCAGGAGAAAATGGACTTGCTCGACGTCAAGCAAACGGACCGGTCTCTGCTACAGCGCCGTAACAATCTGACTACCTCGCTTCAGGCCTTCCTCGACGGATTGACTGTCGTAATCCTGATCCTCGCCCTACCCTTTGCTCTACATGGTCAATTGACGACACACTACATCATATTGGCCTTGGTACTACTGGGCAGTATGTCGGTTATCTATGACCGGATGAACATCTATCGTCATCACGGCACCATGACGAAAAAGGCCTTTAAACTTCTCAAAGCGTGGAGCAGTGCCTTTGCATTTCTGCTCCTATTGGCTTTTGTAACAAAATATACCGAAACATACTCCAGGACTGTGGTACTGCTCCTCTTTGTCTTTGGTTATATTGCTCAGGTCAGCCTCCATTTTGGCGTCAGGTTGATACAGAGGCATATGGTCTCCCAAGAAGTCAACACCAAGGCACTGATCATCGGTAGTGGTGCTTTGGCCAACCATCTGTACGACCGCATCAATAGCAATCCGTGGATGCCTGAAGAGGTTGTTGGCGCTGTGTCATCCACTGGTAACGACAAAACAACGGATTATTCAGACAAATCAGCCATGCCCATGCTTGGCAACCTGGAGGATATAAAACGATTGATCAATGTCCATGAAATCCAAACGGTCTATATCGCCGTCTCACTGGATAGTTCGCCAATGATCCAACAGATCTATTTCGATCTGCTAAATGAAAACGTCAATATCCATTGGGCTCCCAATATCTACGCTTTGAATCTGATCAACCACAGTGTTAAGGAGTTGGCGGGCATACCGATTTTAACCCTATCGGAAACCCCGCTGATCGGTTCGCACCTGTTGATCAAGGCAATCGAGGATCGTGTACTGGCCTTGTTGATACTCATCTTAATCAGCCCGATTATGTTGATCACCGCAATCATGGTAAAGGCCGAATCGTCAGGACCCGTTTTTTTCAGACAGGTGCGTACTGGCTGGGACGGCAAGAATTTCAGGATCTTGAAATTCCGCAGCATGCGGATTCATGCTGAGGAAGATGGTGTGGTTAAACAAGCGACCCGTGATGATCCACGCATCACACGAATTGGCCGATTCATACGCCGCACCAGCATCGATGAACTGCCTCAACTGTTTAACGTATTGGCAGGTCAGATGTCGCTCGTCGGCCCCAGGCCCCATGCGTTGCAGCACAATCTGGAGTATTCAAAACGGATCGAAGCCTATCTGGCGCGACACCGTATCAAACCCGGTATTACCGGGTTGGCGCAGATTCGGGGTTTTCGAGGAGAGACCAAGGAACTTAAGCAGATGGAGAAACGGGTCAAATATGACCTGGAGTACATCAACAACTGGTCACTGTGGCTTGATCTGTCAATTTTGCTGAGGACCCCTTTCACGCTAAAAAATGACAATGCCTACTGACCCTGTTTTTTTGTACGCATGACGATAATCAACTGCAACATAGTGTATTAAGGTATACCAACATGGACGATAATGTCTTCTGGCATCAAGCTACCATCACCCGTGAACGACGGGAAAAGATGAATCTTCATAGAGCTAAACTGCTCTGGTTCACAGGTCTCTCCGGCTCCGGCAAGTCCACTCTGGCGCACGTCCTTGAAGAACAGCTTCATCAACGCGGATGCAGGACTTATGTCTTTGACGGCGATAATGTGAGACATGGCCTCTGCAGGGATCTTGGATTCGGCATCGAGGACCGTACGGAAAATATCCGGCGCATCGGAGAGATGTCGAAGCTGTTTGTGGATGCGGGAATCATTGCGCTGACTGCATTTATCTCTCCCATACGCAAAGACAGGGAGAACGTACGCCGACTGTTTCAAGAGAACGATTTCATCGAAGTCTTTGTCAAGGCATCGATCGAGACTTGTGAATCGCGTGACGTGAAGGGACTCTATAAAAAGGCGCGAGCGGGTGAGATCCCCAATTTTACAGGCATCTCATCACCTTATGAGATACCGGAGAATCCTGAAATCGTCATCGATACGGAAAACCGGGAAATCGATGAGTGCGTCGATTCATTGTTGGAATCGCTGGAGTCTCTTGATGTGATTCCTACTATGGTGGTGTGATTCAGGTAATATATTCACTCCCACACTCCATAGCGTGAAAGAGGCAATGGTATCATGTTCACGCAATAGCCTATTCGCCACTTTCGCGTAGTATGATTTCCACTCGCCTGTTACCGAACCGCTTCTCCAGCTCTTCATGTTCATCATTCGTTGATTTCGGCACCGGACCCCGGCCTTCGACTTGAATACGCGCTGAGCTGATGCCTCGTTCCGTGAAGTAGCTGGATACGGCATTTGCACGTTCTACCGACAGGCGCAGGTTGTAGATTGGATCGCCGCTTGCATCCGTATAACCGGTAATGGTCATTGTGGATGCCTTGTTGAGCGAGAGGACAATATACAGATCATTCAACATTTCCTTGAACTGGTCCGGTATGTTTGGATTATCAAATTCAAAGTAGATCTGAAACTTGCGTGTAGTGGGTGTACTCTCTATCTTTTCCTCAGTGCCCGCACCAATTTCGATTTTCTGATATCTTGACTGGGTTGCAATATAGTCTTTGCTGGCCTTTTCTACGGGATCCGCCTCGAGTGTCGCTTCCATGTTTTCCATGGGCGTGCTCATTTCAACGTCACTTTCAACATCTGCTGTTGTTTCAGGTTTGTCCGTTTCCGTATCAACGATCGCGGGATCTGACTCTGCACCGGATTCCGCTTTCTCAGGCTCTGTTTCTATGGCACTAGTCGCTGTCGAAGTCTCGATACTCTCATCAACATCGACCTGGAGGGGCTGGATCTCTTCAGTTTCAGGCATTTGCTGCTCATTCCCAACAGAGGGAGGGATCTTCTCAAGTCCATCATCTGCCGGTTTGACCGTCGATTGCAGCTTGTCGACTATCCCGTTCCAGGCCTGATCAATGCGCTCAGGTTTGATGATAAACAGCGCTAAAAAGAAGAGACCGGCCAACACAAAAAAGAATATATTGCGTAACGACTTACCAAAAGTGCCGGTAAACAGATCATCAACCTCAAGCGTCTCAGCCGTGTTGATCAACCCCCCTTTTTCATCAATTTCGTGTTTACGTCTTTCTGCCTGCATGGATGGCAGGTTGAGGATATCCTCTGGATTGGTTTCAGTGATTTCACTAGCCGCATCTTCAACTTTGATGTCACCCTCTTTGAATAGCTTCGATCTCAAAGCGTCCATATCAGACTCATCGACATAAGTCTTTCCAGGAACTATGGATGCTTGCTCTGTGGGTAATGGCGTGGCAAGGCGCTCTGTTTCATCGATTGAGACTGCTTCTGCAGCCTCATCTGAAGATTGCTTTTCCGCTTCGGATAAGGAGTCAGAACCGACCAGATCCTCTCCATAGGGATAGAATTCGGAGATATGCCCTCTATCCTCTGTTTCTGGCCCTGAACCATTGGCCTCTTCTGCCTCTGGTTCAATATCCGGTTCGACACCCGCTTCCACCTCGGATTCAGACTCAGCCTCTACCTCGACTTCTGCCTCTACGCCTGTTTCTACCCCTAGCTCTGGCTTTGCCTCTGCCTCTGTTTCTGCCCCTGCTTCTGCTTCAGACACCGACTTGGCCTCACTCTCCTCGGGCAACTCAGTGTCGAGTTCGCCGATGCCGGTACTCTCGGCATTAACAACCTGCGGGTGTTCAATACTCTCTATATCCGAGCCCGGTTCGTGCGGTTCTGACTTGAGGCCTTCTTCCTGACCATATTTGTCCTTGAATGTGGTAAAGGATTCTCCACTCTGAATGGATAGACGTTCCTCATCAAACAGCTCCCTGGCTACAATCCACACATCTTCTTCTGTGAACTCATGCTTCTCCTCCAATGCGCCATAGAGGAGCAAGCGACTGACGATGTGATTGATTTTTCTCGGTATGCCACCTGACAAGTAGTGTATGAGCGGAAAAATGGCCTCAGCAAACATCGGGTCCCGATTCCAACCCACAATACCAAGTCTATGTTCAATGTACCCCTCCGTCTGTTGTACATCCATGGTTTCGATTTGACAGCTAGCGATCATCCGCTGACGAATCTGTTCCATCTCCGGACTCAGAATGAGTGAGCGAAGCTCCTCCTGGCCAATAAGAAATATCTGGAAGAGCGGATGGCTCCCGCTCTGAAGATTGGATAGCAGACGAAGCTCTTCAAGCCCATTCAGGGTTAAATTCTGTGCCTCGTCAATGACGATGACGGCCCGCCTACCCGCCTGGTACTCTTTGGTGACGAAATTCTCGATACTCGTCAGCAGCGTAGCCTTATTGAAGCTTTCAGCAGGCAGCCCAAACTCCAAAGCCACTTTTCGCAACAGTTCTTCAGCTTGTAGTTGATTGGTAACCAGATTGATTGCGAGAATTTTCGAATTATCGACTTCCGACAATATATCGCGTATCAACGTTGTCTTGCCTGAGCCGGGCCTGCCTGTAACCATGATGAAGCCTTCACCCTGTTCCAGGGCATATCTCAAGTACGACCACGCCTTCAGGTAGTTTTTATGTGCAAACCGGAACCGTTCATCGGCACTCAACCGGAATGGGTTTGCGTCTAATTTGTAATACGATTCAAACATTTAGTAGTTACATTCAATTTACAACATGATCGCGAAGGAGTAAGCCCCTGGAATTTACGGCCCGACACTTAGGAATTTGTTTTTCTATCGACCTCTCCGCATATCCTGTTAGGCGAAAAATCGCCGCAGTGTAACACTGCAAACCATATCCTGTAGATAAGACCCAATATACCATCATGCATAGCTATCGACATGGAAGCATATGGCAATACCACTGCTCTCTTCAGTATACGGTGGATTCGTTAGACGGTGATTCTGCGTGCTGCAACCTTTAAATAAAGGTCTCTTCAAAGGGATTTCAATTCGACCCGAGAGAGTCCCGGAGCACTCCCCCGGCAAGCCAGGTAGGAGTGGCAACGGTCAATGAATGCACTGGTACTTTTCGGCATAGAAACTCTGGCCCTGGCGATGTGGGTAATGAGATCCACACCATCTTTGATCAGTCGATGTCCCTCGTCTGCTTCCCAACATGCCAGACAAGAATCATTATTTCTCTCTAACGGCCCGATTTGCATGAGCTTTTCACCGGCAACCGCAAATTTGGGCCAGACATCGAATATTACCGGATCGGTGCGCAGTGTTTCACACTTGAGTTTTGCCGCCCCTGCAAATTGCCGGGTTGATTCCTCAACACCCTTGAAGAAATGACTATCCTGGAACGCTTCGATCATCGCCTCCGAGATATTATCGATATCGTGCATAGTCTGCGCGATCTTTATGTAACGACTCTCATAAAACGATTCTATAGGAATAGTGAATGCCCGGAAGGGTTCACCCCAGAGCTCATCAATGCCCTCGTCTCCGCTGCGATGCTTCACAAGATTACCAAGTTCCAACGCCTCCAGCAGATACTGACCGCACTCATGCAGCATCTCCCTGCCTTTGCCACTCTTTATATTTACATCCTTCAGTTTTACCAAGTCTCTGAATATGTCAGTGCCACGATTGAACAGGGCGCCTGCCAACATAGCGCCCTTTACACGTTTCAGATCCGGATCGTCCTCCTCCTCATATGCCTTTCTGGCCTCATCCAGTCGGTCGCCGGGCATGTTGATGCCATGCTCAACATGGTTGAAAAGTCGACGGGTAAGGGCCTCGATTAAGTGCTTTTTCGTCTCCAGGTTATCTTCCATCGGCACATAGTGCTTTATCCAGTATCCGTCATAGAAGATACAGGTCTTGCCATCGATTTCCCTGATTGTGCCGTTGGGTGTGTTATCTGGATTATGCATCAGTACGTCCTAGGGCCAATTAACACTAATCCGGCCGGCTCCACTGGCACTCTCTTTCGTCCAGCCAGGTAACCCGGGTGATAATTTGTGACGCTCGAAGGGCGAATGTTGACGTGGTTGCGCGGTAAAACAGCCCCAGCCCTGCGAGTTGAGACTGAAAAAAATCGCTCAGCGCTGCACGTTGTTCATCTGGCATCACCAAACATATCTCCTCGCGCTTTGGTTAGCGGGTTTTCAAGTGCTACAGAACCGATTGGATTAGTGTTAACAGGTCCTAACATCATCTCTAAGAAAAATTTGACCTTATATACATATATTTGTCACATAGAATATGGCTGTGGAGCAATAAATATTTTCCTAGCAGTTATTTCAGAAAAGTCCAACTTTTTCCTCCTATCCAGCACACATAAAATCCATTGGGTTACCACAAATGTTCAAAATGTCAGTAATTTATCACCCACCGGTGTACCGGATCAGATCACTTCCAGCTGTCTGACCAGTGCAGCCAACATCTTGTCTTGCTCCAGGGCTCCTTCCCAGAATCTATAGACGACCTGTTGTTCACCCTCGCCAACTACCAGTTTTGCCTGAAACGCCTGCCCATCGCCCGATTTTGGGTCCTCACTGAATGACTTCAGGGATGCAATCGCATTTTGAAGCTCAGACTCCTGCTGTGTGGTGAGTTTTCCTGATCGCGGCTTTTGTGTCGCATAAGTCCCTGTATGAACGGTATAATTTCCATCCCCGTCAATTTCTATACGAAACGAATACTCTTCTTCACCTGTGACCTGGTAGTTGATGGGAATCATGCTTAACTCCTGAAGATGGCCTGTCATCTATGATAAATTTTGCGCCTATATGCCGCATATTGAAAGGTTTAGAGCCATCTTTTATCGATCTTTCAGTTGAGCTGGATCAGGGCCAGACCATCAATCCGAATGTGGCTGGTATATCCCATTAACCGTTGTTGAGATTGACCATGACAGATCATTCAGTTGCTATCGTGACCGGCGCCAACCGTGGGCTCGGTTTGGAAACCAGCCGCCAACTGGCCAGGCTTGGTAACCATGTTCTAATGACCAGCCGAAATGAGGTTGAGGGGCAGGCCGCTCAACAGATGCTGCAAAACGAAGGCATGGATGCCTCCTACCACCCCCTGGATGTTCGCAGTGAGGCCTCCATACAGACTTTAGTGCAACACTTCCGGCAACACCACAAACGGCTGCAAATCCTCGTCAATAACGCAGGCATATTTCCCGACCCTTCCCCGGAGGATTCAAAAAGCAGCATCTTCAATACCGAAATCGAAACCGTTCTCAGTGGCTTCGATACGAATACGCTCGGTCCGTTAAGGCTTTGTCAAACACTCATCCCGCTTATGGATGGAAAGGGATGTGTGGTCAATGTCTCATCCGGAATGGGCCAACTCAGTGAAATGGGGGGTTGCTGCCCATCCTACCGATTGTCGAAGACAGCTCTCAATGCCTTGACCCGGATCTTTTCCGAGGAGTTGAGGCAGACGAAGGTAAAAATCAATTCCGTATGCCCAGGTTGGGTGCGGACAGATATGGGGGGAAAAGAGGCAACCCTGTCTATTCCTGAAGGTGTGGAAGGCATCATCTGGGCAGCCACGCTAGCGGATGATGGGCCGAGCGGAGGTTTTTTCCGGTTTGGGAAGCCAATTGAATGGTAGTCCGTCGGCTGCCCCGTGCGCCGGCAATGGATTGCTCAGTTACGGCGTAACTCCAATTCATCGATACGCACCTTAAGGTTATCTATTTCTCCACGCATCTCATTCAGTATTACTTCCAGCTGCTCGATTCGAGATGCCTGCCCTGTATCCTGATCTGCTTCGATGATATCCGGCCCGGTCAACTCGCTATTATCCTCCACATCGCCGCAAAAAAGATGCGCATAGCGTGATTCGCGTCTGCCGGATTCACGCATAAGACGCACCACGAAAGGCCCATCCGCCCGTTGCATCAATCCATTCAGTACCGACTCGACCTCTTGTACGTCGGAGAATTGACATAGTCGATTGGTACGGCTGCGCAACTCGCCAGGTGTCTGTGGCCCCCTGAGCAGTAACACACAGATAATCCCCAACTCCCGGGTTGAAAATTCAAGCGCGCCAAAACCGGTATTGCAAAATCGATGTTGATATTTAGCCACACGACTGCCAAACCCGGTTCGATCACTGACAAGGTGTTTTTTCTTCAACTCATCCAGCAGATTCTGAACCTCTACCTCTTGCAACTGCAGCACGGGATCACGGCTGCTCTTCTGGTTGCAGGCATTGGTTAGAGCGGCGAGTGAGAGTGGATACTGGTCAGGGGTTGTGACCTCTTTTTCAAGCAGGCATCCAACTACTCGTGCCTCTAATGGTGTGATCTCTACTTTCATTTTGCCGTTATTCAAATATGTGTTCGTATTTATGCTTTTTGTAACGATTTAGGTGCGATCGGCCAATCATGTCATGAATTTCAATACTGAAAAAGTTTTTTACCCTGCTTGCGAATGTGAATATTGTCTATCGCTGAATCTAACTGCGCATTGCTTCGCATCATCGCACGTGTTTCACCATATTGTTACAATTTCGTCAATGAAGGATTGTCTATTCATAAACCTATGAATCAGTTCAAACCCGCCATGTCCCGGCTGTTTAAACCTGCCGCAGATCAGCGCTTGGTGAGTTGGTTGTTTCTGCGTCTGCTGGCCCTTGTCTATCTGGCGGCCTTTGCCTCCCTGTCGGTACAGATCACCGGGTTGGTCGGTGAATCGGGTATCCTGCCGCTAAGTGAATATTTTAGCCTGGCTGCGGAGCATTATGGGGAGGGAGCCTGGTTCTGGTTTCCCTCCATCTTCTGGATTACAGGGATCAGTGACCCGGCACTGCGCACCGTGAGCCTGCTGGGGATTCTGTTTTCACTGATCCTGCTGTCTGGACGCTGGGAAAGACCGGCGCTGATTTTGCTGTTCCTGCTCTATCTCTCGCTTTACCACGCCGGACAGATATTCACCAACTTTCAATGGGACACACTGTTGCTGGAAACGGGATTTCTCGCAATTTTTTTAGTGGGCGGGGGAAATCTGCTACTGATCTTCCTGTTCGATTGGCTGTTGTTTCGATTGCGTTTCATGTCCGGTATCTTCAAGTTACTCAGCGGCGATCCATCCTGGTCGGGTTTGACGGCCCTTAACCACTACTTTGAAACTCAACCACTACCGCATATCGGTGCATGGTACGCCCATCAACTGCCGGAACTGCTGCTCAAGGCCGGAGTGATTTTGACACTTTTCACTGAACTGCTGGTACCCTTCCTGATCTTTTTTCCTCGCCGTTTCCGCTACTTTGCAGCCGCTATCACTATCCTGATGCAGCTGTTGATCATCGCCACCAGCAATCACAATTTCATCAATCTGATGACTATCATTCTGTGTCTCTTTCTTCTCCATGATCCATTGTTGAAACGGATACTCCCCGCCTCGCTACAACAGCGGATTGAAACGCCTGTACAATCACCTGGACGATTACGCACAGCTCTGATCGTTACCGCCTCGCTGCTCATCGTTCCGGCCAGCCTGATCAGTTTTGGCGCTAATCTTGTTCGTACCCAAGCAGTTCCATCTGTGATTCAGGACTTTAGCAGGTCGGTGCAACGGTTCGGTATCGGCCATATCTTCCACATCTTTCCCACCATGCAGACCGAGAGACATGAGCTTGTCATCCAGGGGTCTGATGATGGTCATACGTGGCGGACCTATGACTTTAAATATAAACCCGGTGATCCAACCCAGGCGCCTGGGATGATCATCCCCCATCAGCCACGGCTCGATTGGATGATCTGGTTCGTTCCCACTCAGCAGCCATTACAAATGAATTGGTTCGGCCGCTTTTTGCAACGGTTGCACCAGGGATCAGAGACAGTCACGGCCCTGCTGGGACACAATCCCTTCCCCGATAGTCCGCCGCGATACCTTCGGGTGGACAGCTTCAGATACCGTTTCACCACTGCCGAGGAGCGGAGGCAAAGCGGTAGATGGTGGCAGACAGAGCATTTGGGATACTTCCCGCAGGTGACGCCGAGGATTCCCTAGGGGGATTGTCGTCGAGCGATCCCCCCTGACGAGGCGGATCACAAAAACGCATTCACTATCCGGAAGAATTTAATTCGTGCGGGTAGAACTTACCTGCCTCATGTGATGATGGTACGAGCTTGAGAGGATCTCTTCCGCCTTGGAGACCATATTTCTGATATCGAGGATGGTCGCCTCAATGGGAAACTGCTTGATGCCATAAACCTCATTACCTTTGTATTCTGCTTCGAAGCCGCAGCGGTGGCTTATCAGACTAAGGTCGGCATCAATATTCCAACCATCATTTTGATCGAACTGAATCATCGAAATCATCCTTTTTCGAAAACACGATAAGTAGGAGTCTTTGCTGAATACTATCACCAAAAACGGCAGGGGTGGCTAGCGAGCTGGCGGTTTATTGCCTTAACGGTAGAAAAAAGTTGACAAGCTGACCGAATGGTAAAAACCCTACCAGACACCACTGGTCGATAGCATATGCCTATTTTATACTGCCCTACTCCTTTTGTTCCTAGGCAACCCGATTCAACGCACTGTTTTCGTAGGAAATGATTAATTCAATAGCCTGGCATCCAGGTGACACAAAGAGAAAATCACAATGGTAACACTTTACGGCATAGCTAATTGCGATACGGTGAAAAAGGCCCGTCGATGGCTGGATGAGCACGGTATCGCCTATCGGTTTCACGACTATAAAAAGGTCGGGATCGATGAAAATCTGCTACGTCGATGGATCGACAGGGTAGGCTGGGAAACCCTGCTGAATCGTCGCGGTATGATGTGGCGTAAACTGGATGCCGGTGTGAAGTCCGAAATCAATGAGGCGAATGCCGTTCGCATCATGTTGGAGACACCATCGATTATCAAACGACCGGTACTCGAGGCTGGGAATACTCTCCATGTGGGATTCACGGAGGAAGCCTATTCCAAGCTATTCAGTTAGGGCCTGATATCCTGTTCGTCTCAGTGGCCCACCCTGTTCAGGGGGGATGACTCAGATCTGAAACCAGGTGTTGCGTGTAGATAAGCCCCAACTTTTTAAGTGGCTATCGGTCTTCCCGGCCTGTCGGCGGGGTCCTACTCGCCCACAATCTCTGTATAATGGCCCGTTTTTCGGTTTCCTGAGGTGTAGCATGATCAAAATCAATGAGAACTATAAGAAACTCCAGGCTTCATACCTGTTCTCAGACATTGCTAAACGTGTTGCCGCTTTTCAGCAGGCCAACCCCGACAAGCATATAATCCGCTTGGGTATAGGCGATGTCACCCGCGCCCTGCCGGATGTCTGCATCAAGGCCTTTCACGAAGCTGTTGACGAAATGGCAAATGATGCCACATTCCATGGATATGGCCCTGAGCAAGGTTACGATTTCCTGCGTGAGGCGATTGCCAAAGGCGATTTTCAGTCCCGGGGCTGCAACATCGAAGCTGATGAGATCTTTGTCAGCGATGGTGCCAAATGCGACTCTGGCAATTTTCAGGAGATATTCGCCGACGACATTCGTGTCGCCATACCGGATCCTGTCTACCCGGTCTATGTTGATACCAATGTGATGGCAGGACGCACAGGTGCGGCCGAAGCTGGACGCTACACTGGCCTCACCTACCTGGAAGGTACCCGGGAGAACGGATTTATACCCGATCTGCCCAGTGAGCCGGTGGACCTGATCTATCTCTGCTTCCCCAACAATCCGACAGGTGCAACAGCCACCAAGGAACAGTTGAAGCAGTGGGTAGACTACGCTAAGCAGAACAAGGCATTGATCCTGTTCGACGCCGCCTACGAGGCCTTTGTTCAGGATGAGAATCTTCCCCGCTCAATCTACGAGATCGAGGGTGCCGAGGAAGTGGCTGTGGAGTTCCGCAGCTTCTCCAAAAACGCTGGTTTTACCGGCACGCGCTGTGCCTATACCGTGGTACCCAAGGCCTGCAAAGCCTACACGGCATCCGGGGAGGCGGTCTCGATCCAGGAACTCTGGAACCGTCGCCATACCACCAAGTTCAACAGTGTCTCCTACCCGGTTCAGCGGGCTGCCGAGGCAGTCTACAGCGAAGAGGGACGCGCACAGATCGATGAACTGGTGGGTTACTATCTCAATAATGCGAAATATATCCGTGAACGGATGGAGGGCCTGGGTTATAGCTGCATTGGCGGGGAGAACTCGCCCTATATCTGGATCGACGCCAAGGGCGATTCATGGGATCTCTTCGATATACTGCTCAACAAGGCGGGTGTGGTCTGTACCCCAGGCGCCGGTTTCGGCAAATGCGGAGAGGGTTATATTCGTATCAGCGCCTTCAACAGCTTTGAAAATGTACAGGACGCCATGAACAGAATCAGTGGAGCGCTATAGTGCCCATCTCAGCGGATTTTTCCAGCCGTCTCGCGGGATCGATCGAGGAGATCGCCGAGCACTTCGGCACCCCGTTCCATCTCTATGATGAAAAGGGTATCAGAGAAAACGGCGAAGCACTTGTTCGGGCCTTTGCAGGCGTTGATTCCTTTCGAGAGTATTTTGCGGTCAAGGCGCTGCCGAATCCTACCATCATGGGGATTATGCAGGATCTCGGGTTCGGCTTCGATTGCAGCTCTATTACAGAGCTGCTGCTGAGCCGGCAAATCGGTGCCAGCGGTGAACAGATCATGTTCACCTCGAACAATACCAGCAGGGCTGAGTTTTCAGTCGCACAGGCCGATGGGGGTTGCGTACTCAATCTTGACGATATCTCCCTGATCGACAAGGTACCGCAGATGCCGGAACTGATCTGTTTTCGCTACAACCCGGGGGAACGGCGCAGCGGCAACAGCATCATCGGTAATCCCATCGAAGCAAAGTATGGTGTTGCTCACGATCAACTGCTCGATGCCTATGACAAGGCCAAGCAGCGGGGTGCCCGCAGATTCGGGCTCCACACCATGCTGGCATCCAACGAACTCAATCACGCCTACATGGTTGAGACCGCCCGCATGCTGCTTGACAGGGTCGTCTCGCTCTCGCAGAAACTCGATATACGTTTCGAATTCATCAATATCGGCGGCGGTCTGGGGATTCCCTATCGTCCCCAGGAAAAACCTCTCGATATTGTGAGCATGGGACGTGAGATCGCGGAGCTGTTCGGCTCTTTCAAGGCACATCACGGTTATGCCCCCAAGCTCTTTCTCGAGAGCGGGCGCTACATTACCGGCCCCTACGGCGTACTGGTCACCCGAGCCATCAATCGCAAGGAGATCTATCGCACCTATGTAGGAGTGGACTCTTGCATGTCGTCATTGATGAGGCCGGGTATGTATGGCGCCTATCACCACATTTCGGTGCTCGGCAAGGAGGGCGAACAGGAGACAGTGGATGTAGTGGGATCTTTGTGTGAGAACAATGATAAATTTGCCGTTCAGCGCCCCCTGCCGGCAATTCAGGATGGTGATATCCTCATCATTCACGACTCCGGCGCCCATGGCCATGCAATGGGCTTCAATTACAACGGCAAAACCCGGCCCAAAGAGCTATTGTTACGCCGTGACGGTAGTGTGGATCTGATTCGTCGAGAAGAGACCGTCGACGATCTATTCGCCACACTGAACTTTGAGCCTGACCGGTTCATACCCGGTTGAGCTAACGCAACTCACGCATGTGACCCTTCAAGAATGTCCCGGTCCCCACGCCTCTGTGTGGGGACCGACACCTAGCCCCGCCATCTCGCTGACATCTGCATCCCCACGCAGGAGCGTGGAAACTAAACAACGCCTGGCAATCACGAATTACGATCCCAAATCCTGTTCAGGTCATTGAAATCTCTAAAAAGTCCTTTAATTCTCGCATCTTGCAAATAACCATTATTTGTGTGTTGGTTCTCAATTCGACGCTAAAAGCCATTCCTATACTCAAGGTTCAATAGCCAATACCGCTGACGTCTTACATGCATCGAGTTGTAAAAAGAATCAAATCGGGAGAAAACCCATGGAGATAATTGCTCTCATTACCACCTTCGGACTGATCGTTTTGTTTATAGTATATCGACACACTCTGTTCACCCCAGCGAATAGCGACAAGATCAACATCGACAATTTCCAGGAGCAGATCGAAACCGCCCTCAATCTACCCCGCGATTCGGAAGATGACTGGCAAAATGAACCCGCCACCGAATCGATGCTTCAGGAGATGGCCGATCGGGGCATCTGGTTGGATCAAAATCTGACCAAGGGTCAGGCCATGAACATCCTCGGTCTCTTCACACCGCCCGACGGCAGGCAGGTTGACATCCTGAAACATTTCAATATCCCCTACTCATTCAAGATGAATCAGACCATGGCCTACTATCTGATTCGAGAACTGTTCAAGGATCCTGCGAAGGTTGCAGAGTGGAATAACCGTCCACCTACCACTACTGTGCGCCAAGGCCTGCTGTTTATGGAAGGGAAATTGATCAGCGGCATGACACATGTAGAGGCCCAGAACAGACTCGACAAGCTGGGTATGGAGCGTCCGGAACAATACCGGGAGTGGAAACAGATCGATCGACTGTTCCTCGAAACCAACAATCCGGAAGTACGGGCGAAATACCAGGTTCGAAAGATCACCTGGAAACGCTTCTTTGAGAGCTACGATGCGGTAAAAGCGACAGGAATCAATCCGCGTGCGATGAGTGGCGAACACATAATCGAATACACTCTGAGACAGGATGACAGCATCGTGGCGCATGCCAAAATTCGTGAGGCTATGCAGCCTGCATCTTCCTGAGTAACTAGGGCCTGTTAACACTAATCCAATGCGCCCTGTTGCGCCTGAAAAAACGCCAATCAAGGCGCACTCCAAGGGTACTTCCTTCGGGGCGTATTGGATTAGTGTTAACAGGCCCTAGTAGTTTAATCCGTTGACAGGGATGTCAAACGAGCCTTTGATCATGCATAGACATCGATGCCGAGGACCTCACTGACGTAATCTCTCTCCTGGGTCGTTTGCACCGACTGATATGAAGAGAGAGCACGCTGTTTACGGGGGTCGTCACTGACCTGTGTAAAGGTAGGTCTCGATCGTTGACGCTGTAATAGCTGTTCCGCCTGTTTCACTTGCTCCACACTGCGCAGCGTGGGCACAACTTCACCGATCTGAGAAGCAAGCGGTATCGTTTGAGTCATCCGCGCTGCGCTCTCCCGCTGCTGTTCCAGCGAGAGAGTCATGGACGGCAATGTCAGAGAATGGGATATCTGCATTGGCTACTCAAAAGGCTAATCTGCCGGACCACCTTCAACTGGAGACTGATTCCACACTGTAACCGGCCTCGACAACCGCATTGACCAGGGCTTCCTGATCGGCGGTACCGCTAACCAAGGCCTGACCGTCCTCCAAGTTGACTTCCGCATTCACCACACCAGGCTGGGCCTGCAGTGCCTTGGTGACGTTCATTGCGCAGTGGGGACAAGTCATGCCGTTAACTTTCAGCGTGATACTCAAGGGTGCCTCCTTCGAGGGTTGAAAAAATCGCAATCTGTTGGCATTGGTGACAACGGTTACCGACGACAGAGCCATTGCCGCACTGGCAAACATGGGCGGTAACAACCATCCCGTGAGTGGATAGAGCACGCCCGCCGCCATCGGAATGCCTATCACATTATAGATAAATGCACCAAAAAGGTTCTGTTTAATATTCCTTAAAGTTGACCTGGATAACGCGATTGCTGTCGCAACATTGTGCAACGAATCACCGACCAGGGTGATATCCGCATTTTCAATCGCCACATCGGTACCGCTGCCAATGGCGAAGCCGGTATCCGCCTGCGCCAACGCGGGGGCATCATTGACACCGTCGCCCACCATCCCTACTCGGCAGCCCCGCTGCTGTAATCCCTTCACTACTTCGAGCTTCTGTGACGGCAGGAGTTCACTGTGGACCTCGTCTACCTTCAATGCCCTGGCCACGGCTTCCGCGGTGGCGCGATTGTCGCCACTGCAGATTACGACCTCAACCCCTTGCTTCCTGAGGGATTCCACTGCCGCCAGACTGTCATGACGCAGCGGATCCTTGAGTATCAGCAGCCCCATGAACATCCCCTCGCGCATGATCCATACGGGTGTACCGGCCTGTTCGGCCTCACGCTCAGCATGATCCAGCAGATCCGAAGGGGGCGTGAGCAGTTTTGCGCTGATGAGCTGATTACCGCCCAACTCCACCGACACCCCGGCAATGCGTCCTTCTACACCCTGCCCTGGGTGGGAGTTGAAGGACTCTACGGGCAGCAGTTCAATTCCGAGTTGGCGCGCATAATCGACGATCGCCTCTGCCAATGGGTGTGAAGCATATGATTCAACGCTGGCTGCGAGAGCGACGAGCTCGCTCCTCTCCACACCCGCGACAGGATAGAGCGAGGTCACTGTCGGAGCACCCCGGGTAAGCGTCCCGGTCTTGTCGACGACCAGGTGGCTCAGAGCGCTTGCACGCTGCAACCCTTCGCTGTTACGGATCAGGATATTCAACTGAGCGGCTCGACTGGTTCCCACCATGATGGCAATGGGTGTGGCCAATCCCAGGGCACAGGGACAGGCGATAACCAACACTGCGATACTGGCGGTAAGGGCATAGGGCAGCGCCGGCTCCGGAGCCAGTATCAGCCAAACGAAGAGTGTGATCACCGAAATCGCCACCACCACAGGCACAAAGATCGCAGAGACCTTATCCACAAGCCGTGCAATGGGGGGTTTGCTCATCTGCGCCTTGCGCACCATGGCGATGATATGGGCGAGTGTTGTCTCCTCTCCCAACCGGGATACCCGAAAACGCAAGCTGCCGTTACGGTTCATCGTACCCCCGGTGATGAGATCCCCCGGCTGTTTGCTTACTGGCAGTGATTCACCGGTCAGCATCGATTCATCCACCGTCGACATCCCCTCGACGACCTCGCCATCGATGGGGATGCGTTCTCCAGGCCGCACCTGTATGTCATCGCCTACCCGCAGCAACGATACCGGGACGGATACCTCCTCGCCCTCATGAATGACCTGTGCGATCTTTGGAGCCAATCCCACAAGGGCACCGACCGCTTGGCTGGTGGTGCGTTTGGCCCGGGTCTCCAGCACATGGCCAATCTGGAGGAAGGAAAGAATCAATACGGATGCATCAAAATAGAGCTTTTCCGTGCGCAGCAGCAGCCCTTCCGGTTGAATGACAATGAGTAGTGAGGCGAACCAGGCCATTCCGGTCCCCAATGCCACCAGGGTATCCATATTGGCGGAGAGATGTCTCGCCTGTTTCAAGGCACCCAGGTAGTAGTGGCCACCGCTGAATCGCATCACAAACAGGCACAGGATCGCTATGCCCAGCCAGAAGCTCTCACCACCGGACTCACTCAGCAGCGGGGCATGGCCAGTCATTTCAGCCGCCATCAAGGCAATGCCCACAACCCCTGCAAGCAGCGCCCGCTGCCAAGCGCGCCTGACCTCAGCAGCCGCTGCTGCGGCCTCCTCCTCATAGGGATCGATGAATGGCTCCACCAACCTTGCTGATATTCCCAGGCGACCCAACCGGGTCATCAGTCGAGCGGGATGAAGCGTGGTTTGAATGCGCCAAACACCACTCTCTTCATGCAGGTCGGCATTCGGGTCGAGCAACTCAAGCAGTTTTGCTAACTGACGTTGCTGCTCATCTTCCGCAACACCGCTGATCTCGAGCAGTAACTCGTCAGGTGCCTGGCGAGCTGTATCCAGGCGGGCGTTGTAACCCTGGTCGATCACTGTGTTGACCACCCTCTCGGGATCACCGCCGATCACCTGGGCACGTTTCTCCACCAGATTGACCACCGCCTCCGTAACGCCATCTACCGAACGGATGGCCCGTTCCACCGCGGCGACACAGCTGGCACAGGTCATATCATCGACGGTCAGGGTATAGCCATCGGTCAGCGTCAGCGCCGCTGGGTCTGAATTATGCTGTAGATTTGTAGCTGGCAGCGGACAATGAGTTACGGCGTCAGCAAGGGCTTGTGCATCGTACCCGGCCTCCTTTATCGCAGCCATGGCCAGGTGGGGGCTTCCCCCAACGATGCTGGCTCTGTTGGATGCCAGGCTGACTTCAACCTGCACCACATCCGGCACGCCGGCAACGGCCTTCTTCACCGCCGCCACACAGTGCTGACATGACATACCAGTAATCGACAGTTGGTAGGGCACTGCGGGAGAAGTCGTTACCTTTTCAGCTGACTGATCTGAACGCATGGTTGGTAGTAAGAATCACATGGCGCACCGATGATGGTGGTTGCTATTGCGCCGTGGATTCCCCTGCTCCTTTTCCTATCCGGGAGGCCACTTCATATGGCGGCCACCCAACAGGTGCAGATGGATATGGAAGACAGACTGCCCGGCATCCTTGTTACAGTTGATCACCGTACGGTAACCCAGCTCATCAATCCCTTCCGCTATCGCCACCTTCTGTGCCACCAGGATGAGTTTACCCATCAACGCTTCATCGTCCGGATCGAGATCGTTGAGGGTGGAAATATGCCGTTTGGGGATGATCAGTATATGGGTCGGGGCTTGCGGACTGATGTCCCGGAAGGCAAGCAGTTCTTCATCTTCATAAACCTTGTCGGGCTCTATTTCACCATTGACAAATTTACAGAAAAGGCAGTCGCTCATACTCTCTCCTCAAAACTCTGATCGCCCACGAAAGGCGTGTGCCAATGTTGCACCATCCACATATTCCAACTCTCCACCCATTGGAACACCCTGGGCAATTCGGGTTGTTTTTATCCTTCGGGTCTCTGCCATGTCATGAATATATTGCGCAGTCGCATCACCCTCTATAGTCGGGTTGGTGGCAAGAATAATCTCTTTGACCTCGCCTTCGGCAAAACGCTCATCCAGATGATCCAGTCCAATCTCTTTCGGACCTATGCCGTCCAGTGGTGAGAGATGTCCGCCTAGCACAAAGTAGCAACCCCGGTAGTCGATGGCCTGTTCGATCATGGCCTGATCGGCGGGCGTCTCGACAATGCAGAGCTGTGCCGGATCCCGTTCCGGGTTGGCACACAGTTGACACAGTTCGCTCTCACTGAGGGTACGGCAACGGGAACAGTGTCCGATCCTGTCCATGGCCTGCACCAAAATCCTCGACATCTCCCTTCCTCCATCGCGATCTCTCTCCAATAGATGATAGGCCATCCGCTGGGCGCTCTTTGCTCCCACGCCGGGGAGACATCTCAAGGCGGAGATCAACTGCTGCAGCAGTGAGGGACTAGGCATAGCAGATCCCATTTGAAAAATGCATAGCTTTTCAGAACGGAAGTTTCATCCCGGGGGGTAATCCCAAACCGGCCGTCAACCCGGACATGCTCTCCTGCATCTTCTGGCTTACCCGTTGCGAGGCGTCGTTCAGTGCCGCAGCCACCAGGTCCTCCAGCATCTCCTTGTCGTCCGACATCAGGCTGTCGTCAATCTCCACGCGACGCACTTCATGCTTGCCGTTCATGACCACCTTAACCAGACCGCCGCCAGACTCGCCGGTGACCTCTTCCTGGGCCAAACGCTCTTGCGCCTGCTGCATTTCAGTTTGCATCTTCTGCGCCTGCTTCATTAAGTTGCCTAAACCACCCTTCATGGAAATATCCTCGTCTCAATCATTTATCGCCCCCCATCATTGGCTCCGGGGTTCGATGTGTAACAACTACCAACAGATCCTGGAATCCACTTTAAGATCCAGATTAACACCCTTATATATCAGCGTGTTAGTTTGATGTTCTCAGAACCTGTCAAATCTTAAAATGTCTCCGGCGTTTGCACGCTCAACTTCCCGGTTCATCCATCGGCTTGATGGAATCGGTCAGAAGACGCGCCGAAAAACGCTCCTCCATCTCCCGTACCAAGGGATCGTTCATCATCGTGGCCTCAGCCTCCTTTTGGCGCTCCTGCCGTTTCCGTTTCTGTCGCATCGCCGGTGTCTCATTATCGGGGACCGCTTCCGTGATCAGGAGTTTCGTCTCTCTCCCCAGAATCCGGTTAATGCTATCCAACAGGCGCTTTTCCGACTGACCGACCCGCAGCTGCTTCATTGAGGCATCGAGAGTCAAGCGAAGAGTCTCTCCGTCCCAACTGTGGAAAGTGCAATTGTGGGCAAGCTGACTGGTGATACCACCCAAATTCATTGCATTGACGAAGGCCTCCCAATCGGAGGGATCCGTCGCAGACGGATTGTATGCGGGCTGTACAGCGGTTTTAACATCTGCACTCTTGCGGCCTGTCGGCTGGCCACTCGGTATCCTCCGGCTCTTGGCTTGCGAACCACCTGATTCACTGTGTACCGCTTCAGGCTGATCCGGTCTGAACGCCAGCAGGCGGAGTAGAACCATTTCAAAACCGCTGCGAGGATCGGGCGCCAGGTCGAGCTCCTTCTGCCCCAACAGCACGATCTGATAGTAGAGCTGCGCATCCTCCGGTGATATGGCCTCTGCAATCCCCCGCAGGCGCTGCGGGTCATAGGCTTCGTCAGGCTCATACTCCGTCACGATCTGCAACATCCCGATCTGATGCAGCATGGCCAGCAGCTCTTGCAGGGCATTGCTGAAATCAGCCGCACGTTCAGCCATCTCAGATACCAGGGACATCACCCGCCGTCCATCCGATTTCGCCAACGCCTCAAGCAGAAGATAGATCTGATCCGCACCGATGGTACCGATCATTACAGTGACATCGGATCCTTTGACCTCTCCCCCACCGAAGGCGATAGCCTGATCGAGCAGGCTCAACCCGTCGCGCATACTGCCGTCGGCGCCTCTTGCGAGCAGAGAGAGGGACAGCTCGTCGTGGAGAATTTTTTCCTCCTGCAGTATGTAGCGTAGCTGTGACTCGATCTGCTCCCTGCTAAGACGCTTGAGATTGAACTGGAGACAGCGCGAGAGTACGGTCACCGGCACCTTTTGCGGATCGGTTGTAGCCAAAATAAACTTCACATGCGGAGGCGGTTCCTCAAGAGTTTTCAATAAAGCGTTGAAACTACTTGCCGAAAACATATGAACTTCGTCTATCAGATACACCTTGTAGCGGCCACGTACCGGTGCGTAAGGTACGTTTTCCAATAGCTCCCGGGTCTGATCCACCTTCGTCCTCGACGCGGCATCCACCTCAAGGAGGTCGACGAACCGCCCTTCATCGATCTCACGGCAGGCATCGCACACACCACAAGGAGATGCGCTGACCCCCTTTTCACAATTCAATGATTTCGCAAAGATCCTCGCCAGGGTCGTCTTGCCCACACCACGTGTCCCGGTAAACAGATAGGCGTGATGCAGCTGTTCACGTTCCAGCGCGTTGGTAAGTGCTTTTACAACATGTTGCTGACCTACCAATTGGCTGAACAGTTGGGGTCGCCATTTACGTGCAAGTACCTGATAAGACATTTAAACGATTCGTCATCCGCAGACTCAAGATGGGCAGTTTAACCCGAATCATCAGCGGAATCACTGCCGTTTGCAGACTAATGCACCAGCCGAATCTGAATAACAAAACGATTAAAGTATCTTTATGGATGAACGCTAAACAACATCGAGGATGAAAAACCAACACTCTGTTCAGGGTTTTCATGGATTCGGCCTAGCAGCATAGCAGAAACGGTTTGCTGGCCTTGTGCGTAGCCAGAATCAGGTAAAGCGGTCTCTACGCTAAATATAGATCTGCCATAAGGACCGGCAATGACATGGATAGCTGATCCAACACCACAGCCTTTGATCGAATCGTCCCCTGCACCGGAACCTGGGGAGGTTGAGTCAACAGCCTGTCAATCTCTCGAGCCCGCCTTCCGGATAATCTATCGGGGGCATCTGCATATCGATGCCCGTGGCTGGGAATCCAAAGCCAAGACCTTCTATGCGCATGAGGTTGCCAGAACACCGAATGCACTCTGGTTACATGTACAACGAATCAATCTGCTGGCAGGGATGGCAGATCCCGATATTCATGGTGCGCTCATCGATCTTTTTCTGGTACTCGACGGAAAAGGCGCTGCCTTGTGCAAACGTTTGCTTTCATTGGCCTATCCCCTGTTGCAGCGCCAGGCGTACCAACAATTGCTGGACTATCTGTTGGAAAATGGATCGCGCCACAATCTCAGTTCAATCGGTTCTGTACTGAGTACAGGCCGTGTCAGCCATGAGTTGCTGATCCGCTACGAGGAGTCGGATGCCGATGACCAGACCGACCCTTTGCAAATCGCATCCGAGCAGCTTGCGTATGGACAAACCGATTTGGCACGGGAGACCCTGGAAAGCGCAATTTTAGCTGCTCCGGGTCGACTGGAGCTACATCATGCCTTACTCGAAATCTACCGCCACTCCCGCATAAAGACTCAGATCGTGCACTTTCTACAGCGTCTTGAAACTACATCGAATCCAGCACAAATAGCATGGCAGGAACTATTGCATGAAATCGATAAAGACCATGACTAACTTGACCGAACCATCCCTCGGTCCGACACGACTGGCCGCAATCGGGATGGACCAGCGACAACGCAACGCTCTTCGGGTGCTCTTTTCGAACCGCTGCAACAAACGTTATGTGCTGACGGAAGAGGCCTCCTCGGAGATCTGCATTCTCGACCTGGACTCCTTTGGCGGCGATCAAAAGTGGAAAGAGTTCCGTGAGCGCCACCCGGACTGGCCACTGATCCTGGTCTCGATCAATAGTCTCGAGATTTCAGACCGGCATACCCTATTCGTACAGAAGCCGATCCCCGTCGAGCGCCTGATCGCTGCAATAGAGAGCCATCGCCGTAACCTAACCGCTGTAGACACGGACAGTGAGCCGGCAATCGGCAGTACTCACTGCAACGATATAAAACCTATACCAAGCGAGCATCCAACACGGAATAAAGTTGTTTCGACACGCCGGGCCGCCTCACTCATGAGTGCTTCCCAGGAGCAGGCCTTCATCGGCACCTCACCCGACATCGATCCGGATGATCCGGAACACATCAACAAAATCTACTATAACCCGGAGCACTATCTGCAAGGTTTGGTTCAACAGGCATTAAATCAGGCTGTCCGCCATAACCACAACATCGACATAGAGGGCCCATGGCCCGGGATTACCCTGGATATCGTTAACAATAAAATATGGAGTTCAGCAACCGATAGACAACTACGCCCCTATTGCACTATGCCCGATACCACCCTGGAGGTGCAGCTAAGCCCCGTTGAGGCGGGCTGGACACCTCCAGCGGAAGCCACAAAGCACTCTTTCCAATCCTTCATCTGGCAGCTTGCACTGTGGGCCTCCAGAGGGCGGATACCGGAAGGCACGAATATCCGCCAACCAATCTATTTACGTCGTTGGCCCAATTTCACCCGACTTATCATCACTCCCTATGCCATGCCCATCGCCGCCTTATGGGCAGAACAACCGAGATCCCTGCTCGATACGGCCAATGCGCTGAATATCCCGCAACGTTATGTATTCGCCTTTTACAGTGCCGCCTGTGCTGTCCAGCTGGCGGGTGAGACACGAAGAGCGGTAGATACGCTGATCGCACCGCCTGCGGTAGAAAAATCAAAACTCAGGGGTCTGTTTGGCAGCCTGCTTGACCGTCTCAGGGGAGGAAAATAGGACCATGAACGACCATAAGATCATCTTCAGTGGCCCGGTAGGTGTTGGCAAGACCACTGCCATCGGATCGATCAGTGATATCGAACCCATCGTCACCGACGAAAAAGCCAGCGATATGACAAAAAGCCAAAAACCGGGTACCACCGTCGCTATGGACTACGGCATGATCTCGCTCGACAATCGGGAGCGTATCCATCTGTATGGCACACCGGGACAAGAGCGCTTTGATTTTATGTGGGAGATACTGACTCATGGTGGTATCGGATTGATACTCCTGGTCAGTAATAGCAGACCGGACCCATTCAGCGACATGCATTTTTTCCTGGATGCCTTCAAACACTTCATCAGTCGCACCAAAGTGGTAATTGGGGTAACCCAAATGGATCTAAGTAAAAAACCGAGATTGGAGGATTATTACCTGCAGCTTGAAGACAGCGGCCTGAAGATTCCCATATTCGAAGCGGATGCGCGTGCAAAGAGAGACGTCTCCCTGCTGGTGGAGGCATTGCTCTATTCAATCGATCCCGGATTGGAAGGTTGATATGTCCTCATACAGACTTATCGATAACCGCTTTGCATTACCCACGCCAGCCGGTGCATTTCATGCAGCATCCCAGCAAAACAACGATCCTATACATTGCTTACTCTGTGCGTTACTGCAACATGAAACTACACCGGGGCTGACACAACAGGTGCTGGAACAATGGACTGGACTGGCAGGAACGGATGCACAAGAGGCACTGTTTCGAGCTCAAAATCTCGGATGGGTGGAAGGTTTTAAGAAACCTCGCTCTAGTCAATCCGGCACATTGGAAAAGTTACTTCCCAACCTTCTGCCGTCACTATCCGATTGTGGCAAGGCACTGCTGGCAGATAGTCACGGCTTCCATGTGGCAGCTTCGGGGTTTACTCATGAAGCGGCAATCGAGCTGTCAGCCTTGAGTGCTGATATCGCCTCTCTCGACAGCCGACACAAAGCATTGACACAGAATAACCTGCGCCTCTCAACCAGCGCATGGGCATTGGTCGATGCCGCCGGAAACAACCAACTGGGATTTTGGCCCCTGTATATCGATGAACAGCGGTTTGTACTGGTGTTACAGGGCATACCCCGCTTCAACATACCCGAATTCACATCCCTGGTGTGGGCGCTAAACACACGATATTCCAGCAGCAAACGAAGATCGCAATGAATATGGTGTTTCTGGATGACGCCGCTACCGGAACCCACCCTGTCGATGACAAAAAGATTCAGGCTTGTGAGGTTATTGTGCAACCGACAGATATGCCTGTAGGGAACGGTACGCGGACAACAGGCAATTACTTAAATTTCTATACCATTACACGGAGATAAGCTCATGCGCGCAGATATGCTCAACTCAATACTTAGCGAACTTAATGGAACCTCTGCGGATATCGAGGCCTCAGCAGTCATCTCTACTGACGGTCTGATCATGGCCTCACAGTTACCCCAGTCCCTGGATGAAGACCGTGTCGGCGCCATGAGCGCAGCCATGCTTTCGCTTGGCGATCGCACGGCTCAGGAGCTAGCACGTGGTGAATTGGAGCAGGTATTGGTTAAGGGAGGAAATGGCTATGTATTGATGGCACATGCCGGACCAGAGGCCGTGGTTACGGTATTGGCAAAAACCAATGCAAAATTGGGCTTGATATTTCTCGATGTCAAGCGTGCTGCTGAGAGCATTGAGAAATTAATCTAACCCACGGCCAGTGTGCCGCATTCCACCTTCTTTTTGGAAAATGCAGCCCCGGAAAAAAGTTAACAGGGATAGGTAAACGACTATCCATCGTTATATATCAACAGGGAATAGCGATCATGAGTGAAAACGCTTTCTTTCTAAGACGAATGAACGACCATATTCAATATTTGGGGAAATTAAAGGCGACTTTGGAGGACAGGGGAGACTTCCAGGGGAGCGATCATCATTCATGTAAACTCGGGCAATGGCTCGATAGTGACGGCCCTGCACAATCAGCGGCTATCAGCGAAGAAGCCTGCGCTATTTTCGATTCCATCCTTGAGCCACATGAACAATTTCACCAAGCGAGCCAACGTGCCCTGGACTGTAAAAAGAGCGACGATAAGAACGGCATGGAGGAGGCGATGACAGAGATGTTCAAGCTGTCAGCCAAACTTGTGGACATACTGATGGAACTCGACTCCATGAGCCGCTGATCTAACGCACAACCCTATGCCGTATGGGTTAGTTTCAACAGGCCCTGGTCTCCCTGATAGTTGCAACCAGCTCACCGAACTCCTGATCTTCCGGTGGCTCACCGCCGACACACCAGGCATGGATTACGGGATCGGGGAAGCCCAATAGCTGTATAAAGAGTCGCTGCAATCGGGGAGAGAGCTCGGTGTAATGCTGTTCCAGAAAGGCTTCCAACAATACATCCAGCTCGAGCATGCCCCGACGGCACTGCCAACGCAGTCGTTCAATATTCGACAGGTCACTATCCTGAATATTCATGCGGTTCACTTAATGAAAGCAGATTCAGATGGCATCCTTCAACATGATGGCCTTGATGTGACCGATAGCCTTGGTGGGATTCAGCTCTTTCGGACATGACTCCACACAGTTCATGATGGTATGGCAGCGAAACAGCTTATAGGGTCCCTCAAGTTTGTCGAGTCGCTCCTCTTTAGCCTGATCACGACTATCGGCCAAGAATCGGCATGCGCTCAATAATGCTTGCGGCCCAAGGAATTTGTCCGGGTTCCACCAGAAAGAAGGACAGGATGTGGAACAACATCCGCACATGATGCATTCGTAGAGACCATCGAGTTGATTTCTCTCTTCCGGTGACTGAAGGATCTCTCTTTCCGGCAAGGGATCCTTGCGAATCAGCCAGGGATCGACTTGCTTGTATTGGGCATAGAACTGACTCATATCCACGACCAGATCACGAATCACCGGTCGACCTGGAAAGGGTCTAACCACAACCGGTTCCTTCAATTCCGCCAAAGACGTAATGCAGGCAAGTTTGTTGCTGCCATTGACATTCACGCCATCAGAACCGCATACACCCTCACCGCACGAATGCCTGAAGGTAAAAGACTCATCCTGGGCCTGTACAGCCAACAAGGCATCGCGCAACATCATTCCCTGACGTGGTTCGACTTCAAAGTCCTGCATATATGGTTCGCTGTCGCTATCCGGATTATAACGGTAGACACTGAATTTCATTACAAATCCTCAGTAGATTTGGGTAATTTTGAATTTTGAATTATTAATTGCGAATTCAGGTGTTCCCTTCGCTCATAACTCGCCATGAAAAGCGGCAATACCTTCTTTCAAATCCCCAACGTACGCTTAGCGCACACATTCAATTCAAAATCCAACGTTAATAATTCAAAATTAATAAACCCTTTCCTTCGGCGGAAAACTCTCAACGGTCAAAGGTTGAGCCCGCACACCTTTGTAATCGAGCTTGTCGTTCTCTTTCCAATAGAGAGTGTGTTTCATCCATTCCACATCGTCGCGTTTCGGATAATCGGGGCGCGAGTGGGCGCCGCGGCTCTCCTTGCGGTGCAAAGCGGATACTGCGATCGACAGACCCACATCGATCAGGTTCTCCAGTTCCAGGGCCTCGGTACGATTGGTATTGAAGGTAGAGGAGTGGTCGGTCAGTCGAACCTCACTCACTTTTTCCCGTAACTGTTTCACCTTTTCGACGCCCTCCGCCATCATATCCTCGACACGGAATACACCGGCATGATCCTCCATGGTCTTGCGGAACTCGTTACGCAGCTGGCTGACGGTGATACCTTCACCCTTGGCATCCCAACGCTGCAACCGTGACATAGCACTCTCCACGCTCGCTTCGTCGAGCGGCCGATGGGCAGTATTGTCTTTCACATACTCGATGATGTTGTGCCCCGCCAGGCGCCCAAACACCAGGATATCGAGCAGGGAATTGCCGCCAAGCCGATTGGCGCCGTGTACCGATGCACAGGCACACTCGCCCGCCGCATACAGACCCGGCAGATGATCGCCATCGTCATCCGCAGTGGGCATCACCCGGCCGAAGCGGTCGGTGGGGATGCCACCCATTACGTAGTGGGCAGTAGGGAATACCGGTATCGGGTCTTTGACCGGGTCGACGCCGGCAAAGATCTTGGAGCTCTCACGGATACCCGGCAGGCGCTTGGCGATGACCTCTTCGCCCAGATGGTTGACTTTCAGCAATACATGATCCGCTTCCGGACCGACACCATTGCCTTCGCGCACTTCCGTTACGATGGATCGCGCCACTACATCGCGACTGGCGAGATCTTTAGCGTTGGGGGCATACTTTTCCATGAAGCGATCACCATCCTTATTGATAAGATAACCGCCCTCTCCTCTCACGCCCTCGGTGATCAACATACCCTTACCGGCGATGCCGGTGGGATGAAACTGGAAAAATTCCATGTCCATCAACGGCAGGCCGGCCCGTAACGCCATCGCCATTCCGTCACCTGTGTTGATATGTGCATTGCTTGTGGTCCTGAAGACCTGCCCACAACCCCCTGTTGCCAACAATGTGGTCTTGGACTCGATCAACAACGGCTCCCCAGTTGCGATGTTCAACACCAAGGCGCCCAACACTATTCCTTCATCATCCCTGATCAGATCAACTGCAAAGTACTCATCGTAGAAATGGGTCTTGGCGCGGATATTCTGTTGATAGAGGGTGTGCAAAATCGCATGACCGGTGCGGTCAGCGGCGGCACAGGTTCGTGCGGCCTGCTCTCCACCAAAGTTCTGACTCTGGCCGCCGAACGCACGCTGATATATCTTGCCATTGGCCAAACGGGAGAACGGTACGCCGTTGTGTTCCAGTTCGTAAACCGTGGGAATCGCTTCACGGCACATATACTCAATGGCATCCTGATCGCCGAGATAGTCGGAACCTTTCACGGTATCGAACATATGCCAATGCCAGTTGTCCGGCAGGACGTTGGCCAAGGCGGCATTTACTCCTCCTTGCGCCGCGACAGTGTGGGAACGCGTAGGAAATACCTTGGAGACAACCGCAACCTTGAGGTTTGCATTGGCCAGTTGCAGGGCTGCGTTCAATCCTGCACCGCCGGCCCCCAGAATAAGTGTATCGAATCGTTGCTTTTCCAGTGCCATCTTAATAGTTAACCTTTTACTCAGGCGGTAGTCGCCGTCAAGATAATTTGCAGAACCCAAAGCGCACTGCCGAGCATGACGAAACCGACCAGCGTCAGTACCGTCACTCTTATCGCTGTGGGGTGGACATAGTCGATCAATACATCGCGGAAACCGACCCAGGCATGCAGCAGCAGGGAGGCGAAAAAGAGCAACAGCCCCAGTGCAACCAACGGTTGCGCAATCCATCCCTGCCATGCGTTAAAATCCTGCGGCGGATTGACGATCATGTGCTGCAGCACGTAGATGATGAACAGTAACAGATAGATTGCTGTGGCACGTTGAAGAAACCAGGCCCTCAGTCCAGTCGCACGACGGCTCATAGCAGACCTCCAATCAATATCAGCGCCAAAATGGGTGCAACCAATGTTACTGCCCACGCGGTTTGACGAAACAGGGGTTTTTCAACGCCTACGTCGATGTCGATCAGCAGATAGCGGATACCTGCCAGAAAATGATGCATCAGTCCCCACAGAAAGAGAAACAGAATCAATTTGACAAAACCGCTTGCGAATAGCCCTTTGGCATCGGCAAACCCTTCGGGACCACTGAGCGAAAGATCAAGGAGATATATAAGAAGGGGTATCGCCAAAACCATTACCACACCGGTAACGCGATGAATGATCGACATGATACCGGCCATGGGTAAACGTATCTTAAAAAGATTAAGAAAGACCGGTCTTGGATTAGTCTCTTGCATGTTTCTCTTTTCCAATACTGTTCATGTTAGTTGAAATCAGAGTCGAACTGCTTAAGGCTCTGAGGGTCACCTGCACTACAATGTGGTTGTTCTAACTCACTCCAAATGATAACGCATCTGAATCATTCCTTATTCATCATGCAACTGGCGCGTACGGATGCGAGCGCAGTCATGTTCAACAAACCGCGTACGCTGATACTGGGCGTGACCACATGGGCCGATTTCGCACAGCCTATCAGAATCGGCCCGATAGCGATTCCGTCACCGAGCACTTTCAACATATTGAAAGCCACGTTGGCTGCATCCTGATTGGGCATTATCAGCAGATTCGCCCGGTCCTTTAGCCGTGATTTGGGGAAGCGAACAAAACGCAACTGTTCGGATAACGCCAGATCGGCATGCATCTCCCCCTCGATTTCCAAATCGGGCATGCGGTAGCGGACCATTGCCAATGCCTCACGCATCTTAACCGCTGAAGGAGAATCGTGGCTACCGAAGTTTGAATGGGAAACCAGCGCAACCTTGGGCTCGATACCGAACCACAATACCTCTTCAACACAGAGCGAGACGATTTCGGCGATATCCTCTGCCGAAGGGTCTTCCTGTACATAGGCATCCGCCATGAAGAGCGTGCCGGACTGTAATACAAGGGCGTTCATGGAGGTGAGCTTATTGATGCCGTTCTCGGTGCCTACGATCTCACGCACATAGTCGATATGGGTCCAGTAACGTCCTACCGTACCGCAGATCATGGCATCGGCATCGCCTGACGCCACCACCACAGATGCCAGTACTGTGTGGTTTTGCCGCAGTATATTACGGGCCTCCTTGGGTGAATAGCCGCGTCGCTGAACCTGGCCAAACAAGGTCTCGGCATAAGTTTCGAAGCGAGGATTATCAAATGGGTCGAGGAGTTCGAAATCGGCCCCTTCCTGCATTCTCAAGCCGAGGGAAGCGATACGTCTATTGATGATCTCACGCCTGCCGATCAACACGGGGATGGCAATTCCCTGATCAACCGCCTGTTGAGCCACCTCGAGGACGCGCTCCTCCTCGCCCTCGGCGTAAACCACCCGCCGCAACTCATCACGCGCCCGATCAAATACCGGACGCATGGTAATGCTGGTGCGAAAGACCCTTTGCTGCAAGCGGTTGCGGTAGGCTTCCAGGTCGGCGATCGGTCGTTGCGCAACCCCTGACTCCATCGCCGCGACAGCAACAGCGTAGGGGACGTTCTCCATCAAGCGTGGATCGAACGGTTTCGGAATCAGATACTCCGGACCAAACTGCAATTGTTGGCCGCCATAGGCGGACCGCACCACATCAGAGGACTCCACTTGAGCCATCTCTGCAATGGCGCGTACACAGGCCAATTTCATATCACGATTGATCTCGCTCGCGCCCACGTCTAGGGCTCCGCGAAACAAGAATGGAAAACAGAGCACGTTATTGACCTGGTTGGGATAATCGGTACGGCCCGTCGCCAGGATCGCATCCGGCCGTACTGCCTTCGCCTCTTCAGGCATTATCTCCGGGGTCGGATTCGCAAGTGCCAGGATCAGCGGATTTGCCGCCATCTTCGGCAGCCATTCCGCTTTCAGCACGCCGGCTGCGGATAGTCCCAAGAAAATATCGGCGCCTTTCAACGCCTGCTCCAAGGTGCGAAGAGGGGTATCGGCGGCATAGGCACTCTTGTAGGGATCCATGTCGCCGGTCCTGCCTTTGTAGACCACGCCGGCGACATCGGTGACGATGATATGCGCTCGTTTCATCCCCATATCGATCAATAGTCCGAGGCAGGCCAGGGCAGCAGCACCCGCACCGGCGGTTACCAGCCTGACCTCTTCGATAGCCTTACCCACCAGCTTGAGACCGTTGAGAATAGCGGCGCAAACCACAATCGCAGTACCATGCTGATCATCATGGAACACCGGAATATTCATGCGCTCCTTGAGCGCCTCCTCTATGATGAAGCAGTCAGGAGCCTTGATATCCTCGAGGTTGATGCCACCGAAACTGGGTTCGAGCCGAGCCACCGTTTCGATAAAGAGCTGGGGATCATGTTCATCGATTTCGATATCGAATACATCGATGTCGGCAAACTGCTTGAACAGTACCGCCTTACCCTCCATCACCGGCTTGGAGGCAAGACTGCCGATAGCACCGAGACCGAGAACGGCAGTGCCGTTACTCACCACAGCCACCAGGTTGCCCCGGGCAGTATAGTCCGCCGCTTTGTTGGGATCCGCTTCAATCTCTTCACAGGCGACAGCCACACCAGGTGAATAGGCGAGCGCCAGATCTCTCTGGTTTGCCATCGGTTTGGTGGCCTTGATCTCAAGCTTGCCTGGCTTGGGTGAACGATGATAGTCGAGCGCTGCCTGTCTCAACTCTTGAGGCATAGAGTGATTGTCCTCGATTCAGGTGGTCAGTGATTCAGTTGAGTGTAGCCGAGGGTTAAGCAATAGTTGAACTATAGTAAGTATTGGCTAGAGCAATACACAATAACAGTACTATTGATATAGAGACATTAAACCAGCAGTGAGGTGGAATGTCCAGGTTGAATTGTGCAGAGTCGATAACCCCTTCAGGACTTCTTGTCATTGGTGATATCGCCCCAGGAGACATCCCATGGGCTGTTGAGCCAGCGGCTGGCTGCAGCGGAAAAACCCATGTCCGTTTGCCCCTCATCGACGCCCCCGATCTCGATTACTTCGATCTCCTCGAATTCTATATTCGATTCCTCCACACTCAGGACATCTTCCGACTCCATGACAAAGCTGAGTTTGTTGAGGGAAACGCCCTTCTCCAGCAGTTTGATATCCCTATCAAGGTTGGCAACGACGCCATTAAGCACCTGTTTCATGCCATCGGGGTAGTTGGGATTTTCAAGCATGCCCTTCACATCTGCCTGCATATCGAGAATCTTCTCCTTGGCCTTGGCCCGTTGTTGACTCTCCTCACTCTCCAAGTGCCGCAGTTGCGTCTTTACGATTGACGGCGAGACGGGAATCGGCGAGCCGGGTGTGGCGACGCCTCGCTTACGCAGCAATACCCTCAAGGATACTGCGGTTTGAGCCGTGCGCTTGAACTCATCAAGCAGATCAAAAGGATTGGTTTCGCTCTCATCGCTGGAGAGCGAAATAAACTCGATACTCTCGTCACCGGAAAAATCGAGACCGGAGTAGCGCAGTATCTTTTCCAACTGTCCCTTAACGATCAATTCAAGATTGTTGAAATATTGCTGTATCTTGCTGACCGGCAGATTGCGCAGAGTGTCGCTCAGTGAACTGTAAAGATTGAGCGCATCTTCCGGTATATCCTTGGAGTCGACGCCGAGCACCAACACGGCATTGAGACTATCCTGCATATTCTCGATCGCCTTGGTGATATCGACAATCCGTTTGAGTATCTGTCGCTTGCTTTCAAGTGAGGAAATATCGGCCTGCAAGGCATCAGTATCGTGATCAGGCTTCATGACTATTGGTTACCTCGGGGAGTCACTCGATCCGTCCTTCTCCACCCGGGAGATTTTTTAATCTATATAAGCGGAAATTCGATGCACGGTCGAGATCGCCGCTCCATCGATACGCTTATTCAGGCATATCGGCACACACCGGTCTCGCTTGAGCAGTCCAGGGATTGGATTCCCAAGCTTGATGAGAGATGAATCTCATTTCCAATTATCGGAATTATGAACTGCTGAAGCAGTGAACAAGTCTGCGCGAGTTGAATTGTAAACGGAATGCTACCGCAGACAGGCATCGATCCCGTGTAGCCGGCCCATTGTCAAGATTGACAGCACCGGGATGGAAATTATCAGGACCTGCCCGGATATATCTAGGGATGGTCGCGAATAATCTGCGCAAGCTCCCGGATAAATGCAGATGCCACTCTGCCGCGTCCGTTTTCATTGAGATGGCCGCCGTCATCGGTATATTCGCCGATCAGCGAACTGTAGGTCCGGCCGTTCATTTTGAACGCTTCCCTTTTGCCATTGGGATAGGTGGACTCGCTTGCCGCAATATCCACGATCGGCGATTGACTGTAGCCGGAGCGGAGTAACTGGTTGAATTGATTCCGTTTGATATTGTCCAGTTTGCCATTGTTAGGCCTTCCCAGAACCTCTCTTATCCAGACCGCCACACCGCCAGGCGAGTGCCTGAGCGGTACCGTAGTGTGGATGAATGTAATCTCGGGATGCCTCTTAATAAGATCATCCATGGTTCGTTTGTAGTCGTCGAACAATTTCGCCACATCAGAGTCACGGTTGATATCGATATAGCAAAATTTCAACAAAGCGTAATCGATCTTCCCGGTCAGCTCCTGATCGAGGATCCTGCCAAAATCGACACATTTGCTAAGCGGTTCCGTATTCTTACCCACCGCGGCATGCAGCAGACACCCCGAGGCCTCACCGATTTCAGCACTGCTCTCCTTGATATTCAGATCTATTCCGCGATAATCCCCGACCAGCTCCGCTATACCGGCGATAATGTTATTGCCTACGGATTGATGGCCAAAAAAAACCCTTGCATCAGCCAGGGTCTGTAAATCCCTCTGCAACGTCTGCGGCACTGTTGATGCCTCCTCTTGATGACTGGAATAACAACCGTTTACTAAAACCAGCAGCACTATGGCTGCAACTGGTCCCACCCTTGTTATCGTTTCAATATTCACCCAGTGGCCGCCCCCATACAACCGCGTGGCCAATCCTCACTCAGCCCAACTCCCTATAGCCCCGCTGCAATAGCTGTTGTGTAGTCGCCCAATCGATACAGGCATCCGTAACCGATACACCATAGTCCAAATCGCCCTTGATATCCTGTCGGCCGGCACTGATATGGCTCTCCAGCATCGCCCCGAGAATAACCGACTGCTCGCCATCACCTCTTGCCCGGCAGATCTGCTCTATAAGATTATCCCAAACCATGACTTGGCGAGTGTAATTTTTGCCGCTGTTGGCGTGTGAACAGTCGACCATCAATCTTGGATTGAGCGCCTTCGAACGCAACATCTCCGCGGCCTTGAATACTTCTCGCTGATCGTAGTTCGCGCCTTGACTGCCACCACGCAGAATCAGATGGGTATCACTGTTACCGGTGGTTTCAACAATGGAGGTTTCGCCCAGTTCGTTGATTCCCAGAAAGGTGTGCGAGCTGGCGGCGGACAACATGGCATCAACCGCCACCTTGGTGTTGCCGTCAGTGGAATTCTTGAATCCCACCGGCGCTGATAGACCAGACGCCATCTGACGATGGGTTTGACTCTCCGTGGTGCGTGCTCCAATTGCCACCCAACCGAGCAGATCACCGATATATTGCGGTGTAAACGGCTCGAGTATCTCGGTGGCCGTAGCCAATCCGAGAGCATTGATATCGAGCAACAGTTCCCTCGCCATGCGTAAGCCCTTATCCATGTCGAACGATCCATTCATCTCCGGATCATTGATCAAACCTTTCCAGCCGATTGTTGTACGGGGCTTTTCAAAATAGACCCGCATTACAATATATAACCGGTCACTTAGAGCATCCGCCAATGGTTTGAGCCTTTGGGCATAATCCATGGCCGCTGCCGGATCGTGTATCGAACAGGGCCCGACGATAACCAATGGTCGTGGGTCATCGCCGATTATGATGTGATGAATGGTGTCGCGCACCTTGAGCACATGCTCATAGACGGTGTCATCAATAGGCATCTCCCGCAACAGATCGAGAGGGCGAATCAATCTGTGGGTGCTGGATACACGTGTATTGGATACGCGGCTATCGATTATCGGCTGTTCGCCCGTCATGACTAATACCTTTAAGCGCTGCTTGCAATAGCTCTAAAAATGGGCCGGAATCAAGTTTCTTTTACCAACGGTTTATCTAGGGCCTGTTAACACTAATCCAATCGGTCCTGCTGGGACTATTTTTTTGTCCCGCAAGGCAGCATGAGCGATGTGTAGCCGCGCTACATGAGCGAATGCTAACACCGCTGAGCGGAAAAATAGCCCCAGCCCTTCGGGTTGTGTCTGAAAAAGCGCCACTCGGCGTTGCTCGTCGTTCATTTGGAACCACCAAACTTCTCTCCTCGCGCCCCGAAGGAAGTGCCCTTGGGGTGCGCCTTGATTGGCGCTTTTTCAGGCGCAACAGGGCCGATTGGATTAGTGTTAACAGGCCCTAGACAGGTTAGTTGATTGCATAGGGAAAATACAATACGTCATGGTGTGGTGCCGCTGGAGCAAAACAGCGCTCGAAAATCAGTTTCGGCGATCGAAAAACGATCATTTGGCAATAGCCGTATATTGTGCATCCAATAATCTCAACAGATCGTCAGGGGCCAGTTCGATCTCCAAACCCCGTCGCCCGGCACTCACGAAGAGCGTGGAAAAATCGACAGCTGAACGATCGATCAGGGTCAACAGGCGTCTTTTCTGGCCCAACGGACTGACACCACCCACGACATAGCCGGTGCTTCGCTCCACTTGCTTGGCATCCGCCATGGCTACCTTCTTCACACTCACGGCTTTTGCGAACGCCTTCAGATCAAGCTGCGATGAGACCGGGACCACTGCCACAGCCAGTTCCCGGCCATCCAGCCTAACCACCAGTGTCTTGAACACACGTTCAGGGGGAATAGCGAGCTTTTCAGCCGCTTCCATACCATAGGAGGGGTGCGCCGAATCATGTTCGTAAGCATGCGTCTGAAACCTGATCCCTGCCTTTTTTACGGCATTCACTGCTGGTGTCATTTTGATTGTGTAAAACCGGCAATCCGATGAGTGATATACATGATCAGCAAAACCGCAGCAGCGAACAGATAGAGTCCGCTATGCAGTTCAACCTCGGCAATTACATCCAATTTTACCGTAACGATCATTACTGCGACTACCATTACATCCAACATTCCCCAGCGTCCGTAATCGTGCATCATCCTCAGGACCCGGAGATATCGGATCGAGTTGACTTCGCGCAGTTGCAGCAACAGAAACAACAGCAGGATCTTCAAGATGGGCAATACCACGCTGAACAATCCCACCAGGATAAACAGGAACCAGTGCCCCCTGTGCAGCAACTCGAGAATACCCGATACCACGGAGAACGAATTGGCGATAAAGAGAAACTTGGTCAATGTCAGCATGGGCAGGTAGAGGCCTGCAAGCAACAGACAAGTTGAGACAAACAGCAACCAGCGCAACCATATGGCCGACCGACGCGGAATCACAACAGACGTCGCCTCATCCTGCTCCTGCATGGTGATCACCGATAACGCTTGCCCAGATGCTCTATCCAGCCTCCCCGCCGCCGTCCCTGAGGGTCATGATGAGTCCAGTGCACCACCCCCCCCCTGTCATTCCACTCATAGATACCGGAAAACTCAATACTGTCACCGGCATTGAGAGCATCCACCCTCGGTGCCAGATCGATATTATGAGCAATCAACACCGTTTGGCCGGAGTCCAGGCGAATAATGAAACGTTGATGTCGACTGCCGTCAAGGTCATCAGGAAGCAGCCTGATCACCTCCCCCTCACCCCTTACCCACAGATCCTTCGCCCGTTGCCGAAAGGCGCGTGTAATCTGACCATCGCCAATTGAAACTTCCGCTCCATCGGGAAGTCCGAGCGGGGCTTTTCCCGGTTGTTGAAGCAGTCCCAAATAACCTGCGACCAGGATAACAAGAACGGCAGCGATTTTTTTCGTCAGCGACAAATTGTTAGGGCCTGTTTCAGTTGGTTCGCCTGCCGGCGATATATCTACCGTTGATGAAGTCTTTAAAAAACTCTTTGATCAGGGGGTGATCCACCGGCCCTATACTCGTATCAGTTGTCAGATTACGCTCTGCAACATAGGTTTCGTTATTGGAGCTGTGAACCAGCACCCGATACCAGGGCTGATCCTTTGGTGGCCGGGAACGGGCAACCTGATCATACCACTCATCGCTCAGCATAAACCTTGCATCCACATCCACGATCACTCCGCGGTAGTCGAACAGACGATGGTAGACAAGTTCGCCGACACCGAACTTGGCGTTAGTCGTCTCTAGATCTAGGGTCATCAGGGGCAACTCCGCGGTGAATTGATAGCGCTACTTTACCACATCCGTCTATCGCCCCGATCGTAGGTGGTTGCAGTGGATCCGGTTTGGATTTCCAATTGAGAAAAATTCCATGTGGGTCACTCTGTTAAGCGGATTCCTTCTATGCTGATCAAACAGCTCCTGATATGATCGCGCTCGTCTGAAATAATGGGATTACAGTCATGGTATTGGCCAACTATTTCACTGCAAAAGGCAACCAGGTTAAGTTCACGCGCGATCAAGCCAGTCGATTTGCAAAAGAGATTGCTAACGATTTCAATCCGTTACACAACGTGGACGCAAAGATGTTTTGTGTGCCCGGTGATCTGCTTTTTTCCGTTGCCCTCGACCATCTCGGACTGAGCCAGCATATGCATTTCACCTTCTCCGGTATGGTGAGAGACAATACGGTGATCTTCCCCGACGGTAAGGCATCGCAGATTGATGTTGTGGATGAAGCGGGTAAACAATACCTCTCCATCGAGCGTGAAGGAGATACCACCCGTGATCCGCAATTGATCGATTGCCTCTCCAGCCGTTATGTCGCATTCTCGGGTAAAACATTTCCCCACATTCTGGTGCCACTGATGGCTACTGAAGGGATCATGATCAATCCTGCACGGCCACTGGTTATGTACCAAAGCATGGAGATCAATCTTGATCGCCTCGATTTAGACGATCCCAAGCTGGAATCCACCGGATCGCGTTTGGATGTACAGGGAAAAAAGGGCATGGTGCGCCTCGACTTTCGGTTCACGGAAGCGGGTATCGAGGTCGGACGCGGCGCTAAGTTTATGGCATTAAGGGGACTGCAGCCCTATCAGGACGACGTCATGCAGCGTGTGATCGCGGAGTATAACGGCTATAAACAGGCCTATACCGCCAATTGAAAGCCTGACCGGGCCGTTTTCAACTCGCCCATATTGATGGTGGCGGGAAGTACCAGCCACACCCCGGCACACGATGCCACTGCTGCCGCTGCTCCCTTCCGGGCCTGACGGGGTTCACAGCTTCTCGTTGCGGGGGGACCGATACCTACCGCCATAAGAGCTGGGGATTATACCCATTATTCCGAGCCATAAAAGCTTGAATCCCATTATTTGCAGAGACGGGGCCTTAGTTACAGCCAACCACCAAGCCTCTATCGACAATCAAGGAGCGCAGCTTCGGCCACACATTGTCCAGCAGAACGGGCTGGGCCATGTCATTGGGATGGATGCCATCGGCTTGCATAAGCCGCTTGTCCAGAGCGACACCCTGTAGGAAGAAAGGCACCAGGGGAACTGATTCCGCCTCGGCGACATCATAATAGACTCGGTGGAAGGCATTGACGAAATCCTCGCCATAGTTTGCCGGCAAGCGGACACCCAATAGTAGTACCGACGCATTGGCCTGTTTGGCAAGACTCACCATCTGTTGCAGATTGTGCCGCATGGTTTTGATGCCGATACCACGTAAACCGTCGTTACCGCCGAGTTCGATTACCACAATATCAGGCTGGTGATTCGTCAGCAGCGCCGGCAGTCGGCTTACTCCGCCCTTGCTCGTATCACCGCTGATACTGGCATTGACCACGCTGAAGGAGCCACAATGCTTCTCAAGACGTTGTGTCAGGAGTGTCACCCAGCGCCGTTCGGTGGTGACGCCATACCCGGCACTCAGACTGTCACCGACAACTAACATTTTGGGCATCGCCGCACTCAGCGACATTGGCCATATAAGAGAGAAAAGTAATAACAGCAGTAGGATCTTGTTCATGTTGCAACCATCATCCAATCAACATCCTGTGACCGCAAGCGGCCTGGTGAAGTTCGTCGAGACAGCCGCGGGACGGATAGATATCCTGCAACGGATCGACCTGGAGGTATCACCCGGCGAGGCAGTGGCAATTCTCGGCGCCTCCGGTTCTGGCAAATCCACACTGCTGGGATTGCTGGCCGGTTTGGACCAGGCCTCCTCCGGCGAGGTGAGGCTGTTCGATACCCCGCTCAGTGGTTTGGATGAGGACGGTCGCGCTTCACTGCGTGCCGGCAAGGTGGGCTTCGTCTTCCAATCATTCCAACTGCTCTCCGGCATGACCGCCCTGGAGAATGTCATGTTACCCCTCGAACTGGCGGGATACCGGGATCCCGAGCAGGCGGCCAAGGCCGCCCTGTCAGAAGCCGGGCTGGAACAGCGCCTGCACCACTACCCGTCCCAACTTTCCGGGGGCGAACAGCAGCGAGTCGCCTTAGCCCGCGCATTCGCACCCAACCCCAGGATACTGTTTGCGGACGAACCGACGGCCAACCTGGACGCCCACACCGGAGAACGGGTGGCCGATCTGCTATTCAAGCTGCAGGAGCGAAGTCACACCGTACTGATCCTGGTCACCCACGACGAGATGCTGGCCGAACGTTGCGATCGTCGCCTCTATCTGCGCGACGGCATCTTGGAGAGCGAAGCTTGAACTCACTCCGCTTTGCATTGAGATTGCTACGTCGGGATTGGCGTGCAGGGGAGCTGAGGCTGCTGGCCATCGCCCTGGTGATTGCCGTGGCCTCGGTCACTTCGGTGGGTTTCTTTAGCGATCGCATCGAACGGGCCATGGCACGCCAGGCGAGCGAGGTATTGGCGGCCGATCTCAGAATCGAGAGCAATCAGGCGCTGCCAAGGCTACTTGTTGAGGAAGCCGAACATAGGCAGCTCGCCCATGCCAAGACACTCAGCTTCCCCAGTGTCATCCTGCATCGCGATTCAACCCAACTGGTTCAGGTCAAAGCAGTCTCGGACACATATCCCTTGCGCGGCCAGATGCGGGTGCGTGACAGTGTAGAGGAAACGGACCGTACCGCCCACTCAGTACCTGCTTCGGGAGAAGCCTGGTTGGAGGAACGCCTGTTACCCCTGCTGGGCATCGAAATCGGTGATGACATCAAAGTGGGAAAGCGCACTTTCAGGGTCAGTCGCATCATCGTCTATGAACCGGACCGTTCAGCCAACCTGTTTCAATTGGCGCCAAGATTGCTGATTCCCTTTGGCGATCTGGAAGCGACCGGATTGCTTGGTCCCGCTAGCCGGGTCAGGCACTATCTGCTGGTTGCGGGTTCGCCCTCCCAGATGACCGACTACCGGCGCTGGTTGGAAGAACGGAACATCAGCGGTCTACAGGTTGAGGATATCCGTAGCGCCCGTCCGGAACTGCGCAGCGCTCTGGACCAGGGTGGACGCTTCCTACGCCTCGCCGCTGCCACGGCCATCCTGCTATGCATGGTGGCCGTGGCGCTGTCCAGCCGCCGTTTTGTGGAACGACAGTCGGATAGCAGTGCCCTGCTGAGATGCCTTGGTGCCAGTCGCCGACAAGTCACACGGATATTCGTACTGCGACTGCTGAGTCTTGGGCTGATCGCCAGCCTGGTTGGCGTATTGACCGGATTGGGCGTGCAGACCCTGCTGATCAGCCTAATCGGCCACTGGTTTACCAGCCAGATCCCAGCACCGACAGCATGGCCCCTGGTATCGGGCCTTATCACCGGCATTCTGGTACTGATCGGTTTCTCTCTGCCCTCCGTCATCCGCCTCGGCGAAGTACCTCCACTGAGAGTATTCAGGCGCCTCCTGGATGCCCCGCCGATCAGCTACAGGTTGTTTATCATGGCTGCTTTGTTCTCGTTGAGCATATTGCTGGTGTGGCAAATCGGCGATGACCAGATGGCCTTGCACTTGATTTCCGGTCTCCTGGCCGGGCTGGCGATTCTGCTCCTGATTTCGCGTCTGTTGGTCTATGTGCTGGCACCGCTGCGGCATCTTGCGGCCGGTTCCTGGCGCTATGGACTGGCCAGCCTGTCACGCAATCCGGCCACTACAACCATGCAGTTGAGCGGTTTTGGATTGGGTTTCACGGTATTGTTGCTGCTAGCGATTGTCAGAGTAGATCTATTATCCAGTTGGCAGGGTGCGCTCCCCGCCGACAGCCCCAACCAGTTCCTGATCAATATCCAACCCGGCGAGGTTGAAGCTGTGCGTGATCTGCTGGCCCAAGGCGGTATCGAAACCAATGGACTGTTTCCGATGATCCGCGGCCGCCTGGTCAGTATTGACGGAGACCCGGTCAGCCGCGACGATTACGACAACCCCAGAGCCCAACGGCTCGCAACCAGGGATTTCAACATCAGCCATGCCGCTCAGCCCCAGAGCGACAACAAAATCGTCTCGGGCCGTTGGTGGTCGGAATCACAGCTGAATGAAGCTTGGTTCTCGGTGGAGCAAGGATTGGCTGAAACCCTGGGGATACCTCTTGGCGCGGAGTTGGAATTCGAGGTTGCCGGCAGCCGTGTCAAGGGCCGCGTTGAGAATCTACGATCGGTGGAATGGGACTCGTTCAATGTCAACTTCTTTGTTATCGGCACACCGGGACTGCTGGACCAAGGACCGGCCACCTACATTACCAGCTTCCATCTGCCCGCTGAAAAAAGTCGGGTACTGCACCGTCTGATCCGGCATTTTCCCAGCATCACGGCACTTGACGTCAGCGCATTGATGACACAGGTGCGCGCCATTATGGATCGTGGCGCCTTGGCGGTGGAGTCGGTTTTCCTGTTTACCCTTGCCGCGGGATTGATCGTGCTCTACGCGGGAATTCAGGCAAGCCATGAGCTGAAAGTGCAGGAGACCGCCGTATTGCGCACACTCGGGGTCAAACGCAGCACCCTGTTGCTCTCCACCCTGTTGGAATTCGCCCTGCTCGGTGGATTGGCGGGCCTGATCTCAGCCGCATTGGCAAGCGCCATCAGTTATTCTCTGGCGAATGCGGTATTCAATCTACCTTGGAATTTCAATTTATCGATGTGGGTCTTCTCCCTGATTGGAGGTGCATTGTGCGTCGGTGCCGCAGGCACCTTGGCCAGCCGGCCGCTGCTCAATACTCCACCCCTGGTTACCATTGGAAGGATATGAACTAAAGGCTTTGCTCCGTTTGCGGTGAAGACTGCAGCTCGATCATTGAAGTATCGGATGGTTTAACCAAGACAACGTCAATGGGGTTGATGTCTGATTGCCGCTATCGGCGAACTACATAAAGCTGTTACCAAGCGCAGCAGGCACCGAGTTTAACGTCGTCACGCGGGTTTGATCATATAGCGTCCTTACTTCAGGATGACAATACGGAGAGTCAAGCAAAACATTAAATATCTGTTGATAGATATTATTTTCTGAAATGCCGCCACTCTCTAACAGCAGCAACTCCATCTCAGCCTCTTCCGTCCTATCCTTGTATTCAGGGTAGACATCAAGCAGTTTGCTAGGACCCAGCAGACAGTAGGCAATACCCCAGGCGGCGGAACAGATGATGTTCTCGGAGACGATGTGAACCGGCTGTTTATATTTTCTAGATACCGATGTCACCTGTTGATGCACAATCAGCAGGAGTTGCTTGGCAATTCCAGGCTGTATCTCACCCAGCTCCAGTCCGACAGAAAGCAGATGATTGCAAAGGAGTCTTTTCTCCAGATTTTTTTCAAAAAAATTAAACATTTATACAACATCCTCCTTGTTATCGAGTGATTCTTGAAAACCATCCTTTGCATCACCATCCACAGATTGAAGCGGTAATTGACTACAGACCTCCACCCTTACCATGCATAATCGTTAAAATACTAGCGAATGATGCTTAAGACATGCTTAAAGAGTTGAAAAAACCCGCCGCCCATTCCCTGGAATAAGAAATGGTGATATCACTCTGTCCGCCTGTTAACCTTTGCACGGACACTATAACTATAAGCCTGGCTACACCGGGAAGATACAACGACCATCTGGAGGAATGTGAATGCTCAGTTTGTTGAAATGCAAGTGCCTGATAGGATACCTCTGGGCCAGCGCCATCATCGCAGGTCTACTCACCATTATATTTTTCACCTTCATCGATCCGATAAATGTCGCCAAGCTGCTGGAAATGGATAAAGATGGCGCCATGTTCGAAGTGAAGATCTATGCCTCGATCTTTTCATTCATATGGTTCACATTGAACGCGTCCACCTATCTCAGCCACTACTTTGGCCAGCTGTTGAGGTTGTTGGAGCAAGAAGAGCAGCATAAGGTAGAGAGAGAAAGCAAATCTGTCAGCGACACCCATTTGGAAGCCAGCTAGACATCAACGACGGGCAGGTTAAACGGACTCGCCAGCCCATTTCGGCGGCTGCGGGTTGGAACCACTAATAGGCCGTCAGCAGAGATCTCTGGCAACCGGCTTAGGATGGTGTCATACGTATATCGTAGTCATCGCCGGCGATGCCTCTTAGGGCAGAGTGGAAACCCTCATTCAGGCATGTTGGGCGGATCAAGATCCTCCAGCGGTGGCTCCTCCTGCAGACTGGTTTGCCACTCCCGCAGCATCTCCACGTGCCAACCCTCTTCCTCGACCATCTCCAACGCGATCCTTCTCACCTCATCGTTTGGCGTATTTTCGGCAACCTGCTGATAGAAATCCCTGCCACGGATCTCGTTGAACAATGCAATCTCCATTGCCTGGGAAATGGTCATCATGTAACTCGCCTCTTCCATACAGAACGATTCCGGTGAAGAGGGGCACTTCCACTTGAAATCCCAGGGTGTTATTTCCGGCAACTCGATACCAACGGTACGCTCATGCACCTCTTTTGCATGCTGACGGCTATAGTCCCCCAGTTTCCTGAACAGCTCCGCCACCTTGAGATTGTTGTGTATCTCCATACTGTCCGCCAGCTCATCATAGTGATCACTGGAGGCCTCCTCCAGTTCAAGGGCATGTACAAGAAACTCTCCCACTGTTTCGATCACTATCTTGGGATTATCGCTCATATACAAAACTCCTCTTCCAAGAGACTCAGCTCTGTGACCTGCTCATTTTCAGGTTGCCAAACAGGAAAGGGAGAAGCATAAATGATCCCTGTCGCCTTGCCCTCGTCCGCCTGTATTATCTGCGCCGCTTTGATCCTGTCTTCCGTGGGCACATCGTTGATAAATGGGTGAACGACCTCTTTCCAACCCCGTTGGTCCGGTCGAAATGTCACACAGCCGCTCAACACCTGTACGAATGCGAACCCGGGATACTCGATCGCTTCGACCAAAAGTCGTGTCATCTCCGACGGCTCGCCGGAATATCCCCGGGCAATAAAACCGGCCCCGGCCGCCAATGCGATGGCCGCCGGGTTGAAACGGGGTATACCCGTGCCATGGGGTGTCATTTTGCTGTTGGTCCATGTCGGTCTTGTTGTCGGGGATGCCTGGCCCTTGGTCATGCCGTAAACCTCGTTGTCCATCACAATGTAGGTCATATCCATATTACGCCGGCAGGCGTGGAGAAAATGATTGCCGCCGATGGAAAAACCATCACCATCACCCCCGGCAACCACCACGGTCAAGTCGGGTCTTGCAGCCTTGAGTCCGGAGGCTGCCGCAAGTGCGCGGCCATGGATGCCATGAAAACCGTAACTGTCTATATATGCGGGCAGGCGGGAGGAGCAACCGATACCGGAAACAACCGCCACATTCTCTTTTTCGAGCCCAAGATGGGCCATTGCCTTTGTCAGTGCCGCCAATACGGAAAAATGTCCGCAACCGGGACACCAGACCGGTTTGATACCCGATTTGTAGTCTTTCGCTTTCAATGCTGGTACCGGCATTTCACCCTCCTCGCAGCAACAGATTACTGGAAGCCCCTAATTATCCCGAGGTTCCCTAATCAACGGTATTCATCCAAAATCTTCCCCTATTCACTCATCCTTGGCGGTGAGCGCCCTGATGATCCGTCCAGACCGGAGAGGCAAGGGCCCGGGTTGCGCCAGAGATTCCGCCTGTTCGGGTAACACGCCTTGGGCACGCAGATAGCGGAAAAGCTGGCCTCCATGATTCTGCTCTACCACAAGGATCCTGTTTGCCCCCTCTATGGCCTGGCTCAGTTTCTGCCCCTGCAATGGGGCTAGCAGACGGATTGCGATGATCCTGACGTCTCTGCCCTGCTGAATTAGCTTGTATCTCGACTCCCTGACCACACCCGAGCTCGATCCCCAAGTGATAATACACTCATCTCCATGCCCCTCGATCTCCGCCCAATCATCGCCATAATCGAATTCCTCAAGCTTGTTCAAGCGCTTGTTGAGTTGCTCGCGATGATCCACGGCCATGCTCGAAGGCGTGCCAAGCTCATTGTGTTCCAGGCCGTCGGCCGTATACATGCCCCCCGGTGTGCCGGGAAGTGTCATCGGGGAGATATTGTCCGCCGTGACCCGATAACGCATATAGTCGGCATCGGGCGATTTCTCTATGGCACGCCGCCATGGCATGTCCGACGCAGGAGGCGCCTCGATTATTGCCTGTGACTGTCCCAGGGACTGATCTGAGAGCACCAGGGATATTGTCTGCAGATGCTCCGCCAGCTGCACAGCCCATTGGGTGGTGAAGACGCAATCGCGTATGGAAAGCGGGGCAAATACCAGATGTGGCGCGTCGCCATGCAGACCATAAAGAGCGATATCGAGATCGGCTTGTTCCGACTTGGTGGGTATGCCGGTCGATGGCCCACCTCTCATCACATTGACAACCGTCACTGGGGTTTCACTGACCAGCGCCAGCCCCAAGCCCTCAACCATCAGGCTTAATCCAGGCCCCGAGGTGGCAGTGAGAGAAGGCACTCCACCAAACGATGCCCCGATAATCATATTGATGGATGCCAGTTCGTCCTCCGCCTGCAGCAGTGAACCACCCAGTTTTTCCAATCGTGGCGCCAACCACTCGAGCATCTCGCTGGCCGGTGTAATCGGATAGGCCGCAACGAACCTCACCCCACCACGCAAGGCGCCGACACCACAGGCTTGGTTGCCGGTTATACTCCAAACGTCGTGTCGATCACTCGGCGACAGTGGCGCCTTTATAGGACGCCGGTCGTGATTGTAGCCAAGACTCAAGGCCCTTAAAGCCGATTCCACCACCTGCTCGCCCTTATTCTGCAGTATCTCCTTAACGCTGACTTCCAAGGCTTCGAGCTGCAAACCGCAGGCCATCGCCATCGCCCCCAGCGCAACCATATTGATGCGACCCTCAGGCAAACCGGAGGCAAATACCTTGAATGGAACCTCCCTGATTTCAGCACCGTTGCTGCGTAATTGCGCAGGAACATCCCCGGCAGCGGGATCACAGAGAATCAGGCTTTTGTCCGTAAGCGGTATTTCATCGGCAAAACGCTCAATATTCAGCCAATCAAGTGCGACCAGTAGATCAAAATGATTCCCCATGCATTCCACGGGATAAGGGCCGAAGCGAACCATTGCCGCGGATTCACCGCCACGAATCTGTGGTCCCGCCGATCGTGTCATCAAACCTTGATAACCACAGCGCGCGGCGGCCTCTAAAACGATTCGTCCCGCAGTTACCGCACCGCTGCCGCCAGAACCCGTGATCGCAACCGAAAAACTAGTATTCGATTGAGATAGCTCGTTATTGTTATTCATTAATGATCAACACTTCGATTCGCCGATTGCTCTTTCGCCCTTGTTCAGTCTCATTATTGGCCACAGGACGGGATTCGCCATAACCGATTGCGGTCAGATGATTCCTATCGACACCGCCTACCTTTTCCAGGAACGATGCCACCGTTTCAGCGCGTCGCTGTGAAAGCTGTTGATTGACCTCTGCACCGCCCACTGAATCGGTATGTCCCGAAACAACGACATCCGGGTTCGGGAAGGATTTTACCGCGGTCACTATCTTGTCAAGCAAGGCAAAATTTTCCGATTGGATATCGCTCCCGCCACTGGGAAAGTTAAAGGCCCGCAATTCAAGCAACACATTGTGACCCTGTCTGTAGACATTGGCCTCGACAGCTGAAAAAAGATCCTGGATCTTGTCGAAACGCGCCTGCGCTTCACGATTCTCCCGTTCCACTGCCTCGAGCCGACTCTGCAAATCCATCCTTGTCGCCAGTTCAGCCTGCTGCATCTCTGCATAATTGACCAATTTATTTCTCAACGCAGTGATCACTTCATGGTTAGGCTCGTCAAAGGGCAGTTCATCTCCAGTCGGTTCATTAATCAGGCTGACCTGTTTCTGATACCAGAGAATGATCTCCTCCATGGTGTATTCACGGCGCTTGAAGTCTTTGATCATTTCAGTGATCTCGACACTGCGCCTGGCCAAACGACTGGCCTGCAAGGCATGGTTTTTAGCCTTTTCTCTCTGTGTCCTGTTGGTCTCCAAGACCGCAACCGATAGCGCCAACTCCTCGAGGGCACGTTTCAGGGTCTTTGGCGAATACTCATCCGCTTCACTCTCAGTGGCCTGAGCGATATCCTGACGAGCGTTTTCCGTGGCATCCTGTTTCAGAGCATCCAGTTCCACATCCGAATAACCCTGCAACATCTCGGGTCGCCACTTCTTTGCATCCTCGACATCGCCCTTTTCAACCAGGGTAGAGGCCTTGCGTAATTTTTCATCCAGCTGATCAAAGCGTTCCTTCATCATTGTGTCTGCGCCCGCAGCTATTGCCAACTGGCGTGCCTCAAGCACCTCACGCATGAGTCGTTTGGAGCGAGTGGCATCCGCCTCCGCCTTATCGAGAATCTGATCCGCCTCAGCCACCTTCTCCGACACCTTGGCATCGTCCCTTTTCTGGCCCAGCACGATTGCTTCCGCCAGTTTTGCTTGCGCAGCGGCAAATCCCACAGGTGCAAGATCGAATAAATCGTTAACCTTATCTTCGTTCAGGCGACTCTGGAGTTGTGAAATCCGTTCATATTCTTCGAAGACCTGGGATCGGGAAAGGGTCGGTGTCGAAGCACAACCTGCATAGAACAAACTCACCAAAATGAGAGATAACAACCTCAGCTGTATCGCCATAGCTCACTTCTCCTCAGAATAGGCGCATCTATTAACCCGGCACCTTAATATAGAGCTTGTTCAGCCGCCCCAAATGCCTGCCGTGCAGCTGATAGTCTACCAGATTTCCGCCAGCCAGAGACGCATGCGAAGTGTCAGCGGCAAGGTAAAACCAACGCTAGAGAACCTTACCTTGCCATCACGGCCGATAATATAACTAGTCGGCACACCCCTGACCCGCCAGGCACCTGCCAGTTTACCCTCAGGATCGTTAATGACGGGGATCTGAAGTTGCTGCTGCTTGAGGAAATTTGTGACATCACTCTCACTGCCGGACTGCATGGCAACAGTAACCACCGGATAGTCCTTCGACAAGGATTCGATCCCTTCCGACTCGATTTTGCAAACCGGGCACCAACTGGCCCAGAAATGGACCAACAGCGGCCATTCCGCCTGCTTATCCATATCGAACCACTCACCCTGAAGGGTATATCCGGAAAGTGCAGGCGCGCTACCCTCGGCGAGATCACGGGTCTGCCAAAAATGTATCAGAATCACGGCGATGAATAGAGTGAAAACGCCTATGATTCGTGATGCCAATCGACTGCCGCTTTTATTGTATCGATTTTCCGGCACAGACATGGTCTCGTGCTCAGGTCACTGTCTCAGCACGGCTCGTACATCGACTCAAACTTTTCCCGGCTGACGGCATAGCCATCCAATCCCTGTTCATCGTTATACACGACATAGTCCCCGGCGGAATATCGTGTCTCCCCTTCCAGGGTTTTAATGACGCCGTCCTTCTCAGCGATTTCCACCCAGACCACAGCGGTCTTTATAAAGCGGCCAGGACCACTCTCGGTATAGGTTTTGCTGAAAGTATCAGCATCAACCGTATAAATATCGCCGCCGTTGTCGACCAACCAATCGCCTGACTTGCAGCGCTGCACACCGCCCCATTTCCGATACGTAAATCCATCGGTATCAAGGTCGAGCCTGATTGCGGATATGGTGGCATCCGCTTTTTTCTTGTATCGCTTTCGACTGTTCATGATGGGTTGGTTGAAAAAAAGATTCGGAAAGGTTGGATCAGTAGTTCAGCAGGTCGGTATCTACCATACATCGGCAGGGATACGAATGCCAACGCTGCCGATCGAAATTATTCCACCCTTAATGAAAGAACTCGGTGATCATCACACAATGACAGGCTGACACAATTTTTTTAAGACTCACATTGCGTTTCATATTCCGTGGAATCCTCTAGTGGGATTCGGGCATCTGATGGGGGACGGAGTTCAGCCGCCAGTCATATTCGAGGAATGTGATATCGATTTCGCCTGCGCGCAGGCGCTGTACCTCTTCAACCGACAAGCCGAGTTGTTGGCTATAGGCCGCAAAAAAATCGCTTAGCGAATGATAACCCTTCCAACCCTGTTCAAAATCGTCATGATACCACTTGAATATGGATGACACTTCGAGGCGGTTTTGGCTAAAACGGTTGCGTGTTCTATCCGCGAGAAACAGTGCAGTCTGCTCACGCAGCTGCATCTCAAGCCGTTCGCCTGTATATGCCTCAGCACGCAATGCCGGGCAGCCTATGCTGGCGCAGTTGACCGCAAAATGAATTCTGGGATCGCTATATTTGTCTTTTTTACGAATCATTCCATGCTCTATGTCATCAAGCGATCTGCTTTTGCCGAACAGCTGAATAAACGCTTTTTTCCAAGGTGAACTGAACCATTCTCCCAAATCCTTGATGGATGATATTTTAGGGTATGCGGTTAAGATCAACTCCACTGTCCAAGCATTGTACGCATTGATTAAAAAAGCCAGTTGTTCGGATGCTGGCCAAGCCTCGAATGTCTCTTTGTCAACCTCCGTCAATGATGCTAAATACCGCGTCAGCAACATACGGTCGGAATTCAAACCCCGATAATCCACTGCTGTGACCGCACCGCCTCGTTGCGGCACAACATGTTGTTGCAGCAACGTGTTCCAAATCCCATGATCGAAGGCGAACGTATGCGTTGCCGTAAAAGTCATCAAGCCAAAAACCACAACTGTTAAAATTTTGCGCATTGTCTCATTCAGCCTCTCGTCCAATCCAACGATCAAGTATTATCACCTGTTGCGCAGGTTCATTGCCGGCATCTCAGTCGACATGCATTGAAGTCCTGAGAGTGGCCTCAACGATAACCAGGAGACCAAGCTTACGGCGGGACAATAATTAGTCATTCACTATGCGCATAAAGTTCGAATAGTCGTGCAGAGCGTTGATAGGGGCGGCTTGTAACAAAGCCGCCCAAGTGCTGTTATTGCATCCGCGTGATAGTCACCTGTGCTACCGGATTATCAAAACGGTGCGACTCGTTCAAAGCAGAGCCGCTCAAACCATCGTCATGCGTGACCACTCCCGGATGACCGCCGACACTATCCCGATCGTCTCGGGTCGGATTGTAGCCTTCACCTCCGGCGGCAGGACCCGGTACTGTCGATGCCTGTTCCGAGTTCGCCTCGGTGCCTGCATCGTAGGCCCTGATAAGCAGTTGCCGGCTCGAACCCGCCGCCATGCCTGAAACATCGATCGCGTTTAAGCCGGTAAATGCATCATTGGTATTGACCAGCATGGTTGCGAAGGAGAGAGCCAGATCACTCGTCTCATCCGCCTCGATGATGAGACTTTCACTTTGTCCGGGCGCGATGACCCCACCACCACTCATTGTGACGACTGAATTATCTGCAGCTTCAGACAACAACTCTGTGTTGTCTCCGCCTTCGGAGAGCTGTTCAAGCCCATTGCTGGCACTCGAGCCTACACTCCACATGCCGTAACTACTATCGTGCACTACAACAGCCAGGGGAGAGAGAGGCTGTGCCGCCGTCAGGTTCGTCACTTTCAACTCATAGCTGACACGAGCAGTCGTATCATTATCATCGTCGTCGTTATGGTCGCAACCTGTGAGCAAAAGCGGGCCGGTAACAATTAAGGCCAGGGTTGCCGTTTTCAGCATATCCATAGCAGCCCCCTCAGTTCACTGTAATGACTAAACTTGCAACAGGATTCAACCAACGATGCACACTACTGTCGAGATCACTCACTCCGCCTGATTGATCGCTGTCACCCAACACACCGCGGTGGATATGAACATGGGTATTTGTCTCGGACGTGGTGACGCCGGTCGCACCCGTACCATTGTGGCTACCGGGATCCGCAGGCACACCGGCCGCACCCGGCGCACCCGCGCCGTTGATAACTTCATCATTGGCTTCAGTGCCGGCATCGTAAGCGTTCAAGTTGTAGTGATAAGTACCAGGTGTGGTCGGAATTGACAAAGAATCCACACCGACAAAACCGTCGTTGGTGGGTAAAACCATTGCTGCAAGTGAAAGGTGATCATTCGTCGCCGAATTTGTGAGATCGAAGGTGGTTGTCGCTCCTGGCGCTAACAACCCACCGACCGGGTTTTCAACCAGATCCGCATTCACCGCACTCATGTCGGTGGATAATCCGGAAATATCACCACCTTCAGCCATTGCCTGCAGGTTAGTACTGGCAGACGTCCCAAGCTGGAAGAAATGATTACCTCCCGCATGCGCCGCCACCAACAACGGCGTAAAATAACTGCCATGCGTCAGATTGGTGATCGATATGGTCAGATCCTGCGCAAGCGCCGGTGTTGTGACCAATGCACCAGCAAGCGCCAATGCCCTAAATATTTCTTTTTGCATCTTCTTATCCTCCGATAAACATTAAACAATTGTCTGCACAGGGCTAATGATGGGAGGAGAGATTCACGGATATATCTCGTGACAATCACGAAAGTGTCATATTCAGACTGGCGCTATGGGAATTAAACAATATCTGCGTTGACCGCAGGTCGAAGGGAGATACGCAATGTCGTGGCGAAACACGACATTCGGATAACATGGTCAATTGTGATAGAAGGGGCTTGATACAGGCAGCCGATTAATTCAGACCCCAGCGCAGCCCGTTCTCTCAATGATGGATCGAGCGATGGATCAAACGTAAACAATTGTCCGCATACGCATCGATCGTAGATGCCGGCTGCTTATATTTCCATGGCTTCAGATAGCGTTCTTGAACCATTGTCAATATCATGGTCGCAAGAAATTTCGCCGGGTAGCCCCGCTCGGGTTTTTTCTGCAACTGCGCGATCAGTCTCTCAAGCTCCGCCACCTGGGAGCGTTCGAGGTTTTTCGAGTCATCCTGGTGGTTCAGCGGCAGGCTGCGTGTTTCGAAATAGAGAAAATAGAACCAGGGCTGCAGCAGCAGGGAGGTGTATAGATAACCCTTGACCAATGCCTCCAATGCAACGGCGGGATCAGATTCGGCCCTTGCCTTCTCGACGAGATCTTCACAAACAAGGGTCACCGCATCCTTGACGATAATTGCGATATTGTCCTTGTTGGTTATGGTTAAATAGACCCCCCCCATACTCAAACCGGTCTCCGCCAAAAGATCTCTGAGGGACATCGCCTGAAACCCAATCTTAGGCACCAACTTGAAGGTGGCGCGGAATATCTTTTTCAGATTCCTGACCGCGAACTTCTCTCTTCTGATACCTATAAGCTCCTGATTACGTTCAAAAAGTAAAGCAAAAAGCCTGTCTTCGTCATAATCGAAGCACTTTTTAAAATCGGCAAATGTCAACGCCCTCGCAGGAACGAACTCGATTGTCATAGAACGGCTGATTGGTCATTTACGTGGAAATAGTTCTTGACATGGAATTGTAGCACAACTAATTTATTATTAAAACGAACGCTCGCTCTTTTTTGAGCCATAATACCTATAAGAAACCCTGGTTCCACACACACGTCCGGCAGGAGATGTAGCAATGATGACGAACTTTGTTTTAGTCGCAATCGCAATAGCCACGCTGTTGTTCCTGGCCTATCGTGGATACAGTATCAGCGCAGCTACCTACTCGATGGCCACGCTCTCGGTGATATCCGCCGCGGTGACGGGTTTCGGCCTCTTGACCTGGCTGTTCACCGGCATATTCCTTGTATGCCTGTTGTTTACAGTACCCTCGCTGCGCCTGCGATTCATTTCCAAGCCCACACTGATCGCCATGAGACGCATGATGCCCCCGCTTTCAAATACGGAGAAGGAAGCGATAGATGCGGGAAACGTCTGGTGGGACGGAGAACTGTTCAGTGGCAAGCCGGATTGGCGTCGACTGCTGTCCGGTTCCAAACCCGCATTGAGCGACCGTGAACAGGCTTTCCTCGATGGCCCCGTCAACGAACTATGCCGCATGGTCGACAAGTGGCAGATCAATCATCAATTGAACCGGCTGCCTGAGTCGATCATTAAGTACGTTTGCGAGCACGGCTTTCTCGGCATGATCATCCCGAAACGTTACGGCGGGCTTGAATTCTCGCCGGTTGCGCAATCCGAAATCCTGTTGCGCCTGAGCAACACCGGCAGCGGCGTCAGCTATCTGGTCGGTGTACCCAACTCCCTCGGACCGGGTGAGTTGTTGATCAAATACGGCACTGAAGCACAAAAGGACTACTACCTCCCCCGTCTCGCCTGCGGCGAGGAGATACCCTGCTTTGCCCTGACCGGCCCTACCGCCGGCTCAGATGCCACATCGATACCCGATACCGGCACGGTATGTATGGGTGAATGGCAGGGAGAGGAAGTAATCGGAATGCGACTTAACTTTTCCAAACGTTATATCACGCTTTCATCCATCGCGACGCTCGTCGGGCTCGCCTTCAGACTGAAGGATCCGGATGGCCTGCTCGGCGACGTGAAAGATTATGGAATCACCTGTGCGCTGATCCCGCACGATACGCAAGGGATGCAGATCGGGCGGCGCCATCTGCCTATCGGTGATGTCTTCCTCAACGGACCGATACAGGGCAAGGAGGTTTTCGTACCGCTGAGTTCTATCATCGGCGGACCTGAAATGGCCGGAAAAGGATGGCGCATGTTGGTGAATTGCCTATCGGTCGGGCGAGCAGTCACCCTGCCCACCACTGCCGTGGCGGTCGGCAAACGCTCGCTACTCGGCACCAGCGCCTACGCCAGCCTGCGAAGACAATTTGGCATTCCGATTGCGCAATTCGAAGGTATACAGAAACCACTGGCGCGCATTGCCGGTCTAACTTACATCATCGACGCCGCGCGTCTGCAGACCATTCAAGCCATCGTCGAGGGTAACAAGCCGAGTGTGGCATCAGCGATTTTGAAATACCACACGACGGAAATGGCCAGACAGTGCGTAATCGATGCAATGGATATCCATGCTGGTAAAGCGGTTGTCAAAGGTCCGAAGAACTATATTGCCGACATGTATGAGTCGATGCCCGTAGCAATCACCGTGGAAGGCGCCAATATCCTCACACGCAACCTGATGATCTTTGGACAGGGCGCGATCAGATCGCACCCCTATGTTATGCAGGAGATGGCATTGGCCCATGCCGAGGACAGCCAAGCGGTCATCACCAGGTTCGATACCACTTTGGCTGACCACATCGGCCATTCGGTCGGTAATTTCGCCCGTACCCTGATCATGGGTCTCGGCCTGTCACGGAAATCTGCATCGACCGGAAACCTTCATCTGCTTCCCTATTATCGCCATTTCAACCGGCTCAGCAGTCTGTTTGCCATGATTACCGATGTAGCCTTGCTCAACCTGAATGCTAAGCTGAAATTCAAGGAGATGCTTTCGGCGCGCCTGGGGGATCTGCTGAGCATGCTGTTTTTGGGCAGCATGGTGATCAAACATCATGAAGAGAGCAAAAACCCGGATGAGGAGTGGCCGGTGGTGCAGTGGGCCCTCGACTATCTCCTCCACCAATATCAGGCCGCCTTCGACCAGCTGATGGAGAATTGGCCTAATCGATTGGTGCCGCTTCTACTGAAGCGTCTCGCTTTCCCGGTAGGCCGTCGCTACACAGCGCCGAAAGACAGTCTGGAAAAGTCGATTGTTGAGCTGATTACCGTTGACAGCGCAACAAGAAATGAGATGACCAGCGGACTGTTCATGGAGGTTGCGGCGAACAACCCGCTGGCCGAGGTCAACCAGGTTTTTCTAGAGAGTCTCAATCTGCAACCGATTCTCAAACGGCTGGCCCAGGCGCTGCGAACAGGCGAGTTGATGAAAGCTGATGATGCGGAGCTTGCCGATGCCGCGCTTGAGGCGGAAATGATAACCGAGCATGAGGCTGAACAGCTGCGGCGTTTTGACCGTCACTTGATGGCGATCATCCATGTTGACGATTTTGATGAATCGGAACTGATCCGCACCACAGGCCAAAACAATGTGCAAGATGATCTACAACAGATCACCGGATGACCATCCTCTTGAGTGAGGAGATGAGCTGGAGGAGAGAGGCCAATGAAATCAACTGCTCAGCTAACGACTTATGAAGTGAGTAAAGCAGTCATCAGTATACCAATTTTCAGACGGGTTGCCGTGCTTGGTGCCGGTGTAATGGGGGCACAGATAGCGGCTCATTTCACCAATGCCGGTATTCCGTCGCTGCTGTTCGACCTGGCCAAGGAGGGCAAGGACAAAAGCGCGATTGCAAAACAGGCGATCAGGGCCCTGACAAAACAGAAACCGGAACCGCTGGCTGTGACGAAAAACGTCTCCCGGATAACCCCGTGCAACTATGACGAGGATCTGGAAAAACTCACCGATTGCGATCTGGTGATCGAAGCAATAGCGGAAAAAGTGGAGTGGAAAACGGATCTTTATCAAAAGATCTCGCCCTATCTCGGAGATAAAACGATACTTGCCAGCAATACCTCCGGCCTCTCCATCACTGAGCTGTCGGAAAGCCTGGCGGATAATTTGCGCAGCCGTTTTCTCGGTATCCATTTCTTCAATCCGCCACGCTATATGCCGCTGGTTGAATTGATTGCGCAGCCACGGACCGCCCCCGAAGTCGTTGACATCGTTGAAAGCTTTTGCGTAGCCACACTCGGCAAAGGGGTGGTCAGGGCTAGGGACACAGTGAACTTCATTGCCAACCGTCTTGGACTTTTCTCCATGATGTCGACCTTTCATCATGCAGACAGGCTCTCGTTGAACTTTGAAACCGTCGATACCCTGACCGGTAAATCGATTGGCCGGCCAAAGAGCGCGACCCTGCGCACCGCTGATCTGGTCGGACTCGATACCATGCGTCACGTTTTACGCAACGCTGCAGACCATCTCGGTGACGATCCTTGGGTATCGATCTACAGGATCCCGAACTGGCTCGATACCCTGATTGAGAACGGAGCCCTCGGCGCCAAGACCAAGGCGGGTGTATATAAAAAACAGGATGGTGAAATCCTGGTATATGAACCTGCCGATAACAGTTACAGGAAGCGCAAGGTAAAGATACCCGGAAAGGTGGAGAAGGTTCTGAAAGACTATAAGAACCCCGAACGTCTGGCAAGGCTTCGTGCCATTAACGATCCTCATGCCGACTTTCTCTGGTCTATTCAGCGTGATGTCTTTCACTATGCCGCCTATTTGCTGGACTCGATCGCCGACAATGCCAGAGAGGTCGATATGGCGATTCGTTGGGGATTCGGCTGGAAACAGGGGCCTTTCGAGATCTGGCAGCATGCCGGATGGCAGAGTATCGCCGACTTGATTCAACAGGATATCGATGCGGGCAAGACTCTATCCGGGGAACCCCTGCCGGCATGGATTAAGCGTATCGATGCAATCCATACTCCAAAGGGCTCATGGTCACCAACCGACAATGGCTATCACCCACGCCCCACGCTCCCGGTCTACCGACGTCAGCGACTGCCTGAACTACTGGTTGGCGAGCAAGCCGAGCAGCATGAAGTGTTGTTCGAAAACGACTCGGCGCGCTTCTGGTTAATCGACGGGGATATCGGTGTGCTGAGCTTCAAGACCAAGATGCATACCATCGACAACGGCGTACTGGATAGCCTGAATCAGGCCGCCGAACTGGCGGAACAGCAACTCGCTGGCATGGTGATCTGGCAACCGGACGAGCCTTTCAGCGCCGGCGCCGACCTGAAGTCATTCATGCCGGTTGCCATGAAGAGCATACTTCCGGGCAACAATGCCCTGGACAACCTGTTGAAGAAATTCCAACACAGCTGTATTCGTATGCGCAAATCCAACATCCCGGTGGTCGCTGCGGTTCAGGGACTGGCGCTTGGTGGCGGTTGCGAACTGATGATGCAGTGTGACCGGGTGGTTGCCGCATTGGAGAGCTACATCGGCCTGGTCGAAGTGGGCGTTGGACTCATACCTGCCGGCAGTGGCTGCATGGAACTGGCCAGGCGCGCCTCCATCAAAGCGGCTGGCGGAGAGACATTCAATGCGCTGAAGGATATTTTCGAAACCGTCGCCATGGGCAAGGTGGCCACCAGCGCCGAACAGGCCAAGGCATTCGGTTTTCTACGTGAGAGCGATATTGTGGTCATGAATCGTCATGAAGTGCTGCATGCCGCCATTGCACAGGTACGCGCCCTCGGTGCAGCCAACTATCGGCCACCCATCGAAACACCGATACGTGCGGGCGGCCGAGCCGCCATTGCAAACTTCAAGGCGGCAATGACCAATATGCATGCCGGCGGTTACATCTCCGACTACGACATGAAGATCGGGACTCTCGTCGCCAATGCACTCTGTGGCGGCCCGGTGGATACCGGTACCGAACTGCCTGAAAACTGGTATCTGCAATATGAGCGGGAAGGATTTCGATCCCTGCTGAAAAGCCCAAAGACGCATGCAAGGGTCAAACATATGCTGGATACCGGTAAGCCGTTGCGGAACTGAGGAGGTGAGCGCTATGAGTGAACAGGCCTATATTGTTGCAGCAAGGCGGACACCCGTTGGTAAAGCCCCTCGCGGTCTATTCCGCTTAACCCGTCCTGACGATCTGCTCACCCATGCTATTCAGGGCGTAGTCGGCGAATGCGGTGATCTGCAAGGAGAGCAGATCGACGACGTGATCATCGGCTGTGCCATGCCGGAGGCTGAACAGGGTCTGAATGTCGCCCGAATCGCCAGCCTGCTGGCGGGATTGCCGGACAGTGTGCCGGGTGTCACCATCAACCGTTTCTGTTCATCCGGCCTGCAGAGTATCGCCATGGCGGCGGACAGAATACGCCTCGGCGAGGCAGACATCATCATTGCCGGCGGTGTCGAGAGTATGAGCATGGTGCCAATGATGGGCAACAAGGTTGCGATAAATCCCGCTGTGTTCGAGGATGACAATGTCGCTATCGCCTACGGCATGGGCGTCACCGCTGAAAAAGTGGCGGAGCGCTGGAAGATCAGCCGTGAAGATCAGGATGCCTTTGCACTGCGGAGTCACCAGCGCGCCCTGGCGGCAACCGGTGCCGGCCATTTCGGGCGGGAGATACTCCCCTACCGGGTAAAACAGCACCTGCCTGATGAGGGAAATACGATTAGAGTCGTTGAGCGTCGGGTGGAGACAGATGAGGGTCCCCGTCCCGACTCCAGCCTCGAAGGCTTGGCCAAACTACCTCCGGTTTTCGCCGCCAAAGGCAGTGTCACAGCCGGCAACAGTTCGCAAATGAGCGATGGCGCCGGTGCCGTGGTGGTGATGAGCGAACGAAAAATGCGTGCCTTGAATCTCGAACCGCTGGCACGCTTTGTCGGTTACAGCGTGGCCGGTGTGCCGGCGGAGATCATGGGTATAGGCCCCAAGGAGGCGATTCCAAAGCTTGAGAGGCAAACCGGCATCAACCTCGATCAGGTCGATTGGATCGAACTCAACGAGGCCTTTGCCGCACAGTCCCTGGCCGTGATGCGGGAAATGGATATGGATCCGGATAAGGTCAATCCCCTTGGCGGCGCCATTGCCCTTGGGCATCCGCTGGGTGCGACCGGAGCCATACGCACGGCGACCCTGCTACACGGCATGCAACGTACCAACAAGCGCTACGGTATGGTGACCATGTGCATCGGCACAGGGATGGGGGCAGCCGGTCTGTTCGAGCGTTGTTGACAACAATAGGGCCTGTTAACACTAATCCACTATTCGTAAACGACACATACCTGCAGGGTATGCTCATACCAGGAGAGAACCGCATGAGTGGTGAGACGCTGAGCAGACCGGGCACCGCCCCGGAAGAACGTGTCGTGTCGCTTTGGAGGCGTTTTGGAAACAGCGCCATAGGCCGACGCATCTACAGCCTGCTATTTGGCCGAATGGTGCCCTATACCGGCACCATCCATCCCATTATCGAAGAGATCTCACCCGGTCGGGCAACCGTTTCACTGCGTGACCGGAAAGTATTGCGCAACCATCTTAATTCGATACATGCCATAGCTCTGGCAAATGTCGGTGAACTGGCCAGCGGTCTGGCATTGATTGCCGCCCTGCCTAAATCGACCAAAGGTATCGTGACCCGGCTTGAAATCGATTATCTCAAGAAGGCGCGTGGCGACCTCACTGCAATCGGTGAAGCCGAGGTTCCGGAGACAATAAGCGAACCCACAACCTTTCAGGCTCAGGCAACCATCTGGGACAGCGAAGGGGACAGCGTTGCAAACCTCACCGCCCATTGGCAGTTACGTCCAAAGGACATGCCATGAGCGGCAACCCTCCCCTGGAGACACCATTCACGCGGCATACCGGCATTCGGGTGCCGATCATCTGTGGACCCATGTACCCCTGTTCCAATCCCGAACTCGTTGCCGCCGCATCCGAGGCCGGTGGTATCGGTATCATCCAGCCGGTCGCCATGACCTTTGTCCATGGTCACGATTTCCGCGAAGGGATCAGACTGATAAAACGCCTCACCAACAGACCCATCGGCATGAACGCCCTGATCGAGAAGTCCTCCAAAAAATACCACGACAGGATGGTGGAGTGGGTCTCGATTGCGTTGGACGAAGGCGTGCGCTTCTTCATCACATCCCTGGGCAATCCACGCTGGGTGGTCGAACGGGTGAAGGCCTATGACGGCATCGTCTACCATGACGTCACTGAGCGTAAGTGGGCCTTGAAGGGACTCGATGGCGGAGTTGACGGCCTGATTGCCGTCAACAACCGGGCCGGCGGGCATGCCGGCGCCCTCTCCCACTTGCAGCTGTTGGATGAACTGGGTGACCTGGGTGTGCCGCTCATCTGCGCGGGAGGTATCGGTAACGAACAACAGTTCGCCGAAGCGATCAGTCAAGGCTATGCAGGTTGCCAATTGGGCACGCGCTTTATCGCCACGGAGGAGTGCAACGCGGCAATGCCCTATAAGCAGGCCATACTCGATGCCGACGAACGCGATATCGTGCTCAGCAATCGAATCACCGGGGTTCCCGTATCGATCATCAAAACACCCTACATCGAAAAAATCGGCACAAAGGCGGGGGCTTTCGCCCGCTGGATGTTGAAAGGCAACAGAACCAAACACTGGATGCGCATGTTCTATACCCTGCGTTCCGCCTTCCAGCTGCGTCAGTCATCCTTCGACGAGAAGGGTAAAATGGAATTCTGGCAGGCTGGCAAGAGTGTCTCCGGCATCCACCAGATCGAATCTGTCGCCACGATTATTGGCAGATATGGAGCTGCCTTGCGGGAAACCCAAAAAGAAAAAATTTTTCAAGGGTGACTACAACAGAGCCGAATAAGAGCCAGGTGTTTGTCAGGACTTATTCAACAGGCGTCTCCTCTGTCTCCCGTTGAAGGATCGAAAAGGCCTGGTGGCTGAGTAGCATGGTTTCTCAAGGCTTAACCGGCGTGTGGCAATGCCTCTTCTGTTGATTCCGCGGTTCAAAGCAGTGAGTGGAACAACTTCTCTTTTTGCCTAACCCCTGATCTGATACATCCAAAGCACAATGCCGTTCCAACATCTTCAGCAGGGGCGGATTATCCGTATCGCGTTGCACATTTTCACAAGCCGACACACACTGCATGCATTGGGTACATGTAAACATATTACGTTTAAAGCCGCGTGGTTTAAGACGCATGGGGCATGCATGTTCGCAGGATTTATCACAACCGCTGCAAAGTGTCGCCCGACTACGATCGAAGGCTACCACCATAGCCTGTTTATTGGCCATCCAGATCAGGCTTTGGAAGAGGCCGACTGCGCAGCCAAAACGGCAAAATAGGTGGCGGGCAAAAGTAAACTCTATAGCGAAAAGCAGTGTCGCCACACCGATAAAGGTGAATTGATTGGGGGTAAGGGTTAAGGTATGGAGATTGTGATATACCTCATTGGGGTGAATCAGGTAAGTGAGAAGTACCACTGCCCAGACCCCTGAGATGAATAGAATGGTGAAGAGCGTTACCGGCCACCACCAAAGGCTGATGTTTCTGTTTGTACCGTCCTGTTGTCGGCTGGGTAGCGGCGCCTTCTCCCAAAGTGAAGGCTTGGCTGATGCCCGTCGCATCAAACCGTTGATCGTCTCAACAACCAAGAAGTGCGGACATAACCACCCACAATAGAGACGACCCCATTTCCAGACAATCATAAAGCCAACGCCGATGAAGAGCGTCAAGGGCAGAAAGAACTTCAGCATCATATTCCAGAAGAGCTGCATGGCACCCAACTGGGAGTCTATACCTAATACCCAGGGTTGACCCAAAAACACTAAATGATTTTTGTCGAGATCGAAGCGCAATATATCCAACACAGGCGCAAGCGCAAAGAGAATGAAAAAGGCGCTACGCCATAACAGCCGTTTTCGCTGGGTGCTCATAGTCTGTTGACCGGCGATATCAGCCTCGGTGCTTCGAACAATCGCCAGTACATCGTCTGTCTCTGCGGTAGGCAGCTGAAAGTGGGCGCTTCGCTCATGAACCCTCCTTTGGGGCTACATTCTAGTTAACGCGGTTTCGGGCGTGGTGACAGCGGTGTGGGTTATCAGTGATATTTTAGTGACAAAACGGAGGGCCTAATCCTCAACGACCAGCATGTAGCCCACGCCGACGGCATTTTGTATCGTGAGTTCCGGCACCTTCTTCCGTAGCCGGCGAACCAGAGAGCGCAGGGAGGATTCTCCGACCACCACACCAGTCCAGATCTTCTGCTCTAGAATAGCGTAGGGAATGGGACGATTGATTGTACCCACCAAATTGGAAAGCAGGCTTAACTCCTTCTTTGTCAGCAGGATGGATTGTCCTGCCCGCATCAGAGTTGGGGGCGATTGTTGGAACTCATAGCCAGACCCGAGCGCTATACCTTGCTCTAACAAGCTTAGTCGTTCTTTGTAACGGTTCAATTCGAGTTCCGTCTGCAGATGCTTGACATTACTTCGGTAACCCAGAATCAAATTACCGCAGGTGATCAAAAAAGGCTGCAGGGACTCTGCCAATGCATCTTGATACCCTGCTTCTCGATTAGCAATCCCCACAACACCAAGCAGTTCACCGCCGCCATAAAACGGCAGCCCCATAAAGGCATTCAGGGGAGGGTGTCCTTCAGGTAGTCCGCAAGCCCTTGGATCCGTCATGGGTTTATTCGAAATCACCCGCTGGCCGGTTTTCAAAACGGCACCATAAAGGCTGTCCAAGCGGGAAAAGATCATCCCTTTGCGCCTGGTCTCTTCGTATAAGGCTTGCGTTTCTTCATCCCAAGCGATGTTGGTTGTAGCGTAACTTTTGATATAGGGCAGTTTTCCATCGTCATAAAACACCTCCCCAATGAAACCATACTCACTTGCGGTTATCTCCAACAGGGTACCCAAAAGCCCGTTGAACAGAATATGGGGGTTGGTCTCGGTAATGTATTGAGAGAGCACGCTCGTCACGGCGCTCAATAACTGCTTTTCAGAGACTTGTGGTGCAAAATACGCCATGTGGTTGATTATAAGAGGTAAATAATATTGAACTAATGATCGGCATGAAGCCCGGTATTCACAGAGTCACGATTTTACCACTTGCACCGAAGCGAGTAGAAGCACGAGGAAACACGATGCCCGAAAGATTGATATACAGGCCAAGGCAAGTTGTTTGCTCAACCTTATCAGGGAGATTTCATCTGAGCTGTATGTGGTTAGATGAAACGCTGATTGGCAATCATCTCTACTACCAGACAAGGGATCGAGCTGTAGGGAGTTTTAGCTCTGGCTATAGTCGAGCAATTAAAAAAGCCCGCCATAAGGCGGGCTTTTTGGTTATCCCGATGAGTTATTTGATTGACTGATAATAGTCCATCAGGATCTGCGCCACTTCGGGACGCGAGAACTCCTTGGGCGGAGCGATGCCTTGCCCCAACATCTCGCGCACCTTGGTGCCGGATAGGAGTACGAAATCCTCTTTGCTGTGGTCCGGCGCCTCGCACATCATCACCACCTTGTTCAGTTTCTTCGAATAGGCAGTGTGATCGGCCTTGAAAATCTCGATCTCCAGTGCACCTGCCGGTACCTCATCCTCGAAGATCGTCTGGGCGTCGAATGCACCGTAATAGTCCCCCACTCCGGCATGGTCGCGACCGATGATGAAATGGGTGGCGCCCATGTTTTGACGGAAGTATGCATGCAGTACCGCCTCACGAGGCCCGGCATAGAGCATATCGAAACCGTAGCCGGTCACCATGGCGCTGTTGGGCGGGAAGTAGAGCTCCACCATCTTGCGGATCGCCGCATCACGTACCGGCGCCGGTATATCGCCGGGCTTCAGCTTACCCAGCAGCATGTGGATAACCAGGCCATCGCAACCGAGTCGATCCATGGCCATGTGACAGAGCTCCTCATGGGCCAGATGCATCGGATTGCGGGTCTGGAAGGCAACGATCTTGCTCCAGCCACGTTCCTGAATCTCGTTGCGGATCTCGACGGCAGTACGGAATGTATCCGGAAAATCGGCTTGGAAGTAGGAGAAGTTGAGGACCTGGATAGGGCCGGAGATCGCCACTCTCCCCTGGCCGTTGAATGCCGCCACACCGGGATGATCGCTGTCGTCGGTGCGATAGACCTTGTCGGTCATTGTCGCCATCTGTTCGTCACTGACTTCCTCGATGTTCTCGATATCCATGACGGCCAGTACCGGATTACCCTCCATGTTCGGATCTCTTAGCGCAATCCGTTTGGCACCACCGATTGCATCGGTGTTCTCCAGCAGGCAGAGTACAGGCACCGGAAAGAAGCTGCCGTCGGTCAGGGTCATCTTTTCGGCTGCGCCCATGGCATCGGCCACTGTCATGTAACCTTTCAACGGACTGAAATACCCCGCCCCCATCATCACCGCGTTACCGGCAGCCTGAGAGCTGATCACCACAGACGGCAGGGATTCAGCCTCGTGAGAGAGCTTGTGATGGGTATCGGGATCGTAGACAAACAAAGGTTGTAGTTCTGAGGAACCGACTGGGTTGATCATGACTTTTCGTCTCCTTCGCAGATCGCTTAATCAAATTGACCGGCCCAGTCAGAAACTACCAAGCCTGCCCTAAGCCTTTAATATGAGTCAGTTATCTCATCCGCCTCGGCGGAAATCCTGAAGCAGAATTCTTGGAGAAATTTATAACTAACTGTTTTTATTGATAATACTTGAGATATTTATTGCAAAGCGTATTTCAAACAGGCAATACACTACCACAACGAGGAGTTATCCAACCCCATTAATTTTTTATGTGCTCAGCAAAATATCTGCTCCCCCCGCCATGGTGGCTTCACGCGGTGATGAAGCCACAGGATCCCCTATCCCGGATTGCCCGCGAGGAGATCGGGGAGTCCACTGCTGCGTTGCATGGGGCGTGTGACGGCTGCATCGAAAATCGCATCTTCCCCGATCAGGGTGAATCTCCGTCTCGACCTGGTGATCGCGGTATAGACCAACTCACGGCACAATACGGGCCCTGTCTGCTCGGGAAGTTGTAATACGACTTCCTGAAATTCGGAACCCTGACTCTTGTGTACCGTCACGGCATATACCGTCTCGCAATGGGGCAGTCTTGATGGTGAGATCCAACGAATCTGATCCTCAACGCCCTGAAAGGCTACGGCCAATTCATGCTCCTGCTCAGGATGGGGCAGAACGATGCCGGTTTCACCGTTATAGAGATTGAGTTGATAGTCATTGCGCGACAACATCACCGGACGTCCCGGATACCATTCGTCGTGATCCTCAATCTCTCCCGTCCGAATCAGCTCCCGGGTTATGGCACCGTTCATCGCATTGACGCCAAAAGGCCCCTCGCGAAGTACGCAGAGCAGGCGAAACTCGTACATCAGGGGGAACAGAGACTCCACAGGCGCCCCTCTCCTGACCGCCTCGAACAGCTTGGCGAAACGACTTGCAACCAGGCTCGCCACATCGCCACCGTGATCTAACCGGCTCAGTTCTTTCCCTCCATTGTGGAGCAGCTGTCGCGCCTGGTGCGCATCGCCCCTGTTTACGGCACTGGCCAGCTGTCCAAGCGGACTCTCGGGATCGAAACGGTAGCTCTGTCTCAGTTCGATAACGCTGTTTTGCAACTTACTGGCGGCATTCTCCCCTGCTGCCACCGGTTGCATCGTGATCTCGCTCAGTTGCCGTGCGAAGTCATCATCAGGACCATCGCAACCGGCACACAGATCACCCATGACCGACCCGGCCTCCACCGAGGCCAATTGATCGCGATCTCCCAGCAACACCAGGCGTGCCCGGTGTGGCAGGGCATCCAGGAGCTTGGCCATCAATGCCACATCGACCATCGATGCCTCGTCCACTATCACCACGTCAAGCAGCAGGGGATTGTCGCGATGGTGGCGAAACCCTGTGCCCGAGCGGTTCATACCGAGCAGACGATGCAGGGTCGACGCCTGCTCCGGTATCGTCGCCAGCTGCTCGTTCGTGAGGGGTATCGATGCCTTGGCCTGCCGGATCGCCTGTTGCAGACGTGCTGCCGCCATTCCCGTGGGCGCAGCCAGCGCGATCCGCAGCGCCTCTCCCCCCGGCTGCTGTCGCAGCAGCGCCAGCAACCGAAGGACAGTTGTAGTTTTGCCGGTTCCCGGTCCACCGGAGATGATGGCGAGGGGGCGCAGGATGGCTGTGGCAACGGCGACCTTCTGCCAGTCGGTTCCGGCAGCGCCATGTACCGGAAATAGTGTTGCCAAAGCGGTCTCAGCCCCCTCCCGGTCAATCGGGTGATCGACACTTCTGGCACGTTGCAGCAGCGCATTTCCCAAGCACCGCTCGTATGCCCAATAGCGATGCAAATAGAGCCGATTCCGGCTATCCAGAATCAGGGGTTGCCAGTCACCGGGATCGCCGATGATCCCGCTTTGTCGCAATTCGGCTCTCCACTTCGCCAGCCCAGGGGAGTGAACCGTCAGCTCCGTTTGTTCGAATAACTCTCGCCCTGCAAACTCGTTCAGATCGAGGCAGACATGCCCATCGCTGGTGGCCCGGCTGGTGAGTGCAATCGCCAGAGCCAGGGATTGCGAAGGGGCGTTGGCCTCCGCCATCAGATACTCAGCGAGATGCAGATCGAGATCGTTGAGCAGATTCTGCCGGTGGAGGGAGCGCAACAGCTTATCAGGACGGCTCATCGCTACGCACCTCGATCAGTCGGTCCAGAGCCTCGATAAAGCCCTGCGAGGGCCGTTCCGCGACCACTCCCAGGCGAGCGCCACTCCGGGGCTGCATACCTCGTAGAAACAGATAGTAGACGCCCCCGAAATGACGCTCATACGCATAGCCGGGCAGGCGCAGCTTCAGATAACGATGCAATGCCAGCGAGTAGAGCAGATACTGCAGAGTGTAGTGGTGCTCGGTCATCGCGGTCATCAGCGCCCGGGGATGGTAGTCGCTGTAGCTGCTGCCTAGCCAGTTCGACTTGTAATCGGCCAGATAGAAGCATCCGTCCACTTCGAAAACCAGATCGATATAACCCTTTACATAACCATCCACAACACCGGCTTGGAGATTGGCCAGGCCGTCGATCAGCCCATCGACGCTAGAGAAGCGGTGGCGCAGGGCAAGCGCCATGATCGCCTTGGGCTGCAGTGATCGGGCTGGAAAATAGAACTCCATCTCATTCAGACGTTGTCCCAATCCGATTCGACTCAGGGTCAAACCGTCGATGTTGAGCGGCGTCTCCACGACCTCCCTCATCCACTCCGCAACAATACCCTTCCAGCGGGTATCGATGGCGTGGAACCTTAGCTTCTCCTCCACCATAAGCTCGACCTCCTGCCCATGGGGCCGCATGAAATCGAGTTCCTCCAGGATCGCATGCAGACAACTGCCCGGTCTTGAGCCGCGCGGAAAACCATGCACGCTGTAACTCTGGCAGGGATCCTGAGGCTCGCTCAGAACCGCTGTCGGGATATCGTAATCCGGTCTATCCTCATGCTGACCCGCAACCAGTGAGGAGAAACTGGCCACACCGCCCACAGTGTTGATGGATGCTGAAAAGCGTCTCGGCGGCTGCAGCTCCTGCGGCAGTGGCAAGGTGAGCTGCGCCATCTCTGTGGTATGGGGTAACGGTGTGATATCGATGGTACCCCCGGCGGCTGCGGCCAGAGCCTGCAACACTTGCTCATCTCTCTTGGGGTTCAAGGCCTCGAGCTGTTGCTGCCACTGCGTCAGGGTCTGCGGAGCGTCGGCGCTATTCGTCGTATGCAATAACCAGCCAAGCGCAGAATGCCTGCTCTGTTTCAGCCATCCCCACGGGAGGTAACAGCGATAACGGGGACGAGTCAGAGCGACGTACAGCAGGCGGAGATTTTCCGCGAACACCTCCTCATGGTAATAGGACCGGTTGTCATGAAAATCTTTCGATCCAAGCTCGAGCACCGCCACATAATCATCTTGCGGATCGTGAAACAGAAAGGGTTTGTCGTCTGTCCTGACTTCACTTTCGTCCCACAGAAAGGGACAGAAGACGATACCGTATTCCAATCCCTTGCTATGGTGCAGGGTATCGATCTTCACCAACTCACCGTCACTCTCCAAGCGCAACAGATGCTCATCATCCTGGGATAATGATTGACGCCGGCGGGCAAACCATTTGACCAATCCCTCCATACCGGGATGCACCACGCTGTCATATTGATGCAGCAGTTCCAGAAGATGGTAAAAGTTGGTCAGCCGGCGCTCTCCGTCCCTGAACTCGAGCAGTCGATTCTCTATCCCCATTTCAATGGCCAGGGCCCTGATCATGGCGATGAAACCGTTGTCCCGCCAAAACCGATGATATCGGAAGAAACGGTTGAACAACCGGTTTTGCACACCATCTTCGCGGTTCATCTCATCAATGGCGGCGCCATCCCAACCCAACATCGGTGTCGCCAGCGCGGCGCGAACGAAACGGCCGTTGTGAGGCTCCAACAGGGCGATCATGAGGCGTTGCAACTGCTCAGCCTCCTGGCTCCAATAGACACTCTGCTGACTGCCGTGAACGGCAGATATCCCATACGCCCTCAAAGCCTTGGCAATACGGGATGCCTGTTCATGGGTACGCACCAAAACGGCGATATCGCCACCGCATAGCGGCCTGTTACCGATACGCGCCCGATCCTGCGAAGAGAGCGTCAACAGACGGGCGATCTCACCTGCGGTGGCGTCGGCCACCGCCTGACGGCACGCTTCGATCCCTGTCTGCGCATCGAAGTTGAGATGCCAGATCTGAAACGGGGCCTCACTAGCACCCTCTATCCTAAGGGCGGCCATCTCCCTGTCAGCAGCCGCAACCGGTTCAAAACCGATACGCGGTTCGAAGAATGGCCGATGGGAGCTGCCGAAAAGAGTATTGACGGCCTGCACCAGCCCGGGTGTCGAACGCCAGTTGATGTCCAGGGTATGGTGCTTGGCCTCTGTCTCCTCTCTGGCGCGTAGATAGGCGAACAGATCGGCGCCGCGAAAGCTGTAAATTGCCTGTTTTGGATCACCTACAAGAAATACCGGTCGCCGACTGTTGAGATAGATCTGACTGAGAATACGGTACTGCAGCGGATCGGTATCCTGAAACTCGTCCACCAATGCAGCGGGATAGCGTCTACACAACAACCCCCTCAATCGGCCGCCGCCGTCCGCCAGCAAGGCGGCGTGCAACTGCAGCAACAGGTCGTCGTAGGACCACTCCTTCGCCTCGACCTGGCGTCTCGGCAACTCATCCAAAAGGTAGCCATAAAACGACTCTTGCAAGGCCACGAAAGCCTTGTCGAAGGCATCGGCGCACGCTTCAACACAGGCCAGATATCGGGAGAATTGACTGAAGAAGGGGTGCTGAGGGGTATCTTGACCCGGTTTCACCGCCGCCTCGATGCTCTCCGGAGTAAATCGCTCGGCCTTGTCGAAGGGTCTTTCATAGGGTGTGACCTGCAACCAATGGTCCATTCTCCCGCCCCATCCCTCCACCCAGGCCCGGCGATAGATATTCCCCTTCATTATCCGACTGTCGCTCAACATCGCTAGGATGGTACTGCGCTGCTCCCGCCACAGCGACCTCACTTCGGACTGGAGCTGAAGCGCCTTCCGTTCCAACGCCTGGATGCCTTCGGGCCAATCACACGCCCTGACTTGCAGGTAGGGTTTGCCCAGAGCGGGACGCATGCGATGGAGCAATGCCTCGGGGGTGTCTATCCAGTTACGCACGGCCTGAAGCAACTGATCGGGAAGCCGATTGAATTCACGCCGCCAGAAATCGTCTGCGATCTGCAGCAGTCGATCGGCCTGGTCCGGGACCAGGTTGGTGTTGAATGCCTGCCCGGTCTCGAATGCCTGTTCTGTCAGTACACGCTGGCAAAATCCATGGATGGTATAGATCGCAGCCCTATCAAAGCTGGCAATCGCCAGATCGAGACGCCTGCGGGCCCGCGATCTGTCCGCTATACTGTCGAGGATGGCATGCAGCAGGGGATCGTCACTTGTACCGCCATCTAACAGCGACCGCGCATCGATCAGACGCCGGCGAATCCGAGTCTTCAGTTCCGCCGTTGCCGCTTTGGTATAGGTCACCACCAAAATCCTCTCCGGCGCATGGCCCTGTTCCAGCAACAGCCGCAGATAGAGACCGCTCAAGGTATGCGTCTTGCCGGTGCCTGCACTCGCCTCCACCAGATTGAAACCCTGCAGGTCAACCGATTCGATGCGCATGCTCATCTCTGCCACTCCAGATGGTCCATCAATGGCTGCAGGAGCTCCCTGCTGGTATCGAAGAATGTCTGATCAAGGACGGGGCGGTCCGGCCGGAACAGGCGATGGTAGGGCTTATCCACGTCACCTGGTTGAAATCGATTGCCAAACCAGCGCTGTTGCGCTGCCTTGCGGGCATTCTCCTCATCACCCCGCAACCGTTTTTCCTGATAGCTCCAGGCCGTTGCGGGGAAGAACGACAGCGGCAACTGCAGGCCCTGGCAATAGAACTGCATCAGCGTCTCAAGGTGAGCCATTGCCTTCTTCACGGGCCTGTAGCGGCCTGTCCTGTCTCCCTCGAGCAGCCGCGTCACCGGTGTCACACCGGGCGGATTGAGTGCATTCAGCAAAAGATGTCTAATCCAATGACTGATCATCTGATAGGGATAGAGGCGATCCGTGCTATAGATAAGCAATCCAGCAGGTTTGACACCGTGAAGATGGCCGACCAGATGGCGTTCATCGAACGGAAGGTCAACCTCCAAGGGTTGCGTCAATTCACTGCCATCGAGCTCCCGAATACGTTGAGCCATTGCCATGGCACGGCTCTGCATCTGTCCGAATGCCTGTTCACCGACCCTTCCGTGCGGCAGGCGTCCCTGAGCGCGTAATTGTTCATACAGATCCTCGGGGTTCCGATCCGCCAGCAATGCATCCACCAGCTCATGCTCCAGTTCCAACCGATCGAAGCGCGCCAGAGCGAATTGTTCCCTATCATCGGGAAGCTGTTGCGCCTGATCGAGACCGAGATTCAACCGGATGTCCGCAAATCCCCTCAGCGGATTGGTGAAGAAGTGGAGAAACTGCTGCAGATCGATCTGGTCGTCTGCATCCATATCGATCAGTGGAGTCGGCACCAGAGGAAGCTCATTGCGACTACCGCTACCAACCCGCAGCGCCGCCTCATGCATCTCCGCAGAATAACTGAAGAGCGCGCTGTCAGAAAGAAAATAGTCTCGTGAGAAGGGCTGTAAAGGGTGGTCGAAGATGATCTCCTTCATCCCGGAGTCACCAACCATAAGCTGTAGATAATCGCACAACTCATCCACCACAACAGAGGGGGGAAGCGGGGTATTGTCACGCTGGCTGCGTCCGACATAACTGATCAATAGACGATCCCGCGCGGAGATCAGCGTCTCCAGGAAAAGATAGCGATCATCCACTCTCCGTGACCGGTCTCCGCTACGAAAGGCATTTGACATCAGATCGAATCCCAGCTCCGGCTGCTGACGGGGAAAGGCTTCGTCATTCATCCCGATCAATGCAATCACACGAAAAGGCAGGCTTCGCATGGGTGCAAGGGCACAGAAATTGACACCACCGCCCAAAAACCCCCGATCTACTGAATGGCTCAACAACTCCTGCAGACGATATCGGATTGGTGCGATCGCAATCTCTTCATCGATTCCCGCTTGCTGCATCTCCTCGGCTAATGTATGAATTGTCTCTCTGAGCGACTCGAGTTGCGGTTCACTCTCCTCATCGGAAGAAAAGAACTGTTCTGTGAGCCCTAGCAGGAGGGTTACCCATGCCTGCGGCGATCGATCGATCAAGAGCTGATCTTCGAGTACGAAAAGTGCATCACAGAACGCCAACAGTCCACCCAGCCATTGGCTCTCCGAGCCCTCCACCGCATCCAATGGGTAGTGTTGACGCCAAAGCCGTTCAGCATCTCCCTGCATTGCGTATCCCAGCAGCAGTTGCCACAACCCCGCCCGCCAGGTATTGCTCCGTTCGGGAGGCAGTCCGAGGGAGCGCTTGCTTTCGCCGTCACGTCCCCAATGGACAGCAGCTTGTGTCAACCATTGGGTAACCCGTTCGACTCCCTCCTCGTCCAAACCGAAGCGTCGACGGACTGCCGGGTATTCCAATAGATTGAGCAGGCCGCCGACTGGGTAGCGGGATTCCGACAATTGCACAATTTCAAGCAGAGCAGTTGCCAGTGGATTGTCATGCAACAGCCCCCCGCCGCTGATCCTGAAAGGTATCTTCGGACGACTGCCCGGTGACGCAAAGTGGGCCTTTATCAGTGGCGCATAGCGGTCAATATCCGGTGTCATTACCAGAATATCCGAGGTTGTCAGATCCGGTAGATCATCCAGTAGAGCCAGCAGTTGATCGTAGAGCACCTCCACCTCGCGCATGGCACTGTGACAGCGATGGAGAGTAATGGAACCGTCGCTTGAGCACCCGGATTGCGGCTCACTTAAAATCAATATCTGATTCTGCATCTGATGCAACAACAGATCGTCCTGTTGCCTTTGATAGAGCTCCTCGCCCCCCGGATCCATCTCGTTGACAGCGGCGAAGAAATCCCTCCCCTGCCGACCCATTGTGGCAAGCAGCGGATTGCCCACCTCCAGATAGAGCTCCTCTTCCCTTGACTGCAAAGCCATCTGAGCCTGCTCACCGGGTGAGGCGATATCAGCCCAGTGAGCCTCACAGGGATTTAGCAGAAAAAGATGAACATCGATCAGCGATGCGACATGGCGAATGATCTCCAGGTAGCCTGGAGACAGGGTGGGAATACCGAAAATGAATACCCTCGGGGGCAGGATCTGCTGAAAAGAGAGTGTCGGCATCCTGCTCAACTGAAGTTGCAGGCTCACCCAATGAACGGCATCTTCCTCTATGAGATGACGCCAGAGACCGGCCTGCCACTTGTCACCTTCGGCAGCCGTTTCTCCCTGCTGCCATTTGATAATCCAGTCTGGCCTGTAGATCAGATATCGATCGAACAGCATGGCCAGCTGTTGCGCCAACTGAAAGCGCTTTATATCGTCCGCCCCGGCCAGATAGAGAGTGACCGATGGATCTTTCCACTTCTCATCAATATCCCGGAGCAGGCTGTAGATACGCCATGTCAGGCGTTTTGGCTGATAGCGATCATAGTCAGGAACATCCGGCAACAGGGTGTGGAAAAGCTGCCATACGAGCGTCGCGGGCAGCGGAAAAGAGAGATTGGCGCAGATCCCCAGGTGGTCGGCGATCTGCAATGAGAGCCAGCGGGCCATACCCGGGTGTTGAACGATCACCTGCTCCTGCCGCAGAGGTTCACTCGCCGGCTCTGCAAGCAGGTCGGCCAGGCGCGCCGCAAGCGATTCAAGGTGGTTTGATTGGTAGAGCCTCAACATGAGGCCGTATTCTAACCTGTTTGGGACTCAATCACTGAGTCCGGGTCCTGAATAAGACATAACGACAGCAAACTGTCGTCTTGTCCGGGGCCCGTTAACGCTCATCCAATAGGTTCCTGTGTGTCTTGGACAGCGCCAATCGAGGTGCAAGGAGAGAAAGTTTGCTGAGTTCAGGTTATCGACGGACAACACGAAGTGGCACTTTTTTCAGGCGCAAACCGAAGTAGCGGGTCTAGTGTAGAACGACGACACATCGCTCGTCATGCCTTGGCGGAAGAATAAAACAGTCCCGGCAGCGCTGATTGGATTAGCGTTAGCCGAACCTGACAGCGGAGTATGGAAAACGGTTAGTGGGGTTGGCTCTTCAATGGCCTGACTTTCGGTCCCAGCACTACATCCATGATCTCAATGACCTTGCGTGGCGTTTGTTCCATGATGGCCTCCAGTTGCTCAAGTTCCAGGCCGGTCTGTTTCCAGACAAGAGGGTCCGCAAGTTCAACGGCCTCGTCCCACTCGACACCACTGATTTCGGAGTAGGCCAATACCGCCGCGAGGGAGAGCAGGGAGGTCTCCAGTTGAAAAAACTGTGTGGCTGCCGGTCGATGGTGGTGCGCAACAACTGAAACGATGCTTTCTGGCAACCTCCATTTCCTTAGCAAGGCTTCACCGACATCCATATGAGTGAAGCCGAGGACATCATGCTCCGCATCCGGCAACAGGGTATCGTCGCCACCGGTTATCAAAAGGATATCTCTCGCCTCCTGTGGCATTTTCAGATAGATCGCCAATCGGCCGATATCGTGCAATACCCCCATGACGAATAACCGCTCGCTGTGCAATACGTTGCAGCGTTTGGCCAGTTCACCCGCAATTACGCCGGCCGTTATCGAGTAGCGCCAATATTCGGTCATGTCCACAAGATCAGCAGGAATTCCGGTAAAAACCCGTGTCGCTGTGGTGGCCATCACCAGATTACGCAGCTCACTCGTACCAATGATGGTGATAGCCCTCGATATAGTCTCCACCGGGGCCTTTAAATTGAAAAATGCGCTATTCACCAGCCGTAACAGACGGGCCGACAGATCGGTATCTTGGGAAATAATATCGCCCAGGGTTGCGGCAGAGTAGTTCGGAGCGTCGATCAGCCGATTCACCTTGACACAGACATCAGGCAGAGAAACCAAGCTTTCGATCTCGATCACAAGTTGTTGAGGAGTCATGATTTTCACCTCAGGGCGCAACATTCAACATCCCTATCTGTCAGGTAATAATTCACTGATATACAAGGGATATTGTTGTACTGTTCCACATCAAACTCAGCTATCATGCTGGCTTGTATACAGTGTCGGCTATGGTATACATCCATTGTTATCGACATTTATATCGGAATCTTGACCTCCACAAGACGGGGACGGAGCTGGAAACATGCCTTTCTACATTTTCAAAGTTTCAGCTGACAACAGCCTGGAATACCTCGACGAAGAGGAAAAGTACAAACCGGCCAAGGAAAAGGTGAAAAAACTGCGTGCCGCGTATACCCAGGATGACGGTGTCGCCTATCGCATGGTGTTCGCCAACAGTGTCGGTCAGGGAGAGCTGCTGCTCTCACCGACGGAATCCAGCAAGAAAGTCATTGGGGACGATTGAGATGTCGTTACACCTAGCGGCCCAACGGCATGATATGGGGAATGTGAGAATTTGTAATAATAGCTTGGGGCACAATACTGCGAGAGACATCGGATTGTTCATCTTAGGCACTCTTCGTGCTACTCTTTAGCTATTGTAATTGCACAAACTATAGAAAAATCAAGTTTTAGCAAGATCAACTCTTTTTGGGTATCGCCACTGATTCACTTAAGGATCCTTCAAACGTGTCAATACAGGATAGAAGAAACAAATACCAGAGTCAGTTTCAGCCGGTGTTGAATCGCTGTAAGGACACTGTAATTGTCTACATAAACGCCCTCTTGACGGAGCTTTTCAACAACTCCGACAAAGCACTCACCAGTTTTGCCCAAAAGGCAGAGACCAACGAAATACAAAATCGCTTTTTCGAGGCAATGGCGATGATCCGAAACAGACATGGCCTGGTTGAGCATGAGTTTCGGGAACTGCTGAGTGAAGGATTCGATAAGTTCTGGCATGACCAGCCTGAGATCGACAGCTTTTTGGATCACAGCGAAGATACGGAACTGGAACTCGTCGATCATGAATCTATGGATGTAACCACCGCACTGGAAAATATGATCAGTCGCACGGTGGGACACCATCGCTCCCAGCTGTATGCGCTTGGTCAGCGCCTGAGTGTAGTGAGTGGCGGACGTAGTGTTAAACACAAACAGATCCCTTCCGGCCCGCATCATCTGGCCCATGCTTTCAGCGAAGCTATCGATGCATTGGGTTTGGAAGCGCGGATCAAGGTCATCATCCTCGCCCTGTTCGACAAGTATGTACTCAAACAGCTGGGATCGATCTACGATGACTTTAACAACAGTCTGAAGGAGGCCGGTGTTCTACCTCACTTAAGGCCGGCAATACAAAAATCGCCTGATGCGAAGGGAGGGGCATCGGCAAAGGATGAGGAGCATCCTGAACAGCAACAGGAGCAAACCCAGGAAGAGTTGGGAGAGGAGCTGTTCGGATCGATTTTGGATATGATGGCCAGCCGGCGCCGCATTTCGCCGGAGAAGCTAGCCGCTAAGGAAGCGTCGGCAAAGGCGGCCGGCCGGCAGCTTGGAAGTGCACCGCCCGCCACACAAGAGAATCTTGTCGCCGCTCTGAGTAACATCCAACCGGCCCAACGTTCCGATATGATACCGGATGTCAATGCGCCCGGTGCGGCGATCTCGAATATCGAGATCGATGAACAATTCCTGATTCGGGTGAAACACACGCTAGCCGAAGAGCGTCATAAACTCTATAACGAGGTTGGCGCGGACCGCCTCGAGGCTGCGGATGAGGATACCATCGACCTGGTGGGCATGCTGTTCGAGTATATGTTGAATGATCCTGTTCTCCCTGCCGTGGCCAAGGCCTTGATCAGTCATCTGCATACCCCCTACCTGAAAGTCGCGATCATTGATCGCAAACTGCTAACCGACAGCAATCATGAAGCACGACAACTGCTCGATTCTTTGGTTGAAGCCGGCAGTCACTGGATCGACGAACGCAATCTGAAAAGGGGTATCTACCCCGATATGCAGAATGTCATAGACCGGGTGCTGAAAGAGTTTTCTGATAACGTCAGTCTGTTCGGCACACTGCTGGAGGCATTCAAGAAACGTATGGATGAGTTCAGGCGTAAGTCTGACATTCTCGAAAAGCGCGCACAGGACTCCATCAAGGGCAGAGAAAAGCTGAATATTGCCAGGCAGCGCGCATCCCAGGAGATGAGAGCCCGCTCTTTCAGTGAAAACCTCCCTCAACCGGTCAAGGAGTTCCTGGAAAAAACCTGGGTCGACAAACTTGTCTTTGTCCTCTTGCGCCATCCTGACGGCGAAATGAGCGATGACTGGAAAGAGGCGCTTCGCATCGCTGATGAAATTGCCTGGACGTTTGAACCCAAAGATCAGAGTGAACGCGAAGAGTTGGAGAAGACACTGCCTGATTTGAGGAAATCCATTGAGGACGGCCTGGCTTCACTGGGTGGATTCCATCAGGAGAAGAGCCAGGTACTTTTCGGTCTGCTCAGCAATGCCGAAACAGCATCCATGGCCTCGGAACAAGCGATGAAATCGGCCAAGACCTCGGATACCGTGGTACCGATTTCAGACAAGACCGTATTGAAAGCGGAGCCCAGAAAACCCGCCCCCGCCACTGCCGAGTCAACCACTGAACAGGCCGATGAAGAGGAGATTCCTGAAGACGAAGAAGCAATGATGGAAAAATTGCGTAAGATCAAGTTCGGCACCTGGTTCGAAATAAAAGATTCGCAGAGTGGTGAATCGCAAAAGGTAAAACTGTCGTGGTTAAGCCCATTGACTGCCTCCTGTATGTTTGTCGACAGAGCCGGTGTTCAAACCGCCATCAAGCCATTAAGAACTTTGGCGCAAGAGATACTCAAAGGTGAATCGACAATCCTTGAAGACAGCAGCGATCCGTTTGTCGAGAGAACACTGCATGCGATCAGACGTATGCTCCAGCGCTCCTTGAAAACCACAGACGATATAGCAAGTGAACTCATCCAAGATGATGAGGAAAACGAAGGTAAAGAGGTCCGCTAAGGACATAGGAAATGATTACATGCAAGAACAACGTCATTCTCCACGTAAAGTAGCCAACGAAGTACTGATCATCGCAGATCAAATAACAGGCAGTCATATCGGACGTGTGGTTAACATCAGCGCAGAAGGACTGATGCTGTTGAGCGATGAGCCTATGGTTACCGGATCGGTTTATCAACTCAATCTGCTTCTTCCAAACCAGAAGAATGATCAAGAGAAGATCTCATTCGCCGCGGAAGCCGTCTGGTGTACCGAAGCCTCCCAACCTGATAGTTTCTGGAGCGGGTTCCATATCATTGACATCAACGCCGAGGATGTATTGGTCATCGATGAGCTCATCCTTAACTGGCATTCAAATTGATACACTGCATTGCTATAGGCTCTGTACGGGTCAACTGAGAGATTCGCCCTGACCACTATCCGGGAGCGGCATTCTGATGAATCTCCGCCTCGCCCTTGCAACCGCTCTGATGATCACGGTTTGGGCCGTCATGTCGTCACGGTTCCAACCATCGCCGACCCCGACAGCCGAACAACTGCTGCCGCCCCACACACTCGCAAAGTCAAAGCAGATTCGTGGTTCGTTGAGCAGTGCCACGCAATTCGCACTGCTGAATCTCCCCGCATCATTGCAACATGAACCGAGAAAACGGTTCCTGACACAACTCCGCGAATCGATCTCAGGTCTGCAGATACTCTGTATATCTTCACAGCCTGCGAGCGAGCCATCCGATGCCGCCCGACTCACCCTGACAGATTGCAGCAACGGTGAGCGGAACCATTCCGATCCAATCCTGTTCTGGCGCAGCATTCCCAACAATCAAGCTGAGATTCATCCATCGATCTATCACGAGTTAGAGACAAAACTCGTTGAGAACCTGACACCCGTCGCCGTCAAGCAGAGTCAGCTGTTTGCTCCAGAATTGGTTCGACGTGCATCCTGGCAAGCCGCCAGCAATGATCTGGTTCGAATAGCACCCCTGCTTGGCATCATCATCTTTGTGGTTCCTCTGCTTGCATTCAGGTCGTTTGCCGCGCCGGCATTCATTTTTCTAACGGCTAGTATGACGACCACAACCACCCTGCTTTTATTCAATCTGAGCCTGCATGGCGGTTTCAACGCCTTACTGCTTGCTGTCATACCATTGGTCTGGGCGGTATCCTCGATGGATGCGGCACATCTTGTTGAACGTATCGAAACCTATCAAAGACGTGGATCGTCCCGCGCTTTCCAGCATGCTGTTCGCGAGTTGGCCCCTCCCTGCGCGATTACCACGGCGACGACGTTTGTCGGTTTTGGGGCTCTGGCGCTACAAGGCGACTCTCCCCTATTGCGCAGCTTCGGATTAACCGCAGCAGTCGGCACCCTGCTTGCGATGGGGTTTACATTTCTTCTCGGTTGGTTGCTACTGAATCATCGCCATGCGCAAGAGTCGCGGCCTTACGTCACCAATCCCTTTGCCGTTATGAGCCACACCTTAGTCAGAGCATCTCTGCGGCATCCTCTGGCGACACTGGTTCTGTGGGTGACCGTTGCCGTTTCGCTAGTCCCTTTTGCCACCCGAGTCACGACGCAAACCCCTTTCCCAAATATCTTTTCCCATGATCATCCACTGAGTCAACAGACAGAGAGACTGCAACAGCTGCTTACCAGTGATTTACGCCCCTTGAGCATCTACTTGACGGCGGAAAAACCGAGCGGTGAAAACAGGAAGCGCCTGTTGCACGCCTTAATCGTCACGACAGACTATGTGAGCAAATTGCCGGAGTCCCGCATTGTCTTACCCGCCGCGATCGTACAGGCGGTCTGCGATGAGGCGTGTATCGATGGCGACAAGATTTCTGACCAATGGTCACGACTGGTTGACAGCAGCGGCGTAGCCCGGATAGATGTTTTCTTCTCGTCTCTCAATCAGGAGCGGCAACGGGAAATCATCGACTGGCTGGAACATTTCGATCGGACCATGCTTGGCCATCACAGGTTGGTCTTCGATGGTCCCGGTTACCTCTATCCTGCGGTGGAATCACTCGCTGTATCGGGGGCGGTCAGCGGCATACTCCTCTCGCTCTCCGGTATTCTGCTGCTTCTCTGGCTGGCGTTTCGCCAGATCAGCCTGGTGGTGCCCGCCCTGGTTGTCACCCTGTTGCCGCTTTGGTTTGTTGTCGGCTCTATGGGGGCGGCTGACATCGACTGGTCGCTCGCCTTGTTGGGTGTGCCGGCGATGCTGTTCGGCCTGTCAGTCGACGATACCGTTCATCTGTTGTGGCACCGTAAATCATGGGTATCGCTGAACCGCATCCTGCGCCACAATGCCCTCAGAAGCGGTACGGCACTGACTACGACAACGCTGATGCTCTGTCTCTGCGTCTCAACCCTGGCCCTCTCCTCGCTTCAAGCCAATCTGGAGATCGCTCTCCTGTTGACGGTCGGCATGGCCCTTGCGCTGCTTATGGATCTGACACTCCTGCCCGCGCTCATCAACTTGATGAGACGCAAATCACCTCAATCGCTGCAGTAAACACCACCGCGCCGCCGGCGCTCTTCCTCACTTCGATGGTTGCACCGGGCGCCGCACTTGTACTGGCGCTCATGGCATTGACGAGGGCTGAAAATAGATCGTCGTGCTGCGTCTCGACACCGTTCACGCTGTAGTGCAGCGTTCGCAGCCCTGTCGAAGGCGTAATACCTTCCGAGGTAAAGGTGTTTCCGGCGGAACTGCCGCTGACTACCGCCCTGAATCGCAGATGATAGGTGCTGCCAAGATGGGCGGCCTTTATCTCCTTGCGGTAGGTGCCCGCCACCGGGAAACCCTCGCCAACGCCGAAACTGCTGTTGTTGAAACCCTCGGCACAGATACCTGCATTGCCGAACAACACCAGATCAGTGATATTCGGTGCGCCTGCCGGATCGAGGCCGATGGCTGAAAGGCTTATCTCATCGGTGTTGTCGGCCGGATTCCAAAAGCCCTCGAGGCCGCATTTCTTGCGATAGATATCGCTGTCGCTGCCGTTGAAGGGAACATCAAGATAGAGCAAGGTGCCCGACTCCAACGCAGTGCGCAAGGCAGAGATGGCGCTGGCGTCAGTGAGGATATCCTGCATCGGACAGGGTGTCGCACTGGGGCTGTCCGCGCTCTGTAGCACCAGATTGCCTGAAACGCTACCATCGCCATCACCGCTAGAATCACCTCCACTGTCGCCTCCCGTGTCACCGCTATCACCTCCCGTGTCACCGCTATCACCTCCAGTGTCACCGCTGTCCGTAGTGGTGGTTCCGGTATCGCCATTGTCGTCGTCATCGTCGCCCGGGCAGCCACTTAAGATAAGCGCAACAGAGAGCATCATGAGCAATTGCAGCAACTTTTTCATCATCCACCTCAGCCGTAATCTATGGTTATCAATCCGTCATGCAAAGTTTAATGTCTTCAATCCCCAGGGAAGCTCTGAACAAATCGGCGGTTCCCCAATCTTATAAACCCTAGCAGGGATTTTTAATTCTCCAACTCGACTCTCGATTGAGCCAGCCGGTCCGCCCACCGCTCCGTGGGAAAGGCACGATAAGGAATCCGCTCAAAGAATCCCGCCTTTTTCACTATCGCCCAGCTGATGGAAGGCAGACCGATGAGCGGAAGATAGAGTGGTCCGAGCAGCAGAGACTGTCGGTAGTGACCATACTCGTGGCAGAGCAGATCATGAGCGTTGGATGTTGCCTGATAGAACAGAAAAGGCCCCAGGCTGACACCGCCTTGCAGCTTGTTATAGCGAATGGCGCATACCCCCTGCCATGCGACAATCTCTTGCGACTCCCTATCCAGCAAACCCGTTACCGCAAGCGACCAACAAAGCCCCAACAGCGTTTGCGGCAGGCACCAGCTCCAGTTCAGCAGTTTGATGGGGATATTTTCCATTCGTCTATGGCTTATATCCTGTGCAGCCCCTGAGCCAGGTCTCGAAGCGGGGGTGGCAACAACCGCCGGAGGAAATCATCGGCGGCAGTCTAATTGAGCATAGCCAAGCGGTTGCGTTCGAACTCGTGAAGTACTTTTTTCACGTAGTTTTGCGTCTCCGCGAAGGGCGGGATTGTATTTCCGTATTTGAATACCGCGTTTTCACCCGCATTGTACGCAGCAAGAGCCAATTTGATATCGAACTCGAACAACTTCAGCAGATCCCTCAGATACTCAGCGCCGCCTCGAAGATTCTGTTTAGGGTCATAGGAGTCATTGACGCCGTAACGATTCGCGGTAGCCGGCATCAATTGCATCAAACCGCGTGCCCCCTTCTTGGATATTGCTTTCGGATCGTAGGCCGACTCGACCATTACGACCGCGTGCAACAATCCAGGATGGAGATGGAGCTGTCTGGCGACATCATCGATTATCGGCGTCAGCTCGGCCTTGTTTTTACGCAGACGCGCCAAACTGTAGTTGCTGCGACTGCTACGTTTCTTTTTTCCACTACGCCACAACAGGCGATAGTTGCCCTTCATGGGTTTATCGGTGAAATGGATACTGCCATCGCTACCCCGATACTTATAAATCTCCGCGTTTACCGACATAGGCACGCAGAGGCAGACTCCCAACAGGAGTAGTTGTCTCAAAGCATGCTTAACGCTGATTGATTTTGATGTCACGCGAATCTTACCTATATCGATCTAAAGGCAATTGTCGGCAAAAATCCAATAAACTTGAAATCAAAAGATTCTCCGATTCATGCACCGCAACATTTTTTATATTTCTTGCCGCTGCCGCAGGGGCATGGATCATTCCGGCCGACTTTCGGCTGGTGGCGTTTTTCGGTTTTCGGCGCCACGAGCTGCCCGTCAACGAAATACCAATCACCATCCTGTTTGAGAAAACGGCTGACTTCATGGTGCGGCCTTACCATGCCTCGCTCTTTATAAGTGGCGATAAACTCCACGCTACCCTCTTCATCGGACTCTCCTCCGCCTTGCACATCCACAATTTGCAACCCCAGCCATTGGGCAGTTTCCGCCCAGCGCCGTGTAGCTTCGATATCGTGATCATGGCGATGATCCGGGTGCAGGGATTGATGTAAAAACTCCGACTTCTTGGCACCAAACGCACTGTAGCGGGCACGCATCAACTTCTCCGCTGTATCCGCCTTTGCTGTACCCTCATGGATTGGTCCGCAACAGCCCTCATAGGCGATACCAGATCCACAATAACATCCAGCCATGGTCTCCTCCACATGAATAATTATCAAGTGGGAACAATAACATAGCACCTGATCAACACCAAGAGAACGATAGCTGCCGGTATTTCGAACCCGTAGGCCTCACGCTGTTTGTTCGGCGACGAATGGAACCCGCTCTGGATAGCGGTAGACAACTCCGGCAAGCGGTTATTTCGAGGGGTTGGCGCAGCGGATCCCGGCGCACTGCCGACAGAACGAAAAAAAGGTGGGTCAATACCCACCTTGAAGGCCTCTTTCGCCGAGGCTGTGGACTGGAAAAGCGGAGTGATTCTGTACTGAGGCCGCCTCTATTCAGCTATCCGGTTTAGGCATTCTCTTAAATCACTCCAACGCAGCCAACTCTAACAGCATCCCATGACAATTTGATGACAGCGGAGGAATCGATAGGCGTGTTTCGCCCGGGGATGTGACGGTCGGGCCGGAATTAGAGTCCCATCTCTTTGATACGCTTCAACAGACGCTTGATCGAGATGGGATAGGCGGTTCCCAAATCCTGGGCGAACAGGGAGACGCGCAACTCCTCCAATCCCCAGCGGATCTCCTCGATACGCTCGTCACCCCGTCCACTCTGCCTGCATTGCTGATCCCACTGTTCCCATCGCTGTTGCAGTGCCGCCATCTCACGCATACGCTGTTGGTCCCGCGCCGCGGCGTGGGGCAGCTTCTCAACCCGTTTCAATATACCCCGAAGGTATCTGGAGTAGTCACTGAGCCGTTCATCCGGCACCTGCTGAAGAAAACCGCGGTAGACCAGCCGCCCGAGCTGATGCCGCATATCCATCACAGAGCTCATCCAATTGACCTGGGTGATCGCGCTTATCGCTTTTCTGGTTTGATGGCTCAACTGCAGAATCTCCAGCAGTTGTTGACAGCTTCTGTTCGCCAGCGGCATCAGACTCCCCCGCCTGCTGTTCAACCGCTCCTCAAAGCGCTTCCGTTCGCGGATCTCCGGGAGTTGGTTAAGAAACGTGCGATCGACGATGAATGCTACCAATTCATCTTCAAGATCCCGATGGGCATCCTCTTTTTGCTCCTTATCGACCGCCGGCACCTTGGCATAAAGCAGTCGCATCCGGTCAAGCTGGTGAAGGTTTTTACGCAGATAACGCATCTCCTTGGACATTCTCAACATCAACAACCTTCTCACACCCTGCTTGTGAGCCCGCTGGGCACTGCTCTGCGCATCGAGCAGGCGAATCGCTACGCTCTCTCCTTCATCCACCAGGGCCGGATAGCCCTGTAGGGTGATTCCTCCCTGTTCTATTCCCAACTGCTTCGGCAAGCTATCGAAATCCCAATCCTTCAGCCCACTGCGCTGAAAACCGGGGGAATTGAGGTGTCGATGCTGCGACTGTGGCTGACCTGCATGTCGCCGTTTCATGCCCGCCAGATCCCGACCCTGCTCCAGTGTGGAACCAGCCTGATCGACAACCCGCACCCGCATGCGCAAGTGACCGGGAATATCCTCCTCAGTCCAGGCATCCTCCGGGATATGGACTCCGCCGAGCTGTTTCAATCGTTCTCCCAGCACCTGGATCAAAGGCCTGTCGCTGCTGGGCAAGTCCGCAAGACAGGCATCGGCGAAATCGGGAACGGGAACGAATGAGCGTCTTAGCGATTTCGGTAATCCGCGGATTAAAGTGATCACACGTTCTCTCAACAATCCCGGCACCAGCCATTGCAGACGCGCCTCGGTGATCTGATTCAGGATATCCTGGGGAACAATCAGTGTCAGGCCATCCTTTGCGCTCCCCGGTTCGAAGCGATACTCCAGTGGCAGCCGCATGCCGTTGATATCGAGATGATCGGGAAACTGTTCATTGGAGACCCGTTGTGAGTCGGCCCTCATCAGGTCGGATTCAGCCATATACAAGTGCTTCGACTGCTGCTTGGACTGTTGTCGCAACCACTTTTCGAATCCCGGCGTGGTAGAAATGCCCCCCGGAATCCGCTGATCGTAGAAGCTGTAGATACGCTCTTCATCCACCAGGATATCCCGCCGTCTCGATTTGGCTTCCTGGTCATGAATGGCATCGATCAACTCCTGATTGTGGCGCCAGAAGGGTGCTCGGGTATGAAAATCTCCATCCACCAGCGCAGAGCGTATAAAGATCTCCCGGGCGACCACCGGATCGATGGGCGAGAAGTTGATCTTGCGGCGCGGAACCAGGGTAATACCAAACAGTGTGACTCTCTCATAGCCGGCCACCTGACCACGTTTTTTCTCCCAGTGAGGTTCAGAGTAGCTGCGCTTGACCAGGCGTCCCGCCGCTTTCTCAACCCACTCAGGCTGAATCGCCGCCAGGGTTCTCGCATAGAGTTTGCTGGTCTCCACCAACTCGGCCGCCATGACCCACTTCGGCTGCTTTTTGTAGAGTGTGGAGCCGGGATAGACGAAAAAGCGGGTATTTCTCGCACCCAGGTAATCATGGCTGTTGCTCTTTAAACCGATATGACTCAACAAACCGCTCAAAAGGGCTCGATGGACCTCATCATAGCTTGCCTCGGCGCCATTCTCACGCAACCCCATCTCATGCAGCTGCGCTCGTAACTGTTGGTGTATGTCGTGCCATTCCTGAACCCGGTTCCAGGAGAGAAACTGCCGCTTGCACCAACGGTGAAACTGGTTTTTCGATAGATGTTTTCTCTGCGTCTCGACCTCTTCCCAAAGCGAAAGATAACCTAAAAAATCCGACTGCTCGTGACGAAATCTTGCATGCGCCTCATCTGCCGACTGCTGCTTATCCACCGGACGGTCCCGCGGGTCCTGCACACTCAATGCCGCAGCAATCACCATCACCTCTTTCAGACAGTGGCCATGGGCTGCCGCAAGTAGCATCCTGCCGATTCGCGGGTCCACAGGGAGCCTGGCGAGCTGCTTCCCCAGGCGGGTTACCCTTTGATCGCGGGCTACCGCACCGATCTCTTCCAGTATCCGATATCCATCCTTGATAAGACGCTGATCGGGAGGATCGATGAAGGGGAATTGACCGATATCACCCAATCCAAGCAGTTTCATCTGCAGGATGACTGAAGCCAGGTTGGTGCGCTGTATTTCCGGTTCTGTGAATGGCCGACGCGCCTCGAAATCCTCTTCCGTGAAGAGGCGGATGCAGACCCCGGCGGAGAGACGGCCGCAGCGGCCTTTGCGCTGATCCGCGGATGCTTGGGCTATGCGCTCCACAGGCAGGCGTTGCACCTTGCTGCGATGACTATAGCGACTGATGCGCGCATATCCCGTATCGATGACATAGCGTATTCCCGGTACGGTCAGAGAGGTTTCAGCCACATTGGTGGCCAATACGATACGCCGGCTCGCATGCGGCTTGAACACCCGGTTCTGCTCCTCGATGCTGAGTCGCGCGTAGAGTGGCAGTACTTCGGTGGCGGGAAGTCTATGCTTGCGCAAGGTTTCTGCGGTCTCGCGAATCTCCCGCTCGCCACTGAGAAAGAGCAGTATGTCGCCCCTATCGATCAGTGACAGCTCATCCACAGCATTCACGATGGCCTGCTGTAGAGGGTCGTCACGTTCGTTCTCACCCCCCTCTACCGGCGGTCGGTAGCGTACTTCCACCGGATAGGTACGGCCGGATACCTCGATGATGGGCGCACTGTCGAAATATTCGGAAAACCGTTGAGGATCTATGGTCGCCGAGGTGATGATCAGTTTGAGATCGGAACGCTTGACGCATAACTGTTTCAGATAGCCGAGCAGGAAGTCGATATTCAGACTACGCTCATGAGCTTCATCGATTATCAATGTATCGTATTGATTGAGATAGGGATCCTGCTGGATTTCCGCGAGCAGTATGCCATCTGTCATCAGTTTGATATAGCTTTGGGGCCCTACGCGGTCGTTGAAGCGCACTTTGTAACCCACCGCCTGACCGATTGCGGAACCCAACTCACTCGCCACCCGCGTCGCAAGCGTCCTGGCTGCAACCCTACGAGGTTGAGTGTGACCGATATATCCCGACTGGCCAAAGCCGAGGTCGAGGCAGATCTTGGGCAGCTGCGTCGATTTACCCGATCCGGTCTCACCGCACAGCACAACCACCTGATGATCCTGAATCAGTGTCTTGATCTCATCTACCCGCTGGCTGATTGGCAGCACATCGGGATATGAGACCTGTGGCAGGCTTTCGCGACGTTGCGTCAAACACTGTTGCGATGCCCGTATCGAGCGCCAGAGTTTCATCAATCCCTGTGAATAGTCTTGCCCCCTGGCCTCACGTTTTCTCAGACCGCGTAGCTGTCGATAGAGGCCGTGCCGATCCTGCAACATGCAACACTTGATCTCTTTCGGATCGGGAAAATCATTGAGGATCGCGCTCACGATAACACTATGGAGGGGTTCAATGCTGCTATATGTTGATGAACTGATCGTCAAAAGCACCGGCCAGGAACCATGGGCCTTATCCTGACATTATATGAATCGTAATCGGTTTATGCATTCCCACGCTGGCGCTTGTATAGAGTACTGCGTTGGGTATCAATATATCACACCGATAAACGCCAGGTTCCGGTGCGACGAACCGCACCTTACGTCTTTAGATTAGCACCATATAGAAGCCGATTCGAAGTGAATCCGGCATACTGTTTACAGGCTTTGGATCAATGACCACCACCCTTCAGCGCTGTCACCATACCTTCGATCGTATCCTTGGCATCCCCGAAGATCAGTGAAGTGTTGTCCTGATAGAACAGCAGATTGTCGACGCCGGAATAGCCTGGATTCAGGGAGCGTTTGAGGAAATAGACCTGCTTCGATTTCGCCGCATCCAGTATCGGCATACCGTATATCGGGCTGGAGGAGTCCGATCTGGCTGCCGGATTGACCACGTCATTGGCTCCCACCACCAGCGTGACATCGGCGGTGGGGAATTCCGGGTTGATCTCATCCATCTCGAGGACGTGGTCATATGGAATATCCGCTTCGGCGAGCAGTACATTCATATGTCCAGGCATGCGCCCAGCCACAGGGTGAATGGCGAATTTCACCGTCACATCCCGCTCTTCGAGTAGCTCCAACACCTCTTTCAAGGCATGCTGCGCCTGGGCCACCGCCATACCGTAACCCGGTACGATGATGACCTTGTTGGCATCCTCCATCCAGTAGATGGCATCCTCCACCGAGGCGGATTTGACACCTTTCTCGGCTGCCACACCCGCCGCGCTGGGCGCACCGTCCGACTCACTGCCAAAACCACCGAACACAACATTGATTATGGAGCGGTTCATGGCCCGGCACATGATGAAGGAGAGAATGGCACCCGAAAAACCGACCAAGGCGCCCACAATAATCAGCAATAGATTACCCAGGGTGAAACCCGTTGCCGCCGCCGCCCATCCCGAGTAACTGTTGAGCATGGATATGATAACCGGCATATCCGCGCCGCCGATGGGAATGATCAGAGTAAAGCCCAATATGAATGACAGCAGGGTTATCAGCACCAGCGAAGTCAAGCTCCCAGTCATGCCAAAGTGGATACCCAACAAAACCGTGACGATTGCGATAACCGCATTCAGGGCATGCTGTCCCTTGAATTTAACCGGTGCTCCGCTTACCAGCCCCTGCAGTTTGGCGAACGCCACCACTGAACCGGAGAAGGTGATCGCACCGATGATGATGCCCGCCGACAACTCTCCCATCATGACCGGATTGAGGGTACCCGCGGCAGCGTGATTGAGATAGGTGCCGATAGCCACCAGTACCGCTGCCATACCCACGAAGCTATGCAGCGCCGCCACCAGCTGCGGCATGGCGGTCATCTGCACGCGGGCGGCTAGAATCGTACCGATCACGGCGCCGACGATCACGCCAACCACGATGAAACCGTAAGACTGGACTTCATTACCGAACAGAGTGGCCAGGATGGCAATAGCCATGCCCGCAATACCGAGATAGTTTCCGCGCCGGGCCGATGCCGGGTGGGTAAGGCCCTTAAGAGCCAGAATGAACAGGATTGCTGATATCAGATAGGCAATCGCTTGGGTATTAGCTGAAATCTCCATCGGTCAGGCACTCACTTATCTTTTTTCTTAAACATGGCCAACATCCGGTTGGTTACCAGGAACCCACCAAAGACGTTGATTGAAGCCAGCAATACCGCGACAAAGCCGAATAATTCAGCGGCAGTACCTGCTGTCTCCAGACCGGTCACCAACAGGGCACCAACGACGATGATTCCCGAAATGGCGTTGGTCAGTGCGACCAAGGGTGTATGCAGCGAGGGTGTTACCCCCCATATCACCCAGTAACCGATAAAGCAGGCAAGAACGAAAACATATAATGCAACCAGTGTGTCAGGCATAGGATCACTCTTGAATAGGTTGTATTTGTTGATCTAAGACTCGGGCCTCAGACGCATAGTCTTGGTGATCTCATCTTCTTCGAGATCCTTCAGCACCAAACCGTCGTCACCCTTCTCCACCATGATATTGAGTAGATTCATGATATTTCCACCATAGAAGGCACTCGCGTCCGAAGCCACCATGGAGGGGTAGTTAGTATGACCGACAATCGTCACGCCATGTTTTACAACCACTTTATCGGCCTCGGTCAAGGGGCAGTTGCCACCTGTCGCCGCTGCCAGATCGATCACCACAGAACCGTCGCGCATGTTCTTGATCACCTCCTCGGTGATCAACACAGGTGCCGGACGGCAGGGAATCAAGGCTGTGGTAATAATGACATGCGCCTTGCTCAGCTCATCCGCAAGGGCTTGCTGCTGTTTCGCCTTTGCCTCCTGCGACAGCTCTTTGGCATAGCCGCCCTCTCCGGAACCGCTCTCGCCGATATCGAGTTCTATCGCTTTGGCACCCAGGGATTCGATCTGCTCCTTGGTTTCAGGACGTACGTCATAGGCAAGTACATCGGCACCCAGCCGTCTTGCTGTGGCAATCGCCTGCAGTCCGGCAACACCGGCACCCAGTACCACCAATCTGGCAGGCTTTGCAGATCCTGCCGCGGTCATCATCAAAGGCAGAAAACGCCCATATTGGAGTGCAGCCTCAATTACCGCACGATAACCCGCTATGTTACTTTGGGAAGAGAGGGCGTCCATGGCCTGCGCCCTGGAAATTCTGGGAATTCTCTCCATCGCGAGATAGACGATCTCTTTTTCCAGGATCTTATTCAGAGTTTCGTCGATTTCGCAGGATTCAATATGGGCTATCAGTATCGATCCCTTGGGAAGTTCAGCAGCCTCGCTCGCCGAAGGCTTACGCACGCGTACAAGAATGTCTGCACTCATTGCCTCTTCGGGAGAAACAATCTCAGCACCTGCCTGCCGATACTGTTCATCGTTGAAATCGGCATTTTCGCCGGCACCGGAGGTAACCTTGATGGTGAAACCTTTGTTGATCAGTTTCTTGACGATTTCCGGTGAGAGAGCGACACGTCTTTCCCCCACCGCTGTTTCTTTCAATAGGCCTATTTTCATCGTTTTTTTACTCAGCCAAATTTGGGTCGTAATGGCGCTTTGCCAAGCGCGCACCATTATCCAGCCTAATGCCTTGATTCACAAGGTTAGTCAATTGTCGCATTTCCTGCCCGTCCCGCATTACCCCATAGCAGAAAACAGTCCTCGAATAAATACAACTTTAATAGCAAAAACAGAATGTTATAAATGTTTGACTGGACCGAACACATCTATTCCACAGCTTCCTTCAGAGAATAAAACCAGGTAAAAGCCGGAGGGAAGAGAATGCTGATTTTGGGAATATTTTCACATTTTTCGTCTTATTAGGTAAACTATTGGACACCGAAACAGGAGCTGATCAGTGATTTCCGTTAGGGAAAGTCCCTTCACGCTAATGAATCGTTATCGGGAATCCGTACGCGATTATTGTCGATGAAGAACAATCGCCCTCGTACACGGCAGGAAGCCAGAAGAGCAAGGCAAAGAATAGACTGACGCTATCTCAGATTGCGTCATCAATAGTAGGTACCGTAGTAATTGTCGCCTTTGGTTTCCCGGCTCTTATTGAGCACCAAACCAATTGCCTTGTCGCTGTCAAGACGGCTCAGCGTATCCTTTATGGCCTCTACAGGCGTCCCTCCGGCTTCCACAACGATCAAGATCTGTCCCATATGCTGGTTCAGTACGATCGACTCACTGGTTGAAAGCATTGGCGGAGAATCGAAAATTATGATCCGATCCTGATACCTAACGGCCACTTCATTGAGGAACTCCTCCATCTCTTTGCTGGCGAGCAGCTCAGTCGATTTTTCCGAGCGTTTTCCGGCAGAGATTACTTTGAGTCTCGGAATCTGTGTTTCGAGTATGACATCACCAACGGTACAGCTTTTATCTTCAAGCAGATCGATAAGCCCTTTTTCCTTTTCGATGCCAAGCAGCGTACTCAAGGAGCAGCGCAGTACATCGCCGTCAATCAGGAGCACGGTCGAATCGAGTTCCGTCGAGATACTCAGGGCAAGATTCATTGCGGTAAAAGTTTTGCCCTCTGACGGCAATGAACTGGAGATGGATATCAGGTTGCCATGTTCTATCGGTGCCGCTCCCTTACCCAAGGCGTTCATGATGACCGGGCGCTTTATGATTCGATACTCCTCAGAGAGTTGCTTATTCCCGGAATGGGGTACGATATATCCCACTCGGGACAGTGATTCGTAGTCCAGATGAATCTTCTTGGCTTTACTCCTTTTGGCCGGCTCCCTGCTGACGGGGGCAGCGGGCTCGGCGGATTGCTTTCCAGCCACATCATGGGCGGCAGACGCTGTTTGCTCCAGTACCGGACTGGCTGTTTCAACCGCCTTATCACGAGCAGCAACACCCGTTGGATTGACTGCTTCATTCGCATTACCCTTATCCGACTTGGTTTTTGCTAACCGCTCAATGGCTTTCTCAATGCTGCTCATCTAAACCGCTTTCCTGTGATTGATGGGTATTAAAACCAAGTTTCCGGAATAATCAGTACATCTCCGGGCATCATTTTAACATTAGCAGATATATCCCCATCTCTGATCAGATCGTCAAGGCGAACTCGATACTCTGTTGTTTTTCCATTTACCTTTCTGACCACCTTTGCTTTGTTACCTGCCGCAAAATCTGTCAAACCGCCCACGGCGATAATGACATCGAGCAAGGTCATACCATCCCTGTAGTTGATCGACTGAGGTTGAGAAGCCTGGCCCACGACCCGTACCTGCTCGGTATAACGACCCACAAACTCTGTCACGCTGACCGTCACTTTCGGCGACTTTACGAATTTGGAAAGTTTGGCTTCGAGGGTTCTGGCCAATTCAGTCGGCGTTTTGCCACTCGCCGGCAGATCCTCCACAAGGGGTGTTGTAATCATACCGTCGGGACGAACCACCACCTGAGTCGAAAGCTCGCTGTCTCCCCATACGAAAACATTGAGCGTATCACCGGGTCCGATAACGTAAAGCGGCGAATCCGGACCAGCTACGGTGGTCGAAGCCTGATTTTCCGGAGTTGCCATCTCGGGGGGGCTTGTACAAGCCGCCAGCACGACTGTTGAGAGAACCCAGAGAAAACCCAGTATTTTCTTGTAACTTATTGATAACATATTGCTTTCCTGATATCCAATGATGTTAACTCGAACTATTTTAACCCTTAATTTGAGAGATCTCACTCAAAAGCTTCTTCGCTTCCTCTGATTCGGGGAAGTCCGCATGATCTTTGGTGATTGTCACCAACACCTCCTTCGCCGCTTTCACATTGTCCGACCCGGCCAGCATAACGGCATAATGGTAAAGAATAGACGGGTCTGAGGCCGTATCCATAATCGGTGACAATATTTTCAAAGCCGTAGCCGTATCTCCCGATTTATGCATCAACCATGCATAAGTATCTACGACCGACTGGGTGGCGTTTCCGGAAATTTCATATGCGAGTTTCGCCTGCTCAAGCGCCTTTTGTGGGTCCCGATCAAAATTCAACAATGCTGAATTGTTAAGGGCTACGATATTTCGCGGGTTCGCCTCGAGCAGATCACTGTATAGTTTGACTGCTGCATTCATTTTCCCCATCGTCTGATAGACAATCGCCAAAGCCAACCGCACCTGTTGATTGTCCTTATGAGATTTCTTCCAGCTGATCAACAGGTTAATTGCACTCCTCGGATCGTTGTTCTTGATATGCAAGTCCGACAGCTGCTGTATCAGGATAAAGGGGGCCTCGGGCGTGGCATGGTCTTCAAGGCTGTTGATGGCTTTAACCAGATCACCCCTCGCTTCGTAATAGTTCGCCTGAAGCGTCACACCCACAAATTTGGTCTTATCGTTTTCCAGCAACTGCTTTATTATCGCTTCAACCTGCTGATAATTCCTATCCTGCATCTCCAGTTTGTAACTCAGCAGTTTGCCTTTAAGGGATGACGGAAACTCTTTATGCAACTTTTGCAGGGTAATTCTGGCAGCTTCCAGGTCCCCCTTCTTCGTCTGGAGATCGGCTAGTTGCAGATAGGCCGTCTCGCTGTTCGGATTATCGTCCAGCAACCTCTTAATTGTTGACTCTGCCTGACTATAATGGCCCGTCTGCTGATCGATCATGGCAAGCAGAGATATGATGGCTGGGTTATTACTCTGCCGAAGCTCCTTGCCATCGAGATAGACCGCGGCCTTTTCCGGCTGTTTCCTTCTTAGATAGTACCTGGCGAGAATGACTCGAGGCAGCCATGAGTCCTTACCCTTTTCAACGGCTTTATCCAACCATGCCAGCGCCTCTTTCTGGCTGCCCGAACGTTCACTTATCTGCGCAAGCAGCATCATCGCATTGACATTGCTTGGCTCTCGGGCAAGTACCAGATTGAGCCTGTCGCTTCCTGCCATCAATCGACCATCCTCAAGATCCATCCTTGCGAGTGCCAGTTGGCCAGGGATGAATTCGGCGCTTTTATTGACTGCGTCTGTAAAGTACCGCCTTGCAAAGTTTCTATTCCCCGAATTGAGCTCTATCATGGCACGCAGATAGAGATCTCCGGGTCGTACACCTTCACGGGCCAGAAGCTGATCAGACAGTTTCCGTGCAGAATCAAAATCCTGTTTCTTTATATATGAGAGAATCAACAGTGTATCTCGGTTGGTTGACTGTCCTACCCACTTGTCCTCCAACTCGGTTATAGCCTCGTCAATTGACCCATGATTGATATAGAGTCGAGCCAGTTCCTCTCGAATACGGGTATCACTGGGATTGGCATGCGCCGCCTTTTTAAGAAACTCGATCCCCTTGGAATACTCGCCCGACTGGCTGGCCGCGAGACCAATCATGGTCAGAATCTGGTCATCGCCGCTGTCGGCGCCACCAGACTCGAGCAAAGCCAGGGCCTCTTTCGGCTTATCCAATCGCAGCTTGATTTCACCGAGAAGCTTTCTGGCCTGGAGATGGGTTGGCACCTGATTGACATATCTTGTCAATAGTATATTTGCCTGTTCCAAATTGTTTTCAGAGAAATGTAAAGCGCCAAGCAAGAGGGTTGTCGGCAGATGATTGGGCATCACCGAATGCGCCCGGGACAACTTGGCAACTGCACCCTCATAATCCTGCTTCAAATAGTCATACAGACCCGAGAGATAGGCAACGTATGGATTTTTTTTGTATTGCGCCTCTAACTCCCGAATGTATGCCTCGCTCTCCTCCAATCTCTTCAGATGGAAAAACAAATGGATAAGATTGACTTTGATGATATACGCATCCTGCTCAGGATCATCTTCGCCTATCACTGACAATGCGCCTTTCAATAGTTCAACTGCTTTATTGTGATCTTCCAGTTTTACATGTAGAGACCCCAAGTCACGCCATACTTTATAATCCCTTTTATCCGCCTCCATTGCCCGCTGCAAATATTCCAGCGCCTCAGAATCATCGTTTCTCATACTTGCAGCTTTCGCCAGTGACCGTAATGCGGTGACACTGTTCTTATCCTTTTCCAGCATCTTCCTGGCAAGTGCCGTTCCCTTCCCCACCTGTTCCTCACTAAGATAAGACTGAGAGACGGCACCCCACAACGTCATAGGTTCGATGTTATTAAACTTCTCTTGTTCATACGCCTCTATAATGTCCTTATTTTTGCCCTGCAACTCCCAGGAAGACAATAATATCAATTGCACCTCGGCCGTTGGCGACCTGTCGTTCGATACTTTTTTTATCTCCTTTTCTGCAGAAATCCCATTGCCTTTATTCAAGTAGCATCTGGCCAGTAATTGTCTGGCATCGTTGTTCGCAGGGTTATTCTGGAGTATCTGTTTGAGTTCAATAATCGCTTTCGAGCAGTTACCGCTTTCATAACTGGTTTTTGCTGAAGCCAAGGCTTCTCTATCGTCGGTACCAATAGTACATGCCGACAACACAAACTGTAGCACGATTAAAGATAGCAATACCCCAAGGTTCAGTTGTCTTACGTCAGTTACTACCATTGCCATTTCAGAACCATCGTTACATGCAGCTGTATTAAAAACACTTGTCAACTCCGGAATCGACCTATTTAAGACCGTATTTGTTTACCAGGTCATATAGGGTTGGCCTGCTGATACCGAGCAGGTCAGCGGCTTTTGATACATTTCCGCCTACGAAGCTCATAGCCCGTATTATTGCCTTTGCCTCTGCCTGCTCCCTGACCTCTCTCAAATTGACCGGCATGACATCCTCGCTCGCTTCGGTCAATTGCAGCTCACTGGGTGTAATCAATTGATCATCAGCCATGACCACAGATCGTTTTATTCTGTTTTCAAGCTCCCTGACATTACCCGGCCAGTTATAGCCCTCAATGGCTTTCAATGCTTCCTTGGTGAAACCGCTGACTTTCGAAGAGTTTTGCTTCGCATATTTTTTCAGAAATGACCAAGCCAACAGGACCGCATCGCCTGCCCGCTCTCTTAACGGAGGTATATTGATGGTGATTTCACTGATTCGATAATAGAGATCCTCTCGAAACTCACCCTGCGTTATCTTCTCTTCCAAATCCTGATTGGTTGCGCAGACCACTCTCACATCCACTGGAATTTCCTCCCTGCCGCCGATCCTCTCGATAACCCGTTCCTGTAAAAAACGCAGCATTTTCGCCTGTAAACCGATAGGCATATCGCCTATCTCATCGAGAAACAGGGTGCCACCATTTGCCGACTCGATCTTTCCCACCGTCCTTTTAGACGCACCCGTAAATGCACCTTTCTCATAACCGTAAAGTTCGCTCTCTAAAAGGTTTTCAGGAATCGAAGCACAGTTAATGGCGGCAAATTTCTCACTGCTTCTATCGCTAAGGGCATGGATGGCCCTGGCAAGCACCTCTTTACCGGTCCCACTCTCACCCAGCAGCAATGCGGTTATATCCGTCGGGCTGACCTTCTCTATAATCCTGCATATTTCCAGCATTTCCGGGCTATTTGCTATAACACCATCGAGTGGTGAATTGCGTTGCATGTTATGTAGTCTGCGATTCTCATCTTCAAGACCATGTACGTTGAATGCACGTTCGATAATAACCCGCAATACATCAGGGTCTATCGGCTTTTGATAAAAATCGTAGGCACCCAATTCGATCGACTTGAGGGCATTCTCACGATCGTCATTACCCGTCACTACAATGACTTTAGTTTGAGGAATTAAATTCAATATCTCTTGTAGTGTGGCGAATCCCTCGCTGACATTGGTAGGATCGGGTGGTAAACCGAGATCAAGGGTAACCACAGGTGCCGAAGTTTTCCTCAGACAGTTGATAGCACTCTTCCTATCACCGACGATATGCACTTCATAACCGTCGAAACTCCATTTGAGTTGACGCTGAAGCCCCGGATCATCCTCAACTATTATTAGCGATTTCATCTGGTTATTAGCTTTACTCACAACTACGCCTCTGCCGTGGTCGATATGTGACTGTTCGTTGCTTGCCCGGCGACCTCAAGCGGTATAGTGATCTCGAACTTAGTTCCGGCACCCTTAATGCTCTCCACCTTCATTCTGCCTTTTAGGGAATGTACATACTCCCTGGTTTCGTAGACGCCGATACCCATCCCCGCATTTCCTTTTGTCGTTTGAAACGGACGGAACAGCTTTTCCTTAATAAACAAGTCATCCATTCCGGTCCCGTTATCCTCAATGGTTATCACTGCATAAGCGTTGTCCCGGTCAACCGTCACATCGACTTTACCATCTTCCTGTGACGCTTCCTGTGCATTTTTTATCATATGCACCATGATGGCGGTAAAACGGTCCTTATCTGCGATGATTTTCAGGAAATTGGCTTTGATGGTAAGTCGCGGCTTGGGTAAATAGGCATAAAGTTGATTCACAGCCTGCGCAACCGACTCTTCTACATAAAACTGTTTTGCTTTTGTTGATTCGAACCTTCCCTGCCTCAACTGGGTAAGCAATCGTCCCATTTTACTGACTGCATTACCAATTGTTTTAACCGCATCATCCATAAATTCAGGGTTGTTTTTATGCCGCTCGGCGTTCTTCACCACCAATTCCAATTGGGCAATCAGATTTTTCAGGTCATGTACCACAAACGCCGAGAGCCTGTTGAACGCCTCGAATTGATTGGCCTGATTCAGCGCCTCCGAGGTTTGTAACAAAGCCAGATAACTGCCAGCCTGCTTCGCCGCGGCCTTGATGAGATCCCTGTCCTCCCAATTGACCGATTTGGACAGCTTTGGTTGTGTCAGCAGAACAAAGCCAAGAAGCTGTTCGTGGTGTTTGATGGGTACGACTAACCAGGCACTGTCGATAGCGATAAGTCGCTCACTCAGTTTCAGGCTTTCATATCGCTCTGGAAACCTATTGTATTCATCGACATCGATAATCCAGTCACTATTGGAAAAATAGCTCACCAATGAATCACTTGAATTGAATGAGATACTAGATGCGGATACTTGCCAATGGCTGACACACTGGTAACTGCCAACACTATCCGACATCCACAGATATCCTCCACCCGCATCGATCGAATCGGAGATTGCCTGTATTACCCGGATACGGATCTCCTTACCTCCTCTACCGTTGGAAAGCGTCTGAACAACCCGCAGCCACTCGTCACGCCAGTCATACTTGTAGCTAAAGAAGTGTTTGTTGACAAAAACCTTTAACTTTGAACGCAGGTTCCCCGAAAACAATACGGTGATGAGAAAAATGACACCCGCGAATACAAAGGCGATCTGAGTTGCTTTTCCCCAACTTCCTCCATAAAAGCGGATGTAATAGCCAACCGCCGCCATCGTCACCAGGTAGGCCCCTGCGGCTATGATTGTGGTAGCATGAAATACCACCTGTTTCGAGACAAATACACGTACCGACCAACTGGGATTTCTTGTTGCCGCAATCGCAACAAAAGGTACGGCAAGCGCGCTGGTCAGCCCCCTCGCCTGCCACAACGTAGTGTCCACCCGATTAAACATCAATGCTTCAGCGTAAAGGAAAAAATCGTAGACAAACAGAACCCCCATCCCGAGATAGAGATATTTGACGGCCCAACGCATCTCAGGTCTTGTACTGCGATAGAGTTGTTCGATCAGGGTCAGACCGGTTATGGCAAATCCCAGATAGCCTATCAGGGGGAAACTTGTAAAACGCTCTCTATCACCCAATAGGGGAAAGAGCTGGGACAGCGACTCGATTACAATCAAAAAGCTTGAGCCGATGAGTATGGCAATCGGAATAAAGGCCAAATTACGTTGTTTTTTTCCGCTCGCCTGGTGCAAATTAACCAGGAGACGAAACAGGAATGTGAACCATGCAATGTTTCTTGCTATCTCGAAGATTTGATAGACAGTGCTTGTAAGGAAGGATTCATCCACCTGCAAAGCGACAGCTGCCAGCGCCCAGCATGCTGTGGTCACGGAAGCAGTCAGCAAATAGATCCCCTCTATTCGCCCACGCCAGCTGGTCACAAGCATCACGCTGAAGAGCAGGAATAGTGTGGCCGATATGGCATAACCGATGATTCCGATACTCAACAGCTAATCCTCTATTGTGATTCCTACACTTACATGCAGAATGAACTTTTACCTACATTTGGTGTACGTATTATCTTAAATACATATAATCACACTCATTTACAGGCACCCTGCGCAAGGATATGAATGTTTGATTATTCAGTAAGTTAACAATAATAGTGATTATCAGGGTAAGCAACGGCTACCCAATGATATATGGGATGGTGAACTGAATCACCCCTTCGAATCAGATTTACACTTGAACCTAGATTCCACAACGGATTCCCTCGATAATAGCCCACCATCGTACAGATATAATTTTTATAGCGGATTTTAAACCATGATGAGACATGCAGCACACAGAGTAACATCCACCTCTCCGGCTCGCTTCAAAACCGGACACAAGACAAAAAATCGTATGAAATTCAAAGGTTTCACACTCATAGAAGTGATGGTTGTGGTGGTCATACTCAGCATCCTGGCCGCAATTGTGGTGCCTAAAATCATGGACAGACCCGAACAGGCCCGAATAACCAAGGCAAAAAGCGATATCCGTGCGTTGGAGGCCGCTCTCAACCTCTATCGACTCGACAATATGATCTATCCCACAACCGATCAAGGTCTTGAGGCATTGGTAAGCAAACCTACAGATTCGCCTGAACCGAGGAATTGGAAAGAGGGTGGATATCTGGATAGGTTGCCCGCCGATCCCTGGGGCAATCCCTATCTGTTTCTCAATCCTGGCACCCATGGCGTGATCGATATCTACTCAGCGGGGCTCGATCCGCAATCGGCCGAGGACGACTTAGGGAACTGGAATCTGGAGTGAAGCTAAACTACTCATCAATCACCGCATCAGCCGCCCAGCGAGGTTTCACGCTCATCGAGGTGATGGTGGTAGTCATCATAATCGGCATCCTGATCAACTTCGTCACACTCTCTTTGGGCCGTAGTTCGCCGCAAGACCAGTTAAAGACGGAGGCCCAGCGCCTATCCAACCTGATCGGACTGGCAAGTGAAGAGGCCCTATTGAGATCTGTCTTGATCGGGGTCGATATCAGGGAGGAAGAGTATGGCTTTCTGCGCTTGGAAGAAGGGACCTGGCAACCGATGACGGACAACCTGTTCCATTCACGCCAGCTGCCGGAAGGCATGGTGTTCAGCATTGCCTCCACACAGCAGGCGGGAGAGGACGAAGAGGAGAACATCCCTGAGATCATACTGCTCAACAGCGGTGAGATGACCCCTTTCGAGTTGAAGCTGAGTTCCGATCGAATAGAGAGTTATTACAGGCTGACCGGCAGCGAGATGGGGGAGCGCACACTCGATCATGTCTCACCCTACTGACGATTTCCGGGCCTCTGCGTTACAGGCGCATATCTCAAGGAGCAGGGGGTTCACCCTGCTGGAGATCCTGATTGCATTAGCGATACTGGCAATCGCATTCGCCTCTATCATCACGGTTGCAGCCAACCAGTCTGTCAACGTGGGTTATTTAAGGGACAAAACCTTGGCACACTGGGTGGCACTGAACCAGATCACTGAGTTACAGATTGGCAAAAAATGGCCGGCAACCGGGAAACAACAGGGCGATGAAGAGATGGGCCTGAAGAAATGGCATTGGCAGCGAACCGTCAGCAAGACCCCGGATGACCGAGTACGCAGGGTGGAAATCGCCGTGTTTCGCAACAGGGGGGATGATGAAGCCGTAACGCGGCTTGTGAGTTTTCTGTCGCAACCGATATAGAATGTAATATGAAACACCACTCTCGAAGTCATGGCTTTACTCTACTGGAACTGCTGATCGCCATAACGATCTTCGCCATCCTCGCGACATTCGTCTACTCGGGCCTCAAGATAATCCTCGACACAGAACACCAGACCAGCCTTTACGGCCAACGCATCTCCAAACTCCAACTCGGACTCAATCTCATGCAGAGGGATATTGAACAGTTAGTGGCTCGGCCGGTACGCGATCAATACGGCGATCAACAGCCTGCCCTCAAGAGTGGCGGTATATCCGGCATCCTGTTGGAACTCACCCGCGGCGGCTTTTCCAATCCGATGCGGCTGTCACGCAGCAATCTTCAGCGTGTCGGCTATGTCTACGAGGATAACGCACTCTACCGACTCACCTGGCCCGCCCTGGACAGACCCCGGGAGAGTGAGCCTTACCGACAGAAACTGATCGGAGAGATCACATCCCTGGAACTGGTCTTTTACGATAAGGCATTGCAGGAGAAGCGGGAATGGCCACCCCGGACAACCGGAGGAGCGGATGAGGATCCAAGCGCACTGCCGGTCTCGATCGAACTGAAGTTGGAGCTCGAGGACTGGGGCACGATTCGGCGGCTGTTCCGTGCCAAGCAGCCGGTTCCGGTAGTAAATGGGTAAGCGTTAATGTCAGGTATAGCAGTCCACGGGTCGATTCATGAAAGAGGCGTTGCCCTGATCACCGCCATCATCGTAGTCTCGATAGCCTCCATCGCTGCCGTTGCCATGACCCATGAACTGCAATTGAATATCCGCCGCAGCAGCAACATTTTCGCTGCCGATCAGGGCTTTCTCTTTACCCTGGGTAGTGAGGCTTGGTCGCGGGGAATGCTGATCAGGGACCTAAACAACAACAAGCAGGATGGAAACTATGACGGCCTTGACGAAGACTGGGCTCAGGAACTCCCGCCAACCCCGGTCGAGGGCGGCCAGGTGCAAGCGGTCACAACCGATCTGCAAGCCAGATTCAATCTCAACAATCTCTATCTGGCGGCAGAGGCCGGCGATGAGGATAAGCAATCAGTCGCTGAAAATTTGGCCCTTTTCCAGCGTCTCCTGGTAATTTTGGAGCTACCGGAGTCGATCGCTCAAGCCACCGCTGACTGGTTGGATGAAGATATCAAATCGCTCTACCCGGATGGTGCGGAAGATATCGAATATCTCAATCTGGATCCACCCTACCGTACCGCCAACGGAGCGATGGCCAGCCCAACCGAACTAAGGCTTATAAAGGGCGTGGACCAGGAGGTCTTCGAAAAACTAGCCCCCTACGTCACAACCCTGCCGGAAAGGACCAAGATCAACGTCAACACCGCAGATACGCTAATCATCCAGGCATTGGTTGAAAACCTGAGCGAAGCAGATGCAGCGCAGCTGACCGGCGAACGGGAGGACGACCCGTTCAAACAACCGAGTGCGTTTGTCACGAGACTAAAAGCACTTTTGGATGAAAATAAAGTAAACTCTCAAAAAGTAACTTCGTTAATCTCTGTTGAGAGTCAATATTTTCAAATGGAGACGGTTGTCCGAATGGAAAGCAGTAGCCAAAGATTAATCAGTCAATTGCATAAGGGTGAGAAGGATGTTGTTGTCATTTCCCGTACCCTCGGAGCTTTCTAATGGCTGAGCGCTTGGTTGTTCAGTGCCATGACAGCGACTGTGGCAAGGTCAGTTGGCTGATCAAGGGCGGCGCCAATCCGCAACCGGCAGAAGGGACCCTGGCGGATGCTGCGAAATTGGCGAAAGGCAGACGAACCCTGGTTTTTATACCCGCCACCGAACTGCTCATCACCGAGGTCCGGATCCCGACCAGAAACCGGCAGCGTCTAATTCAGGCGATTCCATTCTCCCTTGAGAATGAACTGACCGAGGATGTCAGTCAGCTCCACTTTGCCGCAGGCAACATCGGCAGCGATGACATCACCCCCGTCCTAGTCATCGCCAGGCAGAGGCTCGACCACTGGCTGGAGACCCTGGAAACAGCGGGGATCGAACCTATCGCTATCTATGCCGATCTGCTCTCTCTACCCTATGAGAACGGAGCCTGGACCCTCTATCAGGACAGTCAGATTCTGAATGTCCGCACCGATAGAGAGCGGGGCTTGAGCGCCGACGCCATCAACGGCGAGGCGATACTCAGGCTTGCTCTGCAGCAAGAGAGCGAACATCCCCCGGGCAAAATCGATCTCTATCAATCCCCTGATTCCACCGACCTGATCGATCTAAGCCGGCTTGGTGGCGACTACGAAATCAGCACGAAACAACTCGATACCCATGCCGAGTTGACCACCCTGCTTGCCGATAATCTGATCGAAAAACAGCAGATCAACCTGCTTCAGGGTGATTATCTGCGAGTCGACAAGCTGACCCTGCAATGGAAACGCTGGCTGCCCGCCGCCGTGCTGGCTACCGTTTTCATTGGCCTCACCCTGCTGATGAGCATCCAGCAACACCGCCACTATGAGCAACAGAGTGTCGCGCTCAGCAAACAGATCAGAGAGACCTTTCAACAGGCCTTCCCCGAGGTAAAGCGCATCGTCGACCCGAAGGTACAGATGGAACAGAAGCTAAAGAGCCTGCGCCGGGGTGATTCCGGCAGTTTCATGCAATTCACAAGCCTCTTCGTACCCGCCGCATCGGTCATCAAGAGCAGCCCTAACACCACAGTGGAAAGCATAAGCTTCCGGGATGGCAAGCTCGATCTGCAATTAATCATCAAGGAGCTGCAGGCCTTGGAGAATTTAAAACAGACCATCGAGGCTAAAAAACTCGCGGTTGAGATCCGCTCGGCCAACGCCACAGGCAACCAGGTCACTTCACATCTACGTATCAGTGGAGTGAATCCATGAAGGAGTGGTGGCAGTCAAAAACACCCCAGGAGCACATGGCCCTGATGATCGGCGCTGCAGCCATCTTACTGCTGCTTGTCTATCTGTTGTTGTGGCGCCCATTCAATCAGGCGCTGGACAAGAAGGCACTGCTGGTCGAAAGTCAACAGCTCACGCTGAACTGGATGCAGGACAACCTCGATCTGGTCAAAAGCCTGCGTAACCAACAAAGAGGAAAAGGCACCGGCAGCAATGAGGCACTGCTCACTCTGGTCGATAGAACGGCAAAGAAAATCCGACTGAGACAACAGATCCAGCGTATTAAACCCCAGGGTGACAATGCCGTTCAATTATGGATCGAAGAGGCTCCATTCGACACCATCATCAAATGGCTGGGGCAGCTGACCCAAACCCACGCCATCGAAATCGACTCCCTGACGATCGATAGACAAGACAAACCGGGACTGGTCAATGCAAGGCTGGTCCTGCAGCGGGAAGGAGGATCTTGATGCGCTGGTGGAGTTATCTATTGATCGGCTTGGGTGGCTACCTGATTTTTCTGCTTGCGGGAATGCCGGCGCAACACATCATGGGCTGGGCACTGGCCGATAACGGCAAGCTGCCCTTCTCCTACGCAACCATGAAAGGAAGTCTCTGGCGGGGTAAAATGGAAGCCATCAATTATCAGGGAACGCCCCTCGACAAACTGAAGTGGCGCTTCGCCCCGATCGGCCTGCTTCTGGGCAGGATCAGTTTCGATCTCGAACTGCGGCACATGAACAACAAGGTCGATACCAATTTCGCCCGCACCCTGGGCGGCGGTTTCCAACTGAAGAATGTAGAGGGACAACTCCCGGCATCGATGATTGCCAAAATGGCGGACCTCAACCAGATTAGCGTCGAGGGGGATGTTGAACTCAATCTGAGTCATGTCGCCATCGAGACTGAACGCGTCACCTCGGCTGAAGGAGAGATCAAATGGCTTAATCCGGCTCTGCTTAGCCCCTTCAGCCTCAAAGAGGGCAATCTCAAAGCTGAAGTGACAACCGACGATAACGGCAGTATCAATATCAAGATCAACGACCTGGGCGGCGGCACATCGGTAGACGGTGAACTGAGTCTCAGTAACGAAGGAAACTATAATCTGAGCGGTGCAATCAAACCTGGCGCGGAATCAGACCCCGGATTGAGCAGCGCACTGAAGGCCGTTGCAAAGAGCCAACCCGACGGTAGTTATCGAATCAGTTTCAGCGGCAGCCTATAGGTATTTTCTGTGATCGGGAGCAACTATCGAGGCCGATTCGGACCTGTATGCCAACGCCCCATCATCTGCTAATATATAATGCATTATATATTTAACATAAACCCATGATGAATAAAGATTTTCACCATCCACATCTGATCCTGCCCCAAATCAACCGCCCACGGGTGCCGCGATTAGGGCGCGAGACTTCGATGGAACCGATTCAACAATGAGTATTTTGCCAACCCTTTTCATGGACAGACAGCACCCGCGCACCGGCCTGTTCTCACGCCTGGCCCTCATGCTGTACACCGTTGTCCTGCTCAATCTTTCGTGGATTCCACTTGGCCATGCTGAGCAGATTACCCTCAACCTGAACAATGCCGACATAGAGGCCTTGATCAAGACGGTATCGGAGCACACCGGGAAGAATTTCGTCATCGATCCCAGAGTGAAGGGGAAAGTGACAGTTATCTCAGCCCACCCGATGGATCGCGATGAATTCTATCAGGTATTCCTCTCCATCCTCGAAGTGCATGGTTTTTCAACCATACCCAGCGGCGATGTGATCAAGGTGGTCCCCGATGTGAAGGCCAAGCAGGGTGGCATCCCCACAGTCAACGCGCTCGGACAACTGCCTGGGGATCAAATCGTCACCCGCATCATCCAGGTCAAGAATGTCACCTCCGCGCAACTGGTACCGATCCTGCGGCCCCTGATACCCCAGGAGGGCCATCTCGCCGCCTATCCGGACACCAATGTCCTGATCATCTCCGACCGCCGTCAGAATGTTGACCGGCTGATGAAGATCATCGATCAGATCGACCGGGTAAGCGACAGCTCGATCGAGGTAATCACGCTGCAGCATGCCTCCGCTTCCGAGGTGGTACGCATCCTCAACGGACTGCAGACCCCTGCAGCGAAGGGTCAGAAGAATGCCACCAAACTGGTCGCAGACGAACGTACCAACAGTGTATTGATCAGCGGCGATCCGACGGCAAGATTACGCTCGCGGGTAATCATCGAACACCTCGACACACCTTTCGACAATGAAGGCAACGCCCAGGTCATCTACCTGAAGTACGCCAACGCCACAGACCTGGTGCAGGTATTGACGGGTGTCAGCGAAAATCTGGATGAGACCAAGCAGGGAGGCGGCAAGGCGGGGGCCAAGGGAAAACCCACGCTGCCGATCAACATCCAGGCCGATGAGGCGGCGAATGCCCTGATCATCACCGCACCGCCGGATCAATTCAGGGCCCTGCAGGCGATTATCCGCAAACTCGATATCCGCCGAGCCCAAGTTCTGGTGGAGGCGATCATTGCCGAGGTCTCCTACGACAAGGCGAAACAGCTCGGCGTGCAATGGATCGTCGACGGCAGTCCGGATGACAAAGGCCCCATCGGCGTCATCAACCTGGGCTCTCCCGCGATTTCGGACATAGCCTCCGCAGCGGCCGCCGGAACCGGGGTTTCGCTCGGTCCAGGCACCTCACTCGGCTTTGGACGATTCAACAGCGACCGGATCAATTTCGCCGCCCTGATCCAGGCCCTGGAGAGCGATTCCACCACCAACATCCTCTCCACACCCACCATCACCACCCTGGACAACCAGGAAGCTGAGATCGTAATCGGCCAGAATGTGCCCTTCATCACCGGCTCTTACAGTTCGACCGGTGGAGTCAGCAACTCGGTAAACCCCTTCCAGACCGTGCAGAGGGAAGATGTGGGCCTGACCCTCAAAGTCAAACCACAGATCAACGAAGGCAACTCGATTCAACTGGAGATCGAACAGGAGATCTCCAGCATCAACGCCTCCGCCAGTTCTGGGACCAGCGATATCGTCACCAACAAACGAACCATCAAGACCGTTGTCATGGTGGACGATGGCAATACCATCGTGCTGGGCGGACTGATCGAGGAGGATCTGCAACAGACCGAAGAGAAGGTTCCGTTGCTTGGCGACGTCCCCTTGCTGGGAGCGCTGTTTCGCTCCAACAGGACAACCAAGATAAAACGTAACCTGATGGTCTTCCTGCGTCCTGTGGTGATTCGTGATGACGCCATAAACACCCAGATCGCCAGCGACAAATACAACTTCTTCCGTGCCCAGCAGCTTAAGATGAAGCAGGAGGGTGTGAGTCTGATGTCGGATGAGGAGATGCCGGTACTACCGCCGCGCTTCGGCACCCTCGCCCCGCCATTTGATGATGACGAGCTGGAACCCGAACGCTGATCGGAGAGAAAGGCACATGTCTGAGAATTCCTCACCCTCTTCGCAGATGGTCGACGAGCTCACTGCGGAATCCGTATTGCTTGACGAGACCACACAGACACCGGTCCAACTGCCCTATGCATTCGCGCGTCGCCATGGTGTCGTCATCGTCAAGGACGATGAGCAGAATCAACTACAGCTGATACATAAACCGGGGGTCTCGCTAGGTGTGCTCAATGAGGTGCGCAGGCTCTTTTCGCAACCCTTGATCTATACCCAGGTCGATGAGGAGACGCTGGAGAAACAGCTTTCGCAGATCTATGAAGCGGGTTCGAAACAGTCCAGTCAGATCATGGAGACCATGGGCGACGATATCGACCTCGACAATGCGGCACGGGCGCTGAACCAGCCTGAAGATCTGCTTGAGAGCGACGACGATGCCCCGATAATCAGACTGATCAATGCCCTGTTTACCGAAGCGATCAAGGAGCAGGCCTCCGATATCCATATCGAACCCTACGAAAATCGCCTGGTCGTGCGTTTCCGTGTCGATGGCGTATTGCGTGAAGTCCTCACCCCGCCGCGTACCGTGTCATCTTTTCTGGTCTCACGCATCAAGGTCATGGCCCAGCTCGATATTGCCGAAAAGCGCATCCCGCAGGATGGACGAATATCCCTCAAAGTAGGTAACCGTCCAGTGGACGTTCGTGTCTCCACCCTCCCGTCCAGTTATGGCGAACGTGTGGTTTTACGTCTGCTGGACAAGCAGGCGGGACGGCTCGATCTGGAACAACTCGGCATGTCGAAGGAACTCCTGCTGCAGGTCGATCCGGGAATCATCAAACGACCGCACGGCATCTTTCTGGTAACAGGACCCACGGGCTCCGGTAAAACCACCACCCTGTATGCGGCCCTGAGCCGACTCAACACCCAGAGCCGTAATATCGTTACCGTTGAAGATCCCATCGAATATTACCTCGACGGCATCGGCCAGACTCAGGTTAACAACAAGGTCGATCTCACCTTCGCGCGCGGTTTGCGTGCCATCTTGCGCCAGGACCCGGATGTGGTGATGGTGGGTGAGATCCGGGACCTGGAAACCGCCCAGATCGCCGTTCAGGCCAGTCTGACCGGCCATCTGGTGATGTCGAGTCTGCATACCAATACCGCCATCGGCAGTATTACCCGTCTTCGCGACATGGGTGTAGAGCCCTTTCTGCTCTCATCCAGCCTGATCGGGGTACTCGCCCAGCGCCTGGTGCGCACCCTATGCCCGCACTGCAAGTCACCATACACGGCCAGTGAAGAGGAGCTACAGATGATAGAGCGTCCCGCAACCGAGGAGGTTACGCTCTATACCTCAACGGGGTGCGAGAAGTGCCATACCCATGGCTATCTCGGCAGGACGGGTATCTATGAACTCATCACCATCGATGAGACATTGCGCAACCTGATCCACAAAGGCAGCGGCGAAATCGAAATGCTGGAGCATGCCAGAACCATGAGCGACAGTATTCGTCAGGATGGAATGAAGCGCGTACTCAGTGGCGATACCACGATCGACGAAATCATTCGCGTTACCCAGGAGGGTTGATCAACCTTGGACGCCTTTGAATACGTAGCACTCGACCCGACAGGGAAGGAGCGACGCGGCGTACTGGAGGGTGACAGCCCGAGACAGGTACGTCAGCAACTGCGGGAATCGGGCCTCACACCGCTAACCATCGATGTTGCAAGTGGCGCCACTCAAGAAAGGAAAAGCAGCCTCTTTCAACGCCAAATTAATGCCATGGAGCTGGCATTGATAACCCGTCAGATGGCAACCCTGTTAAGGTCCGGGCTGCCTTTGGAGCATGTGCTGAAGACAACCGCCTCCCAATCCGACAAACGACACGTGGAACGTACACTGCTGTCCGTAAGGGCGAAGGTACTGGAGGGTCGCACGCTGGCAGACGGCCTGAGTGAATTTCCCAAGACCTTTCCCGAACTCTATATCAAGACCGTTTCGTCAGGTGAGCAATCGGGACACCTCGAAGTGGTGCTGGAACGTCTGGCCGACTATACGGAACAGCGCCAACAGATGCGCCAGAAAACCATCTTCGCCCTATTCTATCCGGCACTTTTGACCATCGTCTCCTTTCTCATCGTGGTCGGCCTGCTGACCTACATCGTGCCGCAGGTTACGCGCGTGTTCGAAACCATGCAGGCAGAACTTCCCTGGATCACCCAGGCACTGATGACCACCAGCGACGTCTTCCGTACCTACGGCGTCCCTATTTTTATCCTGCTGTTGCTTCTCGGACTCCTGTTCAGCTATCTGCTGAAAAAACCCGGCCCCAAACGCTGGTGGCACCGAATGATGTTACGCATCCCTCTGGTCGGCCGCCTGGTTCGGACCTCCAATGCCGCCCGCTTTTCCCGCACCTTGAGCATCATGGCGGCCAGCAGCGTACCGATCCTGGACGCGATGCGTATCGCATCCCAGGTATTGACCAATCTGCCCATGCGCAATGCCGTGGAGGAGGCCACCTCCCGGGTGCGGGAGGGCACCAGCCTCTACCGGGCCTTGGAAAAGACAGGCTACTTTCCACCCATGACCCTCAGCCTGCTGGCGAGCGGCGAATCGAGCGGCAACCTGGAAGGCATGCTGGAGCGGTCGGCGGATATCCAGGAACGGGAGATCGAGACCCTGGTTTCGACCATTCAAGGATTATTCGAACCGATACTTATCCTGGTGATGGGTGGTATTGTACTGGTCATCGTGCTGGCCATACTGCTCCCTATCTTCGACCTCAATCAACTGGTAGGCTGATATCATGAAGATCCACCGACGACTGAAATTCACCCTTCTGTTACTCGGCATGCTGCCAGCTCTCATCGTCTTGAACGGTTGCAGCACCACGCCCGATAGCGCGCAGATGGACGAAACCGCGGCCATTCTCAAAGAGGCGCACAGAGCCTATAACATCAAGGCATATAAGAAAGTCTTCCAATTGATCTTCCCGCTTGCCGCCGCCGGCAACGACAAGGCGCAATATGCCCTGGGTTACCTGTTCTACCATGGTTTGGGCGTTGAGAAGAGTGACCGCCAGGCCATGCATTGGATTCAGCAGGCTGCGGCACAGGGAAACAAGAAAGCGCAAAGAGCGCTGATACCGAACAACTAAAGAACCGATTGCGGTGCGGCAAGCCTCACCCTACACTTCCACTGACCCCTAATTCCCCGTTCCCGCGCTCCAGCGTGGGAACACAGATCTCAGCATAAAAAAAGTACAAGACAGGGATTCCCACGGAGGATCGTGGGAAGCGGAATAAACAACAGATTGTCCGTCAGATAACCTTGGAAAAGCTCCCCTGCGACTGCTTGCTGCTGAGATAGGCATCAAACTGCATACAGATATTTCTGATCAGCAAGCGCCCCCTCGGCAGTACCCTGATCTCGTAGTCATCGATGCTCAGCAGGCCATCCGCAGCCATCCCCTGCAGCGATTCGATCTCGTTGGCAAAGTACTCTTTGAACACAATATCCCAGCGCTTCTCCACATCCGCCACCGAAAGGGAAAAATGACAGATGAGTCGCGTAATCACATCCCGTCGCAACCTGTCATCCCGCTTCAGTTCCACACCGCGAAAGACCGCCAGTCTGCCGCTGTCGATACGCTGATAATACTCATCGAGACTGCGCATGTTCTGCGCATAGCTCGGACCCACCATACCGATCGAGGTGGCCCCCAGGCCAATCAGATCGCAATCGGCATGGGTCGAATAGCCCTGAAAATTGCGATACAGGGTGCCATCCTCCTGCGCCAGAACCAGCTCATCATTCGGCTTGGCGAAGTGATCCATGCCGATGTAGACATAACCGGCGGCCGACAGCTTGTCGATGCTCAACTGCAGGATATCCAGCTTCTCCTGGGGCGGCGGCAGCTCCTCCTCATTGATTCGCCGCTGAGGTTTGAAACGCTCCGGGAGGTGGGCATAGTTGAACACCGAGAGTCGATCGGGATCCACCTCGAGAATCTGATCCAGAGTACTGGAGAAGCTCTCCACACTCTGAAAGGGCAGCCCATAGATAAGATCGATGCTGATCGAGCGAAAGCCTTCATCGCGAGCGGACTGCAACACCGTCAGGGTTTCGTCCTTGCTCTGTATCCTGTTTACCGCTTTCTGCACCCGCTGATCGAAATCCTGCACGCCCAGGCTCATGCGGTTGAAACCCAGCTCCCGCAACAGCTTGATGGTATCCCCTTGCGCCTCCCTGGGGTCTATCTCGATGGAGTACTCACCCGTATCATCGTCCAGCAGAGTGAAGGCCTTGCGTGTCTGGGTCACCAGTTCGCGCATCTCATCATGGCTGATGAATGTCGGCGTACCTCCTCCCCAATGGAGTTGGGTCACTACTCTCGAAGCATCGAACAACTCCGACTGCATGCGCAGTTCTTCGTAGATGCGTGCGAGATAACCGACCGCCATGCTGCGGTCCTTGGTGGCCACCTTGTTGCAGGCACAGTAGAAGCAGACCGTATCGCAAAAGGGAATATGGAAATAGAGTGATAATGGTTGACCGGTCTCGTTGCTCTCTCTGGCGACCCGCTTGTATTCGGCCTCGTTAAAGCCGTCATGAAACTGAACCGCCGTGGGATAGGAGGTATAGCGCGGACCGCTCTGATCGTACTTGGCGATCAGCTCGAGGTCGAATTGTGTCGAATGATCCATGGAATAATTATCTCTATAAATTTTGCATTTCGTTTGGCTGACAACGCTCAGTCATTTATTCGGCAACCACATCTATGCCCTTGCGGTGTGTTTCGTTGATCTGCCGTAACAAAATGGCAAAGGGTATATCGTCGCCGTGGCGGTTAACCAAGGACATAAACGAGAGGTCTTCGCGGCCAAAATGGTAATCTCCCTCTTCCATTTGTCGATAGAGGGTCTTTATCCCCTCCTCCAATGGTTCGAGGAATGACGGATAGCGGCCCATCTCGTCCATCTGGTAGTCATAGCAGTCTCTAAGGTCGTCCACCTCGAAGACGGCCTGCTTGACCCACTCTACATACTCTTCCGCACTGCGCGCTCGTTGTAAGCTCATCTGCTCTCTAGTCTCTCTTTAGCCCGAATATTTCGCCCGGCCACTATGAAGTAATAACAACTTTCTATTTTTATTGTATTTTTTGCATACTGACTGAGTACAAACTGTCCAAACCAAGACGAACGCACCCTTGTACCAGTCTCGCCTATTCTGCCAGATCAGCCGCCGATAACAGAAATACCCCCTCGCCGCCGCGCTCGAAATCAAGCCAGACAAAGGGAATTTCCGGGTAGCTGTCCACCAGTGGCAGGGCACTGTTGCCGACCTCGACAATCAGTATACCCCGAGGAGAGAGATACCTCTTCGCCTGTTTCAGTATCCGTTGGACAATCTCAAGCCCGTTTTCATTCGCGTGCAGGGCCACTACCGGTTCATGCCGATACTCATCCGGTAGATGCGCCATCTCGGCCGCGCCGACATAGGGTGGATTGGAAACGATCAGGTCATACCGTTTAACCGGCAGTGTTTCGAAAAGATCCGAACGATGGAGCGCCACCCGCTCCTGTAGACCATATTCGGCAATATTCTTCTCCGCCACCTCTAATGCACCGGAAGAGATATCGACCAGATCGACATGACTTTCGGGAAGATAGGCGGCCGCGGCGATACCGATACAGCCACTGCCGCAGCAGAGATCGAGAATCTGCGGTTCCGCTGAAGGCGCCAGCCAGGGTGAAAACCCCTGTTCGATCAACTCCGCGATGGGTGAACGGGGGATCAGCACCTGGTCGTTGACATGAAATCTCATACCGGCAAACCAGGCCTCCCCTAACAGGTAGGGGAGTGGCACGCGTTCATCGATCCGGCGCTGTATCAAACCGACCACGCGTTCACATTCATCGGCCGTCAATCGGCAGCTGAACCAGTTTGCCGGGAGATCGGGGGGTAGATGCAGTGCGCCCAGGACCAGGGCAGCGGATTCATCCAATGCATTGTCGGTGCCATGTCCAAAAAACAGATTTGCCTCAGAAAAGCGACTGGCGCCCCAACGTATGTAATCTGCAATGGATATCAGTGTCTGCACGGAAGTAACTGGCTGAAAAACCGTGAATCATAACCGATTCGGCCAGTAAGTTATATGGTGTTATCCCAACACGCAGTGGGGTGGCAGGCCAAATGGCATCCACCCCGGAGCGAATCAATCCAATGTAAAATCAGGCTGCCTGAGAGCTGGAGTCACCACCCACAACACTAAGCGGTGCTTCCTCGGACTCTTCACTCTTGTTCAGGTTTCTGCGGACCAGATCACCCAGTGAAATGTTTGCCAGGAAATTGAAAATCTCGCTGCTCAGGTCATCCCATAAGGTATGGGTCAGGCAACGGGCGCCGCCACTGCAGTTCTGCCTGCCGCCACAGCGGGTGAACTCCACCCACTCATCGACTGCACAGATTATGTTGGCAATCGATATCTCATCAGCGCTTTTACCCAGATAGTATCCGCCGCCAGGCCCTCTGACGCCGCGTACCAGATCCTTGTTTCTCAAGGCAGCGAACAGCTGTTCCAGATATGACAGAGAGATACCTTGGTTTTCGGATATCTCAGCCAGCGTAACCGGACCATTTTTGCCGTTTAGTGCAAGATCCAGCATAGCGGTAACCGCATAACGACCTTTTGTTGACAATCTCATTGGTTTTCTCCAGTGGCACTCATTGCATTACCCAGTAAATCACTTGGTAATTAGACTAGAGTAACTAAGTAAATTAGTCAACTTTTATCGTATAAAAATTCGTAAAAATTGGGGTATTTATTATTTTTTATTGATTAATCTTATAGTTACAGTCATTCAGGAAACGATAAGTCCCTGTATGGCGAGCTTGAGAGGAGGCTTTTTTCATAATCCATGATCGCCGGCGCCTCTCTGGAGAGAAACTCCCCTATAGCCAGACTGAATTGCGGATCACTGATCCAATGGTAGGAACGGGTCTGAACAGGCAGAAAACCTCGCCAGATCTTGTGCTCCCCTTGTGCACCCGGCTCGAAACGCTGCAAGCCATGCTTGATGGCATACTCAATCCCCTGATAGTAACAGGTCTCGAAGTGGAGGCTGTCGTAGTGATGCAAAGCCCCCCAGTGACGGCCGTAGAGTACCGATCGACTGCGATAGAACAGTGCTCCGGCAATGCATGCACTACCCTCATAGGCCAGGATCAGGATTACCTGCTGCCCCATGCAGCGGCCCACCTCACGAAAAAAACCCACGTTCAACGTGGCCAGACTATAGCGTTCCTCGAAGGTCTTTGTATAGAAGCCTGCAAACAGCCGCCACTCATCATCTGAGACCTCATCGCCATGCAACACCCGAAAGCGTATCCCGGCATCCATCACCTTTCGCCTTTCCTGCCGGATGTTTTTCCTGCGCTTCGCCGTCAATCGGGCAAGAAAATGGTCAAAGTCCTCATACGCCTGATTGTGCCAGTGGAACTGCACACCCAGGCGCTCCATCATGCCCATCGACCGTAGCAAGGCACCCTCTTCCCGGGTGGTGAACAGCCAGTGCATCGAAGAAAAATGGGAATCGATCGCCATCTGTCTGGTGGTTGATATCATCAGCTTCCACAGCTGCATCGCATCCAACTCCGGATCGACCAGGAGACGCCGACCGTAAGCGGGAGTGTAGGGAATCGCACTGACCAGTTTAGGGTAATAGTGCTTGCCGCTTTGTTGATAGGCATCTGCCCATGCATGGTCAAAGACGAACTCACCATAGGAGTTCGTCTTGATGTACAGCGGTGAGAGCCCGACCATGCATCCATCATCACGAATCACCAGATGACAGGGCTTCCAGCCGAACTTGCTGCCCACACAATCATGATGCTCCAGCGCGGCGTGAAAAGCGTACTTCAGGAAAGGATTGTCGTCGCGTACCAGCGCATCCCATTCGGCTTGATTCAACTCATCGATGCTGTGGTGAAATTCAACCTGCATGAACCCGACTCTGACCGTTTAGATCGTAAATCGCTATCTGATTACTCATTGTAGCCAGCCTCCAACATCATGACCTGTACATGAATATGGTTTGGGTTTTTGTGGGCGGGCCCCACCCTACAGGCTGTTTAAGTCTGTAGAATCCAAATAGACAAACCACTAATCATTAATTTTCCATTGACACTGATATCAGCTAACATGTGTAACTATTCAGTGGTCGAAACGACCACGATATATTGGCAGCGATTTCCCCCATACCAGGGCCTTATAACAGGCCCAAGGTTAGTTACGGTAATACTCTAACTGAATCTCACACTATTGGTTCCACAGTTTGAATAGGGATACTTGGGCGTCCTCTTCGACTAAACAACGAGACAAGGCGGATCTATGTGTGGCAGGTCTTATCTCGATGTGGCCGCTGAAGAAATGATCGAATATTTCGGTTTATCTTCCGCACCGCATATCAGTCCGCATTACAATATTGTAGTGGTCAAGTCTTTTTGGCCACGGTTTTCTGTGCATTCCAGTACTGCTGCTCAACTACCCTGGGCGCCAATCCGTCATTGTGAGTAT
>JBFNNX010000030.1:0-2027 GCA_040791665.1 Candidatus Thiodiazotropha sp. | reverse complement strand
AGTCAGACACGCGACGCTTTTGCCTCTACTGCTCAAGCCCGTAGTAGACATTTTCTCCAAGGCAGACTATAGTCGAGAGAATTAAATACCGTGGTGCCTGCATTAAGTGTTTTTATTAGAGGATGGATAGATATCTGTACGTGCAAGGAGATGAGAGTAATGCCTATTTCGACGACAATACTACCGCGAGATTCAGAATTCAGCTGAAATTTCCCTTGTTTTTACCCGGGGTATGGAAGGTAGCGTTGGTGGAATTCCACGCCACGGACAAATCAAGATCGACCAAAAATGCGGACGAAGGACTTTACATTTACGCCGATATATGCAAAGAGAGTATCATCTTTGGCGAGGAAAGGCCTTTGTTGAGGCGCTTAGAAAGGAGTAGTAAGGGTAAATGGGATTATTTGCTGGACTCTCCGTTTTACCTGCCAGTGTCGAAGACTGAAGTGAGAGACGTTGAGGTGTATATAAAGGGAGAGCACGACAAAGATGCCGCACAAATAGTGAAAAACGTGCACTTGACGCTTCATTTCAAGCATTATCCGTTCTGGTGAGACATCATGAAACTGTACGTGCCTAATCCGCAGGTTTGGGTGGATTACTTTGAGCGTGTGGGTCAAGCATCGTCTTCCAATCAAAGGGGTGGTGGACGGAAGCCTGGCATAATAACCGTTAAACCGGCAAAAAAGAAAGAGGAACAACTTGTCACAATCAAAGCCGTATTACCGACGGAACAGACCGCAGCTCAGGCAAAATCTGAACTGGAAAGAGAGGATATAAATCCGAAGGAAGTGGAGAAAGTGTTTCAGAGCATGACAAAACGCCGAAGGGAGAGCAGGAAAAGAAAAGCTCAGGAATCCTCTTCTTCATCTGCTACAAAACGAAAGAAAAGGGGAGTCTCAGGCCAAAAACGTCGTGAGAAAAGAGTCTCTAAGACACATCGAGGTTACGCTCAGAAGAAACGTGACATTTTTGAGATTGCGTAAAAGATGTCCGTATTCAATGAAGAGGAATTCAAAGAAGGACTCGTGTCGGAATTGGAGTTATTCGACTTACCGAGTACCCAGACCAGCGTCAATGAGATCTACAACGAAGAAATTCGACCTCTGTCAGCGATATCGGGCGACGGACCTTACGAATTTCGCATCAATGCGCAGCATTCCACGGATTATTTGGATTTGAAGAATTGCCAACTGTATGTCAGACTGAAAGTTCAGAAAGCCGACGGAAGCGATTTGACCACAGAGCACGTGGGTCCCGCCAACTTGTTTTTGCAGAGTCTATTTTCGGCCACAGAAGTGACGCTGCAGAATAAAGCCAGTATCAGCAACAACTACAATCCTTATAGGGCCTACATTCACACACTGCTGCGTTACGGCCAGGATGCTCTGTCTTCTCAGGTGCAAACCCAGGGATGGTTTATGGACGACGCCGATAGTCCCGGGGTGACAGATCCTGCAGGCTTGAACAACGGTTTGTTTGAAAGATCGAAAATAATTATAACCTCTAAAACGCTAGACCTACAGGGACCCATCTTTCACGACTTGTTTTCCATGGATCGGTACCTGCTCAATCAAGTGGACGTTAAACTCAAAATTTACCGAAGTCCGGTCAGCTTCGCCTTGCTCGCCAAAGATGCAAGTACCAACTTCAAGATCAACATCGAGGACATTTATGTGTTGGCCAGAAAAGTCAGAGTAAACCCGGCTGTTCGACAATTTTAGAAAAGCGGAACGCCTTGTATCCCTACACGAAAGTGGAATGTCGTTCTCAGAGCGTGGCGACGGGCAGTGCCTCCTTCAACTGGGACAATTTGTTCCAAGGCAGAAAACCGGAGAAAGTGATCGTCGGCTTTGTCAAGAGCAAGGCGTTGAACGGGGATTACACCACTAATCCCTACAACTTTGAGAATTGCGGCATCAGTCATATCGCGCTGTACGCGGACGGGCTTCCGGTGGGTGGAAACCCTCTAAAAATGGACTTCACGGTTGCAGATGGAACAGCTATCATGAGAGCTTACACCAACC
>JBFNNX010000029.1:0-1110 GCA_040791665.1 Candidatus Thiodiazotropha sp. | reverse complement strand
GCGATCGCCGCGGGATAGAGCCACAGGGTGTAATCGTTCATATATTTACCTTTCTGGTGTCTGTCAGAGCGACGCTTCTCTTTGGCCTACGTAGATAGCGCCCCGCCAAATGAAAGGCTAGACAGCAGACGACAATCATGGCGGACGCAAAGCACCAGTAGAGACTTGGATCGCGGAAGATACGGTAGCCGATCCACATCTTGATGCCCTCGAAGCGGAATGCACCACCCGCGAGGCGCAGGGTCTCGCCCGGTTGAAGACTCGTGGTTGTACTGTCCCGGGTAACCAGCAACAGCGCTTCCGACATTGCGCCACTCAGGGTCCAGTTCTCATCCTGTGGGATAGCTTTTGGTGTAATCTCGAAACTCAATGCTGTTCCGTCAGGCGCCGCCCAGGAGAGGCGCTGCATCGGTGCGAGTCGTGGGTAGGAAGGAAAATGGAGGGCTCCGAGGTGGGCGTGTGACTCTTGAGCCGGCCACCAACTGATCAGTACCGAAAACCCTTTGTTGTGGGTAACGTAGAAGCGGTTATTCTCGATGATCAGCGGCCGGCCATCGGTCGCTCCCGACAACCGGCCGTCAGCCATCACGACTTGGCTTTGAGTCTCCCTGCGCATCATCCCCGGGGCATAATTTATCCGGATCGACCCCTGCGTGAAGGCACCTTCAGACGGCAGCGTGGGAACCAGGACACCCTGGCGATCGATAATAACCTGCCGCGGATCGAACACTTGTCCTTCGGTGATTTCGAAATGGCCGCGAAAGCGGCTTAATTGACCGTATGCTAGGGAGACCGCCAGCAGCAAAAGGCCGACATGCATGCCGAACAGTGCAGATTTTACCCGAAACAGAGGATTGCTGAGTAACGCGGCGCACAGATTGATGGCAAGCAGCAGCAGCGAAACGACAATCAGCCATTGACCGATATCGCTTTGCAGGGAGGTGGCCAAACCGCCAGCTCCCAGCAGTAATAGGCCGAAACTGGTAATCCTCAGTGATGCCAGCGTGCGAAGCCAGACCGGATTACTCTTCCTCCTCTGCCGCTCAATCCCTGTCGGCTCCGCTCTGCGCATTTTGGTTGTCAGGGTGGATTCTGGCATACCGCCCCCAT
>JBFNNX010000028.1:0-11308 GCA_040791665.1 Candidatus Thiodiazotropha sp. | reverse complement strand
AACCTGAAAGTGTCCTTACAAAGAAGGGTGTTATAGTGGCTAAGGCTCTAATAAACCCTAATTCCCAGAGAATTCCCCTTCGTGTACTTAACTTAACAGACCAACCCCAGTCCCTACACTCTCAGACTATAGCTGCATCTGCTGAAAGAGTAGAATCTGTAACTCCTTTAGAAACTAATGCCCAAGTTTCTTCCCAGGTGTCCGTTCGTTCCGTACGTGACCTTGACCTCAATTTAGATGAGATGCCCGAGCATCTTAAGGTGGTTTGGGAAGCAAATGAATCCACTCTAAATGCTGAACAAAAGAGGTGTTTCTTTGAAATGTTAATTAAACATCAAGACGTCTTTGCGAAGTCAAAATTCGATCTAGGTCGCACTAATATCGTTCAGCATGAAATCAACACAGGTAACCATCCACCCATAAAACAGGCCCCTCGTCGGTTGGCCCTAAACAAGAGAGAAATTGCTGAAAAGGAAGTCCAATCCATGCTTGAAAATGGCATTATAGAGCCCTCAACCAGTCCCTGGAGTAGTCCAATTGTCCTTGTTGAGAAGAAGGATCATTCAACCAGGTTTTGTGTAGACTACCGTGCACTGAATGACATAACGAGAAAGGACTCCTATCCCCTTCCTAACATTCAGGATTGCTTTGATGCGTTAGGTGGCACTAGTTGGTTTAGCTCTATAGATCTCCAAAGTGGTTACTGGCAGGTTGGCATGTCCCCCAAGGATGCTCCGAAAACGGCATTCACGTGCACGGCCGGACTTTTCCAGTTCAATGTGTTACCTTTTGGCTGTTGTAACGGACCTCCTACCTTCCAAAGATTAATGGAACATGTTCTGGCAGGTCTTCAGTGGAAGATATGCCTCTTATACTTAGATGACATAATTATCTTTTCAAAAACCTTTGAAGACCATGTTGAACAACTTGGGCAAGTCTTGAAACGTATAGGTGAAGCAGGTTTAAAGGTAGCTCCAAAGAAATGTCATTTCTTTCAATCTGAGGTTAATTTCCTTGGCCACATAGTAACTAAGGATGGTGTAGCTACTGACCCTTCTAAGACCCAGTGTGTCAAAGACTGGCCCCAGCCCAAAAATGTCAAGGAAGTCAGGCAATATTTAGGGCTTTGTGCTTATTACAGAAGATACGTAGAAAATTTTGCCCAGATTGCAAGACCCCTCCACAGACTCACAGAAAAAGATCGCCCCTTTCAATGGACAGAAGAATGTCAAAAAGCCTTTAACCAGCTTAAGCGCCTGCTCACTTCCAGTCCCATTCTGGCCTACCCAATCCCTGGCATTGACTATATACTCGACTCAGATGCGAGCCTTGAATCTCTAGGTAGTGTGTTATCCCAGGTCCAGGATGGTCATGAGAGGGTAATATGTTATTATAGTCGGTCCTTTACTAAGTCAGAAAGAAACTACTGTGTGACCCGGAAAGAGTTATTGGCCATAGTAGACAGTGTTAAACATTTCCATCATTATTTGTATGGCTCCAAATGCATCGTTAGAACAGACCACGGTTCTCTTTCCTGGCTTTTGCGTTTCTCCAACCCTGAAGCCCAATTGGCCCGATGGTTTGAAACCCTCTCTCTGTATGATATCACCATAACTTATAGGCCTGGTCGTCTGCACTCTAATAGTGACGCAGTTTCCAGAATTCCTTGTAACTGGTGTAATCACTGTGCAAAGCAAGAAGCTTTAGATATGCAGCGGACAGAAAAGAAAGCAATGACCTCTGACCCCGTTAGAAAAATGACATTACGGTCTGATGTTCAGGTTGATAATAATGATTCTGTTGAAGAAACCTCCCAAAGCTCCGCTTGGATGACTAACAAGACCCTCCAACAGCTTAGAAATGGCCAATTAAATGACCCTGCTATTAGATTAGTTCTGAACTGGAAAGAAACGAGTGATCATAAGCCCAAATGGGACGAAATTTCACCTTTAGGTCCCACTAGCAAGTATTACTGGTCCCAGTGGGATAGACTGAAGGTTATCAGTGGTGTTTTATATAGGGAATGGTACGAAATTAAAGGTGGACCCCCTAGGTTACAATTAGTTTTACCCGAGATATGGCGTGAGGAAGTAATGGCCCTTCTACATAATAACATCTGTGCTGGTCATTTAGGAATACATCGTACAATTGCGCGCCTAAGGGCTAGATTCTACTGGGTGGGCTATAAAGAAGACATAGTAAACAAATGTAATAGGTGTCATGTATGTCAGGCCCGTAAAATGCCAACCTTACCGAGTAAAGCTCCACTTAAACCCTATATAGTAGGAATTCCTATGGAGCGTATCCAGATTGACCTTGTTGGGCCCCTTCCTGAAACTAAACTAGGGAATAAATATGTACTGACCATAACTGACTGTTTCACTAAGTGGACAGAAAGTTTTCCCCTGAAGTCAATTACGGCAAAAGCTGTAGCTTCGACTCTGGTTAACCAATTTATAAGTCGATTCGGCTTGGCCAGAGAAATCCACTCTGACCAGGGGCGACAATTTGAATCCGAACTGTTCCAGGAAATGTGTGTGTTGTTGGGTATTGAAAAAACTAGGACAACTGCATTTTACCCTGCAAGTGACGGGTTAGTAGAAAGGATACAGCGAACAATTGAGGACATGTTAAGTAAATATATTCAGTCAAATCAACGGAACTGGGATGAGTTACTCCCCTTGATATTAATGGCCTATCGCTCCTCAAAGCATGAGAGTACCAACATGACCCCAAATATGATGATGCTAGGCCGTGAAATAGACTTACCTGTCGATTTAATCTATCCGCCACCTCCGACCGAAGCAAAACAACCCAATGATGAGTATGTAATTGAATTACAAAACAGAATGAAAATGGTACACGAGATGGCTCGCGAGTCCCTCTTAAAGGCAGGACAAAAACAAAAGTGGCTATACGATCGCAGAGTCAGCAAACATAAATACAACGTTGGTGACGCAGTGTGGCTGAGATTGTATATCAAGCCCCGAGGCTTATCTAAAAAGCTCCAGTTACGTTGGGAAGGTCCCTTTAAGATAATCAATAAACTCTCAGACTTGACATATAAGGTGCAAAAACACAAAAATGCCACCTTTAAGATTGTGCACTTTAATAGGCTAAAACCTTATCAAGGAAAGTTAAGTGCCTGGTTCAATCAGAAAAAATTGTAATATATCATACCAGTTCCTGATATCAGCATTTGATGTTGTGATGCTGTGTATAAGTTGCTGAAGCCATTTTACCATAAGTAGCATGCGTTACAAATTAGTTGTTGTATATATGTTTTCTCTTGTTACTTCCCTGATCAAGGTAGACATGAATGATGGACAAATGTGTCAGATTCCATTCATTGTTTTCAGAAATTTGTATAGAAATAGAATGCATGAGAGATTTTATGTCACATATGAGTTTGGTGCCCTCATGTGTGATGCGCTAATGTAGTTTTCAGAGATGCAATGGTATGTTACCTGACAATATGATGTGTACCATGATACTGCCCATGATACATATGTATATTGCCATTAAAAAAAAATATATATAATACAGTGAGATACCAAGTCAATAAATCTTTGCATCTCAAATGTCTTGTATGTTACATGTATCATCTTTATTTGCTCCTTCATTAACATGTGTAATTAACTAGATGGCGCCATAGATTGTAAACTCTAAGGTCATTTAGCGTTAAGAACATAACAACTGCAGGAAAGTTAAGAAACATTCGATCGACAGGCGGTAGACGGCGACCTAACTGTTTTCGAACAAGAAATGGACTTATCAGAGTTTCTTAAGGTATATGGATACACCTCCATGTTAGTGGTCATTTTGCAAGGGGAAGTAAGTCAAGTGGCTTCTTGTTTTGCTTCCCTTGGCAATGGAAACTTTAGTAAAGGAATCTGCCCTTGAGAGGAGGAATTTGCTCAATGGGAAGCAAATTCTTTCCTTTCAAGTTGACTCCTTTTGAGAAGAGTTACGTAATTTCGAAGGGCAAAGTTGCCTCCCCTGAAAATGTATCCATTGACCTTAATCATTTTTTTTTCTGATGCATTCGACAGCTAGGACATAGGGCTGCCGGTTGTAATCAAACTAAAGAATTGTGAATGTAAAGCTGGCGACTACGACGAAAAGCAAGGGGCAATATCGATGCCCTTTCAAAAACAAAACAAAACTGTCCTTCTCATCTCCACAGGTGATCTTAACGTGACAATATATCAGTAGATCTGAAGGTTGGCTGCTAATCTTGGTGAACGGTGGTGTCGGCTGGAACATTTTTCTTTAGTGACATCCTGTCAAAATTACGCCTGACAAAAATTTAACACCTCGGAGAACAACGGAATAAAGTCTTACAGAGGAATAAAAGCTCCAGCTAACTGACAATGATTTATGAGATATAAACATGTACCCAGACATTTATAAATATGTGGGAAATCATGTAAAATCATATTAGACCCATTCTTGGATGCAATGCACAACAGAAGTATTCCATATGAATCTATAGTGCAACCGAGAAAATAATAACCTTTCTAAGATGTTCATAATATTAAACCCTCACAGTAAAGGTTAACAATTCAAACATGGTGATATAAGATAATCCCGGACGTCCATCTCAATACGTACTCCGATGTCGTGTATATTATCTGTATCTATGGTGATCAAACGTATAAAATATCGAGCTGTAACTCTGATCTTGGATCATTCTTAGCGATGCATAAGCTCCTGCTAAATCTACGCTCTTCCACCAGATTATCACTTTGATATATTGACAAACTCATGGTCTGAACCAATTAGTCACCAAAGTTGAGCGGAAATATCACCATTTCAACGAAATTCCTCATGTTCATATGCTGAACTGTTTACGGGTACATATTACTAACTTCTAAAGACAGGCGTCATCTAGTGACTTATACTCCGTTCAAACAGGACACCTCCTGGATTCACCAATCCTAACCACTGGGTACAAAACATTCTCGTTTCAGATAAAAATGAGTAGAATTCCATCATTACTGGAAGTGAAGGTGAGACCTGTTAGGCCAGACAACAGACCATTCCATGTCCAAAAACTTAAAACATATGAGTGCCTACAGTGTGGAACAAGTTTCGAGAAGGACAGGAATCTAAAGGAGCACATCAGAAACGTGCATGTGAAGAAGATCAAATGTGATTTCTGCAACTACAGAGTGGCGCCGAGAAGGATGAGTCGACTGACGACCCATATGTTAAAGAAGCACAATTTTCCTGCCCCTGTGAGGACATGTCAACCTGAAATAAATATGTCTGCTGGAGACCCGGGGCTACGCTCCACTGTCTCTCTTATTTCCTCTTTTCCTATTGTGGAGTGTGACTGGTCCGATATACCCAGTGTGACCCTTCCCAGTTCCCCACCCCCTTCCCTTACCCCAACCCGCAGCTCAACTCCTTTACAGGATGAGCTCCCCTTCCTACCCCTGATCCCGGACTTTGATTTTGAATCAGAGTCCACTCCCTTGTTGCCCTCCATGCAGTCTGAGGTGACTGCATGTTCTTCCCTCCCAGATGTCCCTGCTCCAGCGCCGGAGCCTGTACCCAACTCCACTGACATACTGGAGATTGCGGTGCAGTCCATCCTGCCCACCTGCCCATCTACCCCCTTGGATCACCTGATCCAGTCTGACCCCGCTCCATCTATGGAGCCTGTACCCTCCTCTGACACTGAGTTGGAGGCTGCGGTACAGTCCATTATCTCTGACCCTGAGTTGGAGAGTACCTTAGCCCCCATCCCTGACCCTGACCCTGAGACCACCCTTATATCTATTCCCGATCCAACTCTGGATCAGGGTTTGGAATCCCAACCTGACCCCATGACGGCGGAAGCAGGTGTTCAAGTAGGTTCCCCCCACTCCCATTCCCGTGAGTTTTCAGCCACTGAGCTTCCGCCAACGGGTCCTTCTGACCCACGTTATTTTTTTTATGGTGCTCCCAGCGAATCGGATGATTCCCCGAATGCGCGCCTCATCCGTGAGGCACGGGAGCGAGCCATGAGGGGGTGGAGTAATTCAGACTATTCAGTCAACTTCACCGCCATGAATCTGTTTGCCATCCAAAAGGTGGAGAGTGTTAGGCTGAGTGATGGGACACTGTATTCCCTCGCCAGCTACTGGATTGAACCCCCACAACCTCTCCTTTGAGGTCAATAAGACCTCTTTCCCGCATTGGCCGGCACTGATCGAACAAAGATCAACGCCCCCACAGAAATTCCCTGCTCCAATTCTCCTTGAGACTGACCAAGTGATACCTGAGGTCAAACCCCTGCCCCTCCCTCTATATGTTAATTATTGTTATGTGTATATGTGATTGGCAGCTAATATTTATTAATGAAATTTAAACATGTAATTGTATATATTCAGTTAACCCAGTTTCTTCGGCAGTAATTAACAAAACTGACATTTTAGTTTCTTAATATATATTTCAGAGTGTAATATTTTCATTAAGTATTGTAACAGTCATTTCGTTAAGTATGATAGCTTTCTTAATCTATTAAGGCATAGATGGCCACATTCTCTATTTGTATCTGTATCTTCATTAAGGCAGAGATGTACACTTACTTTAAACATAATTTAATTGCTTAAAATGCACACGATACTATTAGTTTCATTTACTTCAAATTTCAATTAACTAAGGATCTTTATATATCAGTCAAATCAATATCCATACTTCTCATATGTGATGCAGCTGCCAATCCACTATTATTATCATTGTTATAACCTTACTATTGTTGTTCTATAAAGTTTAAATAAGTTGTTTCAAAAAAAAAAAAAAAATCTTCTCATATAAAAAAAAATATATTACAGAGAAGATTTTAATTTAGATAATGTTAATTGTTATTTGCCCCTTTATTGGTGAGCAAGTAGTGCTCATCACGTAGACTGGAATGTGGGAACAGATGTCTCTCTGGGATTGAATCAACTGCCAGTTCTCTCATGCAGGTCTTGCAAAGTTTGCTGCATGGAAGTTCTTGTGGTGAATCTCAATGGGCTCAATCGGAGATACATCCTTGTTTCTACTCCCGTGGTATGGTGAACTGTTAAATCACTGTTGGCGTATCCAACAGCATGCTGAATGGGAAGTTGTTCATCGCCATCCCTTTCGCTCCATCTTTACAAAGTTCTGAGGGGCTGAGCAGAGCAAAGAGGTGTTGATGTGAATTTCCCTATGCTGAAACGACAAAGATGGCCATCATTATTTTCCCCATCCAACATCCATAAATCTATTTTCTACACTACCTAATGGTAATGTAGTAAAATAGTTATAGTTCTGTAGTAGAGAAGAAAGGCGAACAGGGGATGAGTCTGGAGATTATACTTGTATAAAGCAAACAGTCAGTTCGGGACGAACTGTTTCCAACCGGGGGGGCAATGAAACAGCCCTTTCGGGTCGTAGAACTTTGGTTTGAGGAAAGTATGAATCCCTTTGATCCGAGTCATCACCTGTTCAAATTTCAGCGTGGCATTCAGCCTGGCTTCCCTACCCTGGTTCCAGCAATTGTTTTCTTCATAACCTTGAAGTATGTGCCGCAAAAAGGTTCTTAATCCTAGCTATAGCTGTAAGATTTGATGCAAATGTTGATTGTGGGGAAGCTGCTGCATCAGTGGACGCCATATTGGAAAAGTCACGTGTCTGGTACCAGGGAGGTAATCCACGTTGTTCATTGGCAGATCCAGCGGCCAGTGTAGGCCACTTGGGAACTCCTGCACGTGCGTTGCTATGAACGTTGGCCAATGCTGTTATGCAATCAGAACACTAGATTTGTTGGCCAGTCTGCTCTGATTGGTTAATCCATGGGCCAGTCTGAAACTGGCCAACCCACTATAAAACCAGTGCGTCCGCCTGAAAGTCTTGGAATTTGTGGTACCGAGATCTCTCCTACCCAAGCCTCACGTCGTCTGCGGCAAAAAGTTCTTTCAAATTATTTGAAGAATTTACAAAAAGCTACCTCAAAGAGCTAAATTATAATCATATTTAGCAGTCCAGCTAAATATAGAAGTAGTGAGTAATCCCCAAAGTTTCTTGTTGCTTAGGATTCGAAGTTGCTTTTATTTTAGAGATAAGAGGAGTGTTAAGTAGTTTTGGCCTTGTTTTTAAGTTATCGTTTTGCACCCGGTAGTCTCCATAGGTGCTATTGGACTATGGTGAGGGTGCAGTGGTATAATTGTAAATCTCATAGAAGGCTATTTCCTATGAGATGCTTCATGTGATATTTTATGCTGTGGAGTAAATTAGCCACTTGTGAATGTGTAGAGCGCTGTTGGGGTGGATGTTTTAAGCCTTGGGAATTGCGGCTTAGTTCTTTAGTTTTACTGTGTGAGTTTCGTGCATTGATAAGAGTCAAAGCAGAGTAAACTCTCACTGTGGGTCAAAAATACTTAAGTATAGTTTTAAGTGTGTATAGCTGGCCAAATGCATACTGTATAGGATAAGGTAGCATTTCGAATCCTAGGCAATGTCCTACATTATATAAAACTCACTACCTTAACACCCTTCACTTCAGAGTCCCTTGACCATAAAGCCCACAAGAATGGGCAAGGTTACCCTTACACTGGCGTAACAGCATCGCGTTTAGGTTTTTAATGTTAACTTGTCACTCCTCAGTACGAGGGCTAACTTTGTGTACCTTAGTGTATAGTGTATAGTGTAAAACTGTTCTATTCATTACAAAAACTCCAACCACGGGGTGTAATCAGTTTGTAACTAAAATCTTTGTGTGTTACGTCCCATCCTCATTCTTGCATAAATATCCTTTCCTCATGTAATGATAAGCATTATTAGTACATAGTTCAGATAAGCATCATTCATACCTCATTCACATCAGCATCATTCATCCATAGTTTAAGATTAAGTTCCGTTCCATTATTGTTGTTGAGGAAAAATAAGGATAAATGTTTTAAACAACCTATAGGCTCATCGTACTGTTTTACTCCCCCAGTAAAGTGTTTCTTAGTAGATATATCCTCGTGTGAGTACAGACTAAATTGAATAACACTCAGTCCTAGTGGAAAGTCGCACTCTAGGCTAGGGACGCTACAGAAATTTTTGGCGGCAGCGGGTGGGATCAATGCAAAACAAATCAGTGAATTCTTGTTCATTTTTCCCTTAGAGAACGTGTCTGATGGAAACATGAATAAGTGCCTTTAGTGTACCCTTGTCTGTGCAGTGTTCCACTGACACATATATATGAGTGAATTAGCTGTGTAAGCTTTGCTGTTGCGCCAGAGCCCAGGCCCACAGGCACTCCATAAGTAGTCCATAAATTTCCCTTTAGTTCCTTTGTGTATTTTACTGTTGTTATATGTATAAAATGGCTTCTTGTGATGAACCAGGTACGACCGTGCCCCACCAAGACGGGGAACAAAATGAAGGCCAAGTCAGAGATGCAGGTGTTGTTTCAGTGGACGAAGGGCGAGTCCCCTGCCCAAACCCTGATCTCGGACCCAATTCCCCGTCCTTCGTCCACGACAACCCCTTTGCGTTGGCTACTCCTAGTGGCGAAGTTTTGTTCCGAAGACCTACTCGTTATGAACATGTAGGGGAACCAGCTGAAAATTATCATGCACATTCAGTGAATAATACAATGAATATCCAAAGTCGAAGTAACGAAACTGAAGAGCTTAGGAAGCAAATCTCTTCAATTCAGGCATCCTTATCCGCAATAACGACCCGGTTAGATAACCAAACTATAGGCCCAGAGACCGTAAACACACAACACGGTCATCTACCCGTTCGTAGTGCGAGTATGCCTTCTCACTTTCAGAGTAGAATGCCAATTATTCAAAATAGCAATGATATAAATGACCGAACTGCTACTGCGCTCGGTAGAGAAAGGTCGTTATCCCCATATCGCTATGCGTCGGGTGCCCATCCATATTTTCCCAATACTGGGTCCGCGACTGTCAGTAGTGGAAATCGATCGATAGATTATATTAAGGTAGCGATGTACGATGGAAAATCTAGTTGGAAAGATTATTTTGTACAGTTTGAATTAGCCGCGCAGGCGAACAAATGGGACAAAAATATGCGTGCAATACGCCTTGCTTGCAGTTTAAGAGGCAGTGCTCAAGCTCTCTTGAGCGACCTCACCCCTGAAATAAGACAAGATTATGATCGTCTAGTGACGATTTTGATGGAGCGATTTGAGCCACAAAATCAATGTGAAATATACAAAGCACAAATGAAACAGAGAATAAGAAAACGAGACGAAGGGCTTCCTGAGCTTGCCCAGGATATAAAACGTTTAACTCGTATGGCATATCCGTCAGCTTTTCTGGATCTGCGAGATACTCTGTCAAAGGACTGTTTCATAGAGGCGTTAAACGACGCAGATATGGAGTTGTTCATTTGTCAGAAGGAGCCAGAAACGCTGGACGATGCTGTTAGAATGGCTTTAAAGTTTGAAGCTTTTTCGCAGGGCAGACGTAAAAGGCTCAGTGCAGCTAAAACCGGTGTTAGAATGCAGTATGAAGATGATACCCCGAATCTAATGTCCCGAAATGAAGCGCAGGAAATCAGAAATGATATCAGGGAATTAAAAACTTCCGTCAAAGCGCAGCCCGATCATGGTAATCCAGTGAAGAATAATAAAGGCGCGTGCTTTAATTGCGGAGAGACCTCGCATTTTGTAAGGTCGTGTCCATACATTGAATCTGAGAGCAATTTGCCTCCTTCTGACAACAACAACCGGCGTCAGAAGTATATTAGCTACCGCGCAGGTTATCGGGACGGTCAGTTTAATGCGAACAAGAATCAAAGTACTGAGAGTACCGTTATACCAAACAATAATCGTTTTCAGCAAAACTCGCGACCGAACAGACACCAGGGAAACTTCAAGAAGCTGATGCCACGGGTCAGGCCTCAGCTTTGAACACTAACTCTACGAAAAGACCCGCCTCTAAGTCCATACATTCTCAGGAAAAGGGCTTGTTTGTTTCCATATATGTCTTTGGTATTAAGGTCGATGCTTTGCTTGATACAGGAAGTACTATTTCTGTTATCAGCCCTAAACTGTTTGACAAAATTGCCCCAGATTTGAAACCTGAGATATCCCCAGCTGAAAACACCTTGCGCATGGCTAATGGAGACACTTCCACTCCCCAAGGAAAGGCCTGTTGTCAAGTAGTGATAGAAGGTACTGAGTTATGGCCCCTTATGACGATAGCTGATATTGAAGTTCCCGTTATTCTTGGCTATGATTTTATGTTTACCCACAACTGCTCTCTGGACATTGGAAATAGCCGCCTAAGATTAGGTCGGAAGTATATAAAATGTCATTTAGAGAGTCAGA
>JBFNNX010000027.1:0-1828 GCA_040791665.1 Candidatus Thiodiazotropha sp. | reverse complement strand
CAAGGTCTCACATTCACGTTTTCTTACACGGGCCAATGCGAAGTCTGTCATTGATGCGCTCAAGTCCATGAAAAAGCGTGGTTACAAAGCAACGGGGGGTGAATGATGGATAATGAATGGAATGCTGAGGATTCCCTGGACTGGCTGGACAAAACGCTTCGAGGATTCGAACAGCTGGGCATAATGATGGAGGAATCCGACCGTGACATGCATGCGACAGCATCCCTTCTCTATGACTCCGTAGGTCAGGGGTTGGAAGAGGTGAGCAATCTTAAGACTTATGTTGCTTCACGAAAGGGCAACAGCCAGTTGAAATCCAGGAGACATGGACATGAGTGAAGGTGTGGAATTTTTCGATGCGGAAGATGCCTGCAGCCAGGTTGAGAGTAGCCTTGAGGGTCTTGAGCAACTGGCAATATACATGGAGAGTTCCAGTACTGATTACATGGGTGTGGCAACCCTTTTGCAGAACTCAGCAACTCAGGGATTGAATGAGCTTGCTACGATCAAGTCGTATTTTGAGAAAGTTCGTAACCACAAACCCAGGCAGCAGGCAGTCAACGGCTGATTTCATCTGGAATACAGGCTTGAAATTGACCTGAGCAGTTTTATAAAACGTTTACAAGGCGAGATCGCCGATTTCATATCCCGTTGTGGCGGGTAGAAGAGAAAATGCAAATACAGGCGCGCAGAGAAGGTTTTAAATGGCCGCACTAATAATTGTGAGCCTAAATCAAGTTGAGAAAGGGTGACCATAAACTTGATTTGAATGTCGCTGTCATGGTTGCCCTGGGATCTGTGAGTCCTCTAGATGATTTACAGAACATCCGGTCCCCAACTCGCGATCTCCCTGCAGTTGCCCCCCGGATCTCTTCTACAGTTTTAAACTCCAATTATTAAAGCGCATTAATAGAAGTACACCTTTAACCTCCTCTATAAAAAGCATGTTAAAAAAATAAATATCGCAAATAGGAAAATATATGCGAGATCCATATAGAGGTGCTGGTTCCGAAATCCTCAATGATATTTACAGCCATACAGCTGATGTGCTGACACAGTATCAAGATTATTCCACACAAGATGCTAATGAAACGTCCAGAGCGGTGGTCAACCGTTTGAGAGAGGTGTTTGGGGGGCAGTTAGTCTACTTTCCGAAAGGTGTTCAGGATGATGTGACAGAACGCGATGAACGCATGTTCAACGAGTTTGACGGCAAGAATCAAAAAGAATTGGCAAAAAAATATGGAGTAACACTAGAACAGGTTTATCGACGACTCAGAGTCATGACAACGATTATTAAGGGAGAAAACAGTGACTGACATACATCAAAACGCAATATCCGGGTTACTTGGCCGGTTTTTCTCAACACTCTTCACCGATTCCAAACAGGCGAGTGATGAACATCCTATTGAAGAGAATGGACAAGAAGCGATCAATCCGGAAACTGATGATCCCTATTTGAGCGGAGCTGTACCTGAGATAGAAGTCCTGCAAGGCGTTCGTGAAGAGTTACGGCGTTTAAAGCGTATGCGCAATGACGAGCTAAACAAGGCCGAGCAACTGATAAAGCAACTTAAAGACATCGAAAAAGAAAGGATTAGTATCTTGACTCAGAGCAAGATCGAAGATGACAAGGAATTATTGAAATCCGCCGATGCTCTGCTCAAAAAAATCGGTCGGCTCGAACGAGAGCGTAAAGACTGTGTAGGTATTGCCGAGCAACTTGCGGCTCAAGCGGATGAACTAAAACTAGAACTCGAGGAGTTGGAGAGAGCAAGCTTAATTCAACTGGGCAAATATCTTGAGAATAGGATGTCAGCCCTTGTGG
>JBFNNX010000026.1:0-196887 GCA_040791665.1 Candidatus Thiodiazotropha sp. | reverse complement strand
TCCTCTGAGTATTTTCTGCGTTTCTGCATGACACACCTCCACGGCCATTATCGGCCTTTTTTGATGTGTCCGTAAATTCTGGGTAAAACCCCCCAATCATATTTCATCACTCATCTATCTATTACTATGCCTTGTTACCGGGTTTATCAGCGGAGCATTTGCAAAGAGCTCTGTAGAGAAGAAGTCTGCCTCTATCAGATTGCAACAATACGCAACGAAAGACGAGCTGACAGGGCTCTCTAACCGTCGTGAGCTACAAAAAACCGCTGAAATAGAGTTTAAACGTGCATACAGATTCAACCGTGATTACTCGATTCTCATGATCGATCTGGATAATTTCAAGGAAATCAATGACTCTTGCGGACACAGCATTGGTGACGAAGTGCTGAAACACAACGCACATATCTGCCTCAATTCGACCAGAACCGAAGACCTGCTCGCTCGGTATGGTGGCGAGGAGTTTGTCATGCTGCTACCCGAGACCAATATTGAGGGCGCCCGTCAGCTGGCCGAACGGATTTGCCAGGATGTCAGGGAACAACCATTCGATTCCACTCGAGGTCCAATCGCCATAACCGTAAGTATCGGCGTCAGCGAAATAGGTTCAGAAGACCATAGCTATTCGAATATCCTGGAACGCGCCGACAGCGCGCTCTACCAGGCTAAACGAGAAGGCAGAAACAGGGTCGCCACCATAGGCCAGTCCAGCGCATAGTGACAGAATTCCGCTTATGACATTGAGCCTCCTCTACTCATATCGCCGGCGCGTGCAAACGCACTTCGCTGACTCGGCAAAGATTCAAGCGCTTTCTATCCGCAAATATAACCAAATAAAAAACTAAACTTTTCCCTGCGACAGCCGCTACTGTGAGAATCGAAAAATGTCAGAAAAAGTGGCACAAGACCCTAAATCGTATATCCCCGGAGGATTCGCGTTGAACCCAGCCACGACAGAATCCAAAACCGACCTTCAACGCGGTTTTGCTTCAGCGCTAGAGTCCCTACGTAAATACACTCTGATTGCCATGATTGCCTGGACACTGCTAATTGCCGGCGTGTTCGTATGGACGGTATACGATCAGAAAAACAGGGAGTTCTCCACCGCCCTCGGGGTCGCGCGGGCCTATTTTCAAAAGGATCAGGCCGTACGCCAGTGGGGCGCCACTCAGGGCGGTGTCTACGTAAAGATTTCCGAACATACACAGCCCAATCCCCACCTGAAAAACCTGCCGCATAGGGATGTGACCACCGATGCCGGCCAACAGCTCACACTGATGAACCCGGCCTATATGATCCGCCAGATCAACGAACGCTTCAGCCGGATGCATAACGACTATATCCACATTACCAGTCTGGAACCGTTACACGAGGAGAACGAGCCGGACGGCTGGGAACGCTCAATGCTCAAAACCTTTACCCGGGAATCGGACGAGGTGGCACAAATTGTCGATTTCCGCGGACAACCCACCCTGCGGATGATGCGTCCCATGGTCACCAAACAGCGCTGTTTGAAGTGTCATGAGCAGCATGGTTACAAAGTGGGCGATATCCGCGGCGGTGTCTCTATCGCAATCCCTATGGCCCCCTATCACGAGGACAGTGGCGAGCAGCTGCTGCTGATCGGCACAACCCACGGAGGCATCTGGCTATGTGGTCTGCTGGGTATCGGGTTCTATACCCGGCGGGCGCGCCACCACTTGGAAGACCGCCAGCAGTCAATACAGTCCCTCGCCAAGGTAAACAGCTACAACCGCTCCGTTATCGGTGCACTGGGAGAGGGTCTGCTGGGTTTCGACGCAATGGGTCGGCTGACATTCCTCAACCCGGCGGCTGAACAGCTATTGGGCTGGAAGGAAAATGAGTTGTTGGGGAAGTCGATTCATGGATTTATTCACTATCTGAAGAGCGACGGTGTCCCCTGCCGGGAGGATGAGTGTCCCATGCTGGGGGTGCTGCACAGCGGAGAGCCCCATTCGAGCCGGGACGATCAGTTCATGAACCGCAAACGTATCGCTCTGCCCATCTCTTATATCGCCACTCCCCTCTTCGAGCAGACCCATGTGGTGGGCGGTGTGGTGGCCTTTCAGGATATCAGCGAACAAAAGCAGAGCCTGCAGCGTATTGAATACCTGGCCCATCACGACAGTCTCACCGACTTGCCCAACCGGGTTGCTTTCCTGGAGGCAGTGGACAACGCACTGGCCAATGCGCGGCGTTATGGCCACGGCCTCGCCCTGCTCTTCCTCGACCTGGATAATTTCGGTGTGATCAACGATAGCGCCGGACACACCACCGGAGACGAACTGTTGAGACAGGTCGCGAGACGCCTGCGCCATGAGATACGCCAGCCGGACTTCGTAGCCCGTCAAGGCGGTGATGAGTTTCTGATTCTTATGGTGCCGGTGATTAAGGAAAAGGAGAGAGAGGATGTCACCCGACAACTGGCCCTGAGTGCCACAGCACTGGCCCAACGGGTGCTTGATGTCATGCATGACCCTTTCCTGGTGGAAGGTAGCACATACTATGTCAAGGCCAGTATCGGTATCAGCCTATTTCCGGAGGATGCCAATGATAGAGTGGAATTGTTGAAGAATGCCGATGCGGCCATGTACACCGCCAAGGGAGACGGCCGGGACACCTATGCTTTATATGCAGGCGATCTTGCTCAGCGTATTCAACACCGTCATATGCTGGAGACAGGGCTGAACCAAGCCTTGATCAAACAGGAGTTTCACTTGGTATACCAGCCTATTGTGGACCTTACTGACGGAAAGATACTGGCAGTAGAAGCCTTGCTGAGGTTGAAATCCGCCACTCTGGGGGATGTGTCGCCGGTAGAGTTCATTCCAGTGGCGGAAGAGTGCGGCTTGATTCTTCCCATCGGCCGTTGGGTTTTGCAAACCGCCTGTCGCCAGATGGCTCATTGGTACGGCATGGGTATGGATCTAAGGATTGCCGTCAATCTATCAACCCTGCAACTGCAGCGCGAGGATCTGGAAAATACCGTACTGCAGGCCCTGGAGGATGCGCAAATCCCCGCTTCGATGCTTGTCCTCGAAATCACGGAAGGGGCCACTCTACACGCCTCACCGGTTGTTATCGAACGACTGCAACGACTCCATGATCTGGGGATAGGGCTAAGTCTGGATGACTTCGGCACCGGTTACTCCTCCCTAAGCCGCCTGAAGAACCTGCCGGTGGATACCTTGAAGATCGATAAATCCTTCGTCGACGGCGTTGTAACCGAACAGGACGATGAACAGATCGTACTGACCACCATTGAACTGGCCAAGAATCTCAACAAACGGGCCCTTGCCGAGGGAATCGAGAGTCGTGAACAGTGGCAATGTCTGTTACATAACGGCTGTCAAAGAGGACAGGGGTATTTCTTTAGCCGTCCGGTGGAAGCCGCGGTCATTGAAGAGCTGGTGCGCAACGGTGGACATTGGAGTCAAATTCCGAAGGAGTAATAAAACCCTGATCATAATAGCATGGTGAAGCATTTATAGGTCAGGACAGGGTTCACCACGATCGATACGTGTAGTATTCACTACAGGGATCTCCAACCGGTTCTCGGAATAAGCCTTCAGATTGGATGGCGCATAACTGCACTTCGCCAGATGCATGCGATCCAGCGCCGATTGATGAAGCGCCTTCCCGTCATTAACGTGATTGCCGATCTGCCGCTCGAATGGTCCCATCACACGATAGGCCATGGTCATTGAATCGTTGAGTGAAGAGTCTTGCACGATAGAATCCGTATCCCTCCGCTCTCGCGAATTACTCTAAAAAATACGGCAACCAATTGGCTGCCGTCTCTGCAAGATTGAGAATATTACGTCGGTTAGGTTCGATCCCTATTTGTCTGTGCCCCCGGACGGTGTGGCAGGTGCGACAGGGGCGGCATAGGGATAGCCGTATCCATAGTATGGGTAGCCATATGGGCCGCCCCACCAGGGTCCGTAATAGTCGCGATATCGGTTCCAACCTCGGCCATAACCGGAACCGCGGGCACTACCGCTGAAACCGAAATCGAAATACCCGTCTCCCCATCCATCACCGAACCAGTTGTCGTCCCAGCCTCGGTGGCCCCAGCCAGGGCCTCCCCAGCCTGGTCCGCCCCACCACGCAAAAGCGGTGGTGGAAGTCGCGATTAATGCTGCAGTGACTGCAATTAGTGCAAGCTTTTTCATTTTCACTCTCCTTGATCTATGTCTATGTGTATCTGAAAAGTTATGCATCTGGCAGAAAAATCTGACCATCATATCTTTATATATAAGCTAATAATTAATAACTCAAATAGGTATTTACAACTTTACAGCACCCGATTTATAGATTCGGTCTATAGAAAGGCCGAAACGCCCAGGCAGCGAAGCGAATGACACTCCATTCGGCATCTGAATGCTTATCCTGCCACACAGCTGGTTGCTCTCGAAAAACGCTGTCGGCTGATAACCCTGCCTAGATCACAACATGAAATAGAGAAAGGCTGTATATCAAAATCTGCCAAGGAAAAACCAAGGCATAAACCAACCGGACAAGGAATAAGAGGATCGAAATCATGAAAAAATCGACAATTGCACTTACCGTCTGTGGACTTTTCACCCTAGCGGGGTGTACAAAACCGAATGATGCTGAGACATCGAAATCCGCCACAGACCCGTCACCGATAACCGAGCAGAATGTTCCCGCGCTTACTGAGCAGGTCGCGGAAGGCGATGCACCCATGGAACAGACAGAACAGGCCGCATTTGAGATAGACACAGTTAAGGATAAGCCTGAGGAGGGCAGTGACGCTGTGGACAAAATGAGTGATGAATAATCATTAGCTAATCGCCCACCCTGCACCTCTCTCGGTGTATAGGGTGGCGCTTCTACACAAGTCATGTTGCTGATGTCTGCCGGGGAGTCACATTAGTTATCGTTCAATTTGCCTATGGTTATGATTTTATTATGATAAATAAGATTAAATAATATGGATATCTTATTGTTATATTTAGCTAATAATATATAATAAAATAATGCTTATCTGGTTGTGACCGTTTAAGATGAGAGACCTGCCGACAGCCTGTTACACTAACTCCGTCACTGCTGTTTAATTCACCGACCCATCAATTACGAGACAGTTTGCGAAACATGTCAAACACTCTCCAGAATGCCGAAAAGAAACTTCGTCAAGGGAAACTTGGTGACGCCCATAAACTCCTGACCCGGGTATTGAAAAAAGAGCCGGATAATCCGCAGGCGCTCTATCTGAACGGAGAAACCCTACTGCTTCAGGGAAGACTGGATGAGGCCCTGATCAATCTTAGACAGGCGGTATCAAGCGGTCATGCTCAACCATGCTGGTATGTCATGTGCGGTGTTGCGCTGGAGAAAAAAGGCCTCTACTCCGATGCGGAGAAGTCTTACAAACTCGCTGAGAGGTCCGGTTGTACTGATGAGCGCATGTACTACATGCTCGGTAATTTCTACACCAACGTCTCTCATGACTACGCAAAGGCGGAAATCTACTATGCAAGTCTGATCAATATTAATCCACAAGCTTTTGTTGCCTATGTGGGTATAAGCAGACTCTACATACTTCAGGAAAGATATGAAGATGCTATTCAGGCATTGGATCATTGCCTGACGCATGGCTACGAAACCGTCGAGGTCTACATCAATTTGGGGCATGCCCTCTCTCACCAAGGCAGGCAGGGCGATGCGCTGGTCTGTATGAAAAAGGCAATGGAGATCGATCCCGACAATATAGTTGCAAAACAGAATTACATCGTACAGCTGTTATATACCTACGACGATCAATCCGAGATTTATGGAGAAGTCAGAGCGACAACCCAATCACTCAACAAACAGGCCAGAATGCAGTATCGGGGAACAGTTGATGTGGCGCCTGGACGAAAGCTAAGGATCGGATTCGTTTCTGCCGACTTACGTCAGCACGTCATCGCTTTCTACTTTAAACCGATTCTGGATCATTTTGACAAAGATCGATTTTCCCTGCATTTCTATTACAACAACACTGTCTATGATGAGATTACTGATGCACTGAAAGCGCGCGCGAACTCCTGGTGTGAGTGTTTGCTGCTCAGCGATGAGCAGCTGGGGAGAGAGATCCGCTCTGACAAGATCGATATCCTTATCGATTTATCCAATCATACGGTGGGCAATCGTCTGACACTCTTCAATCTGAGGCCGGCCCCCATGCAGGTTTCATGGTTGGGTCTTCCGGTATCGACCGGATTGAAGAGTATCGATTTTTCATTAAAAGACAGCTCGTTGGTCGAGGTGTGCAAACTTAAGGAAAACTCCAGCGAACAGCTGTTAACGATCGATAACCTAACACTGTACAAACCGCTTTACGAGTTCCCCGCACTGGTAGAGCCGCCGTGCATAAAAAACGGCTATATCACCTTCGGCTCATTCAACGGCTTGAGAAAAATAGATCTTTCCATTATGGAAATCTGGGCAAAACTGTTGCGGAACCTCCCCGGATCCAAAATCAGACTGGTCATCGACGACTATCACAATGAATTGATGAGGGATCATATTCATGACATTTTCGCCAAACTCAATGTCGACAAGTCATCCGTTATACTTCACCCGAGACTGCCGCTCAAAGACTACTTAATTTCCCACAATGAAGTCGACATTGCGTTGGATCCTTATCCGTATCATGGACAAACCACCTCCTTCAATTCACTGCTTATGGGACTTCCACTGGTCTCACGTGCCGGTAAATCCGTGGCCAGCAACCTATCTACACGGATTCTATCCTCGATAGAGAGAGAGCAATGGATAGCCAAGGACTTCGACGACTACATCGACATCGCACTCTCTTTGGCAATGGACAAGGAGAGACTTGTTTCGATTCGCAGAACATTGCGTAAGGAAGTGGAAAACTCGTCTATCATGGACTATAAGCGGCACGCGGAAAATATAGAAGCCGCCCTCATTAAAGGTTGGCAAATGTTGTACGGAGCCAGCGGCAAAGAGACGAATAATTAAGGCTCATAAACGATCACCTCGACTAATGGTTGTTCAATTAGGAGAATCCAAAAGCTATGAACATGTCAGAAAATGTTGATTCAATCGAGGCGACGATCCCTGAAATCGATACCGTATCGCGATTGCAGCGTTGGGCCAATGCCGATGATCGCGCGAAAGCAACAAACGAGGTTCAAGCCTTCACAGAGAAACTGATAGAGCGCACAGGTCGCGGTATGGTACTGCGCGAAGCCGATCTGCGTGGACTCGATCTCTCAGGTTTCGACCTGCGCCTGGCGGTTCTCAATCGGGCGGTCCTGCACGGTACCGATCTGAGCGGCGCAAATCTCTCCGGCGCTACCATAGTCTGTGCGGGCATGGAGAGAACCGTACTCAAAGGCGCCAACATGCGTGGCGTCTATATGCACGCATTCGCCGCACAGGTATGCGATTTCACCGACGCGGACATGCGTGACCTCACGGATGCCACAGGCAGTCTCTTCCATGGTTGTTTTATGACCGGCGTGGATTTTTCCGGCTCTGCCATCGCAGGTACCACCTTTTACCAGTGCATAATGGACAACACACGGTTTGTGCGCAGCAACCTGCAAGGTTCAACCATGAATGAATGCCACCTGGGCGGCGCCGATCTGTCCGCAGCCCAAGTCTCGCAACTCGCGATCACCAAATGTGACATGCGTGGCGCCACTCTCAACGAAGCCAGTGGCGAAGGTTTGACCTTACAGCGTCTCCTCGATACCGAGGGCTTGTCGCTGTCACAGGCCAACCTGCCCGGGCTGAGGATTCGCAATTGCACGCTCTCCAGACTGAATGCGAAGAGCCTGGCAGCCCGGGAGGCCGATATCTCTGCGGTCTCCATGCCCTCCTCCGACTTTACAACGGCAGATCTTGAACATGCTCGGTTGATGAATGTCAGTTTGGAGAATGCCCGATTCAGCGGCAGCAAGCTCGACGGCGCGCTCCTCACCAACTGCATGGCGGACCGTACCGATTTCAGCGGGGCAACCGGGGAGAATCTCGCAGCGCGGGAATCCTCTTTTCAACATGCGGATATGACCCGCTTTACTGCGCGATGTGCCCATTTTCGGGATTGCAACCTCTCTTTTGCGAATTTACGCAATGCCTACCTCTACCGCGCAATGATCACCGGAGATCCGCCGAAATCGATGTCGATGATGGAGGCCGATCTCTCCGAAACAACCCTGGTACAGTCCTACATCGCGGGTAATTTGAGTGGCGCCAATCTGCGCGGTGCTTTGATGGTGTATGCACGATTGAACCAGGCCGTGCTCACGGATGCCGACCTGACCGGCTCATCACTGTTCGGTGCCAGTCTGGTCAAGACCATATTCGACGACGCCAAGCTCGATAGCGTGACCGGTCCTGTATACAGTGATCGTTGCAGCGGACTGCAACAGGCGTTGTCAGCTGCAAGCGGTGAAAGCAGCAGAAACCTGGCGGCCTTCGTCGAGCGTCTCGAAGGGCTATTGACAGATCAACAGCGAGGGTCGACTTGATCGCTGAGCCCCAACCCCGGCAATTGGTAGATGTGCCTCTATCCGAGGTTGAACGGATCTGTCATCAAGCGCTCGCACAATTTATCACGCCCGCCACGGCTGTCGACGAAACAGCTGCGCAACTGCTTGATGCCGAGCTCAGGGGAAAACACTCTCACGGAGTGGTGCGCATACCCTGGTTAAGAGAAAAACTCGGCCATTTTCAGCACCAATCTCCGGAAGCGGTAGAGCTGTTGCCCTGGTTGTTGCATCTAAGATGCCGGCGCAGCTTAGGCTATTTTGCGGCGCGTGGCGGACAACGGCAATTGCTGCGCATGCTGAATGAGCAACCCTTCGCAGCCGTGGTCTGTAGCGATGCCTTCCCCACCGGAGTCGTGGGCGACTATTTGAGACCGTTGGCTGAGGCAGGGTTTGTTGCTGTTGGCTTCGCCACCAGTCCGCCACTTGTGTCATTACACAAAGATGGTCAGCCACTACTTGGCACCAACCCCCTGGCCATTGCCATGCCTAGCACCGCAGATAAACCGACTTTTATCGCCGATGTCTCGCCGGCACCGACAACATTTGGCCAGATACTGGCGATGCTGTCCGGCTTCGAGGGTGATCTGAAGGATGTCACGCTGACGACTTCCAAGGGTCAACCTGCCACGGACCTCAAGGAGCTGTTCGATGAGCATGGCAGGTTCAGCGGCAAAATCATCCAGACTCTCGACAGCGGCCTGCAACGTCGGCAATATGCCCTGAGCCTTGCGATTGAGATGTTGACCACGCTGTTCACCGGTGAAACCTCCAAGGGCGGCCTGGTGATTCTGGCATGTGATCCCCAACGGATACCGGGCATGCATGCCGACGCCGTTGTGGCGGTCATTGAACGCATCGCCAAACATCAGGAGTGGCAAAACATCCCGGGAGGTCACGGTGAGGCGAGACGAAAGACGCTGCTGAGTCTGGGCAGCGTGCCACTCCCTGAAACCCTTTGGCAACAGCTGCAATTTCTGGCGAACAAGGAAATGGCGGCCCTTAAGGCAAACGATTGACCAGTGAACAATAGCGCTGAGATCACTCTGCTAGTTTTTCCGGTCGATATGGATGCAACGGCACAGTTTCTTTCTGTCGGGCATGCCTTGGGGGTCAGGCTCATCGGTGCCACTTCAGTCGAAGACCGGATTGCCAATCCAAGGTTGGATGAGCTGGTCCGTCTGCCCTACATTTCAGATCCCGGATTTATCCAAAGCTTCGAGGCCTGCCTAGAGATACATGGCATTACCCATGTCTATACGCCCCATCCCGCTGTGTGGACATTGCTGAACGAGCTGCAGGAGAGACAGACGGTCCAATCCCGCTTCAGCCTCTGCCAACCCGCTCCCTACCAAGCGATCTGGCAAGACGCGGCTAGCGGTTATGCATGGGCCGACTCAATAATTGCCGATCGGTTTCCTCAACAGCTCATCAGCCAAAAAGGAAGCATAAAGCCTGCGCTGAAATCCGGAGAGTATGCGAGTCTCCACAAACAGTTCCTGCAAATACCTGGTCAATGCGACCTGGATAAGCTCACTGCATTCGTGCACCTCGCAAGGGTCCTGCCACAAGGGGATCTGGTCGAGATCGGTTCACTCGCCGGCCGCTCCGCTTTTGCCCTTGCCTGGTTGGCTGTACGTTATGGGGTCGGAAATCTGATCAGTGTCGATCCCTGGTCGAACCAGGCAATAGAGGAACAAGGCCGGCAGGCAGCGATTTTGAACAAGGATATGAAATCCATCGATTTCGAGCAGATCTTCATGGTCTATATCAGCAACATCTCATTGCTGACAAATGCAGGCTACATTCGCGATATATCGGCCAAGGCGATCGATCACTACAAAGGCGCCGCCATGGAGGGTATTTTAAAGAGTCCCCAACTCGGCACCATCGCAGTTACAGGAAAGATTTCACTGCTCCATATCGACGGCAACCACGACTACGACCATGTCCGTCAGGATATCGCTGCCTGGGCGCCCTATGTCATCCCGGAGGGTTGGGTATTGCTTGATGACTATGTTTGGGCCTTCGGTGACGGCCCGAAAAAGGCGGCTGACGAGCTGTTGCAAAGCAATGGGTTCGAGCTGGCTTTCGCGATGGGCGATACACTCTATTTGCGAAAACGCTAATCCCGGCCACTCGGGTCCGTTCAATTATTAGAGTTGTGGCCCCAGATCCACTTCCTCTTCACGATACTCACGAATCGCCTTGGCGGGGGAGCCCACTGCGACCATATGCTCGGGAATATCGCGAGTAACGGTTGAACCCGCACCGATGAGACTGCCGCGGCCGATCCTCACCCCCTCGATGACCTGGCAACCAAGTCCCAGATAGGCCTCCTCACCACAGATTACGTCACCGGCGACCCGGCTTCCCGGGCCGGCAAACACCGCCCGCCCCAGATGGGCGCCATGTCCGATTGTCACCTGCCAATCCAGGGCGACGAAATCATCAAGCCTTGCGCCATGATTGACGGCATTCATACCCATCAACAGCACACCGTTCCCAAGCGTTGCGGTAGCGGAGACAAATGAGGATGGATTAACGATTGCCGGGCAGTCGGCCTTCCTGTTCAACAACAGCTCGCCATAGCGTCGGCGTGCGACCGGATTGCCGATCCCGATCGCGAAACAGTGTCCACCGACAAAGGTATCATCGAGCAGTAATTCGTCTCCACCCAATATCGGAAGACGATTGATACTCTCCCCTTTCCTGCGAGTGCGATCGATGAAACCGATGGCGGCATAACCTGCAAGTTGTGCCACATCCCCGACACAGCAGGCATGACCACCACTGCCGATGATTACCAATGGTTTGTCGTTTTCGATATTGTTCATTGCTTCTGACCCGGCCTGCGGTCTATCACACGGCGCGCCTTGAATTGTGTAGGAGAAAAATGCCCTTGTCCCTTTGGCATCACAGTCACCCGCAAGCCCAACGCACTCTGTAGTTTCTGCTCGGCACTAGCCTGAAATTGTTCAGTATCTACACTCATCTCACATTCCGCCTCAATTCGGACCTCATCCAGTTCATCCTGGCGTTCAAGAAAAATCCTGAACTCGGTCCCCATACCATTCAATCCTCGCAACAGCTCTTCAACGTCGCTTGGATAGAACTTGACGCCACGCACGATGATCAAATCGTCAAGACGTCCGATAATGCCGTGAGGCATGCGGGGATAGGTACGGCCACAGGCACAGGGCTCATCGGTCATGAGGGTTTCATCGCCCGGGAAATAGCGGATCATGGGCTGTGATTTGCGCCAGAGATGGGTGTAGACAACCGCCCCTCTACGGTTGTAGCCGTAGGATTGATTCGGGTTTTGCGGGTTGACCACTTCGGTGTAATCCACGTCCTGATAGACATGCATGCCGCCTCCGTGAGAGCACTCCATGTTGGAACAGGGATGGAGCTCTGCGACATTGCCGAAATCGATGGCACGTATGCCAAAGCCCGACTCGAGTCGTTGCTTCACACTGGGAATGCTCGCTCCCGGCTCACCGCCAAAAAACCCCAGGCGCAATCGGCTCGATGCCAACTCTATTCCCATACCGCGGGCAGTCTCCAGGATATGCAGACAAAAGGAAGGCGTCCCACAGATCACGCTTGCGCCCACCTGTCGCAACATGGCTATCTGGCGTTCGGTATTACCTCCCGCCATCGGTAGAACCTTGGCACCGATTCGTTCAGCCGCTCCGAGCAATCCCCAGCCACCGACATAGAGGCTGAGAGGAAACACGATCTGTACGATATCCGATGACCTCAGTCCGGCAGCCCAGCACTGCATTGCCTGGGCCTCCGATACATGCTCCCAATCCTCCCCGCTTATGGCAAACAGCGTAGGCTGGCCGGTGGTTCCCGACGTACCCTGAATCCGTTTGACCTGGGAAAAATCAACGCCCAGGTAGTCACCGAATGGGGGGTGGTTGCGTTGCGACTGTTGCAGCATGGTTTTGGTGACAATGGGCACCTTGGTTGTAAAGTCGTTGAGATCCTTGATCGCATCAGGGTGTACACCTTTGGCGTCATAGAGCCGGCGATAAAAGGGGATCCGTTCATAGGCATAGTTCAACTGATATTTGATGCGATCAAGAATTAATGCCTGGCGCTGATCGGCGGGAAGCGTCTCTCGCCGTCTGTCCCAGAATTGTTCACTATCTTGTTGCATCGTAATTCGTCAATATTTGAATGATGATGCTAGTATACCAACAATGAATTGTTATATATGCACGGCTCCGACGCAGTACTATTTCCGCAAACAATTCGACCGCTTCGGTCTCGATACAGTGGACTATCGGCGCTGCATAGCATGCGGTACCGTCTATGCTCAAACCCTTTTGGATCTTCCGGAACATGAGTGGCAAAATGTTTGCAATGCCTATCACAGCAGCTATCGCGGCAGTGGTGAAAACCCCGACGATCCCAACTGGCATGTACGGCTCGAACAACAAGCAAAGGTTTTGTCGAAACTTGCCGACATTGGCCTCCTGAGTACCAGCGAACCCTGGCTCGACTATGGTTGTGGCGAGGGTGAACTCGCCGAGATGCTGGGAGGAACGATAGGAAAGATGGACTGCTATGATCGCTACTGGAAAAGAAATGGCTATCTTCAGGAGTCCGATTTGACGCATGGCCATTTTTCCATGGTAATTTCCACATCCACACTGGAACATCTGCGCAACCGATCCAGTATGGACACCCTGGCAAGACTCGTTGCCGAGGATGGTTGCCTGGGATTGCACACCTTGGTTCGAGGAGAAATCCCCTGCGATCCCAGTTGGTTCTACCTTCTGCCGGTACACACCATCTTTTATACCAACCGCGGCATGACACAGCTGTTTGATCAATGGGGTTTCCGCTCCTCACTGTACGTGGTGGAAGCGCGGTTATGGGTGTGGTTTCGCAAATCGCTCAAACAGCTGCTCAGGGGAAAGCCAGAACTGGCCTCTATAGCGGGGTGGCATACAGCAGAGGGTTTTATGGCCTATTGGCCTTAGATGTCGGTATCAAACTACGAGAAACAGCCATGTCGCAAGAAATGGGCAATGAATCCAGAACTGACGCATTTCGCCGCAATCCCGAATTAGAGAACCTGATCAGGCGGCTCAATGACATTTTACGGAGAGCTGCTGGGCAAGAGCTTGCTAAATTCGAAGCCCCGGAACTGCCGCTGATATTGGTCGTGGGCGGCCCCCGTTCCGGCACAACACTGATGATGCAATGGCTGGCGGCCAGCGGTCGTTTCGGATATCCATCAAATCTGATCGCCCGTTTCTATAAGGCCCCCTATATCGGTGCGCTCATCCATGAAATGCTGGTCAATCCGAAATATCAATATAAGAATGACTTCAAAGATATACGACCCTACACCATGCAGAGCAGTTTCGCCTCCGATCTCGGTAAAACTGACAGTCTGGCCGCACCCAATGTATTCTGGTACTTCTGGCGGCGTTTTTTCGATTTTGATGATTGCCCCTATCTCGATGAATCGAAACAGAAAGCGGCAGACACCCGTAATTTTGTTAAGGAACTGGCGGCTGTCGAATCGGTCTTCGCAAAGCCTTTTGCCATGAAGGGCATCATCGTCAATTGGAATCTTGACTTTATCAACCGGCTATTCGGCAAAATCCTGTTTATACATGTTCGCCGTGAACCCGCCTATCAAATGCTCTCCATTTTGAAAGCGCGTGAACGATTCAGGGGGGATCGTCGTTTATGGTGGGGATTCAAGCCGCCGGAATATGATGCCTTGACGCTGAACACACCGGAGCATGAGGTCGCTGCGCAGATCCATTTCACACGTCAGGCCATTGCGAACAGTTTTGAAAAAATGCCAAGCGAGCGATGGCTATCGGTTGACTATGAGCAGTTTTGTGAAACCCCGGAAGCGGTCTATGAACTCATTTATGAAAGACTGTCCCAACAGGATTACACCATACCCGAGCGCTACAGGGGACAAATGAGATTCAGTAACAGCAACGATTCCTATTCCGACAGTGTTAAATCACTTGAAGCTGTCTATTCGGCTTTCGAGTAACCGTTTAGCATTACACACCGGTCACTACCCTGATAATTGAAGCAAGCGTATCAACCTTCTCATCATCCATATCCGGCCCTGTCGGTAACACGATTACCCGTTCTGAAACCTGTTCGCTATTGACGAGAAAACGACTGGCTTTTGGATAGAGATCCGAATAGGGTTTTTTTCGATGACACCCGGGCCAGAAATAGCGTCTTGCCAATACGTTTTCAGCCTGTAGCGCATCTATAACCTGATCACGCGTTACTGGCGAGTTTTCCCTCACCTCAAGAACCACATATTGAAAGTTGTTGGATTCCCGTTCGTCATATGCAAGCAACTGTACTGTTGTAATATCAGCAAGTGCCTTGCTGTAGGCCTGATATACAGATCGGTTATGATCGATGACCTTATCTATGGATTGGAGATTGGTTAACCCCATTGCCGCTGCAATTTCCGTCATTTTACCGTTTGTGCCAGGGTGAATAACGTTGTCGACACCGGAAAAACCGAAATTTCGCATCAACCTCATGGTTTCAGCCAATTCATCGTCATTGGTAAGAACGGCTCCGCCTTCAAAGGTATGGAAAAATTTCGTAGCGTGGAAGCTTAATACCTCACAGCTGCCGAAATTGCCGACTTTTGTCCCGGCATGGGTACAGCCAAATGCATGTGCGGCATCGAACATCAGTTTTAATTTATAGTCATCTGCGATTGTCTGCAGTGCTTCCACTGCGGCAATCCTTCCCCAGAGATGCACACCGATAATACCTGTGGTGCGCGGTGATATCATGCACCTGACTGAAGCAGGATCGAGATTGTGTGTATGTGGGTCGATATCGGCAAATATCGGTGTGATCGCCTGCCAATGGAGCGCATGGGCCGTGGCGATGAAAGTATATGAAGGAATAATCACCTCTCCCTTCAATTGCAATGCACGGATCGCAATTTCCAAGGCGACCGTACCGCTGCACATTGCCACACAATGGGAAACATCGTGATAATCGGCGATACGCCCTTCAAGTTCTTGAACCACAGGGCCGTTATTCGTCAGCCATTGCCGGTCGAGAATCTCATTCGTGAAGCGTAAAAACAGTTCCCGATCGCCGATAGAGGGACGGCCGACGTGGAGAGGTTCAGTAAACGCCGGCTCGGCGCCATTGATGGCCAGATCGTGGGTGGTCTTAAACTGTTTCATTCACTGTAGATTAACAAACAACCCTGGAGAAAAACATAATGCAACAGAGGCCCTGCAATGTATAGTTACAACCGATAGGATCACTTCCCGAACATTTCTCCCAGATCGCGCACCATGTACTTGGCTGCGCGCAACCAAGCCTTCTCATTGTCCCCCCTGAAATCATAGGCCTTACTGATCACTGTTTTTTTACTCTCCACATCCTTGACCTCGATGTGCATGGTCAGTATGAGAATGCTCATTTTATAAATCCAGCCTATCATTACCTTGTCGCCTTCAACCTTTTTGGCCAGATCGTATTCACAATGATTACAAGTGTGTATATAGGTACCCAAATGGGCGGCATTTACCACGTCGTTCACTTGCTTTTGCGAGACCACATCAAATATGCCCTCGTTGTCGATTGACTCGCCAATAAAGCTGGTGAGTTTTTCCAGCAATTTCTCATGATGATTATCACTCCCGGTAACCGGGGTGTTGTCGACGATCTCGAAAGGAAGCACAACGAGTCTTTCCATTTGCGCCGCTTTCGTCGTAGTGGGTGAAATGAAACAAGCGATCATAGACATGGCAACTGCCAGCTGTATGATTTTCGAACTCTCAATCCTGCGGTAAAGATAACACTTTAATATATTCATCGGTTGCCTCCCTATTGGCGCCAATGACGACGCGAAGATGGCCGAGTGCCGAGACCTCCAACTGTCCCCGAATCTCCACATGTTCCCCCCGCTTGGCCTGACCCACATAGGTAGCGGTGTAGCTGACAGCCTCCTGTATGGTGGGATGATCCAGCCTGTAACGGGCGGGATAAGCGAAGCTGTGACTGTCGTCGACAATGCCGACTTTGAGATTGACAATGCCCTGTTTCCTGTAACGTAGCAGATCCTGCCAAGAGTTTTTGTTCAGTAGCGTTATATCGAACTTTATCCCCCCGATCGCAGCCTTGTTGTATTTTCGCTTTTCGTGCCAGAGATATTCATCAAATGTTAGTGAACAACCGCGTCGCTCATAGGCATCTCGCCACAGGGCTTCATCCAGCGGCTGCAACTGTCGTCTGTGCAAGAGTAATTTGATGATCTCCCGTGCCTTAGTGAATTCCTCATACAGGTAGAAGAGCAGATCGATATCGGAAGATTTTTTTTGGGCGCCAATCAACAGAGAGCCGGTAACCCCCATCTCTTTTGGATTCACCCCGTGCAACTGAAACAGGGCCATCAGACGGTGTAATTTCTCTTCGATTTCGTCATGCGGAGTATGCTGGAGGATTTTCTCTAACCTCTGTCGCGGTTGATGGTGAACACAGACCAGGTCGCTGTACACCCCATGCAGGGTTACGTCTCTTGCCTTTGAATAGTGAATATATTGAGGGTAGTGATTTTTTAGCAGTTCTTCGCCATCCCGGGTCGATAGTTTTTGATACCCACCTGGGATTCGTCGATAGCGCAGTGTCGCAAGTACCCTTTCTTCATCCAGATCCGCTGTCACTACCGCGAACACCAGTCCCTCGGCTGTCTCGATAAAATCCTTCGGCTGGTAACTGCTCAATGCCGTCCATCCCGCACCGGTTTTCGACTGCCGATGCGCGCTTTCGTTTTCACTCCACTCTCTGTGATAACCATCTTAGCCATACTCTTTCCGCAGGATTGATTCTCCAGTATGGTCATGGTATTTCGACCTATCTTGTGTGACAGTGATGAGTTTGAGAGTCATCGTCTCAACTCCAGCACGGTACGGTCTGCGTGCGGAGGTGTTTGTGCGAATGCATCATGAATCTCATGCAGCCGGTGTGGTGCAATCCCGGCTGTACGCTCGCTCCCTTCGCATAGCGCACCGCGAAAGCCGAGATAGTCGGGCAGCAGTGATTGCAGTTGGGGAATATCCTCCAATCGCAGAGATCCAGCGAGACCGCTGAGCATGTCCAATGCTCTGACCTCGGTCACGAAACGCTCGAGCCGGTACGGACCCATGTGGTCCAACAACCCTCCCCCACCCTTGCCAGCCGTATCCAGCATGACACCGCGAAAACCGAAGTCGGCGAATTCACGCAACCTCTTCAGCGGCGGTTCACGATCCGCGAAAAGGACAGCTACCACGTCATGCCTATGGGTGAGCCCGGCGATGGCCTGCAGGCATCGGGACAGGTTTGTACTGGAGAAGAAACCGACCTTGACATAGTCCACCCCGCATTCGGCGGTCCGGTCAATAGCCTGAACGAGTTGTTGTGGGTCGGCAGGTAGATCGCCGACAGTGGCGCTGACCGGACAACGGCCGGCGCAGCGGGCCGCCAGGTTGCGAATCGTCTCGACCGGGAGCGCACCCAATGCACCCGAGTGTGGATTCTTCAAATCGATGATGTCCACGCCGGCTTCAATGGCCGATTCAAGTTCCCGCCAGTCGACAACACTGGCCAACATGCGCGTCATAACGCATCCTCCTTCTGCTGCCGGAACTCGTCCACGCGTGCCATCAACCACGCCCAGGCTTCCTGCTCCCGTCGGCCAGCGGTCTTTTCCATGGCGATGGTATGGTAGGCGAGTTCGGCCCCGATCTTTTCAGGCGGCAGACGCTCGAGACGGCTGACCAGAATTGCCAGCTCCAGCACGGCCGCCTGGGCCCGATTGAATCCCTGGAACGGTCGGTGGTTGGCTTCGTGGAGCGGTTTGCAGATCAGGCGCGGGCGGATCTGATCCTCCTCCACCTTCAACAGACGAATCTCGCAGTGGGCAAGTGCATCGGCCAGCCGGGGCGCAGCCACCTTTTCCGCCTCGACCAGGGGCCAATCGTAGCGTCCTGTGAGACAGCCGGCGAAGACTCTGACATCATCGCAATAGTTGATGACGGCACACTCCCCGGTGAGGATATTGTCGAGTGTTCGTGAGGGACGGAAGGGCGCGATCACGACCTCTCCCTGCCGCCAGACAATGCCCATGGGCGCAATCTGATTTTCACCTTCCCTGCTGCGACTGGTGACGATAACTTCGTTGATCATGAGCGCTTCCCGGCCTGACTGGTTTTTTTCATGGTAGTGCCCGGTTCCTGCTGGCGATTCATATCCTGCTCGACCTCTGCCAGGGCAGAGCCCCAACGTAACGGTTGATCCTGCACATAACGTTTACCGAGTTGATGGGCGATCTGTGACCGAGCCAGCTCGACACCCAGATAGAATGCATGCCCGCCATTCTCTTCGACACCCAGCTGAGGATAGAAATCGAAGGGATCCTGGTGGGTGATCAGACCGTCCCTGTTGTAGAGATGGATGCCCTCGTCGCTGACCTGGATGCGGAAATTAGGGTCGCGGATGTCGGCGGCCAGCTCACTGATCTGGGTGAAGGTATAGGGATACGGTTTTATTTCGTGCAGACCTGTAAGGCGGCTGTCGACCTGTTTCGGCAGGCTGTTCTGCTGGCGCGCCCAGTACATGATACGTCGTGCCGCATCCGCTTCGCGCACCGCGCTGCGGCAGTGAGGGCTGACCTGCGTGGTAAGGATGTTGGTGATATGAAGCTCCGAGATGATACCCATCATCACCGCGTTGATGCCGGTGGTATCGGCCTCGGTCAACTCCGTGATATTACCCACCCCCATCATGATCTCCGTGTCCGGGTGATCGCTTCGTAAACGTTGATAGCGGACGATGGATTCGGTGAAACCGAAGTGAATGGGATCGAGGATGGGATCGGCGATGTAGGCGCGCCCCTGGTCATCGAGCCGCTGCATGGCTCGCTGTAGGGAGTCGAGATCACCCGGCTTGGACGGAATCAGTACAGGCTTGGATGCCACCTTGTCGGCTATCCATAGATTACGCTCATGCAGACTGAGCAGGAAGTCGGCACCCGCTTCCCCGCCGGCCAGCAACTCTTCGCTCTGCATGGAATCGACACTGACCCGGTAGCCGGCAGCCTTGAGGGCCCGCACGCCGTCGGCAAGATGGGGAAAAGGTGTATCCGGCAGACAGCCAAGATCGATGACATCGGCACCATCGGCTGCATACGCCGCAGCCTGTTGCAGGATTACCTCGATACTGAGATTGGGGGCGTCGACGATTTCCGCGAAGATTCGCACATCGTAGCTGTCGAGATCGGGTGTCTTGCCTTCGTAACCGAAAAAGCGGGGCAGATCCATCAACTCCTCCGGACCCCGTTCTACGGGAATGCCGAAGTGATGGCTCAGTTCCTCCAGATTACCCCGACAGCGACCCGGCACCAGGATCCGTTGCGCATCACCGACCTCATTGAGGCGGCGTTTAATCATATCGGCGGTCATCAGCGCCGCCACCTTGAGGCCGAGATTGTACACCCGCCACTCGAACGCCTCAGAGGCCATCTCCTGCAACACCCGGTTGAGCTGCTTCTCAGCCAGGGAGCCGGTCAGAAAAAGGATCTTTTCAACCACCGCATTGCTCCCTCGACAAACCCATCTCAATCACCTACCGAGTGGACCACGCGTCGGCAGATGCCCCACTGATGATCCCCCTCTTCCACAGCCACTTCCAGGGTCTCCACGTGGGTCAAGGCGGCACACGCATCGAGTTTTGGCAGCAAAGATTCCATAATGTACCAGGCAAGCATCTCAGCTGTAGTGTTCGCTACAGGCAGTATCAGGCAGTTGCCGAGCGGCAGGGAGAACACCTTGTCATAACTCGAAACCTCTATTTGATCACCACTCTCCTTGATTGTGACCTCGTCGCTCTTGCCCGGCAGCAGAACCTTGTCATGGAGTCCTGCACAGATTTCGGCGGCAAAGCGGTTGAGTTGGACGAAATCGATCACGAATGCGTCATCGTTATTGTCGCCATAGGCCTGAATGCGGAGATGAAAATTGTGGCCATGCAGATTTTCACAGCTGTTGCCAAAAGTGATGAAATGGGCCGAGTTGAAATGCAACTCTCCAGGATGGACGTCTACCGCGAATGTTTGAGACTGGTTTTGCAAAGGTTGGCTCCGTATGTAGTTATGCTGATAAGCCTTAGTCCCTGGTCCACAAGTATTATGGGGCACCAGGTAAGCGTCAACCCGGCCATGGATAGCAATGCAAGATTGGATCCAATTAGAATTGCGGAATCGCACATAAGCGTCCGGAATTACAGTTAATTCAGAGATAAAATAGCGGCATTTCGGAAGAGGGAACCAAAAAAACCGCCGAATTTGGCGCTTATGGTGTTTATTTAAGGCCCATTCAATCATGCCGCAATTAGCCTGGAATCGGGTCGACGGAAAGTACTTTATGTAAAGGAAATGCGGTAACCGACAATGCGGTATAAGAGTGGTATGGCGCGAATGACACAGCCTGTGTCTCAAATATGCAAAGCCTGTGACGGCTGAAGCCGATTGTGATGTGTGGTCCGCTTTCCTGTTTTTAGAGTTGGAATATTGACTGGTTGCCACCCCGCTTCTTGGGACGGTAATCCAAGCTGGAGCTTTGCTCCGCCATAAGCAGTGGATTTAAGAGAGACTCTGTCTTGCCGGATGAAAAAACAACACCGGCAGGGCCGAGTGGACGAGTGTTATCAGGATTTAGCTCTTCTCTTTACGATTCATGTTCTTCGCAGCGCAACATCGGTAGAACAGACCCTACAGGATAGTAGGTGCCGTATTCGACCAGAAATTGACTCTGAATATTGTAGGCTTCACGTTCCGCTGCAATGCTTTGTTCGCAATTTTCAAGTAATGCGCCCTGTTTGCCTTGAAGCCAGTGAACGATTTCGTGCAGGGCAACGGAGGTATGGAAGATATTGTTTTCCAGATCCATTCGGTCATCGAGATAGACCACATCCCCGTCACCGGGATACCAGCCCAGCACCTTGCAGGAACGTCCGTTACAGGCGCGTTCCTCCAACCAGCTGTGGGTCACCATCCGCATTTCGGGACACTCATTATCAACGCGATGGTAATCAGAAAGGGTGAACACCCATGACAGCAGTACAGCACATAATTCCATAATAACCCCCAGTCAAAAAAACTATGGGACGACCCTTTTGAGAGGAGGATTCCTTGCCGCATCTGCCAGGCCATCAGTAGTCTGATGTAATCTATAGCGGTATCTAGATAGAGTACTTTAGAAAAAGCTTATGTACATATCTCATGAGTGGTACAAACATCAGATCATACTAATATTCTGCATAACCTATGCCGGCAAGGCATTGACAATTGACAATTTCCTTATTTTCAATTTGTTATTAGGCTTTTAGAGAAATTACTGAAGCTTTGTAGGTATTTATTGGTCAATAAACCGTCAGATTTAGCCCAAAAGAGAGATACGCATGCAGCCAATTCGTGCACAAGAGCCTGTCAATTTCGAGTTCGATCGATGCCGCGGACAAGGGCATGCAGCCTAGGGCCTGCTAACACTGATCCAATACGCCCTGCTGGGTCTGTTTTTGTGCCCAGCAAGGTAGAATGAGCGTGGTGTGCCCGGCTACATGAGCGAATGATAACGCCGCTGGGTGCAAAAACAGACCCAGCCCTTGGGGTGCGCCCCGAAGGAAGTGCCCTTGGGGTGCGCCTTGATTGGCGCTTTTTCAGGCGCAACGGGGCGCATTGGATCAGTGTTAACAGGCCCTAGCTTATAGATGCAAATTATTGGGGTTAATACCCTTCTCCGGTATCGATTTTGGCAGCGACATCCCTGTTGCCCTGACGCAGCTTCACGAAACTGGCATGATCGCCTCCAGCCAACACCCAGGCCTGGATAGTGTTCCGCTCAAGAAACGCTCTGAATTGTGCATCGACAATGCCGGCTTCCATAAGCTTATCCACCGGCGGGCTCTTGCTATCGAGGAGTACCGATTTCACCAGAAGCAGCTTTTCGATATCAAGTTTTCCACAAAGCCATGCGGCAAGTGAATCGGATGTCACTTCCCAGCTATGTCTGATTTTGGGATCGGCCATGACCATGGCAGTCGGCATCCAGACCGGCGTCTCACCTCGCCAAAGCGCCTCGTCTATCTGGGATTGGTTTGCTGCGGCAGCCAGCCCAGTCTGCAGGCCGCAAAGCATCCGACCGAACTGCTCCATGGCCAGCAGCGCCATGAGGTGAGCGGCTGAATCATCAAATTGCCAGTGATGTTGCGCCAGCCTGACCTGATCGGCGAAAGGTCCTCCCCCGGGAACGATGACCAGCGATCCGGCATTTGCCAAGACAGCCAACCAATCTCTCAGATTGGCTGAATTGAACAGGCTGCCTCCCAGCTTTACTACCCACATCTTTCGCTATTCATCTGTTCCATTCGTTGCAGCAGATCCAGCAGTGCGGAGGCCTTGTGGTAAGTCTCCCGATACTCCGCCTCGGGATCGGAATCGGCGACAATGCCGCCCCCTGCCCAGAGACGTGTGGTTCCTTCGGAGTGGACCATTGTTCGAATTGCGATATTGCAATCCATATCGCCGTTGAAGCCGATGTAGCCAATTGAACCACAGTAGATGCCCCGCCGATGGGGCTCCAATTCCTCGATGATCTCCATCGCACGCAGTTTCGGTGCGCCAGTAATAGAACCGCCTGGAAAACAGGCGCGTAACAAGGAGAGTGCATCCTCTCCCTTTGCCAGCCTGCCAACAACCTTACTGACGAGATGATGCACCCTGGCATAGCTCTCCAGCTTGAAGAGCTCCGGCACCTCAACGCTGCCGGTTGCACATACCTTGCCCAAGTCATTGCGCAACAGATCGACGATCATGAGGTTCTCCGCCTGATCCTTGGTACTGTTTTTGAGCATTTCCGCAAGCATCATATCCTCTATCGGATCCTCTCCCCTGGGTGCCGTTCCCTTTATGGGTTTGGTCTCTACACGACCACCTCGGACCTCGAGGAAGCGCTCGGGCGACGTGCTCAATACCTGGCAGTGAGGCATATTCAAATAGGCGGCGAAGGGAGCCGCATTCAGCTGACGCAGTCCCTTGTAGGCCTGCCAGGGGTTGCCCTCGGCAGCAACTGAGAAACGCTGTGCGAAATTGACCTGGTAACAGTCCCCATCCAGGATATAGCGTTTGATTCTCGCGATGGAAGCAAGGTACTCGTCCCGGGTCATATTCGAGCAGACTTCGCCCAGTACACGATAAGGTACAGCAGTCGGGGTCTGAGTCGAGCGAGCCAGAACCCGCTGCAGCAGTCTGCGATATCTTTCGAGACGGGCCGGATTCCGCCCGACCAGGCAACTGCGTCGCTCCTGATGATCGACCACCAAAGACCAGTCGTAAATGCCGACCGCCATCTCAGGCAGATGCTCTATATCCTCGGCGAGACTTGGCAGCCGTTCAAGACGACGGCCCAGATCATAACCAAAATAACCTATCGCACCACCGCAGAAAGGAAAGCCCTCAACGCTCTCGACCGCAGGTCCAAGCGCTTCCCGCAGCAGCTGGAACGGATCTTCCCGAGAGATGTCCACATGGCCGTCGTTGCGCTGAATCCGGGTCTGCTCTCCGCGCGTTATGAGTATACGAACGGGATCTGCCGAAAGGATATCGTACCGCCCCTGCAGGCTATGGGGACTACCACTGTCCAGAAAGGCCGCCCACGGCAAATGCGCCAAGGCCTCGAACAGCTCACTGCTATCCTCTCGGTAGGGGAAATCCAGGGTTAGGCGGTTCATGGGGCACGATCCTTGGCCAGACTGGCGACCGCCACAGCCGGTGCACACTCGGCGACCTTGGTCTCCATCCACTTGGCACAGGTGAACAACTCCTCGACACCCACATAGGGCCTCGCCAATCGATGACAGATGCGCTCGACCAGGAATCGTCCGACACCGGCGCCAACAAGAGGTGCGGAGGTCGAGAATCCGGGTCTGGAGAGTACCCTTTCACAGGCGTCGACAAGCTGGCGCAACTGCTGTTCAGCGATATATCGGGATACCCCGCACCAGCCATCGATGTCAGTGGCATCGACATCCAGTCCCAGCATGCGCGCCAATCTCCGAGCGCTACCGTTGACGCTTTTCTCACCGTTGTCCGCACTGGGAAGCAGATCGGCGGTTTCAGGCAGTTCGCCGTTCAAACGATAGATATCCGCTGTAGTCGCAAAATGCTCCGCCATTAAATAGACCCACTCTCCCGCAAACGGGACTTTGTCAGTAATCGCCATCAGAGGTGTACGCACCACACCTGTGTAGATCAGGGCCTGACTGACCAGCCGCTGATGATCGCTATAATCGCATGCCAACACCTGCTTGTCAGCGAATGCTATCAGGTCGGTGGTGGTGCTTCCTACATCGACCAGTAAACCCTCCGGCAAACGGCTGGCGACCCAGGATGCGGTAGCGAGCCAGTTGGCCGATGCCACTTGCGGCGAGTGCCTGACCGCATTCTCAGGATTCAGGAATCCGGCGGATCCTGCATAGATCGCCAGACTTGCGCCTGAAAAATGGCGGCCCATCGTATCGATCAGTGCCTTTACACCGGCATCCCGGTCGGGAAAAAGATCGACCAGCTCACCCGTCATGGTAACCGCATGTTTAAGGCCGCTGCTATTGCCGATCCTCTCCACTACCGAATCTATACCTGAATCAAGATACTCCAACCCCTGCCATAACGGACAGGGTATCTGCTCTACTCTTTCCACGCAGCCACGGCTATCGATGAGTGCCGCCTTGGTATGGGCGCCACCGAGATCCCAACCCAATATCGCATCATGCGGCACCGGCGTACTCCAGGTTCACATCCACCACCGACTCCTGCAGAATCCGGTCTGGCAATGGAAACTTGTCGTTCAACAGATCCAACACCATTGATGCTGGATTAATCCCCGTTGACTCTTTCAATCCGACATATGATGTGGTGATTCTCGGGTTGACTTCCAACACCTGCAACTCCTTATCCGTATCGATGATATCGATCCCAATGATACCCCACAGATCGGGTATTGCGGCCACCACTTCTCGTCCAAGTCTGTGAAAGCGGGCCCTCTTGTTCAAATGGCCATTCACTACACAGCCCAGCAGTACAAATCTGTTGTCGGTTACGGCTATGCGCTGGTGATTGACGCTCAATACGAAGGCCTCACCTTTGCGCGCCAATATATTGAGACTGGTTGGCGTACCGTGAACGAAAGGCTGTATTACATAATCACTGCCTGCAGGGAGCGACTCGAATTGCTGATACAGGTCATCTCGGTCACGGCAGATTCTAATTCCGTGACAGCCGATTCCGTCATCAGGTTTTAAGACCCAGCTGCCTGGATGATCGGGTATCCTATCCTCGAATCTATAGGTAGGTACTACAGCGATACCACGTTCTACCAGACAGCTGGATGTCATCAGCTTACTGGATGCGGTGTGTACCGCCTGTGGCGGGCTGTTCAACAGCAGTTTTCCATGGCTTATGACGGTTTCGCTGATATGTTCCAGTACGTTTGAGAACTCCGGCGCGATGGGCCATACCGCGTCGGTGTTTTCCATGCACTCGTGCCAAGCCATGGCGAAATCTTCCAGGTCATGCAGCATATGGAACTCGATCGGCAGATCGGGCCTACCCAACCGGGCGTCGCGGGTTGTATGGATTTCGATACCGGTAATTTCCATGAGGTCGGAAATCAATGCCTTGAGCATAATGTCCCCCTCTTCCGCAAGAGATGGCGGCAAGGGGCTGTTCAGCATCCCTCCACCCGTAATATACTCGAAAACAAAGACTCGCATGGTTATTTGCCCGCGTTGATGAAGCTCATACCAGTCATAGATATGATGCATAACCGTGTCGTTGTTGCGAACAGCGGCAAGCGTCATGCTTATGCAGCAGCCGATACCCCCTTGTGTCATTCCAGTAGGCCGCAGGAGGTGTTGTCAGCACTGTTGGATCTCTACCCATTCGATACCCTCTATATTGCTGATCTCGATGCCATAGGTGGAAGCGGCTCGAATCTCGAGTTGATATACGCGCTCCACCTCGACCATCCCGATATAATCCTGTGGGTAGACAACGGGCTGACCGACCTGGGGCGGTTGTGCGGTTTTGCCCGCCCGGTAATCGGTACAGAATCCATTGTCAGTTGCGAAGAACTTGCTCATCTACTTACATCGCTTCCCTCTCCCGTCCTCTCTTTGGACTATCAAGACGACCGCTTCAAAGGCCCCGCCGATCTCGACCGGCAAGCCGATCGATGGCCCGAAGACGTGATCGTCATGTCACTGTCTCGGGTGGGTACTTCGAGCGGTCCCGACATTGCCCGGCTACAACAGTTACTGAACCTGCAACCCCGGCTTCGACTCTACGCCGCGGGAGGCATTAGGGATCAACAGGATCTCGAGCAGCTTCGTTCAATCGGTGCTGCCGGTGTCCTGCTCTCCACCGCCCTCCATCAGGGGGCAATTGATCACCGGGACATCGATCGCTTCATCAATGCCTAGGGTCCGTTACAGGACTAAGACTGCGATTTGGCGATAACCTCCAGGGTGGGCGGCTTATCCCTGATCAGGTCACGCAGCTGCGACTCTCCCAAATTCCGCTCGATGAAGTAGGTCAACAGGCTATCGCTGCCAGATTGCTGAAATGCCTCCAGACTGGGACCGCTGTAGTTACACCAGGACTGGGTGGTTTCATATAACTGCAATTCAACCAGCCCAGGAAGATATTCGATCAACTGCTCCCAAATAAAGACGCACAGCATCTCGGTACTCGAGCGCCAAGCCAACTCGGATGTGGCATAGTTCAGATTGTGGTGGTCGAACCTGTCGATCACGCGCTTCGTGGCCACCCGCTTCAAATAACCGTAATCCACCACGCAGCCGGTTACCGGATCGATGCGGTCCCTGACCTTAACATGCAGCAGATAGCGGCCGCCATGCAGGTTGGAACATTTTGCCGGATGATCTGTAATGAAGTGAGCGGCGTCGAATACCAGCTCTTTCGATACTGTCACCTCCGGGGTTTTCTGCTCGAACCTTTCCATGACGCCGGGCATCCCCATCAGATTTCCTCTGATCAGTGCCAGCAGGTGTGCCGTATCTGATCGTGTCAAGGTGCGCAGTAACAAACCATCGGGGTGGTCTGCCGCATCGAGTTCCCTGAATTCAATACCGTGGCGGGAAGCCTCCGCCATTATCGTCTCCCCGGCAGCCCGCTCCGGAAGTTGCAAGAACAGGTATCCGGCCTGCAGTTCGCCGATATGGGCGACAAGCACGGCCAGACTCAATAAAAAATCCGGGGGTGGAACCGGGGAGAGGTGTGCTTCCGCACTCAGCGCCAGGTAAGCCGTGGGTACCTTCAGACGATTGACCGCAACCACTCGATGGGTGTCATCCTCATAGCTGTATTCCTGACGATAGAGAAATCCATATTCATTCAGCCATTGTAGACTCCATAGCAGCAAATCGAGCCGCCTGATCTCCCCCGGTACAACGGTGAAGGAATCTTCTCTACGCAGTAATCCCCCCCACTTCAGTCCTCTGAAAATGGCGCGTGCCTGTTCTGATGGATAGGCCTTGGCTCGCGGATAGTCCTGCAGGGCATCTATCCGATTTACCTGCTCACGATCGATCAGAAGATCCAGAGGCAGGTGGTGCCGGATGGCGTACTCCTGTAGTGTCAGTGAACAACAGCGAAGCAAATGATTGTTGTCCAGATTGGCAACCGCACTGCCACATTCAAGGCATTGCATATTCAGCCTCCACTATCGGTTAATAACAAACACACCGGAACCGTCAGCAGACCCTTGTTGTTCTTATCTGCCTGCTACTGCCGAAACTGCCGGCAATTAACGACCTGCTCGCTTCCGGCCACCACCTGTCGCCTTTTCAGATGCTCGGAATGGCTCTCGAGTCAGCCGTCCGCACTTCCCTGTGACGACGACATCATCATGTAAGTATCAATCATGTGCGGCAAAAGGATGTGATACCGATCCCTTCTGTGCAACAACATCACTGGCCTTGGGCTCGCCGGCAACAGCACGTTTGATCGACTCCTTGGTGGCCTGGTAGTTGTAGTCCTGTATCTTGGCGTCATCCTCAGCCTCCCAGTGGATGAATACACCGACACAGACGAAGACATCGTCGGCCTCATCGGCGGGGATGGTGCCGTCTTCGACGCAATCGGCGACCGCCATGGCAACACCGCGTTGAGCAGGGCCGAACATCTGTACCGCTTGCTTGGCGCCTTTGATGGTCACCTTGTTGAACATCATGGTGCTGGGTTTACAGGCCAGATTGGGAGCGACAACCGCCAGCAACGAGGTAAATCCGTCCTTGTTGTTGACCAGACCGTTACAGAAGGCTGTTTCCGCTGCGGAACCTCTTGGACCGATCAAGAGATCAATATGTGCAACCTCGTTGCCGTCTCCGACCAGCGATTCTCCGACCATCGTTCTATTGATAACTGGCATATCAGTTTCTCCTTACTTGTTATTGAGAGTTAACTTCGTATCCCCACCTCTTCCGGGCGGGAATCGCGGACACGGGTAAATCCCGTATTATGTTCAAACGCAGCAAGCATCGATTCCAGGTATGAGATAAACAGTGTGGCGACCGTCAAGTCTGCCGATGTGCCTGGATTGACACCTTCACGCTTGAATTCGTTGTCTGCCTGGAGCAGACGTAATTGGTAGTGTTCCGGCATCTCAGCTTGGGACAATCCTTCCACCAACTCGGCCGCATGCAGACTGGTCGCAACCGCCTTGTAGAGCCCTTGCTTGCGTTGTATATGGGTATCGGGAAAGCGCGCCAGCAGACTGAGGAACAGACCCGTGACCGCCCACTCCTTGCTTTGCCAACGCGCCTCGTAGCTGCGCAGCCGAGGTAGGGCGAAGTCGAAAAGGTCCGCGAAGCCACAGGCGTATTGTCGGGCGATCTGATCGCGATCCGCTGCATGGGCCATCACTTCGATCAAACCCGCACTGGGCGTCTCGAAGACATCATGTTTATCGGATTGGCCCAGCCCGCCCGGTGCGGCCAGTCGAATGGCACGGAACAGCCAATCCATCTGTTTTGCATCGACTTCAAGCAGGACCTTGCCAAGCTTGTCGCGTAATGTGCCTGGATGCAGGCTCTGGTCATATGCAGCCTGAATCAACGGCGCACACAGCATCAGAATACCGAGATTGGTATTGCAACTGACTGCCTCGCGGGTAACCTCGACCGCTTTATAGATCCTCTCTCCCAGTCCCAGCTCCAGTGTTGTCAGAGGCTCGGCACTGACAGTGGCACTGGTGATGAAATCCTCCAAGGTCATACCGTGACCATCAGAAAAACGGTGCACATTACCCGGTTTCAGCGCATCCAACTCACTCAGGCAGGCTTGACGATAAGCAGTGGAGATCTGCGCCCTGATATTACTGTATTGTGATGGCAATCCAGTCATTAGATTACCTCCGTCAGTGAACCGCTAAGGCAACGGGAGAGAAAATCGTCCACCAGCAGTTGCGTGATATCCATCTGACAGACCTGCTGCAGGCCTTTCCATGCCGGTATACTGTTGACCTCGATGACATAGGCTTGACCCTTGTCATCGCGCAGGATATCGACACCTGCATAACTCATCGCCAATGCATTGGAGGCGGCTTCGGCGAGCTCTTTCAACTCCTGGTCAAGCACGGCCGGATGGCACCGTGCACCCTGCGCCACATTGCTGATCCAACCCTTGCCACGACGCAGCATGGCGGCGACTGCCTGACCATTAATTACGAATACCCGCCAATCATGGGCACCCTCGTTGCCAGTGTGAATGAACCTTTGCAGATAGAAGACACCGTTATAAAGTGCCTGCCCGGGAAGAGTGTCTCCATTACGAATACGCACCAGACCGTTACCTTGAGAGCCGAACAGGGGTTTCAGGACCAGTTGGTGGCCAGTCTTGAACTCAGACATCACGATTCTCGTCAGATCGTGCTCCTGACCGACCACCCAGGTGGGAGGCGTTGGAATTCCGGCCGTGTGCAACAGAAAACTGGTCATTCCCTTGTCAACGCTACGCTCTATGGTGCGACCATCGTTGTAGACGCACACACCGAGATGCTTGAGGGCATGCAGAATATCGAGATAGAGCACGACCTGTTCGAGAGAACCACCAGGCACGCCACGCACGAACACCCCATCGGGCAGGGTCTCATGGCCTGGTATCAGCAGGCTCTCTCCTGCACCGCTTATATCGAATCCGCACTGCTGCAGCGAGACAAACTCACAACTGCAACCGTGCAGTTCAAACGCCTCGCGCAGACGTGCGCCATGCCAACCTGGATCATCGGTAAAGATGGCGATACGTCTGTTCATGATTCGATACCGAAGGATGCCGCCATCAGCGCGGTATCGAGAGCACCCGCTGCATAGCTGTTACCGCTCTCGAGTACGCTGACCATCACCCGTGCCGGACTGAACAGCATGGGATCGATCTTGAAAAAGTCGTATTCGTAGTCTTTGAAAACCTCGCCGAAGGGACGCCCATAGTCCCTGGAAGCACTACTCGGCAGATCAATGGCAAGCTTCTCTGCCTGCGCGTCCTCTCCACTGACGAAGAGTTGTACCGATCCGGCAAAGAGAATGGCGTCGTTGGTGCGTCCCATGGCAGTGAGAAAATCGGGGGCCGGCGGCGGCAATGGCGCACTGCCCATGCCATCCTGTATCGAATGCAGGTCAAAACCCAGCTCGTGGGATTTGTGCATCGCCACCTCCAGCACCCGTGCGACAATCTGCACCGTACCGGCGAGACTGCCGGTGGGCGTCAGAATAAGGGTCAATGCATCCATATCGATGCCGCAATCCCGCGCGATCTTCTGGCATAGGGGCAGTGGAGGGAACCGGTCCACCTCGAGCACAAGGCAGGTCTGGTCCGCCTGATCTCGATAACCCAGCTCATTGAACAGGGGCTCTTTGAGGGAGAGTGCCCTGCCTGGCCCGGAACCCAGAGCATTGAAGCCTTTCTTATCCTCTTCTTTGTGCGACAGGCTCCAGCCCGCATACTGGCTGCCAAGGCAGGCAAGCACCGGATCGGCGGCATGTACATGTAGCGAAAGCGGCCAGCCCGGGACCGGACCGCTACCGCTGAGGCTGACACGGCCAAGTCCGCCAAGACAGATTTCTGCGATACGCCGCCCTGCCTCCAGAGAACCCTTCACATGGATCCCCGCATCCACCAGCAGACAGCCATTTTCAAGCCGCTCGATTCCGAGACGCAGCATTTCCGCATCAGCCACCAACGATTCCACCAGGGGGGCAGTCAATGCGTTGATGCTGGGACGGCTCATACTGCCACCATACGTGGTAGCGATTGATATAAAGATGAGCCGAGCATCCGTAAAATTTCATCACGGTGTCTATGTAACTCTGCTTCGACCTCCGCGGCATCGGCGCCTTCGGCGTACAGACTGCACAATGGCTGCCCTTCGATAATCCTGGTTCCAGCCGACGGACGATCCTTGACCCATTGCGGCCATGACATCTCAACGGGTATTTCGATATCTCGCGGCGCATAGATAATCTGGTGGCCATGCATCACAGTCGAGCCGACTATCGGAACCACCGGCAGTTCTCCGCGGCAGGCCTCTATATGGTGTTTGATCCAACCGTCGGGAATCAGATGTTCATAGAGATCCAGGGTGGCCGTAGGTCTTGGATTCAAATCGATTACGAAGACTCCTGCATCATTGCGAATGAAGTCCAGGCTGTTAATCCCCCGCAACCCAAGATCCGATACCAGCTTATCTACTGCCAGTTCGATCTGGCTACGTACAACATCCTGCAGGGAGACTTGGCCGATGGCACCGCTATAGAGAAAGGGCGCCGGTGTAGTGGATCCTGTAATCCCAAGCATGTTGTATCCGATGCTGTGATGTCTTTTACCATCTGCGATAAACAGCACGGACATCACTTGGCCCGGAATGAATTTCTGGTAATAGCAGGTGGAATCTGCCGCGGCATGTTCCGCGGAGAAATAGGCGACACCCTGACCGCCGCAGCTGGCGGCCCGTTTGATCAGCCAGTTTCTCCCTGTTGCCGAGTATGGCGCTACATAGCTTACTTCCGGATAGGGAATCTGCAGCCGGTCAAGCAGTGAAAAAAAACGCCGTGGCCTGCGCAACAGGTCGAGTACCGAAGGATCATTGCCTAGCAAATGGCAGAAATTCGACAGGCGTTTCAATAGCGATGTCGACTCCTCCAATCCTGCTCCATAGACCACTCCGCAAGGATCGCCGGGAAAGAGGGATGCAATCTCTTCGACAAACATGTCCACATCGAGGTTTGAGAAACCCTGCGTGACGGGCCAACAGTCGGCGATGAGCAGGGTGTCTCGATCACAAAATCCATCGAGGAGTGTAACCCGGTAGCCACCTCGATGTGCCGACTCGGCTATAGCCCGGCCGCTGTTCGCCAGAATCAACAGAGAGGTGGTATTAGCCGACATACTCGCGTGCCACCTCAAATGCGTTGTTGAAATCGAGAAATGCCGGATCACCGGTCTCATACATCCGCTTTAACAGCAGGTGCTGGGTCTGGTACTTTACGTTACCTACCGCCAATGCACCGATACCGATTGCACCGCTGGGTGAGCCGCTTATCGGTACCCCATCGTCCATGACGCCAACACCTTCTATTCCCTCAGGCGGCACTGCATTGACATCACAGGCCACCTTCAGCCTTTCGGCTTTCAGGAGTTGGCTGCTGTTCAGCACTTGAACCCCCTCCGTGGCAGCGTTAAATACCACATCGGCCTCGCTTACCAGGTCGGCGATCGATGCCTCGTTGCTGCCATCGGCACCCGACAGGGCCGATCCATAACGCTGATTACAGAGATCCGCTACGCTCTCTGCCTTGGCCAATGAATGGTGGCTGACGATTATCGCCTCGGCGCCTGCATTGGCGGCCAACATGGCCGCTGTTGAACCGACCGGCCCGGTACCGCCAAAGACAACAACCCGTTTACCTTGCAGCCCCCCTGCTTGGCTCTTTTTCAGTTCACGTTCAACGCATGCAACCATACCCGCAGCGGTGGTGAAGGCGCCGCTGGGATCGGCAAACAGTGAGACCTCGAACGGCGGCACCATTGATTTTTTTGCCGCCTGCATCATCTCCATGGCCAGATGAGTATCCCGCCCGCCCACGAAGATGCCAGTCCGTTTGACCCCCTTTGGACCGCGGGAGAAGATCGCATCCTGCACCAGATCACGCACCTCATCTAGGGTAACGTCTGTATAGGGGGTACAGGCGGTCCAGCCCGCATCGTACGCCATATTCACATCGAATGGGCTGTGGTTCTTGGTTGCAGTCAGCATATGTAGCAGAAAGGGTTTTTCCATCAACTAAACTCGCTTTTCTTGTATTAACCTTGTTGGTTGCGGTAACAAATTCACCTCCGCACCCTGGTTGCGCGCAGCCACCAGCTGACAACGGAACGATGAGAGTTTTCCGAAGTGTTGTTTCAGTTCGCGTTCTAGCCGCCGGGCCTGGGAAACGTCTCCCAGCAGTATGAAACCCGTTGGTCCCCATGAGCTCTGACCAACACCGATATACCCCTTCTCGATGGCCCACTCCAGGGCGGCGGAAATAATCGGACTGGTGAATCGCCCGCCCTGGGCCGGAGCAAAATGGTCGCCCACCACCTGTTGAATCTCGCCGATGGCATTCGTAACCGGTGTAAGCTGGCCTTCAAGCACACCTGGCAGTACCTGCATCATGACCAGACGGCAGAGATGAGCAGCCGCCTGTTCCGGGAACTCCGGTAGTTCGGAGAATGCCGTCACCTCTTGCGCGCCATGCAATCCCTGTTCTCGTGTATCCAAAAGCAGCAGTACGCGCCACTTCTCGGGAAATGGCAATCTGACAGCAACGGGGGGTACCTCCTTCTCCTCGCTACGACCGCAATCGAGTATGAAGCCACCCTGCTCGAAGGCACCTATACCGATTCCGGAACGGGCACCTCGGTTTAGTGTTCTCGCAATTGCAGCGCTGTCACCCTCGCCTCGGTAAAGTCGTTCAATCGCTGTACCCACCGCCAGTGCCATTTGAGTACCCGAACCCAATCCGACATGATCGGGTATCGCTTGCAGCAGATTGAGTTCGACACCTCCCTCGATGCCTTGCGTCTCAATATAAGACCTGGCATATCTAAGTGCCCGTTCAGCACCCGGACCCCTGGCTGTGATCTCGTCGCATCTCTCGGCACGCAGACGCGTCGCCAGTGTGTCGATGGTCAAACCTATGCTGCCAAAGCGCCTGCCCAAACCACCGTGCAGATCGAGGAAGCCCAGGTGCAACCGTGCCGGCGCATCGACTTCGACACTGTATCCTGCAGTGATCGGCTTGGAGGGGTTTGTCACCAGTTTGTCTATATGATTTTGCATTATCACTATCCCACTGCAAATTACATGCCTGCCATTCAAGTTCGGAGTGTTGTAGTCCTATGGCATTTCCGCCTACCCGCCAACAGTCAGCGCGTTATGCTGCAAGTCGACGGACAATCAAGCGTCCATAGATGCAAATCTTGTCAAAGGCAAGGCTTTTCAGGGAAACAATTGCCGGCTTTTTTTACATCCGGTTCATTGCCAAGTTCAGATTCTAGCTTAGACGGTAAATGCGCCTGAGTTGGACCAATGTGTCACCTGCCCTGCCCCAGCAGTTAACAGTTGATCCGAGTTATCCATCGAGGCTGTGGACAGCTATCGACAACATGATGCAATACCGATATGCCTCACCTCTTCCATGGTTTGGATAGTGATGAATCTTTATTTCCACACTGCCCAACTCTGGCGTAACCTTATGCGAGCTGTGAAGACAGATATCTAGGACGTACAAAGGCCAATCAAATCCGGACATTTTTTAGTGGCACGTTTTCTGCACTAACTCGTGAATCGATATATCCAAGCACCACTCATTGGCAGGGTCATCAACATAGCATGTGGAACAATGAAATCGAACAGACGATGAACGGGGTAACATGTCCCTGCTGTGGATTGAGTTGCGATGATCTGAAAATCGAGTTGAGCGGTGGGCATCTGAAGTCGATACAGAATGGGTGTAATCTGGCACGTACATTCTACGACACCGCTTTCAATCATGCCGATCAATCCCCCATGATCGACGGCAAGGCGGTCACATTGGAAGAGGCGCTGGATTATGGCGCAACGTTGTTGCGGCAGGCACGATCGCCGCTCTTCGCCGGACTTGCCACAGACGTCAACGGCATGCGCAGTATCCTTGCACTGGCCGACCGGTGCGGTGCCAGCTTGGATCACCTCAATGGCGATGCCATGTTTCGCAATATACGCGTAGTGCAGGATAATGGCTGGTTCACCACCACCTTCACCGAGGTACGCAATCGGGCCGACCTGGTCGTGTTGGTAGGCAACCAATGCATCGATCGCTTTCCGCGACTGATCGAACGCGTGCTGCACCCCGAAGAGAGTCTCTTCATTGAAGCCACTGAACGAAAGCTTGTATTGCTCGGCCCCTGGCGACGGCACAGCATACCGAACGAGTTGGCGCAGTTAAATCCGACGGTGATCACAACGGAGATCGAATCGTTATCAGACGCGGTGGGACTGTTACGCGGCCTCGTCGCCGAAAGACCGGTCGATCCGAACCGGCTTGGAGACGGTCTGGGCAATTCACTGACAGTGCTGGCCGAACAACTCAAGGCCGCACAATACAGCGTTATCTCATGGAGCGCGGCGGAACTCGCCTTGCCCCATGCCGAACTGGTCGTTCAGAGTCTGGTGGACTTGGTCAAAGAACTCAATGCCAATACCCGCAGCGCCGCCCTCCCGCTGGCCGGCACCCAGGCGGATATCACCAGTAACCAGGTCTGCACCTGGCAGCTCGGTTACCCATTGCGCACCCGGCTGCAACGCGGTTATCCGGAGCACGATCCATTGCTCTACCGCTGGCAGGAGCTGATTACATGCGGTGAGTGCGATCTGCTGTTGTGGGTCTCCTCACTCTCACCGCAAGCCCCGCCTCCACCAACCGTGACTCCGACCATCGTGCTTGGCCATGCCGGCATGGTTTTCGAACAGCAACCATCCCTCTACATACCCGTTGGCGTCCCGGGCATCGACCACCAGGGACACTGGTACCGCAGTGATGGCGTCTGTTCGTTACCCCTCGGCAAGTTAAGAGATGCCGGCCTACCGCCGGTCAGTCTTGTTGTCAACCAGTTGACTGAACGGCTGCCGCCCTCCGCCGGCGAGCCTGAAAGTGCGCCCGCATGCTGATCAAACTTACAGGCGGCAAGGTTTACGACCCCGCCAATGAGATCAATGGCGACATCAGGGATCTCTATATCCGAGACGGTGAGATCGTCGCTGCGCCGGCCGACAGCGAAACCGTCCAACGGACGTATGCATTGCACGGCAAAATCATCATGGCCGGCGCCATTGACATGCATACCCACATCGGCGGCGGCAAGGTCAATATCGCGCGCACCATGCTGCCAGAGGATCAACGTGGGGCGGTCAGGCCGAAGACCGGCCTGACACGCTCAGGCGGCGGTTACGCCATCCCCTCCACTTTAACAGCGGGGTACCGCTACGCGGAGATGGGTTACACAAGTTGCTTCGAACCAGCCGTACTACCGGCCAATGCCCGCCAGGCCCACATGGAGATGGCCGATACGCCGATGATCGACACCGGCGGCTACGCCATGCTGGGCAATGATGACCTGTTACTGCAGCTGATGTCCGAAGGGGCCGAACAGCAAACCCTCAATGACTACGTGGCTTGGACCCTGCACGCAGCCCAGTGTATCGGCATCAAGGTGGTCAATCCCGGCGGCATCAATGCCTTCAAGTTCAACCAGCGGGCACTGGATGTGGACGATTCCCATCCCCACTACCGGATCACTCCACGTGACATTGTGCGGAAACTGAGCCGTGCCCTGAACGAACTGGGAGTGCCCCATCCGCTGCATGTCCATGCCAGCAATCTGGGCGTGCCGGGTAACTATCTCTCGACCCTGGCAACCATGGAGGCAGCCGAAGGATTCCCTATTCATCTCACCCATATCCAGTTCCACAGCTATGGTACGGAGGGAGACAAAAGGTTCTCCTCCTCGGCGGCGGAGATTGCCGAGGCCGTCAACAACCACTCCAATATCTCTATCGATGTTGGCCAGGTGATGTTCGGTCAGACGGTCACCATATCGGGCGACACCATGGCCCAACATGCCAACCACAACCATGCCCATCCCAATAAGTGGACCTGTATGGATATCGAGTGTGACGCGGGATGCGGCGTGGTGCCCTTTCGCTACCGAGACAGGAACTTCGTCAATGCCCTGCAGTGGGCGATTGGCCTAGAGCTGTTTCTGATGGTGGACGATCCCTGGCGGATCTTTCTCACCACCGACCACCCCAACGGCGCCCCCTTCACCTGCTACCCCCACCTGATCCGGCTGTTGATGGACAGAGGCTTTCGCAACGACCTGTTGGGGCAGATCCATCCTGAGGCCGCGGCAGCCAGTCACCTGGGCAGTCTGGAACGGGAGTATTCACTCTACGAAATCGCTATCATGACACGGGCCGCGCCGGCAAGGATTCTGGGTATGGCAGACCGCGGGCACTTGGCGCCAGGCGCCTTGGCGGATATCACCGTCTATCATCAGCATGACGATCCGGAGCGGATGTTCGAGCGACCGATGCTGGTTTTCAAACAAGGCCAAGTGGTTGTCGAGGAGGGGCGGATTACCCAGCCTGTCAACGGCGAGACCCAAGTCATAAGACCGGAATACGACAGGGGTATCGAGAAGCTGATAGAACGCAGATTCGAACGCTATCACAGCATCGGTCTGCAGAACTTCGTTATCTCCGACGACGAGATGGCCGAGGGTATTGGAAGCCAGGTCAATATCCACCCCTGTACGGGAAGCCGCGCATGATCATCAACGGCACTGAAATCGAGGACACCTTCGCCGAGGCCTTCGGCATGAGCGCCACCCGTGTCGTCATCACCGCCATCAACCGCCGCTGGGCACGCATCGCCGGCGAAACCATGACCGGATTCGCCACATCGGTGATCGGCTGCGGTGTGGAAGCGGGCATCGAAGCGGAGATCGTCCCCGATGAGACACCCGATGGACGTCCCGGTGTGAGTGTGTTGCTCTTCGGCATGTCCGGCAAAGCACTGGCGAAACAGCTGGAGACCCGCGTAGGCCAGTGTGTACTGACCTGTCCCACCACCGCCCTCTTTGCCGGTATCGAGGGCGAAAAGCGGATTCCGCTGGGTAAGAATCTGCGCTTTTTCGGCGACGGCTATCAGATCTCCAAACAGATCGACGGCATCCGCTATTGGCGTGTGCCGGTGATGGACGGCGAGTTTCTGTGCGAGGAGACCGTTGCCCGGATACCCGCTGTCGGCGGCGGCAACTTTCTGGTTCTCGCCGAGACGCAGCAGCAGGCGCTCAGCGCCTGCGAAAAGGCGATCGAGGCAATGCGTAAACTGCCTAATGTGATCATGCCTTTTCCCGGCGGCATCGTTCGCTCCGGCTCCAAGGTGGGATCGAAATACAAGGCCTTGACGGCCTCCACCAACGATGCCTACTGCCCCTCTCTAAGGGGATTGGTGAACTCCAAGCTCGGTCCGGAGATCGGATCGGTGATGGAGATCGTCATCAACGGTTTGAGCGATGCCGACGTAAGCCTCGCTACCCGGACCGGCATCTCGGCAGTATGCGAATTGGGCGCTGCAGCCGGAATCCGACGTATCTCCGCCGGCAACTATGGCGGCAAACTGGGTCAGTTCCATTTCCATTTGCGGGAGGTGATGGCATGAGCGCCCTGACCCTGAAACTGAGGAACAGCCTTTCGCAGCGCCTGGACATGAGTCCCTTCAGCCCCGAGCATCTGGCCGGCAAGCGAGCAGATGAGATAGCAAGAATTCCTCTATGGCTGGGAAACCGGCAGGTCGATACCGGAGAGCTGTTCACCATCGAAGGTAAGGTAACAGAGCGGATCGTCATCCAGTCGGAGAGCGACCGACTCGATAGGATCGGTGCCGATATGGCTGGCGGTTGCATCAGGATAGAGGGCAACTCAGGCGCCTATCTCGGATGCGGTATGCGGAACGGCACCATTCAGGTCAGTGGCAATGTGGGTGTGGCTGCGGGCTGCGCAATGCAGGGAGGCCGCCTGGAAATAACCGGCAACGCGGGGGACTTCCTCGGCGGCGCCATCGCAGGGGAGCGCCAGGGCATGCGTGGCGGGACCATCATCCTCAAGGGTACTGCCGGAGACAGGGCAGGCGACCTGATGCGTCGTGGAACCATACTGATCGGCGGTGACTGTGGCGATTACTGTGTATCACGCATGGTTGCGGGAACCATGGTGGTATTGGGTCAGTGCGGTGCGCAGGCCGGAATGGCCATGCGCCGCGGCACATTGATTTTGACAAGACAACCCGCTTCAATGCCGGTCACCTTCAACGATAACGGCCAACACCATCTCCATTTCCTGACCCTGCTCACCAGAAGCTTCAAAGAACATCCGCCCTTCTCAAACCTGGTGGAACGGAGCAACCGGGTTCACCGTTGGCTTGGCGATCTGAGTTGCGGTGGTCAGGGCGAGATATTGGTCTTGTAGCACTGCTGCAGAGCCGCCATCTCAATCGCAATCGTGTGAACCCTCACACAACGCCCAATAACCACATCCAAGCCATCATTTACAAAAGACGCCACTTTCGCCTGTTAGGCGGGTCCATCTTTGACGCCACGGAACTGGCTGGGAACAAGCCTCGCAATTGGCATTTACTATTGTCTCAATAGCTAATCCAAATCTGACACACATTCACAACCTGATCATCTTCATTTCCGCTTGATCTTTTTAATGAAGCCGATCATGAAGTTATACAGTAAAGCGTCTGTCACTCCCATATCGCCGCTCATCCGGTGTCACGGATCCAGAGCAGATTGAGTGCAACATATTGCCCCAACTCGAGCAGTGTCGGGAAAAATTCCCAATGTTTTTTTGCCATTATTCCTAGCAAGCCCCTAGGCATGGTGAACTCCATGAATAGAGACTGCATGCAATTGAACATAAGCATGTTTGTAAAGTAGGTTTGCTCTGCTGTATCTATATACAGCAGACAAAGCTAAAACATCTTCAGAGACTAGCGAAAATTAACAGGAGTGATACTTCATGAATTGGTCTACACCTTCCTATCAAGATCTACGCTTCGGTTTTGAGATCAATCTATACATCAACAATCGGTAAGCTGTAATCGTCGGAACCACCTCTCATGCGGGTGGTTCCGATCATAACCTCAACCTATTCATGCTCATACATATATTGGGTTCCGGCGCAGGTGGCGGATTTCCACAATGGAACTGTAATTGCCATAACTGCCAGGGAGTACGAACCGGAACCATCAAAGCGACACCCCGCACACAATCCTCCATCTCAATCAGCGCAAACGGTGAGGACTGGGTACTCTTCAATACATCACCGGATATCCGAGCACAGCTGGCATCATTTCCAGCCTTACAGCCGGGCAGAGCGATTCGTGATACGGCAATACGAGCCATTCTGTTGGTGGATGCGCAGATCGATCACACCACCGGGCTGTTGCTGCTGCGTGAGCACACGGCACCCTGGGATGTCTATTGCACCCGGGCCGTACATGACGATTTGACCACTGGCTACCCGATTTTCAACATTCTTGGCCACTTCAGAGGAGTCAACTGGCACGAGATTCTGACCGACGAGTCGAGTTTCTTCATTCCGGGCATCGAAGGATTGGTGTTCACTGCGGTACCACTGAAGAGCGAGGCCCCCCCCTACTCCCCTCACCGCCACAACACGGTTCCGGGAGACAACATAGGCGTACGGGTTGAAAACACCACAACCGGAAAAAACCTGTTTTATGCACCCGGGCTGGGTTCCATGGAGCCTCACATCATGCCCTATATGCAAGATGCGGACTGCTTACTGGTGGACGGCACTTTATGGCAGAACAACGAGATGGTCCAGGCCGGCATCAGCAACAAGCTCGGCAGTGAAATGGGGCATCTCGATCAATCGGGCAGGGGCGGCATCATCGATATCATGAGCGGCCTTACCAAACCCAGAAAAATACTTATTCATATCAACAACACCAATCCCATCCTCGTGGATGATTCACCCGAGCGGCAAGCGTTGAACGAGGCCGGTATCGAGGTATCTCACGATGGCATGCAGATCGAACTATAAACGGAAACAGCTATGACCGCCTATCCAACCAATCCATGGTCGAAAGAGGAGTTTGAACAGAAGCTCAGGGAAAAGGAGAAGTACTACCACATTCATCATGAGTTCCACATTTTAATGAACAGCGGCAAGCTGGATAAACCGGCCATACAGGGTTGGGTCGCCAACCGTTTTTATTACCAGGTCATCATCCCGGTAAAGGATGCCGCCATCATGGCCAACTGTCCCGATCGGGACGTGCGCCGTCACTGGATACAGCGAATCATCGACCACGACGGCACCCAGGGTGATGAAGGGGGTATAGAGGCCTGGCTGCTGTTGGGTGAGGCCGTGGGTCTGTCACGAGAGGATCTACTCTCTCACAAGCACCTGCTGCCGGGTGTGAAATTCGCCATCGACGCCTATGTCAATTTCGCCCGCCAACAACCCTGGGAAGTGGCAGCCAGTTCTTCGCTTACGGAACTCTTCGCCCCGACCATTCATCAACAACGGCTAGACAATTGGCCGCAATACTATCCCTGGATCGATGAGCGCGGATACCACTACTTCCGCAAACGACTGACCGAAGCCCGCCGGGATGTATTACATGGCCTGGATATCACATTGAACTACTATAAAACCCGCGAGCAACAGGAGAAGATGCTGGAGGTGCTGCAGTTCAAACTCGATATCCTGTGGACCATGCTCGATTGCATGTGGATGGCCTATGTGGAAAACAAACCGCCCTATCACAACATTACGGCCTAACCTATGAGCAACCATTTCACTGCCGAAGACATCCCACAGATGGCGCCCACCTTCCGTTTTCAATGGGAAGAGGCCCAGGACTGTCATGTAATCCTCTATCCCGAGGGTATGGTTAAACTCAATCATGCCGCCGGAGAGATCCTAAAGCGATGTGACGGCGAAGCGAATGTCGCCACTATCATTGACGACCTGAAGTCGGCCTTTCCCAAAGCAGAGCTTGAAGCCGACGTCTATCAATTTCTGGATACCGCTTATGACAACCAATGGATCCGACACAAGCCCGCCTAAGCCGCTCTGGCTGCTGGCGGAGTTGACCTATAAATGTCCGTTGCAGTGTCCCTACTGCTCCAATCCGCTCGATATCGCCCGTTATAAGGACGAACTCTCCACCGAGGAGTGGATCCGGGTATTTCGCGAAGCACGCGCCATGGGAGCGGTGCAGCTCGGTTTCTCAGGCGGCGAAGCACTTGTGCGCAAGGACCTGGAGGTGCTCATTGCGGAAGCGCACAAACTGGGATACTACACCAACCTGCTCACCTCCGGCGTCGGTATGGACGAGACCCGCATCAAGGCTTTCAAGGAGGCGGGGCTGGATCATATCCAGGTCAGTTTCCAGGCCAGCAGTGAAGAGCTCAACAACTTCATCGCCGGCAACAACTCCTTCCAGCACAAGCTGGAGATGGCACGTCTGGTGAAGAAGTACGAATACCCAATGGTGCTCTGTTTCGTCTTACATCGCCACAATGAGAGCCAGGTAGAACAGATACTGGAGATGTCGTATGCCTTGGAGGCCGACTACGTGGAACTGGCCACCACTCAGTACTACGGCTGGGCCCTGCACAACCGGGAACAGCTGCTGCCAAGCCGCGCCCAGGTGGAAGAGGCAGAGGTGGTTGCCCACCGCTACCAAGAGAAGTTCAAGGGCAAGATGCGGATCTTCTATGTCGTACCCGACTACCATGAAGAGCGCCCCAAGGCCTGCATGAACGGTTGGGGTGCGGTGTTCCTCACCGTGGCCCCGGACGGCACCGCCCTTCCATGCCATGCAGCCGGCGAACTACCTGGCCTAACCTTTCCCAACGTGCGTGACCACAGTATCGAATGGATTTGGAACGAATCTTCCGATTTCAACAGATTTCGTGGCTATGGCTGGATGAAGGAGCCCTGCCGCAACTGCGACGAGAAGGAGAAAGACTTCGGCGGCTGCCGTTGCCAGGCCTATCTGTTGACCGGTGACGCCGCCAATGCCGATCCGGTCTGCGGCAAATCGCCCCACCATGAACGAATAGTCCAAATGGTCAATGAAACGAACACCCCAAGCGAGCCTGACACCGCACCCCTGGTATTCCGCAACATGCGCAACTCGAAAAAACTCACTGCCAGCAAATAGCCCAAAGTGAGCGGACAGTAACAGATAATGATAATGCCGCGAATGGACGCGAATCACCGCAAATTTACGAATGGTAAAAAAGTCCGCAAATGAACGCTAATAAACGCAAATGATACTTTTTTTGTCCTTTCCATAAAACGCAGGCGTATGGTGCATAAGGGAGGTTGGCGGTCTTGTGGCTACAAAGCTACTACGGCTTGTTTATAAGATACCGCTTCAAACTTAATCATTGACATAGTTTATTACAACTCAACAATTTGCAATGAATTCATTTGCGTTTATTAGCGTTCATTTGCGGACTAACATATTTTGCGTAAATTTGCGGTGATTCGTGTCCATTCGCGGCTTGCGTTGATCTGAATCTATAGCAGCTCACGCATTCGATCGGTTTCTTCCACCAGCGCTGCCGCCATCGAGGGCTCGTCGATGATATGGCCGGCGTCAGGTACCTGTATAAATCGCGAATCGGGAATGGCCCGGTGCAGCAGCCAGGCCGATTCCATGCTACAGATAAGATCGTAACGGCCGTGCACGATTGAGACAGGCATGGCGGAAAGTGATCCGATGCGGTTGAGTATCTCATTTTCCTCAATGAAATAGCGGTGGTGGGCGTAGTGTGTCTCGATTTTGACCTTTGCCAGCAATCGTTCTTGCTGCGCTTCCGATTCTGGCGCTTTGTCAGCGTCTGCCGAACTTTGTGGCTTATGCCAGTTGACTATGCGACTGCACCACTCCGACCATCTGTGCGCAGCCTGCAGCGCAAGAGTTCTGTCACCAGCATGAACTGCAGCGTGATACCGGCTGATAAGACTCTCCACTTCCGTGTTATCCGGTAGCCCGTGCGACAGCCTGTCCCAGGCCTGCGGGAAGAGGCGCTTGAGACCTATGAAAAACCAATCCAGATCAGATTCACGTGCGAGAAACGTCCCCCTTAAGATCATTCCGAGCACCCTGTCGGAATGGGAAAGGGCATAGATAAGCGATAAAGTTGCACCCCATGAGCCGCCAAACAGCATCCATCGCTCGATATCCAGGTGGCGGCGGATAGTTTCCATATCCGACACAAGTTCCAAGGTACGGTTTCGCTTTGTCTCTCCCAAGGGCAGGGATTTTCCTGAGCCACGCTGATCGAAGAGAATGATTCTGTAGAAATCGGGATCGAAAAAGCGGTGGTGGTCGTCTGAACAGCCCGAACCCGGACCGCCGTGGAGAAACACCACTGGAACACCCTCTGAATTGCCACACTCCTCCACATAGAGCTCGTGAAGCTGATCGACGCATATTTTATATACGGCATTCGGTTCGCTGGGAGGATAGAGTGATCTCACCAGTCACCTGCCTAGGGCCTGTTAACACTAATCGGATGTGCTCTGCTGGGGCTGTTTTTGTGCCCAGCAAGGTGATCTTCCCCCGATAAAACAGCCCCAGCCCTTCGGGTTGGGCCTGAAAAAGCGCCACTCGGCGTTGCTCGTCGTTCATTTGGAGTGACCAAACCTCTCTCCTCGCGCCTTGATTGGCGTTTTTTCAGGCCCAACAGAGCACATCTGATTAGTGTTAACAGGCCCTAGACCTGATTCCCGGTCCGGCAACCAAATTTGTCTTGACCAAAGATATGATACAAGCCCTGATCATGACGTATTTAATTACCCGGCTGATTAAATTTGAATGGAAATTGATTCATTAATCGATTCTACATTGAATCTTAAGGCCTCCTGAAAAGTGTCACAGCAGTGACACACAACATACTTCCACACTAAAAAAAATGAATCACATCTTTATCCCTTGTCGGGAAACGGGCAACTCAATGTAATCGGAACGTTAACAACTGTTTCGTCCATTAAGATCCCAATCGCACTTTACAGCCCTTGCATGCTTTTGGCTGAGTAGCTAAAGCGCTAGCTAACTCATTGAAGATATTAGCGATAGACATGATGAACTCAGAGATGATTGCAGATTCCGCAGCTCTGACATAGATGGCTTCAGATTTACCTTATTAAGATTCTATTATAATAAAAACAAAAGGTTATCCAGACTTTAGAGAAATATTCAGATATTCACTGCCTAACACTGGTAAAAACAAGATTGTCCTACGGATTGTTGAATTCCTGCGCCGGGGAACGATCTAACTGTGAAAGTGCCTGATTAGCTGCTCACCACAGGGGCAGCCGCGGATTGTTCCTGTCCGCGCCCATATTTCACACATCAAAGCAGCAGTTGCAACGCGATATATTTCGTTTGGCACACAAGTTGCTCTTTTGTGTTTGTCGCTCTGAAAGACTGCCTGTAATCGTGCGACAGGATCGTTCCAAATGTACCAAATGTGAGGAGTCTATGTGATAGCGAGGGAGAAGCTAAACCGACAAATTTCGATTTTATCCGGTCTGTATCCGGTCTCTAAATCGAATAATTTTACCTTGTAGAGGCAGTCCCACAAATAAAACCCGAGGATACATACTATGGTAAAAGCAAAACGCAAAGTTCTGGCGATATGCTTCACTGCCTCTGCAATGCTCAGTGCTGCAGGTGGAGTGACGGCAAATTCAGAACTGCTGAAAATGCAAAACAACCCAAACGACTGGGTAATGCCTAACGGCGATTATGCAGGTACCCGCTACAGCAAACTGGACCAAATCAACACGAGTAACGTTAAGGACCTGAGGGTTGCCTGGACCTTCTCCACCGGCGTTCTCCGTGGTCATGAGGGCGGGCCCCTGGTACTCGGGGATGTTATGTATATCCACAGTCCGTTTCCCAACAAGGTGTTTGCCCTTGACCTGAATGATGACGGCAGAATCCTCTGGAAGTATGAGCCGAGGCAGGACACCAGCGTTATTCCTGTTATGTGTTGCGACACCGTTAACCGCGGTCTGGCCTATGGCGACGGTAAGATCATTCTTTCACAAGCCGACACCACGCTGGTGGCTCTGGATGCAAAGACCGGGAAGAAAATCTGGTCCGTGAAAAATGGCGATCCGTCCAAGGGCGAGACCTCCACAGCGGCTCCCATGGTGGTAAAAGACAAAGTCTTTATCGGAATCTCCGGTGGTGAGTTCGGTGTGCGCGGTTCCATGACCGCCTACAATCTCAAAGATGGCACACTGGCATGGCGTGGCTACTCCATGGGACCGGATAGCGATACCCTTCTGGATCCTCAGAAGACTACCCATCTCGGTAAGCCGGTAGGAAAAGACTCCGGTATCAATACCTGGAAGGGCGACCAGTGGAAGATCGGTGGCGGCGCCACTTGGGGCTGGTATTCCTATGATCCGGATCTGAACCTGATGTATTACGGCTCAGGCAATCCCAGCACCTGGAATCCGGTTCAGCGTCCCGGCGATAACCGCTGGTCGATGACCATCTTCGCCCGTGACGTGGATACCGGCATTGCCAAGTGGGTCTACCAGATGACACCGCATGACGAGTGGGACTATGATGGCATCAATGAAATGATCCTGGTCGACCAAAAGATCAAGGGCAAGATGCGCAAGGCCCTGGTCCACTTCGATCGTAACGGTTTCGGCTATACCATGGATCGCGCTACCGGCGAACTGTTGGTTGCCGAGAAATTCGATCCTGCTGTCAACTGGGCAACCCATATCGACATGGACACCGGTCGTCCACAGGTCGTGGCCAAGTACTCCACTCATCAGAACGGTGAAGACGTCAACTCCACCGGTATCTGCCCGGCGGCTCTGGGAACGAAGGATCAGCAGCCCGCGAGCTACTCCCCGCGTACAGGACTCTTCTATGTACCGACCAACCATGTCTGCATGGACTACGAGCCGTTCCAGGTTTCGTATACCGCGGGCCAGCCCTATGTGGGCGCAACCCTCTCCATGTACCCGGCGCCAGGCGGTACCAATCTAGGTAACTTCATCGCCTGGGATGCCGACAAGGGCAAGATCGTATGGTCCAACCCCGAGCCCTTCTCCGTATGGAGCGGTGCACTCTCCACGGCTGGTGACGTAGTCTTTTACGGCACTCTGGAGGGTTATCTGAAAGCGGTCGATGCCAAGACGGGTAAAGAGCTGTACAAGTTCAAGACCCCCTCCGGCATCATCGGCAATGTCAATACCTACATGCACAACGGCAAGCAGTATGTCGCGGTTCTCTCCGGACTCGGTGGCTGGGCCGGTATCGGTATGGCTGCAGGCTTGACCGATCCGACAGCCGGTCTGGGTGCTGTGGGTGCCTATGCATCGCTCAGCGACTATACCCAGCTGGGCGGCACACTGACTGTATTTGAGCTGCCGAACTGAGTGATTGATATCCCATAGCTGGAGCCGCCACCCACCCCTCATGCGGTGGGTGGCGGCTAAATCCCAACATAGATACAACACCTAACAGGTTTCCATGAGGCTAAACATGCAGCGTAACAAGTTCAGTAAATTCCTAATAGTGGCGACCATCGCCCTCACCTACTCCTTCTCGGGCTACTCAGCTGCATCCAAGGCCGATTATAAAAATTTTGTACCTTCACCTGAGCAACCCTACTACTTCGAAGACGGCAAGGTCGACTTCGGCACCTATAACGGTTTTCGTCGTTATCATGCCGACTGTCATGTCTGTCACGGACCGGCCGGCATGGGAAGTTCCTACGCGCCGGCACTGCTCGAATCACTGAAAGTGATGTCCTATGGCGAATTCGTCAATGCAGTCGTCACAGGAAGGGAAGGAATGAACAATAGCGTGATGCCCTCTTTTGCAAAGAACATAGATGTCATCAAATATATTGCCGATATCTATGCCTATCTAAAGGCTCGCTCAGACGGTGTCATCGGGATGAACAGACCCGCGAAGTTTCCGAAAGTCAAAAAACTGATCGCGGACAAATAGACAGAGATCGGATACATCATCCCATCATTGTAGTGTCAAGCATCAAACCGTGGGAACAGCAGCAGTGTGATTGATGTCCTACAATCAATCTATCATGTCATATGAGCGATCGAGGACTAACAGAATGCCAACAACAGGTTCGTCGTTTTACAGCAAAGCGCTGAACCTGTTTTTCTGCCTCTTGCCACTCATTCTGTTGCTTGCTCCACTGTCTGTCTGGTCTAAAACCACCTTCGAAGCTAGAAACAAGGAGTATCTGACAGTCTGTGGCGATCCTAACCACATGCCCTTCTCCAATAAAAAGTTGGAGGGATTCGAAAACAGGATCGCCAAGCTCATCGCCGATGACCTGAACCGAACACTGCGTTATCACTGGTGGCCGCAGACCATAGGCTTTGTGCGCAACACCCTGCGAATTCGTCTTTGCGATTTGGTAATGGGCGTCACTTCGGTCAACGAGCTTTTACAGAACACCAATCCCTATTACCGATCGGTCTATACCCTGGTATATCGAAAGGACTCAGGACTGGCTCTCCGCACCCTCGATGCCGCAAAGCTCAATGATCTCAAAATAGGTGTCGTCGCAGGTACGCCCCCGGCTACCCTGTTGAGCAAATACGGCTTGCTGGATCAGGTCCGTCCCTATCAGCGTACTGTGGACACACGACTTTACTCACCTGCCACCCAGGCAGTGGAAGACGTGGCGGATGGAAATATCGACGTCGCAGTGATCTGGGGTCCTATAGCCGGCTATGTGGCCTCCAGGCAGGAGACGCCACTCTCGGTGATTCCCCTGCCGGCAAAAGTGGACTCTGTTCCATTGGCTTTCAATGTCTCCATGGGCATCCGCCGTCGTGAATCGAATTGGAAACACCAGCTTAATCTTGAATTGGAAAAACTCTCTCCGAATATTGAGAAGATATTGCTTGAATACAACATACCTCTGTTGGATAGAGATGACAGACTGATACGACATTGAAATCCGAAGTCACACAAAGAGCGCTTGCAAAGCCACTCCATGGTGTGGTGTCCGTTCTGCTGCTGCTCGTCACGTCAATGACAGCTTACGCTTCCGGAGCCCTGCAAGAGAACCCCGAACACTTCTCAGCCGACGGCTATCGCATCGCCGAATTTCGCGCCCCCGTACCGGACTCGGTCCCAGCTGGAACCACCATCACAACGCAGCAACTGCATACTCTGATCAAGCAGCAGCATGTGGTGCTGATCGATGTGATGCCGACACCGGTCAAACCCAGGGACCGGCCTGACAACCTTTTATGGTTGCCACCTGCAAGGCAGAACATTCCAGATTCTCACTGGCTGCCCAATGTAGGCTACGGCGCCCTCTCCGATGAGTTGGATAGCTATTTCAAAAAACATCTGAAGCGGTTTTCCAACGACGACAAAGGCACCTGGATAGTGCTCTATTGTCTTGCCGATTGCTGGATGTCTTGGAATGCGGCAAAGCGGGCGGCAACAGAGTACGGCTACACCAATATCTACTGGTACCCGGACGGGACTACCGGATGGGAAGCGGCCGATCTACCGCTTGAGAAAAGCGAAGCGATACCGATGCCGTGAGTTTTAGTCAAGATAGTAGGCAATGGTGCGGGCCAGGGAACCCAACTTCTCTTCGATCACCCTCGGGCGGGTACAGAGGTGTTGAATGAAGGCTTCACGTTCATCGAACATGCGCTGCTTGATTTCCATCTCTTTCTGCATCAGCGCCAGACGCTGCTGCGCGGCTTGCGAAGGATCCTCCTGCAGCTGAACCATTTCATCGAGCTCCTCACTCAACCTGTTGGCGCGTACCGCCTGTCCACGAGCATACCGTATAATGCCATCGAGTTTTTTCTTGCGTTCCTCATTCAATCTCTGGATAACGCCCGCAAACAATAAGGTAAGCTGGTGGTCCTTTTCAGACGGATCCTGTTTCGCGGAAAACCCGGCGATTTCCGCATCGGCGGCATCCAGATCATAGGCTGGCGATAAAAACCGCTCTACCAGCACTTCCACTTCTTCTTCCTGCTCCCAAGACCGTGCCAATCCCGCAATCGAGGGTCCGGCCCACACCACGGCTGCAGGTATTTCTCGTACCAGGGCCTGCTCGCACGGCCAGTCGGACGGTCTATCTTCAGCATACAGGGAGTGTGCAAATGTGAAACCGCCAATCAATCCGAGACAGGTCGCAATTTTCTTCGCCGTTGAGAACACCGTTTTAACCTCCACCCTGTTTACGTGTCATTAGTCCGCGTGCAGGATCATAACCATATAGCGCGCCTGCAAGGAATAACAGCAGAGATCCCAAAACCGTAAAAAAGGCGATCCAGCTGATGTGCCCATAAAGCGCAAACCTGATCAACTCCACTGCATGCGTAAAGGGATTAAAGCGACAGATTTCATACAAGAAGAGACTGGAATCCTTAATCCGCCACAAGGGATAGAGAGCGGATGAAGCAAAAAACATGGGGAATATGACAAAATTCATCACTCCGGCGAAATTCTCCAACTGCTTGATCGCCGATGAGAGCAGCAGGCCCAATGCGCCAAGCATCAATCCCGACAGAAAGAGGGCCGGAAACGCTAGAAGGTAGCCAATCAACGGCGGCTGTACCTCCCAAAACCAAGCGATGGCCAAGAAGAGATAGACCTGGGCGATCGCAACCAGGGTTCCGGCGATCAGCTTGCAAAGCAGCAGGTACCAACGCGGAAAGGGACTGACCATCAACATCCGCATACTGCCCATCTCCCGGTCGTATACCATGGAAAGTGAGCTCTGCATACCGCTGAAAAGCAGAATCATTGCCGCTAGTCCCGGCACGATATACTCCTCGTAGAGGATATAGGTTTCATAGGGTGGAATGATGGAGACGCCCAACACGGAGCGAAAACCGGCGGCAAAGATGAAAAGCCAGACCAGGGGTCGAACCAGGGCGCCGAAGAAGCGCTCGCGCTGATGAAGAAATCGCAGCGATTCACGCAGTGTGATTCCCAACAGACAACGAAGATACTGCACAAAGGTCATGATGCTTCGCTTCTTGTCAGACTGTTGAATGCCTGTTTTACGCTATCCGTTCCGGTCTCTTGCATGACCTGGCGGGCGCTGCCATGTGCAAGCACCTTGCCGTCATGCAGCACTACCAGACGATCCTCCGGCTCGACCTCGTCCACCAGATGCGTGGCCCACAGCACACCGATACCGTCCTCACGGCAACGTTTGCGCACTTGTTGCAGGATCGCCTGGCGGCTATGGATATCGAGTCCGACCGTCGGTTCATCGGCCAGTAGAAGACGGGGTTGATGCAGCAGTGCCCTGACCATCTCGACTCTGCGGCGCTGACCGCCGCTCAGCGCCCTCACCTTATCGTCCGCGCGGTCTCCCAACTCGATGTCATCCAACACTGTCTGCATACGTTTTTTCAATTCACCTGTATCCAGTCCCTGTAGAGCGCAGTGATAGCGGAGATTCTGCTTCAATGACAGATCCAGATCCAACGTCGGCTGCTGAAACACCACGCCCAATTGCGCCAACGCCCTGCGGGTCTGGCTTTGTAGATCGTAACCATAGATGTCGATCGTGCCGCCGCGACTGACAAAGAGTCGTGTGATAAGAGAAAAGAGGGTTGTCTTGCCGGCGCCGTTGATGCCCAGCAGAATACAAAATTCACCTGGCTCAAGGGTAAAGCTGACATCATTCAATACCTGGCGCTTCGTATAGGAAAAGCTGACGCCTTTCAATGCGAGGGCAGCCGCACTCATGGACGAACCACCACCCCCCAGGGTAGGCGCCCTACCCTGATCGATTTTTTCACTTTCAGCCGGTCGACATCTATGACCGAGACATCGTTACTCACCCCGTTGGTGGTAAAGATGCGTTTTTCGTCAGGCGAGAAATCGAGATTCCAAACCCGCTGTCCAACCAGGAGATACTTCTCCACCTCGAAAGAGGAGGTATCGATCACGGCCACCCTAGCGGCCGGTCCCAGGGCGACAAACGCCAGCCTGCCGTCCTTGCTGATTTTTATGCCCACGGGCTGGATGGATTCTTTGTGTATACCGGGAATCTCGAAACCGATCTTCTTGACGATCTTGCGGCTCGCGCTATCGATCACGCTCACTGTGCCGCCGATCTCCGACGAGACCCATACCTGCTTTCCATCATGGGTGAACTGGGCCACGCGGGGCCGCTGGTCGACCAGCACATTGTCTTCCACCTTCAATGTCTCAAGATTGATGAAGTGGGCCATGTTGGTGGTTTCCGAGGTATTGACCAGCCACTTGCCGTCGGGGCTGATTCCCATCCCTTCCGGTTCCACACCCACCTGGATCTCCGCTACCTTCTCCCGCTTCTGCACGTCGACCATGGTCACCATGTTATCGTCCTCGTTGGCGGCGTACAGATATTTACCCTGGGGTCCAAGCACCAGCAGTTCCGGATCGGGACCTGATGGCAATATGTGGGTGACCTTGAGATTTTCCAGATCCAGCACTTCAATGTGATCGGCATCGCTGGTGCAAATATAGAGGGTTTTGCCATCGTTACTGAGCGCAATACCCCGTGGACGCTCCCCTACTTTTACCGTCTCCAGTACCTTGAGACTCTCTCCATCGATTATCGTGATGGTGTTGTCCTTCTCGCTGCTCACGTAGACGGTGTAGGCTTGTGCCCCGCTGCTGACTATCACAGAGATGGTAAACAGTAATGTATACAATGAATGGCGGACGCCTAGATTGCAGCGGGAAGATGAGAAAAACATATACTACTCCTCCGTTTTGTCGCTTACCAATAACAGCCCGATCGAAAATGTATTTATCAAGGCTTGTCGACACTCATCCGGCACTAACCAGATCCTAATTGCCGCATTTACTTTCCGGACGATCGTAGCCGAGGGAATCCAACGTTGAAAACTGATGCAGAAATCCCTTCTGCGGCGAGACGGATATCATCAGCCGCGGCGAGGTAATCAACAGCGGTTGGCGCAACTGACCATTCCAATCCCGATAGGTCACCGGTCTGCCTTTAAATGCAGCCAGATTGAAATCCGCACTCAGAATAAAGGCCTTCAGTCTCTCCGCTTGATTGCCGGCAGTCCGAGTCGCTGCTTCGCCGATACTGCGTACGGCCAACCAGGCCGAAAAATCGCGATCGGTCATCCAGCGACCATTCTTTTCGTGGTAGCGCCGTTGAAACTGGGTTGCCCCCCACTGTTCATGTACGCCACTCCAGGCAGCCGGGGAGAGCCCGTGAGAACCGCCAACCGGTCGCGGAAGATAGGTACGATAGCTCAAAAACTCACCGAATTCGTCCTCTTCGTCAGCCACGATCAGGATGTCGTAATCCCCCACCTGTGTGAATGCATTCACCTCTTCCTGCTCTCGGGTGTGTCCCGAATCTGTACGTCTTGCGCCTGGCTCGAAAGTCCATACCTTCTCTTCGACAATCTTGTGGCCATATCGTTTGGCCGCCCGTTTGAAGGCGTCCGCATAGGCCTTGTCCTGCGGATGGCGGCCAATTACGAGAAACCACTCGTTCCAGCGCTTCCATGTCAGATACTGGGCCAGGGCATCAGCCAGCATGGCCCGGCTGGGGATGGTATGCAGCAGGTTGGATCGGCATTCATGGCTTCTCAGTTCATCATCCCTGGCACCGATATTGAACAACAGGCTATCCTTCGCCTCGGGCAAATCTGCGATTTCAATCAACTTGTCTGCGGGCAGATTGAGGAGGAACAGCCTGGTCCCCTGTCGATATAACGCCTGGAAGGTTTGAATCAGGCTCTGTTCAGGCTTGACCTTCACCGCCGTAAGCTGAAATGACTGTCCCGTAAATTGCCCGGTGGTGTTGTTATCGCTTATACCCTGCTCGGCCCCTGACTGGCCGGTATCGTCAATAACCGGTCTCAGCAATGACAAAGGGATATGTTTCTCCTCTTCTATTCCCAACAGAGCGATGGATATATCGAGTTTGCCTTCAGCACAGGCGATGCCGAAACAGTAAAACCCGCTGAAAAGGATAATGAGTCCAACGGGAAATCGATAGAGAGGCTTATTCTTATTGTCGGGATCCAATCTACTCAAAACAGCTCCAGAAACAGGGTCGGGGTTGATAAGTCATGGAGTACTTTTGCAAGTTCCATACCATTGAACTGAGTTCCGGATATCAATGACCCGGATTCAGAATCGGCCCACAGCCAGGCTGAATCAATCAGTGTCAACACTGACACACTTTATCGTATCGGTTTTCTTGCACTGAACAGGAAACGACCTCTGATGCACTATCCGGGTCTTTTCATCTTAGTCTAATTTAAGATAGCCGGATAATAAGTTTTATCCACATATTTCGTACGGTTCACGGAACTTATGCAAACTGTAAAACAATCGCTGCAACTATCCTGATCGTCTATTTAAAATTTGAACAGGCATGATAATTGCTCGTTGGGTTATAGCCATTCGACCGGATCAAACGGCCCTAAAAAACCAATGGAGGTCTGTGTGAAAAAATGTATCGTACCCTTCTGTATATTGCTGCTATTTGCCACTGTTGCGCAGGCCCATGGCCCGACCAGGCAAAAGATGATCGTGACGCAGCAGATTTCCGCGCCAACGCAGGCCGTTTGGGAAGTCGTTAAAAATTTTCATGATATGAGTTGGCATCCTGCGGTTGCAGAAACCGAAGGGGACGGTGGCAACACCATCGGTGCAACCCGTACGTTAACCCTTGGCAACGGCGGCAAGATCCATGAAAAACTGGAGAAATATGACGAGTCAATGCACTCCTTTTTCTATCGAATTACAGCTGTCGACGTAAAGGTGTTGCCGGTGACCAACTACTCCGCCTGGTTCAGTATCAAGCCATCCGACAGTGGAGGAAGCCTCGTGACTTGGAAGGGTGCCTTCTATCGAGGCTACCCTAACAACGAGCCGCCACCGGAACTCAACGATCAGGCCGCCAAGGATGCAGTGAAAGGCGTTTATGAGAGCGGTCTTGCCAACCTGAAGAAATTGGTTGAGCAGAAGAGTTGATCATTAAGCACGATGAGACACGCTACTAAACTAAATTGCTTGAGATTGAAGCAATGGCTGAGTGCTATCGCCATCTTCATATCATCGGCCACCACCTGTATATCGGTTACCGCTGCTCCATTCGCTTTCGTCACCAACCAGGGCGAGGACTCCGTCACAGTCATTGATCTGGCTGATTTCAGTACAACCGCTACTGTCAAGGTCGGTTCCAAACCTGCCGGTATCGCTGTATCAAGCAATGGCCGACGCATCTATGTGACAAACCCGGAAGGCCGTGACGTCTATCTTCTCGACGGCCTGGCGTTTAAAAAATTGACGCACAGGGTGGTTGGGAAAGGACCGCTGGGAATAGCGCTCAGTCCGGATGACAGGCGGGTTTATGTTGCCGATTGGTACGAAGATCTTGTTTACGTACTCGACGCGGACGATCTAACGATATTGTCGAAGATACCGGTAGGTGATTCTCCATCTGGCCTGGCGGTAAGCAAGGATGGCAGAAGACTCTATGTGGCGGACAGGGACGACAATATGATTTCTGTGGTTGATGCCGTCCACAATCGAGTCATCACTCGCGTATCGGTGGGAAGTCGCCCCTTCGGCATTCGCCTGGACCCTGAAGGCGAGCGGCTCTATGTGGCCAATGTTGCAAGCGACGATCTGAGTGTAATCGATCTGGAGAGTCTATCTGTTATCAGTACCATCCCGGTCGGCAACACACCCTATGGCGTTGCGGTCACACCCGACAACCGCCGGGTGTTCGTGACGAATCAGCATGAGAACACGATTTCCGTCATAGACACCGCGAAACTACAAGAGATCCATAGGCTGGATATTGGTGAATTTCCCGAAGGCATTATCGCTGATCCGCACGCGGAGCGTGTCTATATCGCCAACTGGTTTGACAATGAGCTGGTAGTACTCGATACGGAAAAGCTGGAGATCATAAAACAGATCCCAACCGGCGAAAGTCCACGAGCCTTCGGTGTGTTTGTGGCCGGAGGCTCATGATACCGGGATTGTTCGGTTGCCCCGGGATGTCTCATAGGGATCTATGCAATAGCATGAAATCAGCAGCGGCAGCAAATAGTTCTTTTGCCTGGTGAAAAATCAAAATGCAGGAGGAACAGACGATGAACATCTCAATACACCCCGAGGATTCCATCCTCAAACGCCATTTCAATGCAACTGTGGAGATGAAACGCCAAATATGGCTTGAAATGCCGCCTACGGATTCGATCCTACACCGCCATGCCATGAGTATGGGTAACCAGCCGGCAACCCGGTCAACTACCAGTGTAATAAATGATATCTCATCGACTTCATTCAACAGATCTTCTTCGACTGTAACGACAAGACAGGCGAACGGGGAGAAAAAGGGAATTTTAGCCTGGTTCTTCGGTCTGTTCCGCAGCGCTTGAAAAGAGAGATTGCCTTCAGTTTTTGCTCGAGAGTTGTCGATCTGCATAACTGCAACGAGTGCTTATGTGCAGCGACGGTAAACATCTTTTAGGAGTTTAATATATGCTCAAACGCAGCATCACTATTGCTACTTTTTCAGCGTTGTTGTTCGCATCCACAACAGCTGTTGCAACCAAGGTATTACCACCACCGAAGCTTAACGAAGCACAGAAACTGGTCTTTTATAAAGATCACCTCAAGGGCGTTCCTAAAGGCAGTCGAATCGACTACGGCTTCAAAAGCGTGACCAAGGATGCCGACAGTTTTGCGGACAATATCGAAATCAAGGTAACCGACGTGGTCGCGGAAGGTAAACGGGATCTGGAATTCAACTTCCTGACCGGTTCACATCACATCGACTTCAGTCCTGCCAAGGCATATACCGGTAATCCGGTTATTATTCACTTTCTCGAGCGGGATATTTCCCAAATGGCCAAAAATACCGGTGGCAACATCGGTTTTTTTCGCAATCGGATTCGTAATTCGTTTAAAAGACCCATTGAAGTGCGCGATATAAAATTTAAACTCAACGGTAAGGAGATGAGCGGCACTGAAATCGTAATTACTCCCTTCGTCGCCGATCCCTATGCAGACAATTTCAAACTCTATGTCAATAAACGCTATGAGTTCATATTTTCCGAGCAGGTTCCGGGGGGCGTATATCGAATCCACACCATGGTATTCAGTGACAGTGGCGACAACGTACTCATCGACGAAGAGATGATATTCCGGCAAATTACTCCGGCGATTTAGGGCCTAGGACAAGATCAGAGGTGGCGTTCAACCATGAATATTTCAAAGTTTTCCTTAATCCTCATCTCTTTAGGATTCGCGTATTGCTCAATTGCAAGTGCTGAAGAGTGTGACGACGCAAGCAGCAGCAATGACTATCCGACCTCCGCCAGGGTCGACTATGTGATTGGTTGCATGGCATCGAACGGCCAGACACATGAGATAATGCAGAAGTGCTCGTGCAGCATCGATCTCATTGCCAAGTCCATCCCCTATGAAGAGTATGTGCACATCTCGACGCTGCTGAGCCTGCAGCAGATGACTGCTGCCGGAAGAAACGCCGTCTACAAAAGCTCCACCTGGTCGCAAAAAGCGGTGGCTAAACTGAGAGACGTACAGGCCGACTCCACCTTGCACTGTTTCTGAGATCAGCCTTTGCTATTCGCTGTCAGGTCTATGCTGTGGGAAAAAGATCTCCCCTTGGAATCCTTTACATGAACCTCCAGAACACCTGTCTCATCCGGTGTAAAACCGAAACGGATACTGGGATCCTCGCTGATGGAGATATCGGTATCAGCGGTAAACACCTCTTCGCCATTGTAGGTGACCTCGATCGTTCTGATGAAATCTGCTGGTATATAAAAACGGGAAACCTGATCGAACTGCAGGCCTGAATTGTTCGGATGCTTTATCATCAGTTGGGTCGCGACAAGATCTCCATGATTGTAGCCCTCAGGCAGGCGAAACTTGATTCTTCCCAACTGTGCCGCAGCTGCAGCCGGATCCTTGAGTGAAGGCGCAGAGCACCCGCCTGATGCCTTGACGTAATTATTCACCATGTACAACTTGCCATCACTGAGTTCGGCGATTGCGCGCAGATCGGTATAGGCATTTATACGCACCCTGGTCGAGAGTGTTTCCCAATTGTGCTTTCCGGGAAAATGGAAAACAGCCGCCACCGGTGAAGGATTGTTGTCGATCACCAAATAGAGGCTTTTTATGTAATGATCCGGTGTCTGATCGATCCTGGAATCGATGGAAATGGGGACGATCGCCGCATCCATTGCCCTGGCCGGGGATTCCAATCCCAGGATCCCCTCACCGCTAAGGATGTTTTTATCCCCAAATAGAGAGGTCTTTATCTGAAACCAACGATTTCCATCATCATTTGCCCATGCATTCCCGGTAGCAAGACATATGCATAGCGCGGTCATTGTGAATTTAAGCCAGGTTTTCCATATCCCGCCGTTTTGTCTCGTCATTGTGACAGCTGACATAGCAATTGTCCTCGTATGAGAAAATGTAATTGCCGGCACACATAAATCATTGCCATGCGTTCTAGGGTCGATTGGATGAGTGTTAACAGGCCCTAAGTTAGATCAACTATTCAAACAAGTGTTCCAGTGTTAACACAGCTTTATCTGACAACGCATTTCGCTATCCTGCAACAGGGCTTCAAACTGTATATACAAGTTCACCAGTCGCATCTACCACAAAAAATCCATAACATTAAGCGAACGCTTAACCACTGCAATATTTGTGGTATATCTCGCCTACTCCCACTCCAATTCCGCAAATACCGCCGTGACATTCCTACCATGGAAGTCGTTGAATAACAGCCAGTTGCGCTTTTCCTCCCGGCCCACGCTTTCCACCGCCTCGGTGATGGTTCCACCCTGTTTAATGATCGCGCGGATACCTGTTGCGATTGATTCCAGATAACGTCGCTGATCGGCCAATGCTCCCTGCCATTGGGATACCACAGATCCATGTCCCGGAACGATACGCATCACTTTCCCGCATTGCCCGCCAGCTTCGGTCTCAAGGGCGATTGAACGACCCATCGCCTCATCAGGGGAAACTGCAACGCAGCCCTGTTTGCTGAGCTTATCGATAACCTTCAGCCATCCCAACAGGCTGCCGTCCACGACCGGGATACGCTCTACGAAAAGCAGATCCGACAGCCACAATGTCCCGGTTTTGTCATCATAGACACTCAAATCGTTATTCGTATGTGCCGTCGGATAGGCGTGCAAATGGAGAGATCTGCCACCAAGATCCAGTTCTTTCATCTGATTGATGCCGACACTCTGGGATGGAAACACCATTTGTGTACCCTCAGCGATGTTTCCAAGCATCTGTTTCATCCGATTCAGATAGGTTGACTGCCGTCTCGCCAGGGCATCCGCCAAGTTTTCGTGTCCGATGTATACGGGATCGTCCTGATTGAAGGCGGCAGCCCCGAGGGCATGATCGGGATGCATATGGGTAAGGACCACATACTTAATGGGCAGCCGGGTTATTTCACGGATCAGCTTGCGTAATGCCAATCCCTCACGGTAACTGCTGCCGGTATCGATCACCGCCACACGCTCGCTACCCACAATAAATCCTATATTGGCGATATGCCCATGATTGTGAGTGGAAAATTCTTCTTGAATTCCCGGCCGAACAAAGATGCCAGGGGCAATTTCCCTGACATCGGGAGTCCGGGCCTGAAGTCCATCCACGCCGAGAAACAATACGATACCAATCGACAGTACACGAAAACACGGAATAGTCAGATAAGAGAGTATCTCCTGAGTAATGCAGGCCCGTCTCATACTGGAGATCAATTGCATCTTCACCTCTTCGCCAATCGCTTGTCGACAACTCCATGCACATTTGCGGCCAACACTGCATAACTCAACATAACGGAGCCTTGGCAGTGAAATGATTGTCTTGCAGAAGGCACAGATGCTGCTCAATGTGCGAGAAAACTGGTGCACTGCGTGGTGGGGAACGAGCGCATAGAGAACCGCTGATCACATCCGGACAATGGCACATGATTTGCAGCACTCAAATGACCATTGATAAAAAAATCAAAACCTAAATCACTATCTTGAAGGGAAAAACTCTTGTCATCAGTAGAAGTGAAAGCAGACAAACGACGACGTGGCCGCAACAAGGGTCGTCGCGTAAAAGCGGACATATTGGCTGAAGTGCGTGAATTGCTGGGAGAAGAGGCCCCACACCGCCCTGACCTGTTGATCGAAATGCTGCACCGTATTCAGGACCACCTGGGATACATTTCAGTGGATCACCTGGCAGCGCTCGCGCAGGAGATGAACCTATCCAGCGCCCAGGTCTATGAGGTGGCCAGTTTCTATCACCATTTCGATCTGGTTAGGGAGAACCAAACGCCGCCGCCATTGACGGTTCGGGTCTGTGACTCCATCTCATGCGGCCTGGCCGGGGCCGAGGATTTGATTGACAGCCTGCGGACAAGCCTGGGTAATGGTGTTCGGGTGCAAAGGGTACCGTGTGTTGGCCGCTGTCAGGAAGCGCCTGTCGCCATGGCGGGAAAACGGCCAGTACCCCTGGCCGATGCAGTCAAGGTTAAGCAACTGCTTGCCAGGGGCAATAGCGAACCCGAGTTGCCCGACTATTTGGATTACAAGGGGTATCTGGCTGGCGGCGGTTATGAACTGCTGCAACGGATAGAGGCAGATGATGGCAATAACCGACACCCGCAACGGCTGTCGCTCGAGCAGGTGATTCAGTGTCTGGAAGACTCGAACCTCAGAGGCCTGGGCGGCGCAGGATTCCCCGCCGGTCGCAAATGGCGCATCCTGCGCGAACAACCGGCACCCCGTCTGCTGGCGGTCAATATCGACGAAGGCGAACCCGGCACTTTCAAGGATCGGTACTATCTGGAACAGGATCCACACCGTTTTCTGGAAGGGGCGCTTATCGCCGCACGGGTGGTCGGCATCAGTGAAATCTACATCTATCTGCGCGATGAGTACGCGGCCATTCGCAGCATGCTTGAGCGTGAATTGATGGTTTTGCAGTCTAATCCTCCCTGCCCGCTGCCGCCCATCCATCTGCGTCGGGGAGCCGGTGCCTATATCTGTGGCGAGGAGTCGGCGATGATCGAGTCGATCGAGGGCAAGCGTGGTATGCCCCGTCAGCGTCCCCCCTACGTAGCCCAGGTCGGACTCTTCGGCCGTCCCACCCTGGAGCACAATATGGAAACCCTCTACTGGGTACGCGAGCTGCTTGAACGGGGTGCTGACTGGTTCACCGAACAGGGCCGAAACGGCCGCCATGGCCTGCGCAGTTTCTCGGTCAGTGGCAGGATCAACAAACCCGGCGTCCACCTGGCCCCCGCCGGTATAACGATGCGCGAGCTGATCGATGAGTATTGCGACGGTATGCAGCAGGGACATGAGCTCTACGGCTACTTCCCAGGCGGTGCTTCCGGTGGCATCCTACCCGCCTCACTGGCCGACATTCCACTCGATTTCGATACCTTGCAGCCCCACGGCTGTTTCATCGGATCAGCCGCCATTATCGTTCTCTCGCAACACGACAGCGCCCGGGAGGCGGCGCTCAACGCCATGCGTTTCTTCGCCCACGAATCCTGCGGTCAATGCACCCCCTGCCGGGTCGGTACTGAAAAGGCCGTCGCTCTGATGCAGCAGAAGCAATGGGATCGGGAACTGATGGAAGAACTCGCCAGCGTGATGATCGACGCATCCATCTGCGGCTTGGGACAGGCCGCGCCCAACCCCATGCTGAGCGTGCTGAAATTTTTTTCCCAGGAGTTGGAACATGGCGAGTGACCCTCAGTCATCCCCTAAAAGCATCAACTTCACTCTGGACGGCAAGCCCCTCAGCGCCCTGCCGGGAGAGACCTTGCTGCAGGCAGCGAAACGGGCCGGGATCGAAATCCCCCATCTCTGTTACAAGGAGGGCCTGCGTCCCGATGGCAACTGCCGGGCCTGCGTGGTGGAGATTGAGGGAGAACGGGCCCTGGCGGCCTCCTGCTGCCGCACACCGAGCGAGGGAATGGCCGTCAAAAGCCAGGATGCGCGACCGCGCAACGCACAACGACTGGTATTGGAACTGCTCCAATCCGACATGTCCGAGACCTGCTATACGCATCACAACGAACTCGATCACTGGTCGCAAAAGATGGATCTGGGCAAGCCCCGATTCCCTGCCCGCCAACAGCCCGCAGCGGATCTCTCCCACCCCGCCATTGCGGTAAACCTGGATGCCTGTATCCAGTGCACCCGCTGTCTGCGTGCCTGTCGTGAGGAACAGGTCAACAATGTGATCGGCTATGCCCGACGAGGCACCGCCTCGAGTATCGTATTCGACACTGAGGAGAGTTTGCTCGAGAGCAGTTGCGTGGCCTGTGGTGAATGTGTGCAAGCCTGTCCCACAGGGGCGCTGATCCCGGCTAATGGCCTCGGATTGGAGCATACCGAAAAGCAGGTCGATTCGGTCTGCCCTTATTGTGGTGTCGGCTGCCAGCTTACCTACCATGTGAGTGACAATCGTATCCGTTATGTGACAGGGCGTGACGGACCGGCCAATAATAGCCGCCTCTGCGTCAAAGGCCGCTATGGCTTCGACTATATGCACCACAAACACCGTCTGACGGTACCGCTGATACGCCGTGAAGACATGCCGAAACGGGCTGAACTCGGGCTCGATCACGACAATCCCTTTATCGGTTTCCGTGAAGCGAGCTGGGAGGAGGCCCTGGCATTCGCCGCCGGCGGTCTGCGCAGCCTGCGGGATGAGCGGGGACCCACAGCGTTGGCCGGCTTCGGTTCCGCCAAGGGCTCCAATGAGGAAGCCTATCTGTTTCAAAAGCTGATCCGTACAGGCTTTGGCAGTAATAACGTTGACCACTGCACACGTCTCTGTCACGCCTCGTCAGTGGTGGCGCTGTTGGAGATGATCGGTTCAGGCGCCGTCTCCAATCCGGTGGCGGATGTGGATAAAGCCGAGGTGATCCTGATCATCGGTTCCAATACCACCGAGAACCATCCGGTGGCCGCCACATTCATCAAGAACCAGGTCAATGCAGGTAAGATCCTGATCGTGATGGATCCCCGGCGTACCGCCATCGCGGGACACGCCACCCACTTCCTCCAGTTCAAGCCCGATACCGACGTGGCCTTACTGAATGCCATCATGCATGCGGTTATCGAGCAGGGACTGGTTGATAAAGGATTCGTCGACAATCGCACCAGCGGTTATGAGATATTGGAGGAACATCTGAGCACCTTTACCCCGGAGGCGATGGAACAAGTCTGCGGCATCGATACAGACACCATCCGTGAGGTGGCGCGTCTCTATGCTTCTTCCAAGGCATCCATAATCTTCTGGGGCATGGGGGTCTCCCAACATGTGCATGGGACCGACAATGCCCGCGCGCTCATATCCCTGGCCTTGATTACGGGCCAGATCGGCCGTCCAGGTACCGGATTGCACCCTCTACGCGGACAAAACAATGTACAAGGCGCCTCCGACGTTGGGCTCATACCCATGGTCTTTCCCGACTACCAGCGGGTGGACAACCCGGAGATCAGGGCAAAATTCGAAGCCCTGTGGGGAACGACCCTGGACTCGAAACCGGGCCTCACCGTGGTTGAGATCATGCATGCAATCACCGAGGGCACGATCAGGGGCATGTATATCATGGGTGAAAACCCGGCCATGTCGGACCCCAACCTAAACCATGCGCGGAAGGCGCTGTCCAACCTGGAACACCTGGTAGTACAAGACATATTCATGACCGAGACCGCCTGGTACGCAGATGTCATTCTTCCCGCTACAGCCTTTGCCGAGAAGACAGGCAGCTTCACCAACACCGACCGGCGGGTACAGTTGGGGCGTCAAGCGATAGATCCGCCAGGCCGAGCCCGGAAGGACCTGGACATTATCCAGGAGATGGCCCGAAGGCTAGGTCTCGACTGGCACTACGGCCATCCCAGGGAGGTCTTTGCCGAGATGCGTCAAGCGATGCCCAGTATCGCCGGCATCTCCTGGGAGCGCCTTGAGCAGGAGGGTGCCGTGACCTACCCCTGTGAAGACGAAAGCGATCCGGGACAACCGGTGATTTTCACCGAGACATTTCCCACCCCCTCGGGGAAGGCAAGCTTCACACCCGCGCCCTTCACCAATGCCGACGAACTGCCGGACCGGGAGTATCCCTGGGTTTTGATCACCGGTCGTCAACTGGAGCACTGGCACACCGGGGCCATGACCCGGCGCGCAGCGATACTCGACAAGATCGAACCGATCCCGGTCGCCAGTCTCCATCCGGAGGAACTCGCACACATGGCAATCGAACCCGGCGACCCTATCAGGTTGCAATCGAGGCGTGGGGAGGTGACCGCTTTCGTGCGTGCCGATGACGGCATGTCACCCGGCCAGGTATTCCTCCCCTTTTGCTACCACGAAGCAGCGGCCAACCTGTTGACCAACGAGGCGCTGGATCCGGCCGCCAAGATACCTGAGTTCAAGTTCTGTGCGATTAAGGTAATGCCTGCTTCGGATTAGGGCCTGTTAACACTCTTCCAATTGACCCTAGTAACCGTCTCAGGTTTGCACATGTCAAATTTGAGCAAGATGACAGATGGTGTGACACATATGTAACAGTTTCTTTGTTTTTATCACAACGAAATGTGGATAGCCGAAACAGCTCCGCAAGATGGTCAGTTTTTTTCAACATATTACAGAGCGTTACGGAGACAAATCACATGTTGGCCCATATTCTGCGTATAAAAATTCAGCGTGTAAGTCACACAGTGTATTCGAGACCGATCGTATACCCATACAAAAGCATTCTTGAACAGATTTCCTCCACCCTTCATGCCCTTCTTGTGGTTATCCCCTAGCCACAGAGGGCATTTTTTTTCACCATATCGCAATTGGTTCAGATTAACTTCCTCTCTTTGTGAATCGCCCAAGCCACATCGGCCGCTTGTCGGTTCTGCCAGACGTCATGTACCCGGAACACCTTCACGCCTGCCATCACACCCAATGCAGTAGAGGCACAGGTTGCCGGCACCAGCTGTTCGGGTTGAGCATGATTACAGATTGAACCCATGAAGCGCTTGCGGCTGACACCCAGCAACAGTGGATAACCCAATTCGCTGATCTGTTGTAACTCGGCCAGTAACTGGAGGTTATGCCGCTTTTGCTTTCCGAATCCGATCCCGGGATCGAGCAATAGCGCTTCAGGTTTAACACCTTCCGTCAGTGCCGCTTCGACACGCGCCTGCAGGAACGATTTCACTTCTGAAACCACATCCCGGTATGCCGGCGCATACTGCATGGTCTCAGGTGTGCCCTGCATGTGCATCAAAACAAGCGGGATATCCGCAGACCCAGCCAATGCAAGAATCTCAGGATCCTCGCGACCGGCTGAAACGTCGTTGATCATGTCGGCCCCACAGTCGAGCGCATGACGGGCAACATCGCTCGAGGTAGTATCGATGCTGATCGGAAAGCCATCGGGCAGGCGTTCCCTTAGTCTTTGTATGGTATCCAGGACTCGGCTTTTCTGCTCGGCGGCGCTGACTCTCACTGCCTGCGGACGAGTCGATTCCCCACCAATATCGATGATATTCGCCCCCTCTTCCACCATCTCCATGGCGCGCGTTACCGCCGATTCAGGATCGTAGCTGCCACCATCGGAAAAACTATCCGGAGTCAGGTTCAATATCCCCATGATTAATGGATGAGAAAAATCAAGCATCGACATAGAGTTATCTTAAAAATCCTTACAGATTGCGATTTGTCAATCGAACGATATTGACATAAACTCTAGACGATAAGTAATTAACATTGATTGGATTTATTCCATCACTCACCCCCTGACATAATAACTACAGCGAGAGGTCACGGATGCTTACTCCATCGGGGCCTGTTTGCGACCAGAGGTAAATGAAGGTGGACAGAATCATCCTGCACAACGAATTTTCAAATCATGAAGAGTTCGTGCGTGCCGCGCTCGACAACAGCCACATCATTCACTCTTCCGAAATAGACGACCTGACACTCAGATCATGGAGACGTTGCCGCGACGAATACGGACTCGATCCAGGCATGTCGCCCGAACCGGTCATTATCGATCGTCAGGACTTGCATGATCGCCTTCAGAAATATGAACGTCTGCTGGACATTGCACGGGTGGAGATGACCGATCTTTATCAGCAGTTGGCCGGATCCGGGCATGCCATCATGCTCACTGACAAAGACGGTATCCTGCTCAATTTCATCGGTGATCCCCAATTCACCGATGCAGCCGCACACGCCGGTATGCAACTGGGTGCAGTTTGGAGCGAATCGGTTCAGGGCACCAATGGCATGGGTACCTGTCTCGTCGAACAGAAACCCCTTGTCATACACAAGCAATCCCATTTCTTTTCCCGAAACGCCAGTCTGACCTGTGCGGCCGCACCCATCTTCGACCCCCACGGAGAGATACTGGCGGTACTCGATGCCTCCAGCGAATCAAAGATGGCTCAGCAACATACCATGGTGCTGCTGAACATGTCGGCCCAGATGATCGAGAACCGGGTCTTCTTCTGCGCCATGAAAGAGGCCTTCGTGCTTCGTTTTCATTCCCGTTCAGAATTCATCAGCACGCTTGGCGAGGGAGCCATCGCCTTCGATAAGGATGGCAAGATAGAGGCCATCAATCGCAGTGCCATGTTTCAACTCAATCTGGAGTCACCTCAACAGATAGTCGGACACCCTATTCAGCAGCTCTTCACAACTTCTCTGGGCACTCTTCTCAGGAATGTGCACTCCCATGCCTTCCCTATACGGGAATCGCAACATGGCAAACGTTTCTTCGCCACTTTGCAGGCACCTGAGAAAAGCTGTAGAAGCAACACAACTCCCTCCAGCACAATAATATCCGAGGACGACAGACTCGGTGAGAATGACTACCTGGGAAGTACCGATTCCCTCGACACTCTGCACTTCGATGAACCGCGTATGAAGCGCAATGTGAAAACGGCCTTAAAACTGATAGAAAGGGATGTTCCCTGCATGCTCTTCGGTGAGACCGGCACAGGTAAGGAGATGTTCGCGCGCGCATTGCATAAAGCGAGTTCCCGTCATGGAAAATCTTTTGTCGCCGTGAATTGCGCATCGCTGCCTGAATCCCTGATCGAGAGCGAACTGTTCGGTTACCGGCCTGGCGCATTTACCGGGGCTAATCGTGAGGGTAGCCGGGGTAAGATTGTACAGGCTGACGGTGGCACGCTGTTTTTGGACGAGATAGGCGATATGCCGCTGCATCTCCAGGCACGCCTGCTCAGGGTGCTGGAGGAGCGAGAAGTTACCCCCCTTGGCGGAGAGAAACCTATCAAGGTCTCCATCAAACTGATCAGCGCCACCCACCACGACATCAAAGGTATGGTCGAGGATGGCGATTTTCGCGAAGATCTGTTCTATCGGTTACATGGCGTTTCTTTGACCATGCCTCCACTTCGTGAACGCACGGACAGGCTTCAGTTGATCAAAAACATCGCTGAGCTGGAAGCAGGCATCACAGAGGAATTAAGCTGGGAACCTGAAGCGCTGAAACTGCTCGAAAATTTCCCCTGGCCCGGCAATATCCGTCAGCTGCGCAATGTACTTCGAACCTCCACGGCACTGTGTGAAAACAATTCAGTAACGGTTAACGACCTGCCCGAGGAAATACGCAATACTGTCTATGATGACGAATTTCCCGATGGGCCCGAAGCCAATCTCAATGCCTTGGCAATTGCTGAACGTGATGCACTGCTGAGTGAACTCGAAGAGATGCATTGGAATATCAGCAGGGTTGCCAAAAAGCTCGCACTCAGTCGCAATACGCTCTATAGGCGTATGAAGCGTTTCGGGATCTCGCCACCCCGTTGATATTTTTCAAACCCGATCCGAGTAAATAAGCTGGACACGGCCTGTATCGCCATATGCCGTTCCCCTGAATTAAGCAATACAGTGAATCTCCTAAATTCAGCTAAAGACCCGATGATTCTCATCACTATCCTTCATGGCCCAAAGCAGCGTTGATATCTTTTTACTATAGTGCTCAGTCTTCTTTATACTGTCTCAGTATGATTGAAATAACCCGGTTAGCCCTCAACCGTTCCGAGGCAGCCAAGTATAATTGGCTCACTTCTTGCGACTAATATAATTCAATCGGGACAATCAAGACTGATATACACTCAACAGAAAGCGGGATATCATGGGCAGGTATGAAAGGCCACGCGAGGCATGGGCGATAACCGGATCCGGTCACTATCTCAAAGAGTGTCTGGAACTGATACAACAACGACCCGATGTGGACCTTTTTTTGAGCAAGGCCGCTGCGGAAGTGCTCGCAATGTACGACTTTGATGTGAAGTCGATTCGGGAACGTTTTACCTGCTTTCGCGATACCACAGCCAGTGCCTCTCCAGTCGGCCTCTTCTATCAAGGGCGGTATAAGCGTCTGGTAATTGCCCCTGCCACATCCAATACCATTGCCAAAATGGTTTGGGGTATTGCCGACACCTTGGTAACCAATATCTATGCTCAGGCCGGCAAATGCCGGATTCCGACCGTTGTCTTCGCCTGCGACACCGAACCGGAAATGGAAACCGAGGCACCGGGAGGCACGGTAATGGTCTACCCAAGACAGATTGACCTTGAGAACGTTAAACGACTGCAGGAATTTGAGTATACATCGGTGGTGACCAGCTTTTCTCAACTGGTTTCCACCCTTGAAGAAACAGACTAGGCGTCAACCCTCTCGCTTCTTGAGTAGCGGTTCCAGCAGATCCATCGGCAGCGGGAACACCAGGGTATGACTCTTGTCCCCTGCGATCTCCGTCAGGGTCTCCATGTATCTGAGCTGAATCGCCTGCGGCTGTATGGCGAGGGTCTTCGCCGCTTCAACCAGCTTTTCCGCGGCCTGCTGTTCACCTTCGGCATGGATGACCTTTGCGCGCCTCGCCCGCTCCGCCTCGGCCTGACGTGCAATTGCCCGGATCATGCTGTCATCCAGATCGACATGTTTGATTTCCACATTGGATACCTTGATCCCCCAGGTATCGGTCTGTTGATCCAATATATTCCTCACATCGTCGTTGAGTCGTTCACGTTCAGCCAGCATCTCATCCAACTCATGCTGACCCAGCACTGAACGCAATGTGGTTTGCGCCAGTTGGCTGGTGGCAACCATATAGTCCTCCACCTGGATGATGGCCCGCTCCGGATCCAGCACACGGAAGTAGACTACCGCATTGACCTTAACCGATACATTATCGCGTGAGATGACATCCTGGGAGGGAACATCCAGCACAATCGTACGCAGATCGACTCTTACGAACTGCTGGATAACCGGTATGATGATGATCAAGCCGGGTCCTTTTACACGCCAGAAGCGTCCCAACATAAATACCACGCCTCGTTCATACTCACGCAGTATCTTGAGGGCGGAGGCGAGAAACGCGATGATCAGAAAAAGAATAACCGCATATAGATAAAGCGTCATGATCACTTCTCCTTGTCAGCCGGTTTAACTTTTAGAACCAGACCGTTTCTGCCGGTAATCTGTACCAGCTGATCTTTCAGTAATGGTTGCTTGGAGTGAGCCCGCCATATTTCCCCATGTACCCTGATTTCACCTTCACCTGTAAAATCATCCATCACGATCCCCTCGCTGATCAGCATCTCTTCACGTCCGCTCACTATAGGACGGTGACGGGACTTGATAGCCATGCCAATTACAAAAACCATGAGGAAGGCGCTGCTTACCGCAACAACCAGAATCAGTGGCAGCGATATGCCGAATCCCGCCTGATCTGTATCCACCAGGATCAGAGAACCGATTGTGAATGCAATCACACCGCCTATTCCCAAGGTACCGAAGCTGGGCATGAATGCCTCTGCCACCATTAACGATATACCGAGCAGTATCAATGCCACACCGGCATAATTGATAGGTAGAAGATGAAACGCGTAGAGGGCAAGCAGCAGAGAGATGGCGCCCACGGTACCAGGGACAATCGAACCGGGATTGGCAAATTCGTAAATCAGCCCGTAAATTCCCACCAACATGAGAATGTAGGCCAGATTGGGGTTACTGATGATGCTCAGCAATTGACTCTGCCAATCAGGCAAATGTTTCTCTATTTGCAGATCCTTGGTACTCAGTGTCTTGCTACCCAGGGGCAATTCAACCTGACGGCCGTCCAGCTCGGACAGCAGACTGTCCAGGTCTGCCGCAATAAGATCGATCACACCAAGCTCTAATGCCTCTTCCGCAGAAAGGCTGGCGGCATCTCGCACCGCCGATTCAGCCCAATCGGCATTTCGATTCCGCAAAGCCGCCAGACCTCGAATATAGGCAGAGGCATCGTTGACGACCTTGCTCGTCTTGGCATCCGAAGGAGGGACTTGATCGCCCTCCCCCTCATCCCCGGACTTGCCGCTCTCCGGTGTGGACTTAGGTAACCCACCCATAGACACCGGGGTTGCGGCACCCAGATTGGTGGCGGGCGCCATGGCGGTGACATGACTGGCATAAAGGATATAAGTACCGGCACTGGCGGCGCGTGCGCCACTTGGCGCAACGTAACTGATGACCGGTACCTGAGAGGCGATGATGCGTTTTATAATTGCCCGCATCGAGGTGTCCAATCCTCCAGGTGTATCCATCTGCAGCACAACCAACTCCACTGCTTCGTTTTCGGCCCTATCCAGCGCCCGGTCCAAATAGTCGGCAGTCGCAGGTCCTATGGCGCCGGAGATTTCCAGAACGAATCCTTTACCGCTTTGTACATCCGCATATATCTGGCTGACACCATTGCACCCTAAGCAGATAAAGAAGAGAAGTGATATCGCATATCGGGACACAATCCACCTCGCTATGTTGTTACCTATATTCTAGACGTTAGCTAACTCATTGGCTCTGGGCAAACCGGCAGAAGCCGCAATAGTCGTAATTTTTTTTCATTAATATCAAATAGCTATAATATATACTATGAGAAACCAAGAAACGGAACCAGTGATACACCGATTCAATATCGGGTAAATGATACAACGCCACTCTTTTGCAAAACCCCGCTCAAAAAAATTCGTGAACAGCCTTCCCTTGTCATCAAACTGTAATATTCTCGGAATATAGTTGTAATTCATCTGCAATATTCAACGCAGATCAAAAAACAATAATCACAGGTACCCGCAGAAGGTGGGGTAGCCGGATCAACTGAATAATTATTGCGCTTTTTACGGTTAATCAAAATCACTAAGGGTGTTCACAATGAGGAAAATCTCTTATGCCATCTCGATGGCAGCCAGCAGCCTATTTATTACTCTTTCGGCACAGGCCGCAGATCGCACCGTCATACAGAACAAGGGCTCTGACACACTGGTCAATGTTGCCCAGGCCTGGGCGGAAGCCTACGGCAGCGTTGACGCCAATGTGGCGGTTGCCGTATCAGGTGGTGGTTCGGGTACAGGTATCGCCGCCATGATCAACGGCACGGTGGATATTGCCAATGCCAGTCGTCAGATGAAGAAGAAAGAGATGAAGCTGGCGAAATCGAAAGGGCAGGATCCAATCGAACATGTAGTCGGTTATGATGCCCTCGCTGTCTTCATCCACCATGACAATCCGGCGGAAACTCTCACCTACGATCAGCTGAAATCGATCTTCGGACGAGGCGGAAAGGCCACCAAGTGGTCCGATTTGGGATTGAAAGTGCCAGGTTGCAAGGGTGACGAGATCGTCGTTGTGAGCCGCCAAAACAACTCCGGCACCTACGCCTATTTCAAAAAGGAGGTGCTTGGCAAGAAAGGCAAGTACCGCCAGGGAACTTTGGACATGCACGGCTCAAAAGATGTGGTCGATCTGGTTGAGAAGACACCGTGTGCGATCGGATACAGTGGATTGGCCTATGCCACGGACCACATCAAAATGGCCTGTGTCGTCAAGAATGGCGGTGCATGCATCACCCCCAGTGTGGAGACGGCCAGCGATCGCAGTTATCCCATTGCACGGCCACTCTTCATGTATACCAATGGTGAACCGAAGGGTGCCATCAAGACCTATCTCGACTGGGTAAAGAGCGATGCCGGCCAGTGTATTCTGCTAAAGAAGGGATACGCACCGGTACGCGGGGTAAGTTGTAATTGATATGACGTGATCCTGATCCCGCTCGCGCATTTTGCGCCTGGATCGGGATATCCATTACGCTGCCTTAATGTTCAGATTATTGAGCCGGATATGGATCGTCGTGGATGACGGGCGGTTATAAATCGTGCCATTCCGACAATCCGTACGAGTAATGATAACTGCACCCATATAAGAAATCCGTTGTCATTATGTGACAGCATGCAAAGCGGAGCATCAGACAATGTCCCACCTCGAAGAACGACTGGAGCGCGACCTTAACAATATCCATGATCGTGTGGCGAAAATGGGCGCACAGGTACAGGAAGCTGTCAGAAATGCAGTAAAAGCTCTGCAGACAGGGGATAAAAAACTCGCCTACAACACGGTCTTGAATGACAACCCGATCAATCGCTGCATGCGTGAAATCGACAGGATCTGCCACCGCTTTTTCGCAGTCCATATACCCAGCGGCGGACACCTACGACTGCTCTCCTCTGTGATACGCGCAAATATCGAACTGGAGCGTATCGGTGATTATGCCGTCACCATTGCCCGTGAAGCGGCACAGCTGTCTCAACCTCCCAGCGGCGGTCTGGGCAGAGAGCTTGATCGCATCGCCAGCGAAACCATGAACATGTTGCAGTTGGCCATCAGTGCCTTTACCGAGCTTAACGCCGATGCCGCCAAAAGCACCATGACGCTGGCAAAGGAGATGGAACACAATCTGGATGTTGTCTATACGGAGATGATGGAGAACGATGAACGCGCCCAAGTAGAAGAGGTGCTTGCGATCTTTGTCGTTTTCACACAACTCAAACGGATTGCGGACCAGGCCAAGAATCTATGCGAGGATACTGTGTTCGCTGTTACCGGAGAGCAGAAATCACCAAAGGTCTTCAACATACTTTTTGTCGACGAAGATAACAGCAGCCTGAGCCAGTTGGCTGAAGCCATTGCCAGAATCAATCATCCCACTGTCGGCACCTATACAAGCGCCGGTCGGATCAGGGCTGAGTCCCTCAATCCAAACCTGGTCAAGTTTTTCGATGATAAGGGCATCGACTACAGCGATGCAAAACCGACCTCCATCGAACAGTTGACGTCCAAAGAGATATCCGAGCAGCACGTGGTGGTTTCTCTGCAGGGAGAGATCCCCTCCTACCTGCCCCGCATCCCTTTTCACACATCCGCGTTGGAATGGGGACTTGGCGAAGCACCCGAGGACGAGGATATCCATGAATACGATTCGATCTATCGTGAATTGGCAATACTGATTAAGGACCTGATGGAACTGCTTCGTGGTGAAGGAGCAAGCTGAGATGTCAGAGATCCAAACCGTTCAACAGTCGATGCCTGCGGATTTCGATAGCCGGAATATGGACTGGTATATCGACAAATTGGTCCAGTCGCTTGTCTTCATCGCGGGCATCTCCGCAATCATCTTCATCATCGGCATATTTATATTTATCACCCTGGAGGGCTTTGGCTTCCTGCTCGAGGACTTCAGCTTCAGGGAGTTTTTCCTCTCGCCATTTTGGGAGCCCTCCGACGAAGATGCCCCCGAGTATGGTATTCTCGCCCTGGTGGCCGGTACAGCCAGTGTTACCGGGCTGGCGATGGTGGTGGCAATCCCCTTCTCACTCGGGGCTGCCATCTTTATCGGCGAGTTTGCCACCGGTAAGCTGAGAGAGTCCCTCAAGGTTCTGGTGGAACTGTTGGCTGCCATCCCCTCGGTGGTGTGGGGCTTTATCGGCCTCTCCATCATGAACCCGTTGATTATCGACCTGTTTGATGTGCCGGTGGGGCTGAATGTACTCAATGCCGGTATCATCCTGGGATTGATGGCGGCTCCGATCATGACCTCCATTGCAGAGGATGCGTTGAAAGCGGTGCCCGACCGTTATCGCGAAGCGGCTGAGGCACTGGGCGCCACGCGATGGCAGGTCATCTTCAAGACCGTACTTCCCGCCGCAAAAAACGGCTTGCTTGGAGCGGTTCTGCTGGGTGTCGGTCGCGGTTTTGGTGAGACAATGGCGGTGTTGATGGCCACCGGACATGCCGTGAATATCCCCAATAGTCTATTCGACCCGGTGCGTGCGCTGACCGCGACCATCGCTGCGGAGTTGGGTGAAACCGCCGTCGGATCGCCGCACTATCAGGCGCTGTTCACGATCGGAATCTTTCTCTTCATCATCACCTTTTTGATCAACCTGTCCGCGGATCTCATCGTCCGGGGCATCCGTAAGGGTTAAATCGCTATGTTCGCCGAATCTGCACTGAATGTACGGAACAAACGGGTTCAGAACCTGTTCCGTATCCTGTTTCTCATGATGACCGTTCTGTTGATCGTACCGGTCATCATCATATTGTCCACACTGATTGCCAAAGGCGGCAGCATCATCTCGATCGATTTTCTGTTCACCGACCCAACAAACGGTATGACCGCGGGCGGTATCTTCCCCGCGCTGCTGGGTACGGTATGGATCGTCGCGGTCGCGTTGCTGGCATCCGTACCCCTCGGGGTGGCGGCAGCCATCTATCTCAATGAGTATGCCGGTGACAACTGGTTTACCCGGATTATCCAGTTGGCGATCATCAACCTTGCTGGGGTGCCGTCGATTGTGCATGCCCTGTTCGGGGTTGGCGCCTTCGTCATCTTTTTCGGTTTTGGCACCAGCATACTGGCGGCCAGCCTGACCCTGGCCATCATGACACTGCCGGTGGTGATCGTCTCCACCAGGGAATCGTTGAGAGCCGTTCCGCAGGCGTTCAGGGAGGCGTGCTGGAATATGGGCGCCACCCGTTGGCAGACCATAAAGCGTGTGGTGCTCCCCAATGCGGTAAGCGGCATACTCACCGGTGTCATCCTGGAGGTTTCACGCACAACCGGTGAGACGGCGCCCATCATGTTTACCGGCGCTGCCTTTTTTCTGCCTTTTCTTCCGCAAAGCATTTTCGATCAGACCATGGCGCTTTCGCTGCATCTTTTCGTTGTCGCCACCCAGGTGCCGGGCGTGCCCGATAACCTGCCGTATGGTGTCGCACTGGTACTGATCGCCATGGTGCTGCTGATGAATAGTATCTCTATCGCCTTCCGCATGTATTTGCGAGGTAAAAAGAAATGGTAGACATGAGCCTGAATACGGCCGCCTCCGAAGCGATAGCGGATAACGCAATCCATGCCCCCGTCAAGCTTCAGGTCAATGATGTGACCATCAAATATGGCGCTGCACCGGCCCTGAGCGGAGTCAACCTGTCGGTGCGCGAACATGAGATCTTCGGCATCATCGGGCCCGCCAACGCGGGCAAGACATCATTTCTCAAGGCCCTGAACCGCATGGATACCTTCAACTCCAACATGACGGTTGAAGGGCAGATTCTCTTCAACGGCCTCGATATCCATAAACTCAGGAACATCTATGCCCTGCGCAGCCGTATCGGGGTTGTTTTCCCCCTGCCGGTCGGACTGCCCCTGACGATATATGAGAATGTGGCATTATCACCTCGTCTGCGCGGCATCAATGACAAGAGCGAGCTGGATGTAATCGTCGAGCGCTGTCTTACCCGGGCCGCACTCTGGGACGAGGTCAAGGACAGGCTCAACTCCCTGGGCAGTCTTCTCTCCGGCGGTCAGCAACAGCGATTGACGATCGCCCGCGCCCTTTCACAGGAGCCGGATCTGTTGATGCTGGATGAATTCTCCATCGCGGTCGATCCGGTAACCACCATGCGCATTGAGGACGTGCTGAAAGAGTTGAAAAAGGATATGACCATCATCCTGGTCACCAACCTGGTGCAGCAGGCCAGAAGGCTTGCCGATCGAACTGCCTTTTTTCTCGAGGGCCAGTGTGTCGAGGTCGGGGAAACCGAAGAGCTGTTTACCGGCGAAGTAGAGGATCAGAGAACGCGGGACTATGTCGAAGGTAAGTTCGGCTAAACACTATCCACTAAGAAAGCGTATAAGCCAGTTATGAACGTCACTGCAAATGCTATCAGCGAATCCGTGCCTGAGTTAGCCATTAAGACCAGCAAACTCAACCTTTGGTATGGGACATTCCAGGCGCTCTACGATGTGGATCTCAACATCCGCAACGGCATGATCACCTCCCTGATCGGTCCCTCCGGTTGCGGTAAATCGACCTTTCTGCGCAGCGTCAACCGTATCAACGAACGACTTGGCTACGTGCGTATCGAAGGCAACATCGACGTCATGGACAAGAACATCTATGACCCTGATGTGGAGCTTGTCCAGGTACGTAAACAGGTCGGCATGGTATTCCAGCGACCCAATCCACTACCTATTTCGATTCGTGACAACATTCTCTTCGGCCACCGGATACATGCAACCAAGGGTAAATCCTCCAAAGCCGAGGAGGATGAGGTCGTCGAGTCTGCACTGCAGCAGGTGCTGTTGTGGGACATGGTAAAAGACCGTCTCAACCAGAAGGCAACCGAGCTATCCCTCGAAGAACAACAGAAACTCTGCATTGCGCGTCTGCTGCCGGTAAAACCGAGCGTATTGTTGATGGACGAGCCCTGCTCCGCCCTCGATCCGAAAGGTACCGCTGCGGTAGAGGAGCTGATATGGGAACTGCGCGGACAATACACCATTCTCATCGTCACCCACAACATGGCCCAGGCCAGGCGCGCCAGTGAAGAGTGTATTTTCATGCTGATGGGCAAGGTAGTCGAACATCAGGCGACGGAAGAGCTCTTCGTTACTCCGAACCGGAAAGAGACTGCGGATTATATTGAGGGTCGTTACGGGTAAGAATCGGCTGGCTATCTATAACTCAGCCTGCTTTGCAACCAAAGCGAAAGGAAGTACAGTAAGATCCAGGATTTAGTCTCCATAGCAACGAAAGCAGAAATTTGCTAAAGATTCACGACAGAAACAAACTGTCGGCAGATTTCAGCATGATTCCGCGCGGGGACGTTGGAATCGCTAAGCGGCAAGCGTGGCTGTGTTGCACCTTTAACCCAATCTACGTTTTTACATCGGTTAGGAAAAAACGGCAACAGAATCTACGGTTCGTTTGCCAGTGCCGTGACAACGTGACTGAGGCCTTTTACCACCCTGGCGGTACGCGTGTAGTCGATTTTGTCCGGCGTATCCGTTGAGGAATGGTAGTGGGCATAGCGGAAAAGCGCTGTGTCCGTGACCATGATGGCATCATAGCCGGCCTGCCAAAACGATAGATGATCCGACCAGCCTATGCCGGTAATCCAACCAGGGGCTGCGACGCCTTCGGAAGGAAATGCGGTGGTTCGGCGGAATGCGTCAATTGAACGGCGCACCAGCTTGCGCGAGGATAGGTTGCCCACGAACCCAATGAAGTTGGCGCTATCCGGGTAGAACAGATTGAAGGGTGCCGGGTAGTGCTGGCTGTCCGGCATATCTGAATAATAACCGATGGTCTCAAGTGAGAGCATGGCGACAATGCGTTCTTCACGCTCACGGGAGCGAGTGGCATAGACCTGGCTACCCATCTCTTTGCTATGGAAAAATGGTGGTTCCTCGTTCGCGAAAGCGACGAATCTTACTGTCCTGTTCAGCTGTTCATCTTTGAGAAGGCGGGGTAACTCAAGAAGCGCAGCCACACCTGTTCCGTTATCATTCGCTCCAGGGCTTCCGTGTACCGAATCATAGTGGGCGCCGACCACGACAATATCCGCGGGGTTCTCTTCTCCAGGGAATTCAACGGCAATGTTTCTGGCCATTTTTCCGCCGGAGTTGAAGACTTGGACCTCCGGACTGTAACCATATTCCACAAAAAGATCTCGGATATAATCTGCCGCTGCTTCCAGTTCACTATAATGCCAGACATTCCGTTCGCCTATGCTGCCTCCCAGGACTTCTACATGCGCTTTCAGCCGATCACGTAACTCGACTTCCTCTTCATCCAATGGTTGGAAAGGGCCGGAATAGGATTTGCCTGGCATTTGGATCATATAGAGTATTCCCACCAACGTGAAACTGATTATGAGCGACCAACGCAGAATGTATGGGCCCCAGGTTTTAACGTTCAAAGGTTTTGATTCCAGTCCGTTAAAGATGTTCAGGACGCTCAGCACATCGGATCGACTATTCGTCCAGCAGAAAGGTCTTGACGGCTTGCATTCGGCGATTATGCAACAAGGCATCCATATCCATGAAAGGATGAGCCAGATTGGCGTCCTGTAACAGAGATGCCCCCCTATTCTGTGCGGTATCAACCAGCTCCTTTGACATCCCCAAAGTAACGACCTTGTCTCTGCCACCGACGATGATTAGAACATGAGAGCTGTTTTCAGGTAGATTCGCCATGGGATCATGTTCTACAGGGCAACCATAATTCGAGAATCGGCTCGGCGTGGAGTCGATGACCATACGATTGTTGGCCGACTGATCCTTTAAAGCATCCAGGAGGACCATACCGCCAAAGGAGACGCCGTAAAATAGCCGATTCGAATAGGGAGAGGAGTCGAGATGGGTGATTATCTCGCTGTAGTCACTGAGAATGGCTTTTAATCTAGCTTTTCCATCGGATCGACCATACCCCCGGTAGTCGAATATGTATACGTCATAACCCGCGGAAGCGAACGCCAGAAAGTCCGTGACTATTCGATCCGCTAACATGGCGTTACCGGGGGCAACCAGTAAATAGCCTTTTGGTGCTCCTGATGTTGATGAGGCATTGAGTTTATATCCGCGCAAGGTACGATGGTCTTTTGTGGTGATGGAATAGTCTTCTATATTGCTGATCCCCGCTATTCGCAAAGGATCGGGCGCTCCGGCCGTAAGGCGCCATAACCAAAAGAACAACGACTCCTTTAGCCCGCAGACCGATCGCTCCAGATCAACGGCCTCCTGGCTGGACGGTGTTGACGCGCATGACATTAATAACGCTGGAAAAATATACAATAGGTTTCTGGCAGCTGCATTCCTCATGTATTTAAGGTAGCAGAGTTTTCGCCGGCAACAGCATAAAAATGTAGGCAAAAATGTTTTGCGAATTGATGATTGGGGGCATCGTCTCGGTATCGTCACCAACTTGACTCGCAAGTAGGTAGGTGAGTGTAGTAATTGGGGTGATTTATGCGATTAGCATAACACTAGCATGCTTGACCGACTTGTATGGCTCTATTGCTATGTTGTTCGCCATTTGCTGATGCTGGCTACAATGTATGCAGCAACAAGAATATCAAATGAAATACACGCCACTGCATACCACTCTGGAGCCACAATGTGACCTGGACCCTTTAAATGAAGAAATATGTCCCATACCGGATGAGCAACCCAGCCTATGGCAAGCCAAAGAAATGAAAAGCGAACGGATAACCAATAAAACATACCATATACGGGAACCCCCGCCAGTTCTATAAAAAACCAAGTGGCGTCTCCCCAAATCAATGCAAAGCCTACATATATAAGTGCCGCGACAATTAAGCCAATTGCTAATATTGTTTTTTCACTTCTTCCACGGTTACGCGCATATAAAATTAGCGCTATTCCGAGTGCAAGCCCAAGAACTAGCCATGTTGCGTCATTTAGTGTCATTTCTTTTTAGGCATAACGTTCAGCTAGCCGGCGGAGGCGCATCAGCGCCGGAGTCCGAGCTTAGCTGTTTGTTACATTCTTTAACGTAATGATAAAAAGCATCAGGGTTATCGAGTTTATGCTCTGGGAATATATAAGCATATGCTGTATCTAAAAAAAGCATTATTATTCCATTATTACGCACTATCTCTCTAACTGTAGACCAATCATGGAACGCATTATAACCAGCCCCATTCGACTCAATACCTAACTCAGTAAATACAAAATTGTGAGAACCAACAAAACTCCCAGACTCTGAAGGGGCGAATACGTATTTCATTCTGTTTAAATCCCTAATAAAAAGGGCAAAAATAATTACTGCAAATGCACTAACATAACCGGCAGTAGGCCAATGGAAATATTCAAATTGCCGAAAAGCAAACATAGCTAGAGCACCAATAAAAGCCCAAGTTATAAGATTAACGAAAACTTTATCCCAAGCTGCTCGTTCTCTTCTAGGTAATTCTTTTTCAAGATATCCTTGAAACTTAAGCCAGTCTTCTTTTTCGTATGTGATTTTTACTTCCATGCCTAATCCTGAATGTAACAGTATATTAGCGTCGTGTGTATTGGTGATACTGCGAACACTGCATATTGTGCAATAGGCGGAATCGGCCTAGCATTTGAGGGTATCTGATTGGCCTTGGCAGTATACCCAAGGTTTTAACGAGGAGTGTTGATGTGAACGATATTCCTGCTGTCATCCCTGATTCCGCCTCCCGCTTTTAAGATAACCATTTGAAATAACTTATAAATACTCGACACTCATGTAGATGAGCGCATTTTATGTAAAATATCTAGACCTTAATTAAGACTTAGAGTGGACATAAAATCAAGCGGTTATCTTGGCCTAAAACCGAACGGCACATGAAAGCAATAGGCTGCCAAAATTGTCATGTTTGCTCGGGATTATTGGGCTAGATTCCTGTGTATGGTATTTGAGATAGTTATCATGTCAGCTTTCATAAATGATTATTACCGCTTTTGGCCTAAATCAGTCATTTTGTAAATTAAAATAATCCGATTTCCCCCCATCCCCTACTCTAGCGCTCAATCCATTTATCGTCTGGTCAACGCTCCTTCCCACTATACCGGCTATTGGTCGAATGCATCTATCCCTGCAGAAAAGAATATTGCTATCATCACCACACTGAAATGTCAGGTTACTTTAAAATGTGAAATATTCTCTTGTAGCTGATTGGCCAGTCCGGCCAATTCAATGCTTGTACGATCCAGTTGTTCCGTGCCTGTCGCACTTTCATCCGATACCTGGGCAATACGTACTATGCTCTGGTTTATTTCATCGGCTACCGCCGATTGCTGTTCAGATGCAGTTGTAATCTGTGTGTTCATATCTCGGATGGTTGAAATTGATTCGGATATGGCCTGCAATGAGGCGCCTCCCTGCTAAGCCTGTTTCACGGTAACGAGAACCTGATCGCTTCCCGCTTCCATTGCCGCAACGGCGTCCTGCGACTTGGTTTGAAGCTTTTCAATAATGTTTTTGATCTCTTCGGTAGCATCCTGGCTTCGCTGCGCCAGGGTACGCACCTCATCCGCCACAACAGCAAATCCTCGACCCTGCTCACCTGCACGTGCGGCCTCAATAGCCGCATTTAAAGCCAATAGATTTGTCTGCTCCGCAATGCCGGTGGAGTATGCCATTTCACTTATCTCGCCTTTGTTTTTGATATTTGCCCGCAATGTAAGATCACGGTTTTCCGCCGCCTGTTTAAGCGTATCGGTAAACAACTGAATCGGATGTCGAATAAAGCCTGATAGCCACAGCAATAGACCGACCAAAACCGGTACCAGTAACAGGCTACTCCCGATCTTGATAATATAGGCTTGCTTTTTCTCTGCTGTATATGACGCTCAAAACTGTATCGATATTACCGCTTTAAATCGCTGCGTTCACCTGCTCAACGAGTGTCTTTATCAGCGTTTCCGTACGATGCACTGTTGTACGCAATTGACCACGAATCCCTTCATTAGGAGTTAAACCCTTGCGCTTATATCCATCAACGAGGGATAAAAAATCGGTTTTATATTTTTTCAATGCCTGGGAAATCCCGGTTTTTACCTCGACGGGTATCGTACTTGCCGCCAGTGTCTGTTCAAATTTGGCAATGTTCTTGTTGTACTTGGTTTCATATTTAAGATCATCCCTTAGCATGAAATCTTTTTCGTTTCTGCGAAGCATCAGCATGTCACTAAGCAATTGGTACTCGTGTTGTTCTTTCACAAGCTTTTCTATGCCATGAACAGCGTTTCGCAGGCTGCCATAGAGCCCATCTTTATGGTGCAGTCCTATCTCCTGCTGCACAGACACCAGTGCGCGAAACTTGACAGTATATTGCTCAAGGATCGTTCCTGCTTCTATGGCATCCTCGTTTTCAATACCGGAGCTTTTGAGTTTTTCAGATAACCCCTGAACCTTTTGCTGAAGGAGCTTGTGGTTACCCCCAAATTTCTCAAGGTACTTGAGGTCTTTGCGCATGAGGAAATCCTTTTCATTCCGGCGTAACATCAGCATCCCGGCTTCTATCTGGGCCAGGAGTGCTTTTTCCTGCTCAAGCTCTAAAAGTGTACTTTATGTAGCGGTCAAGGCCTATCTGAACAATCATACTGATGACAACTATACTGATCAGTAGAAAAAATTGTTGTTTATAGACATTTGCGAATCCTCCATGACGTATTGGCTGGATATTCTTTTACCTTGATTGTCTAGCGACCACTATCCAACATCCTTTAAGGGAGCTTATCACACACAGGGAAAATATAAATTTGAAGAGTCCGTTTTTTAGCCTAATCAATGAGTTTGGGACTAACACATTTTCGCTGAAAGATGTCATTTGCAGACTGAATACGGGACTTAAAATGGACACCCCAAGTAATCCAAATGTTAAGTGTTAGGGATCCATATATTTCTATTTTTGAATACGCGTTTTGTCCGGTTGAGTTACGACCACATGCTTCTTCCATTCTCAACATTGCTATTCAAAATTCGCACGATCTCATCAGCGCCGACTGGCTGGCTGAATAGGTAACCCTGCGCGGTGTCGCATCCCAGACTATTGAGTACATCAAACTGCTCGGGTGTCTCGACTCCCTCTGCAATGATTCCATGCTCCAACTTGTGGCCCAAATCAATCATGGATGAAATCAGAAGCCGTGTTTCCTTGTCAAAAAGCATGTCATTAACAAAGTGCCTGTCGATCTTCAGGTAATCAGCCGTGAGATGTTTTAGCGATGCAAAAGATGAATACCCTATGCCGAAATCATCGATCGCTATCAATACACCAAGATCTTTCAGTTCGTGAAATACTGTGAGATTTTCTGGATCTGTCTGCACGATATTTTCGGTAACCTCCAATTCCAGTTCGATTGGATTCATGCCTGTTTCTTCGATGACGCGCTTGATCAGTAAGACAAAATCCTTATCGAGAAAATGGCTTGGTGATATATTCACAGCCATCCGGACTGCAGGTATGCCAGCCTTTCTACACGCAACAGCATGATTGCATGCTGTCCGCAACACCCACTCAGTGAGCGGTTTGATCATGCCGATTCTTTCGGCTGTGGCGATGAACTCCGTTGGGGGAACCTGCCCCAGCTGCGGGTGATTCCAGCGTGACAATGCCTCGACACCGATAATTTCACCGGTATGCATCAGTATCTGGGGCTGATAGACAAGAGACAACTGCTGCTTTTCCACCGCCTCCCTCAGGGCTTGCTCTACCCGAAACCGATGCTCGGCTCTATGGGTGAGCTCAGGCCTATAGAAAGCATATTGGTTTTTACCATGCTCCTTGGCAGAGTAAAGAGAGGTATCGGCAGCCTTCAGCATGGAAGAGAGATCTTCTCCATCATCGGGGTAATGGGCGATACCGATACTGCAGCTTGGGGTAAATTTTCTGGCGGACAGTTCAATCGGCTCCGAAATCATATCCAGGCAACGTTGAGCCACATGTGCAGCTGCATAGTCATCATCCACGTCTTTCACAATGATGCAGAATTCATCACCGCTGAGACGTGCCACAAAATCAATCTCCCGGCTGACACTCTTCAGACACTTGGCGATATCTTTAAGCAGCAGATCACCCGCGTCATGCCCAAGACTGTCATTCACGCCTTTGAAATCATCCAGGTCGACATACAGAAGTGCGAATCGTCGCCCACTGCGGTCAGATGCTTTTATCGATTCTTCAAGCTGCTGATAAAAGCTCACACGACTGGCAAGCCCGGTCAGTTCATCCTTATAGGCTAACTCACGGATGCGTTTTTGGGCTTGGTCACGCTCCATGACGATGCCAGCGAGCCGGGCCGCGGATTTCAGATCCTCTAATTCCTCATCATTGGGCAGTGCAGGATGGTTGTAATACATACCAAAAGCGCCCAGCACTTTTCCCGAGGAGTTTTTGATGGGTTCGGACCAGCAACAGCGCATGCCGTGTGGCAGGGCAAAATGTTTGATTTCCGCCCACTTGGGATCCGTTTCAATGTTCTCCACAAGTACCCGATGACCGGTATAGGTGGAAGTACCGCATGAACCAACGCTGGGTCCGTACGCCAGGCCATGCACTGCATCGCAATACTCCTTAGGCAGGCTCGGTGCTCCGCCATGCAGGAGTTTTCCATCCTCCAGTTCAAGCATGGAACAGCGCATGCCGGGATGACGCCCCTCGTACATCAACGCTATCTGGTCATAAATCACCGGTGCTGGTTTTCCTGTTGCGATCATCTCCAGGACTTCAGCATTCTTTGCTAAGTAAGATTCGGTCTTTTTACGATCCGTGATATCGACATGGGTCCCCACCAATCGCATCGCTTTACCGTCAGATGCACGATTTACGAGAAACGCACGGGACAACACCACGACTTCATGGCCATCCTTGTGTCGCATACGCATTTCAACTTCAAATGAATCTGCGTTACCGGACAGATGATCTTCAACCGTTTTTAAGACCCTATCCTTATCGTCCGGGTGAACCAGACTTGCCCAAGTATCCAGATGATGTGCAAGCTCATCCTCTTCATAGCCGAGCATGCTTTTCCACCGGGGTGAGTAGTAGACTTCGTCTGTCTCCAGATTCCAGTCCCACAACCCGTCATTTGCCCCTTTCAACGCTAGTGAAAGACGCTCTTCACGGAGAAATAGTTCATGTTCAGCAGTTATTTTATGCTGTAACTGATTGTTATCAATCGACATTATTAATTGTGGCTGCTCATGGCTGATAAAGTACCAATCACGCTATTTTTACATTCATATGCGACACAAGTACAAATCAATTTGTTCTGTACCAGCTAAAGCCAAAAGAGATCCAAAATCTAGGGGAGATCACTGTCAGCTATAATGCCTTCTTGAGCCAGACGATTCAGAATACCTGTACACTTCTCTTTAAATGTAACATTTCCCGAGAGCAAATCAGCGGACATGTCGAGGCAGGATCAATGCCGACAACCTGAAGACAGCTCACCGGGAGCTGGAGTCCGGTTACCGGTTCGACCGATGGCATAGGATTGGAAGCTGCCAGAATGCTGGTCTCGCTGGGACACCATGTATTGTTGCACGGACACAATCCTGCAAAGCTTGATGAAACGGTAAACAAACTCACCGCCCTTTCGGACGTTGGGCACATTCAGGGCATTGTCGCTGACCTGTTGCGCATGGACGAGGTAGAGGCGCTTGCGAAGGCAGTCGCTGAACACCATGCACAACTCGATGTGCTGATCAACAATGCCGGTATCTTACGTACGTCTGAGACAATCACCCGGGACGGGTTGGATGTACGCTTCGCTGTGAATACGATTGCCCCCTTCCTGCTGGCGCAAAGACTGTTACCGCTGCTTGGATCGTCCGGACGTGTAATCAATCTCTCCTCAGCCGCACAATCTCCGGTCGACCTCAAAGCGCTGGCTGGAGATATCCCGACGTCAGACATGGAAGCATATGCGCAAAGCAAACTGGCGCTCACAATGTGGTGACGCCTTATCCAATAGAAATCAACAGGCTCTGATAAAATATGATAAGCAGGAATAGTCTGCTATACAGCCCAGGCAAAACAGCCTTTTCGCTTGTTCTTGGCCTTGTACATGGCCTGATCGGCTTTGCAGCGTAACTCAGCTGGTGTATCGCCATGCTCCGGAAACAGAGATATGCCCACACTACCCGATATACTGAATTTCGCATCTTTCCATTCGATCGGTTCAGCGATAGAACTCAGCAGTTTTTCTGCCAGCAATTCGGCCTGTTGGGGGGCAGATAAGGCATCGACAATCACCAGGAATTCATCACCACCAATCCGTGCCACAGTATCTTCGGACCTAATCACCCCAATCATGCGCTGACCTGTCTGTTTAAGACAGTAGTCACCGGCATCATGACCATAGTTGTCGTTGACTTGTTTGAAATTGTCGAGGTCAATGAACAGAACAGCGGCATGAGAGCGTGTACGTCTTGCACGATGCAAGGTCATTTCAAGCCGATCTTGCGCCAATCGGAGTGTGGGCAGGCCGGTCAGTGTGTCATAGTTCGCTAACTGGGTGATTTCATCACGTTGAATTTCAATCTGCCTGACCAAATCCTGCATCGTTTGTCGATAGCTTTGTAGTGTCACCATGCTAATCAACAGAAAAAATGTCATTCCCACCCCATAAGTCAACCAGTGGGATGCTGAGTTCATGAGATACTTAGGATTGACCGCAGGCTCGAAAACTCCGGTGGTAAAAGCCCAGGCCAGTAGCATCAGGTCAGTGAGACATATCACGCCGAACAATACAAACAGTCTGCGATCGCTGAACAACCCGAGAAGTATGCCTGCGATCGGGAGGGAAAACACGCTACCCGCCATCAACCCAAACGCTTGATACCCAGCCATGGCATTCACCAGGCTGAGCAGAACAATCGTATTGATCTTGAAGCCGGTGGGTAGACGCCGACGCCCCATAACGACTCCAACGATCAATACGTAGCTGGCGATATGCACGGCATAGATATCGAGCCAACCGGTCTCGAATGCACGCATGAGAGGAAAGACGAGCAGGATCGACGCCAAGACACCGCCAATCACATAAATTTTATTTATCAACTCTTCATGCAGATCGGGGCCTAGCCTAGAATTAAATGGAGTTGCCTTTTCAGGCAATCCCGATGAAAGCATGTTGTTCATGCCCCGCCTCCGATAATTTTATCGGATCACCGCGTCCAGCAGTTGAACCAATACAGGTATAGTCAGCCAGGGTATTAACTGACTGTGTTCCCATCCAAATCTTTTAAGCAATGAGACAGCAGATATAACGGCGAGACCTCTTGTGTCGCCATATTAATTTAAAACCTCTTTATATCACTTTTTCTGCCTTATAATCTATGAGATAGAGAGATTGTTACTCCTTCTACACCTCCAGGTGATCTTTATTTGTATATCGCTGAAGCCATGATCAAATCACTTGCCCTGATAGCGTGCCTATACCTTGGAGCCTGCGGTTCCATTCCGGCGATTCCCGTAGCTGGTGAGTTTTTCGGGGAACCTGTTGATACCACTGTGGATTCTGAGATAGCACGTCACTACCTGGAAAATTATCACTTTGCTGATAATAAAAACAGGGAGATGGATAACAAGATATCATCTCTTTACAGCCGGACCAGTCAATCCGTTCCATCGCGCGATGAACTGAAAACAATATCACAACACTATTCCGTCGACTTCGCGGCACTGTTCCTTGCGGATCGTCTTTTGAATGACAAATGCAATAGAGAGATCAATCAAGCCTTCGCTAAACACCTCAATAACGAGACCGCAATAAATACGGACATCTCTGCATATCGAGTGTTGTTCGTACCCGGATGGGACTACGCGGAGACCGGGCACTTTACCGGAGCGGATTTTGCAAGACCTCGCGAACTAGCCAACGAGTTCGGTCTTGAGAACTACTTTGTCAAATTACCACCCACCGGCGGTGTGGAGGAGAATGCGGCGGTTTTAGCGGCGGATATCTCGAGGCATATCCCCTCCAACAAAAAATTAATTCTGGTAGGTGCAAGTTCTGCCGGACCGGCGATTCATCTGGCACTCAGTAATCTGTTTGCAAATCAGCAGCAAGGCCGTATCGCGGCCTGGCTCAATCTGGGTGGCATTCTTCAGGGAAGCCCAATTGTTGATCATTATCAAGTGTGGTACCGGCACTGGTTATTGACTTTTGCCACTTGGCACAAAGGCTGGGACAAACAGGCAATATTGAGCATGGGTACCAGGCAAAGCAGAAAACGGTATGCCCGCCTGCAAGTAGATCCTGATATATTAGTCATTAACTACATAGGCATCCCCCTCTCCGGACAAATCAGTCGATACTCTGTCGATAATTATCCAATACTGAGATCTGAAGGGCCAAATGATGGTTTAACGCTAATAACTGATGCAATTGCACCGAACAGCCTGACGATCGTGGCATTGGGAAGCGATCACTTTTTTGCAGAGGATCCAAGGATAGACCAAAAGACCGTGGCACTGATGAAGCTACTCATTACATATCTGGAGGAAGGTCTGGAAAGAGAGTGCGGCGATATTGCATCGCACGACGCACGATGAAATCCCGGTAACCTTTGCGTTTGACAAGGCTGTCTACATGCCTTAACTGTTCAAGCTGTTCTGAGTTTCATCAAGTAATGCTCTGAACTCGTCTAGATTCAGCGAGGTTGGAGATTCGGACAGATTGGATGATGTGCCGGCCACATCCAGTTCCACCGTGGAATCCTTACGCATAGCTTCGATCATCTTGAGCAGATCCAGGTTGTACAGCAGAGAACGATCCCTGATGAGTATACGTTGATAGATTCGAATCATACGCTCATCACTCTCAGATTCAGGCGGAGTATGTTCCGCAATCTTCTGTATGTAGTATTCGCAATCTTTCTTTCTGGAAAGAGAAAAAGATTCTAAACCGTTCATGATTCACTGCCTGATTTTCTATATTGTCTGTGGAGTGATTGCATTTACCCAGCCACAATAAGAATTAAACGTATATTCCCAATTAGCTAGCAATCCCCAGCTGTGCGTATCTTCATAAGTATCGAACCGCGCTTGCCAGTATTTAAGCAGAAATTATGCCATGCCATAAAAATCAGAAGGTTAGCTATCGTTGATTAAATAACTTGTAAACCATCTCGACACTTTCGGAATTTCATTCCGAAACAAGATGCCCGATTGATAATAGTGCAGGAAAAGTATTCCCGGTGACGATATCAAAACCAGGCCCTAAAAAAGGCCCGGCTGATATCGAGCTGGATCACCAGCGAAGCACAACAAATCGTGACATGCCTCCTTTGGTTACCAGGAGTAAGACCTGACGCTGACTGCGCCCTTCGTTGACCCGTTTCTCGAACTCCCCGGCACTTCTTACGGGATTACGATTGACCTGCGTAATTACCGTTCCTGCATCAATCCCGGCCATTGCCGCAATTGAACCCGGCGAGACATTGGTAACAACAACGCCCTGTGTGGCATTGGCGCCAAAGGATTCTGCCAATTCTTTGTTCAGGGTCTGTACAGTGAGCCCCAGTTCCTCTGTGGTCTTTGTGTTCGATCCGGCTACTGATTGATCGCTCAGTTCACCAACTGCCACCTCAATGGCTTTGGGCTTGCCATTTCGTATGATCTCCAAATCCACCTTGCTGCCGGGTGAGGTCAATGATATGCGGTTTCTAAAATCGCCGACGCTGCCAACATCCTTTCCGTCAAGTTTGTAGATCAAATCACCCTGCTTGAGTCCAGCCCAGTCCGCAGGTGAATCCTCTGAAACCTCTGCCACAAGAATGCCTTTTTGATACTTTGTACCAAAGGATTCAGCCAATTCAGGTGTCAGGGGTTGGATCATGATACCGAGAAAACCTCGGGTTACCTCCCCTTTATCGAGAAGTTGATTGGCAATGCCTTTTGCCATGTTGATGGGTATGGCAAAACCCACGCCCATGTAGCCACCGCTGCGACTGAATATCGCCGTGTTGATACCGACAACCTCGCCATCCAGGTTCACAAGTGGCCCGCCCGAGTTTCCGGGATTGATGGCGGCATCGGTCTGAATGAAATCTTCGTAATCACTGATGCCGAGACTTGTACGCCCTTTTGCACTGACAATCCCGGCAGTCATGGTATGGCTGAGACCGAATGGATTGCCGAATGCCAACACCCACTCTCCAACCTCAAGCCCGTTGGAATCGCCTAAGGTGAGTGCTGATATGTTTTCGGCTTCTATCTCCAAGACTGCGATATCAGATTTCGGATCACTGCCCTTAATCTCTGCGGAAAACTCATGACCGTCCTTGAATTTGACGGTTATCCTGTCCGCTCCTTCAACAACATGATTGTTGGTCATGACATAGGTCTTGTTCGAAAACAGCCCTTTGTCGTGGGAAAAGACAAACCCCGATCCCTGCCCTACCGAACGATGCCTGCGCGGTTTCTGTTGTTGCCCCGGCACACTGGGAAATTGCGGGCCGAAGAAACGCCGGAACAGATCATCGCCAAACGGCGAACCGAAAGGGGAATATTCTTTGCTTGGCGCACCCTCCCTGACCGTCTCGACCTGAATGAAAACGACGGATGGAGAGACTTTTTGCGCCACGGAGGCAAAGGCCTTACCGGTTTGGCGCAGGCTTTCTATGCCTCCCTGCTGTGCACTCAGGTTCATCGATAGCAAACAGAAGAGAATAAGAATTATTGTGGATAGATCCCGCTTCATGACGATCTCCTACCTGTTCAGTGTTTACCCTTTATTCAATGCAACTAGACTGACTCGCAAATATTATAATAACTAGAGAAACAGCCTTTCCAGCCTATGTCAGTCTTAGTAACATCACACACCCTTTTCCGATCACCGGGCTGTAGTATCAAAACGATCCAATTGACCCTGTGAGTCTTGATAAGTTCACAGCTGTAAGCGACATTTGAGAAGCCAATTAAAAAGCCCCGGGCTGAACCAGTCCGGGGCAGGCTTCCGCAATGAAAAGTAGAGGGGTTACTTATCCGTTGCGAATCTCGATTTTACGGGGCAGATACTGTTCTCGTTTCGGTATCCTCAGCGACAATACACCATCCTTGAGACTTGCTTCAGCCTTGTCACCGTCCAACTCACTACTCAAGGAGAAGCTGCGCTGGTAACGAGTTGCTCGCACGTCGGCATACAGGGCCTGCATCCCTTCAGGCATCTCAATATCCGCCTTCCCGTCTATGGAGAGGGTCTCGGTGTCTACCTGAATATCCAGACCCTCTTTTGTCACGCCGGGCAGATCCGCCATGAGGGTGATGCCTGTCTCGTCTTCAAGGATATCCACATTGGGCCGAATACTGCGTTGTGGTAAATCACGACGCTGTTTTGGTTGGAGATCGTGTTTGGTTATCTCTTTACTGGTACTCATTACCTCTACCTCCTGCCAATTACTGAACAGTGATCTGTCGTGGTTTGGAAGACTCTCGACGTTGGATGACAATATGCAGAACACCGTTGTCGTAGCGTGCTTCAACCTTGTCAGCGTCCACATCATCGGGCAGTGCAACTACCTTATGAAAGGCGCCGTCATAACGCTCTTTTCGGAAACAGTTCCGTTCGTCATCCCGCTCAACGTGTCGCTCGCCTTTGATAGACAGGCGATTATCATTGATAGAGATGTCCAGATTCTCAGAGTTCACGCCAGCCGCAAACAGATAGATATCAACCTGTTCAGGCGTGACGCCGACGTTGATTGGCGGATAGTTATCGTTGACAACAGATTGCATCGTATTCGGCCAGAACCCCGCACCGAAAAGCTGATCCATCTCCTGTTCCAGACGCCTGAATTCATTGAACAGGCCTGAATCGAAGCCGTGTATTCTTGGCAACATTAGACTCATCTCCTTGCACTGATATGCAATAAATCGTTACGTTGCCTATTAGATAGGGATGGCCGATTCTTTTTTCAACCCTGCCGCTGACCGGCTGTATATTGAACCGGATCACTCGACGGTAATCGTTATTTTCTCCGATATCAGGGGGGGGTCATGGGGTTCATGTGTTTCATCACCCAACAGGAGTTGCAAGGTGTGCCGGCCGGGTGACAAGCCCAATACGGCCTCCGTCTCTCCCCGGTCAAAGTGGATATGATGGTCATCCCTTGGGATCGGCTGGTCCAGATCAGGCAGTTGTTTCAGATCAAGCAACAGATGGTGATGACCTGCCGTATGACGGCGTTTATCCTTTGTACCGGCGGGAACGATACCGAACCCTTCAATACCGAACTTCACCTTCAAGGGAGTGCTCACCACAGCCCCATCGGTTAAACCGATAAAAAACACCCGCGCGTCTTCGGGTGGCGTATGGGCAGTGATTGAAACAGCAAAGGCACTTAAACAAAGTATGAAGATTATCCTTACAGGCGTTGTGTGCATAGTCTGCTCCATTAACCCTCTACTCAGTAGCGGGAATAGACTTCAGTCTTACCCTTTCCGTCATAGATAAGCACATCATAATTATCCTTCCTCGGGCCTTCCATGCCGGGTGAGCCCATCGGCATACCGGGGACACTGATCCCCTCGACCGCTGGCTTCTCTCTCAATAGACGCACGATCTCCTTGGCCGGCACATGACCCTCGACAACATAGTCGCCCACAACAGCTGTGTGACAGGATTGAAGTCCTTGCGGGACATTCAGTGTACGCTTCACCAACTGCATATTTCTTCTGTCATGCACTTGCACGGAAAAACCATTCTGTTGCAGATGTGTCACCCAATCATTGCAACAGCCGCAGGTCGGGCTTTTGTAGACGATGACATCGGCTGCGAAGGAGTGAGGTGATAGCGTCAGAGCTGCCAACAGAAAAAGGAGTGATTTGAAGGGATGGCAAATTATACTTGCACGATATCCATTCCTATACGATTTACTGGTCTCTAGTCTGATCATGATTGTCCTCGTTAAACAATTCTCAGTGGTGTCACCCTTTTTTCCGTGGCGGTAACATTGTCCCGGCCTGCTGATCCCGCTCATACCAGATTGCATAGATCTCATCGGACCAGTTTGACTGTACCCAGGCCAATATGTCATCGATCTGCTGCGGTTTCAGCTTTTCACCAAATCCCGGCATGGTACCGCCCAGCGGTATACCACCGAACTTCACTGTTCTTCTCAATACTGAAAGTGGATGGTGCCAGGTATGCGCCGTACCGTTCAGCGGAGGTGGCGGGTAGTTGCCATTGGCATCAAGCTGCTGCCAGTTGAGTGTACCGGATGCATCGGGTTTATGGCATTCCGCGCAAAACTGTTGATAGAGCTCGCTTCCCCTTGCCACCTGTTGTCTGTCATACCAGCGGCCGACGGGCATCGATCTGATTTGAGAATCAGCAACGGTCCGGTTGGGTGGGACGCTCTGCGGTTTGTCACAGGCAGAAATAACAAGGCCAATGGGTATAAGCAATGATAATAACTGTTCTCTTTTCACTCTCAATACCTCTCAGAACCAGATGCGCACACCGGCCAGCCACTGCAGATCGCTGATATCCTCACCCTCCTCCCTGGCGAAATCAGCAGTATCACCGAAGCGCTTCGACCAGTTGACGTCTGTGTAGGGCGCGAATTCTCTAGATTAGGTATAGTAGATCCTGTGACATCGGAGAGATCACGCTGGCTCATGCGCATCCGGCTCCACATCTTTCGCTCGTTCCAGGTGGCGCTCAATCCCTTCTGCTCCGAGTCACGCATCAGACCCCCATGGGTGCGTTCATTGTTGTTGTCGTGGCTCAGCTTTTTCAACTTCGCATAAACACCGTTGGGATCTTCATCTGTCCAATCCGAAAGAACCATCACATAGTCCCGGTCATAGCTGGAAGACTCGGACTCTTTGGGATCGATAACGATCGTGCCGTAGAGGCCGGTTTGTTCCTGAAAACCGGAGTGGCTGTGATACCAATAGCTACCGCCACGCCAGCGTAAGGTCGGTGCCGGCAATGTACCGTTCACTGTCGTGGCGACGCGTGCACTGCCGGTAAAATTTACCGCAGTTTGAGAAACGGTCAGGTTAAATACCCTACCCTGCAGTGTCGTGACCGCCCGTTCGCCCCCTGGGCCTCCCAGTAGCCCGAACGGCTGCAAACCCAATGCCGCACCACCCAACGACAGGCCGGTGACAAACCTACAGCGGGCTAAATCGACACCCTCATTCAACAACGAATCGTAATACTTTCTCATCGGAATTCGTTCCTCTGCGTTCAACGACAATCAAACGTTGTTTTGCATTAACCGTTTTCGATTTTTATCGACAAGACACTGCTAAATGCAGCGTCAGAATGCAGTGGAATCAAAGACGCGGCGGTCTGAAGGGAGGTGAAACAGTCTGCTGTAGCAGCGACTGGTCAACGAGGATAGCTTGAACGACACTTACGGTAACGGAGAGATCGATCAAATGTGGCGGGACAAGATAGGTTGCAGATACGCAGTGGCTATCGGAACAGGCATCACTGCTACAACACCCATCATCGCTCAATTGCCCACTGTGGCAACTGTCACCAGTCATGTTTCCGGCAATAGCTCCCGAAGCGTGTGCGTGATGAGCCACTCCTTCATGAGACTGCCCTTTATCGCTTGGTTGGACAAATCCAGCGAAAGCACCCCGGAATGGAACCAGGTTCAGCGACAGAACCAGTAGTGCCAACACAATTTTTTGAGTGAATGCGTGCATACCAAGCAGGCCGCTGATCTCTATTGTCTGATGAATTTACCAATTCGAAATGATGATGACTGAAAAGTTCCGATTAATCGGATCCTAAAGCAGAATAGTTATGGATAACCATAAATTGAGCCAGGCTTTTCGCGGCTTGTGATGCAAATGCGATGGGGGCGAATCAGATGTTCGATGGCGTATAGATCAACAAAAGGCTTGACTTGACCGACCGGTCTAATATACTTAGCGGACATGAGCATCGCCCCTGACACCAAAGAACGTATCCTGGCCACCGCCCGTGACCTGTTTCATGGCCGCAGCTATGCGGATGTGGGTATCAAAGAGATCTGCACTCTGGCCAAGGTACAGAAAGGGAGCTTCTACCACTTCTTCCCCTCCAAGCGTGACCTGGCCATGGCGGTCATCGACAGCATGGCGAACGAGTGGGCGCACGGCTTCGTCGCCGAGGCTTTTGACGAGGCCCTTCCACCCCTCGAACGACTCGATTATATGGTGGATGCGGTCTATTTCTGGCAGAAGGCGGCAAAGAACATTGAAGGTCGCATGCCCGGCTGCCTGTTTGGCAATCTGGCACTTGAGGTCAGCACCCGCGACGAGGTGATCCGGGCCAGGTTGAATGCGATCTTCGCCAAGGCCAGCGCCCGTTTTCACGAGGCCCTGGAAGAGGCGGTTGAGAACGGCGAGACCCCCCCTCTCGACACGGAAGCCACCGCAACCGCCATGTTGGCTTACCTGGAGGGTGTCATTCTTCTCGCCAAGACACGTAACGATCCGGAAGTGGTGAGATCGCTGGGCCCGGCCATCAAAAGCATACGGATAGAGCACAAGCAAACCAACTGATATTTTTTTACGTTGAATTTGACCGACCGGTCATCTTGTTTTTTAGTCGACCACTTGTTGTAAAGGAGCAATGCCATGAGTGAAAACACACACACCCTCGATGCAAGAGGCCTCAACTGTCCTCTGCCGATCCTAAAGACCAAAAAAGCGATCGCCACACTCTCATCGGGAGATATCCTTGAAGTCACTGCTACCGACCCGGGTTCAGTAAAGGATCTGGATTCATTTTGCAGTCAGACCGGTCATGTGATGGTCTCCAGCGAACAGCTCGAGGATGCTTTCTTTTTCAGAATCCGCAAGGCTTGACATCTCTACAGGAGGCTATCATGAGCAATACTGCATCACTGATCGATATCCCGACCAAAGATCTGGACAGCTGGTTTGATCGGCGCTTTGCCGAGAAGATGGCGGAACGGGAGGCGGCGCATATCCCCTCGATGACGATCATCGCCACCAAGGGAACCCTCGATATGGCCTATCCACCCTTCATCCTCGCCTCGACAGCGGCTGCGCTGGGTTGGGATGTCTCGATCTTTTTTACCTTTTACGGTTTGAATCTGCTGAAGCAGAATCTCGATCTCAAGGTAACACCCCTTGGCAACCCGGCCATGCCCATGAAACTGCCCGAGGGACCCAACTGGATCAAGGGCAAACCACTGCCCATGCCGACCTCGGTTATGACGCTTATACCGGGTTTCGAATCGATGGCGACCGGTCTTATGAAAAAGACCATGGACAATAAAGGCATCGCCAGCATTGAACAGTTGCGTGAATTGTGTGTCGAGGCCGATGTTAAATTGGTCGCCTGTCAAATGACCGTGGATCTCTTCGATTACGGTAAAGAGGATTTCATCCCCGAGATCGAAGAGTGGGTAGGAGCCGCCAGCTTTCTGCCACGAGCGATGAAAGCCGACGTCAATCTTTTCATATGAAACATGGAATGCCCCCCATCGGGGGGCATCAACGCAAGGCCGGGACCAACTGAGTGAGATCGAGAGTCATTCCAACGTCCCAGTCCACGTTCCCTGTTGCCGCAGAATGTGATGCGCCTCCACGGATACTCAGTCCGGTTCCTCCAATATTGCGCATCCTTAGTCCTGCACCTCGACCGCGCCCCCTCATCTGTATTGTCAAACCCCGGATACCAGGCACAGGTAGATCCCTACCGTTGACAAAATCGAGCACAAGATCCCTCGTTTGCGGATTGACAAGGAGCGCGGTAAGGGATGTACCTGCAACGGTGACGGCAGCGGTCACCATCATGACTTGGTCGCCGACACCGCCTTGATTCCACTCTCTTCTCAATCTTCTCCGGCTATCTTGCAAGAGTCGATTGGCCGCCTGCTGCACTGCGGGGAGTAGCCACACGGCACGCATGACATCACCCACCTGCCCTGGCCTGGGAGCCACCGGTCCCAGTGCCGGTTGACTCGGAGACGGTGTTGTCGCAGGTGCCTGCAATAGCATGAAGTTAAGCAGATTCCGGTCGAAGCTGCGCCAATTGGGTTGAAGAATCAGGCGCTGGATGCGTGGCGGAAGGCTACCTGCCCTCATCTGCGCCTCGATTTCGGGATCGAGTCGCAATTGATAATTACCCAGATTGAATCGCGATCCTTTTGCACCCAGAGCGTAATCACCCATTTCTTCGCCTCCTGATAGTGTTATATGGAGTAATTTTGGGTGTCGTTGCAGAACAGCGATAGATAAGCGTTGCATACTTAGTATGTGAAAAAATACCTCACTCCGAGTATGCTCCTTGATGTGCCGGCTTCTGTTAAATTGGTTTTGTTCAGCATTTTGGAAAAGAGTAAGGAGTCCAGTGATGTCGAAGGGTCTGATCACAGCAGTCTATCTGTTATCAGTCTATACCGTGTTTCCCCTCTATGCCGCAACGCCAGTGGAATCCGAAATGCGGCTGCTATCCAATATACGTCAGCTGACCTTTGAGGGTCGGCGGGCCGGTGAAGGCTATTTCAGTGCCGATGGCAGTCATATGATTTTTCAATCGGAGCGTGACGGCGCCAATCCGTTTTACCAGATCTACCTGATGGACATGGAAAACGGCGATGTGAAACGGATATCCCCCGGTTACGGAAAAACCACCTGTGCCTGGATACACCCCTCCAACGATAAGGTTCTATATGCCTCCACCCATGATGATCCCGATGCTCACAGCAAGATGCAACAGGAGTTGGATTTCAGGGCATCCGGCAAACAACGTCGCTACAGTTGGGACTATGATCAGAATTTCGACATCTACGAACAGGAAGTCTCAACAGGCACGCGTAAGAATCTGACTCGCACGATCGGCTATGATGCGGAAGCAGCCTATTCACCCGATGGCCGGCAGATAGTCTTTGCCTCCAACAGACGCGCTTACTCGGAAGAGATGAGCGAGGCGGAACGAAAGATCTTCGAACACGATAAATCGTTCATGATGGATCTCTATCTAATGGACGCCGACGGTTCTAACGTGCGTCAACTGACCGATTCGCCGGGTTATGACGGCGGTCCGTTTTTCAGCTTCGACGGCCGTAAAATCACCTGGCGCCGTTTCTCCGAGGATGGCAGCCAAGCCGAAATATTCATCATGGATCTTGCCAGCGGTGAAGAGCGACAACTCACCCATACGGGCGTAATGTCCTGGGCACCCTTCTTTCATCCCAGCGGCGACTATTTGATCTTTGCCTCCAACCAGGAGGGTTTTGCCAATTTCGAACTCGATTTGGTGGATGCACAAGGACGACGAGAACCTGTTCGTGTCACTCATAGCATGGGTTTTGACGGACTCCCCGTGTTCTCACCGGATGGCGATCGACTCTCTTGGACATCGAAACGCGGTGCCGACAAAACCAGTCAGATTTTTCTTGCCGATTGGAACGATGCTGAAGCCCGCCGCCTGCTGGGTCTGGATGAAACAGGCAATAAGCGTGTCCTACCCTCCGCCAATCTGACGAACACTTCCGCCGCCATTAGCAGTCATGACCTGCGCCAACATGTCATGCTTCTCAGCAACGACGAAATGGAAGGCAGGCTCGCTGGAAGCGAAGGCGAATTGCTGGCAACAAACTATATCGCCTCTGTTTTTCGCCAATTGGGACTTGAACCGGCTGGAGATGAAGATTTTTTTCAAACCTTCTCATTTACCGCCGGCGCTACATTGGGCGACGGAAACAGGCTCGAATTCTCCGGATTGAACAATGCGCAATCGATCCGGCTCCATCAAGACTGGCTCCCCTTGGCGATCAGCCGCAGTGGACACATCGCACATTCGGAAATCGTCTTTGCGGGTTATGGCATTGACGCGCCAGGGCTGGATAAAGTACCCGATTACGACTCCTATGGTGACCTGGATGTGGAAGGTAAATGGGTCATGGTATTTCGATTTCAACCGGAATCGGTGCCACCGGACTGGAGGCGCCATCTGCTTCACTATTCCGATCTGGCCTACAAGGCCTCTGTTGCCAAACGCCGAGGCGCGTCAGGACTGATTGTCGTTACCGGTCCCGGAGCCGAAGCAAAGCAACAATTGGTGGACTTCGAGATGGATGCAAAAAGCGCAAGCAGTTCCCTTGCAGCCATCTCTATCAGCGATCAGCTGGCATCACGTATCCTGGCTGCCGTCGATCGGAGTCTGACACAACTTCAACATAATCTCGACAAAGGGGAGCCGTTTGAAGGATTCCCCATACCCGGTATAGCGCTTTCAGCCAATCTGGCGATCACCCGAGAAAAACGTCAGGGCCGTAATGTTGTTGCCAGACTGACTGCCGACACACCTTCGCGGAAGGCGCCTGTCATACTCGGTGCCCATCTCGACCACCTTGGGCGTGGTGAGGTTTCAGGTTCCCTCGCGAGGGAGGATGAGCGCGGTAAAATCCATTATGGTGCGGATGACAACGCATCCGGGGTCGCTGCCTTGCTGGAGAGCGCCCAATACCTCGCAGGTTTGAAGAAGTCAGGCAAACTGGGAAGCAAACGCGACATTCTCTTCACTGCATGGTCGGGAGAAGAGCTTGGCACCCTCGGTTCAGCCCATTTCGTCGACCGGTTTTCTGATGGCGGCATATTGAACGGCAAGGTTAGCGCCTACCTCAACATGGATATGATCGGACATCTGCGGGAGAAGCTGTATCTGCAAGGGACGGGGTCGAGCAACACATGGTCCCGCGAGATAGAGCGTCGGAATGTGCCCGTGGGTCTAGCCATTGCCACCAAGGCCGATCCCTATCTACCAACGGATTCGACCCCATTCTATATGAAGGGCGTACCGGTCCTGAACGCATTCACAGGTGCGCATGAGGACTACTCCTCTCCGAGGGACACTGCCGATCAGCTCAACTACCAGGGAATACAAAAGATCACGCAATTGATGTCCGGTATCACCCACTCCCTGGCGCGATCCGAAACAGAACCCGACTATCTGGAAGTTGTGCGTAGGAAGAGCAGCCTTTCTCGAAAGCACCTTCGCGCCTATCTGGGTACGATTCCCGCATATGGTCAGGACGAAGCGATCAAAGGCGTCAAGCTGCAGGGCGCCGTAAAAGGTGCGCCAGCCGAGACGGCAGGCATTCAAAACGGCGATATCCTGGTAGGGCTTGCCGGTGTTCAGATCGAGACGATCCATGACTTCATGAACGCACTGGCTGGATTGAGGGCTGGTGAAGAGACAGAGATGACTGTCGTAAGAAGTGGGAAATCTGTAACACTTCGTGTTGTACCCACGTCCAGAGAGTGATACTCCAGGCAGTTGCAGACACCGCTGAGGTCTAACAAACAATTAATTGTAGATTTATGGAAACATTCTGATACACAAATATTATGTTTATATTTCACATGACTGATGAGATCAAGGAGATCCTCACACGGATCTTAAAAAGTGGAGATTGATCGTAATGGATTAAAAGATCTCTACGTGACCAAAGATTGAGATCCGAAACGCATGGTGCGTAAATTTCCAGACACGCCAAAGCAGACCGTTAATTTTAAATTACAATAGGCTGCAGGCAGGTGCTCTGATTTATTGGCCCCATAAACGGAAGTAATTATATTGAGACTCAATCCCATGTTCAGTGCAGTAAAACCATGTAACACTATAGCTTCGTCCACCCTATTTCTGTTATGCATCATTTTAATGTCTCCGGGACAGGTCGGTGCATGTGGTTGGTGGGGTGATGGTGAAGTAAATAGGGATGATAGCGAAGTAGCAACTACCCCGGACGGAAGGGTGTTACCCCAAATGCTTAACCATCACTCGTCAAAGCTTCCGGGACGGATGGGTTACGGCATTGCAATACCTGACCCAGGCCGCGCCATACCTTATCTGCAGGCCACCATGGGGCGGCCGCTCAATCGTATTGCTGAGCTGGAGGCGTTTGGATTTAAAACGGTAATCGATCTTGGCACACCGAAAAAAACTGCTCGCCTGCATCAACTGGAGACCGAAGCGCTGGGTATGCGCTATATAAGCATCCCGGTTGACGGCAACCTACCGAGTCTGGAGCAGGTGGAGAATTTCACTCAACACGTTGTAGATGCCAGCCATGGAATGCTGTTGGTCTATGCTCCGAGAGCGGAACTGCTTGGGACCATGTGGGCGGCCTACCGGATGAATCTTGGGGCACCTATCGGCTTCGCCATCAAGGAAGGCAGGGAACTAGGTATGATGCCCGATCAAGAGATCACTCTTCATAATCGGTACGGCTCAAAAAGAAGACCCTGAAACGCCATTGAGGAACAGGCGTTTCGGGTCATAAAGGGCTTGAAAATACTGCCACCATGGGGTGGACTGTATTGTGATCTAAGCGGCTGATTCGATTGCCAGGCTCTGCTGTTCGAACTCAAGGAAGTTTTTCATCAATCCAGCCAGTTCACGGTAAAAAGGCATGTCGGCCTGAAATATCACCGCATCACAGAACTTGGGTATCCAACCCAGTATGTGCTGTTGCAAGAACATACGCTGAATTGACAGGCAGTACTCCGCGCTTTTGCGATCCATCTCCATCCACTTGGCGGATTCCCACTGGGTCAGTTTCTGCATGAACTCAAGTTCAACGCTGATATGATCAGGCAGGCCCGTGAACTGGGAAGCGTAATCAAGTCCGGTTGTCTCGATGAACTTCTTCACTTCAACTGTTCTGGCGCCCCACAAACCGCCTGAGTCACCATCCACTTCAGTGAAAATCGATTCATGGGCAGAAATATGCCGACCAGGACCTATGAACAGGCGCGAAAATTCAAGCGCAAGTTGATCGGCTATGGTTGATACGGGTTCGCTGTAAAAAGAGCCACCCATGTCCAGCTCCATGTCCGAGAAGGCCCCCGCCAAGCGGGGCCCCCTCAGTTCGTTGATGAAGGCTTCGCTGGGCTCCTGCCGAAAGACCAGGGTCAATAACCCATACGTGTCACTTCTTGTTTTGGCGTTATCGGCCATTTTATTCCAGTCGGTTCCCATTTCAGCTCTCCTCTTTCAGTAGACTTAATTTATGCCTTGGCTACCCTGACGACGGTATCCATCCACCTCTGTGTGCCGCTGATAGGATCTGAAGAGTTGGGGATGATGGTATTGGGATGAGTGCCATGTTTTTTCCACCATATATTCTTCACATCCGGATCAGCTGTGGCACCACCTGGCGTGGGAGAACGCTTGCCCGATCCATAGACCCCCGAGTGCTTGCGACCCAGGTGATGGGATATGGCGATCACGCCCGGAATAATACCCTCGGTGACATAGGCTGTGGTGGTGATCTCACCCAGGCTGTTATAGACCCTGATCTTGTCACCGTTCTTAATACCGCGCGCTTCAGCCGTCTTGGTATTGATCCAGCCGGGATTATCGTGCTTGATCTCGGTGAGCCACTTGCAGTGTGCGGTCCTTGAATGGGTATGTACCGCCACCTTGTAGGTGGTGAGATTCAGCTCATCATCCGCCATCTTCTGGTGTTCAGGAATCGGTGTATAGGATGGGAATGCCGGAAAGCCCTTTTTGACGAAATTATCTGAATAGAAGTCCAGATATCCCGCCTTGACGAACTTGGTATTGGGCGGGTAGGCCTTGTATGCCGCGCCATCGATGTTTTGCGCGACATACGCCTTTTTCGCGCCTTTTGTACCCAGATACCCCTGACGCTTGGCCTCGGCTTCGCTGTTGACACCCGCCTTTTTCCAGTTCCAGTAGACTCCGGTCTTCTCGTCGAGAATCACGCCATCGCCGGATACGTCCACCTTGTTCTCATAGAAGCCGTAGTTGGGCTTGGCGTTCGGATCGTGCCAAACACCGTGCTTCTTCATATACTCGAAGCCCCCGGCCTCACGCACGCCGGGCGTCATCTCGCAGGACTGGCGTACGAAGTCCTCCTTGCTGGAGTATGCCAGTTCAAAGCCCATGCGCTTGGCCAGCTCGGGCCAGACATCGCCCTGGCAACGTGATTCTCCCAACGGTTTCACCAATGGCTGCCGGATATAGAATTCTGCGATCTGATTTGCCGACACCATGTCCTCCCAGTCCCAGCGTTCCAGGTAGGTGACGTCGGGCAGGATCAGGTCTGCATACTGAGAGGACTCGTCGTAGACGATGGTTGTTGTAATGAGGAATGGGATGATGCTCTCATCTTTCAGGATCGACTGGAGTTCCTTGTTGTCGCCATTGATGAACCCTGGGTTGTAGCAACTCCACCAGTAGACCTTCGGTCGACCCGCGTTGCCATCTTTGATCATCGGAAGTACCTGGTGACTTACATGGTGAGTCGGGTAGGCCGCTTCACCCGGAAATCCGTCCTTGACGTGGAGGGTTTTGTGAACCTTTGCCTTGGGGGAGGAAGGATGTTTCCAGCCTGCTCCAACACCCATGACACGACCACCCGGACGATCGAGATTGTTGGTAATGGCCGACAACAGCATTGCCGCCCGTTCCTGATCTGCGCCGTGATAGTGCATTACCGTTCCACGGTAGGTAACCAGGCAGGCCGATTTGGCTTTTGCGAATCCGCGAGCGATCTTGCGTATGGTATCGGCAGGCACGCCACTGTGTTTCTCTGCAAACTCAGGGGTGTACTTGGCGACATTTTTCTTCACGGCTGCAATCTTCTCATCGACAGTCGCCTTGTAGTCTTCGGTGACACGCATGAATTTGAAGTGGTCCTTCCTGTAGAGTTTCTCGTTCATGATGACATTGCACATGGCCAGCATCACCAGTCCGTCATGTCCCACATTGATCGGCACCCACTGATCGGCCTTGGCTGCGGTATTTGTCAGGCGCACATCGAATACGTATAGGGGTACACCACGATCAACCTTGGCCCGAATCAGACGCTGGGCGGTCGGAATGTGATTGGTATGGGTCTCGAACTGATTGCTGCCGAAAATCACCACGTAATCGGTTTTGTCATAATCCCAGTTGTCATACATGCCGCCCCAAAGACTCTCTTGTCCCACCCATTTTGCCGCCTCGCAGACAGAGGTGTGATTACCGATGGTGCCAGTGCCATAGGCCTGCATGAAGTCGTACATGGTCGCGGCCTGAGACGCCTTGTGTCTTCCGTACTGATACATAAACAGTTCTGGGGTACCCGCATCACGCAGAGGTTTCAGCTTGGATACAACCAGATCAAGGGCCTCGTCCCAGGAAATTCGTTTCCACTTGTGCTCGCCACGTTTGCCTACGCGTTTCATTGGGTGCAGGATCCGGTCCGGGAAATAGACCTGGTTGATACCCGCCTGTCCCTTGGCACAGAGTTTGCCGAGTGTGCGTATGGAATCGGGATGTCCCTCGAGCTTTACCAGGCGCCCATCCTCCACATAACCGATCATGGAGTCTCGGGTTACACACTGCCAGCAGGCTGTGGGGATTGCCTTTCTCTCCTTACCTGTTGTAGGTGAAAAATCCTTGCCGCCTGCCTGCAGTTTAAGCGATCCGGCAAATGCGCTCTGACTGCAGCCCAATCCAGTCGCCAATGCACAGCCGCTGCCGGCAGTCAATTTCATGAAATCACGACGATTTAACTTTTTCATATCATTTCCTCTCTTAATACAGGCTCTCAGGGTCTATGGAATCTGGTCCACAAAGTGGTCCAGCTTGCCCTTCTTTCGCTGTGTATAGAGGGTTTTCAACATGTTGTCGGGATCGATGTAGAACACATGTGGATTGGTTCCCTCTTCCGGAAGCAGTACATTGTCTGCCTTGGCCAGGTTGTGCTCTTTTACAAGCTTGGAGACTTCGCTGCTCGGATCGTTCAGGTCTCCGAAAATACGTGCGCGACCCTGGCAAGTGTTGACGCAGGAGGGTTCGATCCCGTTATCGACACGATGCGCACACAGATCGCATTTGTCCGCTGCCTGCTTTGTCTGGTCACCACCCGCTTTTACAAAGGGATCAAATGAACGCACCCCGTACGGGCAGGCATCGATACACTTACCGCAGCCGATACATTTTTCTTTGTCTATCAGGATCATGCCATCGGGACGCTTATAGGTCGCACCTGTGCGATAGCGTATTGTTTTGCCATCAGATGTTTTGAACTTGGCCCGTTTGCCTGGATACTCCGGACATATTTTCACACAAGGAGGAACGCCATCTTTCTCATTGCCCTCGCAGTGATTGCACATCAGGGGTAAGAATTCCTTTTTGGTCTTTGGAAAGGTGCCCATGGTTTTCTCTTGGATGACTGCCCGGAAGCGGCCCAACGAAACGTTGTTTTCCGATTTGCAGGCGACTGTACAGGCCCTGCAGCCTATGCAGCGCCTCAGGTCCATGACCATCGCCCATCGAGGTGCTTTTGATTGGGCTGCTTCAAGACTTACCCTCGGTGTCGCCAAGGCCGCAGCGCCTACCGCGGCTGTGCCTACACCACTCAGGAATTTGCGACGGTTGATGTCTGGTGTTTTGTTGTCACTCATATCGTATTCTCCTACGCATCTTCTCATCCTCCGCTACTGTTGATTGTGTGTTTGTTGAAAGATCATTCACTGTTAGTTGCGTTTTCCAATAGCTCAATGGTGTCTTCGAAATTTGCGAATGCACCGTCGAGAATGTTTACTGCGTACTTTTTGTTATGTACTCCGTTACCAACACGTACAATATTGAGAAGTTCGCCTCCCTTGGCGAGCATTTCCTCCGCTTGAGTCAATTTCTCATTGTCCAACCTACCCTTCAGTTCGGCGAAGAGTTGCGTGGCTTCCTTCTCGACCTCTTCCACATCTGCTACCTCATTGGTCAGTAAACTCTTCCAGTCACTGAGCATTTTCCTGTGCTGCTCCGTATGGCAGGCAGCACAGGTATCACCTGATGCTGTCCGAACATCATGCCCATTACTCAGCGTCTTCTTGAGATGACAGCCCATGCAGTTTGTGTTGACTTCGTACATAAGATGCGGGTCACCCGAGATGTCCTCATCAACAGGAGAGCCTGAAAGTAATAGCCTTTGGTACTTGTGCTGGTCGACATGACAGAGCTGACAGTCATTGCGTACAAAATCAAGATGATCAGTTCTGTTCTTGTGTTCGATCACACTGTGACAATCGAAACAGTCAGCCTTGTTCGGCACATGCTTGCCATGCATGAGTTCACGGTCATCTGCAGTTGCCAGTAACGTCTGACTTCTGTTATGGCAAGTAAGACAGCCATTCGAGACGACGTTTCCGGTATCAATCTCGCCCTCGCCGCTCACCACCTCGAAGTGGCAACTCTCACAAGCAACTCCTGATTCCTGTATTGTCTGATGGGTGATCGGTTTCTTGGTGCTGGCAGGGTCTCCTACCTGCAACTGGCTTTGAAGTGATCTTGTTGGGATCGTGTGGCAGATATCACAGCGGGATACCCCTTGGTTGAAATCGATGGCTGGCTTGTTGACGAAGGTGATTTTCTTAATCTCTCCATTGGCCATCTCCGCTTTATCAAGAGTGGGTTTATCCAGTTTAAGGTGACATAGGAAACAGATATCCTCAGGCACCTCGAAATGCTTGTTCTTCGTTGTCTTGAAGTGGCAGGTATCGCAGGTGATTTGGTGACCATCAAGAGCCTTGTCACTAAAGTGAACCTCGTGTTTGAAGCGGACTCTCTCAGTATACTGTATCTCTACTACCGCCAGTTTCTCACGCTCATGACAGCCAGACTGTAGGCAAGCGCCATCCTTGATGACCGGACGTATGGGCAGTGGCGCATCCGGATCATAAAGGTAGGCTGCAAGGTGGCGTAATCCTTCGTACTTGGCCTTCAGAGAATGCTTCTTGCCGGGAAGAAAATGGCAATCGACGCACTCTGCTTGCATACCATCCGGATTGTTGCTCTTGTAGTGATAGTTTGACTTCCAGGCTTCATACTGCTCTGTCATGGTGTGGCAGCTGCCACCGCAAAACGATGACTGCGATGTATAATACTCGACACCGCCCCAGGCCGTTAACAGGAAAAGAACCGTTCCCGCGCAAATCAGTGCCATCTGTCGCCAGGTAACTCTAAATTGAACTCCAGCGCCACTGTTCATTGCCCTTGTATCCTCCAGTCAGGCAGATTCGCTTTTTTTCTTGAAATGAAAAGGTTCTCAGAATATCAGCAAGAGTCGTTCCAAATTCATATCTGCCTGAAATATTGGAAAAAACATATAACGATAGAATTAGCAATCCAAATTTTGTTACCTCTTGGTAACGTTTCAGTTGAAACCGTAACCGTTCTGGTTTGTTCTTTAATTACATATCGTTAGTGAAATAGTGCCGTACAGTCTGTTACCGGACGGTAACAAACAGCAAAAGGGAGAAGCATTAAAATGATAGCCTCTTCACTCGTCTCTTAAATTGAGAGTACAAATAGGTAATCAGGGCAATAAACTTGCGCAATTAAAAAAAACAAGGACTTCCAGATTAAACAATGGATTCTGCTATCATTGGAAGATAGCAATTATGAAACTACAGGAAGGCGAAGCCAGAGACGGCCCTTGTTCTCCACAGGGTGCACATGACATTTATCGCACTGGTACCGTGGCATAAACTTAGGGCCTGTTAACAATAATCCGATAGGCCTTAACTGTATCCCTGAGAAGTTATATTAACGAGGAACCCAAGTGCGATTGACCCTTTTATTATTGCTCTTCTGGATTACCCCGCTTTATGCCGCCAATATGGATACACCTATCCGCTTTGGCTTGACGGCTGTGGTACTTACTGAAAACCTCAGATTTCTGGACCAGTGGAGTCAATACCTGGAACACAAAATAGGCCGGAAGGTCGAGTTTGTGCAGAGAAAGTCCTATCGAGAGGTGATGGACCTATTGGAATCAGGTGGTATCGAATTCGCATGGATATGCGGTTATCCTTACATCCAGGCAAGAGAACCGGAATCACTTCAGCTCCTGACAGTACCTGTCTACCGGGGATCACCGCATTATTACTCTTATATTATTGTCCATCACAGCAGTCCCTATAAACGCTTTAGCGACTTGAAAGGAAAAAGTTTTGCCTTCTCTGACCCTGACTCGAATTCAGGCTTCCTCTATCCTCTTGCCTTGGTGGTAAAAAAAGGAGAGAAACCCGAGAGCTTTTTCCGAGAAACCTTTTTTACCTTCAATCACGCTGAGACGGTGCAAGCCGTTTCCGAGCAGGTTGCAGATGGCGGAGCCGTAGACTCGTATATCTGGGAGTACATTGCCGTCTTCAAACCAGACATTACTGAAAAAACCCGGATAATAAAGAAGTCTCCAAGCTTTGGTTTTCCGCCTATTGTTTACCGTTTAGGCATAGATGACAACATAGTAAAAAAGATGAAGCAGACACTTGAGAACATGGATAAGGATTTAACCGGCAAGGAACTGCTCGACCGGCTCAAACTGGATGGGTTTGGTCACTATTCTGATTCGCTGTTCAACGAAATCCGCACTTTGGAAAATACAGTTCAAAGAGCTGACCCCAGGTACTCCGTAGTACAAAGCGATTAATATTTTAGAATGCAAATGCCCATGATTAATCCAAAATCCTGGCCATTGGCGATAAAGTTATCCCTTACCATAACGGCCGTTGTCACCAGTGTCGGATTCCTCATCGGAGGCCTCATGGTTCTCCAGGACTGGAATCGATTTCAAAATGACCTGGGTGAGAAAGCGCTGCTGCTATCAGAATCCATTTCAATCACTGCACCAAAGGCAATGCTGCGTAAGGACTACTGGTCTCTTTACCTCAGTCTCAAGAATATGGCGTCTAAGGGACCTGGGGCCAGAAGCGAACATGAAATTATAGATGCGATGATATTGGATGCAGAAGGTGTAGTTCAGGCGCACCTTCATCCTGCGAAGCACCCGATAGGCCTCGTATTCTCTCCAGAAAATGAAGCTGATAAAACGATAGCCAATCAGGCGATGGCCGCAAGAACCCCGACTGTATTGAGTAGTGGGGATTTCTTTTCCAGGGATGGATTCCAGGAAGGTGTCGTACCTCTGTTTTCAGATCAAAAATACCTTGGAGTAGTTCGGGTTCGCCTCTCTGTCGCCAGTCTGTTTGAAAAGGCAAAGTCGACAACTGTAATCGTTCTCCTTTCAATATTGCTCTTTGTCATCATCGGAAGCCTGCTGGGCACCATAGTATCCAGGCGGGTGGTCGGACCTTTGACTGCAATAACTCATGGACTTGAGGCGGTTGGGCGTGGAGAGATGACAGATTTTTCTCCAATACCGGTGAAAGAGGGGGATGAAATAGGGAGGCTCAGTGTGACCTTCAATCAAATCATGTCTGAACTTGCGGAAAAAAAGATGCTCGAGGAGGAGATCGCAATGAGCGAGAAGTTGGTTGCCCTAGGAAGAATAACCGCAGGTGTGGCACATGAGGTAAACAATCCTCTGGCAGGGCTATTAAACTGCATAGATACGCTACGTCAGCATCCAAACGACAAGGAGTTGATCGATCGTTATCTACCGGTGATTGACCAGGGTCTGCATCGGATCAAGGATATTGTCCACAACCTGCTCGTTGGGCTCAAGAACGAGGAGAGTGATGAAATGATAAATATTGAACAGGTCGACAAGCTTCATGATTTGATCCTGGCTGAAATAGGTGAAAGAGATATCAAAATATTCTGGAACAATAAGACCGATAGAGATACCTGTATTCCGGGAAAGACCGAACAGATTATCTGCAATTTGCTGAAGAACGCCGTTGAAATCATTCCCGAGAATGGAACCATTGCTTTCAACATGCATCAGGAAGGAAGTCTTCTCGTAATCAAAGTCAGTGACAATGGCCCCGGTGTTGCCTCAAATATAAGAAACCAAATGTTCGATCCTTTCTTTACGACCAAACCCAATGGCACGGGATTGGGGCTTTGGGTCGTCTATCGTCTGGTTCAGAATATGCAAGGTATTATCGAGGTTGAGAGCGAGGTAGGAAAAGGCACGACTTTCCTCATCGAACTGCCTGTAATCAACAGACAGGCGGCCTAATGCAGAATAGTATCGATTACACAATGGATAGGGGTAGATTCAAAGACTTATGTCTATTGCTGGTTGAAGATGATGAAATCATGCAAATCTCTCTTGTTGACAGGTTACGCATGGAATCGATTCCCGTGCGTGCGGTAAGCGATACCGCGAGCGCAAGAAAAGAGCTGGAAAAAGGTGATATTGACCTAGTGGTAACCGATATCCGTCTACCGGATGGCACAGGGATCGAACTCTTTACAGATATCTCAAGCAATTTTCCAGGCATACCAGTCATCCTCATGACGGCCTATGGCGATATATCGGACGCAGTCGCCACAGTTAAAGCCGGCGCTTTTGATTATCTTACAAAACCATTTGACATCAATGATTTTATAAAGAAAGTAATTCATCAGCTCTCTTGTATCTCTGACAACCAATTGACGACCAAAGGCTCGAGCGCGGCAATTGATCATCTCAAACCGGGTAGCGGTTGTTTGGGAAAAAGCAACGCTATGCGAAAGATCGAGAGACTGGTGGCACGTCTCAGAGAGAGTGACAGTTCAGTATTGCTTACAGGAGAGTCCGGGGTTGGCAAGGAAGTCGTTGCAAACCTGATCCACAACAACAGTCTCAGGTCACAAGGCCCCATGGTAAGTGTAAACTGTGCCGCCCTACCTTCCACACTGATCGAAAGTGAGCTCTTCGGTCATGAAAAGGGCTCCTTTACAGGAGCGACACATCAACGAAAAGGGCGTTTTGAGCAGGCTCAAGGGGGCACCATCTTTCTTGATGAAATTGCGGAAGTATCGTCTGACATACAGGTAAAACTGCTGAGAGTGCTGCAGGAGAGGGAGTTTGAACGTGTTGGCGGATCTGTTTCAATCCCGCTTGATGTAAGGGTAATCGCCGCAACCCAGGCCAACCTCGATGTAGCTATTGAAAAAAACGAATTCAGATCGGATCTCTACTGGCGTCTCAATGTAATCCATATCGATATCCCACCACTGCGTCAACGCAGGGAGGATATCGTCTATCTTGCAAGGCAGTTCGTCAGCCAGCTTGGACAATGTAAAAAAGGGGGCGTCAAAGGTTTGTCGAAGGAGGCTGAACTCTATCTTCAATCCATGTCATTCCCTGGAAATGTTCGTGAACTTAAAAATATCATCGAAAGAGCTGTCGCCCTGTGCGATGGACCTTGGATCAGCAAAAACGACCTGTCTATCACGGACAACAGCGCCCACGATCACGACACAACCACACTTAAAGAGACTATTGAAGAAGCTGAAAGAAAGTCAATTGTCAGGGCATTGGCGGAAAATAGCGGCAAAATCAACCAGACAGCAGATTCCTTGGGCATTTCCCGTAAAAACTTATGGCAGAAGATGAAACGCTACGGAATAGATAAGTAGCTAACAGGCCCTAAGACACTGGGTTTTGAAACACCTGAAGTTTTATACAAAACCACAGGCTGTACCGTCCGCTAAACCGGTATGTGCTTCAGAGTTGATTCCACTTTTTTATATATATACTTCTCCCGCCTTTATACCATTCAGCTGATATCTTATGGATTTCTACCGGGATATTCGCGGATTCAACATCGATATCTGCAATGATCAAGTATCAACCATCCTTGGCCTCATGCCCGACTATCATCTCCACCAGGTTTCCAAAAGGCTTTTCTCCCGTTGTCAAAGCCAAATAGAGATGAATGGGTATAAAGCAAAGTATTGCGAATGCGCCGATTGTGTGCACGACAGCAATCAACCCAAGCTGCACGTCCTGCAGTCCGATGGATGGCCAGTATTGATAAAAAAGATAGAGTAATCCACTGATCCAGATAATCGGTGAAATGACCATTGTTAGCATCAAATAAGCCATTCTCTGCAGCGGATTGTGCTTTTCCGCGCGTTTCCGGTGGAAGGGATGTGGCGCACCGAGAAAGATACCGACTGCATAATACTTGACCATTGCCAGCATGCTGTCAGGATCGCTCGGCACATACTGGCGCCACTCCCCAGTGGTTGTATGCCAAAACAGTGCGAGCAGCCACAAGCCGATCAGTACCCATGCCATGATCGTATGCAGGTCGATAGCCTGTTCAAAGCCGAACAAATGATAGGTTCCGTGGATTTCAAATCCGGTTATCAGCATACCGAATATCAGTATCGCTTGAGACCAATGCCACAGGCGTTCAAAGAGTGAGAAATAATAGATTTGGCTCATTGATTTATCTCCGCTTGGCTTTCGAGAAGAGCCGACCCAAGCCATGGATGGAAATACCCCCCACGGTACCCAAGACCGCCAGCCAGCCGATCAGATCGACCCAGTAGTAACTGTCCCGAGCGGGCATGTAAAAACCAGTGAGCTTACTTAGCCGACCATCCTTTGCATGACAGGCTTCACAGCCGAGCGCCTGGTCTACAGGGGCAACCATATGTGCCAACGGCCAGTGGTAGGTGGTTTCGATGAAACCGTATTCGCCGCTGTATGCGGCATTACCTGCATCCATGGCTGCTTTAATTGCCCTGTTCCAATCAAAGGACTTCCAATATGCATTACTGTCCTTGCCGAAGAGATGGGTCGTTACCAGGGTGTTGTTGCCTTTGTCATAGGGCTGTTTGCCCCGCATCACCTTAAATGGCCAGATCCTGGCATCAGGGTCATCATAACTCCCTTCGAAGGTATTGATTGCAACGACCTTGTTGGGATCGATCTTTTCATCGAGTTGCTTATAACGAATATTGCCCGAAAACCAAGCATATTCCGGTTTCAGGTTTTCACCCCATTCGAAAGAGCCTTTTTTGGTGACGTAGTTTACATAGCCCTGGTCATCTTTTGTCTTGATGTGTTTACCGTCATTGCTCATACGCCCTGCCGTTGACCAGTCCCACCAGGTCTTGGTCGGCTTGCCGCCCCTGGCATAGGTTGGAATATGGCATGTTGTGCAGGCAACCTTGTTGATGTGATCGTTCAGTTTGTTGTTTACCGTGACGGGATGAGGCTTGAGGCCGTGGCAGGACTCGCAGGTCGAGCGGATATTATCGCCACGACCCGGCACATCGATACCCTGTGTATCCTTGGCCTGAGTGGTATATCGACTGCCCGATACATCGTGCCCATCTTTCTGGTGGCAGGTACTGCAGACGAAATCCAGCCCATCCGTGCCCATATGGACATCGAGCGATTTGCTTGGATCGGTCATACTCGAATCGAGATCACCATGCTTGACACCATCACCGCCACCACCATAAAAATGGCAGGCGCCACAGGTTTTTCGACTAGTCTTGCCGACATGCTGGGCCACATGAGCAAGATCCGGCGCTTTCCAGATCTTTTTGCTCTTGGGCGGGAAGGGTTTATCCACATAGGGGGGATGTCCTGCCCCGGTCGGAAACTTTTTGTAGGTACCTGTTGTGTCGTGACAGACAAGGCAATCGACATTCGTTTCAGAACTGAAATCGAAGCTGTTGTCTTTCCATCCATAACCGACATGACAACTCGTACAGCGGGCATAATTGGTCTCAATGGCACCGCAGAAATTGTTGACAATTGTCTGTTTTCCCAGCTCCTCGCCGGTATCGGGGTGGGTGAATTGCCAATTCCAATGTTTGGTTTTATGGATCTGTCTAGCGGCTTCAGTATGGCACTCGAGACAGGCTTTTGTCACTTCCGGACCTGTGCTGAAGGCCTGTTGAAGCGATTCGAACTTAGTGTGATCGGCCGTTGAACTGATTATCTCATCTGATGCCGTCAGGTTGATGGCAAACATCAGAAACAAGATGAACTGCAACAGTGAGGCCAGACGTAGTGTACAACTCTTAAATGAGCACATAACGCCCCCCGAACCAGATTTTAGATGCCTCACACCGGGTCTCACCGGTGTGAGGACTTTGCTTGACTAGAGATTAACCTCTGCTATAGCGATTGACTCCGGCGCCACCAAATCTTCCGGTAGGTGCTTGAATTTTTCTACCAGAACGGGCCAAAGCAGATTGTAGAAGAGCTCTCCTCTTACCAATACCGCATCCTTGGCGGGAATTTTGTACGACAGAATACGCTCTTCATAGGGTTTGAGACGCGAATCGACGCCGAGCTGGGTTGCAGTCGGAGGCATCGCCGGATCTCCCTTGTCATCGGCCAAAAGGTAGGCAAAATAGGCTTTGGAATCGCTTTTGGCGGGATGGCCTTCAGCGTTTTGCCAAACTACATTGCCCGATGCGTCGTAGGCCGCGAGTTTCAAATAGATGTTTCTGAAAGGCGCGCCCGTGGGAAGACTGTGCGGCTGCATGTTCTTCAGCTTGACAGTGGCATTCAGGCTATCCCCCGTCTTTACTGCATCCACGGTGAACACGACACTGCGTTTTAGCATGGCATGATTATGACCGCCGCCCATGCCGTGATCCACCATACCCCCGGCGACGGGCATATGACAGGATTGGCAGTTAACATTGCTTCCCGCATACTCATTGCCTGTCTGGCAAAGTGGAACGCCATGTGGATTGTTGCGTTTGTCATGACAACCCATGCAGGCAGCATTTGTCTTCATTAAAACTGGATTCCCAGCCATCGGCAGGGCCTGGATCTTCTTACCGTCCAGCTCAACTTCTCCCTGAGTATGGGGATTGGGTTTCGAGTCTTCATCACTGGCTGCACCGCCGAACATATCGTCAGCCGCGACCAGTTTCGTCAGTCCCTGGTTGAAACCTTGAGGTCCCTGCAGTTCATTCTTACGCTCATAGGCTTTGAGTCCCAACAGCAGTTTGCCATTCTTGCCGCTTGTTCCCTTGAATTTTGCCAGGGTATGACAGGCAACGCAGTTGACCCCTTCCGCATAGGCAGGTTTGGCATCGAGCTTGGTTGTCTTGTCAACGGCCGCATTCGGTGCATGACACTGCAAGCAGACCGGATATTTGCCAGATGCTTTATGCTTGACCCCCTCTTCCACGGGACTGCCTACAACCTTCTTGTAGAAGGTGGCATGAATTGGATCCTTCAATGCCGTACTCTGGGCATGCATCGAGCCTTTCCACTGGTTATAGATCTCTTTATGACAATTTTTACAGACTTCCGAGGAGACATGGTGAATAGGTTCGTCTGCACCGGCCAATGCAGTTGTGGGAAGTATGAGCAGAACCAATGCTGAAAACAGAAAGCTTATTGCATGAAACGCCCTTGAAGCGGAGACTGCTTCCATGGTTTCCCTCCTTATTTGTTGTTAGTGGGTGAGAGAATTATTACTTCTTATTCTTCTCGACTAGGAATAATACACACAATGCTGGACATACCAAACAAAAAACCGAAATGTTTTTGACTAAGCGCAGATGATTAAAATTGTTGATTAGTAAATACCCTGTATTTTATTGGTAGTTTTATCCTGTCTTCCGCTGTTTTTTATTTTTGAAATTGGTGGTTTTCCATTTATGAATGACAAATATCATTGGCAAGACGAGTCATCGTGATAGGATTACGAAACAAGCCAAGCTTTGGCATGTGCCAAAAATAACAAAACAGCTGGACTGTCATCCATAATTCATAATCACGAAAAAGCCTCAGGCAGTATCTGGCTCGGATGTAAGAATTGACACTCCAGCTCAAGGAGATTGTTAATGAACCCATCCCTACTGAGGCGCTTTCTGATCTGTGCTCTTCTCTGCTGCAATCCGGAGCTGTTTGCCGCCAAGGTCAGCGTAGACCCGAGCGAATGGGGCGATCCCCTGGGCAAGGAGTGCATCAGCTGCCATGAGAAGAGCTCATCCGGCTTAACAAAGCAGTGGCGCAAGAGCGCTCATGCCGAGGCGGGCGTCAACTGCCTTGACTGTCACAAGGCCTCAGTCGACGACAATGATGCGATTACCCATGAAGGACAGGTTATCGCCACCATCGTCTCCCCCCTGGATTGTTCCCGCTGCCACACTGTCGAGTATGAGCAGCAGAAAGGATCGGTCCACTCCGAAGCGGTGAGCATCATTGAAAACAGGCTACCCGCCTTGGCGGGACATGTGGGTGGCGATGCCATCGTGGCTGCCGGCTGCAACCAGTGTCATGGCTCCAAGGTAGAGGTGCGTGGCGACGGCTCGTTAGATCCGCGAAGCTGGCCCAATTCCGGTATCGGGCGGATCAATCCCGATGGTTCCAAGGGGTCCTGCTCATCCTGTCATGGCAAGCACCGTTTTTCCAAGGCCCAGGCCAGAGAGCCAAGCGCCTGCATCCGATGCCACTCCGGTCCCGACTCACCCGACAAGGCGATATATGAAGCGTCTAAGCATGGTATGCAGTTTGAAGCGCACCGGGATGAAATGGCGCTGGACAGTGACAGCTGGATCGCAGGCAAGGACTACGTGGCCGCGCCCACATGTGTAACCTGCCACATGGGCGCCGCCGGAAAATTGAAGGCAAACCACGACGTCGGTATGCGCAATGCATGGAGCTTGAACACACCGGTTTCAATAAGACAACAGCTGGTGGTTTTCGATGACGGTGAGAAAATCGAGCTTCCCGAATCTCACACTTCCCCGAGACGTGGCAGTGAACTCAGCAAGGCCGACGGGAGCATGGGCAAGGTCAAGGCTGTCGCATCACCGAAGCGTAGACGCCAGGCGATGAAACTGGTTTGCCTGGAATGCCACAGCAAGGCATTGACAGAGAGCTTCATGGAGCAGTTTGACGACGTGGTGAAACTGTTCAATGAGAAATTCGGTATACCGGCAAAACAGATTATGCAAACCCTCTACTCCGAAGGCATTTTGACACCTACCCCGTTTGACGAACCGATCGAATTCACCTATTGGGAGTTATGGCACGATGAGGGGGCACGTGCCCGCCATGGCGCTTCGATGGCCAGCGCCAACCATACCTGGTGGGAGGGTATGTACCTGGTCGGAAGAAACTTCTACACCCGATTCCTCCCACAATTGGAAGAGATTGCCGGTGCAGAGAAGGCCAGTGAACTGATCCAGGCATATGTAACGTCAAACGACCTTCATCAGTGGCTGAAGCAGCCGCAGAAATCCAATCCGATCCTCGGTTACGATATAAAAAGGCAAGCCGATGAGTAAATGGAAACTGCCCTACTTCGTAAATCGGCAGGTACTCGTTGCACTTGTCATCGGTGGTATAGCCGGAATCGGATTTCTACTGTTTCTGATTGAATTTGACGAGCTCACCAGTTCAGAAGCGTTTTGCACCACTTGTCACTCCATGGAGATCGCGGCGGAAACCTACCGGCTCTCGACACACTATAAACCCATATCCGGTGTGCGCGCATCCTGCGGGGACTGTCACGTCTCCGAAGGCGTTTTCGCCGCCACCTGGGATCACTTCCTGGGGGGGAAGGATCTCCTGACCCAAATCTCGGGAAAGCTCTTTGGACCGGATTACGACGATCCCGTGATCAACACACTGCATCTTCCAGACGCCGCCTTTGAAGCCAGGAAATGGTTCAAGGCGAGGGACTCAGCCACCTGCAAGCGATGTCATGTGTTGGAAGCGATTCAAGGCAGACGTGCCGACACCAATTCCATACACCGCGAAGAGACTAAAGGAAAAAGCTGCATCGACTGTCATATCAACCTGGTACACAGAAAAGTACCGGATGAAAAGACCTTCAAGAGGGAGCGCTGGCTGAAGATGGTCGAGGAGGAGTTCGGCTTGGAAACCGGAAGCGCACAACAGCTGTTGGCTGAATAGGTTTTTAACCTATTCAGCCATCATACAGCTGTTAATGGATACAATCCTTGAAACTCTTACCGGGAATCAGACTGAGTGCCATTGCGATCAGCATCACCAACGGGCTGATCAGCACCATTCCCAATGCGATCGGCTGGAGAATCAGGAGCACCATGTTCGAAGCCGTCCAATGAGCAATCACTTCAAGCAGCATACCGCCGATGAGAAGCACACCGGCCAGTGTGACTACACTACGCAGACGTTTACAGTTCAGAAATGACATGATACACCTCACTACTCGCGTATTAGTCATTAATAATATAATGACAAACGATCCCTGATTAATCACTGATAATTCTCAATAATCGATGATTATCAGTTCTGGACCACAACCTCTCTATCTATGTTAGCGTCATATATTATTATTTCCTGATATAATTATATACCTTTTTTCCCTTTCTTGGTTGGTTTTGTGACAAAAATCATAAATCACCGCGAAAAAAACTGCATGCCTGTCTGTTTTTATCTTTTTATTTCAATAAATTACAATCAAATCGGCTGTAGAGTTCATATACCTGGCAGCGTTTCATCAAGACTATCCGGATTATCGCCTTTACCCAAAGCGGATAATTCCCTTCTTATCGCTCGTTTGACTGCTTGAAGTCCATAACATACTGTTTTTCTTAAGTATTGAATAGAGGCATAGTTGCTTGTGTCGCGCTTTATACACCATCGGTTTCATCAAGCTCAAGATAGTCATGCGGATGGAAACGCGGGGTACAAAGCGCCAGAAATATCAATTCCTCATCACTTGTGTTACTAACCCGTTGGGCACAACCTGGAGGAATAAGCACCACATCTCCGGCGGTGACGATCTGCGGAGACAATCCCTCTACCTCAACCAGTCCCTTGCCACTGATTATGCAGTAACGCTCAGCGCTACGATTCAAACGATGCAGCCGTGTGGTTACACCGGGTTCAACCCTGGCCCGGGCGATCGAAAGACCGCTATCTCCGTCATGGTTCGAAAGTTCATTGATATAACAACCCTCTTGGAAAAAGTGCTCCTTTGACGCATCATGCCGTAAGATTTTTGCCTGCATAGTATCTCCTGGATAAGCCGTATCTTCGGCAACATAACATAGAGGTCATTTGTGTCACTATTTTCACTCGATCCGGCCATGATCTACCTGAACCATGCTGCGGTCGCACCCTGGCCGGAACGTACCGTCAGTGAAGTGGTTCGTTTTGCTCAGGAAAACGGTTTCAATGGCTCCTCCCACTATGCGCGCTGGCTGGGCGTTGAAAGTGAGCTGCGCAGCCTAATGGCGCAGTTGATCAATGCACCTTCGGATCAAGACATAGCGCTGCTGAAGAGTACCTCCGAAGGCCTGTCGGTGATTGCATACGGTCTCGATTGGCAGCCGGGTGACAATATCGTGTCGATCGCCCAGGAGTTCCCATCCAATCGTATCGTCTGGGAGTCGCTCAAGCCCCATGGTGTCGAGCTACGATTACTGGATCTGAATCTCAGTCGCGATCCTGAGAATGATTTGATCGCTCTGTGTGACGATAAAACAAGACTGCTGTCGGTCAGCTCAGTTCAATATGCAGCGGGAGAGCGACTGCAACTGCGAGACCTGGGCGAGTATTGCAGGAGCCATGATGTGATCTTCGTGGTCGATGCCATTCAGAGTCTGGGTGCATTCCCCCTCGATCTCTCGGAGTGTCATGCCGATATCGTCGTGGCTGACGGTCACAAATGGATGCTGGGTGCGGAGGGTGTCGCCCTCTTCTATTGCAACGCAGCACTACGGCCGCAACTCAAACTGCATCAGTTTGGCTGGCACATGGTGGAATCCATGGGAGATTTCGATCGTACCGATTGGCAACCGGCACGGAACGCGAGACGATTTGAGTGCGGCAGTTCGAACATGCTGGGTATCCACGCGCTGCGCGCAAGTCTCAATTTCATCCACGAGATCGGGCTGAGTAGAATCTCCACAGACATCATGAGAAATGCCGACTTCCTCATCGAACAAGTGGACACGTCAGGATTTGAACTGTTGACCCCGAGAGAGCCTCAGAAGCGGGCGGGAATCGTGACCTTTCGCGTACCGGACAGAGATAACCATGCCCTTTGTCAAGCCCTTATGGGAGAGCAGGTCATGTGTGCATTCCGCGCCGGCGGGATTCGCTTCTCACCCCACTTTTACAACCATGAAGAGGAGATTGAAAACGCATTCAAACGCCTGTCGGAACTGCTTTAAAGCTAGAATATTAAAGATTGATTATTTAATGATTCAAATCAAGCAAAAAAACTCTCACTGGCATATAGTATTTAAGAGGTTCAAGGAACAGCACCACAACAGGCCATGAACCGACACAATAAGAAATTGGGTGTTGAGGCTGGGTGGTAACTCACCACCTGACGAAATATCAGAAAGTGATACGAAGGAGACATTGTGCCATGAAAAAAACCTTAAAAACTGTTGCTGTAGCTGCAATCGCCGGATCCGCTCTGTTGACTACTCTACCCGCTCAGGCATTCTGGGGTCCTTTCGATTGGTTTGATGATGACGACTGGTATGGACCTGGATATGGACCTTGGGGCTATCCTGGCTATGGCTATGGCTATCCCGGTTATGGTTATGGCTATCCCGGTTATGGCTATGGCTATCCCGGTTATGGTTATGGCTATCCCGGTTATGGGTATGGCTATCCTGCCTATGGTTATGGCTATCCCTATGCCACACCGGCAGCTCCGGCTGCGCCGGCGGCTCCGGCAGAAAGCCAATAATTACAATCCAACTGATAAAAAACTTGCCCCGCCCCTGTGGCGGGGCTTTTTATGACTCTTCAGGACACACACATCTCACTTGCCCACGGCAATGGTGGGCGCTACATGCGGGAGTTGATCGAGTCCCTGTTTGCGCGCTATCTGAAGAACGCCAATCTTGATATCCAGGCAGATGCCGCAGTGCTGCCGGGACTGAATAGCGGTGATCTGCTCTTCACTACCGATGGATTTACCGTCCAACCCTTGGAGTTCCCGGGAGGCGACATCGGTTCACTGGCCGTCCATGGTACAACCAACGACCTGGCGGTAAGCGGTGCGGTACCAAAGTATCTCAGTCTCAACGCCTTTATCGAGGAGGGATTCGAGGTAGCGCAGTTGGAACGCATTATCAGAAGCATCGCCGACGCGGCGGGCGCTGTCGATGTTCATGTGGTAACTGGAGATACCAAAGTGGTCCGACGCGGTGAGGGCGGTGGTATCTATCTGGCGACAACCGGCATCGGCCTACGCGATGGTCGAATAAATCTCGGTATGGGTATGATCAGGCCGGGCGACAACCTGCTGGTCAGCGGCCCCGTCGGTGACCACGGTATTGCCGTAATGCTCGCCCGCGAACAGTTCGGACTGAGGGGCGACGTAAAATCCGACGCCGGCTCAGTTCTGCCCTTTACTCAAGCCTTGCTCGATTTGTCGGGTCTACGCTTCATGCGCGATCCCACGCGGGGAGGTGTCGCTACCGTGGCCCACGAAATCTGCCGGGCCAGCGGATTGCAGGTCAGGCTTGATCAGGCGGCCATTCCGGTTCGCGATCCGGTCAATTCCGTCTGCGAGATGCTCGGCTATGATCCGCTCTTCCTGGCCTGTGAAGGGCGCGTCGTCGCCGTGGTCGACGCCGATCAGGCAGACGAGGCCCTGGCGCGCTGGAAAAATCTGCCTGGCGGCGACCTTGCGGCATTGATCGGCAAGACACGACTGGAAGATCCCTATGTCATCTTGCAGACTGATCTGGGAGGGACGCGCATCTTGGAAGAGTTGGAGGATGATCCGCTACCTCGAATCTGCTGACTCAAAGTACAGACAACTGCCAGTTCAGAGCAACCACTGACTGATCTCGATGGCGATGGCTCGGCCTCGGTCACTCTCGATGGCACAAACTCTGTGGATCCCGATGGCTCAATCGTCACCTATCAGTGGTACGACGGCAGCAGTGAAATCGCCACAGGCGCCATGCCTTCCGTCGTACTTGGTCTGGGGGTGCATAGCCTTACCCCGAGAGTTACGGACGATGCTGGGCTGAGCCATGAAGATCAAGTGACGATCACCATTCAAAGGGATGAGAGTCAACTGCAGATCGTCTCCGGCAGCAACCTATCCGGAAGCACAGGTGAGACGGCTGGACCCTTCACCGTGCAACTGGTCGATCCTAGCGGCACCCCGATAGTTGGCAGAGCCATTGACTGGCAGCTTCTACCGGCGACCGCAGGCACCTTGAGTGAAAGCGAATCCTCCACTGACCAGGATGGCCAGGCGTCCACGACCCTGACCATTCAGCAAACAGGCGTGATCAAGCTCATTGCCTCAATGACCACTTCCACGGTCTCATTCGTGATCAACAGCATCACCGCGATACCCGGTTTGACAGAGAATCAGCAAGCCGTAGGTTCCTCCATTGACAACCTGTGTCCATCCCTTGTTGAAAAGCAAACGAGCGGTAGTTTAAGTCCGGCTGAACAAGATCTGTTGATGACCTGCGAAATTCTTGTCTCCGATACCGATAGCGGCATCGCCAGTACCCTGACGCAGCTGGCTCCCGAGGAGGTTGCCGCGCAGGGTACCGCCTCCATCGAGGCCGCCACCACCCAGCTCACCAATATAAATTCTCGACTCGTGGCGCTGCGCGCAGGCGATACCGGTTTCAACTTAAGCGGTCTGACGGTCAACTATGCGGGTATCTCATTCAACAAAGGATTGTTTACCGGCCTGATCCCAACGGACAAGTCTACGCGAGGCAGTGGCGCAGGCGATGAGGCGTTGCAGGGCCGTTGGGGCGCCTTCATCAACGGCACAGCCAATTTCGGGGATAAGGATGATACCTCCCAGGAGACAGGATTCGACTTCGATTCCCGTGGCATTACCCTGGACCTCGATTACCGCTTCAACAAGAATATGGTCGCCGGAGGTGCTCTGGGTATTTCCCGATACGATTCCGACTACAACGATGCCGCCGGCAATCTCGAGATGGATGCCTGGAGCCTTTCAGCATACGGCACGTACTTTCATGACAACAACGTCTACGTCGATGGACTGATCCAATTCGGCTCGAACAGCTATGACACGCGACGCCGGGTGAATGCCCCTGGCGGCTCCGATCAATTTGGTCAAGGAGATACAGACGGTAGGAATTTGCGTTAAATCTTAGCGCCGGCTATGACTATAGCCGAGAAGCATTGTCCTTCACGCCTTATGGACGGTTGTCCTATACCCGCGCAGAGATCGACGCCTACACGGAAACGGCATCCAATCCCACCGTAGCCGGCCTGGGATCGATGCTGCATATTGAGGATCAGGAGCTTGACTCTTTGGTGTTGGTGGTCGGTGGAAACGTCTCCTATACACTCAGTACCACCGATGCGGTGCTCATACCGCAACTCCGCTTTGAATGGGAGCATGAATTCAAGGACGATTCACGCTTCATCAGTGCCAGATTCGTGAACGATCCGACCCGGTCCATATTTGTCATCGAAACCGATGAGGCGGATAGAGACTACTTCAATTTGGGAATCGGGTTGTCTGCCGTTTTCGCCCAGGGCAGATCCGGTTATCTCTTCTACGAGACACGGCTTGACCAGGACGATGTCACACTGCATATGATCAATGCGGGATTGAGAATCGAGTTTTAAATAGAGCGGGTTCCCACTCATCGCGGGAACCCTTTATTGGATAAGGCATGCGGATAGCGTACCTGGATGTCGTCTCAAATCAACGAAGGCTTGGCCCGGGTCCCAACCCACCGATACTAGCCAGCACCTCCGCGGCGCCGGCGCCGATGTTACGCGCAAAACGCTCCCAAACATCCTCTTTCGGTGTGAAATCGACTATCTCTTCCGCACCGATGACCTCTCGGGCCACGTAGCTGCTGCTGCCGAACTCATCGATAAGCCCCATCTCCCTGGCATCCTCTCCGTTCCAGAAAAGTCCACTGAAGAGTTCCGGATATTCCGCAACCTTGAGACGATCCCCCCTGCCCTCCTTTACGGTCGCGATAAATTGCCCATGGAGTTGATCCAACATCTGCTGGATATGAATTTTATCGGTCTCGCCCAATGGAGAGAAAGGATCGAGAATACCTTTATTCTCGCCGGCGGTGAGCAGCCTTCGTTCTATACCCAGCTCCCGCATGCCGTCGACAAAGCCAAAGCCGTTGATCAATACCCCGATCGAACCGATGAGACTACCCTCGTCGGCATAGATTTTATCCGCGGCGACAGCGATATAGTAGCCCCCGGAGGCACAAATATCCGCAACAACGGCATACACTGGGATCTTTGGATATTTCTCTCTCAAACGACGTATCTCCCGATTGATGTAACGGGACTGTACCGGACTGCCACCCGGGGTATTCATCCTTAAAATGACCCCTTTGGTCTTCTTGTCCTCAAATGCATTGCGCAGACCGGTGACAATATTGTCTGCACTCGCCTTGGTCTCCGATGTGATCAATCCCTTCACTTCGACCAGCGCGGTATGCTCCTCTGCACCGGTTTTCGCCACCTGTAGCTTATCGCCCCAGAGAAAGACCCCTAATATCAGGAAAAGATAGCCGAAAGTGAGCAACTTGAAGAAGATTCCCCATCGGCGACTGCGACGATTTTCATTAACAGTCGCCATCACCATCTGGTTTAGCAAATCCCGCTCCCAGCGACTGGGTTCGGATTGATTCCTTTGCTCTCCATTTTTACTTTCCGACATGAGAAATACCCTTTAGTGAATTGTAAAATATAATTTTTTATCTAAATTTCATTCTAAGAATCGATCTTCTTAACACAACGCCTGACAACTGAGGTTAGCCACTGCTCAACCAGGCAGGAATCTCCGTAACACGATCCACGCAGGCGAGCGGTTTGTGTTTTAACAATCGCTCCAGACTGTGGGTGCCATAGGTTACGCCTAAAGAGGGCATGCCTGCATTGAGCGCCATCTCAAGATCATACTCCGTATCCCCGATCATCAGCGCCTGCCGAGGTTCGATCCCTGTCTGCTCGAGAATCTGATTCAACATCTCCGGATGTGGTTTGGAAAAGGTTTCGTCGGCACATCGGGTCAGATGAAAAAAATCGTCCAGACCGGTCGACTCAAGGGCATAGTCCAGCCCTTTGCGTCCCTTTCCGGTGGCGACTGCCAGAAGGTAACCCTGTTGCAACAGCTCACTGAGAACCTCCCGAACACCCTCAAAAAGTTGTGATGGAGATCCGCTGTTTTTGAAAAAATGGACCCGATAGCGGGCGGCGATTTCGAGATGCAGGCCCTCTCTACTGCCGGGAAAGAGGGTATTGACTGCCTCGAGTAATCCAAGACCGATGATGTCCCGAATCGCATCCTGGCTCGGCAGCGGCAGATTCAAGTCACTCACCGCAGCTTCGACACACTCGATTATGTGTGCCTCAGAATCCATTAAAGTTCCATCCCAATCAAAAACTAATAACTCAAACTTCATCTTTAATCTTAAGCCTTTCCAGGAGTTCAGTCAGATCGTGCGGCAGGGGCGCCTGAACATTCAAGTCTTCTGTCACACCGGGCCAGCGGAAACTGACTTGATGGGCATGCAGGAAGAGTCGTCTCAATCCTATCTCCCGCATACGCTTGTTGGCATCATCCTCGCCATACTTTGTATCACCCAGAACCGGTGAACCCAACCAGGCGCTATGTACGCGGATCTGGTGCGTACGTCCGGTGACCAGCTCCACTTCAACCAATGTCGATTCCTTAAAACGCCGCAGGCGTTTGTACCGGGTTTCAGCCTGTTTACCCTCGGCGTCTACCCTGACTACCCTCTCTCCACCTTGTAAGGTGTTTTTTTTCAAGGGCATATCCACAACCTGCACCCCCTTGCGCCAGCTACCGGCAAGGAGTGCCAGATACCGCTTATCGACCCGGTTTTCACGCATGAGTTCATGCAGAATCCGTAAGCTGCTGCGACGCTTGCTGATCAGCAAACACCCTGAAGTCTCTCGATCCAATCGGTGCACAAGCTCCAATTGGCGCTCATCCGGCCGCATTAACCGTAGCGCCTCTATGATACCGCTACTCACGCCGCTGCCACCATGCACCGCCAAACCGGAGGGTTTATTCAGTACCAGCAGACGCTCGTCTTCGTACACCACCGCATGTTCAAGGGTGATGCGCAGCCTTTCCGATAGGCGATGCGGTGCCTCCGTTTTGTCAGTACGTACCGGAGGTATCCTGACCAGATCTCCCGCCCGAATCTTATATGGCGCCTTGACTCTTCCCTTGTTAACCCTCACCTCGCCTTTTCGCAGAATGCGATAGATATAGCTCTTCGGTACACCCTTGAGTCGACGCATCAGAAAATTATCGATTCGCTGTCCGGCATATTCCGGGGCCACCTCGACAATCCGAACCGATGGAGAATTCTTTTTTGATTCTGACATTTAGCGTCGTTTAATTATGCGTATCGATTGATGTTCGGGTTGAAGGTTGCTATATTCAGCATCAGTTTTTCAGGTACTGGCTCTTGGATAGCCATATAAGCCAGTACCCGCGCGGTATGTAACCGCCTGCTGCCGAATAAATTGCTTTAGGCGCAAGCGGTTATCCAGCCAAGCGCACAGGTGCCCATTGGATATCTGGCTCTTAATCTGAACCCTCCGCGCCATTGCAGCTTTCGAGTTTGAGTCCGTAGCAGGACCATACTCCGGGAATAGATGCCGGGCCGATGCATTTTGGCCATGTTGCTCTCCCTTTGCATTGGGCGCCATATTTTCAGTTCGATCAGCAGCCGATCCCAAGCGGCGAACTTTAACAGTTTTTCAGCCATCTGAGCTAGTTTTCTAGCCTGGAATCGAACCCGATTCCGCGGGTTTGCGTGGTGATGCTCCACTGATGACGAGCAGGAAAGGCTATTGCCTGGTTCCGTCGTTGACGACTTCACCGCTAAATGCCAGGCGACAACCCTCGGTGGCTGTATGGATACATAACAATGAAGCGTATGTTGATCAACGCAACTCAACCTGAAGAGTTGCGTGTTGCCATCGTTGATGGCCAGAAACTATTCAATCTTGATATAGAAGTCCCCGGCCGGGAGCAAAAAAAGGCCAATATCTACAAGGGACGCATTACCCGCGTCGAACCCAGTCTGGAAGCCGCATTCGTCGATTACGGTTCTGAACGTCACGGATTCCTCCCGCTCAAAGAGATTGCCAGGACCTACTTCACCGAAAAAGCCAGGTCCGCCTCAGGCAGGGTCAATATTCAAGAGGCGATCAAAGAGGGCCAAGAGGTTATTATCCAGGTCGAGAAAGAGGAGCGCGGCAACAAAGGTGCTGCCCTGACCACATTCATCTCTCTGGCCGGACGCTATCTCGTACTGATGCCGAACAACCCCCGTGCCGGAGGCGTGTCCCGCAGAATAGAAGGTCAGGACCGGACCGAACTGCGCGAAGCCATGAGCGAGTTGCAGATCCCCGATGACATGGGATTGATCGTGCGCACCGCAGGTGTCGGCAAGAACAGCGAAGAACTGCAGTGGGACCTGGACTATCTGATCCAGCTTTGGCAAGCGATTGAACACTCCGCAGAGAAGCCAGCCCCATTCCTGATCTACCAGGAGAGCAATGTCATCATTCGCTCCATCCGAGACTATCTGCGTGCCGATATCGGCGAGATCGTCATCGATGACAAGGATGTCTTCAGTCAGGCCGAGCGTTTCATCAATCAGGTGATGCCTCAATACAGCAAAAAGCTTCGCCACTATGATGACGAGGTACCGCTCTTCAGCCGCTATCAGATCGAAAGTCAGATCGAATCGGCATTCCAGCGGGAAGTCAGCCTTCCGTCCGGCGGTGCCATTGTCATCGATCACACCGAGGCCTTGACCTCTATCGATATCAACTCCGCGCGAGCCACAAAGGGTGCTGATATCGAGGAGACCGCCCTGAATACCAACCTTGAAGCAGCAGATGAGATTGCCCGGCAGTTGCGTTTACGGGATCTGGGTGGACTTTTCGTTATCGACTTTATCGATATGACCCCTTCGCGGAACCAGCGTGAGGTCGAGAATCGACTTAAAGAGGCTCTTAAACAGGATCGGGCAAGGGTGCAGATCGGCAGGATCTCCCGTTTCGGCCTACTGGAGATGTCGCGCCAGCGTCTGCGCCCCTCACTGGGTGAAGCCAGCGAGCAGGTATGCCCACGTTGTAAGGGCCATGGCACGATCCGTGGAGTGGAATCACTCTCCCTCTCTGTGTTGCGCATCATCGAAGAAGAGGCGATGAAGGAGAATACCGGCCGTATCGTTGCACAGCTCCCTGTCGAAATCGCCACTTTTCTGTTAAATGAGAAACGACAGTCAATTCATGACATCGAAAGACGCCAATCCATCGATGTCGTACTGGTGCCCAACATTCATCTTGACACCCCCAATTACACCATTGAGCGGGTACGGGTGAATGACCTGCCTACGGATGACGATGCGGTATCGAGTTATAAGATGGTCACAGACGAAAGCGAGCAGGAGGTACTGGATTTCGGCAAGGCCAAACAGCCGCAAGCTGAAAAACCCGCAGTAAAATCCATCGCACCCGCAAGCCCCGCCCCACAGAGAAGTGAGCCTGCCCGCGAGGCGACAGAGACGAATGAAGGCGGCTTTTTGAAGAAAATTTTCAGTATTTTCACCTCAAAGTCGGATGAATCCGCCAAAGTGGAGCCAACCAGAGAGGAGCCAGTCAAAAAGAGCGCCAAACCGCGCCAGAGTTCTGACCGAGGCCAATCAACAGCGGCAGGAAAAGGACGCAAAAAACAAGCAGCCAGTCGCGGCAAAGGTAGCACCGGTGACAATAGGCGCGGTGAACGATCAGAACGGCGCACACAGGAAGCATCCACGACCGGTAAACGCAAACCCCAAAAATCTTCGGCCAAGACAACAGAAAAACAGACCAAGGACAAAAAGCCTCAGGACAAGAGTAGTACTCAGGCTGATAAAGCGAACGGTGAGGCACCAAAGCCCAAGGGATCGCGTCGAGGTCGTCGAGGCGGTCGCAGACGCCGCACGACTGCGGAAAAAACCAATGAACAATCCACTGCCGATGGCGTATCCGATGACAAGGATTCAAAGGCAAAAGACGCAAACATCGATGAACCTAAGAGTCAGCCGAAGCGAGCGCCACGAAAGAGTGAATCCAGGCAAGATACCAAGAGCAGCTCTGATGCGAGCAAACCGACTACCACCGAAAAACAGAAACCGGTAGCGAAACCCAAACCCGAAAAGGATCAGGCACCGCGATCTGCCGCCACACCCGCCACCCCGGAAAAAGTCAAACAGGAAAAACAAACACCTGAGGCAGGCCCAAAATTGGTTCAGATTGAAACCAAGCCACAACAGAGTGAAAAAGTGCCCGCGAATATGAAACCGAAGGTATCTTCCGAAAACCCGCCGGCAACTGCTGAAATAAAACCGGAACGACGAAAAACCGCAGAGAAAAAACCGGCACCAGAGACAATAGCCGAAAAAAAACCGGAAGCACCGAAATTACAGCAGATAGAGACCGCTAATAGGATTGAAAAACCGACGACAAAGCCGATGGCGTCAAAACCTGACACTGAAACCGGCAAACCGGCTACGACTGAGAGGGTGCCACAGAGCAGTCAGGCTGCCGTCACGGGACAGCCTGACAAGGCAGCAGCCAATGCCGCCACCCCGGAGCCAAAGTCGAATGAGAAGAGTATAGACTCCGGTAATGGAGATTGATCTGCAAAACCTTGCTCCATAACGATGGAGCAAGGCTATCTGTCCAGGACTTGTCGACACTCCGCATGTCAGTGAGCGATATATCACTCCAGGCGAAAAAGCTCCTTAGACGAAGTGGTGACTCATGATCTTCTCCAACAGACCTCGGGATGCCTCTTCCACCAGATCGAATACCCGGTCAAAACCTGCAGCACCGCCATAGTAGGGATCAGGCACTTCGCGTACGGGTTGGTGTGGTGCAAAATCCAGAAACAGATGTAGCCGATCTTCCCTTCCTGGCGGACAGAGTGCCTCAAGATCTGCGAAATTGGATCGGTCCATGGCTATGACATAGTCAAAGCGTTCAAAATCATCCGAAGTGACTATCCTGGCACGCAGGTCGCTCAGATCGAGCCCCCGCCTGAGCGCCGTTTCCCGCGCCCGGCGATCCGGTTTGGAACCTGTGTGATAATCGATGGTACCCGCTGAGTCTGTGGCGATGTATTCACTTAGCCCCTGCTTATCGACCATGTCCCGAAACACACCCTGGGCAGTGGGTGAGCGGCAGATGTTGCCCATGCAGACGAAGAGAATATTAATCGTTTTATTGTCATTCATAGAGTTTTGTTCATTTCAGGAGATAGGCGTTATCCATCAGTGCAAGATCGGAAATGCTGTCATATCATTCTTACGGATCAGCGTTTCGACGGCCTGAAGGGCAGCTTTCTCATCGGTAATTTTCGCTTATTGGTTGAAGTGTCATCGATTTCCAGTCTCAAGACCAGCCGTTGACCCTTTCTTGTGATGGTTGCGCTTTCACTGTTGACAGCCTCGACCTTCCAATCGTTCTTGTTCATGCCCTGGGAAACGCGAAACAGTTCATTGGTATCCAGGTCGCGAATGATAGCCACCTTGTTTTCCGGCATCATTGCGACACCTTCCAGCTTAAGCCGTAGCGGCTTGCGGGGCACCCTGGTCACGCTGGTTTTCTGCTCGGGCTCGGCCGGGGGCAACCTGCCTTCGACAAACAGCGGTCTTTCTGTTATCTCTTCATATGCCTTTAACGAAATAGGTACGAATTCGACTGCTGCTGCCTTACCGTCGCTTGCCTGAGAATTGTCCTGGTCGGCTGCTTGCCTGGCCATTGGGTTCATATTATTTAAGGGGGATATCCATTGGTAGTAGAGATATCCGCCCATCACACCTATTGTCAGCAACAGCAAGAGAGTCATGGCATTGAAACTGTGCTTCCAGTTGCTCATAAACCACCGCTCTTGATATAACCGGCCACCAGGAATTCCATGTCCAGCATTCTTAGTTCTCTTGCGATCTCTTTTGTTTTCGGCAGCCTTCTTCGTGGAAGATGCCTGCTGCGAAGGCTGATGTTTTCGACAAACAGATAGGGATTCTGCGTCTCGAGTTGATGCATTATCTTCTTGAGATTCTCCAGGTTGCTCTTCATCCTGACACGAATGGCGACTTTGTTAAGCATCTCTTCATGGGAAATCTGTGCAGTTTGAGTGCTTATGATTTCACCCTGCCCTGCAGCAACCACCTGTTTGATCCTTCGCTGAAGCTCTGCGTTGGCCAACGAGTCGGTCTTGCTTTGCAGATAGCGCAAGTCAGACTGCTGATTCCGCTTGAGATTGTTGAATTCCAGTTGGTAACGATCATCCTGTTTGGCAATTCGCTGATAGCGTTGTATCTGGAATTGTGTATCTTCGATGCGTGCATTGTATGCCGTGTTCATTGTCCAGGCAGGATAGATCGCCAAGGCCAGCACCACCAGCAGCAACAAGATCAAAATGGTGAGTGCCAAAATGCGCGATTGCCTTTGAGTCAGAGAGGTGTGCATTTAACCCTTGCCCTCCCCGTCAGTAGCGAGTTCCGCTGATATGTGGAATCGTTCCGTGTTGTTCTTTTTGCTCCGTGTAACCGGTGATCTGAAAGTTACGTTTTGGAACAGCTTCGAGGTTTCGAGAATCGGAATCAGTGAAGCCGACGCCGTCGATTGACCGTGCAAGTGAACAATGTTATCCCTGATTTCGAAATTACTCACCCAGGTATCATCAGGAAGCAAAAGGGTTAATTCCAAAAGTATGTCGAGAACCGACTTGGTCGTTCGTTTTTTCTCTTCCAAAAAGCGGTTTTCATTTCTGGCCGACGTCACCTGATCTCGCAGGGCAGCAACCTGCGTAGCTTTAGACTTATACTCATTCAGTTCACTTTCGAGTTGTTTCAACAACGCGGATTTTTGCCATAACGGGAGTAGCAGGTTCCCGATAAACAACAGCAGCAAGATCAAAAACAGCGTCAGGTTGATCAACCGATAGCGTTTGTAGGGCTTCTCCCGTTTCTCCGGGGGGAGGAGATTGACTTCGTTCAAATTCGGATCAAGCTCCTCACAGGGAGAAATGGCGTTGATTCTTACATAGTTCTCCTCCAACTGCTTCAACGCCAGTGAAATCTTATCGATCGGTGCAAGAATCAAGGTGATATCGAGCATACGATTCTGCTTGTCGCGACTATTCACAACGTAGTCGTAGTAGACTTGGTCAACACTGAACGGTGTCTGTCGATCCATCTCGAATGCGAGTACTTCGCGCAGATTCTCTTCTGTCTCGATAGGAAGAGTAACCTTCTTGAAGAGATATTTTTTAGGCTCCAAACAGAGCCTGATCTCACTGGCGGTATTGAGTGCCCTTCTATGTTCAGGGTCGTTGAAGTCAATGACCCGGAGATAGTTCTCTACAACCTCTTCACCGCTCAAACCCTGGTTGACGATACGCAGGGTTTCATCCTTATAGAGCAGTTGAGCAGGTTTTCCGCCGCGAAGAAGCGTACGAACCCTCTCCGGAAGCAGCATGCTGATTTCGCCACTCCACCAGAACCAGAAATGTCTTAGTTGATATTTCAGGGATTGCGTTGCCATCAGAGGATTTTAACGGGTTTTGGTGCTCATAACGAATCATGCCAGGAACGAATGGAATATGGTGTGTCGTCCTGACTTCTCAGGTCGACATCAAGCGACAATCGTGTTCTCGCGCCCTGTGCCGAAGTCGCTTCAACCCATAGGCGATAGACAGATGCGGCCGCTTGACCACCCGTGTCCTCCATCCCAAGATCCACCAGGTCACTGTCAACGTAATCAAGCACGTCAGCGAGAACTTCACCGGTCACCTGCTCGCCTTTCAGCAGGGATACCAACCTTTCCGGGGCATAGCGGTAATCCACATTTTGTGTATTGGAATAGAGTGTGACGTAGGGGCGCAATCGCTCAACCTTGGCTGCATCAAATCCCAATACATAAGCAAGTTCGTCGATACTCACCAGATCACGCCCCGCTGTAGTATACGGATTGCCGGCACTACGATAATCCGCATCCTCTGCCCCGTTGAGGTGACGTAAATCGTCGCTGTCACGCCAGTCTGTAAGTCGATCGGCAAGTACCTCACGATCTTGAATATCTTTAGTTATCAATGCAAACAGATTGACCAATTGATCCCTTGCCGCCTTGTTCAAGTCGAGCAGGCCGGATGAGTTACGGATGGATATATTGACCCTGTTCTGGTCGGTTCCAAGCTGGTAGATCTGGCCGTTAGTGTTCCAGCGTTGCGCCGGATCGCTGACCACCAACTCAAGAATTGCCCGGTTGACGCCACTCTCCGCCAACAACCGCGAATGAAGCGCATCGACCGCATTGCCTGTGAGCCTGGTCTCGACTTTCGAATGGGTGGTAAAGCTGGCGGCAACGATGGTCAACAAGGCGACAAGCCAAAGCACCAGTACGAGTGCGAAGCCATCCTGACGGAGATGTGGAACCTTTGCCATCATCACTGTCGCTGCACAATCGTGGGGTAGTTTTGGCGAATGCAGAAATAACGCTCCTGAATGCCATCCTCATCACCGGCATAACGCAAGCTCAAGCGGACCAGGTCGGGATAGCGTGCCGATTCCGCTTCCCAACTCTTGTGCCATCCGGCGGTTTCCCGATCCTGTTTGCTGCCGAAATATGAAAAATCTACAGCTTCCAATCCTCTAATCAGCACCCGGCGAGTCCCGCCATCAGGAAGTGTCAGTTCCGAGACGTTCGGATCCAGGGGAGTAAAATAGAGAACCAGGCTGATCCCCTGATCGTGGGTGTTCTCCGCTACCAATAGATACTCGAACAGGCCTCCGGCTCTATGCTGCCGCGGGGCCTTCGATAGGAATTGTAGTTGTTGTGTGTCCCCGCTCAAGGCCAACACACGCTGCTCCTGATCTCGCCAGACCAGGGGTACTAGATGCCGAATCATGGAAGTCACTCTTTTCTGTACCAGGTGTTCCTGCAGGCTGGCATCACTGTGCTCCGTCAAACCTTCCCAACCTTTGAGGTTGACGAACAGCATCGTCACCGAAGTTGTCATGATGACCGCTAACAACAACATTGCAACCATAACCTCCAACAGGGTGAAACCATCACTTCGGCATCCCGGCAATTTCACCATCCCAACCATTGTCGTCGAGAACATGCATACCGGTCGAGCAACAACAATTCGTTTAGGGTTTGCCATGGACAAGACCTATACGTGAAAATGTGAGCCTTCTTTCACCACCGGGCGCCTCCCATTGGATTGTCAGCATCTCTTCAACTGGCAGCAGAGGCACCGCCAGTTTTTTCTCAACTGACCAGCCGCTGTAGGGCTGCCGCTGATAGTGCCATCTGAAACCTCCCTGTTCACTCCCCCGTTCATTCAGGTTGCTGTTGATTCGATCGACAGCCATTTGATCAAGCCTTGATTCGGCGATCCGGACAGCCTTGAGATAGTCGGTCGTAACCTGGTGGTTACGCAGGGTTGTGGCATTGATCCTGAGAATCACACTCATGGTCATGCTGAGAATGACAAACGCCACCAGCACCTCGATCAGCGACATGCCTTCAGACTTGGTATGGGGCATTCGCTTTAAGCTCTTCGGGATCTAAGACCCGGACACGGCTTGTCAGCCAGTCCACAGCAATGGCAAAGCGCTGTCCGCCGTTATCGAGAATCAAAATACCTCCAGTCGAGCTGCCATCCGGAAAGAACTCAAATACCAGAACAGGTTCACCCAATGTCGTTGTGGCGGATTTGTATAGGGTAAATTGCAATCCTTCAGGCAGGTGCCTTACTTCGCCACTGTTGACGTGATCGCTTTGGTAGGCGTTGTTATCTATATCGAACCGCACCTTCGAAGGCACGCCGGTGAGAATTGCGGTCTGTTGAATATAGCGGATCTCCTGGGCCAGATCCCTTGTCGCCGCCTTGAGTTTCAATGAGGGGAATGCCTTCTCGAACAGCGGTGGAGTGAGGCTGACCAGCAGAGCCAATACCACAAGTGTCAACATCACTTCGATCAGGGTAAAACCTTTAGATGTCCGCTTGTCACTGAGTTTTACGTTCATCGGTCCCTCATAGCGCAACCAGCGAATTCACACCCAGGATTGCGACCAGGATCGACATCACCACACCCGCGATGATCAGGCCTAGCACCAGAATCATCACCGGCTCCACCAGACTCAATGCACGCTTGATCAGGGTTTGTGTCTCCTGGTCAAGGATCTCGGCTGTCTGCATCAACATCGGTTCCAACTGTCCCGACTCCTCACCCACCCGGATCATCTGCAAGGCGAATGGCGGGAACTGGGCATACTCTGTCAGCGGATCGGCCAACCTTCGCCCAGATTTCAGATGGGTTACGACCTGATCCATGCCATCGGCAATAACATGATTGCCGATGGTATCTTTCACAATGGCCACGGATCTGAGCAATGGCACGCCATTCTCAAGCAAGGTTCCGAGGGTCCGGCAGAAGCGCGCCGCTTCAACTTGCCTGATGATGGGTCCTATAACGGGAAACACAAGCAGTCTGGCATGCCATCGCTTGGCGCTCGCCTTGCGGCTCATCTGCCACTTGAAATAGAAGATCAGCAATATCACCGCCAGGGCCAGCACCCAACCGTAATCCTGCAGAAATCCGGCAATGCCCATGGTGATGCGTGTCGACATGGGTAGTGCCTGTCCCATGTCACTGAACAGTTCGCTGAACTGGGGAATCACATAGGTCAGCAGGATCAGAATCGAGGTAATCGCGACAAACAGCAGGATCGCCGGATAGATCAACGCCGATATCAGTGAACTGCGTACCTCCTTGGCACGTTCCAGATGGAGCGCCAACCTGGCGAGGACACTCTCCAATGCACCGCCGGACTCCCCAGCCCTTACCATCTGCACATAGAAATTATTGAACAGCCCTTCCTCTTTTGCCAGAGCGTCGGCAAACGAGTTGCCGCTCTTCAGGCTATCCCGGATACTGGTCAGATGCTGGCTAAAGAGGGAATCCTCGCCTGCGATGGAAACAAGGATCGAAAGTGCGCCATCAAGGGGTTGTCCCGACTTCAGCAATGTCGCCAATTCCCGGGTAAATGATGCAATCTGCTCAGCAGAGACGGATTTGCGCTGAAAACTTCTGTGCGCCGAACGTCCGCCCTTCTGCTGATTCGCTTCGACACGGATCGGCACCTGTCCTTGGAGGTGGATCTGGTTGACTGCGTGATCGCGGCTGACTGCCTGCAGTTCTCCCTCCACCACCTTACCGTCCGTATCGACAGCCTTATATAGGAACGAGGCCATGCTCAGCTCTCCTGAGTGACTCGTAGCACCTCTTCAAGGGTGGTGATACCCCGCATCACTTTTTGCACGCCGTCATCATACATGGTACGGGCACCCTCGCGTCTTGCGCATTCGGCCAGTACATTCTTATCCCCGCCCTGCAGTATCAGTGAGCGCAATCCCTCCGTCAGCTCGATCATTTCAATTATCGCGCTACGTCCACGATAGCCGCTACCGCTGCAGTGTTCACAGCCTACTGCCTGATACAGCGTGGCGTTGCCGGGAAAAGGTTCGAAACGTGTCGCCACCTCAGGCGGTGGATCGTAGGGTGCCTTGCAATCGGGACAGAGGTTTCTAACCAGACGTTGGGCTACCACGGCATTTACCGTTGAGGTCAGTAGGAACGCCTCAATACCCATGTCGAGGAACCTTGTGATACTGCCGGCAGCATCGTTGGTATGTAGCGAGGAGAGTACCAGATGACCGGTGAGGGCCGACTGAACCGCGATCTGAGCGGTCTCCTGATCACGAATCTCGCCAATCATGATGATGTCCGGGTCCTGCCGCACAATGGAGCGGAGCGCCGAACTGAAATCCAGACCTATGTTCGGCTTGACCTGAATCTGATTGACACCTTCGATGTTGTATTCCACGGGATCCTCGACGGTCAGGATCTTTCGCTCCGGCCGATTGAGATAATTGAGCGCGGCGTAGAGTGAAGTCGTCTTACCGCTACCGGTTGGCCCGGTCACCACTACAATGCCATGGGGTCGATCCAGTATCTCCAAGAGCCGTTTCTCTATCGTGCTGTCAAAACCGAGACTGGCAAAGTCGAGATTGACATGGTCCCGTTGCAGCAATCTGAGCACCATGCTCTCGCCATGCAGCGTCGGTACTGTCGAGACACGCATATCGAGAGTGGAACCGTGCATCCTGACCTTGAAGCGCCCATCCTGCGGCAGACGGCGTTCCGCGATATTGAGATTGGCCATGATTTTAATGCGCGAAATCAATGCCGGCGCCAGATCGACAGTGGGCGTTTCGGTTTCCCGCAACAGTCCATCGACGCGGTAGCGTATCTTCAGGCTGTTTTCAAACGGCTCGATATGGATATCCGATGCCTTTGTGGAGACCGCCCGTTGGATGATCTGGTTGACCATCTTGATGACAGGCGCTTCGCTGGCCAGTTCCTTGAGCTGCTCGACATCATCCAGCAGCAGCTGATGCGCCATGCCTGCCTCATTATCCCCACTCTCCTCCTTGAGCATTTCACTGAACAGGGTCTGGATCACCTCATCGATCTCCGAGGCGATGCCAATTGCCAACCTGATCTGTTTGCCGCTGATCAGTTCCAGCGCATCGATGACATAACGGTCGGTGGGATCGACCATGATCGCCACCAGATGATCCGGCTGCTCCTCATACACAACCAGGCGGTGCTGCTTGAGGAAATTGGAAGAGATATTCTCGCTGATATGGGAAAGATCGGGATAGGCTTTTTTCTCGATAACCGGCACACCGCAGAGTGTCGCGAGGGTTATGGCAAGATCCCGGTCCGAAATCAGACCCAGCTGTAACAGAATGGTGCCGATCGATCGGTCACTTTGCCGGTTCTCTCTAAGGCGAACCGCGCGTTCGGCATCGGCTGTGCTGAGTCGCCCACCCTCCACCAGGGAGACGCACAGCGGGTACTCCATATAGCTGAGTGCACCTGTATCATCCTCAGAAGAGAGACTCTCCTTGGCTAGCTGGCTAATCTCCTGTCTCACACGCATGACCTCTCAGGTAGCTGGGCGGACTCTATGCGCCTACGGATAATGCCGAAATGCAATATCACTCGACAAAGCACGAGTCACCAGTTCTAGGGCCTGTTAACACTAATCCAATCGGCCCTAAGTCGATTATTTGCTGGATGCCCGACGCCGCTGAAAGTCATCATGAAACAGTGTGGCGTCGCGTATCTTTTCTCGCAGTTCCTGAGATATATCGTAGGCCTCTTGCGGGTTCCGTACCACCTTTGGCGTCAATGTCACGATCAACTCGGTACGGCTCACATCCTTGGTGGTGCTGCCGAAGAGGTTGCCGACGATGGGAAGATGCATCAAACCGGGTATCCCCGTTTTGCCACCTGAGCTGCTTTCGCGAATCAAACCGCCCAGTACCACTGTCTGGCCATCGTGTACGATGACGGTGCTCTCTATGGTGCGCTGTGAAATGGAGACATTGCCACCGCCGCCGATAGCCGGGGCGGTACCTGGGGTACTGACCTCCTGGCTTATCTCCAGGGTCACCATGCCCCCTTCATTGATGCGTGGCGTGACCTGCAACAGTGTACCCGTATCACGGAACTGCACCTCTGACACGATCGGTGCATCGGGATCGGTGGTACTCTGCGACGAACGGGTCACGATGGGTATCTGGTCGCCCACTCGGAAGCTTGCCGTCTGATTGTCGATAACCATGATCTGGGGTGCGGAAAGAAATTTAACAGAAGATTCGTTTTCCAGAATATCGAAGAAAACCTTCAGGTCGTTGGCGCTGTTGAACAGCCCCAGCGAAAAGCCGTCACCACCCGAAACATCCCCGGGAAGATTCCCCAACGCACCCTTATAAGGGCGACCGCTTCCGGTGGAACCGTTAAAGAACCAACGCACGCCATAACTCAGGTTGTCGCTCAACTGCACCTCGGCGATGGTCGCTTCGATAAGCACCTGCTTGGGCGAAACATCCAAGCGGCTGATAGTCGCCTTGATTTTCTGATAATCCTTCGGGCTCGCCATCACCAGGATGGCATTGTTATCAGGATCTGCGATGATGGTCGCGGTGGCATCAGATCGACCTTCCGGCGCCTGCCTTGGCATACCGGCGCTCGCGACCACTGCCGCGGCTGCTGCAGGCTGATCCTTGGTGAGCACGGCTTCGCTGTCAGCATTGCTGTTTTTCAAATCTATCCCGGTTGCCGTCGGGGAACGGACATTTGAGCGCAATAGAGGGTCACTGCTGCTCAAACCGCCGCTAGTGGAAGGTGCAGATACCTCATTACCGAATATATTCTGCAGGATAGCGGCGATATTCTCCGCTTTTCCGTTTTTCAAGTGATAGACGTAAAGCCGGCGGTCGGGAGATTTATCGCTGCCCTGGTCGAACTGGCTGATCAACCTGCGCACATCCTTGATATATCTGGGCTGCTGGCTGATCACCATGACCGCATTCAGGCGATCGATGGGAATCAGCTTGATCATCCCCGCCAATGGCGATCCATCGCCATCCCCAACCAGATGCTTGAGTTCTTCGGTAATGGTTTTGGCGTCAGTGGCCTTCAGCGGTATCAGCGCAAATGACATACCACTGAGCCAATCCACATCAAACATTTCGATGGTCTGCAACAGATTGTTGATCTGTTGATAGGAGCCCGTAAGGATTAACAGATTCCTGCCTTTGTCCACCCGAATCTGCTCTGCCTGGGAGGCAAAGCTTTCCAAAACCTTCTTCATTTCAACGGCTGTGATGTACCTCAGTGGTACGATCTGTACACCCTGACCCGCTTTCATCTTCGCCTTACCCTGACCAACCGAGGGTTTCAGGGCCATGCTCTTCAGATCAGCCGCAGGCAGAATCTTATAGAGGGCACCGTTACGCACCATCACGGCACCGTTCATCTGCAGAATGGTCTCAAGAATCGGCAATACCGCATCGGTACTGACCGGGTAGGTCGTATGAATGGTTACCTGGCCCTGTACCTTGTCATCGATCAGGTAGTTTTCCCGCAGTATCTCCTCGAAAATCACCTTAACCACTTCACGCAGATCCACTCCCTCGAAGTTGAGGGTAATATCGCCACGGGCAGGTTGGGTTGTTTTTTTCCCTGTCTGTCCAGGGTTAATGAACTTGCCGCTTCCCTCGCGAACAAAAAATTCGGGTTCCTTTACAGTCTGCTGTGAGAGCACCAACTCCTGTTCATCGTCACCCCCAGAAACAGTGACTGGCGGTCTCTCCGGCGGATAGGGAGCTATGACACCGCCACTATCGGAAGTTTGATTGATTTCAGGTTGCTGTGCGCATGATACCAACAGTATTGAGAATACCATTGGCAATAGCCGAATCAGCAAATTGTGTTCACTCTTGCTCATGTGATTTCCAGTAATTCCACAAAACTTCCATATCCCAATCCGACGCACGTAAGGCTGAATATGGTTTCATACAATCACAGCAGATTTGCCCGAATAATGAGATTGATGGGACGATGTATTTATCGATGGGGTGATTCCATACCTTTTATGCACAATAACCCTACCATGGGATCTACTGTCTCTATCACCATCCCCGGGGATCACACCATAATGGTGCGAACTACCTGATAAATAAATAGGATAATCAATCCTATAGCGGCTACATCAGACTTCTTTCAATATGCTGAATTGCGCCGGATCTTCGTTTTTATCAAGAATGCCAATTAGGACTTAACTGCCTCAACCGTTCAATCATGGTAGTAACATACCTCATCAACAGGTAGTAGTAACACGCATTAAAGTATGAGGTTTTAAAGAATATAGTTGATAATCAGATGATTTTATTCACTTTTTACCCATCATTTCCCATACTGGGGAATTAAACGCATCATCAGGCGCCAGACAACGATGCTAAAGCGATTTATCACTGCCGTAATCTGGGCGGGGCTGTTCTATCTGCCCGTGCTGAATGGTGCGGCGGGATTAACCGCTGATGTGGATAAACTGGTCGCACAGGTTGACCACACATCAAAAATACCGATCATTATAAAGTTCAAAAAAGAATTTAATATCAATGATATTCGCGGTTTAATTAGCAAACAACATCAATACGAACCGGTATTGTCCAAGTCACACTCGAGGCAAAAAAAGCAATTTCGCCGAAGGCTGTTGACCGGTCTCAAACAGCAACTTGCCAAACCTAAGGCAAAGCTTGTCAAAACCTTGCGTGACCACGGCGTGAAAACACGTCTGAAGTCACTTTGGGCCGTCAACGCGGTCGCTCTCGATCTGCCGGCGGATCTAGTGGATGAGATAGCGGCCATGCCCGAGGTGGAGCGCATCACGGTCGATATGCAATTGACCATGAGTGAAGACAGGATCGATGGCTTGACCACAGATCCGCTGTGGAATCTCATCAACATAAACACCGAACAGCTCTGGCAACAGGGCATCAATGGCGAGGGCGTCACTGTCGCCATCATGGATTCCGGCGTCGAGCTCAACCACCCGGATCTGATCGACAAATGGCGTGGCGGGACAAACAGCTGGTTCGATCCCTATCAGCAGAATGAGCTACCCACCGACGTGGTGGGCCATGGCACTCAGGCGTTGGGCATCATACTGGGCGGCGATGAAAGCGGTTATCAAATCGGCATGGCCCCTGAGGCGAAGTGGATTGCGGCAAAGATCTTCGATAACGCCAATGAATCAACACTGAGTGCGATCCACGAGTCATTCCAGTGGTTACTCGATCCGGACGGTGACCCATTGACCGATGACGCACCCGATCTGGTCAATAACTCATGGGGCTTTTCCACCACCATCAATGAGTGTTTCCAGGAATTCAGTGAAGATATCCAGCTCCTGCGGGAGGCGGGTATCGGGGTTATATTTTCCGCCGGCAACTTCGGTCCATCCGCTGAGTCCAGCATCAGTCCCGCCAACGATCCAGGCGCGCTCTCCGTCGGTTCGGTTGATCAGATTAACGAGATAGAACTGCTCAGCAGCCGCGGACCAGGGGCCTGCGACGGCGGTGTTTTTCCCAAGCTGGTGGCGCCCGGCAGTCTGATCTTTACCACAGACCTGCTACCCAACGCATATAACATCGTTTCCGGTACCTCTTTCTCCGCACCCCATGTAACCGGGGCCATGACACTGCTTAAAAGTGCTTTTCCCGATGCGACACTTTCCCAGATCGAAACAGTACTCTATGACTCCGCTGTCGATCTGGGCGAGGCAGGTACAGATGACAACTTCGGCTATGGCCTGCTGGACGTGGCTGCGGCTCATGCGCTCCTTCAGAGTAATTTCGCATCCGATGAAAACAGCCTGATCGAGTTCAATGAATCGCTCTATTCCGTAGATGAGGATACGCAGAAACTGATAGTCACCGTCAGGCGGTCGGGCGGGATCAAAGGAGTGGTCAGCGTCGATTACACCACCATTGAAGATGAGGCGAAGCAGGGCCGTGACTACTCGATCAGCAAGGGTACGCTGCAATTCAACGACGGGGAGACTCTACGCAGTTTCGAAGTATCCATCCATGACGATGAATTGGATGAAGAGAATGAATCCTTCTACCTTGCATTATCAAACGTGGACGGCAATGCCACCCTTGGAGAAGAGGCGGAGGCCGAGGTCATTATTCTGGACAATGACGGCGCTGGTGCAATTTCATTTAGTGCCGTCGCCTATGCCGTCAACGAATCGAAGCAGCAAGCGATCATCGATGTGATACGCACGGAAGGGAGTACCGGTAGTATTGACGTGGAGTATCAGCTGCTGGCGAAAAGCGCCGAAGCCGATATTGATTATATTGCAGATACCGAGACGATTCACTTCCATACGGGAGAGACGCAAAAGGAAATACACATAGAATTGATTGATGACAACCTGCATGAAGGCAACGAGACATTTCAGATACTCCTCACATCCGTCAGCGAAGAAGCATCAATAACAGAACCTGCTTCCACCACTGTCACCATACTCGATGATGACCCGGATAAAGAGACGGTATCGATCTTTCTCGATGCGGTCAGCTATGACGTCAATGAATCGGTCAATAAAATCTCATTGACAGTGGTTCGATCGGGTGATTCCGAGGCTAGCGCATCTGTCAAATACAGAACGATCGACGGATCTGCCATAAAGGGTGAGGACTACCGTGACACCAGCGGCTCACTGACTTTTTCAGCCGGCGTGACACGTCGAACGCTATCGATTGAAATCATTAATGACGGTCTGTACGAGGAAGAGAGCAGTTTTACTCTGCTGCTTTCCGACGCAAGCGCCAATGCCGCCATTACAGCTCCTTCTGCTGCCATTGTCAGAATAATAGATGATGACGCCCTGCCCTTCGTCTCAATCCACTCTGCGCCAAGCAGCGGCGAAAGCGGCCTGTCTTCCGGTTTATCGGGCACACAAGGATCTCTGAAACGGGACTCGAAGAATAGTCGATCCGATGATGGACAAGGTACCGGCTCATCGCTCAAAATATTCGATTTGACACTACGCAATTATGACAGCGACACTTTGCTGAATAGACTCGGCCTGCAAGCTCCTAAAGAAGATTCAAAGAATCAATCAATGGACGAAATCGAGGGAGAGAATCCGGAAAACACCGAGAAATCTGAATGTGGCACCGCTTCTGCCGCTGTCGATACGGCTGCCTGCGGTACAAACGATGAAACGGAAACTGCTTCGCCTGCTGATTCACAGGAAAAACAAGCAATACCTGCAATGTCGGAAGCAGATGGTGCAAACATCGAAACCACACCCCAATCAACAACCGCAGCTCCTCTCCCGGAAAAGCCATGAATCTTCTTCAAGGCAGTGTCGTTATTTCACCGGCAATCAAAACACCCAAATAGACTTTACCTCAATTGCATTGTCGACCCTCGGTTTTCTTGTAAATTCCCCGCCAGACAGGATCGTCCTCTCCTCCATGAGGGTAAAATAATCTGGTAATTCTTCGCCATAGAGATTATCAATCTCTTCACAGGTTAGCACCGCAACCATACTAATTCCGCCTAAAACCCGATCGAATCGGAAATACACCTTGGCAGTCAGTTTTTGATCGAAACAGATGGCATGCAATATATCTTTTACAAGACGGTAGAGGATCGACTTGCGTTCTGAAGAGATATCATCTTCCTCGAGTGTAAATTCGATCTCGATCTCAAGACCCGTTGTCTCAGTATGACACTCAGAAACAACCGAGTTCAATGCGGCCTTGAGACCGAAATCATCGAGACTCGGCGGGCGAAGATCCATTGCAACCGCCCTGATTTTGTGTGCCGCGTTCTGCAGCATTGGTACGATTTCCTTGGAAAGCTGATTAACCTCTCCCACCTTTTCCTGCTGGTTAAGACTCAAGACATATTTTTCCAGCTGCATCTTGACGCCGGACAGGGTTTGCACAACGTCTTCATGAAGATCAAAAGCTATGCGCTTTTTCTCATCTTCCTGGGCATTGATCATCTTGGCTGTGAGAAATTCAAGCAGGACCTTCTTCTCTCTTGTGATCCGATTTTGGTCTTCGATTATGCGCTCGGACCGCTTGATGTGCATCAGCAAAAAGGTATAAAGAAATAGCATTAGCAGCAGCGTCGTCAGCATCAGGATAATTATTGTTCTCATCGCATGACTGATATAGCCGCTGATGTCGTAATAAATCTCCATAACACCCAATACAGGTGAATTGTCATCAACCCTTATTGGTACATAAGTCTGCACCAAGTTTACATCCCTGTCATTAGTATTGAAGATTGTGAAGCTGTCACGATAGTTTAAAACAGTTATCGGATAACCCGCTATAGCTGTTTTAAAACCATCGTTATCCTCATCTTCTTCGGTATAGGCTGAAGACTTGGATGAGTAAGCTACCTGCCCCTTTACATCGTACAGTTTTATCCTGTCGACATTGGTATCCTTTATCATTTTATGTATGGCACGCGCAAGCAATGGGTCGAATGGCATCTCACCCGGTTTCTTTTCATTCAGCTTGATAAGATTCAGATACATCACAAAGTGATCATTAAGCGCATACTCAGTCGCAATGGTCAGCGATTCGTTGCTCTGTTTCGCTGACTCTTGAATGATACGCGATGTTTCGTAGCGAAAGAGAAGAAGGATAATGACAGCTATCAGGACGATGGCGATAAAACTCGTAATACCGTAACGTTTTGCCAGTTGAAAATCTGGGCTATAGGCATTGGTGTTTCCTTCACTATTGTTGTCTAATACCGACACAATCATTCTCCACCAAGATTATATATCATCCTTGATCATTCATTACGGCGCTATCCACTCGGTAATATTCCTTATTCCTCCTTTGCCGTCAACTTTTGCGATGTAGTATCCCCTGGACACAAAACGCTGATCTGGCGCCATACTTATCCTTGGATAGATGGATGTATAGGGCAGATCATCGATCATGTGCTCGATTTTTTCAATAAAATAGTCGCGATAAAAATAGCCACGAATGTGTTTTATGGCATCTCCGACCACCTTTAATGCGAAATAGGCGTTCGCCTGGATCTCCTTTTTCTCTGGATTGTAAATTCTCTTTGTCCTGAACCAGCCTGTGGAGCGCATAAGCAGTTTATTCGTACTTTTAGGCATCTCTGAAGTGTGGACGAAGACAAGAGTGTCGGCAATTTCAGGAGGTATGCTGTTACTATCCGCTCCGTAGTGCAAAGTCGACAGTATTATTCGCTGTGAAGTCTTCAGCGTGCCTGCTCCACTCAGCAACTTGTTCGCTTTTTCCCTGTCCAGCCACAACACAATGGCGGAATCGCTATCGACCTCGGATAGTGATTTGGAAGGTTCTGTCGTCTCTTCCAGCATAACATCGTCAATCGCAATACCGCTCTTATTCAGTTCCATTCGCAGTGAAGCTGCACTGACCCTACTTAATTGAGATGATTTGTCGATAAACTGGGTGACGCTTCTGACAGACAGGCTTTTTGTTATATGTGATGCAACCGCCTCAGCCTCATGTACTGCGCCTTTGGTTAGATAGATGGTATAGAAATCAGTTTCATCGACTACCGGCAAAGAAGTGGTGGGAAACAAACATGGCATAGTCTCGCGCTCGCAAAATTCATGGACAAACTCCCATCCATGCGGAACATGTCCATTGATCAAGGCGAATACCGGTTGTTTTCGATAGTATTCGCTCAACTGATCCGGCCAGCTCTCTTTATCGCCCTTTAACTCCCAAGTATGAATTTGCCATTTTCGATATGGCTTGAACAGCCATTCCTTGTGCCACGGGGCATTCATCGCCCTTTTGCTCTCATATCTTGTTTCGATATTCTTTTGTAAGACATACTGCTCCATAACATCGAGCAGCGCCTTATTATCCCCGTCACTGTTTGAGGATAATACGATTGTGGCGAAGTGTATTGTATCTTCGGTCACACCCGGTGACACCGTTTTGGAGAGTGTGTCGAGATATACCATCAAGCCATCCAGCATCTCGTCACTAATCTCATACCTAGGCATAAAGGGATCCAATGGCTCACCATTGGCATCTATTCCATCCCTGATTGCCGCCATTAGCGTTTCTCTGTTGTAAGCTTCACGGTATATTGGAGGTTCAGGGGGTTTAGTGATCGGGAGCTTTAACGGCTTGAAAAGCAGATTTCCGGCGACAGCCGGGACTACCTGTTGACCTTCAGTCGACCCCATGCCGCTTTTCCTGTGACAGGTTTCACAAATCAACTGGTCGCCTTCAACCGTAATGTCACCCTGGATTGTGGCTTTCACCAAGTCGCCGTTGGGTAGCAGACCTTCGGTGTAGAGTTGCTTGCCAACTATATAGGCACGAGAGTCGATCTCCGCGTCATTCAAAGACACGGCAGAATAGAGGCAAGCAGTTAAAAAGACACAAAGGGAAGCAATCCGTTTCAACTTTATTTTCATCACTTCCCTTCTGCAATTGCTTTGCGGTACTCCTTTACGATATCTTCAGCACTTGCAAGCCCGTTTATCCTGACCCAGGATTGTCTGTCTTTTTTGCGTATAAGAGTGATAGGTTCATGGTTCATCTTTGAGCCACGAAAAATGTCGAACGCCTTTTCTACAGTCACGACGTCATTATACGTGCCAGTATAGAACTGCCACTGATCTCCCGCCTTGAACTTTTTCGCATATTTCATCAGTTGTTCCGGCGTATCATAGTCCGGATCGATGGTAATCGAGATCATCGAAACAGAATCACTCTCATCGCCCAGAATCTCCTGAATTTGATGAAAACTGGCAGATAGCACTGGACAGATAGTAGTGCAAGTTGTAAAGATAAAATTCAACATGATTGGCTTGTCCGTGCCGAGCAATTCGGGCAAACGCCGCTTTTCACCCCGGTGGGAGACCAACTGTACATCAGGTATTGAGTAGTCAGAGGTAAGCATCTGATAAGCCTTGCTCATCATCATACTTCTATGATCGTCATGACCATGATTGTCCGAACTGGCCACCATTTCAAAACGTTCACCCAGCGTTTGGCTTTTTCCCGGTCTGGTAACGCAATCCATTTTGAAAGGTGGAATCAAGGAGCCTCCATTCTCGGTTCGTTTAGCGATACTCGGCAGTTCTGCCCCATGAGCGGTCAACGAAATAGAAAAGATCGCAACAAACGTCAGCACTGATAGCATGTGTTGAAATCTCGATCGTCTCGATGCTTCAATCCATAGACCGCTAGACATCATAACCACTCCTATAACCGGTAATTAATGACCGGTATTGCTTAGATCAACCTGAGCATACTGTGCAGACTCGGCTACCCCGTAACCGAAGGCACATAGCCATACATAGCATCAGCAACATGAAAATAACTCCCAGGCTGCCGCCGCCTCCACCGCCGCCATTGCTTGAACTTGATTCGTTATCAATAATTGTGAGCGTCAAAGTGCCGCTGTTGCTGTCAATGACGGCAGTACCAACGGCATTGGCGAGGGCGAATGTAATCGTTCTGTTACCGTCTGTGATGGTATTGTCTATGACTTCGACATTGATGATCTTCTCTGTCTCACCACTGGCGAACTGCAAGGTTCCAGTGGTTACGTTGTAGTCAGTACCCGCTACTGCATTCGTGGAGCTTGCCGATAAATCAACTGAAATAGCGCCGGTAACCGTTACACTGCGTGTGATTGTGACATTCACACTGCCGTCATTTTCATTGACAGAAAGCGTGCCGGCCGAAAAACCCAATAGAGATGAAGCGGTTTGCGCCTCGTCATCCGATATTGTAATTAAAGACTCACTCAAGGCGCCCAGTACCGCTCCACCCTGCACATTGCTGAGCACCAGCTGTATGAACTCGTCCTGTTCCAGCAAGCTGTCATCGATGATGGACACTTCGAAGGTTTTGCTGCCCGATTCTCCATCTGCAAAGCTTAAAGTACCTGTAGTGAAACTATAATCGGACGAGGCTGTCGCACCTCCGTCAAGTGCAGCATAATCAACTGATACCGCACCGGTTGAGCCTCCGCTACGAGTTACAGTTACGGTGATGCTTGTACCATTTTCATCGACACTATAACTGTTTGACGAAAAATCGAGTGCACCGGCAGCGGGTGGATCATCATCATCGGCAATTGTTATGACAGATGACGACGGATCACCGAGTGTCACGCCAAATGGGTCCGATAGCTGAAGATTTAGGTTTTCAGTTCCTTCAAATATGGCGTCATCATTGATAAACACCTCGAAACTTTGAGATATCTCACCATCAGCAAACGCCAGGGTACCACTGGATACAGTATAATCCGCACCGGCGATCGCCGTACCGTCACTGGTGATATAGTTGACCTGCGCCGCGCCCGTACTGCCGCCTTGACGCTCAACACTCACCGTAATACTGCCATCCAACTCATCGGCAAAATAATCTCCCGCGGTGAAGACGAGGATTCCGGTAGCAGGTGCTGAATCATTATCAAGAATGGTCAATTGTGCGGTATCTAGCGAACCAATCACAGCTCCGCCGGTAGGATTACTCAAAACAAGCGATAAAGTTTCATCTCCTTCGTAAACAGCGTCATCCAAGAGCATGACCTGGAAACTGACGCTGGTGACGCCATCGGCAAAACTGATAGTCCCGCTGGCCGATGTGTAGTCACTTCCCGCCGTGGCAGTGCCATCGGCGGTGGCATAATCGACGTTGATTGATCCACTGCTGCCACCACTACGTGATACCGTAATGCTAGCGGTAGTGCCGCCCTCTGTCTGCTGATAACTCGTCAGGTCGAACTGCAGGCTACCGGCAGCAGGAACGGGATCATTGTCTTCGATTGTGACCACTGCGGATGATGTGGTTCCCAATACTGCCCCATTTGTAGGAGAGCTGAGAGTCACCATCAGATTTTCGTCATTTTCATAGCTGCTGTCGTCAATGATAGGTATACGACAATTTTGAATAACTTCGCCGCTGGCAAAACTCACCGTATTCTGTGTTGCGGTATAGTCGCTGCCAGCAGTGGCACTGGAATCAGAGGTTGTACAGACAACACTTACAGCTCCCGTGCTGCCACTGATACGAACTATCGGTAAGGCAATTTCTGAGCCGTTTTCACCGACACTATAGGCAGAACCGCTGAACTGGATACTCCCCATGGCCGGTGATGCTTCGTTGTCAATGATGGCAACTTCAGCAACATCGCGATCACCCAGCATCACTGAGACCGGATTGCTCAAGTTAACAACAATCGACTCTGTACCTTCTTGAAGGGCATCATCGGTAATGCCGATATCAAAAGTGCCGCTGACCTGGCCATCGGTAAACGCTAAAGTACCCGAGGTAGCGTTGTAATCACTGCCGCCTGTAGCTGTACCGTCATTGATCGCATAATCGATTGAACCGCTTCCTTCACTACCTCCGCCGCGCTGTATCGTTAGCGTCAGCGTGCCGGCATCTTCGTTCACTCGATAACTGCTGCCACTGAACTCGACACTCCCTACGGGCAGTGCGTCATTTTCGACAATGGTCAAAATGGCGCTATTCAAGACGCCAACATCGGTTCCGCTCAGCAACAGCCCAACAGTCTCATTTCCTTCGAAAACGGCATCATCGAGGAGATTGATGGTGAACTGTTTGCTCGATTCACCTTCAGTGAAATCAAGGGTACCGGAAACAGCCGTAAAATCCTGGCCGGCAGTTGCTGTGCCGTCAGTGGTCGTTGCATAATCTATTGATAGCGTACCTGTGGTACCGCCGCTGCGTGTCACCGTTACGGCCACTGAGCCCGCATTTTCATTTGCCGAATAGGAGGCACTGCTGAACTGTAGGTTTTGGCCAGGAAAAGCACCGGATTCTGCGGCAATGGTAAAGTCGTCAGAAAAGAAGGTCTTGACTTCATTTCCCACTTCGTCGGCTGTTTCCACCAACAGAGTGCTGAATCCTCCGTCATCGATAAAACCGAGAAATTTCCAATCGAAGACTGTGGCTTGCGCCCCTGTGAAATCCACCACGTCGCCATTGGTGGTGAACGCAAGTTTTGCACCGTTAGAACTTCTGAACCAACCGCCTACACCATACAGCGTAATACCATTGGCAGTAAGGGTAATCTTATCGGGAGTCAGGTGAGTACTCGTATCATCGACGGCGAACATTAGATATTCACCCTCATGCACATCGCCACCACCCATGCTTGTTTGGATACCGGCAACGCCGGTTGAACTGGCAGCCCACGTGAGGTTTTGGTTCGTTACGCTAAACACCGTAGTATTTCGTGAACTCGTCCACGCGTCGCCTTCAAAACTCTCACCCGCAAAATCCACCGTGACAGACTGTAGGGCTGTAAGATCCTGAATGAACTGGGCTTCTGCGTTTGCATCGCAGCAGTAGACAGTTACCGCCGCATTGCTCTGCAGCGGCACTCCTGCCACAAAAAGGATCAGAAGGCTGATGACGGATTTAATATTAAGCATGACGACATCTCTTGGTGAATTTAGTGAACGATCAAATGCTCGGCCTTGAAGTCGCCGATAACCATGGTCACTTTCTCACCTGACTTCACATGGGCATCTGGATTCCCAAATACCATATAGTATGTTTTGTTAGGTTTGATGTTCTGGCCCCGATTGGTCGTTCTGAACGCACCTACCTTGGCAGCCATGGGTATTGGTAGTTTAGCATTGGAACGCTCTACCACCAGGTGTGGTTTGATCCTTTGATCAAAAAAAGTCCTTGCTTTCTCAACATCCAAAACACGGAAACGAAAATCAATCATGTAACCTGCAGCGGTCAGTCTCAAGCTGATCAACTTGATACCCCATTTATCGGCGATATCCTTCGCCAGATCAAGGGATACCATTTCCGGGAATACGACCTTGTTCGCTACGGGTGGTTTCCATTTTTTGACGGTTTCTTGTCCAGCTTTCCCGTTCGACAATATTCTATCTGCACCATTGGCTAATGCTGAAGTCAGGAAAAACAGGACAGTCGTGCACAATAACAGCACCAAAAGCAAGATTATCGGGTTGCCTTGCGGTAACAACTCTTCTTCATCTTGCTCCATTGTGTAGCTGCTTTTTTTCTCTTTGACTTTCATAAACTGCTGTTTCTAAGTACAAAATAACAAAACCGCCCCCCGAGGATGGGGTGTGGCGGTTTCACTCAGTTAGGGTTGTACATGAATCGGCACATTGTCATAGGTATAGATGATAGTACCACCATTTCCATCGTCCACATGGGCTTCGATGCGGAGTCTGTCATTTAGCTGATCTATATCGCCTCGAGGCCCGGTGGCGCCTACGTTGTCGATATGGATTCTCCAGCTGTTCACATCGAAGACCGTGCCCATATCATTGTTCGGGTTGATATCAGCCGGGGTATTTATCGGGATAGGATCGGTGACACCCTGCCTAATGATATATGCGAAGATCGCACTACCCAGCGGAATCACCGTGGGATCGACATTACCGGTTATACGCCAGTCGTCGTTGTCCGGATTACCGGCAAGACCGCCATCCTCCCGCAGGTTGAACTCCGACTTCTTCACGCCGAGATAGCGTACCAGGCTGACCTGGGCGATATTACTGGTGTTGCCACCGTCGTTGGTGAACTGGTACTCCAGGGTCCCGATGGTGCCCATGGCCATATCGTCGATTACCAGGGTGACTTCACCCGATGCCGCAATCTCTGGAGAGAGATTATCAGGATCATTCACTTCGGTAGCAGTCGGGTTGGTTCCGGTTCCCAGATCGTTATCCAATGTGCTGGCCGTGACATAAGTGGTACTGACCAACTCACCGTTTTCTGCGGTGAGTTCTGTCACTGTCGGCGCATCAAGGATAAAGGTATCGTTGATTGCCGTAGCCGCGGTTTGCGGATTGACCGTGATGTTGACACTAACCGCAGCGCTGTCCACCAGTCCGTCATTGGCGACATAGCTGAAAGTATCCGAACCGTCTACGGTACCCGGATCACAAACACCCGTCAGTGTGCTGTTCCAGCCAATCTGGGGCTCGTAAGTAAAGGAGCCGTCCGAATTCAGCGTCAGGGTACCGCAGCGAGGACCACTACCGGCCACCAGACTCGCTGTAAGGGCCTGGCCATCCACATCCGTGTCGTTAACCAACACACCGGGAGCGGCTTCATTGAAAATGCTGCTTTCGGTCATGCTGTAACTGTCGGCGACAGCCACGGGTGCCACATTGCCAACCGTGATGGTCACCGTGGCCGGTAGACTCTCGTTGGGGGTAGGCGCACTGTCATCGCTGGCGATGTAAGTGAAGGTATCCGCACCGGAGAATCCTGCAGGTGGCGTATAAGTGAAAGAGCCGTCTGCATTCAACACCACGGTGCCACCTTCCGTAGTCGTATCGGGCGGTGTGGGACCGTCAAAGGCTGCGGTCATCGGCTGCCCCTGCGGTTCGGTATCGTTCGACAGGACACCCTGATCGACCGCAACGACCAACTCAGTATCCACAATGGCCATATAGTTGTCGTCGATGACTTGAGGCGCCTCGGTACTCACCGGATCAACGGTGATGGTAACGGTTCCCGTGATCTTGTCGTCATACGCTGTAACACCCGTCTGATTGCCGACTGTGTTTATATCGTCGAGGACTACATAGTCAAAAGTAACCACGACTGAGTCAGGTCCCGGTACACCATCCGTAGGAGGTGTAAAGGTACATTCACCGTTCGCTGCGCATACAAGCGCTCCCTGCGTCGCAGGATCTAAATCGGTGACGGGGTCGAATGGGGGCGAATACGAGAAGTTCAGTACATCACCCGGTTCATTATTGACTGCTCCATCCAAGGCATTGAAAAGCAACTCTGTCGCAGCATCCGTCACTAATGCATGGTCAGCCGCCGTAGGTGCCTCATTGCGCAGATAATCCAGGGTGACAGTTGCCAAACCGCTCGTCAGACTCCCGTCAGTCACATCGTAATCAAAGTTGGTAGAAGCAATGGTTGCTGGTGTTGCATGAAAGGTCTCAGTACCGCCCGCAGGACCTGTGTAGCCGTACTCTACCGAACAGGATGTATCGCCAGCATTACAGAATGCATCAACGGTTATCGCAACGTCGCCGTATTGCTGATTAGGCGTTAGTGTAGACGCAAGGGTCAGCGGATCATTATTGATGTCACTGTCGTTGGCGATGACATCCAAGAGAAATGCAACAGGCGTCGCTTCAGTATCACTGCTCAGGAATTCAGGGTATTCGACGGTAAACTGATCAGCCACGGCCGCCGGTGCCTGATTGGTGCCGGGTGCGACACCCAGTTTCCTGAACATACCGCCGACGGTATCCTCAGCGCCCGTGGCTTCGTTGGCGGTGGGGTTGGTCATATAACCGTTGCCGTCATAGATGGAATAGGTACCCTGAAGCGCCGGAGTGACAATCACATCCTTCGTCTTCAGCGGCGGCAAGCCGATCGAGTACTGCTCAATGGGTGAAGCCGTTACAGCAGCGGCGGCGCCGCTCACTCCGGCCTGCCACATATACTGCATGCCGTCCTCACCATGGATTGTGCCGTAGAGCCCCTGGAAAACCGGGACATGATTTTCAGTTGCCGCACTGGCGAAACGAATCAGATTGTTCTGATTGACATCGATACCGGTAATGGTTTGGGTGCCCACAGAGTTAATCGTCCCGACCGGATCATAGGGCTCGCCATTGATCAGGAACCAGGTGGGATGGCGCTCGATCGCCGTTTCCAATGGCGGATATGCAGCGTAAGCCGGATCGTACGGTGCTACCACTGATTTATTGAACTCAGGATCGATATCGCTGTAGAAGAGCGTAGTATCGCTGTTGTAAGTGACTCCGGGATAGACTTCACCTGGAGCAGCATCTCTAGATATGGCGCCGTATAGCCCCATGTAGAGTTGCTTTTGGGGGTGTGTACCGGTGTGGTAAATGAAAGTGCCCGAATTCGTTATTGGATTATTCCGATTATTATTCCATATATACGCCCTTCTACCACCATTGGGATTTGCTTCACGGCCATATGACCGCATTTTCAAAGTAGTATTGCCGACTGGACGTCCCCCGGTAATGGCAGTTCCACCTACCGGGCCATCCCACGTGGGTCCGTTATCGGCAGCTGAATAAGGTAACTCTTGTCCCGGAATCACGATGGATGTTGGTTCAGGCAGCGTATTGGTCAGAAAAATCCGCAATGCTGTATTATTTGATGGAATATCCAGCCTTGGGCCTGGTGCCACGGGATCGGGCAGATTTTCGACACACGTCCGTCGATCGGCTGCTGGTGTTGTTTCATAACAATCACCTCTGCCGGAACTATCGTTATCCGGATCGATCACATACCCCCACATGGGAACAATGCTTCCATCCGGCATAGTCTTACTGTATGCCTTTGCCGCGAGAGTATAGTCGACTGCGCCCGCTTGCCCGGCAGCCATAGCCAATGCACAGGCAACGACGATCGGTTTGATTCTCAGCTTCATGATATTAGACCTTTTCATGTTCATGCCCTCCCGCGCTTACTCGATGGGTGTGCCGGGAGGCACAATAACCACGGAGCCCAAGCTGCCGCCGGGGAAGATATCGAATGTGGTCAGCTCCTTTTCCGCATGGGAGTGCCACACCAGAAAGTAGCCGCCAAAGGGATTCAGACCACCTTCACCGGGAGGCAGATCACCTGTATCGCCGAGGAATGGGCTGCCACTCCACCAACCACCGAGTGAAAGATCGCCCACACCTGGCAGCGTGACCGGCAACGGTTTGCCATGATCGGCACAATATTCGTGATCATAGGTGGAGCCGGACTCAACATCGCCAAATCCGTCATTGTCCGTATCGATACAGACATGGCCGGTATCATGTCCATAGATATCCCAATTCAGTCCCTTGCCGGTCCAGGTCCAGAGTGCATCAACAGTCTGTTTCGGCGCTGAGTTGATAGTATTGTCGGAACGTCCCAGGTCGGAAACGATGCCGTCTGAACTCAACATCTTCCCATCGCGACCGATAAAGGTGAGGTTCTCGCCATGGTAGTGCATGGGGTGGGAATCGTGTCCCGCATTGATATTACGCACCAATACCATGTCACCAGGTTGAGCTATAGCGAGTGCCTCATAGGGTTGATGTGGAAAGAGCGGGTTGTAATCCCCCTGGAAGAGATCGGGAAAGACCCGGCCGTTGATAAACCAGATCTTGGCATGCCGATCGGAGTGGGTGAAATGACTTCTGTGTCCACGCTCCATCTGCAGGTGGATTTCAGGATCGACCTCTGTCATAAGGTAGAGATTCTCCTGATCGTACTGTGTACCGGTATCTACCCCGTAGGCCGTGCGATTGGGGCCTGCACCGAAATCGGCCGGACGGACAATCATCACCCCCAACAGCCCCATTTCTACATGCAGTCCGGGATTGCTGCCATCCAGGCTGTGATAAATGTAGGTGCCTGGGGATCCTGCGGTAAAGGTGTATGTCACGGCCTCATTGATATCAGCGGATGAGGTCACGAGTCCTGCTGTACAGGTGCTTGGACCACCGCCGGGAAAGGGTGCACAGGCCGCACTCGCGTTATGACCTGTAACGACGATACCGACCGGTTCGGGAACCCCATAATTGGCGATATTGATGGTTACGCTATCCCCTTCCGTGACAATCAGGGTGGGTGCCGGGTATTGCGGTAACGCATAACCATCACCCGCCGCATGGGTGGCGTTTGCGCCGCCATCCATATCGCCAAAACCCCACATGTATAAACTGGTGCCTTCAGGCAGGTTCATGTTGAAGGGATAGGCATAAAGGTTGAATGTGGGCCCCGTGATGCCGCGTATATCATGAGCCGCGTGGGTTACCGGTGTACTGAAGACACCCGCCAGTCCCAACATAAGGAGGCTGATGAACCGCCCAGGTTTTTTGAATATGCTCTTCATTAGTCTCATCTCCTAGTTCGGCCAGCCTCAGTTGACAACGATCTCGGTTATCATGCCGCCATCCAACTGTGTCGCATTACTCATCTGGTGTACTTCGGTGGCATGGAGGAAATAGGTGCCAGGCGCCACATCGGTTGTATCGATGATGACATCGGTGGTCTCACCACCACCAAAGTTGAGTGATGCCGTTTCACGGTAGAGATTTTTTCCATCACTTCCGCGCATCTGACGTGCACCGGTACCAACGATCTTCATCTTCAGACCCATGGCAGTGATGGTCCAGAAGCGGTCAAGGCCCACATTCGACAGACGCAGCAAGAGACGCTCGCCCTGATTGACCTCAATGACGGAATCCATCGTCTGAGTGGGATCGCCATTGTTCAGGATTTCACCGGGATTGCCAGTCACTTTACCTGCAGGATGACCTGCCACCGGCGTTACGTTATCCGTAGGTGCCGGTAAATCGCCTGCGCTTACCGTATCCGGATAACCTCGACCGTTGATCTGAGGATAATTACCTTCAAGATCCGCAAACGGCAGAGGCTGAACAAAAAGACTGGCGTCATGAAAGTTGCCATCGAAGCTTGAGAACTGCAGCGCCACTTCCACATCCCAAGCCGTGGAGCCGTCGTTATCGTTGTATACATAACCTGTCGGGCCGGTGCTGCCTGGATCTTTTCGGGTTCCCGGCGCACAACCACCGTTCGGTACAGGTTCCGGATCATATTCCGCGGTACCCGGATTATCGACCATATCGAAACAACCGATCTCATCCTGAATCGGATGCACGTAGAGATTGGCCAACATACCCATCTCCATGTGCTCAGTGGCTTCCACGTGGCAGTGATAGATATAGGTACCGGGCTCGACAATGTTGTAGTAGTAGGTCAGTGTCGACCCCATATTGATGGAGATCGAAACCTCAGGTACACCGTCGAAAGCCGCGGAGGCGTTGGGGAAGCCGTGGAAATGAACCGTATGTGGATCGAACAGATCGGGTCGGATCACTGTACCCACGTTGGTCAGATTGAGAAAGAACTCCTGCCCTTGATCCAGTTCGATGGTGGGTCCAGGCCACTCGGCCGCCAAGATACCATTGCCGATGACAGTGTCGGGTGTGTTGCCATTGCCTGTCTTGTCACCAAAACCGAAGGTATACAAGGGATTGCCGTCTGACATGATTGCAAAGCTGTCACCGGCGATCAGATGCATACATTTGGCATTCTCATTGTAATCGGGATGGCCAGGTCCAACATCGACAGTTGCGTCCCCGTCTAAATCGCCTGGACACTGAACATTGACCACGGCACTGGCGGTACCAACGAACCCCAACAACGTGAGGGCAATTGCCCCTGCAAGTATGTTTTTACGATAAGTTTTCATTGGGCGTTACTCCTCGTGATCTTGTAACCGCCGTTTGTGATTACTCGGTGACCCACCACTACGATCAATCTGACGTCGGTAGCATGGGTTGTAATGCTTGTATGATTCTTTGTCTGTTTCATTGCCACACTACCCTTTACTAAGGCGCCAGTTCATCAGCGCCGATATCAGAACCCGTGGCGGGTCTTGGATCATTGTCGAAATCGACCTGTGTACGGCTGCCACCGGTGGGACCACCCTGGTTGTCAGCCTGATTGCCTGCCGCCAGGTGATAGTCATAAAGCGCACCGAGGGAATCAACCAGCGTGACAGGACCGAAACTGACCTGCAGGAAGTTGCCGCCCTCATCGAAGGCGCCGGCTGCCTGTATCACCTTGAACTCGGGGAACAGCAGACTGTCTGTCGCTTCGTTGTAGACCGGATTGACAAATCCCACATCACCGGTAATCAGCTCGTTTGTACCGCTGACCGTGTCGTATTCGGTACCATCCTGGAGCAGACAGTAACGGGGTCTCAGCAGATCTGTCAGGCTCTCTGTAACACCCGTTACAACACCCATATCATTGGTATAGGCCTCATAGTCCGTCAGCGCACAACCGGTACAGTCTGGCAGCAGACCGCCATTGAGCTGCGTCGGATCGCCGTTGTTGGACCAGTAGAACGAGCGGTTGTGATAGACGATGGTGTCACGCAATGTTGGGTTGCTGTATGTTGCGTTCAGCGTCATTGCGCCCGGCGCCGGATTATCATCCTCATCATAGGAGTCGATCGCGAGCGCCATAACCTGCGCCATATCATTACTATGGGTCCGCGATACGATACCCGCCGGCAACGGTTGCGACTCATTCGGATTGGCCGGATCGGCAAAGGCCTGGGAACCGGTCGAGGTCGAATCGTTTCTCGCCACCGTGTTGTTGCGAATCACAACCTTCGGGGAGTCGAGTATCGATACACCGCCACCGGCCACACCTGCCACGTTGTTATTGACCATGTTGTTGAACAGGTTGACGCCGTACCAGCGGCCTCTGATCCATTCATCGCTCTCTTCGCCATCTGCAGCAAAACGACTCTGCGGGATATCCTGTCCATTGACACTGGTGATGCTGATGCCGCCGCCATCGCCGGCACCTGCCAGGTTACCGCGAATAATGTTGGCGTCGACGGTCACGTTACCGGTACCGGGTGACAGCATCAGGTTTGTCTCTGCCTCAGGTACCAGCGCAGGTTGACCGGCGATATAGATACCGCCGCCATCCGGCGAGGTTCCCGGTGTCTGTTGGAAGGACTCATTGAAGATAATCATGTTGTCTTCAATGATGCCGCCCCGGTTGAGACCCAGATGGGCGATACCGGCGCCGTTACCTTGAGCGAAGTTACCGCATACCCAGTTGTTTCTCACCCGGTAGGCGTCAGCGCCTGTATTGAGCGAGATACCGGCACCCGAACCGTTCAGGACACCGTTCTTCTGTACCAGGTTGTGATGGATATTGACGCGGTCGTTTCGGCTGTCGGTATAGACCAGAGTCCCTACCGCATAGTTGTCATTCTCCTCAATGAAATCAGGATCGTCTTCAGTCTCGATCTCATGGGTCAACTGAGGATGACCGACACGGATACCGCCACCGTAGAAACCGGAGTTGGCGGTGATCTTATTGTTGGAGATATTCAACCACTGGTTATAGCCGTTGGCGACAATGCCACCGCCGGTGCTGGCACCGATTATGGTGAAACCATCGATACGGGCACCACGATTCCTGGGATGGCCGAAACGGTTGCCACCGCTGTTGGTGCCGGCCACGAAGATACCCGCACCCTCTTCCGTCGGGAAGAGTTGCGCACCCAGGCCGGGGAAACCGAAAGGCGCCAGGGCCTGACCCGGTAGGAGCGAGATCGAGCCATTGGACTCCAGGGTGGTGGCCAGATTACGCCAGTTGGCAACCTTTTCGGTGGGTACCTGTCTGGCATTCAGGGCAACCGCACCGGCACCCCAACCTTGCAGCTTGACCGGTTTCCACATGATCACCATCTCGTCATAGTCACCCGGGGCAACGAGAATCAGGTCACCAGCGGCGGCGGAAGGTCCAGTTGGATTGTTGACCGGATCGCCAATCGCCTCCTGAATGGTGGCGAAATCACCGGGCACGCGCCAGACCGCTGACGTGGTGGCTTCCTGGTTTGCAGCACTGTAATTTGCCCTGGGGGCACGTTCACCCAGACCGGCCACATCCACACCCACGGTCATTGTGACACCTACCGGTGAACTGACATCACCATTGGAGACCATGACCTGATACTCACCTGGACCGACTGCGGGGATAGTGCCCTCAATAAAATCCTCGTTTCGAGCGCTGTAGGAAGAGAGCTCGATGGGCACTGTGGGATCGTCCAGATCGATGAGGAATGCCCGCGATTCCATACCTGGAATACCTGGATTGAAGCTGTAGTCACGCGTTATCAGCTTCTCCGCAGGTATCACACCATCCCAATAGGGATTGGGCACATCCACCATACCCATTGAATTGATGCGAATGGTATCGCCGACCAGACCGAAGGGACCAGGCAGGCCGCTCGTCCGGGTGACTGACGATATCATGGGCGTATTGTCGGTCTGCTCACAATCCAGTGGGAAGGTCTCCCTGTCCGCATGTGCGGCAACCGGTACCACGGGCGTATCCAGATAGGTGATCACACCAGGCATGTACTGGAAGGTGTAGCAGAACTGGCTGTACTGGGTCTTGAAGTTCGGATCGACGATCTTGGCGGGCGCACCCGTGTTGTCGTCAAGTCCGTCATTATCGGCATCGACCAAATAAGCGGGATTGTCGATCGGTCCCGCATCATTCATACAGGAGACCAGCATGTTGGGTGACATACCCGACGGAATCCCCAGATTCGCCGTGGAGGTCGAGGGCACCATCAGGTTGTAACGGCCGTACTGATCCGCATAGACGCGATTGACCTCGTTGCCGTTCCAGTCATAGAAGGAGATCGGCACGTTACGCGGCGCGAACTTCTCGCCAAAGGCCGGAGAGTTCGGATTGAACTCGTTGGCCAGGTCGTTGAGGATCACGCCTGACACATTGCCGGCAAGCGGTACATGCGTCATGAGGAAGAACTCAGCGGCAGCGTTCTGACCGGATGAGAGCGGCACCAGCTTGCGATCGCAACTGGGACGCGTCTCATTGGCGAACGGCGCAAACACACCCTCGTTGCCCAGCAGCGCGGCATCAACCAGGTTACTGCCGTCGCCCGGATCGGTACCGCTGCCATCCCTGGTCACCATGGTCAGGTACTGAGGCACCGTATGGGGGTCGCCCACACAGGCCACGGGTAGCGCCTGCAGTGAGGGCGTATATTCGTCACCGAAATCGACGTTCTTATGCTCCTCTTTGAGGCTTTCATAACCCGGAGGTGTCGCCATCTCGACAATATAGTCACCGGGGAGAATCCATTGCTCGGGCAGTTCAAGCGCCTTTCCGGTTGCGGCAGCAACCGTGCTTACGGCTGCAATTCGATCCGCAAAGAAGTTGTTCAGGATGGTGACGTTACCACTCTGGTTACCCAGGCTTGCCAGGTAGTCCATGTCATACTCTTCAAAGGCGAATCCGCCATCGAAGACACCAGGCCTGACCTGATTGAAGTTGCGCAGTCCGTCGAAGCAGCGTTCATCAGTAATAGGCGGCTCGACAGGGATACCCGGGATATTGTTCAGGCCTTGACAGCCTTCGGGCAGGCTATCGTCCCAGCTGTCGGTCCAGGTCACTTGCAGGGCGTCACCCAGATCAAACGCACCATTGCCGTTTCTGTCGATATCCTCAGGACCGGGTGCTCCACCCTCGGCAAAACCGAACGGATGGTTGTCCACATCGGCATACTGTATACCGGCCTCACCATTAATGTCCTCGACCACACCATCGTCGGGATCCAAAGTGCCATCGTTATTCCAGTCGATGTCACAATTCACCTGACCAGCGAGGGCGGGACAGTTGATATCGCCGTCGGCATAGAGGGCCAACTGAACCCTGGGCACGCCCGGCTCCCACTCCTCTGCGGCGGCAAATTGCGGTTCGTTTTCCGCTCGGGTGGTGGCATAGAAGACCATACCGGAGATACCGCCATTCTCACCGACAAACTCAGGCGGATGGAATCCAGTGCCATCGCTGTAGGGTGGCGTAATTCCGATGTAATCCACCTTACCGAACTGCATCACGCTGGTCTGGCCGAGGAAGCCCTGGAAGCCCTGGGTCAGCACCGCACCGGTTTCCGTACGCGACAGGTTGTCAGTGGTGTTTGGATTGATCAGCGCATCACCTGGGGTACATCCAAAGTTGGGATCTTCCGCATTTGCGGCAATCGCCGGCGTACAGAACTGAGGTTGGGGATTCAATTCACCAAAACCGGGAAAATCACCGTTGGCAGTATCCACTGGACCACCCGCGTCGACCACAAAGGTGGCACCGGTCGCCTTCTTGTTGGCAAAGCTGACCTCAGCCACCAGCCAATGGAAGAAGGGGAAGACCTCGTCGAATGGCGCAAGACCCTCGTGGTCGGTGGGGAAGTTCTGATAGACGCTACCATCGCGCCAGCGCAGGCTCACATCCTGGCTCTCGGGGCCGATACCCCGTTCACCGTTGCCAAGCCCTGGTTCTCCCTGGTCCCAGAAACCATCCAAGTCTTCGTCCAGGAAAACGCCGGTGTTCAGACGGGTAAACCAGTTGAAAACGGCCACTTCACCGAAGGCGCAGCTATTGCCGCCATTACACGTACCACCTGTGGAATCCACGCTGAACGGATTTGCGGCGAAGACCACATCCAGGTTTGCATCCCAGATCGCCAGCTGATAGCTGCCCGGAGGCAGATCAAACGAGAAACCGCTATCCCCATCACAGGGGGCTGCTTCGATACCCTGGCCCAGGGCACCGGCCGCATCCACTTGGTTGATACCAACCCAGCAACCCGGGAACGGTCGACCGGAAAAAAACTCGAATGTCGGTTGGCGTGTGACACGCGACATATGCATGTCAGTGACAGTGCCGCTCACGGTGGCTATCTGCTCACCCGGTTGCGGACCTGGCGCACCTGGCACACCGCCATCGACTGTAGCTTTTACAAAACCGACGAACACATGGGGCCCCGGCAGTCCGAACTCGACAAAGACCGGCGGTTCATTGGCCTTGACCCAGGCATCGATGACCTTGCTGCCTTCGATGGTGCTGGTCTGCTGCCAACCGATATTGTCGTTGGGATCGGTGGGAGGGATGATCACGACACCGTATTTACCCGGCGCGATATTTTTTACGGTCAAAGTGCCATCGGGGTTGGGGTGCATGGTGCCGTCACCCATTTCGAGCACGATAGGATTCCCTTCGGCATCGAAGCAGAAGTGATCGATTAAAAGTACTGGCTCACCACCAATGATCACGATATTGCCGGCACCATCACGCAGGTAGGCAGGCGATCCATCAGCAAGGCAATGTTGATCATAGACGGTACCAAGCGGATTCCCGAAGGCATCCTGAATCACCTGGCCGCCCGCGATGCCGTAACGACCGCCCGGCTCTTCCAGAAACAGCGAGAACCGGGTCCAGTCAACACTGCCGTCGTTGGCCTCTTGAGGGAGATCGGGCACACCGTTGATGGGATGGTTGTCCTCAAACAGATAGATCGAGATCTGAGCTGTGGGGATCGGATGGGGCTGTACGGTCACAGTCAGTTCATTTGGACCTGGTACCACTTCTATGGGGGCGCCACTGATGCTGTGACCGCCATAAGGCAGTACCGAAACATAGTAACGCGTATCCGGCAGCCCAGTGATAGTGATTGAATTAGTATCTTCATTGCCGCTCAGGTTTTCAGCCTGACCCGCCACATCTCGAGTGGCTGGAGGATGGTTACTCGCATGAAAACCCAATGACAAGAGGCCATCAGCAGTCGTCGCAGGATTGTTGGGGTCGACAGGATAGGTTGTGTCTTCCTGAAAGATATAGCGAAAACCCGGCACAGCTGCGCCATCAGGTCCAACTACATTGAGCGTGACATCACCCGCACTAACGTTCGTAGACAGAAATAGCAATGACAGCACAAACAAAGTCACTACGCTTCTGCACTTATAACCCTGATGCTTGTTTATCATGGTTTTTTCTCCAGACCCCTAATGGTCATTCAACTTTCCTGGGACTTGACTATCTGGCAATCCGGACACGCCAGCCCCTTTACCAGTACTTGGCACAAAGTCTACATCGCCACATATATAGGGTCTTTGCGTGAAACTACGCTTTTTTTCTACTCAATCTCCTACCCGCACAGGAGACGATTGAGTATTTTGTCAGGAGCAAAAACCCTACCCCGGAAGGTAGGGTTTATTTAATAGGATTTAGAGTCATTTTTGAGGAACGTAATTAACCTGTTTTTGCGATAAAAAAATGATTGCGCGACAAAAAAACCTGCTGATTGAAATAACGAAATCAGCCTGCCCTTCAGTGGTGAAATTAGTATGATTTGCCGCCAATCATTCTCCGTAGTCACCAGCAGGGTTTATTCAAAGTCTATTTTATGTAATGGTGGATCTGTTGAAACTGCAAAGTCATTTTTTGGAAAAATAACCATTGAAATTTGCATCGCTACCAATCAGACCTAAACTTAGTTGAAAGCGAAAATCAGATTACATTACGCTATTGAATCATTTATGGGTTGAAGACCGATTTCAAATGACAGTGAATACGGATAATAAAACAATCGTCATAGCCGAAGACCACAATATTTTGCGCGCCGGTCTAAAGGCACTGTTGACCTCCAACCCTCAGTTTGACGTAATTGGAGAGGCCGATAACGGCCGCGACGCAATACGCCGAGTGATCGACCTCAAACCCGACCTCGTGATCATGGATCTGAATATGCCAGGCCTCAATGGTATGGATGCAATACGCGAAATAAAAGAACGGATGCCGGATATAAAAACATTGGTTCTGACAGTGCATAACGAAGAAGAGTATGTATTGGCCAGCCTGAAAGCCGGCGCCAATGGTTATGTATTGAAAGATGCCACTCAGAACGAACTGATGACGGCCGCAGAACGCGTGTTGAGCGGCAAGACCTACTTGAGCGCGGAAATCACTGAAAAGGTGGTCAACAGCTATCTGAATACAAACAATATCAGTCAGGAGCCGGTAACGCGTTGGGATACGGTTACCCAAAGAGAGCGGCAAATCCTAAAACTAATTGCCGAGGGCCACACCAATAAAAGCATGGCGGAATATCTCTGTATCAGCGTGAAGACTGTGGAAAAGCATAGGGCAAATCTGATGAAGAAGCTCGACCTACACAGTGTTTCGGCATTAACGACTTACGCGCTGGATAAGGGAATTATCAGCCGTTAAGAGCGATCTTTTTTGCAGGAAACGAACCACATATCTTAACCCCCTGTCCAATTTCCGCATTCACCTTCAGGGTTCCGCTTGCCGACTCCGCCCTCTCGCGCATACTCATCAAACCCATTCCCAGTCTGTCTTTGATCTCGACAGGATCAAAACCGACACCATCATCTTCAACTGTCAGTTGTATGGCGTTATGTGTATGCCAGAGACTGACCTTGACCTGCTTAGCCTGAGAGTATTTCAATGCATTGTTCAGGGATTCCTGGACAATGCGATAGATGACTGTCTTTAGCTCTTCCGGTATCTCCGATTCGTCGATACTGAGTTCAGCCACCACATCGAAATCGGTACTGATTTGCGATATCTGTCGACACTGCCAAGTGATGGCTGCTATCACGCCCAGATCGTCCAGGATAGCGGGGCGAATCGTACTGCAAATCGTCCTGACCTCATCCATCGCTTGTTTGACCATGGACGAGAGCGCATGAAGGGACTCGATATGTTTTTCATGCAGCATGTCTTCGACGACTTGATCATTACATCCATCAAGGCATCGTTGGATATGGAGATTCATGCTGGTCAGTAGTTGTCCTAAACCGTCATGCAGCTCCCTCGATATCCTTTTTTTCTCCTCCTCCTCGACACTCATTCGATTTTTCGGGAATCGAGCTAAATCGAGCAGCTCAGAAACACCTGTTATGTGACGGGAGTCGATTGCAGACATATCGGATTTCGATGTGGAAGTGTTGGAAGATCGGGATCCCGGCGAAATTGAAGAGGCAGTTAGTGTCAAGAGTGATTGCCCCACAGATTGTAGATTCTTATCTTTTACCAAAGTCATCAGCAATGCCCTTCATTAAAATTTTGTCCCCAATCCTTTGCCTGCGGTGATTGGTAAAATGTGATTTCAATCACAATATTTTTTTATCAATCAAGCACTGTTTGTGCCAGGTAAAAATATATACTAATAAAACAATAAGTTAAGAAATTTTTTTAATCAATTTTATAATGATCAAGCAAACGCAACTGTAAAATTATCCGACAAATAGGCGATAAACTCCTACCATGACATGGGTGAAATACCCCATTTCTTATACCACTGTCGATAATGTTTACAAATTTAAACAATGAGGATGACGGATTCGCTTGACAATATAGAAATCTATATCACATGCCTATGACTCTTCAACTTCGATCTGCGATGCTGACCTGAGGTGTGCGATGACTAGGCGAGGAATTCGGATACCAGCTTCAGATCATCGTGAGTATCGACACCGTGTCCAGGATCAACCGATGCCTCGCTGACATGTATCCGGTCACCGTGCCACAGAACCCTTAGTTGCTCCAGCGACTCCGCACGCTCTACTGGAGCATGATCCAGGGTGACGAATCGGGCGAGATAACCGGACCGATAGGCATAGAGGCCGATATGTCGGGCACATCCAATATCAGCCGGCAAGGGTGTATCGCTGTTTATAAACTCATCTCTGTGCCAGGGAATCGGCGCACGACTGAAATAGAGGGCATAACCTTGGGCGTCCGTGACGACCTTGACCACATGGGGATCGAACAGTTTATTACGATCAGTGATGCCTGTAGAAAGCGTCGTCACCGCAGCCGCCTCATGGTCGTCCATATCTTGTGCAACTTGATGCAGTAGCTTGGGCGGCATACAGGGTTCATCACCTTGCAGATTGACGATGATTTCATCGTCAGCCCAACCCCGCATCGATACCACTTCTGCTATCCGATCCGATCCACTGCGGTGGTCGGCCGACGTCATACAGACATCGGCGGAAAAACCACGACAGATATCGGCAATTCGCTGGTCGTCCGTAGCGATTACAACCTCTCCGGCACCACTCTCGACCGCACGTTGGAAAACATGCTGAATCATTGGTTTACCCGCCAGTTCCAATAAGGGTTTGCCGGGAAGCCGAACGGAGGCATAACGCGCTGGAATGACGACCTTGAACTGCATCAGCTGGTGCCTTCAGCGGTAATCTCTTCGTCCTCTGCCAGTTTTCTGGCCTCCTCCTCCAGCATGACGGGTATATCATCCCGGATCGGAAACGCCATCCGGTCAACGGGACAGACAAGCTCGCCGGCTTTTTTCCAATAGGTAAGCTTCCCCTTGCACAGCGGGCAAACCAGAATATCAAGCAGTTTTCTGTCCATCATTCAGCCTTTTCATCAGTGTCATCAGTGCTTCCTCAAAACCATCATCCACTTCTGCCATGGCCGGCACGTACCAGTGGTTTGGTTGTGCGAACAGTTCGCACTTTACCGCATCTTTCTCAGTCATGAGAACAGTCTGGCTTGAAAAAGGATGTAAATCGCCGGGGGTGAAGGCGTGGTGATCGGGAAAAGGATGCCGCTCGAGCTTTAGTCCGAGCCCTTCCAGCATGTTGAAGAATCTCTCCGGATGGCCGATTCCGGCTACCGCATGCACCCGATCAGATTTGAATTCCGTCAAAGCTTTCGATTCGCCACGGCGGTTCAATGCGACAGCATCGGATGTCTTCAGACGCATGCCGTATTCACCCGCCTTCGATATACCATTGACGATCACCAGATCGGTTTCGGCAAGCCGGATCCTTCTTTCACGCAAAGGCCCGGCCGGCAGACAGAGACCGTTACCGAATCGGCGTCCCCCATCGATGACGGCAATCTCCAGATCTCTAGACAATGCATAGTGCTGTAGACCATCGTCGGAAATAATCAGGTCGCACTGGTGATCGATCAGCAACTGTCGTGCAGCCGCTGGCCGATCGGGCCCCGCGTAAACGGGACAACCGGTTCGCCGTCTCAGCAGAACAGCCTCGTCGCCCACCTGCCCGGCAGAGGTATCCTGCTTAACTTCACAGGGCCATAGATCCGAACTCCCGCCGTATCCCCTGGTCACGATACCCGGCTTGAATCCCAATTGCTGCGCCATTTCAGCCAACCAGATTACCAATGGTGTCTTGCCCGTCCCGCCCACGGTGATATTACCGACTACAATGACCGGCACATCGAGATAAACTTTGCTCAGCAGACCGATACGATACAACAGGCGGCGGATAGCGCTGAGCAGGCAGAAGAGCGCTGACAGGGGCAGCAACAAAAGGGTCAGGCCATTCCAGCCACTCCAGGATGCCTCTATTGCGTTCAAGCGCAGGTTGCCCTCACTCGGTGACGGGGCGATGGGCTGAAAAGGTCATCTTCGTCAGCCCCAACTGGCTTGCCGCATCCATCGCCGTCATCACCGATTGGTGCGGAGTTCTGGCATCGGCATTGATGATGACTGGCAGATCATAGCGTCCACCAATGGCTTTTCTGATGGCTTGTTTGAGAGTTTCGATTTCCGTGTTGACGACTTCACGCTGATTGACGAAAAAGGTACCGGATATATTGATAGTGATATCCAGTTCCTCTTTCTTGTGTTCGACCTCTTCCCCTGCCGCTTCGGGCAGTTCGATCATAATCTGGCTCTCGCGTTCGAAAGTCGTGGAGACCATGAAAAATATCAGCAGTAGAAAAACCACATCGATAAGCGGCGTCACATCCACTTCAGGCGATCTGCGTGGCGACGGCCGGAGATTCATCTCAGTTCCCTCTCCCCATGGATCACTTCGACCAGTTTGAGCGCCTGCTCTTCCATACCGATCACCAATCGATCGATCAGGCCACTGAAATAACGATGAAACATCAAACTCGGTATCGCCACCGAAAGGCCGGCGGCAGTGGTGATCAGCGCCTCGGAAATACCGCCCGCCAGGACTCCGGGATCGCCGACGCCTGCAGTCACTATTACGCTGAACACCTTGATCATACCTATTACGGTTCCCAACAGACCGAGCAATGGCGATATCGAGGCAATGGTGCCAAGGGTATTGAGATAGCGTTCAAGCTCATGCACCACCTGCCGCCCCACCTCTTCGATGGCCTCTTTCATCACCTCTTTGTTGTGGTCCCGGTTAATCAACCCGGCAGCCAGAATCCTCCCCAGGGGAGAGCTGCCTTTCAGTTTTTCGAGGTCTGCAAGATTGAGCTTGTCATCCTTATGCAGTTGCAGGATCTGCCTCATCAGGTATTCGGGCATGACCCGCTTCCGCTGCAGTGACCATAACCTCTCTATGACGATCCCCAACGCGATAATGGAGCATGCGATGATGGGCAGCATGAGCCATCCGCCGGACTTTACCAGTTCTAGCACCTTTTCTGCGTCCTATATTCTTTAGATTTGTAGTTAAAAAAATCCCTGCTGCTTATCATACTTGATGAGTCGTGCAATCTGAAACATGGGGTAACAAACCGATATCCGTTTCATAGCGCGGCAGATATGGAACCCTGTCTAAAGCATTCATTCGCTCCAGTATCGGCTATTGTATTCGCGATAGAGGCGAGGCACGAGTTCTTGCTGTTCCCTGCCGATGCGAAACTGTATCGCCCCCGTCTCCGCTGTATTCAGTATGACTGCACCTTGTTGCCGCCAACGCTCAACCACCTCATCTTTCGGGAATCCATAGCTATTTCTATATCCGCTCGAGACAAGCACCCAATCAGGATCCACAGCGTTCACGAACGACCGTGTAGAGGATGTTGCTGAACCATGATGTGGCGCAACCACAATATCCGACTCCAGATCCTCGGCATAGTGTCTCAACAATGATCCTTCTCCCCGCTCCTCGATATCACCCGGCAGCAATATGCGCCAATCACCCACAACCACCTGCACTACACAGGAGCGATCGTTTGCATGAGTGAATCTCTCACGCCGGCCCGGATGGAGAATAGCGAATGACACACCGTCCCAATGCCACTTCTCGCCCGCCCGGCAGGTCCTTCCCTGCTGGATGCGTTCGGGTTCTCCCGCCAGGCTATCGGCAACCTCCACTGCCTGTTTCAGTGCGTTATAGCCTCCGGCATGGTCACGATCACCATTACTCAGCACTAACCGGTCAATGCTTGCGTAACCACGCGATCGCAAATAGGGGATAAGCACCGACTCCGCCGTATTGAACCCCGAGGCGTACCCAGGCCCCGTATCGTAGACCATGATATGGCGCTCGGTTTCGATAACACAAGACAGACCCTGCCCAACATCCAACAGTGTAAACCAAAGCTCACCATGGGCAGGACGAACCGGTTCAACGAGAATCAGGGGAGCGATCAACCAAATCGCCAATCCACGGCCCGGGATTCCCGCTGGGAACAACAGCAGCAGAAAACCGATAATCGCCGCAATCCAGCACCAAACAGCGGCATCGGGCAGGGTGAGCATTGCATAGGGGAGCGTGGAAAACCAGACCAGCAACTGATAGGTGTGGGCAGCCAGCCATCCGAGCAGGCCGAACCACCAACCAGCCACCAGCGGCAGCGTCAACAACGGCAGACCGAACAGCACCATGGGTACCAGAATCAGGGTAAACCAAGGCACCATAAGCAAATTCACGACCAGCGAAATCAGTGATGCCTGGCCGAAAAACAGTAATAGAACAGGTACTAACCCCAGTGTGACGAACCACTGCACACGAATCAACTGCCGCCACCCTGTCCAGGATGCGGTGCGCCCGCCGATACTCAAGATGATCACAGCGACCGCCCCGAATGAGAGCCAAAATCCGGCCGACAGGGTCGCCATGGGATCCAGTAACACGACCAGGAACATTGCCAGTATCAAGCTTCTGGCCGATTGCACCCTCTGTCCGAGTATGACGCCTCCCAGGGTCGTGAACAGCATCAGCAGGGCGCGCTGGGTGGGGAGTGAAAATCCAGCCAGCGCAGCATAGATTAAGGCCCCGAGCAAGGCGACGGCCGATCCAGCTTTCAGGGCCGGGATTCTGAGGGTCAGAGACTCGCTACGGCGCCACAGCCACTGGCTGACTAAAAGCAACCAACCGGCGACTATGCCTATGTGGAGTCCTGATATGGCCACCAGATGATTGGTGCCGGTGACACTGAACACGCGCCATTCTTCAGGCCCGATACCCCGCTTGTCCCCTATCGCCAATGCCTTTAGAAGTGATACAGCGTCGGCTTGCCGGACCAGCTGGTCCAACTTTGTGGCTATGCTCTGACGCAACCTGTCCATCCACGCATGTCGTGTCGGACTGTCCAAGACCTGGTTGCCGTGCCACTGCCTGACATATCCCTTGGCCTGCACTCCCTGGCTGAACATCCACCGTTCGAAGTCTGCCCCTGCCGGGTTTTGGGCCCCCCTTGGTCTTTTCAACCTCACTTTCAAGCGCCAGGTTTCCCCGACACGAAGTGTCTCGCGAAGACCATACCAGCTGAGTTGCAGGTGAGTCAGGGGAACCGCATTGCCGTGACGGTCAAGCAGCCGATTCACATCCGCTTGAAATCGGCTCAGACGACCTTGACGCTTAGGCAGGGATGCAATAACAGCTTCCACCACCATATCCTGGCCCTCCAATTCTACGGGAAGCCTGTGTTGAAGGTGATGAGAGGCAAAAAGGAGCGTCCATCCTCCACCGACCAGAAATGCTATCCATGGCCGCAGTCGAGGGACATGCCAGAAAAAGGCCAGCGGTATGAGAGCAAAAACCCACCAGCCTTCTGGAAGGATCTGAAGCTGGTGAAATAGTGTTGCGCCGACAACAAAAGCGACCAGAACTAAATTCACGACATTCCCTGTCTCTAATCTCTATTGTGTAATAGTCACTGCTATTAATCTAAGTTGTACTATGCTTTAACATGCTTCAGTATTGGTGCCGATCCCGTGTGCCGCCGTATTACCTTCATCAGCGGCCTGTGCAGATAATTTCGTTGATTCATGCCCAAGAGACTCATTAAAAGCCTGTTACCCCACCACGACACGGTACGTAACCATAAGCATTTGAGGATTTTTGGTTCGCTGATGCACGACGCCAATCTGTGGCACCTCAACAGGCACTCCGTCTCCGGCGCTTTTGCGGTAGGGCTTTTCATGGCCTTCATACCCATCCCATTTCAAATGGTACTCGCCGCTGCGGCAGCCATTTTTTTTCGCGTCAATCTCCCTCTGTCCGTGGCCCTGGTCTGGATCACCAATCCGTTCACCATCCCGCCAATGTTTTTCTTTGCCTATCTAGTCGGCACATGGATCACCGGTGAAACCGCCACATTGGAGCCCTTCCAGTTCAGTTTGGACTGGCTCAGAAATGGAGGTCTGGGTGAGATATGGCCCCCCCTTCTCATCGGCAGCCTGGTCTGTGCCACGATCTCCTCCGTATTGGGTTACAGCTTGATCCTATGGATATGGCGCTGGCATGCGGTGGAGAAATGGAAGGCCCGGCGTCTCAGAAAGAAAACCCAGCGTTCACCCTCAACACCCTCGACCTGAAACACGACATCCATATCGGCGCTGCCCTACCTACCTGTTATCAATCAGTCCCAAAGCAGTTATCCCATCATCGGCTCAGGTATTGACAGCTTTCCATCCACCAGTTGCCAGGTATGATCCATCCTTGCCGCCAGTTCGTGATCATGGGTAACCACAACAAAGCTTGTGTTACTCTCCCGGTTCAATTGCAGCATCAACTCATACACCTGTTCAGCGCTTTTTCTGTCGAGATTTCCTGTCGGCTCGTCCGCCAACACACAATCCGGCTGATGCACCATTGCCCTCGCCAGTGCGGCCCTTTGCCGCTCACCTCCTGAGAGTTCGTTCGGCTTGTGCTCGGTCCGGGCTTCCAAGCCAACCTGCTGTAACATGGCCTTGGCCGCTGCTCTTGCTTCGGTTACCGATTCACCGCCGATCAGCAGAGGCATTGCAACATTTTCCAGGGCTGTGAATTCCGGCAACAGATGGTGAAACTGGTAGACAAAACCCATATGCCGATTTCTGAGCAGACCCTTATCGCGTTCATTCATGCTTAGCAGGTCATTGCCATGCAGCATCACCTGTCCCGATTCGGGTTGGTCCAGTCCACCCAGGCAGTGCAGCAGTGTACTTTTACCTGAGCCCGATGCACCGATGATCGCCACGCGCTCACCTCGCGTTATGGACAGGTCGACCCCTTGCAGCACCTCCACGTGAAGATCGCCCTGGGTGAAAGTTCTCACCAAGTTATTCGCTTGCAGGACAATCTCGGTATCACTCATAGCGCAATGCCTCGGCGGGTTGGGTGCGTGATGCCTTCCAAGCGGGATATAGGGTTGCGGCAAGGGTGATGATAAATGCAGTAACCCCTATAAGCAGCACATCTGAGAGATGCGGTTCGGAAGGCAGTTTGGTGATGTAGTAGATACTGGGATCCAAAAAATCGATTTCGAATACCGACTCGATCCAACTGACAATCTCCTCCACATTGATCGCCAGCAACACCCCGCCGATCATGCCAAGTATGTTGCCGACGATACCGATGGTGGCGCCCTGTACCATGAAGATGCCCATAATCGATCTTGGCGATGCTCCCAGGGTACGTAGAATAGCGATGTCTGACTGTTTATCGGTAACCACCATCACCATAGTGGAAACGATATTGAAGGCCGCGACAGCCACGATCAGGGAAAGAATGATACTCATCATCCGTTTTTCCGTCTGCAAAGCGGCAAAAAAGTTGCGATGCTGCATGGTCCAATCACTGATGCGGTAGTAACCGCCCATCTTCAGTGCCAGTTCTCTCGATACCTGCGGTGCCAAATAGAGATCATCCAGCTTCAAGCGTATTCCGGTCGCACCCGACTCGAGCCGCATTAATTTGGCTGCATCCTCCATATGCATGATGGCCACCCCCCTGTCGTACTCCCCCATTCCCACCTGAAAGATCGCTGCCACGGTGAAGCGCTTCAGACGCGGCATGATACCTGCTGGAGTGACATTCACCTGCGGTGTCACCAGTGTGACACGATCCCCAACCCCAACCCCTAGCACCAGGGCCAGTTCCCGTCCGAGAATCAGACCGTACTCACCAGGCTGGAGAGATTCAATGGAGCCACTTGTGATGGCTGTAATCACCTCCGAGACCTTGCCTTCCTGATCCGGCAATATGCCACGTAGCAATACCCCGCTGACCTTTTGTCCGCTGATCAGCATGCCCTGCCCCTCTACATAGGGCGCCTCTCCGATCACATGGGGAAAGGTTGCAGCCTCGGCCTGCACCTCAGCCCAGTTCTTCAACTCACCGTTGACACCGGAAATCGTTGCATGGGATGTCATACCGAGAATTCGTTCACGGACTTCTTTGTGAAACCCGTTCATAACTGATAGGACAACGATTAACGCCACCACACCCAGCATGATGCCCAACATCGAGATCAGCGATATGAAGGAGATGAAATGATTACGCCGCTTGGCGCGTGTATAGCGCAGGCCGATGTAAAATTCGATCGGTTTGAACATATATGGCGATTTAATCCTGTTTTATTGGCACCCGAATCTGCAGATTTTTTGCGTCGTCGGGCGTTACTCCACGAATCGGATAGCCTAACAAAAATAGGCGGGAATAGCGGCCACAATTTTCCCGTACTTAGGCGATCATCCAATCATCCACCGCCGCTATAGTCCAGAGCCCGGGAAATTGGCTGACACGACTAAAGAAAAACTTTTTAATTTCTATACTTAGATAAGAGTGCTATATTCATTCCTAAAGAGACTAATTCGGAGTTGCCCAGATGAATTTTCGTATCACCACCCCATCCGCCGCACTAATCTGTATGCTCGCGCTGCCGGTCTCCGCCGATGTGCTTTTGATCGAATCAATCCATTCGGCGCCCATCAACAGTGAGGAGGGTATCCCTCGCCCAACGCGCAGTATGTCAATGGACCAGGTCAGCCAGCGATACGGCCAGCCATTGACGACACACCCCAGTGTCGGTGAACCGCCCATCACCCGCTGGGATTACAGTAACTATTCCGTCTTCTTTGAACATGATTTAGTCCTGACATCTGTCATTCATCGCTGAGGGTCAGCCGATACACGTGCCATTGCGCCGGCCTGACCAAACCTCACAACAACTTGCGGCTTAATTTGCCTCGGTATCAGACCGGGGCGCATAGTTGAAGATCGGCCTATCACACCATATCCGCTACAGCATCACATGTTGCTGTTTCATATGTAATGCCACCTATCCTTCCATTGATCACTTTTCGCGGTCACTCAAGATGGAGTTCATACATCGACCTCGTACTGATCAGGCTATTCTTGACAATTTTACTATGTTATTTATACTGCGCTCCATTGAGTCACTCAATCAGGTAGTACTTCATGACTGACACCATGACTTCTCAAGAGTTGATGCATTCGATCATTCAGCGCATAGCCACCGGCCCGGAACTGAGCAAGGACATCTCCCTTGAGGAGGCCAGCAAAGGCATGGCGGCCATCCTAAGGGGCGAGATCGACGAGGTACAGGCGGCAATCTTCCTTATCGCTCTCCGCATGAAGCGCGAGACCGACGACGAAAACAAAGGAGCGCTGGATGCAATCCTCAATATCTCGCAGAGTCGTCAGGTCGGTGTTGAGCAGTTGATCTCACTGGCGGATCCCTATGACGGTGTCAACCGAAACCTTCCCATCGCACCTTTTGTACCCGCTGTATTGGCCGCCTGCGGCCTGCCTTGCGTGAGTCACGGACTTGATACCGTAGGCCCTAAATTCGGTGTCACTCACCGCCATGTACTGCAGGCTGCCGGCATCGATGCGGATATTGATCTCGATAGGGCCGCCTCTCGATTGGAGGATAATGGGCTGGGATGGGCCTATGTGGATCAACGTACTTTCTGCCCCGGCCTGCACAATTTGACTGGTCTGAGGCAAAAGATCGTCAAACGACAGGTCCTGACGACGGTTGAGGTACTGGCCAAACCCCTTGTCGCCAGGCATAAAACCCACCTGGTAACGGGATATGTACATAAACCCTATCCTGCAAAATACGCTTCACTGGCCCGATTCGCCGGGTTTGAGGGGTGTTTGCTGGTGCGTGGTATCGAAGGGGGTGTCATCCCCTCCCTCAGACAACAGGGAATGATCTACCGCTACGACAACCTGGGTGAGGAGCAAGCTGTCGAGATCACACCGGAGAGCCTCGGAATCAACCAGTCCCTCAGAGCCGTTCCACTTGCTGTGGACGCCACCATCAACAGCGGAGAGGACGAAATCGCCCGCATAAAAGATATCGGTAGTGCGGCTTCGGCGGCTGCCGAAACAGGCATGAGAGCGCTCCAAGGTGAGCATGGCCCGGCCTACGATGCGCTTGTCTATAGCTGTGCGCTGATTCTATGGCATGCCGGTGTCTGCGGCACGATAGGATCGGCTGCGAACCAGGTTCGCCAGGTTCTCGACTCAGGCCTTGCCCATCAACGAATCAGGTAATGGTTATGGCGGATAAGTGGATGGAAGTCACACGCTGTGATGACCTGCGGCCCGGTATGATGAAGCGTGTCGATGTTGACGGCCAGCGCTATCTGATTGTGAATGCCGACGACCAGATCTATGCCCTCGATGATCTCTGCAGTCACGAAGAGATCTCTCTATACCTGGGCTGTATCGAAGGAGATACCATTAAATGTTCGCTTCACGGCAGTCGTTTCAGCCTGAAAAACGGCGAACCTTTGGATGAACCTGCAACGGAACCGATTAAAACCTATCCAATTAAAATCAGCTCTGATCGCATCTATATATCTGTAAAATCACCCTGACAGGGGATGATTAGGTGATCTAGATCAAAAATCTATTCATTCCTAGACTAGCGAACCTAGGGTAATTCCTATATATTCCACCCTTTAAAAAAAAATCTGTCCACAAGGACACCGCAATTTCACCACCAAGTTAATTTCCGGGGGACATGTCCGGTGAAATATATTTTTGTATTGGTTATCGCTTTCTGTTTGACCCTGGTATGGCAAACATCCAATATCGCCAAACGTACCCCCGATCTGCAAAGTTTTGAGCAGGAACAGGTGATCATAAAAACACCGCAAGCCACCTGACAGCAATAACATAGCCTAGACACCGTCAAGCCGGACACTCCCGTAATCGCTTTCTTAAGCGAATATTAAGAATCCAAAGAAAATAGTCTCATCCAGACGATTTCGTGACAGAGTGCTGATTCCAAAAGGTAATCAGTTCGCTGAAAGGGCATCAAAGTTCGTGTCTAATAGACATTAGTGGGAATTATTTCCCATTTAAATATATGGACACTGTTCCCGCAGTCGATAGCGTTCGATTTTTGTTGAGGCTATGGAGTGAGATCGGGTAAGGTTGTCCACTTTGCCAAGGCTTTGTTCCCCACTCCGTGAACAGAGTGATAACGATAAAATGACAGTAAACTTGTGACAGCACCAACCACACACTCCCCAATCACCTACGAGGCGCGCTCACTGCTCTGCATACGAGACGACAGGGTCCTGTTCGAAGAACTGAGTTTCAGTATTAACCCAGGTCAGGCGCTGGTCCTGGAAGGCCGCAACGGCAGTGGCAAGACCTCACTGCTTCGCATACTCTGCGGCATACGCCTGCCGGAATCGGGAGAACTGTTGTGGGAAGGGGAAGATATTTTTCGACTGGGGCCCGAATTCCACGAGCATATCGCCTATCTGGGCCACAAGGATGGTTCCAAGCTCGACCTGACTCCCTTGGAAAATCTTCGCATCGCCCGCGGGCTCGGCAAGGCACAAGACGAAATCGACCTGGAGGAAGCGCTGGACCAGGTCGGTTTATACGGATTCGAGGATATACCGACACGTAACCTCTCTGCCGGCCAACAGCGTCGTCTTGCGATAGCAAGACTTTTGGTCACCGATGCGAAACTGTGGATACTGGATGAACCCTTTACCTCCCTCGACCGAAAAGGCATTGAGCATATGGAACGCCTGTTCGAGGGGCATCTTGAGCGAGGGGGCATGGCAGCCATGACCACCCATCACCGGATTGGCTTCAGGGATGAAATCCAACTGGTACGTATCAATCTCTCTGAACGATGAGTACCCTCTCCCTCTCAAGCGCTTTCAGCCTGCTCCTTAAAAGGGATCTGGTGTTGGCCTATCGCCGCCGGGCGGAACTGGTCAATCCGATGCTCTTCTTCGTTTTGGTCACGGCCATGTTCCCATTGGGCATTGGCAACGATCCCAAGCTTATTGAGGCGGTCGGTCCCGGGGTGATCTGGGTGGCTGCCCTGCTCGCCGCACTGCTCTCTCTTGATAGCATGTTCCGCTCTGACTACGATGACGGTTCACTGGAACAGTTTATGCTGAGCGCCCATCCGGTATCGATCCTCGTCCTGGCAAAGATATTGGCCCACTGGCTGGTAACCGGCCTCCCGCTTTTTGTCGTTGCACCTTTGCTGGCTGTATTGCTGCACATCCCGGGTTCCGCCGTTCCCACCCTCATGCTCACCCTGATCTTAGGTACGCCGGTACTGAGTCTGATCGGTTCTGTCGGGGTGGCCCTGACGGTAGGTTTGCGCCGGGGAGGTGTGATACTTTCACTCCTGGTACTGCCGCTCTACGTACCGGTATTGATCTTTGCCACGGATGCTGTCAAAACTGCTATTGTCGGCATCCCGACGACAGCGCAACTGTCCATTTTATCCGCCATGCTGGTGGGTTCCCTGGTGCTGGCCCCCATGGCTACCGCCGCTTCATTGAGAATCAGTCTGAGTTGATATGATCATTCGCTTCTTTCATCAAATGGGTTCGCCTCGCTACTTCTATAGTGTGGCTGGGAAATTGATCCCCTGGTTCATGGTGAGTTTTCTGATCACCCTGGTATGGGGTCTCTACAATGGCCTTTTCGTCGCACCCCCTGACTATCAACAGGGAGAGAGCTATCGCATCATGTATATCCATGTACCAGCCGCATGGATGTCGATGTTTATCTATGTGGTGATGGCTGTCTCCGGGCTGATCAGCCTGGTATGGCGAATCAAGATGACGGAAATCATCGTTATCAGCAGTGCCGCAGTGGGGGCCTCATTTACTTTTTTAGCCCTTGCCACCGGTTCTCTGTGGGGCAAACCGATGTGGGGGACATGGTGGGTTTGGGATGCGCGACTGACGTCTGAACTGTTGTTGCTGTTTCTCTACCTCGGCATCATCGCCCTGCATAGCGCCATCGAAGACAAACGCGTCGCTGCCCGCGCAGTTTCGATCCTGGCCCTGGTTGGCGTGGTCAACATCCCCGTCATTCACTATTCGGTTGAGTGGTGGAACACGCTGCATCAGCCCGCATCGGTGACGAAATTCGACAAACCTTCAATGGATATGACTATGTTGATTCCGCTGCTCACCATGGCCATCTCATTTAAACTTTACTATGGCGCCGTGGTCTTAATGCGCGCGCGTGCGGAAATTGTAGAGCGTGAACGCAACTCGCGCTGGGTGCAGGAAATGGTCGAACAGGAGGCGAAATGAGTGAATTCTTCGCCATGGGCGGATATGCCGTCTACGTCTGGCCCTCCTTTTTGCTGGCGCTGATTATCCTCGTCGGCAATGTTGTTGCGCCTATGCAACATCGCAAGAGAGTTTTGAAAGATATCGCCCGAAAACTACGTCGGGCCAGGAAAGAACAGAGATGAATCCCATACGCAAGAAACGACTGACGCTGATCGGCCTGATGGTGGCCGGTATTGGTGTGGCCACCTGGCTGGCCCTCAACGCCTTTGACGAAAACCTGATGTTCTTCTTCTCCCCTTCGGAAGTTGCCGAGGGTAAAGCACCAACCGCCCACCCGTTTCGCATTGGCGGTCTGGTCGAGGTCGATAGCGTAAAGCGTAAACCGGATGGACTGACCACCGCATTCTCAGTCACCGATAATGCCGAGGCCGTGACCGTGGAGTACACAGGCATCCTGCCCGACCTGTTCCGTGAAGGTCAGGGGATTGTCGCCATGGGGCAATTGAACGAATCAGGCATCTTCATTGCCAGCGAGGTCCTCGCCAAGCACGATGAGAACTACATGCCGCCCGAAGTGGCGGCTTCTCTGAAGACCGCTCATGACGAGGGGGTTAAAAACCTGCAGTCGAAAATCCAATGATTCCTGAACTAGGCCATTTCGCACTCATTCTCGCCCTCTGCCTGGCGATCACCCAGGCGGTTGTGCCCCTGATTGGCTCCTATACCCGTACCGCATCGTGGATGGCGGCATCACGCTCCCTCGCCTGGGGACAGTTCGTCTTCCTGTTGATCTCCCTGATCATTCTCACCAACGCCTTTCTGAGCAACGATTTCTCTGTAATCTATGTGGCCCAGCACGGCAACACTAAACTACCCGATATCTATAAGATATCAGCCGTTTGGGGAGCCCATGAGGGTTCACTGCTGCTATGGGCCTTTCTGCTCGCATGCTGGAGCGTGGCGATTGCCGTTTTCAGCCGCAATCTACCCCTCGAAATGGTTTCACGGGTACTCTCCGTAATGGGTATGATCAGCATCGGCTTCATGCTCTTTATGCTGTTGACCTCTAACCCGTTTGCCAGAACCTTTCCGGCACCCATGGAGGGTGGCGAGCTGAATCCTATGCTCCAGGATCCCGGTCTGGCGATCCATCCCCCCATGCTCTATATGGGATATGTGGGTTTTTCCGTTGCCTTCGCCTTCGCCATCGCCGCACTCCTGGGCGGACGACTCGATGCCTCCTGGGCGCGTTGGTCCCGTCCCTGGACGACCATCGCCTGGGTCTTCCTCACTTTGGGCATCGCCCTGGGAAGCTGGTGGGCCTATTACGAGCTGGGCTGGGGCGGCTGGTGGTTCTGGGATCCGGTGGAAAACGCCTCCTTCATGCCATGGTTGGTGGGTACCGCACTGATCCACTCCCTGGCGGTTACGGAAAAGCGCGGCGCCTTCAAAAGCTGGACGGTACTGCTTGCCATTTCGGCCTTCTCCCTGAGCCTTTTGGGCACCTTTCTGGTGCGTTCCGGCGTACTCACCTCGGTTCACTCCTTTGCCTCGGATCCGGCACGCGGCGTCTTCATCCTGATTTTCCTGCTGATTGTCATCGGTGGTTCACTGCTTCTCTACACATGGCGCGCACCCTACATTTCGGGAGGTGGCCGGTTCGACCTGGTATCCCGGGAGACCTTCCTGTTGGGCAATAACCTGTTGCTATCGGTATTTGCCGCCCTGGTTCTGCTCGGCACCCTGGCTCCACTTATTTATGACGCCCTCGACCTGGGAAAAATCTCCGTAGGATTTCCCTGGTTCAACAAGATGTTCCTGCTGACAACCCCCTTCCTCGCCCTGCTCATGGGAATGGGCACGCTGGCACGCTGGAAACATGCCGAACCATCCCAGTTGGTCAGGCAGCTGAGGGCCGCCTTCATTGTCAGTCTACTGTTCGGTCTGCTGAGCCTCCTGCCCATGTTCTCATCAGGCAACTGGCTGGTTGGACTCGGGATGGGACTGGCGATGTGGATTGCAACCTCCCATGTGGTAAATCTCAGGGACCGGCTCAAGCACAAGCAGGGTTTTTCCGGCTTCTGGATCGATCTGAAAACCGGTGGTCGCAGTTATTACGGTATGATCCTCGCTCACCTGGGAGTAGCGATGTTTATCGTTGGCGTTACCATGGTCAGCAACTACGGCATCGAGTCCGATGTGCGCATGAGCCCTGGTGATGTGAGTGATATAGCCGGTTACAGCTTCAAATTCGAAGGTGTAAAACGCACGCCAGGGCCTAACTACAATGCCCATCGCGGCAACTTCCAGGTCTCCAAAGACGGTAAACAGCTGGCCACCCTGGAACCGGAAAAGCGTACATACTTTGTCCAGACCAAGCCGATGACCGAGGCTGCAATCGATTGGGGACTGACCCGAGACCTCTATGTATCGTTGGGCGAACCCCTTGGCGCCGGTGACTGGAGCCTCCGACTCTACTACAAACCCTATGTGCGTTGGATATGGTTGGGCGGGCTGCTGATGGGGCTGGGGGGCATTCTCGCAGTCACCGACCGGCGCTATCGTACCGCCAAAGCAAGATCCTCTCAGCAGGTCAACACTGCCAATGCCGCCCCGGCATCGTCAGGGAGTTAAATCAACTATGAATCGATATCTACGCTACTCCATACCCCTCATAATTTTTGCAGTAATTGCCGCTTTCCTGTTCAAGGGCCTGGGTATGAACCCGCGGGAGATCCCCTCTCCACTCATTGGCAAGTCGGTTCCTGAATTTGCGCTACCTACCGTGGAAAGCCCCGACACGATCGTAAAGACGAGTGATCTGCAGGGTAAGGTTTATCTTCTCAATGTTTGGGCAACCTGGTGTGTCTCATGCCGTGCCGAACATGAAACCCTGGTACGACTCTCCCGCTCCGGCAAAGTGGACATCGTCGGCTTAAACTGGAAAGACGAACGGGATAAGGCACAGGTATGGTTGCGCCAACTCGGTGATCCCTACAGCATCAACATATTCGACAAGAAGGGACGTACCGCAATCGATCTCGGGGTGTATGGCGCTCCGGAGACCTTTTTGGTGGACAGTGAGGGCATTATCCACTACAAACACGCGGGGCCGATGACCATGCAGCTGTTCAATGAGACATTACTGCCCCTGATTGAAGACTTAAAGCGTAAAGGATAGTGACGTGCGCCTGTTTGTATTGACTATTACCCTGTTATTCGCCCTGCCCGCCATACAGGCTGCCACCCTGGCTGACTACACCTTCGATAAACCGGAACAGGCGGAAGATTTCCGCGCCATCATCGAGGAGATGCGATGCCTTGTATGTCAGAATGAATCCCTGGCCGGATCCAATGCAGAACTCGCTATCGATCTGCGTAATGAAATCTACGAGATGATGAAGAGCGGTCAGGAGAAGGACGATATCATCAACTTCATGGTTGCCCGCTATGGTGATTTCGTACTCTACAATCCACCCCTCAAACCCACTACCTATCCGATATGGTTTGGACCCCTGATCGTTTTCCTCATTGGCGGGGTGGTACTTTTCCGTATCCTGAAGCGTAAAAGTGTTTCCCAGGAGACCGAGCTTTCCGCGGAAGAGGAACAAAGACTCAACCGCTTGTTAAACCAGTCGACCGACCACAGAGACGCTGACCAATGACCCTATTCTGGACAATTATCGCCGGGTTCACACTCCTGGCTATGGGATTTGTCGCATTGCCATTGATGCGCAAGCAGGTCACCAGTGGCATCACTTCCGATGAACTCAACCTGGCCGTGTTCAAACAGCAGCTTGCCGAGTTGGACAGTGACCTGCAATCAGGCGCACTCGACCAGGCCCGTTATGATGCAGCACGCAAGGATTTGGAAAAAGAATTGCTCTCAGACGTATCGGAAGAATCACTCACGGCGGAATCCAAAGGACCCGGCCAAATGATGGCACTGTCTGCGCTGGTGATTCCACTCGCTGCACTGCTGACATACCAGTTTATAGGCTCCCCAGAGATTATTACCCGTTTGGCAGGTCAACCAGCCGGAATGCCCACGGCTTCGGCCCAATCTCAAGGACGCTCAATTCAGAACCTGCCGCCCATGGAGGAACTGGTCAAGCGACTTGCCGCTAAAATGGAGGAACAGCCAGACAACCAGGAGGGCTGGGTCATGCTGGGACGCAGCTATATGGCGATGAATGATCCTTCGGCTGCCATCAATGCCTTCGAACGCGCCATGGAGATCGGCGACAATAATGTGGCTCTTCTGCTTGCATACTCCGAAGCGATAGCCTCAAACGCCGGAAATGACTTTACCGGACGGGCAGCGCCGATGGTTGAAAAGGCGTTTCAGCTGGAACCTGACAATCCCAATGTACTCTGGATCGCCGGTATACTCGCCTATCAGCGTACGGATTACCAGAATGCCGTTGATCGTTGGTCCAAACTGAGGGGTCTGCTGAAACCGCAAAGCGCCGAACTCGAATCCGTCAACGAAGCCCTGGATGATGCCCGTAAACAATTGGGAATGGCGCCAGAGGAACCTGAGCTGCCCAGCATCGTTCAGACCAACAAGCCATTGCCTGAAAAGGCAGGGGCTGCTGGAGGTAAATCGATTAAAGTCGAAATATCCCTATCCCCCGAAATGCGGGACAAGGCGAAACCGGACGATCTGCTTTTTATCTATGCCAAGGCAATTAGCGGCCCCCCCATGCCGTTGGCGGCGGTGCGCAAGAGGGTCAGCGACCTTCCTCTTTCGATAGATTTGGATGACACCATGGCTATGATGCCGCAGATGACACTCTCCAAATTCTCAGAAGTGGCAGTGGGTGCGCGCATATCCCTGTCGGGCAACCCCACCGCGCAAAGTGGTGATCTCGAGGGTGAAACAAGCGCTGTCAGCCCGGGCCAGTCGGAAATAGTGAAGGTTGTGATAAATTCTGTCCATCCGTAACAATTGAAAGTCGACCAATGAAACAAAACTGCTGCTGCCTGTTTCCCTTGTGCCAAGGCATCACGGGCCTGGACTGTTAATCCCGATTAGAGAGTCGCTGCTCTTCATCACACCCATATATCGATATCCATCCGATCAAGTGAGCAGTTTGGATACGCCAACTGATTTCTCACATTTTCCTGTTCAAGCTCAATTACTCCGGCATTCGAATTGATATACTGGCCTAACCAGAAGAAAACTAATATCCTTTTGCTGTTATCTTCCGTCAATCCTCTTGGATAGACCCGCGTTTCCGCTGATAGGAGTCAATATGGCCAGTTATTCGACCCACGACATTCGTAATATCGCCCTCGTTGGGCATGCAGGAGCTGGCAAGACCAGTCTGATCGAATCGCTGCTGCAAAAAAGCGGCATGATTCAAAACGCTGGAAGCATCGAGAGAGGAGAGACCGTCTGTGATTACGACGATATGGAGAAAGAACTGCAACACTCTCTCGATATCGCAATAACCCATCTCAGCCATGAAGACAAACAGGTAAACATCATCGATACCCCGGGATACGCCGACTTCCTGGGCCGGGGCATCAGCATCCTTCCTGCTGTTGAGACGGCCGCCGTGGTCGTCAATGCCGCTACCGGTATCGAACCCGTCACCATCCGCATGATGGATGCCGCAAAACACAGAAATCTCTGCCGTTTTATCATTGTCAATAAAATCGATAGTGACGGTATAGATTACGAAGCACTGATGAACAGCCTGCAGGAGAGCTTCGGCAAGGAGTGCCTTCCTATCAACCTACCCACGGAAAACGGGCAGCGAGTCATCGATTGTTTTTTTCAGCCGGGAGGCGATGAGACGATGTTCTCCACGGTTTCTCAAGCCCACGACAATATGATCGATCAGGTGGTCGAGGTGGACGAGGAGTTGATGGAACTCTATCTGGAGCAAGGCCAGGCTCTGCAGCCCGATCAACTGCATGACCCCTTTGAAAAAGCCCTGCGTGAAGGCCATCTGATACCGGTCTGCTTTACCTCCGTCGAGAACGGTGCCGGGCTGGATGAGCTCCTGACACTGTTCGCGCGCTTGATGCCAGATCCGACAGAAGGAAACCCACCCCCTTTTATGAAGGGTGAAGGGTCAGATATGCAGCCTGTCAAGGTCTCTCCCGATCCGGATAAACACGTTATCGGACACGTTTTCAAGGTCCTCAATGACCCCTATCGTGGTAAGTTGGGGATCTTTCGCGTGCACCAGGGAACCCTGGAAACCAATGCCCAACTCTTTATAGGTGACGCACGCAAGCCCTTCAAGGTCAACCATCTGCTCAGACTCCAGGGAAAAGAGCAGGACGAGATGAGTCAGGCCGTTCCGGGGGATATCTGTGCTGTGGCAAGAATTGAAGATATCCACTTCGATGCCGTTCTGCATGATTCCCACGATGAGGATCACCACCACTTGCGATCCATCGAATGCCCCCTGCCTCTGTTCGGTCTCGCCATCAATACCGCCAAACGGGGTGATGAGCAGAAGCTGAGCGACGCACTGCACAAGCTGGAGGATGAGGACCCCTGTTTCCACGTCGAACACAACGTCAGTATGAATGAAACGGTGATGCGTGGTCTCGGAGAGTTGCATCTTGAAGTGTTACTGCAACAAATCAAGAAAAAATATGGTGTAGAAGTGGAAACCCATCCACCCAGCATCGCCTATCGCGAAACCATTACTCGCAAGGCCGAGGCAGACTACCGGCATAAAAAGCAGACCGGTGGTGCCGGTCAGTTCGGTGAGGTACATCTTCGCATAGAGCCCCTTGATCGAGGTGAGGGCTTTGAATTTGTCAACCAAATCGTCGGAGGTGCTATCCCGGGCCAATTCATTCCCGCTGTTGAAAAAGGTGTAAAACAGGCCATGGAAGAAGGCGCAATTGGCGGTTTTGCCATGCAGGATATTCGCGTGATTATTTTCGATGGAAAATACCATTCAGTCGACTCCAAAGAGATTGCCTTTGTCACCGCAGGCAAGAAGGCCTTCCTGGAAGCGGTGGATAGGGCCGGACCGGTGATATTGGAACCGATCGTAAATATCTCCATTACAACTCCAGACAATTTTATGGGTGACTTGACTGGTGATCTTGCAGGGCGCCGGGGACAGATCAGCGGTACTGAGTCTGGGCATAACAATATGTTGATCATTAAAGGTCAAGCGCCCCTGTCCGAACTGGAGGGCTATGCCACACAGCTGAAAGCAATTACCGGCGGTGAAGGCAACTATACTATCGAGTTCAGTCACTATGAGGCAGTGCCTGCGAATATCCAACAACAGCTCAAGTCATCGAAACAAGGATAAGTCGCCGGCCTGTCGATGCCAACAACACAAACAGACACCTACTTATAGGTACACATACATCCTAAGTTAGGCAAGCATCAACCGCTCTGTTTTTTTAAGAAACAGAGCGGTTTCTTTTATCATCTAAATAGCGATGAAAACGCAGGCGAAAAACAGAACCATTCAATAAATAACGCTGCAAAAATAGGATAAGCACTCACCTGAGAATTGATATATAAACATCGTTATCCGGTCTATTTATCAAACACGGAATATTGCAAAATAATTATACACTGGACATGCCTGATCTAGGGCCTGTTAACACTAATCCAATGCGGTTAACTTGCCGAATCGTTTTGATAGTTTTGCGTAAGCATAATAAGTACAAGGTTTCACCAACAACATAAAATAAGGTGGAACTATGCAGTCCCCATATCAATAATAATTTGGGGTTGGGGGAAAAGTTATAACAATCCTTTCTTGTATTTGGCTTGCCATACCAATTGGGAGAATTCATTCGCATCACTCGCTATCGAGGCGCAGTATGCACGCAGCTGGTTCAAGAACATCACCTCAGATATGTTTATCTGATAAAAAAAACCATTTTGTAGTAAGACTAAAACAGGCAATTCGAGCGCCACATCGTGGCGCTTTTATTGTCTGCGGCTCAACCAGACCATATGTTGTCAGCGCACTGAGCGGTAGACACCCTCATACTGGCATTTATTCAGCACAAACTGCCAAAGTTGCCCCTGGCGACTGCGAAAAAAACCGGCGCATGAGTGCAGATAGTATTTCCACATACGATAAAAACGCTCATCATAATGCTTGCACAGCTCAGGCCAGGCTTTATCAAAATTATGCCACCAAGCCATTAGTGTTCGGTCATAGTCCGGACCGAAATTGTGCCAATCCTGTATCAGAAATATGCTATCTAGGGATTGTGTTATCTCCTGTGCAGAAGGTAGTTTCCCGTTGGGAAAAATGTACTTATCTATCCAGGGATCCAATGTCTTCGCGGTTTTGTACTGGCCGATCGTATGCAGGAGGAACAGTCCGTTATCCCTGAGTAATCTGTTCACGGTATTGAAATAGGTACGATAGTTCTTGTGGCCGACATGTTCGAACATGCCGACTGACACCACCTTGTCATAGCTACCTGCAATTTCCCTGTAGTCCCTTAGCTCAACCGTAACAGGAAGTCCCTTACAGCGTTCACGGGCTAATTGCTGCTGGGCTTTTGACACGGTAACCCCAACCGCACTGACAGCGTAATGTTCGGCAGCAAACTGCATCAAAGCACCCCATCCACAGCCTATGTCAAGCAGTCGTTCACCTGGTTGTAATTGCAGCTTGCGACAGATGATATCCAGTTTATCGCGCTGTGCCTGTTCCAAGTTTTCCGCGGACTTCCAATATCCACAAGAGTAGCTCATGGTCGGGTCGAGCATGGCTTCGAATATATCATTACCGACATCATAGTGCCGTTCACCCACTTGAAAGGCCCGAGTAACAGACTGCAAGTTGAACAGGTACTGGCGAATCAACTCGATGAGCATGCGAAACTTGAACCAACCCGCAATCTGGTGATCTATTCCAACTGTCATCAAACGAGAGAACAACACATCCATTGCATCACACTCCCAGTAACCATCCATATAGGATTCACCAAAGCCGAGTGAACCCCGGGTCAGGACATACCGATACAGTTCCTTGCCATATACTTGTATGTCCCACGATCGATTGCCGTTAAACCGAACATCAGCCTGCTCTAGGAGATCAACCAATACCTGGGGAGGCGTAAGCTCACCGCGAGATTCATTATGCAGGCCGTGATTAATATTCACGAAAGGCATAGGTACTCTCCTCTCAGGTAATCGGCAAAAATCAATCCACCTATTAAAAAATGATTGATTTTTACATGACAGGTTCAATCAATTGTATGTTGTCGCTTCATTATCATTTCTTATCAAATATGCTCTACCACAACGCAAAAGTGCAGTGATGCCGATGCGCTACAGGAATATCTATGCAATTCCTGATGTTAGTAGATACGCCGCACATCACCTGCTGGTTTCAGACCAACTCTTCACAATTCCAGCCCATTGCTCAGCTGAGCATGCACCACCGCTAGCCAAGCCAAGAATTCTGAAATCCACCTTCTTATGGAATTGATACTAACAGGTTACACAACAACAGCCCTCCCCCTGGCACATCGGGTAAAACCAGTAAATCGTGTGATCGCATCTCACCAGACTTCAATCAATCCGTTTATTTACAATCGTCCAATGACACTCTCTCCAACTTAGTGATAGTAAAATTGGTTTTATTACCAACACCCCAGTTAACCATGACTCTGCATAGGCAGGTCAGTCGGCTTTTCCTGCGTATCTTGCTGACTCATCATCTTCGTTTGTGCCCGTACAAGACGCGACATCGCGGAAATATCCCTTTCGGAGAGTGAAAATGCCGCATCCACCCAATCATGAGCAATATCAAGCAACTCATGTTTCTCCAAGGGCAGGACCCGGTTTCGCATCTTTAGTACTGAGCGCCTGGTAATGTTCGACTTAGTGAGGCGCTTGATAAATGATCTGAGTGCCAGCTCACCCTCACCCGGATCTGCAACAACATCAACAATCCCCATCTCATAAAGCTGATCTGCGGTATAACCTTCGGCATTGATGATCATTCGCTCCACCAATGCGGGTGATATTCGCCGAGATAGGAAGGAATAGGCGCCCATACCTGGGAACATATTGAAAACAACCTCGGGAAATTTAAATACACTACCGGCTTCGGCAATGATGTAGTCACTGGAAAGTGCGGCTTCGAATCCCGCTCCAAGCGCAGTTCCGGTAACCAACGATATGGTACGTACATTGGCATTTAGATTGACGAAATTGGCATACAGCACATCAATACTCAGTTCTGCATAACTTTGCAGAGTCTGCCTGTCACCTGAGGTTATCATGTCAACAAAAAACTTCAGATCACCACCGAGATTGAAAATTCCGGGCACATCGGAGCCGAAAATCAGGAAATCGATATCGGTCTTCGATTCCATGCTTTTGAGGTAATCACTTGTCCATGTCTGAAAACTATTGATGTCTTTCAGTAATTGCGGTGAAAAACAAGGAATCGCACCGGGATCCATGGCAAAGGTAAGGGTCCTGTAGCTTTCATCATATCGAATGTTCAGCGTGTCAAATGTCAACTCTGATATTGATTGTGTAGGTACGGCTTTGAGCATTTTCTTTTCCTCACGGATAGATGTCATAAAGGTCTGGTGTTATGTGTGTTTAATTACCATCGCTAAAGAAAAATAGATGGTGGATTTATATTAGGCGTTGCCACCACAGGATAGAAACAGCATTTTATGAAATGATTAAGGACTGAGTAATCAAGTCAGTCTGATCGTGACCCAATTCCACTTTCCTTGGGAAGTAGAATCGCTTAAGTAATTGATCCCGCGCAACATATTTTGGCATTCAACTTTTTTATAGGAAATTAATTCTTATAATGACTAAAATTTCAACTATTTACAGCCGCTACCATTAGTTCTATACATTCAAACGTATGACTTGACTGTTACAATAGGCGGCCCAGAAAACCAAAAATCAATCACTTAGGGGTATATGTGCCATGGCCGGCAATACGTTGAAAGAGGTTTTTAAATTACCTAGACTCACGTTCATCTCCCAGGGACTGAGTGATGAGGCACGTCTGGAATATGAACAGGGACTGATTCGCCTCTTTTTTACCTTTATCGTGTTCACCTATCTGCTGATTTCCGATTTGACCAATCCCCTCGGCAGCACTCATGTAACAGCCACAAGGCTGGCAGCTGGATACGAATTGTTCTCATTTCTTATTCTGTTATCGTTTGTCAACATCAAACAGGGTTCAAAGCTACGTAAAACCATCACCATGCTGGGTGATCACACAATGACCTGTCTCGCCATGTATGGCGCAGGTGAGGCCGGAGCGCCACTCTTTACAGTCCTGCTCTGGATCACCGTTGGTTATGGCGCCCGTTTTGGTAACAGCTATCTTTACCTGGGTATGCTGCTCTCAACCTCCGGTTTTCTGGTTGTGATCAACACTACACCCTTCTGGCTATCGCACCCGGTTGTGGGTTATGGATTGATCGTCACCAATATCATTATACCTATTTTCGTCTCCAAAATACTTGGACAATTGGTAGATGCAAAAGCTACTGCTGAAGCGGCAAATCAGGCAAAGGGACGGTTTCTTGCCAATATGAGTCATGAGATGCGAACACCTTTAACAGGCATCATAGGTGTTTCTCAATTACTGATGACTGAAAATTTGGGAAAACGGATAGAAAAGAAAGTCAATACTATCGATTCCTCCGCAAAACACCTGCTTTCACTAATAGATGATATCCTTGATTTTTCGAAAATCGATGCCGGCGAAATCAAGATCGAACATCAGAAATTCGATCTGCATTCGCTGATTACAACTGTCAGCGCATCACTTGAACCGATCGCCAAGGAGAAAAACATCAGTTTAATGACCCATATCTCTCCTGAAGTGCCATTCAATCTTCTTGGTGATCACCACCGTATACAACAGGTCCTTAACAACCTTGTGGGTAATGCCATCAAGTTTACTCATCAGGGTTATGTAGATATCAGAGTCAACTCATTGCATACCACAGACTCAATGGTTAATTTAAGATTTGAGGTTATCGATACCGGTATCGGTATCGCTCAAGAGGGACTGAAAAATATATTTCAACGTTTCAACCAGATCGATGATTCCATTAACAGAGAGTATGGCGGTTCCGGCCTCGGTACGACAATTTCCAAAGAACTCGTCAATTGTATGGGTGGTGATATTTATGTGGAAAGCACGCTTGGAAAGGGATCTCGGTTCTATTTTGATCTTCCACTCGAGGTACCTGAGTCAGCAAAGGAACAGAGCTACACGGGACACACCACAATCACATTCACTAACAGCCTTCAATTCTACAATAAGATCAACCAACCACTGAAGCTGTGGGAAATAGGAAATGATGTGGTCAGTACAGTCGAGGAGTTGACTGACCTCATCACTCAAAGCGCCTCGACATCTGATCAACAGCCACTATTACTTCTGGATGCGGAACATGTTGATGATAACCTTGAACCTCTGACAAAAAGATTACGTGAAGTAGCAGGCGATCACACTCACCTGATATTGATTGACACTGTCGGCAAATTCCAACCATTCGATGTACCGCCTGAAATAGATTCAGTTGTCCATAACCTGGAAAACCGGCGCCAACTTTATAATGCCATTCACACTGCATTTCTCGATACCAGCCTACCGGAGGGTGTACAGGCAATCGATAGCTGGGCCCATACCCAGTGTCAGGACAAGTTAAAGATCCTTGTTGCTGAAGACACAGCTGTCAATCGTCTAATTCTTGGTGAGATGCTGACCAAGGCTGGATATGAAGTAGAGTTGGTCGAAAATGGACAGAGTGCCTTGGAGAAATTCGAAGATTGTGATTACGATTTGGCCATCCTCGATATGCAAATGCCCCGAATCGGTGGACTAGATGTTATACGCGAGTACAAATCCGGATATGGTCTAATAAAGGATATACCCTTTATCATTCTGACAGCAAATATCTCCAAAGACGCGGAACAGCAGTGCCGGGAAGCTGGTGCTGATGTCTATTTACAGAAGCCTATCGACATTAATGCCTTGATCGAGGAGATCCACCGCCTGACCGAGAATGACAATAAAGTTTCAGAATCGGTTCCCGCAAGCTACAAGGCAAATCGCAAGACAACCCCATATACATCAAAAAAACTGCAATACATTGACAGGGACACACTTGATCAATTAACCAGATTGAGTACACGTGATGGCTTTTTTGAGGAACTGATCAATAACTTTCTTACTGATGTCTACAGTTGTACGGAGCGTATGGAAATTGCGCTACAGGGCACCGATATTACGCAGATTATCGATGATGCACATGCAATCAAGGGCGCCGCGGGCAATATTGGCGCCACTCACCTTTTCGACAAGGCCAGCAAGCTTAATCGTTTATCAAGTGAAGAGATCAGGAGAAACGGCCAACGCTATCTGAGTGAGCTGGCTGATATCATCGATAAAACCAAGTCCGCCTTGGAACAGTATTTTGAGGACAACTATATCAGGATCAAGCTGATCAACCGCAAGAATAAGGCAGATTAACCACAGCTGTGGATACACCAATACCTGAAGATGACAGTGATTGGTCACATGATAAAATGCACAAGAAAGCTCAATTTCTTAATGGTCGCGACATTATACTTTCCATCCTTGGCAAAGGATTCCCTTTCAATAACTTCGATACCGCTTCTAATAAATACCGAATGTAAGACCTGGCTTATTTGCCTTTGCGCTAATCCTTTCCTGACACTAGCAAATGTAGTTCATCTCCGACCAACCAGTATGGACATGCCGGATCAATATTACGCTTTAGTATCAGATTCTTTTTTCTTGCCTCGTTGTCAAATATGCCAATAACACTATTTATTAGAGCATGCAAATCATAAGGAGCATTCGAGATTGTTATGCATCCCGCTTCAATTTTGCTAATGTCCAATACATCATGACCAAGTGCAACAGCATAGCTGCTGATGATTGAGCTCCGTGTACCAGTGATTTCTGCTTTTCTGCCAAAGGCGTAACACTTAGCAACTCCAATAGACCGATTAGACCATTAATAGGTGAACGGATTTCATGGCTCATATTGGCTAGGAAGATGATACCCATAGATATACAACATAGAGTGGGGTCATCATTTGACCGTAGTAGTATAAAAGATATGAAATCATCCCCATGTCACCAAACATGCAAGTTATCCGCCTGATAACTGAGATGCCTGGATCAATTGCATACGTAGCTTTGAACCCTGTTTGATGTTGACAAAGGACGCTTGGCATCTTGTTCCATCATTTACCATTTCGCTTGAATAATCTAGGATGTCTCAAGTCTACAAGAATATTGCGAGTCAAAAATTATATTATAAGTAACATTATGTTAATACTGATGGTAGTGATCAAAGATGCTTTTTTACAAATAGCTATTCAGAAAATTTTGCGGGCAAATTTATAGAAAATTAACCAAAAAGTACGGATTGACAAAATCAGGCCGGGAAAGTGCATCCTGCTAAACTCTGAGATGAGACACATCTAACTAGTTTCCCCTATTTTGGTTATACTCTCGAACTGGTTCTGCTTCTTGAAGCACAATAGTAGTATCGTTACAAATATCTGATGGTCACGCTACGGTTTCATTGAACACAAAAAATTCGAATGACTCATCTTAATGAGTATTATTAGGGCCTGTTAACACTAATCCAATACGCCCTGTTGTGCCTGAAAAAGCGCCAATCAAGGCGCGAGGAGAGAGGTTTGGTTATTCCAAATGAGCGACGAGCAACGCCGAGTGGCGCTTTTTCAGGCACAACCCGAAGGGCTGGGGCTGTTTTTGCCCCCAGCGGCGTTATCATTCGCTCATGTAGAATGACTACACCTCGCTCATTCTGCCTTGCTGGGCACAAAAACAGCCCCAGCAGGGTGTATTGGATTAGTGTTAACAGGCCCTAAGATAATATGTATCTAAAAAGCCTCACATGGGCAACCAGACTGAACGACTAAAAGTACTGACTGGCGGCATTATCAGCCTGATACTGATGTTGGGCATTGCCCGCTTTGCCTATACACCGCTACTCCCGATCATGCTGGAACAAGCCGGATTAGGACTTTCCCAGGGAGGCTGGTTAACGGCGGTCAACTATCTTGGCTATTTGAGCGGTGCAATTACGGCATCACTGATCAGTAACCTGGTGCTCAAAGACCGTCTCTATCGCATCGGCTTGGTCGTGGCCGTGGTTTCCACCTTGGGAATGGGGCTTACCGAAAATATCTGGCTCTGGTCCTTCTACCGCTTTATTGCGGGTCTGAGCAGCGCCGCGGGACTGCTGTTGGGTTCCGGTCTCATTCTCAACTGGCTCATAAGACATGGTCATCGCAGCGAGCTGGGAATTCACTTCAGCGGTGTAGGTCTAGGTATCGCGTTCGGCGCCATTGCGGTTGAGCTGATGAGTCACCAATTCGACTGGCGCGGTCAATGGCTGATGTTGAGTCTGATGGGCACTCTGATGGTTTTGCCCGCTTGGGCATGGCTACCCCCTCCCGATACCAGCCAGATCACACGCAGCGGCGAGGTAATGGTCGATACGCCACCCGGTCGGCGCTTTCTGCAACTCTTCATGGCTGCCTACTTTTGCGCGGGTGCGGGCTATGTCGTCAGCGCCACCTTCATCGTGGCCATTATCGACCAGTTGCCCGGTCTCAACGGGCTGGGCGCCTGGAGCTTTTTCATCCTTGGCATGGCCGCAGCGCCCGCCTGTATCCTATGGGACCTGGTGGCTCGCCGCACAGGTGATCTCAACGCCCTGCTCATAGCCTTTCTGCTGCAGACTGTCGGCATTCTGTTACCGGTCATAGATCATAGCCCCATCATGGCGATGGCCGGTGCATTGTTGTTTGGGGGAACATTCATCGGCATCGTCAGTCTTGTGCTCACCATGGCTGGGCGCTACTACCCTACCCGTCCCGCCAAGATGATGGGGAAAATGACCATCTCTTATGGGATTGCCCAGATCATCATCCCCGCCATCACTGGAGTGCTCGCTGAACGTAGCGGAAGCTATAGTGACGGACTCTACCTTGCAGCCGGCATCATGATAATCGGCACGCTATTGATAGCCAGTCTGAGGCTGTTCGAGACCAAACAAACCACCGCCGTTTCATAATACAGCAGCCTCGCCATCATTGTATGCCCCTGAAGATCAACTTATCTGTCACGGCATCCTGTGCAGATCCAAGAGATCTTCGTTATGGTTGAGATTGTTTGCTCACCGCCCTTCGTTCACTTGTCCAATTCCATGGCGGTGATACGAAACTGTTTGTCACGACCTTTTTTTACCATAAAGTTAACCTTGTCATTTGGTTTGAATCCAGACAAGTCGACCCGTCTTGTAACCGGCAAGTCCATTGTCATCCCCATCCAGTTGAGCTCGGGAATTGGTTGGTGCGTCAGATTGACGATTTTGTTTTCCACATCGATTTTGTGCAGCACACCCTTCCCCATACCCTGAGTAGCGCTACTCGTCATTTCACCGTGACCATGCATACTATGGCCGCTGTGGCTGTCGCCTATAACTGGAGCAGCAATGATCACGCCGGCAAACGCAATTGAGATCAATTTGATTAATTTCTTCATGTTCGAAATCCTCTTAGGGCAGTCTGGATGAGTATTCATCGGTTTTTAGTGAAGTCGGTACAGTCTCGGGCAGCCGGCGCGCCTCCCAGATTAAATAGATCACAGGAACCACAATAAGGGTCATGACGGTAGTACTGACCATACCGCCCACCATTGGCAAAGCAATTCGACGCATGACGTCAGAACCAGGTCCCTCAGTGAAAAATATTGGCAACAAGCCGGCAATGATGACTGAAACGGTCATAAGTTTTGGCCTGACGCGTAAAGCAGCACCCGCCATAATGGCGGCAAACAATTGATGCCGGTCCAACGGTGGTAGCGTACGCACCTGCTGATCGATATAGAGCAGCATTACCACAGCAGTCTCCACAGCGATGCCACCGAGCGCTATAAAACCGACAGCCACAGCCACCGAAAGATTGTATCCTGCAAGATATACCGACCACATACCGCCCACCAGGCCAAACGGTAAGGCGGTCATTACCATCACCGTACGATCGGCACGGCCAAAATGAATCATCAGGAGTACAAGGATAATGGCGACAGCTCCGGGTATCGCGATTTTCAAGTTGCTTCTCGCTTCAAGCATCTGTTCGT
>JBFNNX010000025.1:0-1407 GCA_040791665.1 Candidatus Thiodiazotropha sp. | reverse complement strand
CAAACGGCTCTACCCTGGGCGGCATCTCGGTTATCGGAAACTGGAGGATGGGGGGACCTGGATAGCCAGAATCCTGATTGATGGCGAGTACAAATTTCGCAAACTTGGCTCTGATGAGGCCATGGACTATGAGGCAGCAGCAAAAGCCGCTGACGCATGGTTCGATGAAGTTGGGCAGCTCGAGGAAAAGACTGATCTTCGATATACCGTCAAGCAGTGCGTCTCTGACTATGTTGCACACCTTCGTGTGGAAAACAGCGAAAAATCATCGAGGGCGGTAAACCAATCCCTACAGAAGCATCTAGTTAAATCCCTTGGGAAAGTCGAACTCTCCCATCTAACCACATCTCAACTGAAACGGTGGCGGGACCGGTTGGTGAAGGTTTCTGATGATCCCGAGAAAGTACGTCGATCAAAGGATACCGCCAACCGGATCCTATCTATGGCTAAGGCTGCATTCAATCTGGCATTTCGTTCTGGTCGCATTGGTACAGATACAGCATGGCGCCGAGTTTCCGTTTTTAAAGATGTGGGTGAAAATCGAAAACTCTTCCTAACGGCCAAGCAAGTCAATAGGTTATTGGAACATTCTGAAGGTGGCTTCAAGAATCTTCTTATTGCCGCCAAGCTGACAGGTGCCAGATACGGCGAACTCATTACTGCCAGGGTATACAATCTCGACCAGATCAATGGGACGCTTCACCTCGATGGAAAAACAGGGGAACGCGACTGTTACCTCTCAGATGATGCCCTCTCCTTTTTCAAACAGATCACCAAAGACCGATTACCAAATGCATATTTACTGATAAAGGATGACGGTACACCTTGGGGGAAATCACAGCAGCACAGACCTATGAAAGCGGCAGTGAAGGCAGCCAAGCTCCCCTCAGAGACGGTTTTCTACTCATTACGCCACTACTACATATCAAAGGCTCTACTGGCCCACGTGCCGGCTCAGATCGTCGCCGAAAACTGCGGAACCAGTATCCGTATGCTGGAAAAGCATTACGCAAAATTCATAGGATCTGATCGGCGCAAGCTACTGAGTGAGGTTGCACTATGAGTGCATTCACACCAGACCAAAAACGACGGCTCAGGGAAATTGACGATAATGATGACCTATTAAGGCATGCATGCAGAATAGTAGACTTGGTGAAAAACAAAAAAGAAGAAGAAATGTGCAATCCAGTCCCATCTGAAGTAAGAAATGATCTTAAAAGAGCCGCAAAACTGATGGAATCTCTGTCTCCTGCAGCAAAGAATCATATTCGGCTTTGGATAGACCAATCATTGAGTAGATTTATGGGTTTGTCAGCATTTTCAGGTTGGGGAATATCAACTCCGGAAACAATTGAAAATTACGAATCCATATATAAACCTGAGATCATCTCTGAATTAGAATGGAGT
>JBFNNX010000024.1:0-1795 GCA_040791665.1 Candidatus Thiodiazotropha sp. | reverse complement strand
TAGGGAAATCATAATTAAGGATTCATGGGAAGGGGGTGGTTTCTAAGTAAGAATAGAGAGGCAGGCGAGGCTGATCGTTGACTGAAGCCGGGTAAGTGAAGAACATGCAAGATGGGGAATACTTGGACATGAGAGGTTTTGGGATTATCTCTCGACCTGATAGAAGATTGGGAGGGGACAAGGTAAGTCTGACAAAGTTCGGAGATGCTCGATGGTTGATGGATTCGAAGAGGTAAAATTACCGGGTGAAAGAAAGTAGAACGGGTATTTTGTCCTTTGCAAAGCGTTTCAGAACGGTGATTATTGTCGAGACAAGTTTTGTTCGGGATATTTTGTGTTAAAGATGGTATGGAAAGTAAAGCGGGTTTGAGATGAGATGAATGAAGATGATAGTCAGATGGAACGGTCCCTACAATCGATTGTACTACAGATTAAAGGAAGAGCTGAAGTTGTTTAACAATGGAAGATTCCGTCAAAGAGCTTCCTACGAAAAGAACCAGGTATACTGTCATTGCCCCTGTAAATTAATCATGTTAAGTAAGGAAGAGATAAAACACTTGCACAGGCTGATGTCAGTAGGAGTAACATAGGGGGTTCTTAATGTTTGTTTTATGTCTTCAGATACCATGGAGCAGTACATAGAAACCTTGATTGCTGCGGGAGTTGACCGGGAGAGGATTGTGCGTGCACGTCATAGAGGAACAGCTTACCAATGCCTTGAATGTGAGAAGGTGGGAGTCAGAACTATCAACATCAAATGCCGGATGGAAGATCATTTTATGCGGAAACATATGTCAGAAGATGCAATCCCATTCAAGTGTCGGCTTTGCGGGTTTATGTGCCTCAGAAAGGACCAGATCCTCAGTCATACCACAGGCTACACCCGTCATCTGGTGGCAGCAGTCAAGCAGAAGGTCACCAATAGTCTTCCATATTTGATGGAAAGTCGTCAGCCACATGTTTTTGGAGCTTCAGACTTTAAGGCCCTGACCCCGGAAGCGAGTCTGTTATACTTCCTGGGTTCTGGAGACAGCGAGCTTGAGCATAAAGTTGTGGCTCCTGCAGCAGCGAGGCAAGTGACAGAAGTGACCCAATCTGCAATCTACAGACCGTTGGAGATGTCTAGGGTGGAAGACACATTCGCTCCTTTGGTTCCGCAGGCAGCTAACCATTCAGCTCTGGCGACGCCAAGGTTACCTCCTCCTACGACTGTACCTGATGCGTTCCCTGGTGTTTCCCTGCAGCAAGCAGGTGAGGAGCATTCTGCTGGCAGCATTATTAGCATCCCAGAAGAGCAACGGACGGACATTGCCAGTCAGTTGACGGCCTTCCTACAAAGTATGGCCGGAATTGTCCAGTCGCCACTCATGTTATCGGGAATGGAAAGCCACCTCATGCACCCACCAGCAGAGATGTCACAACTGCCACTCTCTGGAGAGGAACCCCATGGACTTGCAAGCCAGCCGCAACCTATTCCATCGTCAACGGGACTGGAAGGAAATGTCATCGGCGGAGGACCGAAGAGCGTCGAGCCAGTTGTGCAATCAGTTGGGCTGAACGCAACTACACCAGCGGCAAGCTCCAGGGAAACTGAAAGGATAGAGCAACAGGTTAACTTAACTGAAAATGAAATGGCAGTGCAGCAGGCGAACTCTGATAAAAACGAAACCTGTGAAATCACTGAGCAGGGAGAAGGAAGTGGTAAAGGGAAACAAAACACTGGTGAACTTATAAGTGATAAAGTGGGTGAAACAGTTGGCGCCGGCATAGAAGAGAGGAGAGGAAATGACTCACA